>CAWDVX010000013.1:0-232044 GCA_963805835.1 uncultured Actinomycetota bacterium | reverse complement strand
GAGCGCCCGATGACCGTAGCGGCGGTCTGGTGGATCTCGTTGATGAGGCGTTGTGCCAGGGTTTCGAGGCCGACCTCGGCCGCGGTCGCTACTCCCTGCGCCTCCATCGTGGGCAGTAGCGTCTCAACAATGTCGACGACAGCCTGTAACCACACCTCTGCTGAAGTGCCGGAGCCGATGAAGGTCCGCATCATCAATGTCGGCGCTGGCAACCCGGCGCCGGTGAAGGCACCGTGCAGTCGGTCAGCCATGTCCCAGGACGTGTCGGTCCGCTCCAGCGTTTCGAGAATCCATCGACAGCAGCGGTCGTGGGTCGGTGCGGGGGGCGACGATCGGATGGCACGCCAGTCCGGTTCGTGGAAGATGATGATGCCGCCCGGTGCCAGATGCTGCGAGAGCTGGCGAAGCATGCCGGCTGGATCGTTCTGAAAAGTCAGTACATATCGGCCGACGATGGCATCGAATGGCTGATCGAACGTCAATTCGGCGGGGTCGCCCACTTGGAAGCTCACGATGTCGGACAGGCCTTGAGCCGACGCGGCGGCCGATGCCGCGTTCACTGCGTCAGCCACCCGGTCCGTTCCAACGACTACCCCTCCGGGCATCGCCAGCGCCGAGGCGAGAAAGGCAACATCCCCCGCCCCACTGCCAACATCCAGGACTCGCATTCCGGGTCGCAGGCCGGCCCGCGCCAGGTATTCCCGCGTGATCGAGTCGAGCAGCACGGCCTGGCGCCGCAGACGACTCAATTCGTGATCTGAGTGGCCCAGTACGTAGTGGGGTCTGGTCAAGTCACACGCCTGCCTTCGGGACCTGCGAGAACCTCTTCGCCCGCGCGGATCGGCCGGACGCGTTGATTGTGCCAGACGGCATCCCGTAGACGTTGCGGCGCAGGGAATTCGCCGGTCCTCATCGTTGACGCGCTGTAGCCGGTCGCTTTGCCTTCGCCACTAGTCGCTGTACCGAGCCCAGGCGATGATGAAATGACCATCGCAGTCACCAGGGAAATGAGGACCCACAGAACCCCGAATTCGTCGATCAAGATTCCAGTGGGTGGATTCTCGGGGAACACTTCCCGAATGGGGATGACTGCGAACAACATGACTGCGAACCAGGCAATCATCGGCGGTTGAAACTTCTTGGCACCCCGTGCGACGTTCACTGCGACGTACAGCGCCGACGGCGGGAGTGCCAGCAGGACGAGGCAGAGTCCGAGCGCCATCGCTATGGTGACCCGCGACCGCGAAAACGTAATGATGGCATCGTCGTTGGCACGATTGGTGCCCATTCCCTCACCCATGTGGTTATGGCTGATCTCCCAGCCGTGGATCGAGCCCGCGACTTCCATGCGTGCCGGAACATGACGACGGGAATCGTCTGAGCCGGCAGTGACGCTCGCAGTGATGGGCGAGGTCGTATAGGTGTCGAACGGGTACTTGTTGGTGTCGCCCCAGGCCCACAGGGAGATTGTGACGACCCCGGGTCGCTCCCCTCCGAATAGGTGAACTCTCCCAGACCCATTTGATGCGAAGAAGAGCTGCACTGTCATTTCGGTGTTGAGCAGCTCGAACTCTGGCTCGATGAACTTGCTGCCCGGTACCAGCAACATCTGTGCTGTGAGCTTGTCTTCGACGGCACTGATTGTGGTCGGCTGGAGCAGGATCACCGTCTCGCTGCTGCCCGTCAAATCCTCGGTCTTCGGGGTCGGCGACGAACGATCGAACGAGAAGTACCCGACAAGAAGAAGACCGAGGTAGATCGCGATGATGATCCCGACAGCGACGATGCCCGGGGAAACTACCGGTTGCCGACCGGGCAGCTTTCGCGCCTGGCTCACCCACCGCCACATCGTGGCGCCACCTCGACGAGCGGCGCTGCAAAAGCAGTTGGGGTGATGCCGAATTCGGCAAGCCTGATGTTCCCGCGATGCCGATTTTCAAAAACGTCTCAGAGGACTAGATGGTCGGTAGACGATTACGAAAACCGTTGCATCGCAAACCGAGAACGGCGCTGCTCTTCGACTTCCGAAAGGGGTGGCCGGACTCGCGGCCAGAGTTCGAGGCCGCCCCGGTCACACGGCGGTGAGCTCGGCGGCTCCGAACGACACATTGAACCGGTCACACCAGATGCTCACGCTGTTGAGCCCGCCGACATCGGTGCCCGCCGGCACCGGGTAGTTGGCACTCCCGCGGTTTCCCTTCAACGAGCCGAGGTCGACCCAGCGGCCGTCGTCAAAGACACCTGCGGCCTCGGTTCCCGGCGTCACCGGCGCATCGGTCAGCCATACCTTGAGTTCCGGGCCGTCGCTGGTGTTCAGGTCCTCCACCCGCACCACCAGGGAGTCGTCGGGAAGGCGGAGCAACTTCACCGTCCCAGTGGTGTCGTGTTCCTGGCTGACCAACTCGCCCTGCGAGACCAGCTGGGGCTCCGGGCTCGCTGCGCTCGCTCCGGGCGTCGCCGCCGACGACGAGACGGTGGGCAATGCCTCGTCGACGGTGGTGTTGGTGAACAGCTTCCAGGGCTGGAACCAGTAGGCCCCAATCGCGACGGCGATGACCACGACGATCAACCCGGTGAGCACCAGGGGATGGCGCAGCAGACGACGCGAACGCGCTGGGGGCGGCGATTCGGACATGATCAGATTATCGCCGATCGCGAAAGCCTTTGGTTGCGAATCATCTCGTTATTCGGCCGCACACCGGGAGCGCGTAGGAACATTTCCACCGCCGCAGCGGATTTGGCGCACCGCCTACGGCGACTCAGAGCCCGAGCACCGCCTTGGCGATGAAGAAGTAGACGAGCAGGCCGGAGGCATCGACGAAGGTCGAGATGAACGGGTTGGCGAACACCGCCGGGTCGGCGTGCAGCGCCTTGGCCAGCAGCGGCATCAGACCGCCGATGGTGGCGGCCAACGTGCACAGGGCGATGAAGGTCAATCCGACGACCGCCCCGATGTCGGTGCTGTAGATGAGGGAGATCACCGAGAACGCCAGGGCGCCCAGCGCCAGGCCGAGAGTCAGGCCGACGCGGAACTCCCGGAAAAACACCTTTCCCAGATCCCCGGGACCCACGTCGCCGAGGGCGAGCGCGCGCGTGACGGTGGTGGCGGCCTGATTACCGGTGTTGCCACCTGTCCCGATCACCAGCGGGATGAACAGCGCCAGCGTGACGACCTCGTCGAGAGTCCCCTCGAACACTTCGAGCACCTGCACCGTCAACGTCGCGCCGATGGCCAGCACCAGCAGCCACACCACTCGCGAACGCACCAGTCTCAGTAGTGGGGCGGTCAGGTAGGGCCGCCGCAGCGGTTCGGCGCCACCGATACGGGCCTGGTCCTCGGAGTCGGCGTCCTCCAGGATCGCCAACGCGTCGTCGACGGTCAGGATGCCGACGATGCGGGTTTCGTTGTCCACCACCGGAAGTGCCAGGAGCTTCAGGCTGGCGCATCGGCGCGCGGCCACCTCGGCGTTGTCGGTGGCGTGAATCCACTGGGCGGGTGCCATCACCTCGGCGATCGTGGTACCGGGAGGGGCCTTGAGCAGCTCGCGCAAGCTCACCACCCCGATGAGGGTCCGTTCGTCGTTCGTGATGGGCAGGGTGTAGACGGTTTCGGCGTCCTCGAGTTGCTCCGCGACCCGGGTGAGCGCTGTTGCGGTGGTCCACTCCGGCCGCACCCGGATGAACTCGGGGCTCATCCGCCGCCCGATCGAGCCCTGCGGGTAGCCGAGGATCGTGGCGGTCATCTCCCGCTCATCGGCCGGAAGGCCCTGCATCAGTTTGCGGGCCACATTCGCCGGTAGCTCGTCGAGCAGCTCTACCCGATCATCGGGGTCCAGGTCGGCGAACAGTTCGGCGACGTCTTCGTCTTGCAGGGCGCGCACCAGGTCGCTCTGCAGGCTGGCGTCGAGGATGTCGAACACGACCTGCGCACGGTCCTTCGACAGCATCCGATACGCCACCGCGCCCCTGGTGCTGTCGAGCCGCTCCAGTACGTCGATCACCTGCGGGATCGACAACCCCGCCAACAACGTGGTGAGTTCGGCGAGATCGGAGCGGGAAACGGCCTTCTCGATGTTCTTGACCGTGGATTCGGAAACGGATTCATCGACGTCGGTCACGCGGCATGAGCCTAGCCGCCGATTTGTCTGCGCCCATCCGAAGAAGGTGAACACTCGGTGCGCTCGGAGTCCGCCACCGGGACGCCCGTTGCTCCATTAGTCCATTTTGAGTCGATCGCGCTTCGTCCGAGATTGCCCCAGCCCGGATGGCCGACACCAACCGATCGGCGGCGCTTGTCGCCCCTCGGGTGGGATCATCGACGGGATGACCATCATGACGAAGAAGTTGTTGGCGATCCCACTGTTACTCGTGGGGCTTGCCACTGCATTCAGCGTCACGGCAGTCGCCGACCCGTCGGACGATGCCTACCTGACCACCCTGGAGGCCAACGGCGTCCCGAACTATGGCGAAGACTACGTGATCGGCCTCGGCCACAAGGTGTGCGCGACTGCCTTGGCCAACCCGTCAATGGAGGTCGTCGACATCGCCAAGGCGACGGTTACCAGCGAGCACACCCCGTACGACGACGCGGACGCCGCAAAGATCGTCTTGGCGGCGTTCGCCGCCTACTGCCCGGACGCGGCCTGAAAATACGCCTGCATTCGACGAAGCAGGCTTCGGCCCACGGCCCACAACGGGGCGGCCCCCGGGAGCATCGACCAGACATTGAGAGATGGAGCTTTCCGACGGGGCGGCGCGGTGGAGAACCGTGCGGTGTGCGTTTACTCGTGCGCCATCAGCTGCGCGCGAGCTGTAGCGTGTAGGCGGCTCCGGACGCCCCGGTTACCGTCACCGTCATATCCCCGTCGGTTACTTGTCCCGACATCGTGCCGTCATAGGCGATGCACCACGACGGGCCAGAGCTGACAGAACTCGAGAAGCCCCCGGAGAACTGGCCGTCTGATTCGCCGATGACGAAGTCGGGCTTGATGGCGAGCTCACAGGCGCCCGCGCCGGCTCCTTCTTCGGTCATGCTGACGATCCGGCCATCGCGCACCACGATGGTCACCGTGGATCCGATGCCCCCCACCGATACATAGCTGCCGTCCTGCGCGGTGTTCCCCCCGCTGGGTTGTGCAACTGGGGGCTGGTCGAGCGGCCGATCCTCTCCGGTGCGTCCGGCGGTCCGTTCAAATAAGACCCCGGTGTAGATATCGACCATGACGAAGACCGTGATGACCGTCTTCGCGGGTTCTACGACGGCGAATGCGCCGGGGTTGTAGCCGGGCCAGGGCGTGCCACGGGGTTCTGGATTCGCCTGGAACGCCACCGGCGCGGTCAATGGATTGCCGCAGTAGCAGCGGACCCGCGGAACCCCGTAGGTATCGACCAGAACTGCGGTCCCCGCCTGCAGAATCGATTGCAGGGGAATCGGATTGGTGCCATCAAAGCCGTGATTGGTGACCCGCGTATCGACCCGAAGAAAGGCCGGAGTGAGTTCTCGAATGTACGGCCCAATCTGATCGACGGAAACCGACGTCCCCTGCGACCACCGCAACGACGAATCCGCATTGAGTGCGGCCACGAACGCCGATGCCTCCGCCGGGTGCGTTTCGAGAAAGGCGATCATCTTTTCCCGGTCGCATTCAGAGTTGTTCAGCGATCCGCCGTACAGTCCCCTGCGGTCGCCCGGTAGTTGCTGGCCGACGACCTCAGTGCCGTCGCCTTGCGGCGCCAGTTCAGGGCCCGCCAATGGTTGCCCCGACGGCGGTGATCCCGCGGGGGGCATGAACGGGTCCTGTCCGGGATCATCGGCTGCGGTGAGCCACAACTCGGTGCTGGTCGCCGATGAAGCATCCTCATCCTGGCCGGTGATGAGCAGGGCGGCCGCGATCGCGACCGCGATGGTTGTCACCAGGGCGGCTGCACCCCCGAGCAACGCGGGTTTGCGCCGCCACCATGGCCGCGTGGGCGGGGCCTGCGGGGGCGGACTGTTGTCAATGGTGCCAGCGGTTGGTGGTCTCATCGCCCATGCCGTCGGACGTTGGGCGGCATCGTGTTCCGCGGGGTGGGGACCGGGCACGTTGATGGCCTCGTCGGCCGCGACCGCCAGCGCTACCGTGCTGGCGAAGCGCTGGCCCGGGTCCTTGGCCATGCCAGTGGCGATCACCTGATCCAGGCGCGGCGGTATGCGCGGATCGCTGGCCGACGCCAGTGGCGGCGGGGTATGGAGGTGTGCGGCGACCAGGGGCGCCATCGAGTCGCCCTCGAATGGTGGGCGCCCGGTCAGACACTCGTACAGCACGCAGGCCAACGAATAAACGTCGCCGCGAGAATCCTCGATGGTTCCCGCGCCGAGTCGCTCAGGCGGGATGTATTGAAAGCTTCCGATGGCGGAGCCGGTGCGAGTCAACCGGGTGTCGGTGGCGGAGCGGGCGATCCCAAAATCGATCAGGTAGGCGAATCCGTCCTCGTCGAGCAGGATGTTGGACGGCTTGACGTCGCGGTGAATCAACCCCACCTTATGGGCCGCGTGGAGCGCCTTGGCGACCTCGTCGATGATGCGCACCGCTCGTTCCGGTGCCAGTGGACCGTTGGACAGCTCGGTCTGCAGGTCGTGGCCCTCGATGAGCCGCATATCGACATATAGCCGCCCGTCGATTTCACCGTAGTTGTGGATGGGAATGATGTGCGGATTGTTCAACTTTGCCGCCATCTCGGCTTCGCGGCGAAAGCGTCGCACAAACGATTCGTCTTCGGCGACCTCGCGCGGCAGCACTTTTATCGCTACGACGCGGTTGGTGGCGGTGTCGTGGGCGCGCCAGACCTCGCCCATGCCTCCGCTGCCCAATAGCTCCAGCAGGCGATACCGCCCGAACGCAGTGCCTTCCACCACGGCTCCTCACTCGGCAGACACCCGCACCGCAACCTCGGCGCGGCAGTAGCAGCCTTCGGCCCGGGCCCGTGTCGCAACCTTACGTCGGTCAACCGCGTGCTGGTGCGGTTAGTGAATTCGTTGTCCGCGTGTAGGCGGCGCGGTGGTTTGTCGTCCCGGGGGAGGGTCGTCGGACAACAATCAGCTGGCCACGGCCCGCCGTAGAAGCCGTCGACGGCGGTATCGCGGCGACTCCTACCGCGTGCGGAGATCAACTCGCCGACAGCTCGAGCACACGATCGTGCGGGCAATCGGCGACATAGACGGCGCCGGCGGCATCGACAGCTTCACCCGACGGATCTCGAGGCCGACAAATCACATCGCGAACCGAACAACGATCAGGAGAGCGGCGGCGAGGACGACAAACGTGAACACCGTCATGGCGACCTTCACACCGAATCCGGGTTGGGCCGCCTCGGTGGTGTCGTGCACCGCCATTTCACCCCCCGCCGCCGGATGCTCGCCCGACATCATCGGCATCACCTCGCCAGACCCGCCTGTCGGCAGTGGCTCTCGCCGGACTGTGAGCATCCCGTGCTTCATGTTGTTGGCGACCAGCCACCAATTGATGGGGTACGCGCACACGAACCCGGCGGTCAGGGCCATGGACATGATGAACCAGAATTCCGGCCGGGCGGGGTCGTCACCTCCGGTGACCGCGCTCATCGCGAACTTGGAGGTGAGCACCATGCCGGTCATCAGGAGGTTCATCGACAGCAATTCGGGCAGGACGGTCATCTTCAACGATTTCAGGTAGGAACCGCCGGCCATGTCCCGCATGGCGAACGCCTGGAAGAAGGCCCATCCGAACCCGAAGCCCAACGCGTATTCGAGGACGAAGTCGGGCCAGAACGACAATGCCAGGACGCCCCCGATCGCGGCGCCGACGACGATCCCGATCCCGTCACCGGCAACGCAGTGCATGGTCGATCCGAGCACTTGGCGCCACCGGGCCGAGATGTACTGCTCATGGGTGCCCGGAAGCGGTTCCCGGCAACCCAGTACGTAGAGGAACGCCCCGAGGGGCCCGGTGAATGCGGTCAGAATCGCGAAGGCCCACTTGAGGACAACCGATTCGGGAGTCGTCCGCCACATGTCGACGACGACGAAGAGAAACGACGGCACCGTCAGGATCCACCACAGCAGCATCACTCCGTCGAGCACATGGTCGAGGCTATCGTCGGCAATTATCAGCTGGCGCGCGGCCGCACCGTAGCGAGCGATACGTTGTTCGCCGGCTTGGGCCGCGCTGCGAACTCGTTGGCCCAACTCGCGAATGGCCGAACCGGTGAGTGTGGTGAACGGCGAGGCCATCACGACCATCGCCACGGAGCCATCGGCGTGACGGATCGGCGCGGACACCGTGGCGATGCTGTGTGCTTCGTCGCTGGCGAGTTCGTCTTCGAGAATGTCGATGACCGCGAGATTGGCGTAGGCGCCGGCGAGTTGCGTGGTGATCTCGTCCACCTCGCCGTCGGCGCTCAGCGCACGCAATGCGGTGTAGACGCGCACGTACTCGCGGGTGAGTCGCTCGACCACGAAGCCGCGCTGCCGAATTTCGTCGAGCACGGCCGTCATTCGTGCTCGGAACTCGCGGCTGGGTGTTCCGATGGCCTGCAACCACTGCTCCTGGGTCTCGGCATCCGCCCAGGCCACGTAGTCGCGGCCGATCGGTGCGACGAACGGTGTTCGCATTCCGGTGGAGATTCGCGGCCCGCGCAAGTGCTCGCCGACGGTGTCGATGACCACGAGCGTGGCGCCCTCTCGACGAGCCAGCGATACCTGCGTGCCGGTGAGATGAGCCAACTCCTGCAGATCCGCGCGATGCAGCTGGGCGGCGGTCGGCTGGGCCAAGGCGGCGATCGCCGGCCCCCATGTGTATCGGCCGGTCGCCGGATCGCGGTTCGCCCACTCGTGCGCCGCCAGCGTCGTCAAGATCACATGGGCGGTGGCGCGGCTGAGACTGCAGCCGCCGGCAGATCTCGGCGAGAGAGAACTGCGTGGTGGGTTCGCGACCGAGCAGCTCCAGTACGGCGATCACCCGCTCGGTCGGTGGCGACACGCCTTGACTTGGGGTAGCTGGTGGGTCTACTTTCTCCGTCACAATATCGAACACTATGTCGATATTTCGACATCGACAAGAGACCTGGAGGCGCGCCATGGCGGTACTGACGAGCTTCGGGGTCGACAGAGCCTCGTGGCGCGGAGCCGAGAAGCGCCGCGTCTCGCCATCGACATGGCGGGTCTTCGCGGTCTGGACGGCGGTGTTCTGGGGGGCCACCGGCGTCTTCGCGACGTTGTTCTATGTGGGGGTACTTGACTTCCCGACGAGCGCCAAAGCCTCGCTGTACGCGATCAGCATCTGGCTCAACGGCTGGATCATTCCGCTACTGCTCCCCGGGGCGCGCACGCGGCGCCGGCTGCAGCTCTTCCACGAGTGTCTGGTGCTGTGGCTGGTTTCCTACGTGATGACGAATCTGCTGTGGGAGATCCCATGGGTGATCTTGTCGCCCTTCGTCTTCCATGACCTGCACACGCTGAACGACGTCATCGCCTATACGCCGTGGATGCGCGAGAACATCCTGCACATGTACTGGTGGGACATCGCGTCGTTCGGTTCGGTCGACCTGCGCACCGTCAACCACAACGCGACGTTCTTCACGTTGGAGATCTACGCCTTCGTCAACCTCGCCAGTACCGCGGCCTTCTGGTGGATGAACAGAGTCGGTTCCCGGCTGCGGTATCTGATTCCGGTGCTGGGCGCCGGCGAACCGGTTGTCGCGACCTTCATCTTCTCGTTCAGTGAGGTCTTCGCCGGCTTCCCGAACATGCCGGGCGGGGCCGCCGATACCTTGCTGGCGCTGCTGTGGACTCAATACCAGTACTTCGTATTCCCCCTCGTCTTCGGGTACCTGGGATGCAAACTGCTGTACGCGGATTGGCGCGACGCGCCGGTGACGGTGTCACCCGACGGCGACAACGTGCGCCGAGGTCCGTAGCGGTCTTCGGGCGGTGGCCGAGTCGGCACCCGCCGCAGTCCGGCCTGCTTGGTCGCGTGGGTTCAACCCGATCAGTCCGGTGGCGGCGGCGTCGATCGCTCGCTTGACGTCGGTTGTTTCGATGACGGGAAGTCGCGCAGGGTGCCCAACGGTTTGGCGTCCCACCCGGCGAATGTCAGCGGTGACTCCAGCCACGCGTAGAGCAAATCGTATGTCGCCTCAAGCGATTCGAGATGGGTGCGTTCCCAGCCATGGCTGCCGTCTACCCCGAAACCGACAAGGGCAGCACGGGTGCTTGCGCCCGCCTCGATCGCCGCGGCGGCGTCGGAACGGTAGTAGCGGAATACATCTCGTGCGAACGGGATCTTGTTCTCTTCGGCCAACCGGCACAGCTTGCGGGTCAGGTGATAGTCGTAGGGGCCGTGCAGATCCGACATCGGGACCGTCACGCCGTCTTCCGGCGAGTACTGGCCGGGCGCGCACACCGCGTTGTCCACCGTGACCATCTCAGCGACGTCCGCGGGCAGGCCCGAGCTGGCTCCGTAGCCGACCTCCTCAGAGATGGTCACCATGACCGTGGTTTGGTGCGGCAGCACCACCTTGTTCTCGGTGAGATGCTTGACCAGTGTGAGTACGACCGCGACACCGGCCTGGTCATCGAGGTGACGGGAAACCACGAAGCCGCCGTCGGTGAGCACCGGGTTGCTGACCAGCACGACGAAGTCACCGACCTTGATCCCCAGGCGGGACAGGTCTTCTGCCGAGGACACTTTGCGGTCCACCCGTACCTCGACGTGGTCCCAGTCTGTGGGCTGCGTGTCAACCTCGTCGCCGAAAGCGTGCCCACTGGCCTTCAGCGGCAGGATCGTGCCGGTGATGAACTCCTCGGAGTCATCAGAAAGGATACGAACGCGGGCTCCCGCCGCAAAGCGTGCCGAGAAGGTCCCCAACGTACTAAGTTCCAGACGGCCGTTGTCCTTGAGCCGACGCACCATACATCCGATCGTGTCGGCGTGAACCACCAGAGCTCGGTCAGTGGTCTCCGACTCACCTGGGAGTTCGGCTATCAGCGCTCCTCTGCGGGTCAGCGAGAACCGCAAGCCGCAATCATCGAAGATCTCGCCGATCAATTGCATCACCGCATCGGTGCGGCCCGTCGGGCTCGGGGTCTGTAGCAGTGCGAACAATGTGTCGACCATCCACGCGCGTTCGGCTTCGGTCATGGCTTCGGATTGGCGCACGGTTTCTCCCTTCAGGGTCGTCGAATGGAGTCGCGCCCAACCTATCGAGTGGTCAGCGGTGCCGGTGTCGATTCAGAATGGCGGGCGCTTCGCCGAAGGCAGGCAGATCGCAGGACGCCGCTGTGGCCCGATGCGCCATCTGCGAGGATGGTGTGTGTACCGCTCCTTCCTGGGAATTCTTGGTCGGGGTGTGTTCAGAGGCCGCCGAACGAGGATCGATGACCTAGGTAGCCGCTGAGTCGCACAGCCACCATGGGGACTCAATTGGTGCCTCGTCGGCTCAGCTGCTTCGCGCCACGAGTGTCCGGAGTAGAACAACCCGCAGAAGGAGCGAGTCTTCATGAAGACCACTGCCTACGTGTCGAAGTTTGCCTACGTGTCGAAGTTCGTTCGGTCGGAATGGAGGTCGTGATGAGCTGTGATGGTCTGTCCCTCGAGGAGCTTGCTGCGATCGCGGAGGAGGCGTACATCTTCTCGTTCCCGATGCTGATGGGCTACCGCTACTGCTTTGCGACGTTCTTGGTCCCGTCGCTGCCGTCCTATCGCGGCCCGATGAACGAGATGCACGGCGAGCCGGTGACGCTCGACCACAACTTCAAGGACGTCATCACACCGAACGCTGACACGCCCTACTCGATGGCAGCGCTCGACCTACGGGCTGAGCCGATGGTCCTCGACGTGCCGGCGGTGACCGACCGCTACTACGTGATGCAGCTCGAGGACCTGTTCGGCACGAATCCGCACTACGTAGGCTCCCGCGCAACCGGTTCGGAGCCCGGGTCCTACCTGTTGGTTGGCCCGACATTTACCGGCGATGTCCCCGGGGGTTTCTCCGATGTCCTCCGGTTTGAAACCGATCTGGTGTTCGTGATCGGACGGACTCAACTTCTCGGTCCCGACGATGTCGAGACCTTGCGTCCGATCATGAACACCTACCACATCGAGCCGCTCTCGGTGCGTCTCGGCACCGCGGCACCCGTCGCGCCGGCGTTCGATTGGCCGGTGTGGAATGACGAGGCATCACGCGACGAACGATTCATCGGCTATGTCAACCGCCTCCTCGAATGGTGCCAGCCGCCACACCCGAGCGAGGAAGCGATGTTCGGCCGATTCGCGCTGGCCGGCATCGGCGCCGGTTTGCCGTTCGACCACGATGACCTCGACGACGACGTCCGCGCTGCGCTTCGTTCCGGGGTTGACCGGGCGCGTGTCAAGATCGCCGACGGGGTAAAGAATCTCGGCGACAAGATCAATGGATGGTCCGCCGTCGAAGCACTTGGAAACCGCGAATTCTTCGATGGCGACTACCTGCTCCGGGCGGCTGGGGCGATGGCCGGCTGGGGTGGCAACGACAAGATCGAGGCCTACTACCCGCTCGCTCGCGAGGACGCCTCCGGCGAACCGCTGTCCGGCGACCACGCGTACCGGCTGCGGTTCGACACGCGCCCACCGGCGAAGGCGTTCTGGTCGGTCACGATGTACGACACGTCCTACGACGGCGTCGCCGGCTATCTGGTGGAGAACACGATCGGGCGATATCTCATCAACTCCACCACCACCGGCCTGGTGACCGGTGAAGACGGCTCGCTGACCATCCACATTCAGCACGACGAACCCGACACCCCGGAGGGCAAGGCGAATTGGCTGCCCGCCCCGCGGGGACCCTTCTACCTGGCCATGCGCATCTACTGGCCCGAACCCGAGGCGCTCGACGGCACCTGGGAGCCGCCACCGGTCATCAGGATCTGACCGAGCGAGTCCGGCGAGCTTCGCACTGTCCGCTGCGATGCGCGCGGCGCATGCAGAAAAGGATGTCCGTCGCGTCACCCCGGTGCATGGTCCAGCGTCGCAGCGAGCGCCTCGGCGTCGAGGCGCATCAGGCGCAACTGTCCGGTCATGTTCACGCGATAACCGTTGAAGTACAACCCGGGTGCGTTGGGGCGGGTGTCCTGGTTCCACGGTTGTTCTGGACGTGCCAGCCGTCGCCGGCGCGTTCGATCCGGGTGGCCTCGACGCCGAATCGGACGTCGAGGTGATGGTGGGCGGTGTAGTCCTCCAGGTAGCGCACCCAGTTGTCCCGGCTCGGGAACTCGCCGTAGTCGCGTCACCGGCAGGGCAGGCCCGGCAGTGCCGACATCCGTCCCGTCGTGTTCAACCGCAGCCGTCATAGCGGGCGCGCCAGCTGGCCCCACCGCGTGGGTGCGTTCCAGCACGGTGACGTCGGCGCCCGAGCGTTGCAGTGACGCTGCGGCGGACAGCCCTGCCGCACCGCCACCGCAGACGGTCGCCGTCACCACCGGTCACTCCCGCTGTCAAAAAGCCTCCGTGGCCCCAAACCTAGCTGATGCGAGGTTTGCCACCTCCGTGCTAGACCGCGAAACTCGACTGCGCACACGGTGGGTCAGCGCCAGGGGCGTGGGACGAGCATGGGCACCCGCTCGCGGTAGCGGCGGTAAGGTTCGCCCAGGGCGGCAATGAGGTCGCGCTCTTCGAGCTGCAGGGCGACGAGGACATAGACGGTAATGGTGAGGGCGAACAACAGTCGCCCCGCCGTCATGGTCGGCGTGGCCCAGAATGCCATCAATAGCCCCAACATGAGCGGATGGCGAACCAGGCGATACAGCCACACCACGCGAAACCCCTTATCCACGGCGGGATTCGAACGCCAAGCGCTGAACACCTGTCGTAGGCCGAACAGCTCGAAGTGGTCGATCATGAATGTCGATGCGAGCGCGATCACCCAACCCAGGGCGCCCAGTGCGACGAGCGTGGCCCGGCCGGCCGTCGAACCCACTTCCCAGACCGGGTTTTCGATCATCCGCCACTGCCAGTACAACAGCGCAAGTGCGGCGCTGGTGCACAGGACATACGTGCTGCGCTCAATCGGGGCAGGGATGTACCGGATCCACCACCGTTTGAAGCCCGGTCGCGCCATCACGCTGTGTTGCACAGCGAATATAGCGAGTAAGCCGAGATCGATGACGACCGCGAGCGCCAACGGCGCATCGATCGCGTCGTCGATGCTGCGGGGCACCGCGATGTTCTCGACGAAACCGATCAGGTAGACGAAGGTGGCGAGAAAGACTACGTAGCAGAGCGATCCGTAGAGCACCGCGCCGAGGCGAAGTGCTCGACTGCCGATGTATCCGGTATCCACAGTCGGTCGTCGCATCGGACATCCGGATAACCTGGGGTCGCTTTTCCGAACGTCGGCATGGGTTTTCGGTGTGCTACTCATGAGCAGGTTCCTTTCTCTCGGTAAAAGTCGCATGGTGGGTCGACGGGCGGTGTCGACCACCTGATGAACTGGTCTCGTAACGGCGTCAGCCGGCTGGCCAAATGTTCTGGTTGATGCGAAACACGTTGTCGGGGTCGTATTCCGCCTTGACTTCGGTGAGCCGGCGGTAGTTAGGACCGTAGGTGGCAGAGACCCTGTCCTGACCCTCGTCCATCATGAAGTTGACATAGGCGCCACCCGCCGAATACGGGTGCGTGGCATCCCAGTACTCCGTCGTCCACCGCTTCAAATCCGTTGCTCTCGCCGGGTCCGGATCGACCCCCACGATCGCTTGAGAGAAGTTCACATCCCGGTAGGCCCAGGCGGTTTCGGTTTGTCCGACCCGATGGACGGCGCCGTCGATCGGGTAGAGGTGCATCGTGGAGTGCATGGTCGGCAGTTCCTCGGCGAACCGGGCGTGTGCCTGCACCGCTTCGTCGTCGACCGTTCGGAAGAAGTCGCCGCGCCAGTACCACTGCAGCCCTTTGGGATACAGTGCGTCGAAGGTGGACTGCAGCGCCGGGTAAGGGGTCGGTCCGAGGGCTTCGAAGGCCGGCTGCATTCGGCGCACCGGCGCGAACACCTCGTCGGCGCGAGCGGGATCACCCGCATAGCACCACACGACGGCGCAGGCCTTCTGCAAATGGAATTCCGCCGGGAAGGGTTCCGCCGGCGGGACGGTCATGGCCGCAAAGAACCCGTAAAGGTCCTCGTCTTGCGCCGGAAGGAAGTCACGGTACCAGCCGAGGATGTCCGAGGTCGCCGATGCCGGCCACACCGTCGGACCGCAGATCACGGTGTGCACCGGATGCAGGCGGAAGGTGAACGACGTGACAACGCCGAAGTTTCCGCCGCCGCCGCGCAGCGCCCAGAACAGGTCGGGGTTGTCCGATTCCGATGCGGTCACCACACGACCGTCGCCGAGCACCACCTCGGCCTCCAGCAGGTTGTCGATCGTCAGGCCGTACTTGCGCGACAGATACCCGTGGCCCCCGCCGAGGGTGAGACCGCCGACACCGGTCGTGGAGATGATGCCCGCCGGCGTGGCCAGGCCGAAGGCGTGGGTCGCGGCATCCACCTCACCCCAGGTCGCACCGCCTTGCACCCGGACGGTGCGCGCGCCGTCGTTGACGTCGACCCCGTTCATCCGGGACAGGTCGATGACGATGCCGTCGTCGACCGTGCCGAAGCCAGGACCGTTGTGGCCGCCACCGCGGACCGCGACCGCGAGGTTGGACTCCCGGGCGAACGCGAGGGCAGCGGCGACGTCTGCCGAAGATTCGCAGCGGGCGATCACCGCAGGTCGCTTGTCGATCATCGCGTTGTAGACAGCTCGGGCCTCGTCGTATCGCGGATCGTCGGGCAGGATGACCTCTCCGCCCAGGCGGCTGTCTATCTCGTCGACCGAATTCAGGCGGCTCATGCCGCTCACCTCCTCGAGGACACTGTGCTGTCGATACTTGGACGCTACGGACCGCCGGAGCCATACGTCATGACCACAACGAAGCATTTCGGCAGGCAGGCGACGATGATCAGATCTGACTATCGACCGAGCGTCGGCGACACGGCTACGTTGGGGATATGGCGCAGTGGATGCCGCCACCGCTTCCGGCTGAGCTGGTCGCACGTCGCCGCGGACCTCTTGTGGGCCGTTCCTCCGAGTTGGCCGTGTTCGAGCAGGCCTGGGAGCGGGTCGTCGAGGGCAACCGTCAGGTGGTATTCGTCGGCGGTGAGCCCGGCGCCGGCAAGTCTCGCCTGCTCGCCGAGGTGGCCGGAACCCTGGTCGAGCACGACGTCGCCGTCCTTGTGGGCAGCTCGATCGCCGAGGCCGGCGTTCCGTACGAGCCGTTCACTCAGCTGCTGGACCGGCTGTTGTCGGCCGGCCAGGCGGGTTGTCTGGCAGAACCGCTCGCGGATGCCGGACCGCAGCTGCGGCGGCTGTCGGCTCGGGTGGACCGACACCTGCCCGCGACGGACGCCCCGGCTGACGCCGGCGGGGTGCGGCGAGTCCTCTTCGATGCGCTGACCGGTTTTCTGCGACGCCTCGCCGCGGATCGCCCGATTGCGTTGATCCTCGAAGACCTGCATTGGGCCCAACTCCCGACACTGGCGATGCTCGAACATGTGCTGGTGGGTTGCGCCGACGTACGCATGCTCGTGGTTGCCACATTCCGCACCACCGAGCCCGACCGATCCAACGAACTGATCAGCCGGCTGGCCGAGATGCACCGGTTCGACGGTGTCCGTCGTGTGGATCTCGAGGGCCTCGACACCGAAGCGATCACCGAGTTCGTTCACCGAACCCAGCAACTGGCCCGGCCGGCGGCCCGTACCGCCGCGGTCCTGCTACGCGACAAGACCGGCGGCAACCCGTTCTTCCTGACCGAGCTCTGCGCCGACCTGGAAGGCCGGGGCGGGATCGCGCGGTTGAGCTCCGACCAGACCGTTCCGGCCTCGATCGGAGACGCCATCGCCCGTCGGCTGGTCGGGCTCGGCGCCGGCGCCCAAGCGATTCTCGAACAAGCGGCGGTGCTGGGCGAAACCTTCGATCTGCCGGCGCTGATCGCCAGCAGCGAAGCCGATCTCGCCGTCACGCTGGCAGCGGTCGATTCAGCGCAAGGCGTTGGCCTCATCCGACCCGTGGCCGGCTCCGACAGCGAGTTCGCGTTCGTACATGCGCTGACCCGCGAAGCCGTGGTCGGCAGGATGGCGGCATCGCGACTGCGGATCTTGCACGCGCGGGCGGCCGAAGCGTTGGAGGGGCGCGCCGACCCGGAGGTCGTTCCGCGAATGGCGAACCACTACCTGCTGGCACACGTGCTCGGATACCACGAGCAGGCATGGCGCCATGCCCAGGAAGCCGCCCGCATGGCCGAGCGGAGCCTGGCATTCGAAGATGCGGCGAAATGGTACGAGCGGGCGGCGTTGCTTCCCGAGCTGAGCCTCGCAGACCGGGCGCGGATGAACCTGGGAGCGGCCGGCAACCATATCCGCGCCGGTGACTTCGCCCATGCTCGGGGCATGTACGAACGCGTCAGCTCGACAAACGATCCGTTGATCCGGCTGGAGGCGGCCATCGGCTACGAAGATGCGAGCTGGCGTCCCGGACTGGCCGATTCGAAGGCGGCCGACCTGCTGACGGCGGCGCTGGAATCGTGCGAGCTGGACGCCGAAGACCCGCGCTACGTGCGGGCGCTCGGCAGTCTGGGACGGGCCCTGGCCTTCGCCGGTGAGTCCGCGCGTGCCCGCGAGATCAGCAGTCTGGCGATCGACCGCGCCCGGTTGACCACCGACATCCCGGTGATCCTGCATGCGCTGGAGACGAGCCTTTGGCATGGCCTGACGCCGGAGATGTGTGACATCCAGTTGGAGCGTTCGACCGAATTGGCGGGGATGGCCGCCGCGCGTCGAGACTACGAAGTGCTGGGCTCCTCCTCACACTTCCGCGCCATGGCCGGCTACCAGGCCGGCCGACCCGACGACCTCGCCGCATCCGCCGCAGACATGCAACGGTCGGCCCGGGCCACCGGGCAGCCCTTCTTCAAGTTCGTCAACGCTTGTGTCCAGGGCGGGCTCGCCTATCTGCGTGGCGATTTCGAAGGGGCCGAACGTTTGGCCGACGTCGCGGTGACGACAGGGAATCTGTTGGGTACAGACTCGACGGAGGGATCGTACGGCGTCCAGATGTTCATGATCCGCCGCGAAACCGCCGATCTCGAACGGTTCAGCGGCTTTCTCGATGGCAGCGAGTCCTTCTCGGGCCGTTGGGTTCCCGGCCTGCTCGCGCTCTACACCGAGCTCGGCTGCGAGCCCGGAATGACCCGCGCACTGAACCTTCTGCTCAACCGCAATCTCGGCGACCACACCGACGAGGCGCAGTGGCCGATGGAGCTGGTCTTCATGGTCGACGCGGCGTTGGCGCTCGGTGATCGCGAAGCGATTCACATGCTTCACCCGTTCATCGCCCGCTACGAAGGCATGAACCTCATGTCGGGCCAATTCGTAGCGCTTTTCGGCAGTGCCGACCGCTACCTGGCCCGAATCGCGGCGCTTACCGGTGAAAATGCCTCGGCGGAGCGGTATTTCGGCATGGCGCTGGAAATGGACCAGCGGATGGGCGCGGTCGTCCACGCCGCGGATACGCTGGCCCGGTGGGCGTTGTTCGCGGCCGCCTGCGGTCACGTCGACCAGGCTCGGCACCTGGCGGAAGAGGCGCGCACCATCGCAGTGCCGATCGGCCAGACGCGAATCGTCAATCTGCTGGCTCCCCTGCAGTCGAACGGTCCCGATGGCCTGACGGATCGGGAAGTCGAGGTGTTGCGGTTGTTGGCGGGAGGACTGAGCAACCGCGAGATCGGCGAACGCCTCTACATCAGCACCAACACGGCGGCCAACCACGTCCGCAGCATCCTGCTCAAAACCGGCGCGGCGAACCGTACCCAGGCGGCGATGTATGCCACCGATCATGAACTGCGTACGTAGCGATCAGATGTCGGCGATCGCACCGGTCGGCGTCAGACGATCGGTGACCTCTACAACGGCATCGGCGGGGAGACCGGCCCGGGCGGCCGCCGACCTAATCGCTTCCGGTGAGGGCGCTTCATACAGGCAGTACGTTTTTCGCTTGTCGGCCGACAGGAACGAGTACAGCCAACGCACACCCTCTTCGGCGTTGATCCGGTTTATTCCATCGGCGAGATCGAAGCTGGGTTCCAGCCGCTCGGCGTAGTTGCGCTCGACCATGAATATCGGCACGACGGCCTCCTTCACTGCCCCGTCAGATCCCGGCCAGGGCGGTTTTCATCATACGGTCGCGCTCAGGCGGTTGGCGCACATCCGAACGCCGGTCCTACGCCGTATCGGTACCGGACCGTGTGGGCAACCGCGTGGCTCGTCGGCGCAGACACGTAGTCGGGGACTTCCGCGCAGGAGAGGGCGCGGGGGAAAACGAAAAATTGGAGAATCGAAAGCCGCAGCCTCTGTGATTCTCCGGAAATGCCGCACCAGGCGGGGTCCGCGCCCTCTCCCGGGATTGAACCCCAGCTCCGCCGGTCAGCGCAAGTTGCGCAGCGCCACCAGCGACACCAGGCCCATCTCGCTGTGCAGCGCCGCCGGTGACACTGCACGGAAGCCGCGTACGCCGGACCAGCCGGTGGCGGCCTGGACGATTTTTCGCGCGATGCGGTAGTCGAGGTCTTTGAGCGCTCCCCGATCGGTGGTGGTGTCCAACAGTGACGACAGTCCCGGGACGGCAAATGGATTCGCCACGTCCAGCATGACGTTGGTCGCCAAGACCAGTTGCCGGGCCCGTTCGCCGGTGGGAAGCGGTGCCAGGGTCGGCGCGATCCCATCGATGCGGGACGCGATGCGAGCGACAAAGCGGCGCAACCGGTGTGGTGCCAGGGCGATCGTGCCGGCGTGGCTCACCGACAGGCCGAGCGAGTCCACACGGCTGCGCCCTCGATAGGCGGGATCCTCCGCCGACGGCTGGCCATGGGCGCACAGCGCGGTACGGCGCTCCTTCTGGAGTTTGCGCGTCACACCCAATTCGTTGAGCAGCGACTCGATTCGCGAATCTGCTTCGTGCAGTGCGGAGATGTCGGTGTGGGCGATGAGGAAGTCGTCGTTGTAGCGGGCGTAGAAGATGCCGTCGATATCGAGGATCGCCTTGTCCATCGGCACAACGGCAAGATTGGCCAGGATCGGGACGAGAGGAGTTCCCATTGCGACACCACGAAGCCGGGTGAACTGCGCCCCGTCCGCATCCCGCACGACGGGACGAGCCAGATTGGTGATCAGATCCGAAGTGATCTGTGAGACAACACCGTTCGGGCTGCCAAGGGTGACTACCTCCCGCACGACGCGCCAGAGCGCGGCATCCGGACCGATCGGGAGATTGTCACCGTAATGCTCGAAGTCGGACTGCAGCACGTAGACCGGCGGGCCCTTCTGACCGACCCGTCGGCGGTGCGCGCGAACGTAGGAGGCCAAGGCGCGCATCGCCGTCACGTTCGTCATGCCCGGCAGGTAGGAATAGACGCCGGGTAGGCCGTAGCACTGCGCGTTGTGGGAGATGAGCTGAAACAGAGCCGAGCCCACGACATGGTCGACGAATGCGGGCATGTGTGCGTCGCGACGCTTGTCGGCGGACTCCAGAATCCACAGGTCCACGGGGTGCGGCCGGTAGCTGCCATCGGCAACCGTATGTGCGATGGCGCGGGCCAGCGCTCGACGGTTGGTCACGGTATCGAAGTAGGTGACGCCAGTTTCCGCCTCGCCGAACACCATTCCGCGTTGCCGTTTCTTGGCGAAGATCCGCAAGATGGTGTCTTCGTACGTGTTCGGATCGGCCAGGCGGCGCTCGATGTCGACGGGCTCAACCATGGGCGGCACATCCCACCTGCCAGCCCCGCACGGCGTCGCGCCAGTGCTTGAGCGACGAGTCCGCCGCGTCGGCCGGCAGGATGAACAACACGCGCAGGATTCCGCGGTAGCAGATCGGGGTGAGCCATCGGTCTGCCAGTGGGACTGTCATGGTTCCCTGCTCGACACCCGCTATCGCCATCGGCAATGCCCTGCGGAGCACGCTGTCCTCGAGGCTGCGCATCTCGCGCGCGCCTTCGAGGGTTTCCAAGTCCATGGCTACACCACCTGGAAATAGTTCGCGGAAAGCACTTTTCAGCTGCTTCAGACCGTCGTGATCGGTGGTAGGTGAGTGATCGATCGCCGGGATCCAGTTCTGCGTGACGAGCGCGTCGAGGGCATCGCGCCCGTCTGCCGCCACATCCGGCAACGCGGCGCCCCGACCGACGGTGCCTCCGGTCACCGCCTGCAGCGTCAGGTGCGCCGGTTGGCGGCCGTCGACAGTCGAGTCGTTCGAGGTGCGCTCGAAGTAGACGAACTGTGTCGGCGAGCGGTAGGCGACATACCCGTTGCCGCCGAACGAATTCCGCATCACCTGGGTGGCCGCCGACCTCTGCTTCGACGTCACCGATTCGGGGATCGCGACCCTGCCGACCCGAACCGGATCGGTTTGCCGGCCCAGGGTGCGCAGCCAATCGCCCAGCGCCAGCAGGGTAGGCAGCTCAGGATCGCGGCGGTCTTGAAAATGCTGCAGGTTGATCAACAGGATGAGTTGGGTGATCATCGCCGCGGTGATCTCGATGAGGTCGGACGCGGGGTCGGGCTTGATCCACACCAACCACAGCAGGACAGTCAGGAAGACCAGGGTGGCGAGGTGCATCCCGAATCGTCCCTCGGCGAAAAGGCGGATCTGATACATCCCGATCAGGCTGCGGACGACGAACAACGGGATCAGCGCCGCCAGAAAGGTCATCGGGACGTCCTTTACGACGAACGATCCGAGCAACGCGGCCAGTGACCAGTAGTACAGCCCGATGGCTGGTGCCGCCCACAGCAGTTTGTGAAAGAACAACCGCCGAAATTCGTGAATCGTGGGAAGGCTGCGCAGTCGAACCAGATCGAAATAGAAGATGCCCGCACTTTCGTATGAACCACGGAACAACGGCAGCACCAGATAGAAGAACTGGAAGGTATCGACCTCCCGCCACGACGGCACGGCGGCGGTGAGGTCAAAGGATCGGGTGTGGGTCCCGTAGACGCCCACGATCGCCAGGACCAGCACGGCGTCCAGACGCAGCGCCAGTCCTGACAGGGTGGTCTCGACACCGATCACGGGCGGGACCCGGGGAAGCATTCGCCAGAACGCGAAGGTGGGTGTCGGGGCCTTCGGCCGAATGCCGATCAGCCGATACGCCTCCAGCGAGTAGTGCACCGTCACCGATATAGCGATCGCGTTCGCGGCGATGATCGAGATGACGATCGCGACGGCGGGATAGTAATAGAAGCCGATACCCAACACCGCGAGCTGGACAACGGGCGAGCCGAACATCGCCCAGGCCGGCCGGTAGACCCGCCGCGTCGCGTACACACCGGAGTGCAGCACCCGAACCGGAAAGTTGATCGCGAGCTCGACGAGGACCAGCAATGCGTAGAAGTTGGCCACCGGGTCGTCGCCGGACGGGCGCAGGCGCGCCAACACAACGACGGCGGCCACGATCAATGCGGCGGCAAGGATGATTGCCAGGACCAGCCAGCGGCCGATTTCGTGTTCGGCCGCGTCGTGCTCCCCGGACCGGGAAAACCGCCGCAGCCGCTCCCGCATGACTTCCAGCAGACCCCACCAGGCGCCCCCGACGATCAGGCTGCCGATCCGCAGCACCATCACGGTGAACGCGGCCAGCCCGCCCAGGCTGGACAGGATGAGGAGAAATTCCGCTACGTGGACCAGGAATTGCACCGTGGACAGCGCGAACGGGTAGCGCAGCCGGTAGCTGAGGTAGCCGAAGACCCGGCCGGTCAGCAGGCTGGTGTACAGCGAGGGCAGCCGACGTTGTCCGCGTGCCGTCTTCTGCAACCACCGGTCGATCTCGTTGGCCAACTCTGGCGGCGGCAACTGCTCGTAACCTTTCGCCGACAATCCCGCAACCTTGGCACCCGTCGTGAAAAGCTGTACTCCGTAGTGCGTTTTTGGTGAGGGTGATGTGCTTCCGTGCTGTTGAGAAGAGTGCCCCATGCGGCGAGGTGACGTAACCGTATTCTCGATATCGGCGGCCTTGGGGGCGGTGGTGATCGCCGCTATCGCCTTCAGTGTGATGGTCGTGGATCGGCCGGGCGAGGATCCTGAACGTCTCGCGGCCGACAGCACGTCGAGCCTGCTTGTGGTGACCTGGGCGCCGAGCCTGTGCGCTGTCGAGCAGTCCAATCCGGGTTGCCGCAGCGGCCACGTCGAAGCGATGGGGGCGACATTGATGCTTCACGGTCTGTGGCCGCAGCCGCCAACCGAACAATTCTGCGGCGTGCCCAGGGGCGGAGACGATGGCGATGCCGACCTGTCGTCGCTGAACCTGCCACCGGATGTGCAGGCAAACCTGCAGGCGATGATGTCCGACGTCGATATGCTGGCACCGCACGAGTGGAAGGCGCACGGCACCTGCTCGGGTGTCTCCCCCAGGGAATACTTCACCACAGCCGCCGTACTCGCCCACCAGGTCATCGAGATCCTCGATCCGGTGTTCAACGATGCTCGGGGAGGTCACTTGTCGCTCAACGCCATTCGTAAACGGCTCGGCTCCGATTTCGGTGCCGAGGCCGGCAAGCGCGTCGGCCTGGACTGCCACGAGCTGAAGGGGGCTGGTGTCGTCGCCTACGAGGTGCACGTATCCCTGCCCCCGGTCCCGAACCTCAAGCCCGCACAGGGCGATGTGTTGCTCAAGGACGTCATCACCAAGGGCCCGCCGATCGCCGCCGGGTGTCTGCGCGGAAGCGTGCCGTAAGCCGGCGAAGCTGAATTATTCGGGCGGGCAACGACTCAGCGACGGGCGCGGACGTCGAACCCACCCTCGACCTTGTCGGTCAATGGCATTCTTGCTGCGTGACCGTCGAATCGCTGCTGCAATCCATCCCGCCGCTGGCGGTCTATCTCGTGGTCGGGCTGGTGATCGGCATCGAGAGCCTCGGCATACCCTTACCCGGCGAGATCGCGCTCGTCAGTGCCGCCTTGCTGGCGTCTCGCCACACCCTTGACATCAGCCCGGTGTGGGTAGGTGTGGCGGCCACCCTAGGGGCCGTAATAGGGGACACCATCGGATATTCGATCGGACGGCGCTACGGCATGTCGCTGTTCGAGCGGATGGGCAAGCGGTTTCCGAAGCATTTCGGACCCGGCCATGTCGCGTTGGCCAAGCAGCTGTTCATGCGGTGGGGGGTGTGGGCGGTCTTCTTCGGGCGCTTCGTTGCGCTGCTGCGGATCCTGGCGGGTCCGCTCGCCGGTGCCCTGCGCATGCGTTATCCGAAGTTTCTGGCCGCCAATGCTTCTGGAGGCTTGATCTGGGCCGGCGGCACCACGGCGGTGGTCTACTATGCCGGGCTGGCTGCCGAACACTGGTTGTCGCGCTTCTCGTGGATTGCATTGGTCGTGGCTGTGATCGTGGGCATCGGCGCGACGTTCCTGCTGCGCGAGCGCACCGCGCGCCTTCTTCGCGAGCTCGACGAGGAGCATGACTGGGAAACGCTGCGCCATCACTAGCGCCGGGCGAAGAAAAAACAGTCCCGTGCGTTGCGCGGGTTACGCCGGCGGAATGGGCCGTAGTACAAATGCTGTTGTGCGCGAGATTGCGGATAGCGTGACTACCGCCGACGGGGTTTGTCGGGTGACGTTGTTCGCCCCCGATCAGAGCGACCAACTGCGCTGCATCGTCATGCTTCCCGACGTCGCCGGTACTCGGCCGACGTTCGAGGACATGGCGCGAACGTTGGCCGGCTTCGGTTACGCCGTGCTGCTGCCCGACTTGTATTACCGGTATGCCGACCGTGTGCCGTTTTGCCTGCCGGCTGCGTTCACCGACCCCACCGAGCGGGCACGGATGATGGCGATGGGCGATGCCATCACCGCTGAAATGATGGAAAGCGACGCGATCGCGTACTTCGATTACCTCGACACGCGACCGGAAGTGCGCGGCGGCACGTTCGGGCTCTGTGGGTACTGCCGGGGCGGACGCATATCGCTGACCGTGGCTGGACGAACTCCCGGCCGTGTCGCTGCCGTCGCGTCCATTCATGGAAGTCAGCTCGCGTCCAACCGGCCCGACAGCCCGCACTTGCGGGCCACTCAGATGCTGGCCAAAGTCTACGTAGCCGCTGCCCAGGGCGACGAGCTGTTTCCTGCCGAACAGGCCCGAACCCTTCGGGACGCATTCCTTGCCGCGGGCGTGGGGCATGAGATCGACATGTATCCCGCACAGCACGGGTTCGCGGTGCCGGATAACCCCGGCTACGACGACGATGCCGCGCAACGCCATTGGACAGCGGTGCGGGACTTCTTCGCATCGGCGCTCCGCTAGCGGCACCTGCCGATACGGTTCGCCAGCGGGGTGAACTCGGCGCTGGGATCGTCCTTCACGGCTACTTCACAGGAAGTATCCAGGCTGTCCTCGGCGGGCTTCCAGGTTCAGCGAGTACACCTGAAGGTGCAAGAGATGGTGACCGGCACCACGCGATAGGCGTTTTGTGCCGGACGACACACAGAGGGAGTTTCATGATGAACACCGGCACACACCAACCCGCAACCGTGCAAGCACATCCGTACGTGTGGCCCTATGACGGCGATATCCCAAGGGACCGAACGGCTTTGATCAACATCGACTGGCAGGTCGACTTCTGCGGCAAGGGCGGGTACGTCGACATGATGGGCTATGACCTGGCGCTGACCCGCGCTCCGTTGGCCACAGCGCAGAAGGTGCTGCACGCCGCCCGCGACACTGGGCTGTTCATCATTCACACCCGCGAAGGTCACCGCCCCGACCTGTCGAATCTGCCCGCGAACAAGAGATGGCGCTCGGCACAGATCGGGGCCGAAATCGGATCGTTCGGTCCGAAGGGTCGGATTCTCACCTGTGGCGAACCCGGCTGGGAGATCGTCGACGAGATGGCGCCGCTGCCCGGCGAACCGGTGATCGACAAGCCCGGTAAGGGCAGCTTCTATGCCACCGATCTCGACATGATCCTGCGCACCAACGGCATCACGCACCTCATCTTCACCGGGATCACCACCGACGTGTGCGTGCACACGACGATGCGCGACGCCAACGACCGCGGCTACGAATGCCTGGTCCTCTCCGACTGCACAGCGGCCACCGACCCCGCCAACCACGTTGCCGCGCTCAACATGATCACCATGCAGGGCGGCGTCTTCGGGGCGCACGCTCCCAGCGCGGCCTTGTTGCACGCGTTCGATGTCATGGGAAGCGCACCGCGACTGGCCACCGTTGGCTAGACATTCGTGGTTCGTTCCCGCTGAGGAGTGCAGTGGCCTTCGCTGTGCCCTCAGCGGTAACGAACCTCGATCCGAATAGTGAGAATCCGCGCTACTGAGCTTAGGTCGTGGATTTGTTAGTGAGGACTGGAGATACCATGACTGACAATGGATTTACCCGGCTAGCCGTGAACGGCACGCTTACGTCGGCCTGGACTGCCACGAGTTGAAGGGGGCTGGTGTCGTCGCCTACGAGGTGCACGTGTCCCCACCCCCGGTCCCGAACCTCAAGCCGGCACAGGGCGATGTGTTACTCAAGGACGTCATCACCGAGGGCCCGCCGATCGCCGCGGGGTGCCTGCGCGGAAGCGTGCCGTAAGCCGGGAAAGTTGAATTATTCTGGCGGGCAACGACTCAGCGACGGGCGCGGACGTCTAACCCACCCTCGACCTTGTCGGTCAATGGCATTCTTGCTGCGTGACCGTCGAATCGCTGCTGCAATCCATCCCGCCGCTGGCGGTCTATCTCGTGGTCGGGCTGGTGATCGGCATCGAGAGCCTCGGCATACCCTTACCCGGCGAGATCGCGCTCGTCAGTGCGGCCTTGCTGGCGTCTCGCCACACCCTTGACATCAGCCCGGTCTGGGTTGGTGTGGCGGCCACCCTAGGGGCCGTCATCGGGGACACCATCGGATATTCAATCGGACGGCGCTACGGCATGTCGCTGTTCGAGCGGATGGGCAAGCGGTTTCCGAAGCATTTCGGCCCGGGCCATGTCGCGTTGGCCAAGCAGCTGTTCATGCGGTGGGGGGTGTGGGCGGTCTTCTTCGGGCGCTTCGTTGCGCTGCTGCGGATCCTGGCGGGTCCGCTCGCCGGTGCCCTGCGCATGCGTTATCCGAAGTTTCTGGCCGCCAATGCTTCTGGAGGCTTGATCTGGGCCGGCGGCACCACAGCGGTGGTCTACTATGCCGGGCTGGCTGCCGAACACTGGTTGTCGCGCTTCTCGTGGATTGCATTGGTCGTCGCTGTGATCGTGGGCATCGGCGCGACGTTCCTGCTGCGCGAGCGCACCGCGCGCCTTCTTCGCGAGCTCGACGAGGAGCATGACTGGGAAACGCTGCGCCATCACTAGCGCCGGGCGAAGAAAAAACAGTCCCGTGCGTTGCGCGGGTTACGCCGGCGGAATGGACCGTAGTACAAATGCTGTTGTGCGCGAGATTGCGGATAGCGTGACTACCGCCGACGGCGTTTGTCGGGTGACGTTGTTCGCCCCCGATCAGAGCGACCAACTGCGCTGCATCGTCATGCTTCCCGACGTCGCCGGTACTCGGCCTACGTTCGAGGACATGGCGCGAACGTTGGCTGGCTTCGGTTACGCCGTGCTGCTGCCCGACTTGTATTACCGGCATGCCGACCGTGTGCCGTTTTGCCTGCCGGCTGCGTTCACCGACCCCACCGAGCGGGCACGGATGATGGCGATGGGCGATGCCATCACCGTTGAAATGATGGAAAGCGACGCGATCGCGTACTTCGATTACCTCGACACGCGACCGGAAGTGCGCGGCGGCACGTTCGGGCTCTGTGGGTACTGCCGGGGCGGACGCATATCGCTGACCGTGGCTGGACGAACTCCCGGCCGTGTCGCTGCCGTCGCGTCCATTCATGGAAGTCAGCTCGCGTCCAACAGGCCCGACAGCCCGCACTTGCGGGCCACTCAGATGCTGGCCAAAGTCTACGTAGCCGCTGCCCAGGGCGACGAGCTCTTTCCTGCCGAACAGGCCCGAACGCTTCGGGACGCATTCCTTGCCGCGGGCGTGGGGCATGAGATCGACATGTATCCCGCACAGCACGGGTTCGCGGTGCCGGATAACCCCGGCTACGACGACGATGCCGCGCAACGCCATTGGACAGCGGTGCGGGACTTCTTCGCATCGGCGCTCCGCTAGCGGCACCTGCCGATACGGTTCGCCAGCGGGGTGAACTCGGCGCTGGATCCGTCGCATCTGCCGATCTCGCTCCTTCACGGCTACTTCACAGGAAGTATCCAGGCTGTCCTCGGCGGGCTTCCAGGTTCAGCGAGTACACCTGAAGGTGCAAGAGATGGTGACCGGCACCACGCGATAGGCGTTTTGTGCCGGACGACACACAGAGGGAGTTTCATGATGAACACCGGCACACACCAACCCGCAACCGTGCAAGCACATCCGTACGTGTGGCCCTATGACGGCGATATTCCAAGGGACCGAACGGCTTTGATCAACATCGACTGGCAGGTCGACTTCTGCGGCAAGGGCGGGTACGTCGACATGATGGGCTATGACCTGGCGCTGACCCGCGCTCCGTTGGCCGCAGCGCAGAAGGTGCTGCACGCCGCCCGCGACACTGGGCTGTTCATCATTCACACCCGCGAAGGTCACCGCCCCGACCTGTCGAATCTGCCCGCGAACAAGAGATGGCGCTCGGCACAGATCGGGGCCGAAATCGGATCGTTCGGTCCGAAGGGCCGGATTCTCACCTGTGGCGAACCCGGCTGGGAGATCGTCGACGAGATGGCGCCGCTGCCCGGCGAACCGGTGATCGACAAGCCTGGTAAGGGCAGCTTCTATGCCACCGATCTCGACATGATCCTGCGCACCAACGGCATCACTCACCTCATCTTCACCGGGATAACCACCGATGTTTGCGTGCACACGACGATGCGCGACGCCAACGACCGCGGCTACGAATGCCTGGTCCTCTCCGACTGCACAGCGGCCACCGACCCCGCCAACCACGTTGCCGCGCTCAACATGATCACCATGCAGGGCGGCGTCTTCGGGGCGCACGCTCCCAGCGCGGCCTTGTTGCACGCGTTCGATGTCATGGGAAGCGCGCCGCGACTGGCCACCGTTGGCTAGACATTCGTGGTTCGTTCCCGCTGAGGAGTGCAGTGGCCTTCGCTGTGCCCTCAGCGGTAACGAACCTCGATCCGAATAGTGAGAATCCGCGCTACTGAGCTTAGGTCGTGGATTCGTTAGTGAGGACTGGAGATACCATGACTGACAATGGATTTACCCGGCTAGCCGTGAACGGCACGCTTATGCGAGGCCTCGAACTGAATGACAACATGCTGCGCGCTGGTGCGGTTTTCGTCCGCGAGGAGCGCACCGCTCCCTGTTACCGACTGTGGACGGTCGGCGACCGCCATCCGGCCATGCTCCGAACGACGAGCGGCGGAACAGCAGTGGAATTGGAGCTATGGGACGTTCCCGGCGACGGGGTGGTGCAAATCCTCGAATCCGAACCGCCCGGCCTGGCCGTCGGGAAGGTTCTCCTGGCGGACGGCACCCAGGTCCTGGGCGTACTCGGCGAACCGCACCTCGTCGAGGGTGAACGCGAGATCACCGACTTCGGGTCGTGGCGAAGCTATATAGCGGCCTGCGCCAAGAAGAATTGAGCGCCAGGCGCTGTCTCAGCCGTTGGTGGGTTGTTTGAGGACGACGTTGGATTGGGCTACTGCTGGGACATCGAGCCCGACGCCGATCTTGGCCAGGAGCACTTCGCGCAGCGAGACATGTCGGTTGACGTCGATGCCTGCACGGTGTTGAGCTCGGCCGATTTCTGCGATGACGAGCCAGATCAGCAATGCGGTCAAGACGATAGTCGCCACGCCGCCGAGATACACCAGGAGCGTCGAGCCGTTCCCGTTCATTTCTGAGTCGAAGTTGCTGTTCAGAGCGGTGAATGTCGGCCATCCGAGGGCACCGTTGAGTCCCGCATAAAGGGCGGGAAGCACGGGGATGACGATCAATTGACCCCAGCCGACGAGCCGGTGGCGAAGCACGAAGAGCACGAGTCCGGCAGTGAGCTGCAGCGCGGCATCAATGGTGTACCACCAGGCCGGGGCACCAAAGAATAGGAATGGCTGCTGTCCGTAGTACTTGTACAGTCCGAACTGCGCGCCGGTGATCTGCAATGCGGCGTCGAACACCCAGGACACGGCGTAGGCGTAGGCGAAGAACTTCGCACCCTTACCGAGCACGATCGCGCGATAGATGACGTAGGACTGCAGTCCGAAGAAGAACGAATAACCCAGCACGACGTACAACGGGATATGTCGTTGGAACAGGTTGACCGTGATGGCGACGTTATCGCTGGCGAACCAGAGCAGGCCGAGGTAGTCCAGGTAGGGCTCGAGCAGCCCCATGGACAACCCGCCGAGCAGGAAGACCAGACCGAGTTTCTCGCCGCGAAGGGCCAACCGCACCACCCAGGTCAGAGCGAGCAGCCAGATGATCACGCAGAGGACGGTGAAGGTCATGCTCCAGGCGAACGGAGCGGACAGGTCGGCCGGGGGGAGCGGATACATCGGTGGTGCCTGGCTGAGCATCAACTCGGTCACTGTTACCTCGTTCGTTCATCAGGTGTGGGCCGCGGTACTTCGCCGGTTCAGCTGGGTAGCGCAACCCGCGTAGCCGCACACAACGCCAGGTGATGGTCGTAGACGTTCCCCTCGATATATCTCACATATGCGTACTAGATTGCAATACTTGCTGTGCATTTTGTCAACAGCCGTACCGGCTGGGTGTATGTCCCGCCGACGGCAACGGATGCGCGTTCCGCCCCTCTGGTGGCGATTACGGGACCGGTGTCGCGCCAGGATGCAGATTTCGCGGACCCAGCACGCATGGAGGACGCAAAATAGGGTATGGACACTGTCCGGTCGTTGGACGCGTAGAGTTATCGAGGTCACTATCTGCAGTAGCCATGTCTGGCGTGCTCAGTATCACGATCATCATGCTGGTCATCCGACACCGCGCAATGGCAAGGGCGCCGCTCGGCGGTGCCGCAAGCAACGAGCGGAAGCAAACATGCAGATATTGCAACGGAGTACTCAACGAGTCATCGATGACTCCGACCGCGGATCAGAGGGGATAGGCCGAACAGCCTTGGTGACCGGCGCCTCAAGCGGTATCGGGCGTGCGATGGCTGAACTGCTGGCCGCGAAGGGTTTCGACGTTATCCTCGTGGCCCGGCGTCAGGAGCGCCTAGCCGCGATCTCAAAGGAACTCAAGGAACGTCGGCAGGTCGACGCAATGCCTCTTGTCGCTGACCTCGCAAATCCAGCTACCCCATCCGACATTGTGGCCAAAGTGGCAGCTTCAGGCCGTCGGGTCGACTTCCTCGTCAACAATGCCGGCTACAGCCAGCGTGGCCGATACAACACATTCAGCTGGGATGACCATGCGAAGCGTTTGCAGGTGATGGGAACCAGCACGCTTGAGCTCACTCATCGCTTCTTGCCGGGGATGGTCGAGCGTGGCTGGGGGCGCATCATCAACGTGAGTTCGCTCTCCGCGCTGTTTCCCTGCGCGCCCACCGAGGCGATGTACTCGGCAACCAAGGCCATGGTCCAGCGCTTCACCGAGAGCGTTGATGCGGAGTTCTGTGCGCTTGGCGTCCGTTGCACCACAAGCATTCCCGGCTTCACTGACACCGAGATCTTCGAAGCTGGTGAAGGAGGATTCGAAGGTGTCAAGGACAACGCGGTCTTCCGGGCAATGATGATGAGTCCGGCGACCGTCGCGCGGCAGGCGTACAGCGCGGTCATGTCGGGTAGGCCTCAAGTCATCCATGGGTTCCGTCACATACTGTTGGGATTTCTGCTGCAACACACTCCACTACGGTTCGCTCGCTGGTTGTGCAAAGCAATGCTCGCCCGGGCCTGATGGGGGATCGGCGAAAACCCGACTGTCGGCTTGGCCGGATTGAGCAAGCGGTCGGCCAAATCCCAGTGGTATGTTGCGCCCCCCGCAGGGGTTATCCATCCATGATGGAATATGTTGGTGTAGAGCTCTTTCCATCTTCTTCGGGACGGTTTGTGTCCAACTGGCGGGCGACTTCCTGGACCGCACGGTGCCCGCTCTCGACGGCGCCTTCCATTAACGACGTCACACCGAGATCAGTCCAATCGCCCGCCAGGACTAGTCCTGGAACCGGAGTTTTCGGTGGTCGACGCGCGCGACGCGCTCCTGGGCGCGGCGAGAATGTGGCGCGCGGTTGCCGAACCACGTGGGTGTGCAAGACGGTGCGGTCGGCGAATTCGGGGAAATGAGTACGTAGCGAGTCGAGCACTTCCTCGACCACCTCGGCGTTGGCCATGGACTGTTCCCGCCACGCCGCGCTCGTGACCAGGCTGTATCCGTACCCGATGCCATCACGACGTCCGTAAAGGGAGGTTCGGTCGAACACCCATTCCGATGCGGTGCCAAGAAGGCCCTCGAATGCTTGCGTCATCTGCAGAGGTTCGTCAAGCCAAACGTACGTTGACACAATCGGGGACGCCTCGATGGAACTGACCGGCGCGAAGTAGTGCGGGTGACCGAGGTCGCTGGCCTCGAATACGGCGGCGGCATCCCATGCTGGCAGGGCTAGCACGACGGCATCGGCATCGAGCATCTCACCGTCCTTGAGCACCACACCGGTACAACGGCCCTCGTCTACTTTCACCGCGGCCACCTTGGTACGGAGTTTGGTAATGACGTCATGTTGCGCAAGAACCCGCAACGTTGGCGCGACGAAAAGGCTGTGCAGATCGGTGGTCGCGTATCCCAAGCCCAGGTTTCGCAGATCCTTCAGGGAGCGCCGTCCGATGGTGCGCAGCGTTTCGACCATCGCGTAGGCTGAATGCCGTTGCGGTGTGTCGTTGAGCGCAGTCACGAAAGGCTCAAAAAACAGGCTGCGCAACGACTTTGGTGCGCGGATGCTCGTCAGCCACTCGTCGACCGATAGCCGATCCAACTTCGCCGGTAGTCGCACGACCACGTACACCAAGTGGCAAAGTGTCCAGATGACGGCTGGGACCTCACGTAGTGGCACCGCGCCTGATCGCAACATGTGAACGGGAGTCAGACGCACCGGTCCCCGCCCTGGCTCGCGCTGCACCCACGCCGACGTCCACGTCACCTGATCCTGGCTGCCGATCCGGGTCAGGAACTCCATCAGCCGCGTGTAGCAGCGCAGCATCGCGTGCTGTCCGTTGTCCACGGTGGCTCCGGCCTCCGGCACATCAATCCCCAGTGTGCGGCCACCAAGCCGGCCCCGCGCCTCGAGGAGCGTCACGCGATAGCCTCGGTCGCTCAACCACACCGAAGCTGACAGCCCGGCAAGTCCGCCACCCGCCACGATCACGTGTGGTCGGTTCGCGCTCTGCATTCTCTGGAACCTCTTTCATCTACGGGCTTGCTTGACATGAGTGCTCGCCGATCCGACCAACGCAGCTATCGGGGGGCGGCAGGTCTGGAAACTCTCTGAGAGTCATCACCTTTCGCGTAGCGGTCGCCTCAGCGAGTAGCCGGCACCGGTTCGAGGTCGCTGGGGTCAGGCGATGCCGTCCGATTATTCAGAATGCGCGCCACCCGAGGAGCGGATTGCGCGACGAAGTGCGTGCACGCCAAGCTGATGCCGATGGAGACGAATGCGCATACGTACTTGGCCCACATCGGCCAATCGGAGTTGAGCGCGGTGGAGATCGGCCATCCAACTATCCCGGCCGCCGCCCCGAGTACCACGGGCGGGATCAGTACTAGCCAGAGCACGCTCAGCCCGCGCAGACGTGGTACCAGGAACAGTGCGAGTGTGGCACCAAGCACCACCTGTAGCGCGTCGATGGCTGCCCACCAAATCACGAAGCCGGCAACCTTCATTGGCGGATCACCATAGAACTCGAGAATTCCGAGCCAGGCGGACAATCCGATCGCGACGAAGTCGATCACCGCGATGATCCCGTACAGGATCCAGATCCTTCGGGCGGTGAACTCGCGCTCGAAAGCGCGATACAACACGTACAGCAGACCGCCGCAGAACCAGGCGTACCCGATAACCACGAAGATGGGGACGTTTCTTTCGAAGGCGACGAAATATGGGGTGACTTGGTCCATCGGCCAGCCAACCAGAACCACGTTGTCCAACCACGGTTCCATCAATCCGGCAATCGCACCACCGAGCAAGAACAACAGAAGCGCTGGTCCCCGCTTGCGTTCACCGCTGAATGCCCAAAACATGACAAAACCGATGGTGATCAGCGTCATCAGAACGGTGTAGATGATCAGCGGAACCTGAGGCGCCTCGCGAATGGGCATATCAGGGATGGTGGGGGGCATTCGTTGGTCCTTTCGTGGCTGCTGGTCACCACTATGCGCAGCAGCCTATAGCTCTCGCGATCGATACTGCTAGCAATTTCAGACGACAACAATATTTGCGTAGTGCATCACGGTTCTAGCTACGTAATAGTGACAGTTGGTGGTTGATCCGACGCAGTAGCCGGTGGTCGGCGATTCTTCGACGAGACGTCGGCGGGGCCGTGGCCCATACCGAGTAGTCCACTCCGCCTTAGTACGACGTGTCGCGATGTATGCGGCGTAACATGGCTAAAAAAGTACGCAAAATCTTGACTAAGTGCGGATTATGTCAATAATATGCGTGTGGAGGGGGCGTTCAATGTATGACCGGTACTGGCCGCCCACCGGAGCTGGTGTGGTGACGGCCCTGCCGGCTCCATGTCCAAGTGCAGAGAGGCTTCATATATGAAGATCGCCGCGGTAACGACCGGCGAGTCGGCGAGCACTACGACTCGCACCAAAGAATCTGCGGTGGAATTCGCGCTAGGGCCGGGATCCGTCACCTGGCGGGTGATGATGGATCCGACGGTGTTCATCGTGGGCCTGCTGCGTGAGGCGATGCTACTGACCCTGCACCCGGCGTTTGCGGCGGCGGCCGCCGACCACGACAGTTTCGGCGACGACCCGGTCGGTCGGTTCAAGCACGTCGCCTGGTACACATACGCCGCTACCTATGGCAGCCCCGAAGACGCCGAGCACGTGAGTGGCATAGTGCGTCGGCGCCACGTCCAGATCGTGGGTGTGGAGCCACTCACGCAGATCCCATACCGGGCCGACGCCGAGTACGAACTGGCCTTGACACAAGCAATGCTGTCGGCGTCGTTCCTGGCCACCTATGAGTTGATTCACGGCGAGGTGACCAGCGTTAAACGGGATCAGTTCTGCATGGAGCAGAAGGTGCCGGCCGCCCTCTTGGGCGTCAATCCTGACCACCTGCCGTCGACCTACGGGGAACTCATCGATTTCATCGCACACGCCCGGAATCGGTTCGCCACCGGCTTGCAGGCCAGAGAGACATTGTCCCCGTTCGCCACCGGTTCTTATCCCGCGGGAACGGTAATCGGCGATCTACAGCCCGTCCTCCGTAAGCCCGCGATGTTCGTGCTGCGGGCATTCTCGGATATGGCGATGTTGACGATGTCGTGGGAAGAGCGTGAGCTGATTTCGATCAACCGCCGGCCCAAGCTTGGTTCGCGGCGCGCGACGAAGCTGGCCTTGCATGGACTTTCGAAGTGGTTCACTGGAGATCAGGGGCAGGCGTGGTTCGAGAAGTTCCTAGGCGAGCACATTGCACCCATCTACCGTCGCGGTAAAGTCGCGGATTCTGCGCCGGGGGGGCGCACCCGCAGAGCAATGTTCGAGGTGCCCGACGCTGCACCATACTTGGTGAGAGTCGACCATCTGAGACGTAACTGGCCAGGATCCGCGGCGCAGTATGTCCTCGGCGCCGAGGCCCGCGAAGTCGGTGAGACACCACAGACAGCGATGCCTGTTCTACGAAATAGGTCAGTTTCATCATCGTAATACCAAGGGTTAGAGCCAAATCGGCTTGTGGGCCCCTTCGCCCTGTTCGCAGAACATTCGCGGAACATTGAAAGAGAGAAGGCCGACGTGGACATTCAAGGTGCGCTGAGCAACGCGATGCGTAGGCGCCCGAAGTCTGAGATATCGGTTGCGATCGTTGGCTGCGGTTTCGGAGGTTTGGCGGCAGCCATCGAACTGAAACGCTCAGGCGTCGAGGATATTACGCTCTTCGAGCGGGCATCTGCAGTCGGAGGTGTCTGGCGCGACAACACTTATCCCGGCGCTGCGTGTGACGTGCCGTCGCCGATCTACTCGTTCTCGTACGCATTGAAACCGGATTGGTCTGCGTTGTTCGGGTCGCAGTCGGAGATTCAGCACTACCTGGCCGAGGTTGCGGTGGAGTTCGGTATTCGGCCGCTGATTCGTTTCGACTCCGAGGTCGCCGCAGCAGAGTTCGATGACGGCACAGGAAAGTGGACCGTGAAGACAACTGCCGGCGACTCGGTGACGGTCGACATCCTGGTCCTGGCTACCGGTCAGTTGAGCCGGCCGAAGATGCCGAACGTGGCTGGGCTCCAGAAGTTTCGGGGCGACTCTTTCCACTCGGCGCAATGGAATCACGATGCCGACCTCACGGACAAGAAAGTGGTCGTGGTCGGCAGCGGCGCCAGCGCGATTCAGGTCGTACCTGCTATCGCCGACCACGCGAAGGACCTCACCGTCGTTCAGCGTTCTCCTAACTGGGTGATGTGGAAGAGCAGGCGAGTACCGGGTCGGCTGCAGACCGCGCTTATGCGCCGCTTCAGTTGGCTGCGCACGTTACATCACATCGTGCTGTTCCTTGCCTACGAGGTTCGGTACCCACTCGTCACTCGTGCCGCCGAACCGGTGCGCCGGCTCTCGCAGTGGTACCTGATATGGAGGCTGAAACGGCACGTGAAGGATCCGGCCGAGGTGGCCGCGGCCACGCCAGACTATCGGCTGCTGTGCAATCGTCTGCTTCTGTCCAACGATTGGTATCCGACGATCGGTCGAGACGATGTCCACCTGATCGGCTCTGCCGTCGACTCTGTCGACCAGACCGGAGTAATCACAGCTGACGGTCGCCATATCGATGCCGACGTCATCGTCTGGTGCACTGGGTTCAAGGCCAGCGAGTTCCTCGCTCCCATCGAGATTCGCGGGCGTGGTGGCGTCAATCTGCACGAGCAGTGGTCGCGCGGCCCCGCGGCGTACTTGGGCATGACCGTTCCCAACTTCCCGAATATGTTCATGCTGTTCGGGCCAAATACCAACAGCATCACCAACACGATCGTGTTCTTGCTGGAACGGCAGTCGTCCTATATCCGCCAGGCGATTCAGCACAAGCAGCGCGAACGATTGGCCTGGCTCGAGGTGAGTGGGGCCACGTACCAGAACTTCCAGTATTGGCTGGACGCCAAGCTCGACCGCACCGTTTTCACGGACAACTGCCCCGGCTGGTACACCAACGAACAGGGCAAGGTAACGGCGATGTGGCCCGCATCGCACTTGGCGTACGCGTGGGCGACCAGACGCTTCAAACCAGATCAGTACGACTCGAGGCTCAGTCAGCTTGTAACGGTTCGTAATAACGGTACGGTGCAGGGTCAGAGCCTCGAACCCGAGGTGGCTAAGAAATGACAGCGGCCGGCCACGAGTCCGAGTGGCCGGAGTCGATGTGCCGGGCCTTCGAGCGTACGGTGAAGCGAAATCCGAACGCTGTTGCATTGCGCGCCGCTGAGGATTTCGCGCAGTACACCTACGCTCAGTATCGGCGTGCAGTCTCCGATATCGCCCATGTTCTCGAATCCTCTGGTGTCAGATCATCTGCGCCGAAACGAATGTGGATGGCTCTGAGTACCTGGACGATGTCGCCCGAAGCACTGACTTTGTCTTCGATGAAGAGCGGCATTCGGTGGAACCTCACGACGGGTACGTCGAAACCCGTAGAGCTGAATCATCGTTCGATGATGGCGACCTGCCGATCACGGGCCGCAAGAAGGAGATCAACATCAATGCGGCGGGCAAGAATGTCTCGCCCGCCAGGGTCGAGGGCACGGTGAAGGCTCAGAGTCCGCCGATCGCATCGGTGCTGGTGGTCGGCGACGAAAGGCCGTTCGTCACAGCGTTGATTGCGCTCGATCTGGATGCAGTCACGCAGTTGGCACTGCAGTGCGGTTGGTCCGGCGAGTCACCCGCCGCCCTGGTCGCATCTGACGCCGTGCTTGCGGCGGTGGCAGAAGCGGTGGGGCGCGCATGACCGCGACGCCGGCCGGAGCGCTGCCACTATCGGGCCGGGTGGCTCTGATCACAGGCGGCTCGCGAGGAGTTGGGGCAGGTGTGGCCCGCGAGCTGGCCGCCGCTGGTGCTCAGGTCGCGGTGACGTACATGCGCTCACCGGAATCTGCCGCCCAGGTGGTTGCCGATATCGAAGCGTCTGGTGGACAAGCGATCTCGGTGTACGCGTCGGCTGCAAACGAAGGCTCGTGGCACAGTGCAGTCGAGCAGACCTCGAGCCGCTTCGGGGATGTCGATCTGCTGGTGAGCAATGCCGGGGTGGCTAGCCGGGGTAAGTCCATCGCCGAAACCGATCCGTCGGAGTTCCTTCACTTGCTGGGCGTGCATACGCTGGGGCCGCTCGCCTTGATCCGCAAGTTGCTGCCCGGAATGCGCAAGAAGGAGCGATCCGACGTTGTGGTGGTCTCCAGCTCGATTGTCGCCGTTTGCCCGGCTAACACCGCCCCGTATGCGATGGCGAAAGCTGCAATGGAGGCCGCCTGCCGTGTGTTGGCCCGCGAGGAACGCGACAACGGCATACGAGTAAACGTCATCTCGCCCTCGGTGATCGACACCGACATGGGCGCCAAGCTGATCAGGGCCACGACGCCGGGCGGCACCGTCGTGGCGACAGAGGAGCGTTCACCGTTCGGCCGTATCTGCAAGCCCTTTGACGTTGCCAAACTCGTGGTATTCCTGGCCGGTCCCGGTGGGGAGTACATCACCGGCCAGCGTGTCATCGTCGACGGTGGTGGAGTCTCGCCGTCGATCTTCTGACGCCGGGACCGCGACCAGCCGTTGATGACCTCATTGGCCTGCGCCGATGTCGTCGGTCACGCTTGGCGATTGGTGAGTCAGAACCTTCGTTTGACGTGTCACCAGCCACTCGGAGTCGAGAGGACCGACATGACATCGATGCTGAGCACCCGGCCCACGACTCCGTGTTATTCCATGAACAACGGCAACACGCGATGCTATGCACAGAAAAATAGACGAATAGTTACGCATAATTGACTTCGGCACGGGTAGAACTTAGTGTTGTCCACGTCACGCCGCTTGCATGGAGAGGTCATCATGGTCACTGCCATCCCCAACGACATCCGCCTGATGGGGCCACTGAAGCCAATGCGGTTCGAGGCTCATGTCGAGGACTGTGTGGTGACCGAGGGGGAGATTCCGTCCGGGCTATACGGCGGGTTTTACCGGGTGGGGCCTGCCTGGAAGCGGCCGACGAAGCAAGGGTTCAACGGGCTGGCGTCGACGGACGCGATGGTCCAGGGCCTGGTCCTATCCGAAGGGCGTGCGCATTTCACCAACAAGTGGATCGAGACGCCCAAGTACCTATTGGAGCAGAAACACAACGCGTCGCTGTTCGAATGGACCGATGGGGTGTTCACGGACTGGCGTGGCTATGGGCTTGGTGCGTCGATCCCCAACGAGTACACCGCCGGTGTGCCGTCGGGCAGTCCAATCGTCAACATATTCCCGTTCGCCGGCGCGATGCTCGCCAGCGGTGAACAAGGAATTCCACCCGTCGCTATTGACCCGGTGACCTTGGAGACCCGGGGGATCGTGCCGTGGTCCCACCGGCTGTCTGCAGGGATGACCGCGCCGATGTGCTTCGGGGACAACGCCTTCACAGCGCATCCGAAGTGGGACGCGGAGAGCGGTGTCCTCTACGGCTGGGCATACCGGGATTATGAGCCGTATGTGACGCTGCACTGGGTGCACCCTGACGGCCGCATCGAAACTCGCGACATCGATGATGCCCCGTACGCTCAGAACGCCCACGACATGTGGCTGACGGAGAAGTACGTGGTGCTGCCGTTCCAGCCATTCATCGTCGACCAGAAGCGCATCGAGCGCGGTCTCTCGGTATTCGGCTGGGATCCAGCCCTGCCCACCAAGCTGGCTCTCATCCCTCGGGACGACATCAACGGACCCATCAAGTGGGTCACCGCGGACTTCGAGAACGAGTACATCATGCACACGATGTCCGCCAATCACGACGGAGATAAACTGATCCTCGACGGACCGATCTACGATCGGCCTCCCTTCCCGTTCGAGGATCAGGTCGAGTTCGGTGTTGACTTCGTGCCGTTCGGCTCGGCCGTCACCGGCAGATGGACGCTCGACCTCGAGACCGGGTCGGTCACGAGTGAGCGTCTTGACGATCGCGCGGTTGAGTTCCCGAAGGTCGACGAGCGCTATTACGGTAAGAACTACGACTGGGGGTTCATGGCCTGCGGTGACAGCCTCTGGTCGCTGAACACAGTCGTGCGGCGCAATGTCCGCACTGGTGCCGAGGAGGTGCACGAGGTCGACGGGAAGGGGCAGTCCGTCGCACTGATGGAGCCGACGTTCGCGCCGCGCTCTGCTTCGGCGCCTGAAGGTGACGGATATCTGATAGTTCCGATCTCCCACTTCATGGAGAACACGTCGGAATACCAAATCTTCGATACGGACGACTTCGCGGCCGGACCCATCGCGCGCATCGAGTTGCCCTTCCAGATCGGCTGGACTCCGCATGGCCATTACATGAGCTTCGATCGGTGACGGTGGCTCCTACGTGAGCGAACGGCGTTCGTTGGCAACATCGTTCGCGCGTGGATCCGCGACTGCACTGATGGATCGCATCCGTCCGCATGTCGCCCGCTCCTACGATGACATTCCGGCAGACCTAGGGGGCGTTACACCTGCCTGGCTCACGACGGTCTTGCAGCGCACTATGCCGGGTGCCGTGGTCGAGTCAGTGTCGGTTGACGGTATGTCGAGTGGCACTTCGGTCCGGGGCCGTCTCAACCTGCAATACCGCGAACGCCGGAACGATCAACCACCGACCCTCTTCGCGAAGACCGCATCGACCTTCACCACCCGCGTCGCAAACGGGGTGACTGGCACCGCTCAGACTGAAGCAGGCTTCTATCGTGAGCTGCGGCCGCGGATTTCGGTCGAGGCACCGCTGGGCTACCACTGCGCGGCCGACGGCAGGTCGTGGCGCTCCATTCACATCATTGAGGATCTGGTCAGAACCAAGCGAGCGACGTTTCTCACACCCGCCACCGTTTTGTCGCCTGGTCAGGCTGAACAAATGATCTGCCAACTGGCCGCGTTGCATGCTGACGGCGCGCGACTGTCGGAGGTACGTGGACGGATGCCGCGGTGGCTGCGCACATATGAAGACTGGTGGCAGCGTTCGCTCGCAGTGCCCGGCGTCGAGAAGAGTCACCTGCGTGGCGTCGTGGCGGCAGTCGAAGCCGGGCTCGCACCGCCGGTACTGCGCGGACGAGGTTCCGATCTCTGGCGAGGCTTCCAGAAATCGGTTGCGGCGCATAAGGGTTTGTCTCGAACTCTGCTGCACGGTGACGCGCACCTCGGAAACTGGTATCTCACGGCCGAGGGCGTCATGGGCTTGTGTGACTGGCAGTGCGTGTCGGTCGGCCACTGGTCGCGGGACCTCACATATGCACTGGTGTCGAGTTTGGAGCCGGAGCAACGGCGGGCGTGGGAACGAGACCTGATCCAGCTCTATTTGGACCAATCATGTGAGCGCGGAATGGAGAACGTCGATTTCGATACAGCATGGGGCGGCTACCGACTTCAAGCGCTGGCAGCACTGTTGATGTGGACGCCGACGTACCGTCCTCCCGCGCTGCTTCCCGATATGCAACCGGTTGAGGTCATCGAGGCGATGCTGCGTCGCATCATGACCGCGGTTGCCGATCTGGAATCGCTTGCCATCTGAGCACACCTACACCCGGCGAAGAATCGGAGTCAGCAGTGGTTGATATCGACCAGAGGGAATACGATGTCGTCATCGTCGGTGGCGGCCACAACGGTCTGGTGGCGGCGTGCTATCTGGCGAAGGCCGGCCTCCGCGTCATCGTCTTGGAACAACGCGAGTGGTTGGGCGGAATGGCCACGTCGCGGCCCTTCGTTCTGGACGCCCCGGAGCACATTCTAAGTCCCGGAGCCTGGGAGAACGTGTACTTCCGCGCTGCCGGAGTCGGTCGCGAGCTCGGACTCGAGCATTTCGGGCATCGGGATCTCGACGCACATGGTTGGGCGTGGCTGGGAGGCAACGGCGAATCCGTGTTGCTGCAAGCAGATCTCGGGAAGACGATCGCCGACATTCGGCGTTTCTCCAAGCGCGACGCGGAAACCTATGCCGAACTTACTCGTGCCGGAATCAAGATCCTGAAGATTCAAGATGAGTACGGGCTATCGCTGCCCAACCGTCCGAGCCTGGCGACTGTAGCCGCGGCAATGCGGGCGGTTGCGGGCGGGCGCCGAGTGCGTTCGCTACTTGCCTCGGCGTTGACGGCGACCGCCGCCGACGGCATCGACTCTTTGTTCGAATCCGAGGCCGTGCGTGGGATCTTCGCAGGCACCGGGGCGATCCTGGCCCCGTTGTCCATAGACGGCAGTGCCATCGCGCTGCTGGCGCCGTCGATGATCCACCACAAGGGGGCAGCCCGACCCGTCCACGGCATGGGTGGACTGGTCGCGGCGCTTGAGCGGTGCCTGACAGCACACGGAGGCACTGCGCAGTTGTCCAGCGAGGTCGTGAGTGTAGGAATGAATGCGCGCGGCGGCACCGTGGAGTTGTTGGACGGCACAGTGATTCGCGCCTCTCGTGCCGTCATTGCTGCATGCCCTGTGCAGCGGGTGCCCGACCTCGTCGGTGACGCGCTGCCCGCCGAACTGTCCGCCCGCATTCGGAAGGCACCCGCCAACTCGACTGGCCTCGGTACGTTCACGATCAACGCCGCCCTCTCGGGACGGATCGAGCTACCGAACCACCAGCCCAACCGCACCGACGGTGTCGATCTGCGAAAGCCCGCGCTCTATATGGGAACTCTGGATGAGGTTGTAGCTGCCGGCGAGCAGTCGGCGCGCGGCGAACTTCCGGACAAGACGACGTTTTGCCTCGGCATTCTCTCTGCGGTTGACCCGAGCCAAGCGCCCGAGGGTCAGGACGTGGCGCAGCTCTACAGCCCTGCGCCGGTGGATCCAGTTGGTGGATGGGATAAGTGGCGTGGCGAGGCTGAGCGTCGGCTAGAGGACAAGGTGACCGAAGCTGCGCCGGAATTCAAGCGTTTACAGATTGGTACCTTCGTCGAGACGGCGCAGGATCTCGCGGCGCGAACGGGTGCAGAGAACGGGTGCATCTATCACATCGACAACCTGCCGACGCGGATTGGACCCATTCGACCTGCAGTCGGAGCGGGGAGCTACCGGACACCGGTAGGCGGATTCTACCTCGGCTCGGCAAGCTGCCATCCTGGCGGTGGTGTTTCCGGCCTGCCCGGAAAGCATTGTGCCGCGGTAGTTCTTGCTGATATAGGTGCTGATGGACGTAGTGTTGGCGGCCGGATTCGCAAAGCGCTCCGCTCGCGGTGACCCGCTACCGCGTTGCGGCCGCGACGGTGGGCCTATCGGCTGCGGCGGCTGCTGGGAGCGAGTTGCCGTGCAAGCCCAGGCCTGTGTTGTGGTGATAACTCATGCCCCTGGGCCCGGAGCTTGGCTCGAATCCACCGGTCGACGGCTCCGTCGCGCTGAAGAGATCCAGTCCGTTGGTTCGCAGCATTGCCGCAGGTGCGCCGATGACAGTGTCGGTGTCACCCGGCCTTGTGATACAAACTCGAGATGAATCTCGATGCCTCGGCTGCGCCTCCTGGCTACCGCCCGGTGAGACGTTTCATGTAGGGGCTGAAGAGGACTACGTCGACCAACAGAAGAATCTCGACGGTACGGACGCCGTCGATCGTCTGTACCTGATCAGCGATCAAGCCTGCGAGTTCTTGAGGATCGTTGGCAGTCAGCGTAATGCTTAAATCGGAGCTTCCGACGCAGACTGCTATGAAGGCGAGCTCGGGTATCGCCGCAAGGCGAATTCGGATTGCCATCACCTGTGACCTGTCCACTTGAATGCTTATCGTGGCGATGACACCGGCCAGCCCAAGCGCCACGGGATCAACCATCGCGACGACCCGAACGAGGTTGGCCTGGACGAGTCGGTTGATTCGGGTACGAACGGTTCCTTCTGATACACCTTGGGCTGCTGCGATTCTCCGGCTGGACTGCCGTCCGTCCTCGACCACTGCTTGCAGGATCGCCACGTCGAGCTCGTCGAGATGGATCCGCGGTGCGGGCAAACGCAGGAAAGGAGTGCCGCGGCCGATGAACACTCGCCGCCCGTTCGGGGTAATCGTCGTCTCGGTGGCGAGATCCACACTCATATCGGCGATTCCGGCAATTTTAGGCAGCTCGTCGTCGGTGAGCCGCTTCAGTTCGGTACGGTCCTGGACCAAGAAGTATGCGATGACGTCATGGGCGCCCAGGCTGACTGCCGCAACTAGGCACTGCTTGAGATTGCTGATGTCTTCGGCGACCTCGCGAGGGGACCGGGCTTGCGTACGGACTCGTGCGATCATGAGCCAGTCGAAACCTGCATTCTCCCAATCGATTATCGCCGTGAAGTTGATTGCTCCCGACCGGGTAAGTTTTCGCAGCCGGGCGCTGACTGCGGATACGCTGATGTTGGTGCTCGCAGCCAGTTCCCGATTGGTCATCTTCACATCGTGAAGCAGCAAATCGATTAAGCTGCGATCGATTTCGTCGACATCCAAGCGTCTTGGGACACCTACCTGCACCGAGAACGAGCCGACACCGGCCTCCGCGCTGCTGGTGGTTGGTGGGTGCAGAGTGACCGCGTGGATTTGGCGATCAACGACAGTCATCGCTTGCTAATTCCGGCCGATCCGTGCAGCGACCCCAGCGCTGTCTGGATACGTCCGCCGCATGCCGGGCCGATAGTCGGTGATGTCGGCGGCTGCGCAGCTCGATTCGACCGGCGATGGGCACAAGTCAGCAACGTCCAATCGCAGCGCATCGACGCCGTAGCTAATTATGGACAGAGCGCACATACCGTTCGGGCGCGCGTGCCGGGACTGCGCGCCGACTGCTACGAGCACGGCGGTGCGAAGGGTTATCGACCGGAGCCGATCATCGGCCCGGGATGCTCGAATCCTCGCCGACGCCCCGCTGTGTCCGGCCGCGCCACCGGGGCACTCGGGAGCTGTTTTCGCGCCCTTCATCAGCGGCTTACTCGATCGGACGGAGGCGACGGTTCGCTGGGCGGCAGTCACCGATCCCGGCTTTGAGCTACCGCGACGTTGAGCCGTTGGTCTCAGGTACCCAGGCACTCCATAGCTCCTCGTCAAGAACGCATTTCTCGGCGGTGCCAGCGGTGAACGACCGGCCCGTGATACTCGTACTGTCCGCAGCTGAAGCTGCGTCTTGCTACGCGATTTCCACATTATCAGCCAAGAGTCGAAAACTTTCGGGGTTAAAGGCTGGAAAATGATCTCGGTGATGTGGTAGACATCTCACTTGTAGTTCCAACCAATCGATCGGCGGGGTAGGGGCATTGCGGCACTCAGATGGCGATCGTGGCCACTAGCGTTCACCCCGGTGGGCCGCTCCGCATAGCGCTCGGGGGTTTCAGCAAAGCCGCCGCCCGGATTGGAGCTATTCCAGTACGCAGTGCGGCGACGACCGGCCGCGGAGTGGTGATGGCGTTGTCCGTGGTGCGATACCTCATCGTCGACACATTGACGTTGCGGCTACCGTGGGGCGAAACGATCACCCAAGCGTGGTTCTTGCTGAAAGTCACGGCGACGCCGGCAATCCTGATGGCGATCCCGTTCGGCGCGATGGTGTCGGTTCAGACGTCCGGTCTAGTCAACCAAGTTGGCGCCAGCTCGCTGATTGGTGCGGCCAGCGGGGTCGGCGTCATCCGCCAGGGTGCGCCCATCACGGCCGGTCTGTTGATGGGCGGTGCTGCCGCGTCGGCCATTGCGTCCGACCTTGGCGCCCGGCAGATCCGCGAAGAGCTCGACGCGATGCGGGTCCTCGGAATCGATCCGGTGAGGCGGCTCGTGGTACCGCGCTTTCTCGCGTTGATTCTCATCTCGCCGATTCTGTGCACCATCATCATCGCTTCCGCGGTGGCGGCGTCCTTTGCCCTGGCGGTGACAGTCAGCGGCGTGACGTCAGGCAGCTTTTGGATGTCTTTTGGATCCTTCGCCAAGATGACCGACGTATGGTTCGCGATGGGTAAGGCCGCGATCTTCGGAGCAATCGTTGCCATAGTCTCGTCGCTTCGCGGCACGGAGGCCAAAGGCGGTCCGCGTGGAGTCGCGGATGCGGTGAATTCGTCCGTGGCGCTCAATGTCGTCGCTGTCGTCATCGTGAACCTGGTCATCACTCAGCTGCAGTCCATGTTCTTCCCGATGGCGGTGGCGTGATGGCATCGATTCACGCCGCCTCAGTCGCTACGCCGTCGCGCTACCGCAACCTGATGGCTCGATTGACTGGGTCCGTCCGTGAGCCTTTCCGAACTGCCGGCCAATGGACGGTGTTCATCGGACAAACCCTATGGCTTCTACCGTGGGTCTTCCGGCGCTATCGACGGCAAACCCTGCAGGCCATGAACAGTTTGGCGTGGGGGCGCGGTTCACTGATCGTCGATGGGGGAGTGATCAGTGTCCTGATCATCCTTGGCCTTGCGGTTGGCGCGTCGATCGCCATAGAGGCATTCTCGACGTTGAACATCATCGGGTTCGGCGCACTGTCCGGCATCGTCGGTGGCGTTGCCAACGTCCGAGAGATGGCTCCACTGGTCGCCGGTATTGCGTTCGCGGCCCAGGCAGGCTGCCGGATGACCGCTGAGATCGGATCCATGCGAATTGCGGAAGAGATCGACGCTACCGAAGCGATGGGGCTGAGGCCGATACCGTTCGTGGTGGGCACGCGACTCGTCGGTGCCATGTTGTGTGTTGTGCCTGGGTTCCTGCTGACTCTGGTGCTCAGTTTCTTCGTGTCGGACATCATGATTCGTGTGTTTTTTGGTCAGCCTGGTGGCACGTACGAGCACTATTTCGTTCAGTTCCTGTCGCCGACGGATTTGGCGTATTCGTTGCTCAAGGCCACCATCTTCTGTGCGGCAGTCACGCTGATTCACTGCTACTACGGATATTTCGCATCGGGCGGACCCGTGGGCGTCGGCCAAGCATCCGGCCGAGCGGTGCGTGCAAGTCTCGTCGCGATCTTCTTTCTGGCTTCCTTCTCTCCTTTGCCCTTTCGGTTGCGGCCCGAATTCGTCTTCACGGGTTAGGTGATCGCGTTGCTAATGCGGAAGACGGCAGCCGAGGAGGCGCGAATCCTCACAGCTGTTGGCGTTGGGGTTGTCACCGCGATCGCCGTCGTTGTCGCGCTGGTCATCGCCGACCCCTTCGGAGGTCGTCCGAAGGACCTCCTTTCGATTCAGATCGACAGCCCGTTTGTCGGCCAAGGTGTTGACACCGGGACGGCGCTGATCATGCACGGGGTCGAGGTGGGGAGGTCAAGAGCGTGTCGAGCCTGCCCGGCGGCGCCGTGCGACTGGACGCCGACTTGCGCTCCAGGCCGGCCGCGGACTGACCGACACGCTCACGATCGACTTCCGGCCCGCCAACTACTTCGGTGTCACCGGAGTCAACATCATCCAGGGCGAGGGGGGCCAGCCCCTGCGCGATGGTATGCGGATAGAGGCGGTCCCACGCGGCAACTTCACGCTACAGACCCTGCTCTCTCGATTGGGTGACATCACAGATGGCGTTGTGACACCCCAGTTGGTCAGCGTCATCGACCGCTCCACCCGATACGTCGACGGACTCAATCCCTTGATCGAGACGATGTTGATCGTCACCGAGGCAGTCGACAACGTGCAGACAGTGAGCACAGCGCAACTGCTCACCAATGCCACGGGCCTGAGCGTTGCGTTCCCGGGATTCGTCGACGCCGCGACGGACACCGGTGACCGGTTCGACCGCGCCGGCCTCGTCGAGTTCGATCACACGGGCGGTGAGGTCACTGAGGAGTTCTGGAAGGACCACTATTTGCCCACCGTAGAACTTGCTGCATTCGGACTTTTTGCAGCGGTAGGCCGGTTGGAGTCATCACACGTTGACGACCTGCTCCCGGCGGTCGACGTCGTGAAGATCCTCTCCGACGCGGTGCCCGGACTCGTCAGGCCGCCGGACATCTCGCAGACCCTGGTGGAGCTGCGACGGCGCTTTGAGAACATGTACGGCGGAACGCCCGAGCAGAGAGCGATGCAGGTACATATCGTGCTCGATAGCCTTCCCGGCGTCGCGGCGCCGATCGCGGCAATGGGAGCCGCTCCATGAAACCCATAGGCGCCCTGTGGCGGTTCGCGCTGAGCGCTGCTGTAGCACTTGTGATCTTCGTTCTGTTGGCGAACGTGATGCTCCAACCGGTCTCCACCGAAACGCGTGACTACACAGCTGAATTCACCGACGTGTCCGGCCTGCACCTCGACGCAGATGTGCGAGTACGTGGCGTGCGGGTTGGCAAGGTGCAGTCGATAGATCTGGTGCGACAATCCGGACGAAGCCTGGCGGCAATCGGCTTCACACTCGAGAAGCGCTATGCGATCACGCCCAAGTCCCGGCTAGCCGTCAAGTACCAAGCGCTGACCGGCCTCCGTTACTAGACGTCGTTGATCCGTCAGAGTCAGATGCCGGCGCGAGCATCGTCACGCACGTGCCGACGACGATGACGCAACCGTCGCTGGACATCACGACGCTGTTCAATGGCCTGCACCGGTTCTTGCCACGCTGAGTCCTGACGAGATCAATTCGTTCACCTCTAACGCTGCCGCGTACCTGGCAGGCGACGGTAGCGGGCTGGGGCCGATGCTCGAAAGCATCCGAACGCTAACGGAGTTCGTGTCGGATCGCCAGCAGGTCGTAGCCACTCTGATGCAGAATCTCAACGCCATTGCATCGGAGATGGGCGGCAATTCGCCGAAGCTGGTCCAAATCATCGATTGGGTCAATCGACCAGTGGATCAAGCACTCGGGATCATCGACGAATTCCGGAAGTCGGACCTGTACGGACCCGGCTTCGCGCTTCCGGTGGCGCGGTTGTTGCGCGCCTTCGGGTTGAAGAAGGATGTCGATATCGACGTGGCCATGGACAAGGCCTTCACCAACATGGACAACGCAATCGAGGCGTTCAAGAGGTTTCCGGTGATCTGGGAGAACATCGACGCACCGGCCGACGCCGAAGGGGAGCCGCTGACATGTTCGCGTGGCCCCGCTCAACTCCCGCCGACGGTTGACGTCCTCCTCAACGGTCAGAGGGTGGTCCTATGCAATTCGTGAAGGCGTTGCGAAACCCAACGGTTTACGGCGCTGCCGCATTGGCCGCGGTCACAGTGGTGGCCGTCGTGGTGGCGATGCTGTACGTCAGTCCCCCCGGTCAAAATATTGTCACCTTTTACACCACCGACGCGTCGTCGGTGCAACCCGGAGATTCTGTTCGCATCGCCGGCATCAACGTCGGCAAGGTGCGGAATCTGTCCAAAGAGCGAGATCGTGTGAAGGTCAACACCTCTGTGGAGGCCAGTGCCTTCGTGGGAGACCAATCGCAGGTCGACGTCCGCATGCTCACCGTCGTCGGTGGGTACTACGTGAACATCACGTCCTTGGGCGATATCCCGCTGGGCAACCGACCGATCCCAGTCGAGCGGGTCACAATGCCCTACAACCTCGTACAGACTCTGACTGACGCCACGAAGATCACCGATCAAGTGGCCCCCAAGCCGATCCGCGATTCGCTCGACGAGATCGAGCAGGGACTCGCGGGCACCAACACCCAAACCGTGTCGGCTGTCATCCAAGCGGGGAACAGCCTCGTCGAGACCTTGGACAGACAGCGCGGGCAAATCTCGGCGATCCTCAATTTGTCCGACGAATACATCGAGACCTTGGCCAACTACAAGGACGGGCTCAAGGTGCTGATTTCCAAGGTTGCGGTGCTCGAGCAGACGCTTATCCTTTACGGCGATGGATTCGCCGGAGCGCTTCAGGCCTTGGGCGACGTGGGCGATTCGCTTTATTCGCTCGGTCCGTTCTACGACAAACATCGCACGAGGTTCATCGAGAAGATGCGCAACTGGCAGCAGACATTCCGGTCCTGGGCGGATCGAAGCGGGCTCGTCGTCCGCGGTCTGCGAAAAGCGAGGAACAAACTCGATCGGGTGCTCGATGCTCAGAATGCACGCCCGGAGTTGCTGGCGACAGACCTGTGCCTGCCGATGCCCGGAAGCCCGTGCTGATGCGGATGCCCTCTCCGAGCCGCTGGCTTCCCGCTGTCGCGTGTTTCGCATTGACCATCGCCGGCGCCGGCGTCGGTTGCACCGCTGCGACTGGTCGCGAACAGGCAGCCGACTACTGCGCGTACATGCCGGACAGCGTTGGACTGTATGTCGGCAATCCGGTTACACAGATGGGTTATCGGATCGGCGAGGTGACCAAGATAGCGGACCGCACCACCGACGTGCAGGTCGAATTTTCCGTGGGCGAGGGCGACCCGTTGCCCGCGGACGTCAAGGCTGTGACGAGATCGACATCGATCCTCGCCGACCGAGCTCTGGAGCTCGTTGGCAATTACGAATCCGGCCCGAGGCTGACTCCCGGAGAATGTATTCCGTTGGCCCGCAGCGTCACTCCCAAGTCGCTGTCCGAAGTGATCGGGTCGGCCACGAACTTCGTCAACTCGATCACCCCGGAAGACTCAAAGAATGTCGCGGGAACGGTGCGTGGGCTCGCACAATCTCTTCATGACAACGGCACTGGTGTGAACCGACTCCTGTCGGCCTCTTCGGCACTGCTCGACAGCCCGGACGAGGCGGTCGCCGACATGGCGTCCATCTTCGTCAACCTCTCGGACCTGACTACCACCTTGACGGAACTCAGAGGTCCGATGAAGCAGATCCTGCTCGACGCTGTGCAGACCACCCCGAACGTCAACTCGGCGTTCGACGGCGGGGCCCGATTCACGGACGTCTTTCCCGAACTTGTCACGCTGGTCGCAGATCTCGAAAAAAACATGGGCGACGAGACTCAGCTGACACTCGACTCCGTGTCGGTGGCACTGAGAAAGATCAGTCCGCACGCCAACGCCCTCGCCGACCTGTTCAATCCGGTGCCCTGGTGGATCAATACCGCCGCCAACCACTTCAACAAACAGCAATTCACCATCGCGTGGCGCCCACCGATGTATCGGATTCCGACACATGACGGGCTGGCTCAATGCGGCTTCATGAACACGACGATGCCCGGCAGCTGCGCCGACGTCGCCGGTCAGCCATACGCCGTCGACGTTGCGCTGCTGCAGTACGTACTCATGCAGGCGAACCGATGATCCGCCGGTCTGTAGTCGCGTTGCTCGCATGTACCGCGCTGCTCTCGTCATGCGCATCGATCACCGTCAACTCGTTACCGCAGCCCGGAAATGCTTACCGCGACGGCTACGACATCGTGCTGGAGTTCGCGAACGTCCTCAACCTGCCCGACCGTGCAAAGGTCGTACTGGACGGTACTGACGTCGGGGTGGTTACCGACATAACGGTCGCCGGCGACCACGCGGATGTGACGTCTCGAATCGCCCCTGGTGTTGCGGTCCCGTCCAACGTTCATGCGACACTGCAACAAGCCACGGTTCTCGGTGACATCTACGTTGCGCTGGAACCGGATGAAGAGAACGATTCGGCCCCGCCTTTGACACCTGGTGGCCGGATCCCACTTATCCAAACGACCTCACCTCCTCAGCTGGAGGACACCATCGCCAATCTTGCGAATTTCGTTGCTAGTGGTTCGATTCAGCGCGCGCAGAACACGGTGATTCGCCTCAACAACTTGAATCCACCGGAGCCCGAGATCCGCGCACTGGCTGGGCGAGTCGCCACCGACCTGGCGGATCTGTCCGACAACGTCGACTTGGTGGACATGTGGCTCGATGGGGTGGCCGATACGGGCAACGTCATGTACGCGAAGCTTCCGGCCTTCCAGCACTGGTTTTCACCCGCGGGCATGCTGGGATTCGACCGCGGCATGGAAGTCGCATCCTATGTAGGGATCCTGCTGCCGTCGATTGGCAGTATCTACAGTGGCGGCTTCTGGTTGGTGCCTCTGCTGGATTCGCTCGGCACGACCATGGAGGCGATACAGCACAGCAAGTGGGCGGTAGAAGACGAAATTCCGCGATGGCGCAAGCTCTGGACCGACACGTTCCTCCCCGTCGACAAGTATCCCGCGATCAACATCACATCGATTGTCGGACCTGACGGACGCGAGATGTCGGGCGACGTCCAGGATGTGCTGCGGATGCTGGGAGCGATGCCATGAGAATCGTGCGAGCTTGGCTGACGTTTGGCGTTTTTGCGGCCATCATCGTGTTTGCGATCGGCTATATCGGGTCACTTGGAATCCGGATTGGGCTGCCTTCCGACCGCACCGACCTCTCCATGACTGTTCCCGACATCAACGGGCTGGTGGTCGATTCGAGAGTTCTCTTGCGCGGCGTCCCGGTGGGCAAGGTAACCCGCGTCGATGCCAACGTGGATCACGCCACAGTCGACTTCTACATTGATGGCCACCACGAAGTGCCCGTCGATACCGTTGTTCGGCTCGATAACCTTTCGGCACTCGGTGAGACGTATATAGGACTCTTCCCGCAAGAGTCAGACGGGCCGATGCTGAAGAGCGGGCAACAGATCGCGGCCAACGTCATCCAACAGCCTCCGTCGATCTCGGAGTTGGCGACCAGTGTCGGACGCGTGCTGCAACAGATGGATCCGGGTCAGCTCAAGCAAATCGTGGGTGCAGCGGATGCTGCCCTTCCAGATCCGGATGTCGTGCTGCCCAACTTGCGTCGCGCCAGCGTTCTACTGCGGAACGCCACCTCGGACATGCACGGCCGCGGCCAGATCACCCTCGCGAATATGCAGACGCTGCTACAGAACGCGGATTGGCTGGGCCCCACATTGGCCAGTCTGGTACCAGACCTGCGCCTGCTTGGGCCGAGGATTCACCACATGTACGACGTGGCGATGGACCTGGTGCGCGACAACAATCCGCACAACCTGGAACTCCTGCAGACCTTTCTGGGCCGCATTCAGACCTTCCTTGATGATCGCGCGCCTGATCTGAAGGTCATTACGGAGGCGCTGCTGCCGAAGATGAGCGGCATCGCAGGATCGCTGATGAACTTTGATACCGGCCGAATTTTGTCGAGCATGCTGGCTGCGGTACCCGAGGATGGTGCGATCACATTGCACGTCACTATTCCGCCGCCGTGAACCCAGCTACCGAAAGAGCAGATGTGACTGACAAGGAGCCTGAAATGTCGACTACCGAAACTCCGAGCGCCGATGTCGACGAGAGTCCCAGCGACTCGTCGGAGGTTGAAACGGACAACTCGTCGGAGGTTGAAACAGACAAGGCCAAGGAAGCTCCAGCCGACAACGCACGTCGCGCGCCGGCAGTGGTGTCGGTGCGAGCACTGCTGGTTGCCGTCGTCATCGCACTTCTGGTCGTCGCCGTTGGCATCCTGACATGGCGCTATGTGAGTGCCGAGCAGCAACTCGCGGCGCAAGCTCAGCAGGTGGAAAACTTCAAACACGCCGAGGGTGCGGCGTTGGACTACGCGGTCAACGCCGCCCAGATGAATTATCAGGATCTCGGCGGATGGAAGACCAAGCTCGTCGCTGGGACGTCGCCGGAGTTGAAGGACAGACTCTCCAAGGCTGCGGATTCCATGGAGCAGATTCTGGTGCCGCTCAAATGGGATTCCACGGCGAAGCCGCTCGCGGCGAAGGTGCGTTCTGAATCGGGCGGTATCTATGTCATCGACGCGTTCGTCAGTGTTCTCACGAAAACGGAACAGGCTCCCGAGGGACTGCAGTCGACGGCTACGTACAGCATCACGATGGACGGCAACCAAAACTGGCAAATCACTGACGTTGGCGGCGTAGAGGCCGCTGTCGGGTCGGGCTAACGGCGACCCGGCGGCTACGTCGACATATTCGCAGAGAGGAGCATTGTGGTGGGTGGTAGGGATATTCGACGCACTGGTGTGGTGGCGGCCTTCATGGCAGTCGCGGCAGCTGTGATAGCGCTGCTGGCTGGTCCTGCGTTCGCTGATCCGAGCGACTGGGCGCCGGAACCTTCCCCTGGTCCGGGCGAGACGTTCGTTCCATTTGCCGATCCGATCAGAAACGATCACTCGCCGGCCCCGCTGCTTCCGGTGTTCACCCCCACTCCTTCGAATTGGACGCCGAAATATCCCTATCCATTTGAGGAGTGGCGTGATCAGGTTACTCAAGCGGACATCACGGCTGAGGCTGAGCTGTGTCAGTGGTACAACGCGCAATTCGAGCAAGTACGCGAGCAGACTGAGCGCCTCAACATGCACCTCATTACGGCCAACGGAAATTGGTCCGCCCCAACTATCCCCCAGCAGGCAGATGCCGTCACCGCGAACCTCGATCGCTCGTTGGACTTCATCACTCCCCGCGTCCAGACCTTCACAATTGGGCAGGACTACCTCGGTGGGTTGTTCTTCCCGTTGTATGGCAGCGAGAGCTTCTACCGGCTGTGGCAGCAAATGTCGAACGTTAGGGACGGCATCAAGGCACGCATGCCCGCCTGGCACAGCGGTCCATCGTTTCAGCAGATGATGCGCTTCGGCAGCAAGATCCAGCGCCAACATGTATGCGATTGATGAGGAGATGCCGTCGTGAGACTAGGTAGGTCCGTCGGACTCGCTCGACCTGCTGTGTGTATTGGCGTAATGGTCGGTGTATCCATGATATTGGCGGGTTCGGCGGTCGCCGATCCTGCTCCCGACCTTCAGGCGGCGGTCGAGCAGGTCCGTCAGGCTGGGGCATGCGGGCCGCTGGAGTACGACCCCGCGGTCGAGCATGTCGCGGAAATCGTCAATCGGTCTACAGATGTCTATCTGAATCACACCGCCAGGCATGTTCCCGTGGCCGACCCGCTACCGATCGTCCACGATCTCGGAGTTGCTGGGAGAAAAGCGGTTTCGCTGTTCGGCGCGACACCCAATACCGGCGATAGCATCAAAAGCGTGCTGCTGCAGGGATACACGGCTATCCCGGACTGTGCGTACACCAAGTTCGGCGCGAGCATGCTATGGAATCAGAGCACTAGTAAGAGCATCGCGACCGTCGTGCTGGTCGGGCCGTGATTCCGATGCGTCACTCCCGATTAGGAAATTGAATGCCTCAGAGCATGCAGGTACTCGCCAGGCGATGCGCTGTGACAGTCGCGGCGGGAGCCCTTCTCGTTGGTGTCCCGGCCATCATCACTTCCCCCTACGCAGCCGCGGCCGACGATATCGTTACGTACGAAATCGTCTCCGCCTCGGTCGATGTCGTGAACATCGAGTACATGGATCCACAAGGACGACTCCTCGTGGAGCGCGTGCCGCTGCCGTGGCGAATGGATACAGCGGTCATGGGCGGGGTAGACCGCGCCGAGGTTCGGGCTGATTGGCGGCCCCTCGCGCGCCCGAACAGTTGGGTGACGGTGCGAATCTTGCACGACGGCAAAGTGCTCTGCCAAAGCACACTCGATATCGGAAATGCGACGTGCTATGGAAACACGCCACACATCTTCTAACACAGCAGATGCCGACGGCGATGCGTTGCCACGCCCAGCCTCGAAGGGATGAAATCGATGTCCGATCAGATCCGAACCCGCCGCCAACGCTCACTTCGATTACGCAGGTGGCGCTATGTCGCGGCGGTGGTCGGCTCCGTAAGCGTCACCCTGGGCACCGGCACGGCGCAGGCCGACCCCGAGGCTCCAGTACCCCCGACTCCGGAGCCTTCGGCGGCCGAGCCGCTGGCGCAAGCGCCCCCGCCCCCGCCGCCTGATGCGCAGGCCCCACCGCCAGAACCTGAAGAGCCCAACCCATGGCCGGACATCCGGTATTACGACAAGCTCGATGCGAACACTTTCGCCCTTCCCGGAGGCGTGTGGTTCCTCGCCCCGGCGGGGCAGACATGCGGCATCTGGGGTCGCGGCAACTTTGGCTGCTCTGGACAGATCCCCGGCGCTCAACCCGGGGTGCGCCACATTGGCTGGATCAATGGTGATCGTGCTGTGCACTATGACTGGTCGATGGCGGTCCGGTTTCCCGGCACGCAGGCTCAACAGTCGCTACCGCCGCGCAGTTTCATCGAGCACGAAGGCACCAAGTGTGCGGTCACGCCTGACAGTCGAACTTACTGCGAGCGTGGGCCGATGAAGTTTGTCATCGAGCCAACGAAGACGTGGTTATCGGCACCGTGGACCGACCAGAGCTGGAGATGGTTGGGCCCGACCGACACCAGCCCCGTGGTCGAATCATCGCCCTGATGTCTGGCTGCCGAGTAGTCGATGCCTCGGTTGCTGCGCTAGTCGGCGGAGTCGAAACGCTTCATGTACGGGCTGAATCGAACAACATCGACCATGAAAAGTGTGTCGGTGGCATGCACGCCGTCAATCGTCTGAATGCGGGTAGATACCAGCTCAGTGAGTTGCTGCGGGTCTGATGCGGTGACGGCGATGCTCAGATCCGAGTCGCCGACACAGACCGCAATGAAAACCAGTTCAGGCACTGCGCTTAGTTGTTTCTGGATTTCGCTGATCTTGGCACGATCCGCCCTTATGGAGGTGAACGCGATGACTCCGGCTAGTCCCAACGCCACCGGCTCAACCATGGCGACGACACGCACCAGGCCCGCTTGGGTCAGCCGAGACATCCGCGCGCGGATCGTCCCTTCTGACACGTCTAGCGCTCGCGCAGTCTTTCGACTCGATTGCCGTCCGTCATCGACCAGCGCCTGCAGGACGGCGACGTCCAGGTCATCCAACTCAATTCTTGGCGCGGGGAGTCGGATCGGCGGCGCGTTCTTTGCCAGAAACAACCTGCGGCCGTTGGCTGTAACCGTTGTCTCGGTGGCGAGATCGACGCGCATCGCCGAGATGCCCCTGATCGCAGGGAGGTCTTCATTAGTGAGTTGGCGCAACTCGGCGCGGTCCTCGATCAGGAAGAACGCCACGACATCGTGAGTGCCGAGGGTGACTGCGACCGCCTCGCATTGCTCCAGCACCGCCACATCGTTGGCGACTTCGCGGGGTGAACGCGAATGCGTCTTGAGCCGTACCATGACGAACCATTCGAAGCCCGCAACTTCCCAGTCGATCAAAGCCGTGAAAATGAGCGCGCCACTCGCAGTCAACTTTCGCAGTCTGATGCTGACTGCGGATTCGCTGATTCCCGCCTGGGCGGCCAACTCACGGTTCGTGATCTTCCCGTCCTGCAGCAGGGACTCGATCAGCGCGCGGTCGAGGTCGTCGAGGTTCGCGCGGGGAAGTGACGCGACGTCGCTGCCGGGTAGTAGAGCGACACCTGCCGAAGCCCCTTGAACCGCTGGCGGCAGCAATCGCATGGGGTTGGGATCGGCAGACTCGCGTTGCGTCACATCGCTTCCATTCCGTCGCGTCCAGATTTTTCGTAGAGGCTGATTGCAGGATGCCATCGGTGTGGACGTGGGTCGCAAAGATTGCTCATTGCTTTTGCACCGTCAGGGACTCGACCCTCCTGGCGATCTCTTCAACGAGGAACATTGCGCAGTCAGAGCGAGAATAATATGCGCATTCGTCAATACTAAGGGAACGCGAGAAGTGAGTTTAGTCACAGCGTGGGGCGTTGTATCAACCCGTGTCAGTCTCCCTCCGCGACTCACCTGGGCGTTGCGCGGCTCGCGATTCGTCAACCCGTGTGAACTACGAGGTTTTTCGCCCGACCGAATTGATCGCCTCGCATGCGGCGATCGATTCGGCAATACTGCTGAACAATATCGACTTAGCGATATATTGCGTAGCAATTGCAGCTAATATTTACGCAGATACTATTTTTATGCCTCGGCGTGTGGCAAACTCTTGGTGGTGTCTTGACGGCGCGGCCCACTAGCGGGAGATGTCGTGCCGGCATCAACCGGCCACGCCGGGATGAGGAGCGGGTGAGGAGTTTGGACAACGTCATGACCCAAACGGCTTCGGTTGAGAGCCCACCTGCGGTGAGGCTGTTCGGAATCGTCTCCGGATGTGCGCTGTTGACGTTCATCGGCCTCGGATTCTTGCTTGCCGGATTCCTGCCGCCGCCGGGTCCGAACGCCGCCGATGTGACGGCCGCCTACTTCCGCGAGGGCGTCGATCTCAAACGGCTCGGCGTCATCTTGATGATCGTCGGCGGCACGATGTTCATGCCGTTCGGCGTTGCCATCGCCGACCGATTGCGCCGAGTAAGCGGGGTCGGGCCCGTCGCTGCGGTGACCGAGTTTGGTTCGGCTGTCATTGCGTCTGGGCTGATGATGATTTGCGGTTCCATGATGCTCGTCGGATTGCTGCGTCCAGACATGGCGGACAGCTCGTACCAATTGCTCAATCACTTGACGTGGATGGCCCTGGTCGGGCTGTGGCAACCGGGCGCACTACAGGCGGCATGCACATCGTGGGCCATCCTCAGTGACAATTCGCCAACTCCTGTGTTCCCTCGGTGGGTTGGCTGGTACAGCTTGTGCATGGCCTTCGGGTCGCTCACCGGCTCACTGATTCCGTTCTTCACCGGCGGGCCGTTTTCGTGGACCGGATTCATCAGCTTCTGGATCGCCGGTGCGATCTTCTTCGCCTGGTACATCATGCTTCTCGTTCAGTTGATTCTCGGGCACCGGCGCAGCCGTGCGCTCGAGCGGGAGGACCCCAGCGTCGGCAAACGACGCCAATCGCCGAACGGTGAGCTCAGCAGCGGAATGGAGGCTGCCGTACGATGACTGATCAAGTACTCAGGGCTGCACCGTCAGTCGCGCCGTCGCGGCCCGTCAACCGCGTACCGGGTGAAGCCGGGGTGTGGGTCTTCATTCTCGCCGAGATGGCGATCTTCACAGCACTTTTCGGTGTCATTGTTTGGAACCGCGCGCACAATCCAGCGATGTTTGCCGAGGGACAATCATTACTCAACCAGCCGCTGGGGCTGGTGAACACGGTCGTGTTGATCGTCGGTTCCGTTCTCGTCGTCTTGGCCATCGATGAGGCGCACCGTGATCGATATCGGCAGGCGTCGCAGCGATTGGTCGCTGCCATCGGCTGTGGATTTGTCTTCGTCGCTATCAAGGTGGTGGAGTACGGTTTGGCAACAGGCCACGGGGTGTGGATTCATACAAATGTCTTCTGGATGCTGTTCTTCGTCGTCACAGGTGCACATCTCGTTCACGTGCTCGTTGGCACCTCCGTTTTGGGGTTGATCCGACCGCGCACGTTGGCTGGCCTGACCGGTGCCCGGGACCGCGAACTTTTCTTGTCGGCGGCCTGTTATTGGCACATGGTCGATCTCCTGTGGTTGGTTCTGTTTCCCCTGTTCTACTTGGTGAACTGACATGACTCTGATCGAAATACGTTCGGGAACAACGAAGATCACCGCCATTGCCGTCGGGATCGCGCTGGTGGTACTCACCGCGGGCTCTTACCTCCTCGGCATCGATCATCTACTCGGATTCAGCAGGATGGCGATGGCTGTGATCCTGGTCGTCGCCTTCGTCAAGGTGTGGCTGGTTACCCGATATTTCATGGATATGCGGCATTCGCCGACTTGGCTGAAGGTGATTGTCTACGGATGGACGATATTGACCGGCGGCGTGGTCATCGGGCTCTACATCGGGCTATAGCCGTCGGGCTATAGAGGTATAGCGACACGTTTCAGTGCGCTTGCCGTTTCGATGACGCGACCAGTCGACTGTGCGGCGTCCTCCGGCGCCAAGACCATCGCAGCCAAGTCCGCGATGTGGATGTTCGCGGTCCCTGCGCTGGCGTAATCGCGAAGTTTGTCGGCGACTTCTGTCGGGGTGCCGATGAAAAAGGAGCGCTCGACGATCTCGCGAGTGACGCCTGAGAGCATCTCCTCCGCCTCGGCCGGTCCGATCGTCATGGGGAGTAGGTCGGCCGCGTAGTGCCAGTCCGTGCGGATCGGCGGTGTGATGCCTTCGCGCTCCCAATCCGCCTGGTTAATTCGGCCCCCACAGAGGGCCAGCCACCGCACGATGGGGTTGTCGAGCAGCTCGTCGAGCACATTGTGGTTCTCGTGGATGAGGCAAACCGCCGGAAAAAGACCGAAGTCAAAGTCAGCTGGGTCGCGTCCCTTATTTGCGACGACCCGCAGAAGTTCGGCCATGAAATCTGCCCACTGCTCAGGCGTGGCCGCAGCACCAGGTGCGTAAGCTGACAGCCCGTCGGCGTACGACGTCGCGATATCAATCAGGCGAGGCCCCCCACCAAGAGCCCGCACGCGCAGCTGTCGGTCCTTATTGGCGTTGCCGATGAACGCCTGGTCGAAGTTCCAGTGATGACCCTCGAAGTCGATCGGACCTGCAGCGGCGAACTGCGCCTTCAGCAGCCGGATGAGGTCCTCCAGCCGGTTCAATCCCTGTGAGCGCCGGTAGCCGAACGGTTTTAGCTGCTTGATCTCGCCGGCACCCAACTGCAGAGTCACCGAACCGGTAGTCATTCCGCTCAGCGTGAGCATCGATTGCGCCAGTTCCGCAGGGCTGCGACGGACGGCGTCGGTTCCCATCAAGACGTTCATAGAAGGAGCGGCGCTCAAGGCATAGGCAAGCGTTGCGAACGGATCGACGAACGAATCCGCGTCCGGCATAACCGTGGCGATCGGCGTCACCTTCTCAGTCCACAACGACCGCGGAACAAAGAATGTCAACTGGTCCCATGCCGTGATTCCGTCGATCACGCCGCTGGATTCAAGGACTCGTGCCGTCTCGGCGATGGCGACGGGTGGGATGTAACGACTCAAGCCAACGGCGGCGTCGATGGTCACCTGCGACACGTACGTCTCTTTCTGAGCAAGTGAGACTACTATGTCTTATAGTCTCAGTCGTGTCAATGGCAGTTGGTTCCGACTTGGAGGCCCTTCTCGACGCCGCGGCGGACGAGATCAGCCACTATGGGCTGCGACGAACCTCGATCCATGACATCGCCCGCCGCGCCCGCGTTTCTCGGCCGACCGCCTACCGCCGGCTTGGCAACAAAGACGCGCTTCTGCAGTTGCTTCTCGCTCGAATTGCGTCGGCGTTTTGGTCGGACTGTCAGTTTGCGGGAGGGGGCGAACGTACTCCAGTTCCCGAGCGCGCCGGAGAACTGTTTGCTGCCGGGATGCGTACGGCGCGCGCACACCCTGTGGTGTCGCAACTGCTCAACGAAGACCCCGATTTGGTCATCCGCGTTTGGACAACGTCGGATAACGCACAACTGCTGAATGTTCGTCAGCAGATTGCCCGTTCGCTAGACCCGGGCCACACACTTGCGAACAAGCAATCAGCGCGCGCCGCCGACCTCCTGCAGCGGCTCGGCGTCTCGTTCCTTTCGGTGCAGTCAGACTTGTTCGACGACGGTGCGATCCAGAAGATCGTGACCGCCGCTGTCGAGGCCGCGATCGGTATCACCGATTAGCAGCGCGACGGAGCATCGGGACAGCGCTTCGTGACTGTCCGCTACGCCACGCTGACAAGTACGCCCGAACCGGAAATGTTGGTCGATGCCGGTCCCGCCGCCGTATTCGGATCCTTGAGCTCGGCGATGATCGTCTCGTAGTCGTCGGTCTGCCATGCCTTCATGAAGGCGTCCAGCGGAACCTTCATGTTCTTCCCCTGCTCGGCGAATCCGCTGTCGTTGAGGTAGACGACTCTTTCGGTGAAGTCGACGCCGGTGACGACCACCTGATGGTCTGCGGCGGAGGCGCCCTGGGGCAGCGGCTCGTTATCGACAGCACTCCAGATGGTTCCGCCGTGAAGTCCGACCGACACGGCCTTCTTCTCGTCCAGCGCGAACGCCAGGGCTCTCAGTGCCAGGTTGCCCTCCGATTTGTCGTACTTCGTCAGGGTGGCCCTAATGCCATGGTTCTCCAGCAGTTTCACAGCATCTTTGACGTCGACGCCGTCTTGGCTCTGTAGGCCCTGGTACATCTTCTGGCCCGGGTTGGCCACGCTGGCGGTGGCCACTGCCTCCGCCACGATTTCCTCTTCGCTTGGCGTGGTGCCTGTCAGTTGGCCGATGACCATCGCCGCCGACATCAGAACGCAGTTCTGGGACGACTGCGCTTGCCAGTACTGCGCGTTCGTAGTCGGGTCGCCGTACAGGCCGGTGAAGACGGCCGGGGCCGTGAACCAGTCCGACAACCCTTGGATGAATTCTGAGACAGCGAACGAAATGTAGTTGACGAATTCCGTCACCACCACCGCCGCGGTGTTGACGAGTTCCGAGACCACGAATGCCGCGCTGCCGACGAGCGCTCCCAGCGGGTTCTCCGCGGATTGCGACGCTAGCTGTTCATTGAACGCCTCTATTCGGGCGGCCTGCGCTTCATTGAACGTCTCGATCCGCTTGGCTTGCGCCTTTTGGAACGCCGTGGTCCGTTCGGCCGATGTGGGATCCAACGTCAGGTCACGGGGTACCAAAGATGACGGCGGCTCAGGTTGAGATTCCGCCGCTGTGGTGAGGGCGACAGGACCCGAGTCGTTCGATGGCTCCTCGACGATCAGTGTGTCGGCCGTGTCCTGCTGCGGGTCGACAATCAGTTGGTCATCGGACATCTGCTCGAGATCGCGACGCACGAAATCGAGTGAGGCCATGAGCAATACGGCCGGGGACGGTGCCACTGGACCATCAGTAGCGGACGCCGGCAAGCCGAGACCGACTGCCGACAATAGATCGGTCACAATATCTTTCGGCGTCCCCGATGGGTCGGGGACGGCCGATTGGGCGGTGACCAAGGTTTGGTTGTCGGGTTCGACGCTTACCGACAGCTGCTGCGACAGGTCGATGTCCAGTGTGTAGAAATGCGTTTCGGTGTCGGATTCATCGCTTGTGTCAATGTGTGACACCACGATGGCAGTTGCGCCCGAATCGGTGGTGTCGCCACCTGTCTGGATGGTCCTCGCCGCGCTGTTCGTGCCCGCGGTCAGCGTGTCTTTGTGCGACGCGGTCCCCGAAGTGTCGGCGTCTTGCAGTCCCGATCCAGGGTTATCCGCCACCCGCTCTGTCTCGTCCTCGAGTACAACTTGCGGAATGACCACCGAACTATCCACCGCGACAGTAGGGTTGGTCTCGTCGCCATTTGGTCTCTTCGCCGATGCCGACGTGTCGGAATCATCGGCCCCCTTGTTCGCTGAATCGGCGGAAGAATTCTCAGTGGGCGTTTTCTCAGTGGGCGTTGTCACCGACGATCCGCCGGGCCTTGTCGCCGACGGATCTGAGCCAACAGTCGTCACGGGCCTGGTACCCGAGGTGGTCGGACCGGAAGAACTGTTGGACGGACCGGAATCCGTGCCTGTGGCGGACGAAGAGCTTGTCGACCCGAGCGATGAGGTCGTCGACCCAGGCGGTGAGTTCGTCGACTCGGCAGACGAGTTCGTCGACTCAGATGAGCTCGAGGACGATTGGCGGGAATCGTCCGGTGCTGCGGACGCCGCCCCCATGCCTCCGGTGCAGACCAGCCCCGCTACACCGAGCGAAAAGGCAACGGCCCCAACCCGCAACGCGTACTTTTCCGAGTTCACAGGCACTCCGAGACTCGCGCTATCAGTTGCTCAAGTACAGGTAGAAGAGTCCGTCGTCGCCCTGTCGGCAATCCCAAAGCGAGTAAGCGTCGTTGTCGTACGCGATCTCAACCTGCGGGCCGTCTGCCTGACAAGCCTCGAGAGTCGCGTAGTTGCCCTCCACCTGAACCTCGTCCGCGTGGGCCACACCGAGACCGAGTGTCAGCAACCCGCCCGCGGTCAGTGCTGCGGCAGCCATCATCCGTTTCATGCTCATTCCCCTTTGCAAATCGATCCGATTGACTGCGCGTCGCATCGGCGGAGCGCTGACGGGTTTGCGGAGTCGGGATAATTTACGCAGGCGTGCGCCCGCCAGTCTCCAGGAAATCAGTTAGTTCATCTGTTTAGACGACATTTGAGGGCTTACCAGCGCGTGAACACCCGCGGTTGCCTGCTGCGGCGATATCAGCGAACATCACAGGTCGTCAACGCTGAGGATGTCGTCTTGGATCGCTCTGGCGACCAGAGCTGCCTTGGTCGGTGCCGGTCGGCCGACCGCCGCGTACTTTGCCCGCACTCTTTGCAGGTGAGTCGCGACCGTGGAGGGCTCGATGTACAGCCGCTCGGCGACCGCGTTCTTGTTCTCGGTTTGAAACCAGGCGATGAGGACTTGTTGTTCTCGGCGGCTCAGCCGCGGCCGGGTCTTGCGATCATTGTTGCGCAGCGCTTGCGCCATCCTTGGGCCAACGTGTCGGCGATCGCTGTGCGCAGCATGGATCGCCTCTGCCAGCACGTGTTCGGGTTCGCCTCTGGCGACACAGCTGACAGCTCCGGCATCCAGAGCGGCTGCCGCGATGTAGTCATCGACCAGGCAGGTATACACGATGACGCGGCGGCCCGCTTCGCAGATCTGACGAAGCCCATCCAGGTCCGATCCGCCATCCTCACAAGGCAGGTCGAACAACACCACGGGACTCGGAGTCGTGGTCGGGTACGTTGCCGCGAACTCCGTCGCGCTGGCGTAATGCCCAATGATCTCGATGCTCGGGTGGCTGTCGCCCAACCCCACCTCGATGCCCGCGTATACGACTCGATGGCTGCCAACGATCACAACCGATGTGGACCAGTCCTCGTTGGCTGGCGATGGCATGCCGCCGATCCCCCTACATCATGCGGTGCAGATGTCGCTGCAATTACTCGGTCGGGTGCCCCGAACCGCCTTTGCTGAAACTTGAGAGCCCATGACAGACCCAACGGCGACCCGGCGGCAGCCAATGTGAGCTTCAGTCCGCGTCGTATCTTGCACCAGATTCTCGACGTGAACTGTGGATGCCCCGCTCCTCTTTGGGCGGCCATCTGCGAAGGCGTGAAGGTCAGGAACCGTCGGCGCACGATTCATGTTGATACTCAATGGCTCCCGGCATGGGTGCGACGAGCCGGTTCCCGCTGTGTCCACGGCAGGACGACAAGATCGGCTCGCTATCCGTTGTGCGAAAAGCCGGGCAAAACGGTCCGCGTGTGCATATGTGCCCGCTTACCATCCCTTCCGGTGGGGGCGTCGGGTACGGCGGCGTGTCCCATCTCAGGGTTGCCCGGTATCCGCCGAGGATCCGACAAGATCGCTAATCGTCACTCGTCTCCCGCCGCGCCGTGCGGGGCTCGACAGGAGGATCACATGAACGAAGCTCGGATCGCCGTCTACCGTCGCAGCGCCCTCGCGTTGTCGTCGATCGCAGTCACGACGGCTGTGTGGTTCGGTGTCGTCCCGCCGGCAATGGCCGATCCGTATGACGACGGCGACTCGTCCGAGGTCACCGACAATTCTGGGGGACCCGACCAGCCGGCCGACGAGCCTGCTGCGCCGGATCCGGCCGAGCCGGCCGGCGACGAGCCCGGTTCCGCGCCAGAGGCACCCGCCCCCGGCGGGGAGGAACCCAATCCCGAAGCGCCCGCAGAACCCCCGCCCGCCGACGAGACCCCTGGCGGTGGTGGCGCGGATGAACCGGGCTCCGCTGGAACGCCGGAGGCGCCGGCTGATCAGGGCGATCCGGGCGACCCCGATTCGAACGTCACCGACCCGGCCGTGGATGCCGACAGCCCCGAACCGGACGTTGCCGAAGTACCGCAGGAGGCCTTCGACGAGGCGCATAGTGCCGACGCGCTGGACGTCGAATCGACGGTGGCGTCGGAGACCGAGGTCAGCGAGCTCACCGAGTCGCTGGAGTCGGTCGTCAGCAGTACGAGCACCAGCACATCGTCGACGTGGAGCAGCGGAGTGTCGCAATGGAATTCGTCCTGGACCGGCTATGACAACTGGTACCGGCCGGTCTTCACCAATCCGTACAGCACGCCGCTAGAGATGATCTACTTCTACGACAACGCCGTCCGCACGTTCGACGTCCCGCCGATGCAGCGGGCGGTGCTGACCGCCCCTGACTCCGGTGTCTACAGTTTCACCGCGGTGAACCGGGACCCCTCGGGTAAGCCGGTGGCCGTGTCCACCGGAAGCTTCTCCGGGGGCGGGTACCAGCCGGCCCCAGGCCAGCCGCCGCCCGCGAAGCCCGCGCCGCCCACTTCCTTCAAGAACGTGCTGGTGCAACTCAAGTACAACGACAAATTGTCGAAACCGTTCCGGGTCAAGACGCTGGCGGACCTCGGCGACGATCCGACGATCGGCGGTCGCCGCGTCCTGCTCGACGACGAGACCCCCGCGTGGGGCACGTGGACCAAGACCGGAGGTGGCGAGCGCTTGTTCGAGGTCACCAGCACCCAGCAACTGCCCGGGCTCAGCAAGCCCTCGCAAGGTCCGTTGCCGGGCTACGAGGTGCAGCTGACCAGCAACGAGGCGTCGTCGGCGCCGGCGGAGAAGACGTGGGTCAAACCGGTGGTCATCGTCGCGGCCGTCGCCGGAGTGCTGGTGATCGGTGCGGTTGTGTTCTTCGTCGTCGCGGGCCGGCGACGCAAAACGACGCCGTAGCAGCGGCTACCGCAGAGTGGCCAGGTTATCGACCGTCTTCTTTACAGCCGGACTCGATGGCCTGGCCACGAGCGTGCCACGGGGGACCCTCAGCGGACGCACGAGCCGAAGAGGGTATCGAGCTCGGCGCCGTCGATTCCGCGACCGATCGCCACAATCTCAGTTCTGGTTGTATGGCCACCGCGTTGGTCGAGTTCGGTCAGTTGGGTGCGCCGTCCGACCACCTGCAGCAGATATGGGCGGAGGGGGTAGTCATCGGTGAAAACGATTCCCTTGCAGCGGTACACCGACGCCGGTAAGTCTCGCTTGACCATCGTCTCGAGCGCCCGGCGCGACAGAATGCGCTCAGAGGTGAAGCTCCATCGGTCGAACATGGTGCCCGCGTCCGGATGGCCGCGGTGCGCAGCGGTGGCGATGCTCAGCGTCGGGTCGAACCGAGATGTTCCGAGCAGTACCTCCAGCGGTACTCGGCCATAGGCCGACTCGACGATGCGTACCCGCCGCAGGTGGGCACCGATCCAGTCGCGGATCACGGCGAGGTGTTCATCGCCGACCAAGTCGGTCTTGTTCAGTACCACCAGGTCCGAGCAGCCGATCTGTCTCAGCTTCAGTCCTGTGACGGCCCGGTCGTGGTCGTCAGCGAACACGCCTTCAGCGTCGATGACACAGGTGATGCTGTCGATCCGCAGCAGCTGTGCGTAGCGGTTGTCCAGAAATGTCATCATGATGCCCGCCGGATCGGCGACACCGCTGGCTTCAAGCACGACGTGATCCAGGTCCGGATTGTCACCGAGGAGCTGCGCCAGCGCGGCGACGAGATCGTCGCGAATTTCACAGCACACGCATCCGTTGACCAGGCTGATGGTGGACTGCTCCACACGCGCCGACGAGCGCGGCATCGATGTTGATGCTGCCGAAGTCGTTGACCAGCACTGCGATTCGTAGACCATGCGCACCCGTCAGGATTCGGTTGAGCAAGGTGGTCTTGCCGGCGCCGAGGAAGCCGGTGAGGATCGTGACCGGCAGCGGGCTGTGGCCCGCAATCGCCGCCGGCTGGGCGCTGGGCGCCGGTGCCAGCAGCGCCGAATCGTCACGCATGGTCAGGGTTTCCGCCAGTTTGGGTCGAGTTCAATGCCGCGCTGGGCGAGCATCTCGCGCGGCGAGATGGTGACGCCTGGCCATGTCTGGGTCGGTGCGCGATTGACACCGGCGGGGTAGTAGTTTTGCGGGTCGATCTCCAAGTCTCGGACGAATTGCGCCTGCTGGTTCTCGCGGGGGTTGCGTGGGGTGGGTAACGCGATCGATTCCGGCATGGGGTCGCCTGACTTCACGAACCACCGCGGATCCATCGACGCCGGTGCCGCTCCATCGGAGATGACGGCCTGCCGCGACCAGATCGCTTCCTTGGTGATATTGATGACATTGAGGTCAAGCCCGAACATGAAAAGACCGTCCCAGTGAGCGCGGATCTCGGCGACGGACTCGGCCATCAGTTGGTCGTCGCTCCATTCGAAGTGACAGATCGCCGCCATGCGTGGCTGAGCCCTGGCGAACATGTAACCCGCGGCGTAGTAGGGCGTGTGGAAGACGTCTATCGCGTATTCCCAGAGCTTGGTGGGAGCGCCGACCTTCAAGCCGGTCAGCCATGGTGTGTCGATGGTGCCTTCGGTGACGAACAGATCAACGCCGGCACCGTATTGAACCGACAGTTCGTCGGGCCGGCCGTCACCCGTCCACACGAAGGACAGTCCGGCCTCCTCCCAGTCGAGTCGGTAGGCCGAGGCGCCGTCCTTGACGTGCGAACGGGGCCAGTGGCGAACCGTGACGCCGTCCTGCTGATAACAAATGCCGTTGCGTTCGGTCCAATCGAACTCGTGGACTTCGATCTCATACCCGTCGCCGATCGGACATGCGTCGAAATTCTCTTCATGCCAGCGGTTCATCTTCCGCATGTTGTGCACCATCGCGGCCGTCCCGAGCTCGGGCGTACGCCCCGATGGGCCGTAAACCCGTAGCGGCTCAAAGCCGCCCGAGAATGCGCGGAACGGATACATGTAGGGCAGGTCGGCAAAATGGTCGGCGTGCAGGTGGCTCAGGAAGATGTCGTTGATCAGCGCCGCGGGAACCTGCAGCGCGATCGCATGGCCGACGCTGCCGTTGCCCAGGTCGAAGAAGAATCGCCGCGGCTGATCTGTGCCGTTGCCCAACTCGACCAGAATCGACGTTCCCTTCTGCAAGGCGTTGGGAGGCCATGGTGAGCTACCCAGGAACGTCACGCGCATCTCGTGGTTGGGCAGGATCTCGGTGCCCGGCAGAAACATGTTTCGGTTCGTGATCGCCGGCCATGGCCGGTAGTACTCCGGGAGGCTGATCCCGCCACCCGGACGCCCGCCATACGGGTTGGTTTGATCGGTCATGTCGTCGCTCCGTCCGACCGTTGGTGCACAGGACCGCCTTCGGAATCGCTTGCCCCCCGGGTCCATCGATATCACGGATGCCGCCCTAGCCCCACCGGTTGGGACGAGTTGAACCCGATCGTGACCCAGCACCGGCGCACGCGACGGTACGGCGGGCTGGTCGCGGGTGCCGGCGGCAACTTCACCCCGTGCACCGGCAACCAATGTATGGGCGATCCGGCAACGGACACGCCGACGCTTGCCTACGGTCAAACCGCCCGCCTCGGCCCTTTCGCCTGTCTGTCGACCACCGGCGGCATGACCTGCACCGCCGACCCCGGCGGGGGCGTCGCCATCTCCCGGGCAGCCGTGTTCCCTGTCTGACCCGCGCCCGCGGACCCGACCGGGTTGTCGGCATCGCCGAGTTTTCAGGAGGCCCAGACAACGCCCCAAGAGGTTTGTCCACCGGATATGTCGCGAGACGCGCACCGGAGCACTAGCGTGAATTCCCCGTGACAACCGAGGGAGGCAACGATGCGAGCCGAGTGGTCATGGCGTCTCAGAGGCAGAACAGGGTGGCGATCTCCACATAGGTTGGCGGCGCTGGTCGCCGCCGTCCTCGCAGGCCTCTTAGGCCTTCTCGGTACCGGGTTGCTGACCTCAGCGACCGCGTCGGCGGAGGGCGAGACCTACGTCGTCGCTACCGACACAACCTTCGCCCCGTTCGAATTCCAGGATGCCCAGGGCAATTTCGTGGGCATCGACATGGATCTCATCAGGGACATCGCCGAGGACCAGGGTTTCACCGTCGACATCAAGCCGTTGGGTTTCGACGCGGCGTTGCAAGCCGTGCAGGCGAATCAGGTCGACGGTGTCATCGCGGGGATGTCGATCACCGACAAGCGCAAGCAGGTGTTCGACTTCTCCGACCCGTATTTCGAGTCCGGCGTCCAGATGGCGGTGTTGGAAGACAACAACGACATCAAGAGCTACGAGGACCTCAAGGGCAAGCGGGTGGCTGTCAAGAACGGCACCGAGGGCGCGTCGTTCGCCGATTCGATCAAGGACAAATACGGCTTTGAGACCGTCTCTTTCGCCGACTCCTCATCGATGTACGACGAGGTGAAGACCGGGAACTCCGTCGCGGTCTTTGACGATTACCCGGTACTCGCCTATGGAATCACCCAGGGCAATGGCCTGAAGACCGTGACGCCCAAGGAGAAGGGGTCGAGCTACGGGTTCGCGGTCAACAAGGGCCGCAACGCCGAACTGCTGAGCAAGTTCAACGAGGGCCTCAAGAACCTGAAGGCGTCGGGGCGGTACCAGGAGATGATCGACAGCTACCTCGGGGAAGGCGCGAGCGGCGACGACAACTCATTCTTCGGCCTGTTGAAGAGTACCTTCCCGATCCTCATGGAGGGTCTGAAGATGACCATCATCCTGACGGTCATCTCGATCGCGATCGCATTGGTACTCGGCGTGTTCTTCGGACTGTTGCGGGTATCGCGCTGGATTTGGCTGCGCGCCATCGGCACGACGTTCGTCGACATCTTCCGCGGCACTCCACTATTGGTGCAGGCGTTCTTCATCTACTTCGGCATACCGGCCGCGCTCGGCTTCCAGATGTCGGCGTTTACGGCGGGCATCATCACGCTTTCGTTGAATGCGGGGGCGTACATGACCGAGATCGTCCGCGGCGGCATTCAGTCCGTCGACAAGGGCCAGATGGAGGCCGCGCGCAGCCTGGGTGTTGGATATCTGCCGACGATGCGCAGAGTGATTCTGCCGCAGGCTGTTCGGACGATGATCCCGTCATACATCAATCAGTTCGTCATCACGTTGAAGGACACGTCGATACTGTCGGTCATCGGCATCGCGGAGCTGACCCAGACCGGGCGGATCATCATTGCCCGCAACTTCCAGTCGTTCTACATGTGGTTGATCATCGGCATCATCTACTTCATCGTCATCATGGCGCTGACCAAACTCTCGGATCGCGTCGAGAAAAGGATCAACAAATGAGCCAACTCGTCCCGGAGGCCGCGGCCGCCGAACCCGAAGGAACGGTCAAGATCCGAATCGAGGGACTCCAGAAGTCCTTTGGTGACCTGGTGGTGCTCAACGGCATCGACACCACGATCAGCCATGGTGAAGTGGTCTGCGTCATCGGCCCGTCCGGATCGGGCAAGTCGACTTTCCTGCGCTGCCTTAACAAACTGGAGGACATCACCGGTGGCACGGTCGTTGTCGACGAGTACGACCTGACCGACAAGAAGGTCGACCTCGATAAGGTTCGCCAGCACATCGGGATGGTGTTCCAGCATTTCAACCTCTTCCCGCACATGTCGGTGATCGACAACGTGACCATGGCACCGTTGTTGACCAAAAAGATGGACAAGGCGGCGGCGGAGAAGAAGGCACTTGAACTGCTCGATCAGGTGGGGCTGAAGGAGAAGGCACAGGTGAAGCCCTCCACCCTCTCGGGTGGGCAGAAGCAGCGCGTCGCCATCGCGCGGGCGCTGGCGATGAATCCGTCGATCATGCTGTTCGACGAGGCGACCAGCGCGCTGGATCCCGAAATGGTCGGCGACGTCCTCGAGGTGCTGCGCGACCTCGCCGCAGGTGGAATGACGATGGTAGTCGTCACCCACGAGATGGGCTTCGCGCGGGAAGTCGCCTCCCGGGTGCTCTTCATGGACGGCGGGAAGATCGTGGAAGACGCCCCGCCAGACGAGCTCTTCGACAAGCCCAAACATCCACGGCTGCAAGAGTTTCTCTCGAAGGTGCTTTAGACCATGGGCGACTTCAGGCGCAGGAGCGGTTCGAGGCTGCCTCACTTCCGACGCTGCGGGGGGTGAGCAGCTCGGCCAGCCCGTACTGCGCTACGAGGTCGATGGCCTCCGGTTCCGCTTCGGGCGATGAGGTTCGCTCGGACCCGTGCGCCGTTCCGAGGTACAGCTCCGTGGCGGCCTTGGCCTGAAACATTCCGATGACAGCTTCGTTGTGTCGTTCAGTGCCGAACTGTGTCAACGCGGTGGCGAGCTTGGCATCGATGTAGTCCAGCGCGTGCTCGGCCTGGTGCAGCGCTCTTGTCTCCTCGCGGCTGTCTTCGCGCTGCGCCTGCGACTTTCGTCGATCTTCGAGGCACCGCATGGTGAAGGCGCCGAAAGCTGCCGACAGCGTCGGGATGAACAGCACCGTGGCGGCCACGCCCAGCGAGCTGTCGAACGCCAACGCCGCGACGACGCTCGAGGCCACCAACACGGAGAGCAGCGCGAGCAGCAGCGCGGTGGGTGATGCCGCGGCCACGCGATCTCCGGCGCGGCGTGCGACCGGCGTCAGCTTTGCGGACACGGCGGCCGCCTGCCGGGCCACCGTGCGGCTCCACTGCGGTTTCGGCCCAGACGTTGCCGACTCGGCAACGGGGACGTCAGCCGTGGGTGCCGATTCGGGGCGAGCATCAGCGTCGGGCGGTCGTGGGTCGGAGGCTTGGTCCATGTGGCTATTGTGACCTGAGTGGTCTGTGATTCTGGGGAGGCGGTCCGGCCCGTCCAGATCTTCTTCGAACCGCGTCCTGCCGAGGGGCCGCATTCGACCCGAGCGCACGACTTCCGCGTACGCATCGTCGCCGTGCGGGATCTCGTACCGAGATGTTCTGACGGCGGACGTACTCTCGGTTCCGGAGGCGACCGAAATGACCACCGAACCGCCTGTGAGGTCTCAATCGCGCGTCCTCTGAGCCGATTTCGGTCAACAACAGTATTGATCGGCCGCGCTGCGTTACCGTGACACGGTCGATGGATGAGTCAACGCCAAGCGCTAATCGGGCCGCCGAAGAACTGCGACCTGATCGGATCATGGCTATCGGCGGGGGATACTGCGCGTCGAAAGTGCTGCTCTCCGCCGTCGGTCTACGCTTATTCACCGAACTCGGCGACACAGCCATGACCGTGGGGGAGATCGCCGCACGACTCGGACTGGTCGAGCGCCCGGCACGGGACTTCCTTGACACTCTGGTGTCCCTTGACCTGTTGGCTCGTGACGGGGACGGCGCTGATGCCCGATATCGGAACACGCCTGAGACCAGCCATTTCCTCGACGAATCCAGTCCTGCGTATCAGGGCGGGCTGCTCAACATCTGGGAGGAGCGCAACTACCGCTACTGGGCCGATCTCACCGAGGCGCTCAAGACCGGCAAGGCGCAGAGCGAGATCAAGCATTCCGGCCGTCCGTTCTTCGAGACCATGTACGCCGACCCGCAGCGACTCGAGACATTCATGGCGGCGATGGACTCCTCATCGCGGCGCAACTTCGAGCAGTTCGCCGACCGCTTTCCCTTCGCCCGCTACGGGCGGCTGTGTGATGTGGGCGGCGCCGACGGGCTGCTGTCACGGATCGTGGCTGCCGCGCATCCGCACCTGAAATGCATCAGCTTCGACCTTCCTGCCGTGACCGAGATTGCAGCGCGCAAAATCGCCGACGCCGACCTGGCTGATCGGGTACACGCGGTCGCAGGCAATTTCCTCGCGGACCCGTTGCCGGCTGCGGACGTCATCACGATGGGAATGATCCTGCACGACTGGAACCTGGACGTGAAACGCGAGCTGATCGCGAAGGCCTACGAAGCCCTCCCCGCCGGCGGCGCATTCGTGGTCATCGAGTCGTTGATCGACGATGCCCGCCGGGAGAACACGTTCGGCCTGACGATGTCGCTGAACATGTTGATCGAATTCGGGGACGCCTTCGACTACACCGCAGCCGATTTCCGAAAGTGGTGCAGCGCTGCCGGATTTGAGTCGTTCGACGTCATTCGCCTCGATGCGGCGTCAAGCGCAGCGGTCGCCTACAAGTAGCCGTCCGATGATCGACGGAGCGACGATCTGTGCCGACGGCACGACAATTCATCACCTCGAAGCGGGCGACGGCCAGGCTTTGGTGATGTTGCCCGGGTGGTCGCAGTCAGCGCAGATATTCGACGGTCAACTGAGTGTCCTCTCCAGGTCATGGCGGACGCTTGCGATCGACCATCGAGGGCATGGTGGCTCTTCTACGCCGGCGACTGGTTATCACATCCACCGGCTTGCCGCCGATCTGAGAGATGTGATGGTGGCGCGCGACCTCGAGCGCGTGCACCTTCTCGGTCACTCCATGGGCTGCGCCGTCATCTGGTCCTACCTCGAATTGTTCGGCTCCGACCGGCTGGCGTCCGTCGTCCTGGTAGACCAAATGCCCTGTGCCCTGAGGAATCCAGCGTGGAACGACGATCAGGCGCTCGACGCCGGCGCAACGATGGACGCCGTCGGGCTGTTCGCGTTCACCGATGCGTTACGCAATACCGGCGGCGCCGACCCGCGCGCGGGCTTCTTGGCCGACGTCACATCGCCGGGGATCTCAGCGGATCGGTTGACGTGGCTCGTTGCTCAGGGCACGACGTTCGACCGGCGTCATGCGGCCGAGCTGATCTTTGATGTGGCGACCCATGACTGGCGCGCACTCATCCCGCATATCGGCATTCCGACTCTCGTCGTCGCCGGCGACTCGGTCAACGTTCCCCTCGCCTCCCAACGGTGGATCGGTCGCCAGATCCCCGGCGCGCAGTTCGCATGCGTGACCGGCGTGCAGGGCGGTACGCACTTTCCGTTCCTGGAAAACCCAGCCGCTTTCAATGCGGTAGTCACGGAGTTTCTCCACGACCTGAAGGCCTCGGACGGAATTGCGTAGGCTGGCTGGTGTCGACCAGGATGCTGCGCGTCGCCGCAGTGCTGTTCGCGGCCATTGCTCTTGCCGCCGGCGGACTTCAGTTCGCCGCCTACCTGCACACCGATTGGCCTCGCCACCTGGTCGCGGCGATTTTCGCCGCATCCGTCGGTGGGGCGGTGCTGATCGCTGTCCTTCGTGCGCGCTAAACGTTCGTCGCGATGACCGGGGGAGATGGGATTCGACACCCGCGGCGGCGTAAGCGCGGCCTGTTGATCAACGACCGCAACCGACCGTGGTGGATTCTGACCGCTGCGAGTGCGGTGCTCGGTCTCGTCGTCCTGGATGAGACCGTCGTCGGGGTCGCGCTGCCGACAATACGCACCGACCTGGCGATGTCGGAAGTCGCCAGCCACTGGGTCGTCAATGCCTATCTGCTGACCTTCACGTGTTTCCTGGCCTTCGGCGGCAAGCTCGGTGACATGCTGGGTCGACACCGGGTGTTCCCAGTCGGTGCGGGACTTTTCGTCGTGGGATCGGCACTGGCCGCTGCGGCGCCGTCGGGCGGTTCGTTGATCGCAGCAAGAGCACTGCAGGGCGCCGGCGCCGCCGTCACCTTCCCGGCGTCGATGGCGATCGTCACGCAAGCGTTTCCGCCCGACCGCCGTGGCGCCGCCTTCGGGGTGCAGACCACCATCGCCGGCTGCTTCATGACCGCGGGACCACTCGTCGGCGGCATCTTCTCGGAATCACTTTCCTGGCGATGGATCTTTGGAATCAACGTGCCGATCGTCGTGCTCACGGCCGGCATTTTGATGGCGCTGCTCGGCCGCCCGCAACGGGCCACACCGGCCATCGCTGAGCTCTCGCCGGCTCGATTCGACTACCCCGGGTTGGCGGCGCTGGTGGCGGGCCTGACCGGTGTGACGGTCGGGCTGATGCAGTCGACCGATTGGGGTTGGGGTTCGCCCGCGGTGATCGGCGCACTGGTCGTCGGGCTCATTTTCCTCGTTGCGTTCGTCGCCATCGAGCTGAAGAGCTCTGATCCGCTGGTCGAACTGGATCTGCTGACCATTCCGACCTTCACCGGCGGAAACGTCGTGTTCGCGATGTTCCAGTTCGAGAAGATGATCGTCTTCGTCTTTCTGGCGCTGTTTCTGCAGCACAGCCTTGGTCGAAGTCCCGTCGAGGCCGGGTTGGTGGTCAGCGTGGCGATCGTCCCGACGCTCGTCACCTCGCGCTGGGCCGGCAAGGTCCGCGACAAGCGCGGAGCGCGAGTGCCGCTGACGGCCACCCTGGTCGCCACGGCGGCGATCGTCGTCGTCATCGGTATTGGAACCGTGGTGCGCAGCGAGGTTCTCATCGTCGTGGTTCTGGTGGTGTGGGGCGCGATCATGCCGTTCATCGCAGTCACCGCCCGGCCTGCGCTGATGGGGGCAGTTCCCGCCGAGAAGCAGGGGCAGGCCAGCGGCGTGAATCTGAGCATTCAGATGTTCGGCGGCACCCTGGCCATCGCCCTCGCCAGCCCGCTGCTGATTCTCACCAACGCCTATTGGCCGATATTCGTGTTGACCGGGATCGGTGTCGCCGGTGCCGCGCTGGTTGCATGGCGAATGGTCGACCACCCGCCCTCGACGGGGTCGTCGTATTGAGGCGCTCGATGTTCAGCCGCATGGACGACGGTGTCGATACCCTGACGAAGGTGTCCTGGACTCGGTCACGCCTGGCAAGCCGCGTAGCAGCACGCGCGTGAGCCGCCTGGAGCGTTGGCGGTCGGCGAGCGGACTGTTCGCGGCCGTCGCGTTGGCCTATGCGGTCGGTGCGGTGCTGTCATGGCAATCGTTCGGGGCGGGGGTGGGGCCGGCGTTCTTTCCGCCGGCCGGCGTGACGGTGGCCGCAATGCTGCTGACGCCGCGATCACGGTGGGTAGTCATCGTCAGCGCGATAGTCGTGGCGGAGTTGGCCGTCGATTTCCAACTACGGCGTCGGCGTACGCGCTGCGTCGGGATTTGCGTTGGCCAACTCGGTGGAGCCCATCGTCGGGGCGTTGCTGGTATCGGCCTGGTGCAAAGGCGCGCCCGATCTTCGGGCGCGGGGAGATCTGGCCAGATACGTCGCCGGGGGTTGCCTGGCTGGGCCGCTGGTGGGCGGGTTGATCGGCGGTGCGGTCAGCGCCGCGTCCAACGACACCTACTGGCCCACAGCGGTTTTGCACTGGTGGGCTGGCGACGGGATCGGCGCACTGGTGGTCGGTGCACCAATTCTGCTGTGGCCAAAACAATCTCACGTTCTGCGCCGACGTCTTGCGGAGACTTTGCTAGTGGCCGCCGTCACCGCGGCGGTGTCGCTGACGGCGTTCTGGTGGCAAGCGCCACCGACGTTGCTGCTACTGCCGGTGATGGCGTGGGCGGCGTTTCGGCTCGATGTGATCGGTGCCGCGATCGCGGGAGCGGCGCTGGCCTTCACCCTCAATTACGCAACGGTCTCGGGGCGTGGGTTATTCACGGAACTGAACCTGGCGGCACCGGGCAGGCTGGCGGTGACGCAGGTGTTCATCGCGGTCATCGTGCTGGTCGCCATGCTGATCGCACAAGAAGCCGCCGGACGGGTCGCGGCGGTCAGGCGCGGCGATGCGGAACGCCGTGAGCGGGACCGGCTTCAGACGCTGGCGCAACTAGCGCAGCGGCTGTCGGCGGCGCTGACGCCCAACCAAATCGGCGACGCCGTTGTCACGCGGCTGTTCGACGACGCAGGGGCGCACGCGGTAGCACTCGGCCTGGTGAGCTCCGACGGACTCAGGTTGGAGTGGGTGAGGACAGCGGGTTATCCGCAACTCGCGCACGACAGATTCGCAGCCGGCATCTCACTCGACGACCACACGGCTGCTACCGAGGCAGTGCTCACCGGGCGACCCGTGGTGATCGGTAACCCCGCGGAATACCAGCGGCGGTACCCCGGCTCTGCGGACATGATGTCCGCGACAGGGGCAGAGGCGCTGGTGAACTGGTCGCTGACCTCTGGCGGCAAGCCGATCGGCGTGCTCGGCCTCATGTGGACGCGGCCGCAACCGCTCGATGCCGCGCAGTTGGCATACGTCTCGGCGGTCGCCACCATGGTCGGGCAGGCCCTGGTGCGCGCTCAGGTGTATGCCGACGAGCATGCCCTGGCCGCAGTGCTGCGGGCGGCGGTCTTGCCCACCGAACCGGCCGACATCGCCCAACTGGACTTGGCGGTCAGCTACGAACCGGCCGACGCCGCGCATGGACTCGGTGGCGACTGGTACGACGTCATGACCCTGTCGAAGCAGCGGACCTACCTGGCGGTGGGTGACGTGGTGGGGCACGGATTGCCGGCGGTCGAGGACATGGCGCAGCTGCGTAGCGCTGGGCGCGCCATGGCCATCCAGGGGCTGCCACCCGCGCAACTGCTCGCCGAGCTCAATAGCTTTACCGTCCACACCAGCCACGGCAGGTTCGCCACCATGGCCGTGGCGGTCTACGATCCGCTCGCCGGCGCCGTGTCGTACGGTCTGGCCGGGCATCCACCGGCGTTGTTGCGTCGTTCGCGCGACGGGAAAGTCGTGCGACTCGCCGACGCCGACGGCCCAGCGCTCGGGCCCATCCGCGACGCCACCTACACCCAGGGCCAGGTGAGCCTTGAGACCGGCGACATCTTGGTCTTGTACACCGACGGCCTCGTCGAGCGCCCCGGCCGAGACATCGAGACAGGCATCTCGCAGGCGGAACGGCTGTTAGCGGGCTGGCGGTCGGAAACCGCGTTGGCGCAAGGATGTCGGCAGCTCACGGAAACGCTTGCCCCGCCACCTCGCCAAGACGACGTCTGTGTTGTCGCCGTGCGCCTCCGGCCAGCCGAGGCCGTTCCGCAGTCGCAGCAGGATAAACCGTGAAACTGATCTGAGGAGGTCAACCCAAATGAAAAGAAAACGATTCCACTCGCTCGCCGACGAGGACGAGCAGGCTATCGCGACGGCAGTTGGTGGGCGATGAGGAGCCTGGATCAGATACGCGCGGCGCTCGAAAGCTGTTACCTATCAACGGAAAACCTCTGCGCCGACCTGCAGGAGGGTGATTGGCGAATTCAATCACTTTGCCCGGACTGGAATGTCCGTGCCGTGGTCAGTCACGTCACCAGCATCGAAGCCGTGCTTGCCGGCTGGCTTCCCGAGGACGTCTCGACGCCGCCCCCGTTCGAGCGGGCAGGCGAGTTCGAGCGCGAGACCGCCGGCCTGGGCGACGCCGACTTCGTCGAACGGGTCCGTACGATCTACGACCGGCGGCGCCAAGATCTGGCCGCGCTGACGGAAGCAGATCTCGAGCGCCCCTCGTGGACGCCGACGGGTCCCGCCACCTACGGACGATTCCTGGAGATCCGGGTGTTCGACTTCTGGGTCCACGAACGCGATATCACCACTCCGCTGGCGCGGCGAACCGAAGACACCGGCGTCGCCGCTGAGATCGCGTTGGGCGAGGTGGAGGGTTCCCTCGGCTACATCGTCGGCAAGAAGGTGGGGCTGCCCGACGGCAAGAGCATTGCCTTCCGACCTCACCGGTCCGATCATTCGCGAGCTCAACGTCTTGGTGGACGGCCGGGCCAAACAGGTCGACAGCCTGGAGCACCCCGACGTCGAAATCATCACCGACTCAACGACCTTCATCCAACTCGCGTGCGGCCGCATCGATCCGCAGGCCGCGATCGACTCCGGCGCGATCAGATGGAACGGCGACGCCCACCTCGGCGAGCAGGCCGCACGCAACCTGAGGTTCACGATGTGACGAACCGACCCGAATCCGTTGACTTCCACTTCGACGTCATGTGCCCCTACGCGTATCAGACCTCGCTGTGGATCCGCGAGGTACGCGACCTCACCGGCCTCACCGTGAACTGGCGCTTCTTCAGCCTCGAAGAGATCAACCGCCAGGAAGGAAAGAAGCACCCGTGGGAGCGGGAATGGTCCTATGGCTGGTCGATGATGCGCATCGGCGCCCTACTGCGCCGCACATCCATGGACGACCTCGATGCCTGGTACGCCCGCGCCGGCAAAGCTCTGCACGTCGATGGGCACAAACCGCACGAAAAGACCGTCGCCCAACACCTTCTCGCGGAACTCGGATTCGACCCGGAGCTCGTCGACCACGCGATCGCCGATCCGACCACCAGCGACGAGGTGATGGCTGAACACCAGCGGGTGGTCGCAGCCCACGGTTACGGCGTGCCGACAATGTTCTTCCCCGACGAACAATGCCTCTTCGGCCCGGTGCTCGTCGATCCACCCACTGGGCAAGCGGCCGTGCGACTTTGGGACGCAGTAGTCTCCTGGACGGAGTTCCCTCACCTCTACGAGCTTCAGCGGCCCAAGACGCCCGCGGACGAGCAGCTGATCACTCGGACCTTCCGCCCGTATCTGGAGGCTCGCGACTGGGTCTCGATCAATCGCGGCGAAGTCATCAACTTCGATGGCCCCGGGCTCCATGATGAGTGACGAATGCCTGGGCGAGGCGGCGGGCTCGAAATCTCGCCGATAGGCCTTGAAACGGGCGCGGTGAGCCGGCCTGACTCCCCGGCTTCAGACCTAGCACCGCAGAAAACAGGTCGCCTCAACCAGAGCCGACGCCCACGGTGTGTGGTGCGTCCGCCCGCCGCATGAGCACGGCCAGTACCGCCGCGACGATCAGCAGCGCCGGCACATCACCCAACAGATGGCCGCGCTCGTTCGCGTCGGAGAGGGCTTGGACGGCCATGATCACCGCGTGCACGACGCTGGACACCACGGTGAACCAGATCAGGCTGCGGTTGGCCAGCGGATCACGCGTAGCCGCGAGTAGGAAAACCCCGAGAGTCGCGTAGAGACCGATGATCATCGCTAGATAGTGCGACGACCCGTGTCCCCAGGCCCATCCGGACGGCCACACCTTGGTGAGGGGGTAGACACCCACCACGAAGATCACGCCGACCACGGCCAATGCCACCCTGAGCAGACCCACCGGTCCGCGGTTCGCTCCTTTGTCATTGGACATGACGCACCGTCCTCTCGTGGTCGGCCGTGGGTGGGTGCAACGGTGATCCGCCGCTCATTCGACGGCCGGCCATTTCTCGATTTTCGCACCTCCGGCTGCTTTCATTCGGTGGTTTCGCGCGCCGGATCAGACCGCCGATCCAGTCGCAAGCGCGAGATCGCGCCGTTACCCGGCAATCGAGACAACTGGGGACCGACAATGCCTGTGGCGGGACATGGTCTACGACACGACACGGGGTGATTCGCATCGACGTAGTGACGACAGCCGCGGGCTTGGTCGCCTTCCCGGTGATGGCCGGCGTCATCGGAGGTGTAGTCGCGGTGCTTCGCACGCCGTCGCCGGCGTTGGTCAGTGGCGTGCAGCACTTCGCGGCGGGCGTGGTCTTGGCGGCCGTCGCCGGCGAGGTGCTTCCCGAACTGCGTGAGCTCGGGCCGCTCTGGCTCATCGTCCTGGGATTTGCCGCCGGCGTCGCCCTCCTGGTCGGGATGCGACGTTTTGAGGGCGGTGGTGAGGGTGCCGCGGAACGCAGGCTGCCGGTGGGCTTCCTCGCGGTCGTCGGTGTCGATCTGTTCATCGACGGTCTCCTGGTCGGAATCGGTGCGGCGGTCTCGACCGGGACTGCGACGATCATCGCCGTCGCACTCACGGTGGAGGTGCTGTTCCTCGGCCTGTCGGTGGCCCTGCAACTCAGGAGGTCCGGAAATTCCGGATTCGTCGCCGCGGTGATCACAGCGGGCTTGAGCCTTTTGGTCGCGCTGGGCGCCATCCTGGGTGCGCTGGTGCTGGGCGACGCGGACGACGCCGTGCTGAGCCTGGTGCTCGCTTTCGCAGCCGCCGCGCTGTTGTGGTTGGTCGTAGAGGAATTGCTCGTCGAGGCTCATGAGACGCCGGAGCGGCCCTGGATGGCGGCGTCGTTTTTCGTCGGCTTCCTCGCGCTGTTCTGTCTGGAGGCGATCGCATGACACCGGCCACCGCGGGCTGACCGCACACACCGACCTCACCGCCATCGCGCGATGCTGACCGACTTCATCGAGCGCGTGCTCTGTCGAAATCGCTGATTTGACAGGACATCACCGCCGTTCATGACACATGTGACGACTTCTTCTTCAAGTCATCCGTGGTTCTGAAGGCGACGAGGAGTGTCGGTCGTCGGGCCGATGCGCAGCGAACCGACGTCGGGGAGTACCGGCCGGTGACCGGCGACGTGAGGTAGGCCGAATCCGCAGAACTTAAAACCGAACCAAGTGTCGGTCCGAGTCCGGAGTGACAGGAAAGCACAGGTCAGGCCGCATTCCCGGGTGGACTCTGCGCTTACGCTTTTCTCATACGTCGATCACAAATTGGCGGTCCTCTGTGATTCAGTTGCTCGACGGGCGACTTGCGTTGAGCCGTGTCAGCATTAGTACATGGGGGCATTGCGAACCATTGGTGTATTGGGCGTTGCCGCAGCCGGGGCTGCATTGCTGCAGAGCGCTCCGATACCGACCGCGCACGCGGCGCCATGCCCCGACGCCGAGGTGATATTCGCGCGAGGCACCACCGAGCTGCCCGGCGTCGGACCGACGGGAGATGCATTCGTCAACTCGCTGCGCTCTCAAGTCGGCGCGAAGTCGGTCGAGGTGTACCCGGTGAATTACCCTGCCACCACTGACTTTCGAACCGCCGTCGACGGAATCAGCGATGCCCGCGCACGCATCCTCGCCACGGCTGCCTCGTGTCCGGAGACCAAGATGGTGCTCGGCGGATTTTCCCAGGGCGCAGCGGTCATGGGCTTCGTCACCGCGAATGTGGTGCCCGACGGCGTTACGGACTTGGCCGTGCCCACACCGATGCCGCTCGATGTCGCCGATCACGTCGCCGCGGTTGCGCTCTTTGGGAAGCCGTCGGCGCGTTTCATGCGCGCCATCAACGACCCGCAGATCGTGATCGGCCCGAGCTATGTCGACAAGACCGTCGACCTGTGTGTCGATGACGACCTGGTCTGCGATCCTGACGGCAGGAGCTTCGGCATCCACAGTCGCTACCCCGAAGTGGGGATGGCAGACCAGGGAGCGACTCTGGTTGCAAGAAAGCTTCAGGCCAGCTGGGCGACGGATGCTGCGGCAGACACGCCCGATGACGTTGCTCCGCCCGCAGCCACCCGAACCCGCGCTGCTGTCCGTGCCGACTACAGGTGAAATCCCGCCGGCACACGTAGCGGGTTCGACACCCGGGCGGCTCGGACCGTTGCCTGGGCCCGCTCCGGCGGCACCTGCGTCACCCGGCCCGTCACTATTGGCGCCCTGAAGAACCAACTCTCCACATCGCCGGTTGAGAAGTCCTCGAGCGTATTCGAGCGGTCAGGCCCCGACTCGTCGTACCAGGTGCCGGTCGGATCAGTAGTCGGGCGTGGATACTTCGGCGAGTTGTTGCTCAGGCTGCTGCGGAGCATCCCCCGCCGGCGTGTTCGGTCCCTGTGAGACGGGTTGGTTCGAGATATTGCATTCCGCGCCGCTGACACCGGCGGGGCATCCGCTCGCAGGTGTGTTCGGGACAAGATAGGGAACGCAGTGCCCGGTATAGAGGTCTCCATCCTCGCCGGGCGCGCATTGGGCAAGTTGTACGTGTTGGCTCGAGGGGGCGAGAAGCACTGCCGTGACCAGCGGTGCCGCCGCCACTGCCGCCAACCCACCCGCAATGGTCATTTGTCGCGCCGATTGAAAGATGGCCCGCATCGCACCCCCGCTTTCACTGGTGTCCCTGCATCCGCGGCGATATCACCGCCCATCACTTCGAGGTTAGTTTTCTGATCCGGCGCGTGTCGCCTGTCGGGCCTCCCAATTTCCTGTGAGGAAAGTCGGAGGGGGAATATCGCCGCCGGCACGGTGTTGAAGCGGATCGTGACAGAGCAAGCGAAGCTGAGCCCCACGGACTGGGTTCGCGAACAAACCGAACGCATCCTGGAACAGGGCACCACCGATGGCGTGGAGATTCTCGACCGTCCGATCGTGCTGTTCACCACGACCGGCGCCAAGACCGGTGAGAAGCGTTATGTGCCACTGATGCGCGTCGAGGACGGCGGCCGGTACGCCATGGTCGCGTCGAAGGGCGGCGACCCGAAGCACCCGTTCTGGTACTTCAACGTCAAGGCGAATCCCGAGGTGACCGTCCAGGACGGCGACAAGATCGCCACCATGACCGCACGCGAGGTCGAAGGCGCCGAGCGCGACCACTGGTGGCAGCTGGCAGTGCAGGCCTACCCGCCCTACGCCGAGTACCAGACGAAGACCGCGCGGCTGATTCCGGTCTTCGTCGTCGAATAGCGGAACGCCGGTCAGCCGGACGTTAGCGCGCTGAGGTTGTCGGCCACCTCGCGGTGCCAGATGTCATTGGCGTGTGTGGTGTCCACCTCGATCTCGAAGCGGTCGGTCATGTCGGCGGTCACGTCGGCCAGATCGACGTAGAACTGTTCGTACCACCGTCGGTGCTGATAAACCGCGCCGTCCTCCTCGGTCAGCAGCGGGTTCTCGATTCGCGTCTTGTGCTTCCAGATCTCGACATCCTCGAGGAAGCCTTCGCCGAACGACCGGCTCATCGCCGCAGCCAGCTTCGTGGCCTTATCGGCGGGCAATCCCGGCACCGCCTGCACGGCGACGCCCCACTGCAGCACGAACGAGTCATGGGTCACCGGGTAGTGGCAGTTGATCAACGCCACCTCGATGGTGAAGTCCGGCGCGACGTCATTGTGCAGCCAGTTGATCATGTACGCGGGACCGAAGTACGTCGCCTCTGAGCGGAGTTTTGTTCCCTCCCAGAGCTTCTCGTAATTCTTCGTGAAATCGGGGCGGGCCTTGGACTCCATGAACTGCGACGCGGTGTGTCCCTCGATGACGTTCTTGAAGTAGGTGGGGTAGGCGTGGTGGATGTAGAAGAAATGCGCCATGTCGACGTTGTTGTCGACGATCTCGCGGCAGTGTGATCCTTCGATGTGGATCGAGTTCCACGACCACGGCGACCACGTGCCCTCGTCGTACCCGTCGATCGTCGGCGGGAACAGCTCGGCCGGCGGTGCCGAGCCCTCGGGGTCGTGCCAGACCAGCAGCTGGCCGTTGACCTCGCCGGTCTGCCAGCGCCGGGTCCGCGCCAGCCGCGGCGTGCGCTTGGCGTAGGGCACCAGCGAGCACTTGCCGGTCGAGCCCTGCCAGCGCCAGTCGTGGAACGGGCACGCCACCGAATCGCCCTTGATGGTCCCCTGGGAGAGGTCGCCGCCCATATGCCTGCAGTAACCGTCGAGCACCTGCAGGTCGCCCTGCGCGTCGGCGAACACGACGAGGCGCGTGCCGAATGCGTTGATGCCGTGCGGGCTTTCCGTCGCGGAAGTTCTTCGGCCAGGCCGACGCAGTGCCATCCGCGGGCGAAACGCTGCATGGGGGTGCCCATGTCGATCTCGCGGATCTCGTGCGTCTGGGTCATCGAGTCACCTCTCCTTGCCTGTCGGCCGACATCAATTTAAGCATATTCGCTTAAACGACGTCTACTTCCTATCATCGTTCAGGTGAACCGTGGGAACGGGCCAGGTCCGACATTCTGGACGCCGCCGAGCGGCTGATCGCCGAGCGCGGCATCCAGGTGCCGTTGCGCGACATCGCGGTGGCGGCCGGCCAACGAAACAACTCCGCGGTCAACTACCACTTCCGGAATCGCCAGGACCTCATCGATGCGGTCGTCCGGCGTCGGCTCGAGCCGATGGAGCGAGAGCGCGCGCAGATGGTCGAGGCGTTGGGCGACGACGCCCGCGACGACGTCAGCGCGTGGTTGCGGATCATGGTGCTTCCCTTCACCGACCGTCGGCAGCCCCTACTACGCCCGGTTCCTGCAGGCGGCATCGCTGCACTTGCGCACCGATGTCGACGAGTCGCAGGGATCGGTGTGGCCGCAGGTCCTCGATCGCCTGGCCCATGCCATCCCGGCCCGGAACCGCGATGCCCGCAGACGCCGGGTCAAAGCAATCGCCACCACGATGTTCGCGCTGCTGGCCGAGCGCGAACGTGCGGCTCAAGCGGGAGAGGACGTCGGCAGTGCCGAGGAGATCATCGCCATGCTGGCCGCGGCGCTCACCGCGCCCTTGCCCGCGGACAGGATCGCTGATCCGCTAACGGCGACATCCCACGCGATGAGAAGCGAGTGCGGGGGCCTCGTCGGGTTAGGCCCCCGCACTTGCTGATCACGATTGGCGGGTCGCTCTTGGAAGTTTCTTGGAGGCGCTCGTCACCGCGGCTTGGTGGTGGTCGGCGTGGGTGGCGGCGGTGTCACATCGGGTGGCTGCACCGCTTCACCCAGCGCGTAGACGTTGCTCCGGGGTGATGACCTCGGTGATCGCCTTGGCCAGCGAAGTGCTCGGTTCCTGGCCGTTGTATTCGATGTCGGTGTTGGTGAAAATCACCATCGCCGTCTCCCTTTCCGGGAGGTAGACCGCGACGGTCTGGTAGCCGGGCAAGCTGCCGTTGTGTCCGATCCAGCCCCCCACTTTGAAGATTCCCACGCCGTATCCGTCGTCCGCCGGCATACCCGGCGGGGAGACGGTCTCCAGCCGCTGAGCCTGCATCTCGGGCGTCAGGAGCTTTCCCGTCGCCAGGGCAGGCGCCCAGATGTGCATGTCCTCGAGGGTGGAGATCATCGCGCCGGCGGCCCACCCCCAGGACGGGTTCCAATCGGTGGCCGTCGTTTCCGCATTGTCGGCGTCCTGCGTGGTGTAACCCTGTGCGTGCGGCTTCGGGAACGCGTTTGTCGTCGGAAAGCTGGTGTGGCTCATGCCCAATGGCTCGGTGATGTGATCGTGGATGTAATCCGGTAGCGATTGACCGCTGACCTTCTCCACGACCAGACCCAGCAGAACAGTGTTGGTGTTGCAGTACAGGAACCCCTCGCCGGGCGGGAACTTCACGGGCTCGTCGAACGCGTAGTCGAGCAGTTGTTGGGGGGTGAAGTTCTGGAACGGATCGGCGAAGAACGCCTGCTGAAAGGCAGTCCGAATCGGAGTAGTTCGCCAGACCGCTCTGCATGCGGGCCAGCTGCCTCAGCGTAATCGTGTCGCCCCCGGGAACGCCGTCGACGTATCTGGCGATCGGATCGTCGAGTCCGAGCTTTCCCTGATCGGCCAGCTGCAGCACACCCGTGATGGTGAACGTCTTTGTCTGGCTACCGATTCGGTGGTAGAAGTCCGTCTGCATCGGTTCGCCGCCGGCCTGGTCGGCGACCCCGAACGTCTGCACGTAATTCCCGTCAGGACCCCAGATCCCGACGATCGCCCCGGGAATCGACGTCTCATCCATCGTCTTGTTGATGGCATCGTTGAGCCGCTGGACGACGCCGGCGTCCATTTCGTTGTCCGCCGGCGCGCTGGTCGACGTGGCCGGGACCGTCGAATCCTGGCCGCATCCGGAAACGATCATCAGCGCCGCCGCCATCATCAGAAGGCCACACCGCCGCAACGCCATTGCCGTCATCTCTTGGTCCCATCGTCGAGGTACGTGTCAGCCGAGCATCATGATATGCGGCGAGGAAACGCGGCAAAGTTGTCCAATTGCCCCCGTCATGGCAATGGTCCTGGGCGAGGAGTAGACGTTTCGACGGCGTCGGTTGTGTTCGCATTCCGCAACACCGCTTCAGTGAGGACGTCGGTGTTGGCGTGCAGCATGGTTGTCGTCGGTTTCACCGAGGTCTTGACCCGGTTGCTGCGCCGTTGCGTCTCCGGCCCGGCGAAGCCGGAGGCGGTAGATACTGCCAACCCGGGAACCCGGTGGTCGAGCGTCCCGCGGGCAGTGTGGTCGATGAGTCGGAGGGCCTGCTGCAGCGGTCGGGGTAGGCGAGCGAACTTTTCGGAGCCGCGCCGCTGCAGGGCCGAGCGCGCAGCCACTGCGGACTCCGACAGCTGTGACCACAGAACTCGCCGTTCGCCCTCCGGTGCCATCGCCTCGAGCCTAGGAGACCGGCTGGTACCCGCCGACGCGCGTCCGAGTCGACGAGCGCGGGTGTTCGCCCGTTTCAGCGAGGTGCGTCCCGATCTGCGAGACTTAGCACCCGTCGCTGCCGTCCATCGCTGAAGGAGGACGCTCGGTCGTGCATATTCGCCGCCGGGACGACCCTGCGCCCTACCCGCTCCCGGCGCCATGACCGAACCGTCACCGGATCCGGACCAACCCGTCGAAACCACGCGCGGATGGGTGCTCATCTGTGTGACCGCGGTCGTGGCCGGCGCGGCGATCGGTTTCATCGGCGGTGGCTTCCGCTGGTGTTTGCAGACCGCGGACCGGTTGCGCATCGACCTCGTCGACTGGGCGCACGGGCTGCCGGGACCCGGGTGGCTGGTGCCCATCGCCGCCGCGGCGCTCGGCGCGGCGCTCGCGGCCCTGATCGTGCGGTGGATACCTCTGGCCGCAGGCAGTGGAATCCAGCACGTGGAGGCCGTCTACAAGGGCGACGCCCAGCCGCCGCTGCTTCCGCTGCTGCCTGCGAAGTTCATCGGCGGCTTGTTGTCCATCGGGTCTGGGCTTGTGCTGGGTCGCGAAGGTCCAACGGTTCACATGGGTGCGGCGATCGGAGCCGAAACGGCGAAGCGGGCCAGGCTCGGTGAGTCCGACATCAGGATGATGCAGACCGCCGTGGGCGGGGCGGGCCTCGCGGTCGCGTTCAATGCGCCGATCGGGGGCACGCTGTTCGCGCTCGAGGAGGTGACGAAATCATTCCGGCTGCAGACGGTGCTGGCGACCCTGTTCGCCGCCGCCGCCGCGGTCGGCTGTATGCGAGTCGTGCTTGGAAACGAGCCGGACTTTCATGTAGCAGCGATAGGCGCGCCCGCGTTGGCGTGGCTACCGCTGTTCGTGGTCTTCGGCCTACTCACCGGCGGTCTCGGCGCCGTGTACAACCGGCTGTTGTTGTGGTTCCTCGACCATGTCGGCCGGATCCGGCGGATCCCGCCCGTCGCCAAAGCGGCCGTGATCGGCGCCATCATCGGGCTTGCGATGTTCATCCACCCGCTCGCGGTCGGCGGTGGCGACACACTGACGCAGTTGATTCTCGCCGGGCACGACATCGTTCTCCCCGTCGTCTTCGGCATCCTGTTGGTGCGTTTCGTCGCCGGCCCCCTGTCGTATTCGGCTGCCGTGCCGGGCGGGCTATTCGCACCGCTGCTGGCGGTCGGTGCGTTGTGGGGGCTGCTGTTCGTCGGGGCGTTCGACGCCGTGTGGCCCGGCGACGCGACCACCCTGGCGATCCCGATGGCCCTGGTTGGCATGGCGGCCTTCTTCGGAGCGACGGTGCGAGCGCCCGTGACGGGCATCGTCATCGTCATCGAAATGACGGCCACCACAGCGGTGGCCATCCCGATGCTCGGCGCCACCGCCGCCGCGGTGCTCGTCACCAAGCTCACCGGTTCGCCGCCCATCTACGACTCTCTTCGAGAACGCATGTCGCCTGATTTGCGACGCTGATTCCGCCGCCGCTCAGACGGCTATATTCGGTGACCGTGGCCGATTTCGTTCAGCGCACGATAGAGCTCGCCCGAAACAATGTCACTGTGGGCGGCAGACCCTTCGCCACCGTCATCGTCAGGGACGGCGAGGTCCTCGCCGAGAGCCCGAATCTGGTCGCTCAGACCCACGACCCGACCGCCCACGCCGAGATTCTGGCCATCCGTGAGGCATGTGTGCGTGCGGGTACCGAGCACCTCGTCGGCGCCACCATCTATGTGCTGGCGCACCCGTGCCCGATGTGCCTTGGGGCGTTGTACTACTGCTCGCCGGACGAGGTGGTCTTCTTGACCACCCGTGAGGCCTATGAGCCGCACTACGTCGATGACCGGAAGTACTTCGAACTCGACACCTTCTATCAGGAGTTCGCCAAGACGTGGCTCGAGCGTCGCCTTCCGATGCGGTACGAGCCTCGCGAGGACGCCGTCGATGTGTACCGGCTCTGGCAGGACAGAAACGGCGGCGACCGCCGGGTGCCCGGCGCACCGCGGGCGCAGTCGTAGAGCTCGCCGAAACACATCACCGGGCAGGCGAGTGCGGGACTTCGCCGACATGTCCTATATCCTGATGCCCTGACCAGGACAAGTAGTATCCGCCGGTGCGTCGGTGTGATTAACTCGCTACCCTGTTGCGCGGGTTGAGACTGCAGCCTTGCGAGATCAACCCTGACCGCTTTGCCGGTCGCTTAACAAGAGGTGAGGCTTGGACGAGCAGCTTTGCACTGAGAAGTGGGTCGACCGCGTCGCGATCGTGGCCGCGTCCGGAGAACTCGACATGCTCACGGCGCCCCAACTGAGGGACGCCGTCCAATCCGCCTTGAGCCAAAACCCCGTCGGATTGATCGTCGACCTCACCGCAGTCGACTTCCTGGGATCGGCCGGTATGCAGGTGCTGATGGAGGCGCACAACCAGACAAGCGGGACGGAAACCCGGTTCGCCGTGGTCGCCGAGGGTTCGGCGACGAGTCGGCCGCTGAAGATCACCGGGATCGCCGACCTGATCGACCTGTTCGCCTCGCTGGACGAGGCTGTGGAGAACCTCACTGCTTGACGGACGGCTCAGCGGGGTATCCGTCGCACACGATGGCCGATCAGACGAACGATCATACGAACGATCAGACTTCGTCCCCGGGCGCGACGCACGCCGACTTCGTCTGTGTCGACACGGCGGACGCGCGCACCGTGTCCTGGTTGCGCCGCGAGCTCGCCCAGTGGCTGCGCACCCACGTCATGCTGGAAGAAGACAAGCTCAACGACATCCTGCTCGCTGTGAATGAAGCGTTGACCAACGCCGCTGAATTCGCCTATCGGGGAGGGCGGCCGGGAACCATGACGCTGCAAGTCAACTACAACCGCCGCAACGGAACCGTGATTGCCGAAGTCTCTGACAAGGGGACCTGGCGTCATGTGGACCCCGCCGCCCAACCGAACACCCGGGGTCGTGGGATCCCGTTGATGCGTGCCCTCGCCGACAGCATCAAGATTTCCCAGTTGCAGAACGGGACTCACGTGCAGATGCGCTTCGACGAGTGTGCCCGTGTCTCGGCCGGGGCCTTCGCGTCGGTCTGACGGTTTCTCAAGCGTCGGCGGAGAAAAAGCCAGCGAACACGGCGTGCGCGACTCGATCTTTGTCGCCACTGTCGCAACGGCCTCTCGCCAGCGGCTTCGCGCGTCCCTTCCTCGCTGACGCCTTGTTCTGCAAGTTTGCTGTCGTGTCGTCTTGTGATTTACCGCTCAATTTCGATCTGAACCCTAAGAAGTTGTTATTCAGTCGAAGTATCCGAGCGGCGCGACATCTGTTGCCAACCCGCTATCACTGCAGCTCTAGGCCATAGCATCCATTGCCATCAATTGATAACGACTAGATAACGAATAGTTTTCTAAGCGGCGTCTGAGAGGTTGCCGTGCGTTGTCATAGAACGCTGATCGCGTCATCACGGAGCATCGATTTTCGTCGCTACACTCAATTCAGATCGCGCTCTCCCGAGCGCATGAAGGCGTGGAAACGAGAGCCGGCGAACGCCGAACCGGCGGAGGAACCGACGAAAATGGCTAACTTTTTGATGCCCGAGATAGCTCCTGTGGCTGAAGTGAACAACGAGGCGCGCCTGGACGCCGAAATCACCCAGGTGGGTGCCGTCAATGTGGCTCGTGGGCCGATCGGTGACATCGCTGCGACCGATAGCGGCACGATCGTGGTGACAAACCACGGCGACGACACTGTTTCGCTCTTGTACCCCGGCACCCTCGGCGTGGCTGGGGTGGTCGAAGTGCCGGGTGAACCGTTCGCGGTCGTCGTCGCGGACGATCGCGCCTATGTCAGCATCTCGTCTGCGACTTCCGACGCCATCTCGGTGGTCGACACCGTCACGCGGACGGTGATCGCCACGTACCCCATGGCCTTCAGCGTCACCGCGCTCGCCGCAAGCCACGACGGAAAGCGCGTGTATGCGGCTCGGACCGGGGACGGCCACGTTGACGTCGTGGTCATCGATACGACGGCTGAGCGAGTGAGCACCATCGACATCGCCGCCGGCGACGGCATCGGTATCGACGCCGTCCAGGTCGACCCCGCCGATAAGCGGCTGTACGTGGCGACCACCGATGTCAGCGGCAGCGCGCTGGTCGTCGTCGATCTCGACACCGCGACGGTTCAGGGCACCGTGCCGGTCGGTTCACCCATCCGCGACATCGCCATCGCCGACGGCATCGCCTATGTCCTCGTGTCGGATCGCACCCGCGGCGGCGCAGTCGAGGTGATTGACCTGTCCACCGGCGCAATCACCGGCCGAGGAGAGCTTGGAATTGGCGCTCCCACCCAGATGACCGTCAGCGCGGATACGGCGCGTGCGTACATCGTGGACTACGACAACGTCACCGTGCTGTGCACCCTGACACTGAAAATCGTCAACGAGGTGAAGCTCGACGCGCGACCGTCTTGTGTCGCAGTCGATTCCGAAGCCGGCCGGCTTTACGTGGCCGACTATGCGGGCGAAATGACGGCGTTGTCCGTCGCATCGGCGATGCCACTGCTGTACTCACAGTTCGTGGAGACCGATCCCATTTTCGCGGCCCAGGCTGCGGAATTGGAGCCGGTCATCGCCTGACGAACGATCGGGGCCACACGCGAGTCAAGCGCCGAGTTCCTCTGCCGCAACTGCGAATATGTCGTCAGCGGCGCCGACGGCGATGAAATGCCCCGCTCCGTCGATGGCATGCCACACCGAGCCGGGCATCGCATCGGAGACGGCCTTGTTGATCGGGTCCGGTACCAGCCTGTCGTCCAGTCCCTGCCACATGTGGACCGGGCGTTCGATTTCTTCGAGATCGAACGCCCAACGCCGATAGAGGAGTTCGGCGTCGCGAACCAGTCCGTCGGAGCCGTGCGCGAAGCATTCGGCGCAGGTTTCTCCGAAGGCTGTTGCGACCTCCGGTCGTTGCAGGATCTGCTGGTCGTAGTCGTTGACGCTCTTGGTGACCTGATTGACGAACGACGACGGGAAGCGTTTTGCGGTGAACCCGAGGCTGGCGTACATGAGCCGGAAACCGGGCTTGAAACGCAGGGCGAGGATGCCTCCCAGCGCATCGATCTTCGAAAGGTATTGCGACGCTGAATTATCGCCGAATGCGCCGTAACTCCCCGGGGCGATGCTGCTGACGTGGCGTAGGCGGAGCGGGTCGATGTATGCGGCCGCGGCGAGCGCCCACGGGCCACCTTCCGACCAGCCGGTCACCCCGAATTCGCGATATCCGAGCCCGTCGGCGATCGCGATCAGGTCGTCGGCCCAGCCCGAGTAGGTGCGTGCCTCCTGGGGACTCGATTGCCCGATGCCGGGCCGGTCGACACCTATCAGCCGTATCCGGTTCTTGGATGCCGACTCGGCAAGGAGTCGAACCTCGAGTCGGCTGCTCGGGCCGCCGTGGTTGTGGATGACGAGCGGGCCGACTGGGTTACCCACGTCCAGATATGTCAGCCGACGTCTGTCCGCTGTCGCGACGTGAGCAACCCCGTCGTCGGACATATTCGTGAACATACCGAACTAAATGAACTAAAGCGTGACCAGGCTCAGGCCACTGGTCGACCCTGTCTACAGATCACTTTTGCCGACTGGAGGTAGTCATGACCGTCGTTGACCCCAAGACACCGGGAGACGGGTCACCGGGTCCGCCCCGCAGGCGTGACCGCACCCATTGGCTCTACATCGCGGTCATCGTCGCGGTGTTCGCAGGCGTCGCCGTCGGCATCGGAGCCCCTGAGGTCGGCAAGAGCGTCGGCGTACTGGGCACGATGTTCGTCGACCTGATCAAGATGATGATCGCGCCGGTCATCTTCTGCACGATCGTGTTGGGCATCGGATCGGTGCGCAAGGCCGCAACGGTCGGCAAGGTCGGCGGTCTGGCGTTCGTGTACTTCCTTGTCATGTCCACCTTCGCGCTTGCCATCGGCCTGGTGGTCGGCAACATCCTGCATCCCGGCACCGGCATGCACCTGACCGAGGGCGCCGCGGGTAAGGGGACCGAGCTGGCCGAAACCGCCCACGAGGCAGGCGGTCTCATGGATTTCGTCCGCGGCATCATTCCGGACACGTTGTTCGCGTCGCTGACGGCCGGCAGCGTGCTGCAGGCACTGTTCGTCGCCTTGCTCGTCGGGTTTGCGCTGCAGGCCATGGGCACAACGGGTGAGCCGATCCTGCGCGGCATCGAGTATCTGCAGAAGCTGGTGTTCAAGGTCCTCGTGATGATCTTGTGGCTGGCGCCCATCGGCGCGTTCGGTGCGATCGCCAATGTCGTCGGCCAGACCGGGTGGACTGCGGTGACGCAACTGCTGGGCCTGATGCTCGGGTTCTACGTGACCTGTCTGGTCTTCGTCTTCGGCGTGCTCGGCACGATTCTGCGCGTGGTCTCCGGTGTATCGATCTTCAAGCTGGTGCGCTACCTGGCGCGTGAATACCTGCTGATCGTGTCGACCTCGTCGTCGGAGTCCGCGCTGCCACGGTTGATCGCCAAGATGGAGCACCTCGGCGTCGACCGCAGTACCGTCGGCGTCGTCGTGCCCACCGGCTACTCCTTCAACCTGGACGGCACCGCGATCTACCTGACCATGGCGTCGTTGTTCATCGCGGGCGCGCTCGGCGACCCGCTTTCGTTGCCGGAGCAGATCGGCCTGCTGGTTTTCATGATCGTCGCCTCCAAGGGGGCCGCCGGGGTCACCGGTGCCGGGTTGGCCACGCTCGCCGCCGGGCTGCAGAGCCATCGTCCCGACCTGCTCGACGGCGTCGGACTGATTGTCGGTATCGACCGGTTCATGTCCGAGGCCCGGGCGCTGACCAATTTCTCCGGCAACGCCGTCGCCACGATCCTGGTCGGCTCGTGGACGAAGACCATCGACAAAGAGCGTGTGACCTCCGTGCTGCGTGGTGACGATCCCTTCGATGAGTTGACGATGGTCGACGACGACCCCACCCCACGCGGGGAGCAGGTGCCCGCACCGGCATAGCTTCGCAGCGGAACTGTCCCGGCCCACGCCAAGCCGGGGGCAGTTTCGCGTCCGGGAAAAACTTTTTCGAAATTGCTTTGAACCTCTTCCGTGGGTGTCCCGTCGTACCGCGTGAAGGCCACCGGGGCCTACACGAAACACGAAGGGAGGCGCGGTCATGCGCGCAATACTTTTGATCCTGACCGGAATGGCCGCTGCGGCATGCGGACTGATCACGCTGCCGGCTGCCATTGCGTCCGCCCAGGAGTCCGCACAACTGACCATCTCAACGCTCGAAGCGCAGGGCTTCGATGTGAAGGTCAACCGGATCGGCAGCGCACCGCTGAATCAGTGCGTCGTCACCGACATCGGGAATGTCAGGAACCGAACCGAATTGGTTCGTCGAGGCGACGACCTGATCGAGGTGGTCGCCCAGCGCAACATCACCGTCACCGCCGATTGCTCGCGGCGCTGACGCTGCTCGCAAGAAGCCCGGCCGGAGCGACCCGGCCGGGCTTCTTCATGTACCAGTGGGCGTCGCCTAGTCGGTCAGCCCGAGCAGTCCAGCGACACGGAGACCGGCTGGCTTGTGACCTGCGGGAACAGGACGCCGTTCTCGTTACCTCCGAGCAGGGGCACCAGCTGACTGAACTGCTGCGGATTGCGGACACTCGTGACCACGCACTCCGACAGCGGTGCGGTGCCGATCTTGTCGATGGTGACGTTGTAGCCGTCGTTCTGCAGCTCTTGGATCGTTTCCTGCGCTGACTTGCCGTTGTCCGCCGTCGCGAGGCCCGTCGACGCCGCGAGCGCGCATATCCCGAGTGCTCCGGCCGCGACGATCCATGTTGTCCGCATCGGTCAATTGTCGCCCATCAGCGCTCGGCGCGCTGGTAAGCGGTCACAACTGCCGCGCCGCCCAGCCCGATGTTGTGCTGCAGTGCGGCGGTCACACCGTCCACTTGCCGCTTATCGGCGGCGCCGCGCAGCTGCCAGGTCAGCTCGGCGCACTGCGCCAGGCCGGTGGCACCCAGTGGATGGCCTTTGGAGATCAGCCCACCCGACGGGTTGACCACCCACCGCCCGCCGTAGGTGGTGTCGTTGTTGTCGATCAGCTTGGGCGCCTCACCCTCACCGCAGAGTCCCAGCGCCTCATACAGCAGCAGTTCGTTGGCCGAGAAGCAGTCGTGCAGCTCGATCACCTGGAAGTCTGACGGCCCGAGGCCGGACTGGTCGTAAACCTTGCGCGCGGCCTGGACATTCATGTCGTAGCCGATGACGTTGCGGGCACTCCCGTCGAACGTGGAATCGAAATCGGTGGTCATCGCCTGACCGACGATCTCGACGGCCTGCCCGGCAAGTCCGTGCTTGTCGACGAACTCCTCACTGGCCAGAATCGCGGCGCCCGAGCCGTCGGACGTCGGCGAGCACTGCAACTTTGTCACGGGGTCGGAGATCATCTTCGCCGCGAGGATGTCGTCGAGCGTGTACTCCTCCTGGAACTGCGCGTACGGATTGTTGACCGAGTGCTTGTGGTTCTTGTAACCGATCTTCGCGAAATGCTCTGCGGTGGTGCCATATTCACGCATGTGCTCGCGACCCGCGGCGGCGAACATCCACGGCGCCACCGGAAATGCGAACTCGTCGATCTCCGCCAGCGCCTTGATATGACGCCCCAGCGGTGACTCGCGATCCTCGGCGCCGCCCTGTAGCGAGCCGGGCTGCATCTTCTCGAAGCCGAGCGCGATCGTGCAGTCGGCAAGTCCGCCGCGAATCGTCTGCGCGGCAAGGAACAACGCCGTCGAACCCGTGGAACAGTTGTTGTTGACGTTGACGATGGGGATACCCGTCATGCCCAGTTCGTAGAGTGCTCGGTTGCCCGACGTCGAGTCACCTGAGCAGTATCCGACGAAGCCCTGCTCCACTTCGGAGAAGTCGACTCCGGCATCCTCGAGCGCCTTGGTGCCCGACTCGCGGGCCATGTCCGGATAGTCCCAGCCCTCGCGGCGTCCCGGCTTCTCGAATTTCGTCATTCCGACGCCGACGACGAACACCTTGGTTGTTTTGGCGGTTGGCATGCCACGTCCCTTCGCTGTGTCTGCGATGACAGAAACACACAGCGAGGAAACTGTCTAGCCCGCCTATCGGCTTGAGGCTGGTGGTGCGGGAGCCCCGCCGCCGCAGCGGGGCCCCCGCATGGGGGACTCGCTAGCTGAAGAGCGTGACGTGCTCGGGGCAGTAGTTGTGGACCGCGGAGACGACGAAGGTCGCAATCTGATCGGTGGTCAGATCGGTTTCGTCCTTGATCTCCATGCCGAGGTCGACGGGGTCCGCGCCGCCGTCGAAGGCGATGCAGACGTCGTGCGCGACCGAGGTCGCGGCCTGCGGGCTGTCGTACGCAATGCCTGCTGCCGTGATGTCGGTCAGGAAGTTGTCGTCGGCCGAACTCATCGCGCTGGCGGTGCCTGCGGCGGCGAACGCGGTCAGCCCGAGCGCACCCGCGATGATCGCGGTGCCTGCGAACTTGGTGACTCCATTGCGAGCGGACATGTGGACTCCTGGTGTCGATTCGTTCCGGTTCTTCTCCGGGTCGACATAAGAGTCGGACAGCGCCCTTGATGGATCCTTGACAGATTCTTGGTGACGATTCGCTCGTGATTTCGGCTGGTGGAGTCACCCTCAGCGTGACCCCGCACGCACGCCGAAATCACTCGAGGTTCAGCGGGTCAGGCGAACTTCAGCCACCAGTTGTGCAGCCCCTCCAGATCGGGACCCTGCGCATCGCCGAGCAGAAGGTTCGAGTTGATGGTCCACGTCACGTCCTGGTTGCCGTTGAAGACGCCGCAGGAGATCCGGCCTTCGACCTTGTCGGGCGTTTCGGTGTAGTGCCATGTCGTCGGCGAATCCGCATTGCTGTTCGGGCACGGCAACAATTCCGAGTTGGCCGCGGACGAGTCGTTGAAGGCCCGGTCGAGCGCCGCCTGGTCGGCGAACAGCGAATACCGCGCGCTGGTGGGACCGCCCTCCGGTGAGGCAGGACCGCAGTCGACGGTCGCCAAAGCACCTGTGGCCGGCGGGCTAGCCGGCTCGCACACGCCCGCGTCGTAGCCGCGTGGTAGGACCGACATGAGCTTGGATTCGAACGAATCCGGATTCTCCGATGGTGTCGTCCGTGGGGTGCTCCGCCTGGTGGTCCGTTCGCTGGTCGCCGTCGTCGTGCTGGTCGACGAATCCGCCACCGTCGTCGTGTCGTCCGGCTTGGCGATCAACCAGATGCCTACCCCGCCGAGGACCAACATGAACACCGCACCCACCGCCGCCAGCGCAATCCATGGGACCTTCGACCCCCCGGACGGGGGCTGTTGTGGACCGGGCGGCGACGTCGACCACATCGGCCCGCTCGGCGGCCCGATCGGCCCGCTCGGCGGTCCTACCGCTCCCGGGGGACCCGTGTGGAACGCCGCGGGCCGGGGGCCCGACGGCGGTGGAGTGTATGCGGGGTAGGACGCCGGTGTCGGCGGTGGCCCCGGTGGCGGCGTGTGTGCGAGGGGGTAGGGCGGCGGAGTGGGCAGTGGTGTCGGCGGCACCGGCCTGGTCGCCGCGTCGCTGCGCTGCAGAATCGTCGCCGCCTGATCCTGCTCCCGATGGGTCAGCGCCGCGGTTGCGGCCTCGGCCAGATCACCCGCGCTGGCGTAGCGATCATCGGGCTTCTTCGCCATGCCACGGGCGATCACCTCATCGAACCTGCCGGGGATCCCCGGCCGTTCCACGCTCGGCTTGGGGACGGGCTGCATCAGGTGAGCGGTGATGATCACGCTGACGCTGTCGCCGGGAAACGGCTGGCCGCCGGTCAGGCATTCGTGCAGCACACACGCCAGCGCATAGATGTCGGCGCGGTAGGTGACCTCGTCGCTGGTGAACCGCTCCGGAGCCATGTAGGCGTACGTGCCGACCGCGGTGCCGAGTTCGGTCAGCTTCTCGTCGGTGGCGGCGTTGGCGATGCCGAAATCGACCAGGTACGCGAAGTCGTCGCGGGTGATCAGAATGTTCTCGGGTTTGACGTCGCGGTGCATGACACCGCTTTCGTGGGCCGCGTCGAGCGCCGAGGCGATCTGCCTCACGATCGCCACCGCCCGCGCGGGCGTCAGCGGCCCGTACGCCTTGAGCATCTTGCGGAGGTCTGTGCCGTCGATCATGCGCATGTCGACGTAGAGCAGCCCGTCGATCTCGCCGTAGTCGTGGATCGGCACGACGTGGGGTTCCTGCAAGCCGTCCGGCGGAATGCGCTTCGCGCTGCAGCCGCTTGCGGAACACCGGATCGTGCGACGCCGACTCCGGCAGCAGCTTCAGCGCGACGATGCGGTCCTTGACGGTGTCCTCGGCCTCGTAGACCTCGCCCATGCCACCCTTGCCCAGCAGCCGCCGCAATTTGTAGGGGCCGATCTGGGAACCAACGCGTGACTCCTTTTCGGGGTCGCTCATCGGTCTACTCCTCAGGGTGTATTGCCGGGCAAACACACCCTAATGCCTGAGTTAGGCCGGGCGCGGCTCGATCTCGAACGTGAACTCGTGATCGCAGATGCCGATCGCGTCGCCGTCGCCCAGCGTCGCGGTGCCCCGAATGCGCTCTCCTCGCACGTAAATGCCGTTTGCCGAGCGTAGATCGGTGATCACGAAGCTGGTGCCGGTGTCGATAATGACCGCGTGGTGCCGGCTGACATTGTTGTCATCGAGGACGATGTCGTTGTCGGACAGGCGCCCGATCCTGGTTGCCGTCGCCGTCAAGGGATAGGCGCGCCCGGACGACTCGCGCAGCGTCGCCAGCGCAGCCGCCGCATTGACCGCGGTCCGCATGTCGATGTCGTTGACCTGATGCACCGCCGTCGTCCTCGCCGCCTTCTTCACGTCCAGCGGCTCCTGCCGCAGGATTTTCTCGTGCAGCGCGCGCACAGTCGGGCCGGGATCGATGCCCAGGTCTTCGGCGAGCGTTGACTTCAGGCGCTGGTAGGCGTCCAGCGCCTCGGACTGGCGTTCGGCCGAGTAGTAGGCGGTGATCAGCTGCGCCCACAGCGGTTCGCGATACGGATACTCGGCCGTCAGGCTTTCAAGTTCGCTGATGACGGCATAGGCACGCCCACAAGCTATTTCGGCTCCGGCAAGGGCGGTATGGGCGACCACCTTGTCTTCGGTGAGCGCCGTGGCGAACACGTCGACGAACTGAAACGTACGCAGGTCGTCGAGAACGGGTCCGCGCCATTGCGCCAGCGCGTCGGTCAGGTGCCTGCTGGCCTCCTCGAAGCGGCCGGCCGCCGCGGCGTGTACTCCCGCTGCCTTCTCGACCACGAATCGGCCGATATCGCAGGCGGTGTCGGCGGCATTGAGCCGATAGCCCGGCGGCGCGTTGACCAGAACCGTCTTCGGGTCCGCTCCCGCTCTGCTGATCAGCTTGCGCAGGTTCGAGATGTAGGAGTGCAGGCTGGCCCTGGCCTCCGGGGGCGGGCCCTCCTCCCATGCCGCGGTGATCAGGGAATCGATGGACACCGGCCGGTTGCGGTTCATCACGAGCATCGCGAGCACGGCCCGCAGCTTGGGGGTCCCCAGCGTGATCGGTGCGCCGTCGGCCGTCATCTGCAACGGCCCCAGCACACCGAACCCGATCTTGATCGAACTCATCGGGCCAATTGTCACCCGCGCGGAGCGATAAGTGGTGTAGACCGGAGTAGAACGTGTTCTAGTTTTTGAGGAGAAACATGGCTCTGAAGGTCGTGCAGTGGGCGACGGGAGGTGTCGGCGTCGCCGCCATAAAGGGTGTGCAAGAGCACCCGGACCTCGAGCTCGTCGGCTGCTGGGCGCACTCGGCGGACAAGGGCGGCAAGGACGTCGGCGAGATCATCGGCGGCGAACCGATGGGCGTCACCGTGACGAACAGTCTCGACGAGATCCTTGCCCTCGATGCGGACGCGGTCATCTATTCACCACTGCTTCCCAACCCCGACGAGGTCGCCGCGCTGCTGCGGTCCGGGAAGAACGTGGTGACGCCGGTCGGGTGGGTTTATCCCAGTGAGCGCCAATCGGCAGCACTTCGCGACGCCGCGATCGAGGGCGACGTGACGCTGCACGGCACCGGCATGGCGCCAGGCGGCATCAGTGAGAAGTTTCCGCTGCTGTTCTCGGCGTTCTCCACCGGCGTGACATTCGTTCGTGCCGAGGAGTTCTCCGACCTGCGCACCTATGAGGCGCCCGATGTCGTGCGCCATGTGATGGGCTTCGGCGAGGTTCCCGACAAGGCCCTGAGCGGACCGATGCAGAAGCTGCTCGACGGAGGTTTCATTCAAGCCGTGAAGATGATCGTCGACAAAGCCGGCTTCAACGCCGACCCGAAAGTGCGTTCGTCGCAGGAGATTGCCGTCGCCACCGGACCCATCGAGTCGCCGATCGGCGTGATCGAGCCGGGTCAGGTCGCGGGCCGAAAGTTCCACTGGGAGGCGCTTGTCGGCGACAAGGTCGTCGTACGTGTCACCGTCAATTGGCTGATGGGCGAGGAAAAGCTCGATCCTGCATGGACATTCGGTCCTGAGGGGCAACGCTACGAAATGGAAATCTGCGGTAACCCCGACATCGCGATCACCGTGAAGGGATTCCAGTCCGCTGTGGGCGGGGAGGGTCCGGAATACGGCATCGTCGGCACCGCGGCCCATTGCGTGAACTCTGTTCCCGCGGTCTGCGCCGCAGCGCCCGGCATTGCCACGTATCTGGACCTGCCGTTGATCAGCGGCAAGGCCGCGCCAGGTCTGGGTTAGTCCCTGGGCAGGATGCCGCCGTCGATCGTGGTGACCTTGTTGGTCAGATAGCCGTTGCGCAGCATGGCGATCGCCATGTCCGCCACTTCGTCAGGCCGGCCGAAGCGGCCGCTCAGGGCACCGGTCACGGCCGGACCAGGATCCGGATCGGGTTGCCGTCCTGCCGTTCCAGCCGCTCAATGCCGAGCCTGATGTCATCGAGCGGGACGACTTCGGTGATCGAGCGCGAGATATCAAGGCGCCCAGTGGAAACCAACGTGGCCAGGGTCGCGATGTCGACGTTCTGGTAGCCGAGGTGGCCCAGGACCTGCTTCTGCGTGAGTGCGAACATGCTAGTCGGGCCGACGCTCGGAGACTCGTCGCTCATACCAACTACGACGAGTCGGCCGCCGACCGTCACATTGTCGAGGGCCTGTTCGACCGTCGACTTGCGGCCGACTGCGTCGAACGCGACGTCGAGCTTGCGCCCGCCGGTGAGCTCGGCGATCTTCTCCGAGAGCCGGTCGTCGCGGGCGTCGAACGCATGGTCCGCACCGAGTTCGACGGCGCGCTCGAGCACCGCTGGTTTGACGTCGACGGCGATCACTGGCACGGCGCCGACCAGCCGCGCGAGTTGCACGATGTGGGTGCCGACACCGCCGACGCCCCATACGCCGACGGATTCCCCGATGCCCACCTTGCCCGTGCGCACCACGGCGCCGAACGGCGTCGACACCGCGTCGGCCAGAATCGCCGCCTGCTCCAGCGGGACGTTGTCGGGAACCCTGGTCAGGCCGAATGCCTGCGCGACGGTGTACTCCGCCCACCCACCGTCGTAGGCAAACGCCATCAGCTGGATGGCCAGGCAGTTCGTCACGTCGCCGCGGCGACAGTTCGCGCATGTCAAACACGGCCGGCCCGCCGCGACGACCACCCGGTCGCCCTCCTTCCAGCCGGTGACGTCCGGACCCAGCTTGGCGATCGTTCCCGATGTCTCGTGGCCCTGCGTGACCACCGGGAGCATTGCGGGGAAGGTGCCGTTGATCAGGCTGAGGTCGGAGTGGCAGATGCCGCAGAACGCGACTTTGACCAAGACTTCGCCGGGGCCGGGCTCTGGAATCGGAATTTCCTCCACTGCAATATTTTTCGAGTCTGCGTAGAAACGCTGTGCCCTCATCGTGTCGACCATGTCACTCCTAGGGGATGCGGTAGAAGGGATTCGGTAGCAGGTAGGTCTGTTGTGAGAAGCCGCCTGCCAGGTCGGACGGCTGATCTCCGATGTTCGCAATGATCGTGTAGCCCTGGGCCTCTATCTGCGCCCGCTGCGGGGCCTTGAAGTCGACGGCGGAAGCATAGTGCGCACCAGTCGGTTCCATGAACAGCCGCTCGTATCCGGTGTAGCCGACGGCCTGCAGGTTCTGTTCGGTCGCGGCGCGCCACGACTCGTGCCTGCCGGTGATGAAGAAGACCGTGACGCCGCGCTGTTTGGCGGTGTTGAACACCTGCCATAGTCGGCGGGATCACCGTCGACTGCGCGAGCTGGCCGAACGCCTGCAACCCGCACGGCCCGCGCGGCAGATCGTCACACGGACCGCTGTACACGCGACCAAAGTCGTTGGCCTTGATGAATTCCCAGTTCGACAGCGATGTCTCGTCGATGTCGAGGACGATCGCCGGGCGGGCGACGCGCGGTGCCTGATCGTTGATCCATGCCACCGCGGGCGCGGCTGCCTGCTGCAGGTTCGTCAGGTAGGCGCCGCTGTCGTAGTACGCAACGGCGTCGCGCTTGAGGTCGCCGATGTTGGCCGGCTGTACGGGTGGCGGGACGATCGGGGAGGGAGGTGCCGGAGGCTGGGCCACAGCAGCCGGACATCCTGCGAAAAGAAGTGCTGCCGCGGTTGCGACGAGGACAGCGCGCACCATGGCCAGACCTTAGCGGCCGCACCTTTTCGGTCACCTGGCAGACTCACTTCTCGTGACAAAGCGGGCACTGGTGCTCGCCGGTGGTGGGCTGGCGGGAATTGCGTGGGAGATCGGAATCCTGCGCGGCATCGCCGACGCGTCCCCGGAGACGGCAGATGCGCTGCGCGAATCGGACGTCCTGGTCGGCACGTCGGCGGGGTCGACGGTGGCCGCGCAACTCATCAGCGGTTGTGGCCTCGAGGCGCTGTTCGAGCGGCAGGTGGAAACATCGACGACCGAGTTGAACCCGATCGCCGGCGTCGAGGAGATCACCGAACTCTTTCTCGCGGCGATGATGCAACCCGGCTCGAAAGCCGACAAACTGCAGCGGATCGGCAGCGTCGCATTGTCGACCGAAACAGTCCCGGAATCCGTCCGGCGGGAAGTGATCGAATACCGGCTGCCCGAGCACGAGTGGCCGCAGCGCGTGTTGCGCATCAGCGCAATCGACACCGCCACAGGCGAATTGGTGACGCTCGATAGAGATTCCGGCGTCAGCCTGGTCGATGCGGTTGCCGCCAGCTGTGCGGTGCCCGGAGTCTGGCCGCCGGTCACGATCGGCGATGCCCGATACATGGACGGTGGTGTCGGCAGCACCGTCAACCTCGAGATGGCCGCCGACTGTGACGTGGTGGTAGCGCTGTTGCCGCAGGGCCGGAACTCGCCGTCACCGTTCGGTACCGGGGCGGTCGAGGAGGTCGATACCTTTTCCGGTTCCGCGTTCGGGGTGTTCGCCGACGACCAGTCGCTGGCCGCCTTCGGCCCTAATCCGCTGGATCCGGCCTGCCGCGAGCCGTCGGCCAAGGCCGGGCGCGACCAGGGCAGGCGGGTAGCGGCCGAGGTCGCCGCCTTCCTTCGTGGCTGAATCAGCTATTCACAGATACGATTTCGGGCTTCTCCAGCCCATCCAGCACGGCGGCGGCGAGTTCGCGGCCGACGTTGATGACCTCGGCGGCACGGTGGAACTCGAGGCTGCGACAGGCGGTCCGCGGGACCTCGATCAACACATCGGGTGGGTAAGCGGCAAGGGTGTGGCGGGCCAGGGCGGCTTGCGCGATGTCGATCGTGCGGTTCATCACCTCGAAGCTGCCGAGGCGTGGCACCGATGCCTCCTTCGAGGCTTCCCTGGCGGCATCGACGAGTTTGTCCTCGCCCTCCTCACCCTGGGCGGCGTCGAACAGTGCGGTCGTGCTGCGCCACATGCGGCCTAGCCAGTCCGTCGTGGCGCTGGCTCCGTCGTCGTCGGGTTCGTCGCCGCCGGCCTCACTACCGCTGAGGCTCACCGCGATCGTCAGGTCGGCATTGACGGCGGCTATCGGCGCCATGGGCAGCGGGTCGAGGATGCCGCCGTCGGCCAGCAGTCGGCCGTCGAGCACATGCGGCACGATCACTCCCGGGATTGCGATCGAGGCCCGGATCGCGGCGTCGACGGGTCCGCGTTGTAGCCACACCGACTTGCCCGAGAGCAGATCGGTGCTGACCGCGGTGTAAGGGATCGGCAGCTCTTCGATCGTGACTTCGCCGAGGATGTCGCGGACCGCATCGAGGATCTTCTCGGCGCGCAGCACCCCGGCGGCGGTGATCTTCGGATCGAGTAACCGCAGTATCGCGCGCTGGGTCAGCGACTTCGCCCACTCGGCGAAATCGTCGAGCTTGCCCGCGGCCTGGAGGCCGCCCACGAGTGCGCCCATCGACGATCCTGCGATGCCGACGATCTCGAAGTCTCGGTCACGCAGCTCGTCGATCACCCCGATGTGGGCGTATCCGCGAGCCCCTCCGCTGCCGAGGGCTAGGGCGACTCGCTTGCCGGCCATATCGCCATTCTGCGCCTAGCCGCAGAGTGCGTCGGCGGCGGCCCGGGCTGCCACGATGACGGCGGCCTGACGTTGCGGGGGGAGCTGGGACCAGGGAGTGCCGAAGGTGCCTGGGCCGGACGCGTCGGAGGTCTGGAGACTCTTCAGATAGGGCTCTAACTGCGGTTTGGGGTCCCCGCCCCGCTGCAGCATCCAATCGCGCGCGGCCTGACACGCCCTGAAGTACTCGTCCTCGGTCGAGTCCGCCGGCGCCCCGACGGCGGTGGTGACCCCGTCCGGGGACACCGCGACTTCGCCGGGGGCCGCTGTGGGCGTTTCCGACGTCGTCGAGGTCTGCGAGGCCCCGGTCGCGGGGGTTGACGTGCCTGGCTCGCTGTCGGTCCCGGATGAACACCCAGTGCCCACGGCCATCGCGGCCAGGAATGCCACGGCGTTGACGGCGCACCGAAGATGCCTGCGCATGGCAGCCAATCTATGCAATGGCTCGGGAGCGGTGCGCCGCGCCATCATTTCGGATCAACGTGAATCCAGGGACAGACCGAGAAATCACACCCTGAACAGCAGCTTCCATTCCGTGCGGTACGGGGTCGGGTGGTGCAAGGCCGACGGCGGCGTCCTCCGTGCCAGACTTGCGGCCGTGACGACCGGATACCCGCGCGAATGCCGCGGGGACTGTTCGCCTGACGCGCCTACCCCGATCCGTTCCGTCATTCATTCCTGGAGTCCGCATGGTTTCCGCCATCTCGTTGCCCGCCCGACTGCGCCCGCCCGATCTGCTGCACGCCACCGACGTTGTCTGTGGTTACCACGCTCTGAAGGCCGAAGGGGTTCTCGTCTAAGCGTTTTCGTCGCTGCGCAGCAGGGGGCGCAGCTTCTCCGTCTTCGCGGGGGTCCAGCCTGGCGGCTGGAGAATGGCTGCCCAGGCGTTCGCGACGTCCTTGACGTACACGTGGCCGTGGCCGTCGGGCACGTCCACTGCCACCGCCATGTCCGCGGACACCTGCAGGAACGTGACGATCGGAATCCACTGCATGCGTCCCGACACGTCGTAGCCGCGAGGCTCTCTGAGCCAATCCGGTTCGGCGAACAGCAGATCCGGATTCCACCAGGCGATCGGATCGGACGCGTGCTGCAGGTACACCACCCGGGGGTAACCCCACGGATCGTTGGGCCGGTCGAGGTTGTCCGACCTGGCGGCGAAGCGGACGTTCTCACCCTTGTCGTAAATGGGCAGCCACTCCGGCGAACCCGGGTCGCGGTCGCGGGTCAGTTGGGTCCAGATGGTGTTGTTGAACGTCGGTCCGGAGAACAGCGCACCGTCGGTTCGGGCGATCAGGTTGTTGAGCGCCAGGAACGGTGCCTCACCGCCGAACGACCCGAGGCTCTCCCCGAACACCACCAGCCGGGGCCGCTGCGCCTCCGGCATCTCGCGAATGAGCGCGTCCACGGCCTCGAACAGCGCCTGCCCGGCTTGCCGCGCGTTCTCCTTGTCCACGAGGAAGGACAACCAGCTCGGCAGGAACGAGTACTGCATCGACACGATCGCGGTGTCGCCGTTGTACATGTACTCCAGCGCCGAGGCCTCGGCCTCGTTGATCCAGCCCGTGCCGGTGGTGGTCGCGACGGCGACCACCGCGCGATCGAGGCCGCCCGTGCGCTGCAGTTCCTGCGCCGCCAGCGCGGCGGTCGCCTTGATGCCGTTGGCGGAATGCAGTCCGGCATAGGCGCGGATCGGTTCGATGGCTGGTCTGCCGTTGAACTCCGAGAGCTCGTCGACCGTGGGCCCTGCCGAGACGAACACCCGCCCCTGATGGCCCAGCGATTCCCACGTGACCGCAGAATCGGGGCCGCCCGAGCGCAGCGGGGACGTCGGTGCTTCAAATCGAGGATCGGTCTCGTCGTTGGCCGCCGCAAACGTCTTGTTCAAGGTGCTCATGCCGAAGCGCACCACCACACCGTTGAGCAGGGCGATGCTCAGGGCGAGCAGCAGAGCCACCACGACGACGGCCGAAACACGTGGCGGGGCAACGCGTTCCAGTTGGCGGACCAGAAAGCGCACCAGTTTGCCGATCAGCTGACCGATCTCGACGAAGAGGAACAAGACGACAATCGACAGGACCGCCGTCAGCGGGTGGTCCCAGAACCCCATGCGCGGTACTCCATTGAGGTCGCGGACTTCGTCCTGCCATACGTGGAAATAGATGATCATCAGGATCTGGCCGACGACGCCTATGCTCGACGAGTGCGATCCACGCCCAACGCGGTGCCCGCGGAGCTGGTGTCCTTGGACAGCATGTAGCGCACCAGCCATACCCCGAACACGCCGAGGCCGTATCCGATCGCGCCCGCTGCGCCGCTGACCAGGCCCTGGAACAACGGGCCGCGGGGCAGCAGCGACGGCGTCATCGAAAGCCACAGGAACACCAGGCCCAGAGCGGTGCCGAAAAACGTGTAATGGCGTACCCACCACCGGTCGCTTGGGTGGCGACTCCTCCTGCGGCGGTGCTTCGTCGACGGCCTCAGCGGTGTCTGTCACCCACGCAGATTAACGGTGACGGAAGGTCGGTGGGCGCTTCTCGGTGAACGCGTTCATGCCCTCGGTTTGGTCGTCGGTGGCGAACGCGGAATGGAAGAGCCTGCGCTCGTAGAGGAGTCCTTCGGCCAGCGTCGATTCGAAGGCGCGATTGACGGCCTCCTTGGCCATCCGCGACGCCGAAAGCGACATCCCGGCGATGGTCTTGGCGACCGCATTCGCCTCGTTGAGCAGGGTGTCGGCGGGCACGACGCGCGAGACCAGGCCGGCGCGCTCGGCTTCTTCGGCATCCATGTTGCGACCGGTGAGAATCAGGTCCATCGCCTTGGCCTTGCCGATGGCGCGCGTCAACCGTTGCGAGCCGCCCATACCTGGGAGTACGCCGAGTTTGATCTCGGGCTGACCGAACTTGGCGGTGTCGGCGGCGATCAGCAGATCGCACATCATCGCCAGCTCGCATCCGCCGCCGAGCGCGTAGCCGTTGACCGCGGCGATGGTCGGCGTGCGTGTCGCGGCGAACTTGCCCCACGCCGCGAAGAAGTCCGCGGAGAAGACGTCGGCGAAGGACAGCTCGGCCATCTCCTTGATGTCCGCGCCGGCCGCGAACGCCTTCTCGCCGCTGCCGGTGACGATGATCGCGCCGATACCCGGGTCGTTGTCGAATTCTGCTGCGGCCGCGACGACTTCGTTCATCACCTGGCTGTTGAGGGCGTTGAGGGCCTTCGGACGGTTGAGCGTGATGGTGCCGACGCGGTCGTCGCGTGTGACGAGAATCGTCTCGTAGTTCATGGATCGTTCGAAACTCCAGTTCGCGGTCGGCCGGCGCGAAGTAGGCCTCGACGTCGGCGGTGGTGACGGCCGCCAGTGATGCGGGCGACCACTTCGGATTGCGGTCCTTGTCGATGACCTGGGCGCGGATGCCCTCGACGAAGTCGTGGCTGCGCGACGACCCGCAGGACGTCCGATACTCCTGGCGCAGCACGTCTTCCAGTGTCTCGAGCTTCGCGGCTCGTCGACGGCTTCCAGTGCGACGGACAGCGATACGGGGGAGCGGGTGGCGATCAGGTCGGCGGCGTCGTTGGCCGGGCCCGCGTCGTGGCATCGCAGTGCGGCGACGATGTCGGCGACCGTCGTCGCCCGCGTAGCACTGATCGATCCAGTCCCGCTGGGCCAGTAGCTGACTCGGCGGAGGTTCGGCTGCGTGCGCTGACACCGCGGCGTCGACACCGTCGGCGATGACGCGTGCGTTTGAAGTCCCCGAGCGCGTCATGGGGGACGTAGTGGTCGGCGAAGCCCATCGCGATCGCGTCTGCGCCGCCGAACGGTGCGCCGGTCAACGCGGCGTGCAGGCCCAACAGCCCGGGCGCCCGCGACAGGTACAGCGTGCCGCCGACGTCCGGGATGAAGCCGATTCCGACTTCGGGCATCGCCATTTTCGTCGTGTCGGTGACGACGCGGACGCTGCCGTGGACGCCGACACCCGACGCCACCGCCCATCACGATGCCGTCCATCAGCGACGACGTACGGCTTGGTGAAGTTGCCGATCTGGGCATTCAGCAGATACTCGTCGTACCAGAACTGTCTCGCCTCGTTGCCGTCTCGGCCCAGGCGCTGTGATAGAGCGCCACGATGTCGCCGCCCGCGCAGAGCCCGCGTTCGCCTGCGCCGTCGACGACGACGGTGTGAATGCCGTCGTCGTCCGCCCAGTCGGCCAGGACGGGCGATATCGCGTTGACCATCGGATGGGTCAGCGAATTGATGGCCTTGGGCCGATTGAGGGTGATCAGGCCGACGCCGCTGACGCGCGTTTACTAGGACATCCTCGTTTTCGTCCACGGAATGCAACTTTAGCTGTCGGAGTTCGTCAACCTGCCTTGAGCTCCGGCGGGTAGGGTTTCCTGTGAAGACCCTGGGAGGTTCTTTCGGGAACCGTCCGGGATCGCCAGTCGTTGAGTCAGTGTTCGTCAACGGGTCGAACCAAGCATCAGAGAGGAACCGACGGTGCGGGAGTCCAGCAACCCGGTATTTCGTTCCCTGCCCAAGGGTCAGGGCGGCTACGCGCAATTCGGTACCGGCGCCGCCGGCTACGGCGCGCAGGCGGTACAGGCCGAGCCATATGTCACGCAGTACCCCGACCAGCAGCAGGCCGGCGTCGCCCGGCCGCTGACCATCGATGACGTCGTCACCAAGACCGGCATCACGCTGGCGGTGGTCACGGTGGTCGGCGTCTTGTCCTACTTCCTGGTCGTCGCAGAACGTCGCGCTGATGATGCCGTTCGTGCTCGTCGGCGCGCTCGGCGGGCTGGCGATGGTGTTGATCGCGACGTTCGGCCGCAAGCAGGACAACCCGGCCATCGTGCTGAGCTACGCCGCGCTGGAGGGGCTCTTCCTAGGCGCCGCGTCGTTCTTGTTCGCGAACCTGGTCTCCAACGGTGGTCCCGGGATGATCGCGCAGGCGATCTTCGGAACCGTCGGTGTGTTCGTCGGCATGCTCGTCGTCTACAAGACCGGAGCCATCCGGGTGACGCCGAAGTTCACCCGAATGATGGTCGCCGGCCTGTTCGGCCTGGTGGCCATCGCGCTGCTCAACTTCGTGCTCGCAATCTTCGGCGTCGGCGGCGGCGAGGGCTTCGGACTTCGCAGCGGTGGCCCGCTCGCGATCATCTTCTCGCTGGTCGCCATCGGTCTGGCGGCATTCATGTTCCTGATCGACTTCGACGCGGCCGACCAGTTGATTCGCGCCGGTGCGCCGGAGAAGGCCGCATGGGGCATCGCCCTGGGCCTGACCGTCACGCTGGTCTGGCTGTATCTCGAGATTCTTCGGCTGCTGTCCTACTTCAACAGCGACTAGCAGCCACCGCGAAAGGCCCGGCACGAAATGTGCCGGGCTTTTTTCGTGCCTCCACAACCGCGGATTCATCCACACCTGGCAGCTGGTGTGGCTCCGTATGCCGCGGCACCCGTCCGATCGCCTGACCACAGTGCGGGCGTGGAGAATCCCTTCCTCGGCAGCGAGGCCCTGCGCGACGGCGCCGTCGCGAATAAGCACCAACTGCGTACGCGCTTCCGTGCTTTGTACCCCGATGTCTACCTCGCCGGCGATGCACCGCCGACCTTGGCGCAACGGACGATGGGGGCATGGTTATGGACGCGACGGCGGGGGGTCGTCGCGGGCGAGGCGGCAGCAGTGATGCACGGGGCGAAATGGATTGCCGATGAAATTCCGATCGAGCTCGTGTGGTCGAATGCACGGTCGCCCGATGGGATCACGACGCGAAGAGATCGGTTGGGCCCGGCCGAAAGTCAACTGATTGCCGGAATGGCGGTGACCACACCGGAGCGCACCGCGTTCGACATCGGGCGACTGATCTGTGGCGACAAAGGGATTTCGCGACTGGATGCGCTGGGTAATGCCACCCGCTTCCACCGCAGTGCCGTCGAGGAACTCGTGGGTCGGCATCGGGGATCTCCCGGCATACCTCGCTTGCTGTCAACCCTGGACTGGTGCGACCAGGGCGCCGAGTCGCCGCGTGAGACATGGCTTCGATTGCTACTTGTCCGCGCCGGATTTCCACGGCCGCGAACGCAGATTCCGATCCTCAACGACTTCGGCCGTCCCCGGTATTTCCTCGATATGGGTTGGGACGACGTCATGATCGCAGTCGAGTACGACGGTGATCACCATCGCAAGCGTCAGGCGTTCGGAAAGGACATCGTGCGATCGGAATTCATCGCATACCGCGGCTGGACCCACATCCGAGTCGTAGCCGGTGCCCATCCGGCGGACATCGTCAACCGGGTCCGCCGGGCCTGGCCGTCTAGTGTGCGTTCAGATCGCGAAATTGCCTGAAATCGGCTCGATCTGCGATCTGAGTGCACACTGTAGTGGCGTGATCAACTGAGGCGCTCCACCACCATCGCCATGCCCTGGCCACCGCCGACGCACATCGACTCGATCCCGAACGTCTTGTCGTACGTCGCAAGGTTATTCAGCAGTGTGGCGGTGATGCGGGCGCCCGTCATACCGAACGGATGCCCCAGCGCGATCGCGCCGCCCGACACATTGAGCTTGTCCTCGTCGATGCCGAGTTCCCGTGCCGACCCGAGCACCTGCACCGCGAACGCCTCGTTGATCTCGACCAGATCGATGTCGGAGATCTTCTTGCCCGCGTTGGCCAGCGCCTTCTTGATCGCCTCGATCGGGCCGAGGCCCATGATCTCCGGCGACAACCCGCTGACACCCGTAGACACGATGCGCGCCAACGGCGTCAGGCCCAACTCCTTGGCCTTGGTGTCGCTCATGATGACCACCGCCGCTGCTCCGTCGTTCAGCGGACATGCGTTGCCCGCGGTGACCGTGCCGTTGGGCCGGAACACCGGCTTCAATTGGCTAGACCTCTCTCGTAGGTGGTGCCCGGGCGCGGACCGTCATCGGTGGTCACCGTCGTGCCGTCGGGCAGCGTCACCGGGGCGATCTCACGCTCGAAGAATCCGCTCTTGATGGCGTCCTCGGCGCGATTCTGCGACCGCACGCCCCAATGGTCCTGGTCCTCGCGGCTGATGCCGGTCAGCAGCGCGACGTTCTCGGCGGTCTGGCCCATCGCGATGTAGACGTCGGGGATCAGGCCGTCCTGACGTGGGTCGTGCCACTCGGTGGCGCCCTCGGCCTGCTTTTCACTACGCGCCAGCGCTTCGTCGAAGATCGGGTTCTTGCTGTTTTCGGCCCCGTCGGCCCTGCCGACACCGAAGCGCGACACCGCCTCGACGCCGGCAGAGATGAACGCGTCGCCTTCGCCTGCCTTGATGGCGTGGAACGCCATCCGAGTGGTCTGCAGCGACGACGAGCAGTAGCGGTTGACCGTGGTTCCGGGCAGGAAGTCGTAACCGAGCTCGACAGCGACCACGCGGCCGATGTTGTAGCCGGCCTCGCCGGCGGGCTGCCCGCAGCCCATCATCAGGTCGTCGATGTCCTTGGGGTCCAGCTCGGGGACCTTGTCCAGTGCGGCCCGGACCATCTGGGCAGCGAGGTCGTCGGGACGCATCGTGGCGAGCGATCCTTTGAAGGCGCGGCCGATCGGCGAGCGTGCGGTGGCGACGATGACGGCTTCAGGCATGACGGTCTCCTCTATCAACGGATAGAGAAAAACTAGCTGGCTGGTACAACGATGGGCGCAGGCACCCCAGTCGAGCGGCGCCACAATCGGCTGACGTTGCCCACGCGGGCCAGCAGCGAGCTGCCTTCAGCGTTGCGCGGCTCCAGCGCATCTTCGGGCTGGGCTCCGTCGATGCACTCGCCCAACGCATTACACAGCGCGGGAAGCAGCTGCTTGGACGCCAACGCATAGCCCGCCGCCGACGGATGGAACATGTCGTCGCTGAAGAGCTCCTCGGGGGCCTTGCGGAACTCAGGCGCAAGAAGATCGGAAAATGGCACGGGCACCCCGCCGGCGGCGCGTACGGCCGACGCCTGTGCCCGCGCCAGGCGCAATCCGCGGCTACGTGCCACCCAGCGCAACGGCTGCGGGATCGCGGTGATCACGCCGAAATCCGGGCAGGTACCGACTACGACGACGGCCCCGCTGGCCCGCAACCGCCGGACTGCACTACCCAGCCGCCGCGCCGACGGCCCGATGCCGTTGGGGCGGGTGATGTCGTTCGCGCCGATCATGATCACCGCCGCGTCCGGAGGCGGGCCTGCGACGAACATGGCGTCGATCTGCCCGGAAAGTCCCTTCGACGTCGCGCCCATGATCGCTTTCGTGCTCAGCCTGATTCGATCTCCCGACACCTCGGCGAGCCCGCGTGCGAGAAGTACGCCGGGCACCTCGTCGGCGTCCCGGCAGCCGTAACCGGTGGCGGTGGAGTCGCCGAAAACCATCAGATGCAGGTCGAACGGCACGCCGCGGTGCCACCGCTCCACGGGTCCACCGCCGGGCCGATACACGCCGTCAGCACGCGGTGGGATGTCCCACGCCTTCGGTATGACGCGGCGAGCCTTGTCGGCCTGCCCGCTCAGCAGATTGCGGGCCCCGACGTATGCGGAGCCCGTCGATGCGAGCGTGGCCGCGGCCGCCAGGGCGACGGTCGTTGTCCTTCGCGGTGCACGTATGCCCACGGGCACGAGTTTAGGTGGGATTTTCTGGGATATCCGCGTGGCGGCCGACACCGGCGGATCACATTGCGGTATCAAGTCCGGTATCGAAATCAAATCGTTGATTGTTGAAGTGAACAGAGCCTGTCAAGCTAAGGTATCGGAAACGCTAAAGCAAACGGCGACCCCGGGCTCTACAAAGGCGTAGGAAGTGGTGGCGATGACGGCACCAAGTAAAGTAGCCGGAGCAACTCGCTTCGGCACAATGCCTGCTAAAGGGCATAAATCGCGCAAGTTTCCGGTCAGTGACGGCGCACCCGTAGAGGTGGTGGAGGACGGCCCAAGCTTGGCGGGGCGGCTCACTTCTCTGGCCGCTCTGCTAACAATCCGACCGACCCTAGCTATCGGAAGCTATGCGCCGCGCCTGCCGTGGCCGTGGGGTTTGGTCGACGTGGTGTCCCGCGTCATGCGACCCGCTCCTGGCACCGTACGCGCCACGATTTCTTTGCCGAAGTGCACCGCCCAGCTGGTTAGGGCCGCCGGCGTGCTGCCCGCAGACGGCAAGCGTGGCGTCATCCTCTACATGCACGGCGGAGCCTTCCTGACGTGCGGCGTGAATTCCCACGGCCGGCTGGTGACGGCGATATCGGGCTACGCCGACTGCCCGGTGCTGGTCGTCAACTACCGGCATGATCCCCAAGCACTCCGTCGGCCAGGCGCGTCGACGACTGCTACGACGCTTACAAGTGGTTGCGGCTGAAAGGCTACGAGCCGAATCAGATCGTGCTGGCGGGTGACTCTGCCGGCGGGTATCTGGCGCTGGCGCTCGCCGAGAAGCTCCAGCGCGAAGGTCTGGAGGGCGAGACTCCCGCGGCGATGGTGACGATGTCGCCGTTGTTCGAGGTCGACAACGAAGCCCGCGCGAACCATCCGAACATCCACAGCGATGCGATGTTCCCGCCGCGGGCGTTCCATGCGCTGGTGGACCTGGTCAAGGAGGCTGCCGGTCGGCACTTGGTCGACGGAAAGCCCGAAGAGGTCTACGAACCGCTCGACCACATCGAGCCCGGCCTGCCGCGCATGCTGATCCACGTGTCCGGGTCCGAGGTGCTGGTGAGCGACGCACGCAAGGCGGCTCGTCGACTGGCGGCCGCCGGCGTGCCCGTCGAGGTTCGTGTCTGGCCGGGCCAGATGCACGTCTTCCAGCTCGCGGCACCCGCTGTCCCCGAGGCGACGCGGTCGCTGCGCCAGATCGGTGATTACATCCGGGAAGCCACCTGGTAAACCCTCACCTGGTACGCGGTTGCGCAGCCTGACACGATGGACCCATGCGCATCGCCAGGCACGTCAGTGAGCTCATCGGCAATACCCCGCTGGTACAGCTGAACTCCGTTGTCCCTCGAAGGCGCAGGCGTCGTCGCCGCCAAGATCGAGTACCTCAACCCCGGCGGCAGCGCCAAGGACCGCATCGCGATCAAGATGATCGACGCCGCAGAAGCCAGCGGCGAACTCAAACCCGGCGGCACCATCGTCGAACCGACATCGGGCAACACCGGGGTCGGACTGGCGCTGGTGGCGCAGCAGCGCGGCTACAAATGCATCTTCGTCTGCCCCGACAAGGTCAGCGAGGACAAGCAGAACGTGTTGCGCGCGTACGGCGCCGACGTCGTCGTGTGCCCCACCGCCGTGCCGCCCGACCACCCCGACAGCTACTACAGCGTCTCGAACCGACTGGTCGAGGAAATCGACGGCGCCTGGAAGCCCGACCAATACTCCAACCCGATGGGGCCTGCGAGCCACTACGAGACCACCGGTCCCGAGGTCTGGGCAGACACCGACGGCAAGGTCACGCATTTCGTCGCCGGGGTCGGCACCGGCGGCACCATCACCGGTGCCGGTCGCTATCTCAAGGAGGTGTCCGACGGAAAGGTACGCATCGTCGGCGTCGATCCCGAGGGGTCGGTGTACTCCGGCGGCACCGGGCGGCCGTATCTGGTGGAAGGCGTGGGGGAGGACTTCTGGCCGTCCGCCTACGATCCGGCTGTCCCGGACGAGATCATCGCCGTTTCTGACGCCGATTCGTTCGACATGACGCGTCGGCTTGCGCGCGAAGAAGCACTGCTGGTCGGTGGATCATGCGGCATGGCCGTCGTCGCCGCGATCAAGGTAGCGGAGAAAGCCGGCCCGGATTCCCTGGTCGTCGTCTTGTTACCCGACGGCGGAAGAGGCTATCTGTCAAAGGTTTTCAATGATGGATGGATGTCCTCCTACGGATTTCTGCGGAGCCGGCTCGATGGATCGGTGGAGGAAACGACCGTCGGGGAGGTGTTGCGGGGCAAGTCCGGCGCGTTGCCCGACCTGGTGCACACCCATCCGTCGGAAACGGTGCGCGACGCGATCGGCATCCTGCGGGAGTACGGCGTCTCGCAGATGCCGGTCGTTGGTGCCGAGCCGCCGGTGATGGCGGGCGAAGTGGCAGGCAGCGTCGCGGAGCGCGAATTGCTGTCCGCCGTTTTCGAGGGCCGGGCCAAGCTGGCTGACGCGGTGTCGCAGCACATGAGTCCGCCGCTGCCGTTGATCGGAGCGGGGGAACTCGTCAGCACCGCCGCCAAGACATTGCGCGAATGCGACGCCGTGATGGTGGTCGAGGAGGGCAAGCCGGTGGGCGTGCTGACGCGTCACGACTTACTCGGCTTCCTGTCGGATGGCAGCAGCCGACGCGCTCGCTAACGAACTTACTGAGCCTGGCGAACAATTCGGGCGCCCTGCTCCCAATGCGTCGGTTACCAGCCCATTTCGGCATATCGCCGCGTAGTCAACTTCCGCACAGAAACCGCTGCGCGAAGACGCTTCTCAGGTATCGTAAGCACGCTCGTTGCCAGCTAAGAAAATGACTGGAAGGCGCTCATGACCGATCAACCGCCACCGCCACCGCCACCCGGGAACTATCCTCCACCGCCTCCGCCGAGCGGTGGCACTCCACCGCCTCCTCCGCAGGGCGGCGCTCCCGCGGGTCAACCGGACAGCAACCTGGTCTGGGGCATCCTCGTGACGGTGTTGTGCTGTCTGCCGCTTGGAATCGTGTCGATTGTGAAATCGACTCAGGTGTCCGGATTGTGGGCGCAGGGGCGCGCCGCCGAAGCGCAGCAGGCGGCCGACGACGCGAAGAAGTACGCGGTGTGGGGCGCCATCGCCGGCGTCATCGTCTACGTCATCGTCATAATCCTCAATCTCGTCGTCGGCTTCAGCGCGACCCAATATTCCTAGCGTTGACGGACGAATGCGGCTGACGCGGAATCCGGCGGCGCGTACCTTCGGTTCCGCTGCGCTCCAGCCGCTGGCTCAGTCCGGTCCATTCCATTGGCGGCAGTGGGGATTTGGGTCATCCTCGGACGATCAGCGGACGCGCCGCACCTCTAACCGCCGATGAAGTAAGAGTCATCGAAACCAAATTCGTGCAAACCTGAGTCCTTGAAAGGAATGGCACACCATGAGTGATCAACCGCCTCCGCCTCCGCCTCCGCCGCCGCCGGGTGGCGGCTATCCACCGCCGGGAGGTGGCTACCCGCCACCTGGTGGCGGCTATCCGCCTCCGCCGCCCCCGCCGGGTGGTGGTTACCCGCCCCCACAACAGCCTCCGCCCGGTGGTGGCTATCCGCCGCCGCCCCCGCCGGGCCCCGGCGGCTATCCGCCGCCGCAGCAAGGGGGCTATCCGCAGCAGGGGGGCTATCCGCCTGCTGGCCCGGGTTTCCCTGGAGCGCAGGCGTTTAACGTTGGCGAGGCGTTCTCGTGGGCATGGAACAAGTTCACCAAAAACGCCGGCGCGCTGATCATTCCTGCCTTCGTGTACGTAGTCATCGCCGCGATTATCGTCGGCATCACCTATGGACTGGCGTTCGCGCTCGCCCCGGAGACGACCTACGAGTCCTACGGCAACAACTTCAGCTACGAAGCAAACTTCGGCTTCATGAGCATCCTGGTGCTCATTATCGGCTACCTCGTCCTGATCGTGGCCGCAGCGGCGATCCAATCCGCCTACCTCGGCGGTCTATTGGACATCGCCAACGGGCAGCCGGTGACGGCAGCCTCGTTCTTCAAGCCGCGCAACACCGTCAACGTCATCATCGCGACCCTGATCATCGGTGTCGCGTCCGCCATCGGATCGTTCTGCTTCATCCTCGGCCTCGTGATCGGCATCTTCACCCTGTTCACCACGGTGATCATCGTCGAGCGCAACACGTCGCCCATCGATGCGATCAAGCAGAGCATCGAGATCACCAAGAACAACCTCGTCCAGGTGATCCTCGTCTGGCTGGTGGCCGGAGTGATCGGGGTGGTCGGTGCGCTGCTCTGCGGCATCGGGTTGATCGTCGCCCTCCCGGTTGCCGCGCTGTTCGTGGTGTACTCCTACCGGTACTTCACCAACGGTCACATTGCGCCGGCGACGCCGTAATCGCTGATGGCCCGGTCTGTGCAAATCGGCGCAGGCCGGGTCTCAGCGAAGTCCCACCGCTGCCGCGACCACATCCGTAAGCTGCGATCTGTCGCGATGGATCGACAGTAAGGGCAAACGTGACCAGTCAGCCACCACGGCCGCCTTCGGGAGGTGGCTTTCCGCCCACCGATTCCAGCAAGTACACGCCGTGGTTCACCCGGGTGCTCGCCTACGTCATCGATAGCATCCCGGTCTACCTGCTGTTGGCGATCGGCTTCGTCGCACTGATCACGTTCCAAAAGGTCGAAACACTGTGCATGAGTGACGTGTGCGCCACTGGCAACAACGGCCCGTCGACAACGGCGCTCCTCATCATGACGGCCTGCGTAGTGATCGTCTTGGTGTTCTCGCTGTGGAATGTCGTGGTGCGGCAAGGCAATACCGGCTCGAGCATCGGCAAGCAGATGATGAAGTTCAAGGTCGTCGGCGAGCAGACGCAGCAGCCGATCGGAATCGGCAAGTCGTTCATCCGCCAGATCGCACACAGTATCGACGCCGCGATCTGCTACATCGGGTTCCTCTTCCCGCTGTGGGATGCCAGGCGTCAGACGATTGCCGACAAGCTCATGAAGACCGTCTGCGTGCCGCTGTAGAGCGTTCCGCCTTCCGCGGCGATCGACTGTGCCACTGCCGCTCAGGCATCCCGAGCCGGACGCGGCGGCCGATAGGATCATGTGCGTAGACACTGACCACCGGTGGGGAGGTGTAGGTGACCGCGCCGAATTCGCCGGGCACTCCGCAGTACGCGCCACCGGTCTGGGTGCTCCCGAAGCAGGCGTACACGCCCTGGACCACCCGTGTGGTCGCCGCCCTCATCGATTGGACACCGATCTGGGTGATCGTCTTGATTCCGTTCGTCGGCCTGCTGGTCGCGGGCGATACGGAATGCATCAACAGCATCTACGGCAGCGGTACGGGTTATTGCTCAAAGGCGGTCTCCGACTTCTGGATGGCGGTCCAGTTCATCGCGGTCCTGCCCGGCTCGGCCTATTTCATCTGGAACTTCTGCTACCGGCAGGGCAGAACGGGACAGAGCGTCGGCAAGTCGGTGACTAAGTTCAAGGTGGTCAGCGAGAAGACGTGGCAGCCCATCGGCTTCTGGCTGTCGTTGGTTCGTCAGATCGCGCACTATGTGGACCAACTCATCTGTTACGTGGGTTATCTGTGGCCGTTGTGGGACGGCAAACGACAGACCATCGCCGACAAGATGTTGGGCACCGTCTGCGTCCCGTTGGAACCCCAGTCCCCGCCCCCGCAATGGGTCCCGGCACCAGTGCCGCCGCTACGCTGATCGGTGATGACTGAACAGCACAGGTCGCGGGGGCTCGCCACCAAGGCCATCCACGCAGGTTTCCGGCCCGACCCGGCGACCGGCGCTGTCAACGCACCGATCTATGCCAGCTCGACCTTCGCCCAGGATGGCGTCGGTGGGCTGCGGGGCGGATACGAATATGCCCGCACCGGCAATCCGACCCGTGCTGCATTGGAAGCGTCGCTGGCCGCCGTCGAGGAGGCCGAATACGGGCGCGCGTTCGCCTCCGGGCATGGCCGCCACCGATTGCGCGCTGCGCGCCGTGCTGCGGCCCGGCGATCACGTCGTCATGCCCGACGACGCCTACGGCGGGACCTTCCGCCTGATCGACAAGGTGTTCACCCAGTGGGGCATCCACTACACGGCCGTGTCATTGGCCGACCTCGACGCGGTGCGGGCCGCGATCACGCCGCAGACCAGGCTGATCTGGGTGGAGACACCGACCAATCCGTTGCTGTCCATAGCCGATATCGCCGCTATCGCCCAGATTGGTTCGACGTCGAACTCAAAAGTATTGGTGGACAACACGTTTGCCTCGCCTGCGCTTCAGCAGCCGCTTGACGTTGGGTGCCGACATCGTGCTGCATTCGACGACCAAGTACATCGGCGGACACTCCGATGTCGTCGGTGGTGCGCTGCTCACCAGCGATGAAGAACTCGACGCCGCGTTCGCCTTCCTGCAGAACGGCGCAGGCGCGGTCGCGGGCCCGTTCGACGCGTACCTGACCATGCGGGGACTCAAGACACTGGTGCTGCGCATGCAGGCAGCATTCTGAGAATGCCGCCCTGGTCGCCGAGTTCCTTGGCAACCATCCGGCGATCGAGACCGTGCTTTATCCCGGGCTGCCGAGTCACCCGGGCCACGAGGTCGCGGCGAAGCAGATGAGCGGGTTCGGCGGCATGGTCTCGGTGCGGATGCGCGGCGGTCCCGACGCTGCCCGCCAGTTGTGCGCGAGCACAGAGATCTTCATCCTCGCCGAGTCGTTGGGCGGTGTGGAGTCGCTGATCGAGCACCCCGGTGCGATGACCCATGCGTCGACGGCGGGGTCCCAGTTGGAGGTTCCCGACGATCTCGTGCGCCTGTCGGTGGGGATCGAGGATTCGGCGGACCTGCTCGCCGATCTGGAGCAGGCGCTAGGGTAGCGTCGGCCGCAGCGCCGATGCGGTGACGGCCAGATTCACTTCCGGCAGCCCGGTCGGATACTCGTCAACCCAACTGCCGCTTGCGATTTCGCCGGCGCGGGCATGGACCCACCGCCATCCACGATCATTGAGGGACAGCAGGGCGCCCAGCCCGTCGGCGGCATGCAGCAGAGTGATGATCGCCGCTGTGGCCGGTGGCGGCGGTCGTCGGTCGAACAGGGCGGCCAGCAGCGCCGAACGGGCCTCACCCACCCGGGCCCGGTTCGTCAGCGGCCACGCATAGGGGTGTGTGAATCGTTTGGACTGCAAGCGAACACGTCGTATCTGGCCGGTCCGCCTCGAGGTGGTCGGTGAGATCGTCCTCGGTGTGCTTGGACAGCCTCTTCACCGCCGCACCCGGCCGCAGCGGCCGACGCTGCAGTAGCCGGAATGCCGGGCTCGGCAACAGGATCCATTGCGCCGGGCACGGTGAGCGCGATCAGCCGGCCGGGCTCGACAGCTTCCTCGGCCATCGCCGGCCGGATTCTGCATGCGTAGGCGAGATCCAGCAGCACCGCAGCGGCCAGCACGCGTTCACGCCGATGACGTTCGAGTGCGGGCTGGGCCGACGCGTTGTCGAGCAGGAGCAGAAGGAGATCCTCCGCGATCTGCGCCATACTGCGGACTGTAGTGCGAAGCGGCGGCGTCGGCCGCCCTCAGGAGTGGTACGGCTCGGCGCTGAGCAGTGTCACCTTGACGGTGTTGCCGTTGGGAATCGTGTAGGTCCGGACGTCGCCGACCTTCGCGTCGATCAGCGCCTCGCCCAGCGGCGACTTCGGCGAATACACCTCGAGCTTGCCGTCGCTGACACCCTCCTGGCGGGTGGCGATCAGGAATGTCTCGGTATCGCTCTTGTCGTCGCCGTACTGCACCTTCACCACCGAACCGGGCAGCGCCACACCGGACTGCTTGGGGGCCTCGCCGACCTTGGCGTTGTTCAGCAGCTCCTGCAGCTGGCGGATGCGCGCTTCCTCCTGGCCCTGCTGTTCCCGGGCGGCGTGGTAGCCGCCGTTCTCGCGCAGGTCGCCTTCCTCGCGGCGATCGTTGATCTCCGCGGCGATGACCGGTCGGTTGGCGATCAGCTGGTCCAGCTCTGCCTTCAGCCGGTCGTGTGCTTCCTCAGTCAGCCACGTGACCTGCGTGTCGGTCATGTTGTCGCGCTCCTGTCGTCGTTGCTCTCGCGCTGTTTCGCGTAAGAAGTCTCGTGTTTCGGCGCCGGGAGCTCTACGTGTATTGCCGCCATCGTCGACGTCTAATCAACGCGCAAATGCAGCAATACACGGTCCCAGCGGGAACCGTGTATCCGATCCATGCTAGCACCGCGGGGACAGCGGATCTTCACGTATTCGCAGTTCGGCGTTTGTTGTATTTGCGGCGCGATGCGTTGTTAGGGGGCCACCAGGTAGGGGGGTACGTCGGTCCCGCAGCCGTACACATCACCGACCACCGGCGGCCGGTTGGACTTGACGACGGCCGTCACCTGCACCGTTTTCTGGGTGGACGGCGGTACGAGCACCTCGCGGCGGCCGGTTTCGCTGCCGTCGATCGAGCGGGCCCGCACGATGCACACCACCGGCCGCGACGGGATCGTCTCGCGTCACGCTGATCGTGACCTCGACGGTCTGATCGTCGATCAACCGGTAGCCGCCCAGTTCGCCCTCGGCCGGCACTGCCGAACCGCCCCGAGGCGATGATCGCGATCGTCACCCCGGCCACCAAGACCAGCGCGGTCAGCCCGCCGGCGATCGCGCGGCGCTGACGTCGGGTCAGCCGCTGCCGCCCGTAGCGCGCGGAGGGACGCTCGATCATCTAGTTTTCATGCCCGTCGTTCGGATAGATCTACAGAACTGGAACTATAGGGCTACTCCTATCGGTTGAAATCTGTCGAGTAACGTCGGCTCAGGACACATCGAGACATAGATGAGGCAGAACAGGTTGAGCGAACTGCGGTTGATGGCGGTGCACGCCCACCCGGACGACGAGTCCAGCAAGGGTGCGGCCACGACGGCACGCTACGCCGACGAGGGCGCGCGCGTCATGGTGGTGACGCTGACCGGGGGCGAGCGCGGCGACATCCTCAACCCGGCCATGGACCTGCCCGATGTGCACGGCCGGATGACCGAGATCCGGCGCGACGAGATGGCCAAGGCCGCCGAGATCCTCGGCGTCGAACACCACTGGCTCGGCTTCGTCGACTCGGGTCTGCCGGAGGGTGACCCGCCGCCGCCACTGCCCGACGGTTGCTTCGCCGCTGGTGCCGCTCGAGGAGCCCACCGAGTCGCTGGTGCGGGTCATCCGCAAGTTCCGCCCCCACGTGATGACCACCTACGACGAGAACGGCGGCTACCCGCATCCCGACCACATCCGATGCCACCAGGTGTCGGTCGCCGCATACGAGGCAGCAGGCGACCATCTGCTCTTCCCGGACGCGGGTGAGCCGTGGAACGTGCAGAAGCTGTATTACAACCACGGCTTCCTGCGGAAGCGCATGCAACTGATCCAGGACGAATTCGCCAAGCACGGCGAAGTGGGTCCGTTCGAGAAGTGGCTCAAGCACTGGGAGGCCGACCACGACATCTTCGAGAAGCGGGTGACCACCCGGATCGAGTGCGCGAAGTACTTCGCCCAGCGCGACGACGCGCTACGCGCGCACGCCACCCAGATCGACCCCAATGGTGACTTCTTCCGGGCGCCGATCGACTGGCAGCAACGGCTCTGGCCGACAGAGGAATTCGAGTTGGCCCGCTCCCGCGTGCCGGTGTCGCTGCCTGAGACGGACCTGTTCGCCGGAATCGAGCCCGACAAGTGAACGACGTTGCACTGACCATCATCGGGCTGCTGGCGCAGGGGCCCGCGTGAGACCGGCCCCGAGTTCGGTAAGGCCAGCTCCGCTCGGTCTGCTGATCCTCGTGCTGCTGCTGATCGGCACGTTCCTGCTGGTCTGGTCGATGAACCGGCACCTGAGCAAGCTGCCCGAAGTCCTTCGACGAACCCGACGAGCGAGCCCGACGAGCAGCGACGACGGCGAGAGCACGCGTGAGCCGATGAACGGGGCTAACACCCTGTCGCTGGCCACCAGCCCGTACCTGCGCCAGCACGCCGACAACCCGGTGCACTGGCAGCAGTGGACGCCGGCAGCGCTGGCCGAAGCCGCGGCGCGGGACGTGCCGATCCTGCTGTCGATCGGGTACGCAGCCTGTCACTGGTGTCACGTGATGGCGCACGAGTCGTTCGAAGACGATGACGGTGGCCGCCGTGATGAACGACGGGTTCGTCTACATCAAGGTCGACCGTGAGGAACGGCCCGACATCGACGCCGTCTACATGAATGCCACCGTCGCGCTGACGGGGCAGGGCGGTTGGCCCATGACATGCTTCCTCACCCCGGACGGCCGGCCCTTCTTCTGCGGCACCTACTACCCGAAAGCCAATTTCCTGCAGTTGCTCGCCGCCGTTTCCGAAACCTGGCGGAACCGCCGTGACGAGGTCGAGCAGGCGTCCGACCAGATCGTCGGCGAGCTGCGGTCGATGGCCTCCGGCCTAGCCCGGTGGCTGGGCCGCCGATTCAGCCGGCGCTTGTGCGACCACGCCGTCGCGGCGGTGCTGCAGGGCGAGGACGTCGTGAACGGCGGATTCGGCACTGGGGCACCGAAATTCCCGCCGTCAGCGCTGCTGGAGGCGCTGCTGCGCAGCCATGAACGCACCGGTCGATGCGACGCCGCTGGAGGCGGTGGAACGAACCTGCGCGGCGATGGCGCGCGGCGGCATCTACGACCAGCTGGCCGGCGGGTTCGCCCGCTACAGCGTCGACGCGTCGTGGGTGGTGCCGCACTTCGAGAAGATGCTCTACGACAACGCCCTGCTGCTGCGGGCGTATGCGCACTGGGCCCGTCGTACGGCAAACCCGCTGGCGCGCAGGGTCGCCGGTGAAACCGCACGGTTCCTGATCGACGACCTCGGCGCTGACGGCATGTTCACGTCGTCGCTGGACGCCGACGCCGACGGGCGCGAGGGCCTGACCTACGTGTGGACGCCCGCCGAGCTGCGCGAGGTGCTGGGTGAGGACGACGGCCGCTGGGCCGCAGAGCTTTTCGCGCGTCACCGACGGCGGCACCTTCGAACACGGCAGTTCGGTGCTGCAACTGCCGAGCGACCCTGACGATCCGGAGCGCTTCGAGCGGGTGCGTACCGCCGCTGCTGGCGGCCCGGCCCATCCGTCCCCAGCCCGGCCGCGACGACAAGGTCGTCACCGCATGGAACGGGCTGGCGATCACCGCGCTCGCCGAAGCCGGCGTGGCACTCGATGAACCCGAATTTGCTCGATGCCGCAACGCGATGCGCGCAGACGCATCGTCGAATCTGCATATCGTCGACGGCCGGCTGCGGCGGGCCAGCCTGGGCGGCGTCGTCGGTGACAGCGCGGCGATCCTCGAGGACCACGCGTGCGCTGGCCACCGGACTGCTGACGCTGTACCAACTGACGGGCGAGGCGTCCTGGCTGAGTTCAGCGACCTTGTTGCTCGACATCGCGCTGGACCATTTCGCCGACCCGAGACAGTGCCGGCCGCTGGTTCGACACCGCCGATGACGCTGAGGCAGCTGATGGTTCGGCCCGCCGACCCGCTCGACGGGGCGACGCCGTCGGGTGCGTCGCTGATCGCCGAGGCCTTGCTGCTGGCTGCGCACCTGGCTCCGGCCCACCGCGCCGACGTGTACGCAGTCGGCGGCCGAGGCCGCGCTGGCCGGGGCGGCGCCCATCCTGGCGCGTCTCGCCGCGTTCGGGCGGGCACTGGCTGGCCGTCGCCGAAGCCGCTGTGCGCGGGCCGATTCAGATCGCCGTGGCCTGCGATCCCGCCGACTCGGAGCTGCTGAGCGGCCGCGCGTCGGCTGGCGCCGGGCGGTGCGGTCGTCGTCGGCGGTCCGGTGAACTCCTCGGAGCTGCTGGCCGACCGCGACCGGGTGGCCGGCGCCGACGCCGCCTATGTGTGTCGCGGCCGGACCTGTGACCTGCCGGTGACGACTGTCGGAGATCTCGCGGCCGCCCTTGGTGTGTCCGTGTAGCCTTCGGCGCATGTCCACGCCCGAAGACAACGCCAAGACCGTCAACCGCTACCTGGAGCTGGCCGCGCAGGGCCGGGCCGACGACGTCGCCGAGTTGTACGCCGACGACGCCACCGTCGAGGACCCCGTCGGGGGCGAGGTGCACATCGGCCGCCAGGCGATCCGCGGTTTCTACGACAGCCTCCCGACCAACGGCGCGTCGGCGGAGCTCGTCACCCTTCGCGCCCTCGGCAACGAGGTGGCATTTTTCTGGGCGCTCACGCATCGATCTCGGCGAGAACAAGATGCGCATCGAGATCATCAGCGTGATGACGTTCAACGACGAGGGCAAGATCGCGTCGATGAAGGCCTACTGGACGCCGGAGAACGTCACCCAGCTCTCAGTGACTTCGGCGTGGCTGGTCACGCTCAGCGTGACTGCGCACGGCCGAAATCACTAAAAGACGGCGAACCACATCGCGATGTAGTGGCAGATCGCGGCGACGGCCGTGCACGCGTGGAAGAACTCGTGGTGGCCGAACGTCGACGGCCACGGGTTCGGCCACTTGAGGCCGTAGAGCACGCCGCCGATGCTGTAGAGCGCACCGCCGACGATCAGCAGCACCAGCGCCGCGACGCCCGCGCCGTGCATGATCGGCACGATGAACAACACCGCCACCCAGCCCAGCAGCAGATAGAGCGGCACGCCCACCCAGCGCGGCGCCGACGGCCAGAACATCTTCAGCAGCACGCCGGCGAGCGCGCCGGCCCAGACGATCCACAACAGCACCATGCCGTCGCGACTCCGGCAGCGCCAGCAGCGCGAACGGCGTGTAGCTGCCCGCGATGAACACGAAGATCATCGAGTGATCGAGCGCGCTTCATCCATTTGCGGGCCGTCGCCGACTTCCAGTCGACCCGGTGGTAGGCGCCGCTGACCGCGAACATCGCGACGATCGTCAGCGTGTAGATGAGGGTGGCGATGCCCGCGCGGGTGGACACCACCGACCACGACACCGACACCAGCGCCGCGCCGGCGATGAACGCGACGATCGCCGAGTAGACGTGGATCCAGCCGCGCAGCCGCGGCTTGTGAAAGAAGTTGGCGACGCCGTCGACTACCGCTTCGGGGAAATCCTCTGCGTAGACGCGCGCCGGTTGCTGCTGAGCCTCGTCGGCATCGACCTGAGCCACGTTCACCTCGACTAATGCCATGGGAATTTTCAACGCCACAGTAGTCTGATTCGGTGGACATCATTCCTCCGCGACTCAAGGAACCGATGTACCGCCTCTACGAGATGCGGTTGCGCCAGGGGCTGGCGTCGCTCAAAGTCCGAGCTACCCCGCCACATCGCGGTGCTCTGCGACGGAAACCGGCGGTGGGCCCGTGATGCTGGTCACCACGACGTCAGCTACGGCTACCGGATGGGCGCGCGCAAGATCGCCGAGATGCTGCGCTGGGCCATGAAGCCGGCGTCGAAATGGCCACGGTGTACCTGCTTTCCACCGAGAACCTGCAACGCGATCCCGCGCGAGTTGTCCTCGCTCATCGAGATCATCACCGACGTGGTCGAGGAGATCTGCGCCCCGGCCAACCGGTGGAGTGTGCGTACCGTCGGCGACCTCGAGCTGATCGGCGAGGAGCCCGCTCGGCGGCTGCGCGACGCCGTCGAGTCGACCAACGGCAACGGCAGTGGGTTCCACGTCAACGTCGCGGTGGGATACGGCGGCCGCCAGGAGATCGTCGACGCGGTACGCGCCCTGCTCGGCAAGGAGCTCGCCAACGGTGCGACCGGCGATCAGCTCATCGATGCCGTGACCGAGGACGCCATCTCCGAGAACCTCTACACCTCCGGTCAGCCCGACCCCGACCTGGTGATCCGCACGTCGGGGGAGCAGCGGCTTTCGGGCTTTCTGCTGTGGCAGAGCGCCTACTCGGAGATGTGGTTCACGGAGGCGTACTGGCCGGAGTTCCGGCGCGTGGACTTCCTGCGGGCGCTGCGTGATTACACCGCGCGTCACCGCCGATACGGCATGTAGGGCACCTGGTCTTCGCGCAAGCGCTCATCCCTGCGACACTTGGTACATGGCTGCGCTGTCAGCGCTCGTCTTCTCGCTCAGCTGGTGGCTGGGGCTGTATCTGCTCGCCCGTGACCCGCGCAAGCCGGTTCTGGTGCTTGCCGCAATCGGGTTGACGAGCTTCGCGACGGTGGTGGCGCTGGACGCCGTTCGCATCCAGAGCGGTTCAGCCGTGCTGAGCACCATCGAGGTCTATCTCGTCACCGTGCCGGGCATCGCGTGGTTCGCGGTGCTTCTCGAGCTGTCCCGTCCCCGCGACAGCTGGCGGAGCAGGGCGACCGAACTGGTCGCCGTCACCGCGGTCGCCGTGGGTGCGTTCCTCGGCGCAGCACTGGCCGGAGATGTCGACGGCCCGGTGCGGGCGGGCCATTGGGTGATGTTCGCCGTCATCTCGATGTCTTCGCTCGGCGCGATGCTCCGCGCGGTCTTCGGGCCGTGGCAGCCCAGGCCGGTCGTCGGCTATCGTCGTCGTCGCGACGCTGTTCTTCGCGCTCGGCAATGCGATTCTGGTCATCCCGCTCGGATTGGTGCCGAGTTGGCTGGCGTTGGCGTCGACGGGATTCGACGTCATCCTGCTCGGCGTCGCGGTCGCGATGTGGGATGCCTTCGACGAAGGTCAGGCCCTGCGCGCCGACATGTTGCGCTCGTTCGTCGCCACGGGCGTGGTGGTGGTGCTGTTCGGTGGACAGGCGCTGATCGGCCTGGCCGTCACCGGTCCGCAGACCGCGCTGACGGTGCTGTTGTTCACCAGCCTGGCCATCGCGATCTCGATCAACGTGCTGGCCGATCCGCTGGCCGGTGTCCTGGACCGCCTGGCGTTCTCCCGCTCACCCGGGCTGCGTGCCGACCGCGCCGCGCTGCGAAGCACCGGTGCCGCGCTGCCGCTGCGGTCGGGCAACCCGCTCGATCACGTCGACGAGGAGACGTTCGTCCGGCTGACCCGCCGCGCCCTCGGCCACTACGGTGACCTGTCCAAGCTCGTCGCCAGCCCGCTGACGGCGCTGCCGACCATCGACGAGCGACTCGCGGCGCGCGGCGCGCCCGACCAGCCGCTGGAGCGGGCCAACGAACTCAAGGCCCTGCTCGCTGATCGCATCGCCCGCCTCAAACCGCGCGACGGCGGCGAGTTCGGCACGACCGAACAATGGCGCTACTACAACTCGCTGTACTTCCCGTACGTCGTCGGTGTCCGCGCCTACGCCCAGAACGCGACCGCGTCAGGACTCGACCCCGTCGCGCGCCAGGCCTGGCAGTGGTTCGTCACCGAGGTGCCGCAACGGTCGTTGCACAACTGGCAGAACTCGGCGGCCCGCCTCATCGCCGCCGATCTACGCGGAAACCTGGTAACTGCACAAGACTAGATTCACGCCGCTGACCTGCGGTTGGCAGCAGCTGGCAGCGTCTGGGGTCGATCTGGCAGCAGTCTCTGCGCAGCATCAGTGCCATGACCGCCATCACCACCCGGCCCGTCCGGGAAACCCGATCTGATGTCGCCGCCGGTGCCGCTCCGGGCGACTCGCTCCTGCGGTTCGCCCTCCGAGCCGACGCGACCCTATGCGCCGGCCTCGGTCTGCTGATCGCGATGACCGCCGATCCGCTGTCGCGGCTTTCGGGCCTTTCGCCGACCTCCGAATGGATCGCGGGTGCGGCGCTCGTCGTCTACGGCGCGACGCTGTACATGCTCGCGGGACTGCCCGACGTCCGCCGTGTCGGCGGCATCGTGCTGGCCGGAAACGTCGCGTTCGCGATGATCGTCACCGTCGTCCTCGTCGCCGGCTGGTTGCCGCTGACCGAAGTCGGCGTCGTCGCCACCGTCGCCTTCACCGCTATCACGTTGGCCTTCGCCTACGTGCAGTACCTCGGGGTGCGCCGGATCGCGTGACCCCCACATGACTGGTCCGGAGCCGCCGCCGTAAGAGGTTGCGTCGTCGGCTCCGGAACGGTCCACCACCCACCATTCACAATGAGAGGAAAGTTGATGACCGCAGTAAGCACTCCCAGGCTCGGCAGCTCCAACGATTCATTCCTGCGCTTCGCGCTTCGCGCGGACGCGACGTTCAGTGGACTCGTCGGCATCGCGGGCATTCCGCTGGCCGGCTGGCTGGCCAGGACGTCGGGTACGTCGATCACGTTCGAATACGCCATGAGCGCGTTCTTCATCGCGTTCGCCATCGGTGTCTTCGTTGTCGCCGCAAGGCCTTCGGTGAAGCAGGCTGGCATCGTGATCGCCGCAGGCAACGTGCTCTACACCGTTGCGAGTGTGGTTTTCGTGGTCGTGGGTGTGTTCCCGCTGACCACCTTCGGTGTGGTGGCGACACTGGCCGTCGGCGTCTACACGCTCGTCATGGCCGAACTGCAGTACCAGGGCTGGCGCCGCGCCAAGAGGGCGTAGCCGTCCAATGGCCACTTATGACACGGTTTCTCACCGAAATCCGTCGCATAAGTGGCCATTCGGCGTTCAGAGTTTTCGAAGTCTGAGTCGGTTGATCGAGTGATCTGCGTCCTTGCGCAGCACCAGCGTGGCCCGTGGACGTGTCGGCAAGATGTTCTCGATCAGGTTGGGCCGGTTGATCGAATGCCAGATGTCGCGCGCGGCGAACACGGCCTGATCGTCGTTCAGCGTCGAATAGTGGTGGAAGTGTGACGCCGGATCGGCGAACGCGCCTGCACGCATCGACAGGAACCGGGAGACGTACCACTGCTCGATGTCCTCGATACGCGCATCGACGTAGACCGAGAAATCGAATAGGTCCGAAACCATCAGGGCCGGACCGGTTTGCAGCACATTCAGGCCCTCGAGGATGAGAATGTCCGGATGCCGGATCATCTGCTTCTCGCCGGGCACGATGTCGTAGAGCAGGTGCGAATACACCGGTGCGCATGTCGCGTCGGAGCCGGCCTTGACGGTGGTGACGAACCGCATCAGCGCCCTGCGATCGTAACTCTCCGGAAAACCCTTGCGATGCATCAGATTTCGCCGGGTCAACTCGGCGTTGGGATACAGGAAGCCGTCAGTGGTCACCAGGTCGACGCGAGGGTGATGTTCCCAGCGCGCCAACAGCGCCTGCAGCACACGCGCGGTGGTCGATTTGCCGACGGCGACGCTGCCCGCGACGCCGATGATGAACGGCACCGGCCGGTCCGGATTCTGTTGCGGTTCGCCGAGGAACTGCGAGGTCGTCGCGAACAGCGCCTGGCGGGCGGCGACCTGTAGATGAATCAGCCGGGCCAGCGGCAGGTAGACCTCTTCGACCTCCAGCAGGTCGAGCTTCTCACCCAGACCGCGCAGTCGTTGCAGCTCGTCCTCACTCAACTTCAGCGGGGTCGACATGCGCAACGCACGCCACTCACTCCGGTCGAACTCCACGTAGGGGCTCGGCTCGCTCAGCCGCGGCATACGCCCAGTCTTGCAGTTACAGCGTGTCGAACAGCTCTTGGGGTGTTCGACACCGCCCTACGCGGGCGTCGTCGGTTCAGACCCTGGTTGCGGTGTGAACGTCTGTTCCCGCGTCATTCGGGCTGGTTCCACCAACACCAGGGTGTTGGCCAGCGCCGTCCCGTCGGCGGGCATTGGTGGCCCGGCCTCCTGCTGGGGGGTCCGGGGATCGATGGAAGTCGTGATGGGCCAAACCCCAGCGAGCCAGGTTTATCGCGGCGTTAGTATCTCTATCGGCGCTATGCCCGCAGCCGCACCTGAACACGCGATCGGCCAGTGTCATCTTGTGGTCGATTGTTCCGCAGTGGGAGCACAGGCGCGTGGAGGGATACCACCGGTCAGCTTTGACGAGCTGCCCACCGCGCCACGCCTGCTTGTAGGTCAACATTCGGGCGAACTCTGACCAGCCGGCATCCGAGATCGTACTCGCGAGCCGGTGATTCGCCACCATTCCCGCTATGTTGAGGTCTTCGATGACGAGCCGACCGTGAGTCTTGACCAGCTCGTTGGATACCTGGTGCAGAAAGTGCCGCCGCACGTTGGCGACGCGATGTTGATGCCGCGCCAGCCTGGCCGCGGCATCCTTGCGGTGATGTGATCCTTTCTGCTTGCGGGACAACGACTTCGCCAACCGCCGTTGTCTTTGCATCTCGGCGGCTAGTGCTTTGGGCGCATCGCTGATGCGGCGGACCTCGGTTCCATCGGCATCGGCTGCGACGACAAACGCCGACAAACCGAGATCCACCCCCACCCAGCCGCCATCACAGTTCGCGTTGTGCTGGCGGTCGGGGTGCAGGTCGGCTGCCTCGACGATGAGCGATATCCACCACCGGCCGCCGTGCCAACTGATGGTCGCAGAGCAGATCTTGGCCCGATTCTTGGCGATCATGCGGCGCAGTCGGCGGGTGTCATCGTGCACTGCAATCTGTCCTATGCGCGGCAATGTGACTGATCGCGGCCGATTCTTGGCACCGACCCGGATGGCGGCAGGTTTGCCCCTGGAATTCTTGTTGCGCAGGCGAAACGACGGCGTGTTCCCAGACTTCTTCTTGAAGCGGGGGAACCCGACCCGCTTGCCTCCGCGCTTGCCGCAGCGCGAATCCGACCAAGCTTTCAAACCCTTACCCAGGTCAACGGCGGCCTCATCGAACACCTGCTGAGACACCTCGCGCCGCCAGGCCAGCCCGGTGACGACAGTGTCGACGCTTCCGTGGCTGTTGACACAGAACACCCGACCCGCGTCCTCGGTCGTCTTCCACGCATTGAACGCGTTGATCAGGTCAAACCCCGTCCACGGCACCCCAGTATCGCGATCGGTGCGACGTTGTGTGAGCGCGGTTTTCACGATCCGCAGGCACTGGTTGAACGCGAACCGCGACGCTCCAGCGTGCCGTGCCAGCACCTCACGCTGCCCGACCGTGGGGTTCAGGCAGAACCGGAATGCGGTGTGGCGCGCCATCACCGACCAAAGTCTCACACAACACTGACAAGCGCCCTAGCCAGCGCACAGGTGTCAGGTCCGCCGATCTATACCACTGCCGCGGCCAACGCTGCACCGTAGTGGTGGCGCCGGGTCCAAACCGGTCTACCAGCCTCATCGTCAAACCCGATATTGGGTCATCGAGCCCCCAAAGGAGGGATTGAGCCACTACAGACGATCGAAGTACCCAGGTTTTGGTCCGATCCGTATAGGAGGGTCAGGAGCATGCTCCGTCAATTTGCCCCGGGGTACCGTGAGCATGCGCTGCGGTGGTTGGACACCCTCTAGCGTTGGGCACATGAACTTGGGCTTATCGAATACCACCTTGATTCGTGAATATCTGATGCTCGGGTTGCGCTTCGACCGGGTCGAGGAAGGCTACGTCGACTCCTTCACCGGGGACCCCGAACTGCGGCGCGCGGTCGCCGACGAGCCGGCTCCGGAGCCCGCCGACCTAGCCCGCCAGGCCGAACGGCTGCTGGCAGAACTGACCGCCGGCAGTGAGCTGGAACACCAGCGCGCGGAGTTCATCGCCGCCCACCTGCGTGCGCTGGCCTGCGCCGGCCGCAAATTCTCCGGCCAGGACGTCGGTTTCGTCGACGAGGTCGAGGCGTATTTCGACGTGCGCATCGCCAAGGGCGACCCTGACCAGTACCGGCAGGCGCATGCCAAGCTCGACGACGCGCTGGGCGGCGCAGGATCGCTGGCCGCCCGGATGGCCGACTATCGCGCGGGCGAGGAGGTGCCGCCCGATCGGCTGGAGGAGTGCATCCACGCGTTCTCCAGCGCCCTTCGCGACCGGGTGCGCGCCGCGTACCCGCTGCCGGACGCCGAGACGATCACCTACGAGGTGGTGACCGACAAGCCGTGGTCGGGGTTCAACTACTACCTGGGCAGCTACAAGTCGACGGTGGCGGTCAACGCCGATCTGAAGCAGCAGATGTCCAACCTGCCGCGACTGGTCGCGCACGAGTCCTATCCCGGCCACCACACCGAGCACTGCCGGAAGGAGGCCGGCCTTGTCGAGGGCAAGGGCCAGGCCGAGCAGACGATCTTCCTGGTCAACACCCCGCAGTGCCTGATGGCCGAGGGCCTCGCCGACCTGGCGCTGTATGCCGCGATCGGCCCGGACTGGGGCGCCTGGGCCGGCGAGATCTATGCCGATCTGGGCTTGGGCTTCGACGGCGGCCGGGCGCAGGCCGTCTCCGAAGCGGCGGCCACCCTCGCCGACGTGCGCCAGGACGCTGCGCTGATGCTGCACGACGAGCACCGCGACGTCGACGAGGTCGTCGAATTCCTCAAGCGCTGGTTGTTGGTCAACGACGAACGGGCCCGGCAGATGCTGCGGTTCCTGTCCTCGCCGCTGTGGCGGGCCTACACCAGCACCTACGTCGAGGGTTACCGACTGCTGAGGGGCTGGCTGGAGGACCGGCCCGATGAAGTGTCCCTGGCCGAGCGGTTCGGTCGGCTGCTCGACGAGCCGCTGATCCCGTCGACGCTGCGAGCCGCCTGAAACGCCGCCCTATTAGGCTGAGCTGCATGACTGCAGAACCCACGACCACCCCAGCAGCGGCGCCGGGCGCCGAGTACGCGGACACCGCAAGCACTGCCTATCAGGCAGCTCTGCAGGTCATCGAATCAGTCGAGCCGCGTATCGCGGCCGCCACGCGCAAAGAGCTTGCCGACCAACGGGATTCGCTCAAGCTGATCGCCAGCGAGAACTACGCCTCACCCGCCGTGCTGCTGACCATGGGCACCTGGCTGTCCGACAAGTACGCCGAGGGCACCATCGGACACCGGTTCTACGCGGGCTGCCAGAACGTCGACACCGTCGAGAGCGATCGCGGCCGAACACGCCGAGCAGCTGTTCGGTTCGCCGCACGCCTACGTCCAGCCTCACTCGGGTATCGACGCCAACCTCGTTGCGTACTGGGCGATCCTGGCCACCCGGGTCGAGGCTCCCGGCCTGGCTGACCTCGGCGCCAAACACGTCAACGACCTGTCGGAAGCGGACTGGGAGACGCTTCGCGCCAAGCTGGGCAACCAGCGGCTGCTGGGCATGTCGCTGGATGCCGGCGGTCACCTCACCCACGGCTTTCGGCCGAACATCTCCGGCAAGATGTTCCACCAGCGCCACTACGGCACCGACCCGCAAACCGGCTTCCTGGACTACGGCGCGGTGGCCGCTGCCGCTCGCGAGTTCAAGCCGCTGGTCATCGTCGCCGGCTATTCGGCCTACCCACGCCGGGTCAACTTCGCCACGATGCGCGAGATCGCCGACGAGGTCGGCGCCACGCTGATGGTCGACATGGCGCACTTCGCGGGTCTGGTGGCGGGCAAGGTGTTCACCGGCGATGAGGACCCGGTGCCGCACGCCCACGTCACCACCACGACGACGCACAAGTCGCTACGCGGACCGCGCGGTGGTCTCGTGCTGGCCACCCCGGAGTACGCCGACGCGGTCGACAAGGGTTGCCCGATGGTGCTCGGCGGGCCGCTCTCGCACGTCATGGCCGCGAAGGCCGTCGCGCTGGCCGAAGCTCGCCAGCCGTCGTTCCGGGCGTACGCGCAACGGGTCGCCGACAATGCCCAGGCCCTGGCCGACGGATTCCTCAAGCGGGACGCGGGCCTGGTCACCGGTGGCACCGACAACCACCTCGTGCTGCTCGACGTGACCTCGTTCGGGCTGACCGGGCGGCAGGCGGAGTCGGCGCTGCTGGACGCCGGCATCGTGACCAACCGCAACTCGGTTCCGGCCGACCCGAACGGCGCCTGGTACACCAGTGGCGTTCGGCTGGGTACGCCGGCGCTGACCACCCGCGGGTTCGGCGCCGACGACTTCGATCGGGTCGCCGAACTGATCGTCGACGTGCTGTCCAACACACAGGCGGCGGATGGGCCTACTGGCGCCTCGAAGGCCAAGTACAAGCTGGCCGACGGTACGGCCGACCGGGTGCACGCCGCGGCCGCGGAACTGCTCGCGGCCAACCCGCTGTATCCGGGCCTCACTCTGTAAGACATACCTGGCTGGGAATTTTACGATTCCCACAGAATTGAGTTACTGTAACTGCATGGCACAGAAACCTGTCGCTAATGCGCTGATCCTCGAACTCGAGCCGGTCGTTGAGCAGGAGCTGCGTCGCCACCTCGACTCCGAGGACCTCTGGTACGCGCACGATTACGTGCCGTTCGAACAGGGCGAGAACTTCGCCTTCCTGGGCGGACGGGACTGGGATCCGTCCCAGGTGACGCTGCCCAGGGTGGTCACCGATGCGCTGGAGATCCTGCTGATCACCAAGGACAACCTCGCCGGCTACCACCGCGAGTTCGTCTTCAGCTTCATCCTCGAGGACAAGTGGGGCCGATGGCTCGGCCGGTGGACCGCCGAGGAGCACCTGCACGCGATCGTGCTGCGCAACTATCTGGTGGTCACCCGCGAGATCGATCCGACGGCCAACGAGGATGTTCGCGTCGAGCACGTGATGAAGGGCTACCGCGCCGACACCTACAGCCAGATCGAGCGGCTGGCGTTCATGGCGTTCTTCGAGCGCGCGCACGCGGTGTTCTGCCGCAACCTCGAAGCGCAGATCACCGAGCCTGTGCTCAAGGGACTCGTCGGCCGCATCGCCAAGGACGAGGAGCGCCACGAGGAGTTCTTCGCCAACCTCGTCGTCCCACCTGCCTGTCGACCAGCCGCGACGAGACGATCGACGCGATCGCGCGCCGCGCGGGCGAACTCGATGTCGTCGGTGGCGACATCGACGCGTACGCGCGACAAGGTGGCTCACGATGCGCGGACGCCGGCATCTTCGGACCCGACGCAGCTGCAGCAGGTGATCTCCGATCGCATCACGGCGTGGGGTCTTGCCGACGAGCCGGCGCTCGCGCAGTTCACGCAGCGCTAACCGTTAGCCACGGCGCGCCTGCGCGGCGCACATGCCGCGGCGGGAGTAGCGTCGTTTCCGATGGCTAGCGACATGCTCTGCTGTCCGGGCGGTACCGATCGTTTCGATCACGAGAGGACCGGCCCCGGTCCCAGTGCCGCAGTGTCCGCCGAATGGTTCGTGTGGGGCCGCATGAACACCTCAACTCGAGGAGCGCTACGTGACTGATTCGCCCTTGCGGACCTATGTGCTCGACACCTCGGTGCTGCTGTCCGATCCCTGGGCATGTACCCGGTTCGCCGAGCACGAAGTGGTGGTCCCGCTGGTGGTCATCAGCGAACTGGAAGCCAAACGGCATCACCACGAGCTTGGCTGGTTCGCGCGGCAGGCGCTGCGGATGTTCGACGACCTCCGCCTCGAACACGGACGGCTGGATCAGCCGATTCCCGTTGGTACACAGGGCGGTACGCTGCATGTCGAGCTGAACCACAGCGACCCCACGGTGCTGCCGGCCGGATTCCGGACCGACAGCAACGATGCCCGGATCCTGACCGTGCGCGGCCAACCTCGCCGCGGAGGGCAAGCTGGTCACGTTGGTGAGCAAGGACATTCCGCTGCGCGTGAAGGCGGGCGCGGTCGGCTTGACGGCCGACGAGTATCACGCCCAGGACGTCATCACCTCCGGCTGGACCGGCATGGACGAGGTCGAGGTCGCAGCCGACGAGATCGACACGCTGTTCGCCGACGGCGAGATCGACCTGGAGGCGGCCCGTAATCTTCCGTGCCACACCGGAATCCGGCTGCTCGGCGGAACCTCCCATGCGCTGGGCCGGGTCAATGCCGAGAAGAAGGTCCAACTGGTTCGCGGTGACCGCGAGGTGTTCGGCCTGCGCGGCCGCTCCGCCGAACAGCGGGTTGCGCTGGACCTGCTGCTCGACGAGTCGGTCGGCATCGTCTCGCTCGGCGGCAAGGCCGGCACCGGCAAGTCCGCGCTGGCGCTGTGCGCGGGCCTCGAGGCGGTGCTCGAGCGCCGCACCCACCGCAAGGTCGTGGTGTTCCGGCCGCTGTACGCGGTCGGCGGACAGGAACTCGGCTATCTGCCCGGCAGCGAGAGCGAGAAGATGGGCCCGTGGGCGCAGGCGGTCTTCGACACGCTCGAGGGGCTGGCCAGCCCGGCGGTGCTCGAGGAGGTGCTGTCGCGCGGCATGCTCGAAGTGCTACCGCTGACCCACATCCGCGGTCGCTCGCTGCACGACTCCTTCGTCATCGTCGACGAGGCGCAGTCGCTGGAACGCAACGTGCTGCTGACCGTGCTGTCGCGGTTGGGCGCCGGCTCGCGGGTGGTGCTCACCCACGACGTCGCCCAGCGCGACAACCTGCGGGTCGGTCGTCACGACGGTGTCGCCGCGGTCATCGAGAAGCTCAAGGGCCACCCGCTGTTCGCGCACATCACGCTGCTGCGCAGCGAGCGTTCGCCGATCGCGGCACTGGTCACCGAGATGCTCGAGGAGATCAGCCCCGGCGCCCTGCCCTGAGCGGTTTCGGCGTGCGGGGTCGCGGTGAGCGTGACTGCGCACACGCCGAAATCACTAGTGGCGACGACCCCGGACCAGCAACCACCCCGCGGCCGCCGCGCCGCTCAACGCCAGTACCCTTTCGGCGGGCTCGGCTCTGGGCAGATCGATCAGCGAGGCCAGGACCAGCGCTGCGAAGCCAGTGCGCAGCGCCGGTTGGCTGGTCGCGGTCGTGACCAGAGCAGAGCCCGCAGAGACCATGGGCATCGCGGTCGAGGGCGTTTGGTCGACGTGCACCTATCCTCCTGGAGAAGCGTGAATCGGTTCCGGCGTCTAGACGCTAGTTCGTAGAACCGCGATGGGGAATAGGGTGTTTCCCTACTGTCGGGCGAACTAGGCCCTGGCGATATGACGGCCCAGGTCAGCGTGCGACTTGATGCCGAGCTTTCGGTAGATCCCGGCGAGGGTGACGATTCCAGGCTCACACTCGATCAGCAGCGCCGATGGCCCGACGACGGTCGAGGTCAACAACGATTTGACCGCCAGCGGTTAGCGCTTCCCGTCCTTGACCTTCGCCATGGCCAGCACGTCGAGGCGCTTGTCGAGTTCCTCGAGCGAGAGCTTGTCGCCGATCAGCCCACGGTCGATGACGGTCTGGCGGATGGTCTTCTTCTCCTTGAGGGCCTGCTTGGCGACCGCGGCGGCCTCCTCATAGCCGATCGCGGAGTTCAGCGGCGTGACGATCGACGGTGACGACTCGGCCAGCTCGCGCAGGCGGTCTTCGTTGGCGACCAGACCGTCGATGCAGCGCTGCGCGAACAGCTTCGATGACGTTGGTCAGGATCTTGAACGACTCGAGCAGGTTGCGGGCCATCATCGGGATGTACACGTTGAGCTCGAAGGCGCCGTTGCCGCCACCCCACGCGATCGCGGCGTCGTTGCCGATCACCTGCGCGGCGACCTGCGTAATCGCCTCGGGGATAACCGGATTGACCTTGCCCGGCATGATCGAGCTGCCCGGCTGCAGATCGGGCAGCTGAATCTCGCCGAGGCCGGTCAGCGGACCCGAGCCCATCCACCGGATGTCGTTGGCGATCTTGGTCAGCGATACCGCGATGGTGCGCAACGCGCCGGATGCTTCGACCAGCCCGTCGCGTGCGGCCTGTGCCTCGAAGTGAGTTTGCGCAGACTCGCAATTCGGCCAGTCCGGTCGAGCTCGATCGAGCACGGCGACCACCTCGCGCGTCGAAATCGTCCGGCGCGTTGAGGCCGGTGCCGACCGCGGTGCCGCCGATCGCCAACTCGCCCAGCCGTGGCAGCGTGGCCTTCACGCGTTCGATGCCGGCCTCGATCTGGCGGGCGTAGCCGCTGAACTCCTGGCCCAGTGTCACCGGGACGGCGTCCATCAGGTGGGTGCGGCCGGACTTGACGACGGTGCGCCACTGACGGGCCTTCGAGTCGAGCGACTCGTGCAGCACCTCGAGCGCCGGAATGAGTTGGCGCACTGCGGCTTCGGTGGCCGCGATGTGTGTGGCGGTGGGGAAGGTGTCGTTGGACGACTGCGACATGTTCACGTCGTCGTTGGGGTGTACCGTCACGCCGTTGCGCTCGGCGATGCCGGCGATCACCTCGTTGGTGTTCATGTTCGAGCTTGTGCCCGAACCGGTTTGGAACACGTCGATCGGGAACTGGTCGTCGTGCAGACCGTCGGCGATCTCACCGGCGGCGGCGATGATGGCGTCGGCCTTCTCGGGCGCAAGCAGACCGAGGTCCTTGTTCACCTGCGCGCAGGCGCCTTTCAGCAGGCCCAGCGCCCGGATCTGGGTGCGCTCCAGGCCGCGGCCCGAGATCGGGAAGTTCTCCACCGCGCGCTGGGTCTGCGCGCGCCAGAGTGCGTTGATCGGCACCCGGACCTCGCCCATGGTGTCGTGCTCGATGCGGTACTCAGTTCCCGCCTTGGAGTCTGCGTCGGCGGACGAGTCGACGCTCATGTGTGCCCTTCTCAGTCGGTGGTTACGGCAGCGGATAGACCGCGCTGCTGTCGCCGGTGAAATCGATCGCGGAGTATTCGTTGAGCTTCGAGAGCCGGTGGTAGGCGTCGATCATCCGCACGGTGCCGGACTTGCTGCGCATGACGATCGACTGGGTGGTGCAGCCGCCGCCGGAGTAGTGCACGCCCCTGAGCAGGTCGCCGTCGGTGACGCCGGTGGCGCAGAAGAAGACGTTCTCGCCCGAGACCAGGTCTTCGGTGGACAGAACCTGGTCGAGGTCGTAGCCGAGGTCGATCGCCTTCTGGCGTTCCTCGTCGTCCTTGGGAGCGAGCTTGCCCTGGATGGCGCCGCCCATGCAGCGGATCGCGGCGGCGGTGATGATGCCCTCCGGTGTGCCGCCGATTCCGGCGAGCAGGTCGGTGCCCGAGTTCGGGCCTGCACGCCGAGATCGCGCCGGCCACGTCGCCGTCGGAGATCAGCCGGATGCGTGCCCCGGCGTCGCGGACGTCGGCCATCAGCTGTTCGTGGCGGGGCCGGTCGAGGATGCACACGGTCATATCGGACACCGATAGGCCCTTGGCCTTGGCGACCTGGCGGACGTTCTCACCGATCGGTGCGGTGATGTCGATGGCGTCGACGGCGTCGGGGCCGACCGCGATCTTGTTCATGTAGAAGACCGCCGACGGGTCGAACATCGCGCCGCGCTCGGCCACGGCGAGTACCGAGATGGCGTTCGGCATGCCCTTGCTCATCAGCGTGGTGCCGTCGATCGGGTCGACGGCGAAGTCGCATTCCGGTCCGTCGCCGTTGCCGACCTCTTCGCCGTTGTAGAGCATCGGCGCGTTGTCCTTCTCGCCCTCGCCGATCACCACGACACCGCGCATCGAAACCGTATTGACCAGCTCACGCATGGCGTCGACGGCCGCGCCGTCGCCGCCCTCCTTGTCGCCGCGGCCTACCCAGCGTCCCGCGGCCATCGCGCCGGCTTCGGTCACTCTGACGAGCTCGAGGGCGAGGTTGCGGTCGGGTGCTTCACCACGCGCGGGAGTCATGGGGGGATTGTCCCATTAGCCGCCCGCCCGTTGGGACCTGGGATACTGGCGATGTGAGCGGACAGCCGCAACCCCGTCCCAATGTCGCCGGCCAACCGGCTCCGGCGCCCAAGCCCGCTAAGTCGCGGCTGCTTCAGGACGGCCGGGACATGTTCTGGTCGATCGCGCCGTTGGTGCTGGCCTGCATCGTGCTGGCCGGCGTGCTCGGCATGTGCTCGTTTCAGGGCAGCGGACCCGCCCAGGGGCCTGCGCCCAGCTTACGACGCGCCTGCGGCGCTGCAGGCCGACGCCGACGCCCTCAAGATCCCGATCCGGGTGCCCGCAGCTACCCGACGGCTGGCAGGCCAATTCCGGCAGCAGAAACGGCATCGACGGCGGCCGCACCGACCCGGTCGGGGGAACGCGTGCGCGCGGTCAGCTCGACCGTGGGATACCTGGCGCCCAGCGGGATGTATGTGAGCCTGACGCAGAGCAACGCCGACGAAGACAAGCTCGTCGGCTCCATCGAGTCCGACCTGTATCCGACAGGCATCGAGGACGTCGACGGGGTCACGTGGGTGGTCTACAGCGGCGGAGACCGGGACGGGCGGTCCGGTGAGCCGCTGTGGACCACTCGACTGGACGGCCCGGAGGGGCCGGCGCAGATTGCGATAACCGGGGCCGCCACAACCGAGGAGTTCCGTACGCTGGCTGCGGCGACGCAGACCGCCTCGCCCCTGCCCGCCGATTAGGAGACGCGATGACCGCCCCGGAAGCCGACCTGACCGGATGGACCTCCACACCGTTCTCCGCTGCGGGCTTCACGCACGACGTGTACCGCAAGGGTGAAGGTCCGGGTGTGGTGCTGATCCCCGAGATGCCGGGCATTCATCCCGGCGTGCTGGGGCTTGGTAATCATCTGGTGGACAACGGCTTTACGGTTGCCATTCCGTCGCTGTACGGCACGCCGGGCGCGCCAGCAGTCAGGCCGGGGATGCTGCCGGTCATGCTGCGCGGTTGTGTGGCAAAGGAATTCGCGGCGTTCGCGACGAATGCAGACCGCCCGGTCGGTCATTACCTGCGTGCCCTGGCCCGCGACCTCAATGCGAAGACTCCCGGCAAGGGTGTCGGTGTGATCGGCGAGTGCTGGAGTGGCGGCTTTGCATTGGCGGCCGCGGTGGATGACAGCGTGTTGGCGCCCGGTGCTGAGCCAACCGTCGTTGCCGATTGGGCTGACGGCCAAGCAGCGACGCGATCCCGGCGTCTCTGAAGCCGAGTTGAAGATCGTCGAACGACGGGCCGCCGACGAGGGTCTGTGCGCGATGGGCCTGCGGTTCAGCGAGGACCCGCTGTCGCCGGGCGCCCGCTTCAAGACGCTGAAAGAGCGCCTCGGTGACGCCTTCGAGGTGATCGAGATCAACTCGAAGAAGGGCAATGAATACGGCTTCGGCAAGACCGCGCACTCCGTGCTGACCCTCGAGGTCCGCGAGGTCGACGGCCACCCCGCCTACGAGGCGCGCAAGCGTGTCGTCGAGTTTCTCACTCAGCGCCTGACGTAGCCGCGGGCTCCGTCTGGTCCTTCTCGGACTCGGACTCGGACTCGTCTTCGTCCTGCTTCTGCATGACGCGGTGGCCCAACCGCCGGAATGGGTTTCGTGGCTTGCGTTTCGTGTCCTTCTCATCGGGCTGGTCCATCGGCACACCCTTGTACACGGCCAGGTACACGCTGATCGTGGTGACGATGACGATCATGATGCACCGGACCGATCACGATGCCCCAGGCGCCGAACATGGCGATACCGGCGAACACCGCGAGCAGCATGAGCGCAGAGTCAAGGCGCGCCGCCCGAGGAACCAGGATCGGCCGCAGGAAGTTGTCGATGTTGGTCACCACGATGAGGTGGAAGAAGATGACGAACACGCCGCCGAATACGTTGCCGAACAGAACCATTCCGACACCGAACGGAATCGTGATGATGCCACTGCCCAGCGGAATGACCGACAGTGCGGACAACAGGACTGCGAACAAGAAGAAGCCCTGGTGGAATCCGGCGATATAGATCGACGCAGCGCCGGCGACGCCCTGGCAGACAGCGATGACGAACTGCCCCATGACGGTGCCCTTGACCATCGCACCCATCTTCGTCATGTAGAGGTCGGTGATCTCCTCGCCGAGCGGATTGAGCCGCCGGATGAGCAGCAGCACCTTGTCCCGGTTGGTCAGCAGCGAGAGGAACACGTACAGGAACAGGATGGCCGACGTAATCGCGCCGAAAGCGCCACCGGCTGCGCCCTGCAGGAGGCCGAGCAGCCATTTGCCTGCTTCCTGCGCGACGGTGGTCATCGAATCCTGTAGCGACTTCGGGGTGACAGTGACGTGGACGAAAGGAACCCGGGCCAACGCCTCGTTGACTAGCGCAAGGGACCGGTCACCGAGGGCGGACAGGTCGGTCCGCTGTACCCAGACGGCGACTCGTTCGACCATGTTGGTGATCTGGACTACCGCGAGGAACACGAAGAGTCCGAGCGGCACGAACACCACGGCGACTGCCGCCAGCAGTGTCAGCGTCGCCGATTGGCCTGCGCCGAGCCGTCTGTTGAGCCGTGTGTAGAGCGGCTGGAACAGGTAGGCCGCCACCGCGGCGACCACGATGAGGATGAAGTATCCCCTCAGGAAGTACGCGCCGAAGAGGATCGCGATGACGGTCGCGATCGCAAGTGCACGCTTCTGTGTGGGCGTGAAGTCGGTGTTCACGCGCTCTTTCTAGCGGACTTTCGACCTGGCCTCGACCTGTTTGGCACGTTGCCCTTCGATGAATCGCATGGACAGGCGGTTCATCAATGTCGGCGTCAATCTGGCGAACAGCCACTGAAAGCGGGCGATCCGGGGCTTCACCAGAATTGCCTTGTTCTTCTCGACGGCCCTCAGCACGTCGCGCGCCAGTTGATCGGCGTCATATGGCTTGCCGCCCTGGGCCTGCAGGAAGTAGTCGCGGCCCACGAAGCCGCCCACCGCGCCCTTGTCGAGAATCGGTGTCTCCACCGCAGCGGGGCATACGACGAGCACGCCGACGCCGCGCGGGACAGCTTCCGATCGCAGCGCCAACGACATACCGACCACGGCATGTTTGGTTGTCACATAGCTGGTGATCTGGCCGGCGGCGGTGAGTCCGGCCATCGAGGCGGTGTTGACGATGTGACCGTGGCCCTGGCGCAGCATCAGCGGGTAGGCGGCGGCGACGCCGTGCACGACGCCGCGAATGTTGATGTCGATGATCGCGTTCCACTGGTCCAGCGTCAGCAGTTCGGTGTCGCCGCCCCAACAGATTCCCGCATTGTTGAACATCAGGTCGAGCCGGCCGGCACGGTCAACCACCTCGTCGACGGCGGCCTGTACGGCCGCGGCGTCAGTGACGTCGAGTCGGGCAGCGCGTGCTTTGCCGCCAAGCGGGGCGGCGGTCCTCTCGGCGGCTTCACCGTCGATATCGGTGCACACGACGTCGGCGCCCGCGGCGACCAACGCACGGCAAAGCGCAGCGCCGATGCCCGATCCGGCACCGGTGACGATTGCCTGTCTTCCGTTGAAATTCATATCAGCCTGTTCTTCGCGCGAGCGCTCATCACTGTGCTCTGTTCTTCGCGCGAGCGTCCCCCTGCCCTTCGCGCGGGTGGTACCCCCACATCACTGCGCTTCTGCCAGTTTCATCACATGTCCCAACACATCTGGATAACGCTTGAGGTGCGCGCCGCCGTTGAGGTCGAGGACTTCGCCCGTCAGCCATGAGTTCTTCGGCGAGCATAGGAACACCACCGCGGCGGCGATCTCCTCCGGCTTGCCTGCGCGTCCGATGGCGGTGTTCTCGACGTAATCCTCGACGAGGCCGGGGATCAGGGACGAACCCGCGGTGAGCGGGGTGTCGACGAAGCCGGGCGCCACCGCGTTGACCCGAATGCCGCGCGGCCCCCATTCCAGCGCCGCGACCTGAGTGAGCATCGACAGCCCCGCCTTGGCCGAACAGTAGGCGCTCATCCCGACGGCCGGTTGCCGTCCGTTGAGGGAGCTGATCGAGACCAGCGAGCCGCCCTCGCGCAGTTGCTGTCCGGCGTACTTGGCGACGATGAACGATCCGTTCAGGCACACGTCGACGACTCCGCGAAACTCGTCGACCGAGAGGTCGGTGATCAGACCGAGGCTGCCGAAGCCCGCGCAGTTCACGACGACGTCGACCGGTCCGGTCTCGCCGAAAAGCCGTTCCACCGATGCCTCGTCGGTGACATCCACCTGAGCGGCGGTATGGGGCGCGCCGAGTTCGGTGGCCCGCTCGGTCGCCCCGTCCGCATTCAGGTCGGCGATCGTGACGCGGCAGCCGTCGTCGGCCAGGGCCTGCGCAGTCGCCCATCCGATGCCGGACGCTCCGCCGATGACGATGGCGTTCCTGGCCAGCCGCTCTTTACCGTTGCTCATCCAGTTGCCCTTTCGACGGCGAGTAGAACGCGTTCTAATTTAGCTCTTTGACACACTCGGCTCGTGGCCGAATTGAAGATGTCGGAATCGATATACGTGGCCGTGACGCCAGAAGAGCTGTATGCGCTGGTGTCGGACGTGACCAGGATGGGGGAGTGGAGCCCCGTCTGCAAAGCCTGCTGGTGGGACGACGGCGCGGGCCCACAGGTCGGCGCCTGGTTCACCGGACGCAACGAGATCCCCGAGCGCACGTGGGAGACCCGCAGCCAGGTCGTCGCCGCCGATCCGGGCCGGGAGTTCGCGTGGGAAGTCAACGACGGCTGGGTGCACTGGGGCTACACCTTCGAGCCCGAGGACGATGGAACTCGACTGACTGAGCACTGGGAGTTCCTGCCAAAAGGCATCGCCGGCTTTCGGGAGCGGTGGGGCGAGAAGGCAGAAGCCCATATCGAGCACCGTCGCGCGATGGCGGAGAGCGGCATACCTGCCACCCTCGCCGCGATCAAGAAGGCCGCGGAAAACAGCTGACACAGCTCATCGAGTGGCAGGCTGTGAAGGGTGAGCCGGTTTAGGTCATTGGGGCGCCCACGATTTCGTGATGTGATCGCGGGGCTGGTCACCGGACTGTTCTCGATTCCCGAAGGAATGGCGTACGCCAGCATCGGCGGGTTCAACCCGGTGGCCGGCCTCTACTCCGGCGTCGTCTCCACGATCGTCGGGTCGATGTTCGCCCGCACGGTGCTGATGGTCACCACGCTGACCAGCGCGCTCGCCCTGACGTCACAAAGTGTGCTGACTGCTGCGGGTCTCGACCCGACCGATCCGTCCAACATCGCGGCGCTGGTGCTCGTCGCGGGCGCGGTCATGCTGTTGTTCGGGTTGCTGCGCTTCGGGGCGATGATGAACTTCGTCTCCAACGCCGTGATGACCGGGTTCACGACGGGTATCGCGCTGCAGATCATCGCCGGAGTGATCCACGACGCCACCGGCTACAGACCCGACAGTCACAACACCGTCGGCAAGTTCATCGATGCCGTCGCGCACATCGGGTCCTGGCAGCTTGCGCCGTGTCTGGTCGCCGTCGCCACCGTCGCGGTGTGGGCGGTGTTCCACTTCATCAAGCCGCTGGAGGCCTTCGCGACGCTCATCGCGCTGGTCGTGGTCACCGCAGGCGTCGCCGTCCTCGCGGTCGACGTCGAGACTGTCGGTGACATCGCGTCCATCCCGAATGCACTGCCACCATTGGAGATTCCCAACTTCGCCGCCATGCCGGCGCTGCTGGCCGGGGGACTTGCGGTGGCGCTGGTCGGGCTCGCCCAGGCGGCGGGAATCTCGGCCGCAGTGCCGAACCCCGACGGCACACGTCCCAGCACCAACAAGGATTTCGTCGCCCAGGGTGCGGCCAACCTGGCCGGTGGATTCTTCGGCGCACTGCCGACGGGCGGATCACTGTCCAGGACAGGAGTGGCCGTCTCGGCGGGAGCACAGACCCGGTGGGCCGGCATTTTCGCCGGGATCTGGTTGGCCGCGCTTGTTTTGGTCGCCGGGTCGTTGGCGGAGTCGATACCGATGCCCGTCATCGGTGGCCTGATCCTGGTGATCGGCATGGAATTGGTGATCGGCCGCTGGGCGGACATCAGGCTGGTACTGCGTACCGCGCCGCTGTCGGCGGTGGCGATGCTCATCACGTTCGCAGCCACCACGCAACTGCCGCTGCACACCGCGATACTCGTCGGGGCGATCACCTCGCTGGTGCTTTATTGCGTCAAGGCCGCAGAGTCGGCTCAGCTGATCGCGTTGCGTCCGGTCGGCGATGACTGGGAGCGCGCCTCGGTGCCCGACCAACTGCCGAGCGATCAGGTCACCGTCCTGCACTACGCCGGGATCGGGCTGTTCGCCGAGGTGCCCAGGATTGACGAGGAATGGCCGAAGGTGGCGGACTCACGCAACGCGGTGGTGGTGCTGTCCATGGCGGCGCTGCCCGACGTGCCGTCGTCGAAGGTGATCAACGCGCTCACGAAGTGGGCTACCGATCTGAAGCGCAACGGCGGCCGGTTGATCATCGCCGGTGTGAGCCCGAAGGCCGAAGCGGTGCTGAAGCGCGGCGGCATCGTCGAGCTCATCGGTGAGGACGGCATTTTCGGCGCCACGCCACAGGTGTTCGGCGCGCTAGAGGACGCCGTCGAGCGCGGGCGGCAGTGGATCGCCACGCACGGCGGCTAGCGCTTGACGCAGCGGAAGCCGACGTGGCTCATGCCGGTGTCGACCGGCTGTGGCCGCCGGGCGGCGGGACGGTATCGCAGGCAGTAGACGTCGGCGCACAGGAACGATCCACCCTTGACGACCTTGCGAGGCACCTGGAACTGGGGTTGCCGTGGGTCGTAACTATCTGAGGCGCAACAGGGCTCATCGTCGCGGGTTTCGCCGTACCAATCGGTGGTCCACTCCCACACGTTGCCGGCCATGTCGAACAGTCCGTAGCCGTTGGGCGGGTAGCTGCCGACCGGCGCCGTGCGCCCGTAGCCCTTCTCGGGGCGCCACGGGAAATCGCCGTGCCAGTAGTTGGCCAGCGGGCTGCCAGGCGATTCTGGCTCGTCGCCCCAGGTGTACTCCGCTCGCTCCAAACCGCCGCGGGCCGCGGTCTCCCACTCTGCCTCCGTCGGCAGGGACATACCGGCCCACGCCGCATAGGCTTCGGCGTCTTCGTACGCGACGTGCACGACCGGGTGGTCGGCGCGTTTGGCGATCGAGGACAGCGGGCCGACGGGATGGCGCCACGACGCGCCGGGCGTCCATGTCCACCACAGGTTGAGGTGTCGGAGGTCCACCGGTCCCTTTGTGCGGGTGAACACCATCGACCCCGGCTGCAGGTTCTCCGGTGGAGCATCCGGGTAGTCGGCCGGGTTCACCGGCCGCTCGGCGACCGTGAGATACCCTGTGGCGTCAACGAACTCGGCGAACTGAGTATTGGTGCCCGTCCTAGTCACGCGTCCAAGGTCTCTCGCTACGTCACATAACCTGTCGCGTGGCGAATTCGCGAACTCGTTTGACCTGGCGCCGTTGAATCCAGAATTCGTTACGGCGACCGCGTGCCGGAGCCTCCTCCGGGTAGTGGCGGTCCGATCCCAGCACGACGGTCTGCCCCGGAATCCAGACGAGGTCGTGTGACGGCTCGTCCACCGTCGCAGTGCGCCCTCTCTTTCGACCCTCGCCACCACGGCCATCGCTGCGCGCCGATGGACGTCCTCGGGCAGCGCGCGTGACGATCCGGACGCCACTGAGTTCTGCCTCGGCGTCGCCGTCCGTCGAGGATGGTCGAGCGACCGCAGCCTGGCGGACAGGTCCCACACCACGGTGTCGGGTCGGGGTGAGCACTGCGCGACGAGCGCGCGGATGCGATCGACGTTGTGCGCAGGTTCGCCGTGTAGAGAGCGACGCGGACTTGATGATCGAGGGATCGGTGTACTGGAGGTGTTCTCCGGCCCTTCGACCCACCTACCGTCCGCTCGGTCAGCTGGACGATATGGGCCTTGTTGAGCTCGCGCAGCACGGGTAGAGCTGGCACCACGCCTGCGGCGACCGCCGGAAGCAGTCCCGCGGTCAGCCGAGGATGCCGACGGTGGCCGCAGGGCGACTCGTGCTTGTCGACCGGATAAGGCGACCAGCGCTTTGACGTCGACCAATCCGATCACCGCGACCAGACGGGCCCCGAGGATCGCTGCGGCACTGCTGAGACCGGCGCCAACAGTACGCGACGAGCACGGCCAGGCCGCCGTGTCAGACTGAACCTGGCTTTGGCACCCGATTTCAGGTCATCCCGGTCTGTGGACCCCCCGGCCGGGGGCACGCATGGAAAAACGCACCGAAGTAGCTGCGAGGCCGTTGGCGGACAGTCACGATTGGGATCGATCTGAGGCTCATCGAGACGCCGCACGCCCCGGCGACTGCAAGCGTCTCGAGGAACGCCATCAAGCGATCGCCAACGCGCCGGGAACAAGTCGGCAGAGATCGAGCGCAGGTAGCGCCGGCGGGAGCCCGGGGAACCTCTGGATGAGGCACCCCCAACTCCGGTAGCCGAGGCGCGGCGAGGGCGATGCCAATGCCACGACGACAAGTGGAGCGGAAGAGCAGGCGCCCAGCGAGCCATCGCGAGAGCACCGCAATGGCACCCACCGAGACCAGCATGTGGCGACATTGGCGTGGTCGAGTTGGCGCAACGCCGACCCGACGACCTTGAAGAAGCCGTCTTCTTTTGGATCGGTTGGACACCCAGTAGTTCGGCAACTGCGACGCGGCGACGGTCAGGCCGACGCCTGCCTTGATACCGATAAGTGTCGCCTGGTTGACGTTCTCTATCACGAGCCGAGCGCAGCAGGCGGCGATCAGCAATATCACACCAACCAGGAGGTAAGCGTGACCAGTTGAGCCGGCGCGTTCGGCGACCCGGCGACGATGCCCGCACCGAGCATGGTCGACGCAGTTAGGGTGCCGATTGTTGAGGTCGTCGTCACGCTCGCTGTCCGCGAGCCACCGACGACGGCGTAAACCAACAGCGGCACCATGCCGTGTACAAACCGAATTGGACGGCATGTTGGCACGCTGGCGTAGCCATTGCCTGAGGTATCACGACGGAACCGTGGCAAGGCCCGATCACGTCGAGCCGCAACCAGCCACGTCGGTACGGTCTGATCGCAGGCATGCTCACGAGACCCCGAAACTGAGGGAGATCGCGCTTCCGTTGCTCAAGGTATCCGTGTTTCGATTTCAGTCACCGAAGACGGTCGTCCAGTCGTTCTTCATGCTCACCACGGTCCAGCCGAACTGCTCGGCATGGTCCAGAGCACGCTCCGCGCCGGCGGTGTAATCGAATTCGCGATCGGCGTCGTCGTGGAGCACGACCAGACGTAGAGCGCGGCCGTCCGGTCTGCCCGATGTACTGCAACATCTCGTCGTCGCCATTGGAGTTGCCCGCCGCCAGAATCGGGCGCCGCCCGATCCGACTCCAGATGCGCACCGGCTTCTCGGGTCCGTCATCGAAGACGTCGAGCGCCGGTTGGATCAACAATTCGCCCGTGGCCGTCGGCACCCTCGAATTTCAGATCCTGCGCAGCTGCCCACCACCCGTTCGGGTGGTATTCCGTAGATCGCGCTGGTGACCGGTCGCATGAAATCGCGGCCACCACCCGAGACGATGTAGCAGGTGAAGTCGTTCGCCTCGAGATACCGCAGCAATTCGACCATCGGCGCGTACGTGCAGTGCTTGGTACGGCCGATTCAGCGTCGGATGTTTGGCCTCTGCGTAGAACTGCCCGACCAGCGCAGCGTGGTCCTCGACCGACATCGACGCATGCAGTGACATGATGCCGCCTGCAAGCACTTTCAGATCAGAGTCGTCTCCTTGATAATGCTTGGTGATCGCACCTCCGAACCACTGCAAGTCGCCGGCGACCGCTGCCTTATATGGCTGTTGATCGGCCAGCGACGCATCAGCTGCGGCCTTTTCGGCGAGCCTGCGCACGATGAAATCCAGCTGGATGTACATCGGCTTCTCGCACCACAGCGTGCCGTCGTTGTCGAAGACGGCGACCCGGGCCTCGGGCGCAACGTAATCCGGTCCGCCCTCGGTGGTGACCATGCCCACGAAGTCGACGATCGCCGACTTCGTGGGACCGTCGTTCCAAGAGGTGAGTTCTGCCACGCTCAGCCACCACGGGTGGCCAGGAACTTCTCGAGTTCCTCGACCGCGTTGTTGATGGTGAACGACGCCGGTTCCTGCCGCGGCGGGAACTCCTTGAAGGTCTCCAGGAACTGGTTGACGATCGCCGACCCGTAGAACATCAGGTAGAGACGATCAATAAGCCAGTCCCAGTAGGTGTTCGATGTGACGTCCGCGTGCTCGTACGGGTCAGTGCGCAGATTGAACAGCTTCGGTGCGCGTAGCGGTGTGAACGGTTCGAACCAGACCTGCAGTGTGCCCTGGCAACGCTGCTCCATGAACACGATCTTCCAATTCTCGGCGCGGATTCCCAGTACGTCGCCGTCGTCGGAGAAGTAGATCATTCCCCGTCGGGGGCTCTGGTCCACTTCGCCGGTGAGGTACGGCAGCAGGTTGTAGCCGTCGATGTGCACCTTGTAGGTCATGTCGCCTGCCTTGTGGCCCTGCTTCAGCTTCTCGACGATGTCCGGATCGCCCGCCGCCGCCAGGAACGTGGGCAGCCAATCATGGTGCTGGACAATCTCGTTCGATACACTGCGCGGCTTGATTTTTCCGGGCCAGCGGATCATCTCCGGAATCCGGAAGGCGCCCTCCCAGTTGGTGGCCTTCTCGCTGCGGAACGGGGTCGTGGCACCATCGGGCCAACTGTTGGCGTGCGGGCCGTTGTCGGTGCTGTAGATGACGATGGTGTCCTCGGCGATCCCGAGTTCGTCGACGAGATCCAGCAGCGTGCCGACATTGCGGTCGTGGTCGATCATCGTGTCGTGGTACGGCGACTGCCAGCGTCCCGCCTGCCCCTTGCTCTCCGGCTTGGTGTGGGTGCGGAAGTGCATGTGCGTCATGTTCATCCACACGAAGAACGGAGTGTCGGCCTCATGCTGACGCCGGATGAAATCGACACACGCCGAGGTGGTCTCGTCGTCGATGGTCTCCATCCGCTTCTTCGTCAGCGGTCCGGTGTCCTCGATCCGTTGCTTGCCGACGGGGCCATATCGGTCGTCCACCTCGCCGGAGTCCTCGTCGGTCGCCCAGGAGTGGATCACCCCACGGGGGAGCAGCGCCTTGCGCAGCAGCGGCGCTTCTTCGGCGGTCGGATAGTCCTCATGCTCGGGCTCTTCCTCGGCGTTGAGGTGATACAGGTTGCCGAAGAACTCGTCGAATCCGTGCGCGGTCGGCAGGTACTTGTTCAAGTCGCCGAGGTGGTTCTTGCCGAACTGCCCGGTGGCATAGCCCATCGGTTTGAGCAGTTCGGCGATGGTCGGGTCCTCCTTCTGCAGACCGACGTCGACCCCTGGCATCCCGACCTTGCTCATGCCGGTGCGGTACACGCTCTGGCCGGTGATGAACGACGACCGCCCGGCAGTGCAGCTCTGTTCGCCGTAGGAGTCGGTGAAAAGCATCCCCTCGTCGGCGATCCGGTCGATGTTGGGCGTGAAGTAGCCCATCAAGCCGCGGCTGTAGCAGCTGAGGTTCGAGATCCCGATGTCGTCGCCCCAGATGACGAGAATGTTCGGCTTCTTATCTGACACTTCGTTCTCGCTTTCGTTAGTCCTGACCAAGGAATTTCTCGAGCTTCTCGACCGCTTGGTCGATGCTGAAGCTCGCCGGTTCGTGGCGGGGCGGGAACTCCCTGAACGTGTCGAGGAACGCCGTCGCCATCGCCGTCATATAGATCATGAAGTAGTCCCGGCGCAGGAACCATTCGTAGTACGTGTTCGACGTGATGTCGGCGTACTCGTAGGGGTCGGTGCGCAGGTTGAAAAGCTTTGGCACCCGTAGAGGGGTGAACGGCTCGGCCCAGACTTCGAGGGTGCCCTGGCAGCGCTGCTCGAGGAACACGCTCTTCCAGTTCTCGAATCGCATCGCGACCAAGTCGCCGTCGTCGGAGAAGTAGAAGAAGCCGCGCCGCGGGCTCTTGTCGACTTCGCCGGTGAGGTAGGGCAGCAGGTTGAACCCGTCGATGTGCACCTTGTATTCGACGTCACCGATCTTGTGGCCCTTCTTGAGGTTCTCCACGATGTCGGTGTCGCCTGCGGCGGCAAGCAGGGTCGGCAGCCAATCGTGATGCTGGATGATCTCGTTGGAGACACTGCCTGCGGCGATCTTGCCTGGCCAGCGAATCATCTCGGGCACCCGGAACGCACCCTCCCAGTTGGTGTTCTTCTCACTGCGGAACGGCGTGGTGCCCGCGTCGGGCCAGGTGTTGCGGTGGGGCCCGTTGTCGGTGGAGTAGATGACGATGGTGTCGTCGGCGATCCCGAGTTCGTCGAGGATGTCGAGCACGGTTCCCACGTTCTTGTCGTGATCGATCATCGCGTCGTGGTATTCGGACTGCCATAGCCCGGACTGCCCGCGACTCTCCGGCTTGACGTGGGTGTAGAGGTGCATGTGGGTGAAGTTGCATCCAGACGAAGAACGGGTTGCCTTCGGCGTGCTGACGCTTGATGTAGTCGACGGTGGCATCGGCGATGTCGTCGTCGATGGTCTCCATGCGCTTCGCGTTGAGCGGCCCGGTGTCCTCGATGATCTGCTTGCCGACCGGGCCGAACTTCTCGTCGTCGGGCTCCGTCGGAGACCTCGTCGGTGGCCCTGCACTTGAGCACGCCCCGAGGGAGCGCGAGTTCGTGAAGGCGCGGGAACTGGTCCTTGTGCGGATAGTCGAAGCTCTCCGGTTCCTCCTCGGCATTGAGGTGATAGAGGTTGCCGAAGAACTCGTCGAAGCCGTGGACTGTGGGCAGGTACTTGTTCAGGTCACCGAAGTGGTTCTTGCCGAACTGGCCCGTGGCGTACCCCAGCGGCTTGAGCAATTCGGCGATGGTCGGGTCTTCGGCAGCCCAACCGACGTCTACGCCCGGCATGCCGACCTTGCTCATTCCGGTGCGGTACACGCTTTGTCCACTGATGAACGCTGCTCGCCCCGCGGTGCAGCTTTGCTCGCCGTAGGAGTCGGTGAAGCGCATGCCCTCGCTGGCGATGCGGTCGATGTTCGGGGTGCGGTAACCCATCACGCCGTCGCTGTAACAGCTGAGGTTGGAGATGCCGATGTCGTCGCCCCAGATCACCAGAATGTTCGGTTTCCCGTCGGGCATATACGTCTCCTCAGCGTCGGTTCGTTGCGTTCCGGGTCGAACGGTATTCCGCTTCAAGCCGTTTGGGCGGTACTTCGTCCCCGATCTCAGCAGATACTTACCTGCCCGTTTTCGCCGCAAACGAGCGGTGAGGCGCAATCTGTACGTAGACGGTGGAGGGCGGAGGCCCAAATATGTACGACAGAGACCTGACCAACACATGGCGCATCGAGGTCCGGTTCGACGAGGACGAGACGCATACGCATGCGACCGTCCATGTCGACTTCGGCGACGGCGACGCATTACCGCGGTCGGAGACGCCCGCCGCAATCCCAAGGATCTCAGCCAGCCCATGATCGGTGAGGAGATCGCCGCCGCGCGTGGGCTGATCGCACTGGGCACCGATCTCTTACACCGGGCCGGGTCGCGGATCGAGGCAGTCACACGACACCCGGTCCACCTCGTTAGCTGACGCGCGGTACGGCGAAAAGGGGCTCAACCTCCGGGTGGCGCAGCAGCGGCGACACTGACCGCCGGAGCCTTGCCTGCGGCCTTCATCTGCTTGAACAGGTCGACGTAGTACGGCAGGCACTCGTCCATCGCCTGCTCGGTGGTGAACAGCGGCTCGTAGCCGAGATCGCGCTTCGCCTTGGCGATGGAGAAGTAGTTGTCGAGGTACAGCCGCTCGACCGCAAGCGGTTCGATCAGCGGCTTGGGCAGCCCGAACCGGAAGTGCAGCCACTGCCACACCATCATCGCGAACGCACCAGCCGCCCGGGCACCCGGATCCTCGGCCAGCGCTGCCCGCACGCCTCGACGACCGGCCGGGAGAACTCGAACATGTTGATCGGCTCGCCGTCGTTGATGAAGTACGCCTGCCCGGGTGCCGTGCCGCCGGGCACCAGGTGCTGGGCGGCGAGGATGAAGCCGTGAATCAGGTTGTGCACGTATGAGTTGTCCAGCTTGACGTTCTTGCTGCCGACCAGCACCTTGACGTGGCCGGCGAGCACGCTCTCGAACAGCTTGCGGAACATGGTCTGGTCGCCGCGGCCCCAGATGCCGCTGGGCCGGATGGAGCACGTCAGCAATCCGCCACTCGCCACCGTTCTGCGACAAGACGAATTTCTCGGCGACGACCTTGGTCTCGGTGTAGAGGTCGTTGAACCGCTCGGTGTAGGGCAGGGTTTCGTCGCCGCCGGAGATCCGCTTGCCGCCCATCACCACGCTGTTGGAGGCGGTGTAGACGAAGCGCTTCACCCCGGCCGCCTGCGCGGCATGCACCAGGTTCTCGGTGCCGCCGACGTTGACCGCGAAGCTGCGCTGGCGGTACTCGTCGGTGACCGATGCGCCGCCCATCAGGTCGATGATCGCCGCGGTGTGGAAGACGGTGTCGATGCCGTCGACGGCGGCGGCGACGGTGTCGGTGTCGCAGATGTCGCCCTGCAGCACCTGCAGCCGCGGGTGCGCGGGCAGCGGCGACGGGGCGCGGTCGAACGAGCGGACCTGGTGTCCGCGCTCGAGCAGTTCGGTCACCAGGTTGGCGCCGACGAATCCGGAGCCGCCGGTGACCAGGACGCGGCCGAGGTCGGTGGTCAGCGTTGCATCACCCATGCCGGGAAGCATAACTGAAACGTGTTCCAGTTTCGACCCCCAAGGCTCGAAATCGTTCCGATCTCAACTTTCTTCGGCTCCTTGGCGGCCAGCGCGTCCTCGACCCGCTTGCGGGCTCCAGCTAAGTGCTCCTCGCAGCGTTTAGCCAGTTCCTCGCCCCGTTCCCACAGCTTCAGCGACGCGTCGAAGTCCAGTCCGCCCTGCTCCAGCTGCCGCACCACCTCGATCAGTTCGTCGCGGGACTCTTCGTAGCCCAGTTCACTAATGGGCTTCATTTTGATGTCCCTTCTGGGCCGTCGCTGACCGCCGTGACTGCCCCGTCGGCCACCCGGACCCGCAGCCGCGTGCCCTTGGCGGCGTCGGCAGTGCTTCGCAGCACCGCGACGCATCCGGCAGGGTCTGCACGACCGCGTAGCCGCGGGCCAGGGTGGCCGCCGGTCCCAGCGTGGCCAGCCGGGCCGACAGATGGCCGACGCGGTCGGATTCGGCGGCCACCAGCCGCGTGATGTCGCGGCGGGCCGCGGCACGGCGCGCGGTGCATCTCCTCGGCCCGCGCGGTCAGGGCGGCCAGCGGCGCGGCCAGCACCGGGCGGCTGCGCAGCTGGCCCAGGGTGCGCTGCTCGCGGTGCACCCAGTTGCGCAGCGCCCGCGCGCTGCGCCGCCGCAGGTCCCGACGAGCGCCTGTTCGGCGGCGGTGTCGGGGACGATGCGCTTGGCGGCGTCGGTGGGGGTGGCCGCGCGCAGGTCGGCGACCAGGTCGCACAGCGGATTGTCGGGTTCGTGGCCGACGGCGCTGACCACCGGCGTGGTGCACGCGGCGATCGCGCGGCACAGCGTCTCGTCGGAGAACGGCAGCAGGTCCTCGACGCTGCCGCCGCCGCGGGCGACCACGATGACGTCGACGTCGGGGTCGGCGTCGAGTTCGCGCAGCGCTTCGACGATCTGGGCAACGGCGTTGGGCCCCTGGACGGCGGTGTTGCGGACCGCGAATCGCACCGCAGGCCAGCGGCCCGCCGCGACCGTCGTCGACGTCGCGCTCGGCGCGCTGAGCCCGGCCGGTGATGAGCCCGATGGTGTTGGGCAGGAAGGGAATTGGCCGCTTGAGTCGCGGATCGAACAGGCCCTCGGCGTCGAGCAGCTTGCGCAGCCGATCGATGCGGGCAAGCAGCTCGCCGATGCCGACGGCGCGAATCTCGCTGACCCGCAACGAGAAAGTGCCACGGCCGGTGTGGAACTGCAGCTTGCCGCGCATGATCACCTGCGTGCCCTCGGCCAGTTCGACCGGTGCGTTCTCGACCAGGTCTCGCGGGCAGCATCACCGACAGCGACATGTCGGCGGCGGGGTCGCGCAGCATGATGAACGCGACCGTGGGTCGCAGATTCAGCTGGGCGATCTGGCCCTCGACCCACACCGTGCCCAGCTTGTCGATCTACTTCGCGACGCGGGTGGCGACCGCGCGCACCGGCCAGGGGTTGTCGGGCGACTTCCCGGCTCGGCGTCAGTCATTTCCCGGCCCGCTGGGGCTCACTTGGCGGTCGCGCGGGTGATCCTGTTGGCCAGCAGGGTCTGGAACGGCGCGCGGGCCTTGGTGGCCTCCTCGTAGGCCAGCAGCGCCTCGAGGTCGGCGACGCGCAGCGACGGCAGCCGGGCCCGCAGCTGGGCCAGGGTCAGCGCCTCGTAGTCGAGTTCCTCGACGACCTCGGGCGCGCTCGCCGACGTCGACCGTGCGACCGGCCCAGCCGCGGCGTTGTCGCCGGCCTCGGGTTCGCCGCCGGTGAACAGCGCGAACCGGCCCTCGGTGAGGCGTTCGCCGTCCACGCACCGGCGTCGTCGGCGCATCGTCGAGGTCCTCGTCGAAGGTCGCCCACTCGGGCTGCTCGTCCTTCGGGCGGGAAGAGCGCTTCCAGCGTCTCGTCGCCCTTGATGACCAGGTCGGCGACGTCCTGCTGCATCTTCATCACGAGGTGCGCGATCTGACTGACCACGGTCATCGGGTACGTGAGGATGGTCTGCGGAAGCTTGCGGGTTTCCTCGATGGCGGTCACCGCCGCGCCCACCAGCAGACGGACCCCATACGGTGCAGTTGCCATGGGCCCCAGCCTACGGCTGGCCTCTCGGAGCCGCGCGTGTCAGTACCCTTGGAACCATGCCACCGACTTCAACATGGGGATTCCGGGTGCCTCGAGCTCGGTCGCCGGCGGCCTGACCGGCAAGCGGGTGCTGCTGGCCGAGCCGCGCGGATACTGCGCCGGTGTCGACCGCGCCGTCGAGACCGTCGAGCGGGCGCTGGAGAAGCACGGCGCGCCGGTGTACGTCCGCCACGAGATCGTGCACAACCGCGCACGTCGTGGACACGCTGGCCAAAGCGGGCGCGATCTTCGTCGACGAGACCGACGAGGTGCCCGAGGGCGCGATCGTGGTGTTCTCCGCCCACGGCGTCGCCCCGACGGTGCACCAGAACGCCGCGGAGCGCAGCCTGCAGGTCATCGACGCCACCTGCCCGCTGGTGACCAAGGTGCACAACGAGGCCAAGCGGTTCGCCCGCGACGACTACGACATCCTGCTGATCGGCCACGAAGGCCACGAAGAGGTCGTCGGCACCGCAGGCGAGGCGCCCGACCACGTGCAGCTCGTCGACGGCCCCGACGTCCGTCGACGACGTCACCGTCCGCGACGAGAACAAGGTGATCTGGCTGTCGCAGACCACGCTGTCGCGTCGACGAGACGATGGAGACCGTGCGCCGGCTGCGGGAACGCTTCCCGACGCTGCAGGATCCGCCCAGCGACGACATCTGCTACGCCACCCAGAACCGCCAGGTCGCGGTCAAGGCGATGGCGCCGGAGTGCGAGCTGGTGATCGTCGTCGGATCCCGCAACTCGTCGAACTCCGTGCGGTTGGTCGAGGTGGCGCTGGGCGCCGGCTCCGACGCCGCCCACCTGGTCGACTACGCCGACGACATCGACCCGGCCTGGCTCGACGGCGTCACCACCGTCGGTGTCACCTCCGGCGCGTCGGTGCCCGAATCTGGTGCGCGGAGTGCTGGAGCGGCTCGCCGAGTACGGCTACGACATGGTGCAGCCGGTGACCACCGCCAACGAGACGCTGGTCTTCGCGCTGCCCAGGGAGATCCGACCCGCCCGCGCCTGAGCGGCTCAGACGTCGTACTCCCAGTTTTCGAGCCTGCTCCCGCGGCTGTCGCGTGCGCATGGCCGGTGCCGGCGCGGTACTGGTCGCGGTATCGGTCGTAGTCCTCGCCGTCGTCGCCGCCGCGGTAGCGCACCCGAGACACCGGGTGGTGCGTGCCGTTGCCGCCCCGTTGTGGTTGCCGCCGCTGTGCGACAAGGGCGGCTGGTCGTCGTCGAAGCGGCGCCGACGCTCGGGCCGTTCGTATCCGGAGCGGCGATCGACGGGCGGCATGGCCCTGCGTTGGCCTGACGCGTCGGCGGGGCTTGCGGCGCGGTTCGATGGGCGGCTCGGCCTGCCGGTTCGGGCGCGGGCGGCGCGGCCGCTCGACCACGGGCTCGACGAGCTCCGTCTCGGGGGGGCGCGCATGCCGTGATCGCGACGGCGCGGGACGGCTTGCGGGCCGGCCGCTGCGGCTCGTCGATCGGCTGGGGCGTTCCGCGGTGCCCGCGACGACGCGGCGGCTCGTCGGCCTCCTCGTCGTGCTCGCCGCCGGCCAGCAGCGCGGACACCTTGGACATCACCGCCGCGAGCAGTCCGTCGCCGCGCGGCTCGTCGTTGGCGTCCGTCGCGGGCGTGCCCCGGTGTGACGACATCCCGAAGTACCAGCGGGCCATCCCGATCAGCAGCACGACCGCGGAGGTGAAGAACATCAGCGGGAAGCGCTCGATCAGCGGATAGCCGCAGTTGATCAGTATGTCTTTGAGACCGTGAGCTTGCTGCCGGTGAACAAGAAGTACGCGGCCGGCACGGCGCCGAACAGGAGCAGCGGCGGCTGGATGACGGCGGTGAAGATGCCGGCCTGCCGCACCGCCAGCACCGCGACGATGCAGCCGACCACGTAGGTGCCGGCGAACACGATCGTCAGTTCTTTGCCGCCTGAGCCGGCGTCGAAGGCGAAGCCGACGGCCATCAGAGTCGCCGCGATGAGCACCGCACCCCACCAGGGAACACCTGGGATATTCGGGTGCGCAGAGCGGTGGTCGGCCGCCACGGCCGACCTCGCGCGCTGTGCTGACACACGTAGACCGTACCGGCTATCGCCTGGAGAGGCTGTCAGCGCGCTGCTGGCGAGCCCGGCAGAGTCTCCTAGACTGTCGACCCTGTGAGCCTGAACCTCGGAATCGTGGGACTGCCGAATGTCGGCAAGTCGACGCTGTTCAACGCGCTGACGCGGAACAACGTGCTGGCGGCCAACTACCCGTTCGCGACGATCGAGCCGAACGAGGGCGTCGTCGCCGCTGCCCGATCCGCGGCTGGCCGAGCTCGCGAGAATGTTTGATTCCGAAAAGATCGTCCATGCGCCGGTGACGTTCGTCGACATCGCCGGGATTGTCAAAGGCGCCTCCGAGGGCGCGGGCTTGGGCAACAAGTTCCTGGCCAACATCCGCGAGAGCGATGCGATCTGCCAGGTGGTGCGGGTGTTCACCGACGACGACGTGGCGCACGTCGACGGCCGGATCGACCCGAAGTCCGATATCGAGGTGATCGAGACCGAGTTGATCCTCGCCGACATGCAGACGCTGGAGCGCGCGTTGCCGCGGCTGGAGAAGGAGGCGCGCACCCACAAGGAGCGCCGGCCGGTCCACGAGGCGGCGGTGGCGGCGCAGGAGATCCTCGACGGCGGCACGACGCTGTTCGCCGCGGCTGCGGATGTGTCGGCGTTGCGGGAGCTGAACCTGTTGACGACCAAGCCGTTCCTCTACGTGTTCAACGCCGACGAGGCGCGTGCTCACCGACGACGCCCGGGTCGCGGCGTTGCGCGAGATGGTGGCGCCCGCGGACGCGGTGTTCCTCGACGCGAAGATCGAGGCCGAACTGCAGGAGCTCGACGACGAGTCGGCCGCCGAGCTGCTGGAGTCGATCGGCCAGACCGAGCGGGGCCTGGATGCGTTGGCGCGGGCGGGTTTTCACACGTTGCGGCTGCAGACCTACCTGACCGCCGGGCCGAAAGAGTCGCGGGCGTGGACGATTCACCAGGGCGACACCGCGCCGAAGGCGGCCGGGGTCATCCACACCGACTTCGAGAAGGGCTTCATCAAGGCCGAGATCGTGTCCTACGACGACCTGATCGAGGCCGGCTCGATGGCCGCCGCCAAGGCCGCAGGCAAGGTGCGCATGGAGGGCAAGGACTACGTGATGGCCGACGGCGACGTGGTCGAGTTCCGGTTCCAACATCTAAGACCAGGCAGTAGCAAGGGTCGAAATGCCAGGTGCCACCTTCCTGAGTCAGCAGCCTCCAAGGCCGACCCCGGAACTCTCAACTACGACCGGGTTGATGTGACGTTGCGTCGCTTCGCGACGCTGCTCGCGTCCGCCGGGAGACAGGTTCGCGCGGTGATGGATTCGAGTAAGCGGTATCCGGACGGTGCACAGGCCTATTCAATGACGGACGGCTCTTTGGTTCTCACGCCCGCAGTTCACCGTTACCGGTCAGAGCTGAGGGCATCGAGACGCCGCTCCGGGGTGAGGTACGCAGCAGCCCCAGTGCACGCCAGAAGATAAGTGGGCCTCGATGACGCTGTCGGCCGGCAGCCGGATCGGTATCGCCGGTGCCGCCGTGGTCGGTGTCGCTTTCGGCATGGCCCGCTACGCCTATGGGCTGACGCTGCCTGGTATCCGGCAGGACCTGGGTCTATCGGAGCCGGTGCTCGGCCTGGTCGCCAGTGCCACGTTCAGCGGTTATCTGGCCGGCCTGCTGCTCGCGGGGCCACTGGCCGCGCGACGCGGTTCGCGGGCACCGACGACCGTGGGCGGGCTCTGCGGCGCTCTGGGGGCGGTCATCGTGACGTTCGCGCATTCTCCGTGGATTCTCGCCCTCGGTGCCATCCTGGCCGGCAGCGCGGGTGGCTGGGTCTGGGCGCCCTACTCCGAGATAGTGACGCGAATCGTTGCCCGGCAACAGCAGCCGAGGGCGCTCGCGATTATCACCACCGGCACCGGCGGCGGCCTCGTCGTGTTGGGCGGCTTTTCGGCCGTTGCCGTGCTGGGGTCCTGGCGGCTGGTGTGGGCCGGTGTCGCCCTCGCCGCTGTCACCGCCGCCGTCGTGAACCTCCGCCTGGTGCCGCGGACCAGCCCGCATGCACGCGTCAGCGGTCAGCGTGGTGCCCTCTCGCTCGCCAGAGCGCTTCGGGTCCCGGTCTGTTACTCGGTGGTCTACTTCGGGGTCATCATCATCTACTTCACCTACGCCGCGGACGTCCTCGACGGCGGCACCCTGCCGGCGGCTGCCGTCCCGGCGCTCTACGCCGTCGTGGGTATCAGCGGCCTAGTTGCCGTCGCGACAGGGGCCATGTCGAAGCGAGCGGGCAGCATGCGGGTCGCCGCGCTGTGCCTCGTCGCGGTCGGTGTCGCGTTGGCGCTTCTCGGACTGGCCAGCGACTCTCTGGCCGCGACGGCAGTTTCGGCGTGCATCTTCGGCATCGGATACATGACCGGGTCGGCGGTGCTCGCGATCTGGACCGCCGAATTGGTACCCGATCGCGCGGGTGCGGCGTTCACGGGCTGTCTGATCGTGGGGGCGATCAGCTCAGTCGCTGCGCCGGCCCTCGCAGGTGCGGCTCTCCCCGACGTGGGGCTGGGTCCGCTGCTCGTCCTGACCGCCGCGGTATCGCTGCTCAGCGGGGTGGCGCTGATGCTGCGTGCGTGGTTGCGGGGGGACGTGTCCGCAACCACACCGTGAACACCGGGCATCACCCTCTCATCGATCATGCCGGTCCGAGCCTTTGCGCAACCCGTCGGCTCGACTACTGTTGCGGTCGCACCCGTTCAGGCCAAGATCAGGCGGGCGCCCAGGATCGATCACACGAGAGGCTCCCCCGGCCATCCGTAGGCTCTGATTTCATTGGCGGCTAATGCTGATGACCCGACGGTGACGTGGTCGAGTTCCGGTTCAACGTCTAAATGCCCTGTTCAGTAGGTACTTATCGACTGTCGATTGGCCGCCCGAAGGCTCTTGATGACTCCAAGATGGCACTGGCGCGACTGATGCACACCAGCGGCGAGTCCGCCAACACCATCGCGGCCACTCTCGGTGTGTCGAGGGCGACCGTCTACCGCGTGTTGGCCGAGAGCGCCGACGAGTGACCTAGCGGCAGCAGTTCGGGTCTAGCACTGTGCAGAGTGCCACTAGCGCATCGCGGCGCGGTCGGTGATAGACGTTCATTCCGCGACGTTCGGATTCGACCAGACCTGCGCGGCGCAACTGGGACAGGTGGTGGCTGACCGTTGATTCGCTCAGTTCGACCGCCGTCGCGAGGTCGCAACTGCACACCTCGCCCGCGCCGGAACTGAACAGCAGTGAGACCAGCTTGACCCGAACCGGGTCCGCTAATGCCTTGAGTCTCAGCGCAATCTCTAGTGCCGCCTGATCGCCGACGGGACCGGCGGCCACTGGCGAGCAGCGCACTGGCGCGGACATGTCCACTGTGGGCAACGTCTTCGGCATGCGCCTATCTTGCCATGGATATTGACATACGTCGAAGAGGTGGCATCATCGTGTATGCCCGTAGTTCGACATAAGCCACATAGGTAGGAGCCACCATGTCCCGCGCTCAACTCGCCCTCAACGTCGATGACCTGGACGAAGCCGTCACGTTCTATTCGAAGCTGTTCAACACCGAACCGGCCAAGGTGAAACCGGGTTACGCGAACTTCGCCATTGTCGAACCGCCGTTGAAGCTGGTCCTGTTGGAGAACCCCGGCAAGGGCGGCACCATCAACCACCTTGGCGTCGAGGTCGAATCCAGCGCGACCGTGCACGCCGAGATCGCCCGCCTCACCGACGAGGGTTTGTTCACCGACGAGGAGATAGGCACCACCTGCTGCTTCGCCACCCAGGACAAGGTCTGGGTCACCGGACCCGCTGGGGAGAAATGGGAGGTCTACACCGTCCTCGCCGACTCGGACACCTTCGGCACCAGCCCCGAACACTCTGAGGGAGGCACCGCCGAGAGTGGCGTCTGCTGTGGTGGCACCGCCGCCGAGGCAGAGAAATCAACCGCTACCAACGCCTGCTGCTGATCGTGAACGCGCCCGCCGCAACCGACGTCGATACCGCAGTCGTCGGAAAGCTGTCGCTACTGGACCGATTCCTGCCCGTATGGATCGGCCTCGCCATGGCGGTGGGCCTATTCCTTGGCCGCCTCGTACCAGGGCTGAATACCGCACTAGACAAGGTGCAAGTCGACGGCATCTCGCTGCCCATTGCCCTGGGCCTACTGATCATGATGTATCCGGTCCTGGCCAAGGTCCGCTACGACCGCCTGGACACCGTGACCGGGGACCGAAAACTGCTCATCAGTTCCCTGGTGTTGAACTGGGTCCTCGGACCCGCGCTGATGTTCGCCCTGGCCTGGCTGCTACTGCCAGACCTACCCGAATACCGCACCGGCCTCATCATCGTCGGCCTCGCTCGCTGCATCGCCATGGTCATCATCTGGAACGACCTCGCCTGCGGCGACCGCGAAGCTGCCGCCGTCCTCGTCGCCCTCAACTCGGTGTTCCAGGTCGTCATGTTCGCTGTCCTCGGCTGGTTCTACCTATCCGTGCTGCCCGGCTGGCTGGGGCTCGAACAGACCACAATCAGCGCCTCACCGTGGCAGATCGCCAAGTCGGTACTGATCTTCCTGGGCATCCCGCTGCTCGCCGGATACCTCTCCCGACGGCTGGGGGAGAAAGCCAAGGGACGCGAGTGGTACGAATCCACGTTCCTGCCGAGGATTGGCCCCTGGGCGCTCTACGGGCTGTTGTTCACCATCGTGATTCTCTTTGCGCTCCAAGGTGATCAGATCACCAGCCGCCCACTGGACGTCGTCCGCATCGCCCTGCCACTGCTCGCGTACTTCGCGATCATGTGGGGTGGCGGCTACCTCCTGGGTGCTCTGCTCGGTCTGGGCTATCAACGCACCACCACGATGGCGTTCACCGCAGCAGGCAACAATTTCGAACTCGCCATCGCCGTTGCCATCGCCACCTACGGCGCAACCTCGGGACAGGCACTTGCCGGAGTCGTCGGCCCGCTCATCGAGGTGCCAGTCCTCGTTGCCCTGGTCTACGTCTCCCTCGCGCTGCGACGCCGCTTCACCACCCGCACAACACCATTGACTTCCACTCCTGATCGGAGCACACCATGACCGACACCCCCGTCTCCCCAGCCGCCCACGTCCGGCGCGACCTGTCCATCGACCAGCAGCATGCCTTGAAGACAGCGGCCACCCGGCTGCACACCGAGTTCGGGGAGTTCTTCGGTGTCGAAACCATCGAACGATTCCTGCACTCGTCCTATGAGCAGTTCGCCGGTCGCGCCACCATCCCTAACTTCCTGCCGTTGCTCGCCGAACGGTGGGCACGCCAACGCCTCACCGCTCTTGCTCGCGTCGAAGGCAAGATCACCGACACCAAGCCCACCGTGCTCTTCCTGTGCACCCACAATGCAGGCCGCTCCCAGATGGCGCTCGGATACTTCAACCACCTCGCCGGGGACCAAGGCGTGGCCTGGTCGGGAGGATCGGAACCGGGCGACGAAATCAACCCCGCCGCCGTGGCCGCCATGGCCGAAATCGGCATCGACATCACCCGCGAGTTCCCCAAGCCGTGGACCGACGAAATCGTCCAGGCTGCCGACGTCGTCGTGACGATGGGGTGCGGTGACGCCTGCCCGTTCTTCCTCGGGAAGCGTTACGAGAACTGGGAACTGCCCGACCCGGCGGGCCAGGCCATAGACGCCGTCCGCCCGATCCGCGACGAGGTCGAAGTGCGGGTGCGTCAACTTCTGGCCGAACTCGGCATCAACCCCGCCGTCTAATGTCCACACCAGAGCGCACCCCGTCAGTGCTGTTCGTCTGCGTCAAGAACGGCGGCAAGTCCCAGATGGCAGCCGAACTAATACGCAAGTTCGCCGGTACGTCTGTGGACGTACATTCCGCTGGACCACCGTCCGTCACACAACTAGGCCAGGGAACGAAATCAACATCCGCTCAGTTCACATAGGTAGTTGTCAGATCGACGCAAGATCCGGCTTACGGCAACCGAGAACATCAACAGCAGTGGCACCGCAACCGGGGACAACCACCCTTGCGTGACGAGCAGTTCGTGCTTTGCGATGAAGTAGTTCTGATATGTGACGGCCGTGCCGTCCGCTGTGGGGGCTGCTCCTGGAAGAGCGCCCGCGACCAACGCGATCACTACGTACAGGATTCCTGCGATGCCACCGACCCGTACCCATCGGCTGCTCTCCACGGTCACCCCCAACCAACCAACCGATACCCGCGTGAATATAGCTCGCTCAGTCGCGACACTGCCGAAATCGATCGGCCGGTCACGCCGCCGCTAAGGGCGAGCTTGGGCATGATGTCGGCGGCCGACCCGGTCGAATCCGCTTCAACGTTCAGTCAGCAGCCCAGAAGTAGGGTAGATCTTTCCACCCGAACGTCCCACCGACGCGGTTACGATTGCTTTGTGCCGATCCCGAGTGTGGATCCGACCACCGACGGTGCCGGCCTCGTCAAGGGTGTCATCGCAAAGGTCGCGAAGACGCCTGCCGGGCAGTGGTATCTACGGCACGTTTCACCGCGGGTCGATCCCACGCTGATGCGCCGCACCCGTGGACGTGTGAGTTCCATCGGGCCCTGGCCCCGTTTTCTACTGCTGACGCATACCGGTGCCAAATCGGGACTTGAGCGGGTCACGCCCTTGATCTATTTCAGCGACGGAAACCGGGTCATTCTGGTGGCGTCGAATTACGGCAGTACGCGTCATCCGGCCTGGTATCACAACGTGCTTGCGCATCCCGCCGTGAAGCTCTGCGCGGGAGGGTTCCAGGGTCGGTTCGTCGGCGAGGAAGTCACCGGCGACGAGTACGACCGTCTTTGGGCGCTAGTCAGGCAATGGATCTCCGTCTATGACATGTACGAAGAATCCTCCGGCGACCGAAGAATTCCGCTGTTGGCATTCGTACCGACTGACTAGAGACTCTGACAGTCAGAGGCGACCCGCCCGCGCAGTGTGATTCGTCCCTGCAGCATTCTGGCTGACAACGGCGCTGTCAGCAGGGGGCTGAGTATGCTCCGGCAACATGGCCGCCCCGCTCTTCGATGCCGTCGAGCGGAAGGAGCTGGCCGACCTGCTCGATGAACTCGGTCCCGATGCGCCTACCCTTTTGAGCCCGTGGACGACTCGCGACCTGGCGGCACACCTTGTGCTTCGGGAGCACGACCCGGTGGCGGCCCCGGGGCTCGTCATCCCAGGTGCCTGGGGCCATTTCGCCGAGCGGCGCAGAGAAGCACTCGCGCAGAACGATTTCACCTGGCTCGTCGCCACGATCCGGTCCGGGCCGCCGCGAGGCTTCTTCCGCATCAACTGGGTGCGGCAGTTTCCCAACCTCAACGAGTTCTTCGTCCACCACGAGGACGTGCGGAGAGCCGGCGGCCTTTTGCCTCGGACGAACTCTCCCGAGATGGACGCGGCGCTGTGGCGCAACACCAATCGCGCGCCATGGTTTCTCTCTCGGCGGCTGCGCGGTTGCGGACTTGAACTCGAGTGGGCTGGGGCGGGCAAGACCATAAGGGCCAGGCGAGGCAAACCCGTTGCTCGCATCGTTGGGCCGCCGGGGGAGCTGCTGCTGTATCTCTTCGGGCGTCGCGACGCCGCGCAAGTCCAAGTGAGGGGGCCCTCAGACGCCGTCGCAGCTATCGGGCGCACGCGGTTCGGCATGTGAGGAGCTTGTTCGAGTTGTAGCGGATCGTGGACGAGGCGGAGGGTGTGGTCGAGATCGTCGGTCCCACTGTCGCGGCCGCAGCGATTCGTGCGGGCATGGTCAGGGACTTTCCAGTTCTTCGTGGTTCCGAGGATGGTGTGCGGTGGCCTCCGCGCCTTGCCGCACGACGTGCATCTCAACCTGCGGCTCGCCGCGCACAGAATCTTCGAGGACGGCCTTGTCCATTTGCGCTATCGGTCTCGCTGAGACTGCGCGCCCGGCTGGTTCCTACCGGCCCCGTCTATTTCAATTCCGGCGAGCTCAACTGTCGTGCGGATCTAGGAAGGAGATCGCACAGATGATGGCGAGCAGTCCGAAGATGGCGATAGCGGACAGCAGATCCCCCCATTGGAATGGGTAGAGCTCACCGTCGATCGACAGCACCAGCACCGTTTCGATCACGCCAAACAACAAAAAGAATGCGCCGAAGAGGGTACGGGAAACCTTGCGGTGCAATGCCGTACGCCGCAGCTCGATGATCAAGGTCAGCAGTAGCAGTGGCAATATCTGCGCGAGCGCAGACGCCGTCGGGCCATCCATCACCACGATCGTCACGGGGTTCTCTCCACCCATCGCATCGGATCGCGACGCTATCAGGCCACGGCATCGTCAGCCAGCATGTCGATGGGGCGTCGCCCGGGCTTTTCGGCAGCCGGGAGTGTTCCTGTCGATCCCCACGATGACGATGCCACGGTTCAGGCGTCGAAAGGGGGTACACCAGGCCGCAGGCGGGCACATGCCGGTGGAGCTGGGCAACCAATCGGTGGCGGCGTGCGGCCACAACCACACCCCCTTTGCACACCGCAGTCGCCAGCAGCGTGGCCATCACTGACAGTGCTGCTTAGAAGGCGAATTCAACCCCAGGATTCATGTCCGGGTCAGCCCTTGATGCATCGCGAAAACGTAGACGGGTTCGTAGATCTGGGTCAGGGCGCCGACATGAAAAGTCGCTGACTCTCCATAGGTATCTCTCAGTTCACTCTCAGATGGTCAAGGCACGGTGGGCTAATCAACTGTGCAATTTGAGGATTCAGGAGCGAACAGGACGTCATGACGAACACCGCACCGCGTGCCCCGCGGCATCCCCACCATCCGCCCTTAGCGGAACACGTTACGGGACAGGCGTACCCGACTGACGTCAGGGCAATGTATCGCTCACCCTATGACTGGCGATACCGGGGGCCAGCAGTTGTGGCACGGCCCCATGAGCCGTATCACACTGCACATCAGCAAGTTACGGCTCCGGTTCCGGTCCAGAAGCAGAAGCGGTCGCGTAACCGAATCGTGATGATCGGCGGAGCCCTTGCCGTTGCCGTGGTGAGCGGAGGGGTCGGAGCGGCTGCGGTAGCGACCCAGTCAGAGCCTTCGACCGTCGCACGGACTGCCCTCGCAGCCGAGCCTTCTGCCAGGCCGGCGGCGAATACGCCCGCCGGATCCGTGGAACAAGTTGCCGCCAAGGTGATGCCCAGTGTGGTCAAGCTCCAGATCGACACGGGCAGTCAGAGTGGGGAGGGTTCGGGCATCGTTCTCACCTCGGATGGCCTGATCCTGACCAACAATCACGTTGTCGCCGAGGCCGCCGGCCCGACAGGTTATGCGAGTCCTCGCGACACTCGAGCCACCGTTAGCTTCTCCGACGGCCAGACCGTGCCGTTCGAGGTGGTCGGAACCGATCCTGCGGGTGATATCGCCGTCGTTCGCGCACAGGGCGTTTCGGGCCTCACGCCGATCACCATCGGTTCCTCAGCCGATGTGCACGTCGGTCAGGACGTCGTCGCCATCGGCTCACCGCTCGGCCTGCAGGGAACCGTGACAACGGGGATCGTCAGCGCGCTGAACCGTCCAGTCGCCGCCGGAGATGGTTCCGGCGAGGCGACCTCGGTGATCGATGCGATCCAAACCGACGCAGCGATCAACCCCGGCAACTCGGGCGGTGCACTCGTGAACATGAATGGTGAACTGATCGGGGTGAACTCTGCGATCGCGACGCTCGGTGGCGGCGGCCAGGAAGGTTCCGGGCCGCCCAACGGCTCGATTGGGCTCGGTTTCGCCATCCCCTCCGATCAGGCGAAGCGCATTGCCGAGGAGTTGATATCGAACGGCACGGCTACTCACGGCTCGCTGGGGGTGCAGCTCAGCAACGACCCCACCGCCGGCGGCGCGACAATCGCCAGGGTGGCGCAGGGAAGCCCCGCCGCCGCGGCCGGGCTGCCAAGTGGCGTCGTGATCACCAAGGTCGACGACCGTGTGATCGACGGCCCCGAGGCGCTGGTCGCCGCGGTTCGTTCGAAGGCGCCCGGCGACACCGTCACCCTCACCTACGTCGACCGGTCCGGCGCAGCTCAGACCACCGAGGTCACGCTCGGGCAGGCATAGCAGACGGTCGTCACGTCGGGTTTCCGAGAGCGATCAGGCCTTCGGTATCAACGCATCCGGGGATAGGGCACAATCGCGCACGTGAGCCCGCCGCAGCGTCCCGGCCAACCCGATTGGCGCGGTCGGGGCACACCACCGCCGGATCCGGCGACGCTGCCGCTGCCGTCTGCACGTCCGGAGCCGCCGACTGATCAGCTTCGTGCGTCGCGCACCCGGCCGGCTCGGAGAATCCGCCGCGCACCGTCACCCGCCGATGCCCGGCCGACCCAGGAAATACAGGGGGCGGCACCACCGTCGTTGACGGACACCCCGCGCCGCCACAATCGGCAGTCGATCGTCCTGATCGCCGTCATCGTGCTCGCGCTGTTCGCGGGTGGGCTGGCGGGCGCCGAACTCTACGCCCGGCACCGCGCCGATACGGTCCTGGTGGAAGTCGCCGAATGCGTTGTCGAGGACGGCGCCACAGTCTCTTTCGGCGTGAGTCCGCCCTTCCTGTGGCAGTACCTCACCGGCGACTACACCAACATCTCGGTCGCGACCGACGGCAATCGCGTGCAGAGTGCTGACGGAATGACGGCCGAGGTCACCCTCGCGGATGTGCGACTGCACGATTCCGGAGACTCCAAAGGAACCATCGGATCGCTCAATGCGACGCTGAACTGGAAGTCGGCCGGAATCAAGGACACCGTCGCCGAAAACCTGCCCGGCGTGGGCAATCTCGTCACAGGGGTCCGCACCAACCGCGCCGCGGGTACGGTGATTCTGGACGCCGGCGAGAACAACGTCACCGCCAAGCCCGTCGTCATCGACGGTGACCTGAATCTGCAGGTGCTCGAGGTGACGGGTCCGCTGCCGAAGGACGCAGTGCAGACCGCACTGGACGGACTGACCAAGAAGCTGAACGACAACTACCCGCTCGGGATCCACGCCGACAGCGTCAAAGTGACCGATTCCGGAGTCGTCGGGAAGTTCTCCAGCCAGAACGCGTCGATCCCCAACGAGGACACCAATCCCTGCTTCGCGCGTCTCTAGCCCGAGGCTGATCGGGTCGACCGCGACCGCGATTTCCGCGCCAAGCTGGTATCCCGGTGCGAGTGGCAGCTCGTCTCCGCTCCAGAACACGCCCGGATCGAACCAGTTGTAGTGCTTCTCCGTCGACAGCAGTCCCATCTCCTCGTAGGTGATGGCGACGGTTTCGGCGCAATACGCCGTCTCCAGGCCGACCTGCAGCTTCTCCTTCTTCTTGCGCTGCGTGGCCTGGCGAACCTTGCTGTGCAACGAACGGAATTCCGCGCGTGAAATCTGCGGTGTTCAGGCGACCACGGAACCAGCGGCCGGTCAGCTTGGCGGTGCTCGGAAAAGGCGTGCCATCCATGCGCGCGACGACTTTGAGGGCGCGGTCCTCCTGATCGCGATTCGCGTAGGGCGTCAGCTCGCGAAACCAGCAGCGCTGGTGATAGTTGTGCACCCATCGCTCTACGACCAGGCGTGCGTCGTTGAGCTGAACTCCGCGGTGATTGCCGCCCGTCCACATGTCTGTCAGTTTGTCGCCCAGTTCGGCGTGCCAAATCAGCGGCGGCAGATCCTCGATCGCGATCGTCATCCCGACGTGATTTACCGGGCTGTTGCTCATTGTCTGAATCGCTCGATCGGGCCCTGAACTGCCTCGGAACAACCAAAGATCGCCGGTCCGGGTCTCATCGAGCGCCGCTGCCAGCGACACCGTGCTTGGATTCACCGCCACAGCTTAGGCAGACTCTTGGTATGCGTGGCATATGGAAGTGGGTCGGGCTGGCCGGGGTCGCCGGTGTGGTGGCGGGCGGAGCATTGGTCGCGCGCGATCAACGTCGTCGCAACGCGTACACGCCCGAGGACATCCGCGCACGGTTACACCAGCGGGTTGCCGAGGCCGACAACGCCACGGATTAGGCCGCGACGGCGTAGAGCCGGTAGGTACCGCTGAAACCCTTGAGGTCGGCGTCGCGGCCGTCGTCGAACGCAAAGCCGTCAATGTTGGTGAGCGCGTCGCGCACCTCCTTGCTGACCAACACCTCACCGCCGTTGGCTTCACCGGCCACGCGGGCGGCCATCGCGACGTTGCGCCCGAACAGGTCGTCGCCGCGCCGCACAGACTTGCCGACGTGGATCCCGATGCGTACCCGAATGTTCTCGGACTCTCTGCGAAGCGAGCGCTGGATATCAAGGCTGCACCGCACCGCCTGATCCGGTTGGGCAAAGGCGATCATGAAGCCGTCGCCCTGGCTCTTGACCACGTGGCCCGAGTACTTCGACACATGCCGGCGCACCATCTTGTCGTGTCGGCTGATCAGTCTGACCCAGGCTCGGTCGCCGATGCGTTCGTTGAGCGCCGTCGACTCCTCGATATCGGAGAACAGGATCGCGACCCGGCCGCTGGGCGCCAGCCGGGCCAGATCCGGACGTTCGACCTCGGCCCAGTCCGCGAGGTCTTCGATGGAGGACCGCATTGCGGCACCGAACCCGTCCTTGCGCAGGATATTGGCCGTCTGCCATACCGTCTTGACCGCTTCGCGGCCACCCGAGAGCAGCATGTTTCTGGTGTCGACGCGGCTTCGCAGTTGTTCGAGTTCCTCGCGCTCGCGGTTGCGCTGCAGAAAGAGCGCGACCAGCGCGACCGCCTCCACCGCCGCAACCGCACCGAGCACGTAGGCCGCGATCTGTGCACCCATCACCACCCAAGTATTGGATGCTGAAGCCGTGATGTCTGGGATGTCGGGGATGTCGGGGCAGGCCCCGTACTACGAGAGTCGCTACATTCGGGCCAACCATCCTGACCGGCCACAAGGGTTGTGGTTGCGCGAGACTGTGCTGTTGCCGACGGCAGGGGAGGCCGTCGCAGACGTCTGGGTGATGGTCTTCGACCCCGACGGATCGGGAAACCGTGCGCTCAAAGAGCCTTACCCCATCGATGCGGCCGAATACGACTACGACGACTGGACCGCGCGAATCGGTGCCGCCACCATCGACGACCGGTCAGCGCAGGGCGTCGTCACCGGGGGTAATCGCTCGGCACGTTGGGATCTGCGGATCACCCCGGGGACAGCCGAGCCCGTCAAGCTTCTCACCGAGCGCGCCTACAAGGCGCGAATCCCGACGGCCAAGACCACGGTGCGGCACCCGCTCGCGGAATTCAATGGCGCCCTCGAACTCGATGACGTGCGTGTCGTCGTCGACGGGTGGACCGGCAGTGTCAACCACAACTGGGGTTCCAGGCACACACCGGCCTACGCGTTCGGCCAGGTGTGCGGATTCGACAACGCGCCTGATACAACTCTGGAGATCGTCACGGCGCGAGCAGCGGTCGGCCGGATGCTCACCCCGACGGCCACGCTGTTCGTGTTCCGGCATGCCGGAGAGGAATTCGCCGTGCGGTCCCTCCTTCGCAGCCTGCAGACGCATGCCCGCTACGAGCCGTTCTCGTGGTCGTTCGGCGGCCGAATCGGCGATCACATGATCGAGGGGGAGATCACGGCAGAGCCCACCGACATCATCGGGCTGACGTACACAGATACCGATGGCGCGCAAAAGTACTGCTACAACTCGGCCATCGCGACGTGCCGGGTTCAGGTTGCGGGAAAGGCGTTTTCGCGCGCGGAACTCGTCGCTTCGCGGCGTGCAATGTTCGAGATACTCACCGACACCAAACACGACGCGGTGCCATTGTTGGCTTAGGTGACGGCCCTCGTCGCCGTCTCCACGTCGCGAGGTAGTCGGACGACTTGGCGATCTTGCCGTCGACGATTTCGACGACATAGCCGAATCGGGTTTCATCGACCACGAGTGACGGCGCGCGACGCTGAAGCCGGCGTCATCCGTCGTATCGTTGCCGCTCGAGCCCGTCGAATGTGAAACCACTGCGAATTTCTGCCGGCCGCTACCAGCCTTCGGTCAGGACGCGGTCCAGCGTGTCGACATAAAAGTCGGCGCACTCGACGTCAATGCACAATGGCGGCTTCGTCTTCAGGATGTTCTGATGATCACCGGTCGGCTGGATGATCACGCCGAGTTCGAGCATGCGGTCACAGATCGCGGCGGTCTCTTCAGTCGCGGGCTCGAGCGTCTCGATGTCACGGATCATCTCGACACCGAGGTATAACCCGATGCCGTGCACGGTGCCGATGATCGGATGCCGTTGTTGCAGCGCCTGTAGGCCCGCCTTGAGGTGCGCGCCGACCCGGGAAGCGTTCTGCTGCAATTCCTCATCGCGCAACACGTCGAGCACCGTGATGCCGATCGCGCACGACAGCGGGCTGCCCCCGGTCGACGAGAAGAAGTACCCCTGCGACGAGAACCTGTCGGCGACCTCGCGGCTGGTGATCACCGCACCGAGTGGATATCCGTTCCCAGTGGACTTGGCGATCGACACTATGTCGGGCACGGCGTCCTGCTGCTGGAAACCCCAGAACCATTCGCCCAGACGGCCGTACCCGACCTGAACCTCATCGGAGATGGCCAGACCGCCGCCGGCGCGCACGGCCGCATACACGTGCTGCAGATAGCCGTCGGGCAGGGCCATCCCGCCTGCGTTGCCGTACACGCTTTCACAGATGAACGCAGCGGGCGCTCGGCCACCGGCGATCAGTTCCTCGATCTGGCGTACCGCGTCCGCGGCGTAGCGGACTGCTTCGGCGCCGCGGTACTTGCCGCGAAAACTGTTGGGCGAATCGACGGTGTGCACCCAATCTGGCCGGGTAGCAAGCGCATTCGGGTTGTCGGCGATAGACGTCGACACCGCATCGGTGCCGTAGGTCCACCCGTGATACGCCTCCCTGACCGCGACTACATCGCGGCGGCCCGTCGCCGCCGTGGCCAGCCTGATCGCCAGATCGCTTGCCTCCGAACCGGAGTTCACCAAGAACACGGTGTCCAGTGGATCGGGCAGTGTAGCGGCCAGCCGCTCGCTGAACTCGACCACCGCCGCGTAGTTGAACCGCGAATTCGTGTTCAACTTGCGCAACTGTCGGGACGCGGTGTCGGCCACCCGCGGATGGGCATGCCCGAGCACGGTCACGTTGTTGACCATGTCGAGGTAGCACCGGCCTCGCGTCGACAGCAGGTAGTTGCGCCACCCGCGTTCGATCTGTGGCGGCACCCGGTAGTAGTGCTCCTGCACCTGCGCAAAGCTCGCGTCGCGGCGCGACAACAGATCTCCCGATGTCTGCACCTCCGTGGCGCCCAACCCGAGCAATGGTCGCGGATCTCGCGTCAGCGCAAGCCAACCCGACGCCAGCTCCGCCGTGGTGAAGTGTGGTGCCGGGGACGCACCGACGGGCTGCAGACCCACCCGCACCCACTGTTCGGCAGATGCCTCCGCCAGCGTGTCGCCGGCGCGCACACTGCCCGACGCGCGCAACCGCACACCTGACAGCGTCAGTTCGTAACCGCCGCCGCGAAACGTCATCGCCTCGGCGGAGGCGTTCACCACCTCACCGTCCCACGGGGAGAGCAACTGGGTGTCCGAGGCCGGCCAGATATCGATACCGGTCGGCACGACCGCGGGGCTGTCCTGGGTCAGTTTCGGTGCCCGGTTCAGCCTCGGCTGTCCGTACGCCGTGACCACCAGTTCGGCGCCGTCGTCGACGGCGGCACGAGCCTGCTGGTCCTCGACGTCCGTTGTGCACCAACTGCCATCGTCATATGCATCTGACGTGGTTGACAGGTCGAGTGTGACCACCGTGGATGCACCGATAAGCGGATTGGCGACCTCAACCGCCGCAGGTGCCCGGGCCAGCCCGAGGTCGGATTTGATGACCTCGGTCATGACATCCATCGGCACCGAAGTAGCCTGCTCGAACATCCGCCACTCGCCGTCGGACTGCTCTGTGACGTAGTCGTTGTCCGGATCGAGCGAGGCCTGCTGCGCGCCGCTCACGATCAGCACCGCGGTGCGCAACACCAGCAGCGGCCACACTACCTCTGCCTCAACGGCGGACAGTGGCCGAATGTCGTTGAACGCCCTGATCACCGGCAGCACCGAGGTGGGGTCGCTGCCCACGTGGCCCAGCACGCACGACGCCGTGATCGCCAGTTCGGCCACCGCCCAGCTGTCGGTCAGATCGCCGAAGTCGATGACACCGTCGGCGTGGGCGCCACCGTGATCGCGCGACACCACCACGTTGGCGTCGGTGAGATCCAGATGTACGGCCTGCCGCGGCAGATCCTCGGCCAATGGTGCGATACGAGACCAAGCTTGTTGGGCCGCGGCCTCGAGCGCGCTCCGGTGCGCCCGGTCCGAAACGTGCGAAATCAGTTCGGCGACAACGTCAGCACCGTGACGTAGATCCCACTGCAGGATCCGGTCCAGCCCAGGGTGAGTGAAGCCGGCCAGTGCCCGGCTCACCCGACCCGCTACCTCGCCGAGACCGGCCGCCACCGTCGGAGAAAGGTAGCCCGACTGGAGCAGCGTCCCTCCCGGCAGATATCGCAGAAGCCGGACATACGCTGTTCCGTCCACCAAACCCGATATGGTCGTGCATTTCTCACCGGCGACGTTCGGCAGTGGAACCGCGACCCGCAATTGAGGCTCGGAAGCGGCGATCAGATCCGCCGCGAGATCCTGCGCAGAAAGCTCGGTTTCGTTGAAGGCCGGGTTCGCGACCTTCAACACCCCGACGATCATCCCGCCGTCGGTCGACACGGTGAAGTTCCGATCCTGCTGGCTGCCCAGGGATTTGGCGTGGGCCCGCAATCCGTAGTGGTCACGCAGGATCTGCTCGGCCTGCTCCTCGCTCACCTGCGGCGCAGGCAGCTCCGGCTCCTCGAGGAAGTTGAAGCCAACGGTGCGGCGATTGACGGTCACTTGCAGACGAACTGCACCACGACTTCGGAGAACGCATCGTTGTCGTCTCCGGCGGCAGTGTGCCCGGCTTCGGAGAGCTCGACGAACTCGGCCCGGGGCACCTTTTCGAGAAAGTCTTTGACGCCGTCGGCGCTGACGACGTCCGAGAGCTTGCCACGGATGAGCAGGATCGGGATCGTCGATTCGATGACGGCCCGCTCGAGCTTCTCCACCCGGACGAACGGGTCGTCCATCGGTGCGGTGAGGAACGCCGGATCCCAGTGCCAGTACCACCGTCCGTCCCGTAGCCGCAGATTCTTCTTCAACCCCTCTGGGCTGCGTGGTTTCTTCCGATACGGCAGATACGCGGCCACGGCGTCGGCCGCCTCGTCCAGCGATCCGAAACCATCGATACCGCTGGACATGAACTCGCGAATGCGGGCGCTGCCGTCCTTCTCGTAACGCGGCACCACGTCGACGAGCACGAGTTTGGTCACCCTTTGCGGACCGGCGGCATCCGCGACGAGCATTCCGGTCATTCCGCCCATGCTCGCGCCGATCAGGATCACCGGGCGGCCGATCTGATCGATGACGGCAAGGGTGTCGCTGCACAGCGCATCCACCGTGTAGTTCGCGTTCGGCGCCCGGTCGCTGTCGCCGTGCCCACGGCTGTCCAGCGCGACCACGTGCAGGCCGTGATCGGCCAGAATCTGCCCGGTTTTCTTCCACGAGAACCTGTTCTGGCCACCGCCGTGCAGCATCAGCACCGTCGGGCGTTCGGGTCGATGTCGCCGCCGAAGCGGCTCCAGAAGCCGGCGGTGCGCCGCGGTTCCACTCGTCGGCGACCAGAGTGATGTCGGCACCGTCGCCGGGCGCACGGAACTTCACCATGCGCGGGTCACTGGGTGTGGTACTCACGCACTTCCTCTCGGCCGCCCCGAAACCTCACGTTACCCAGGCAGAATTTGCCGCCAACTTCGGCCCGGGCGGCGCGCCGCATCCATACAATTTGGTACGTGCAACCAGAGACCGCCGGCGACGGCGACGACCGCGGTTGCATCATCGACGCCGCCTATACCTGCCTGTCGGAGCCGCACAGTGGGGCAATTCCCGTCGCGGCGATCCTGCAGCGCGCCGGTGTCTCGACGCGGGCGTTCTACCGGCACTTCGAGTCGAAAGACGAGCTGTTCCTGGCAATGCTGCGCGAGGAAACGGACGCGTTGGCCGAGCGGCTGGACCGCATCTGCGCCGACGTAGGAGGTGGCCCGGTCGATCAACTCAGGATGTGGATCTCCGGCATGTTCGGCTTGATTCACGACGACCAGACCCGAATGCATTTCTCGGTTATCGATTCCGACGAAGTACGCGCCGCGAAGGGATACCGCGAGACGCGCGAACAAGCCCACGCCGACCGAGAGCGCTCGCTGGTCAGGATCCTGCGCCGCGGCCGCGACGACGGCACCTTTCCACTGACCGATCCCGACCAGGATGCGGTCGCCATCAGCGCGGTGATCAGCAGGGTGATGATGAGCCAGCACTACGAGGACGAGGAAGGAGTGCAGCGCGCACAGGACCGCATCCTGGATTTCGCGCTGCGAGCACTTGGCGCGACACCGCGATGAATTTCCGTCGCGACGGTGGTCAGTTCGACAACAATCTCGAGGAAGCCGCCTCGCTTCACCGAGGTCGGCCCGGGCACGTCCGGCGACATTGCGTGGGGCACGTTCGTGCTGGACGGGCAACGGTTCATCGGCATCAACGGTGGTCCGCAGTCTCCGTTCTCCGAGGCGGTGTCGTTCGAAATCCGCTGCAAAGACCAGGCTGAGGTCGATTACTACTGGGAGCGATTGGTCGACGGCGGCGTGGGGCCCTCCCGCTTGCGGGGGAGAGTCGCAGTGCGGCTGGCTCAAGGACAAATTCGGCCTGAGCTGGCAGATCACGCCCGACCGGCTCTACGAGCTGCTCGAAGATCCGGCCCGCGCTGACGCGGCGACCCGGGCGATGCATGCCATGCGCAAGATCGTCATCGCGGAATTGGAGGACGCCGTCACCGTCAATTAGCCGTGTATTTGACGGTTACGAATACTAAATAGCTCCCCAGAAGTAGCCTTCTGTATGCCTTCCGCGGGTTGTGACGTCTCTGCCGCGAGCCTGTGGTGGGCACTGAACCCGGTGATGTTACGGTCACCGGCGTCGCTCTGCTTTGCGATTCACAGCACATGCAGACGCGGCGGATCTGTTTCGACGGAAGGAAGTATGTAGTGGTCGCTTCCTCCGTGGTTGGTAAGCCGGTGCGCGCTGTCGGCGGCTTCTACGGGATGGCGCTCGACACGTTCGTCGCGATATTCCGTCCGCCCTTCGCGTGGCGCGAGTTCATCACGCAGGCGTGGTTCGTCGCGCGAGTGTCGATCGTGCCGACGTTGATGTTGACGATCCCCTACACGGTGTCTGTTGACGTTCACCTTCAACATCCTGCTCAGAGAGTTCGGCGCCGCCGACTTCTCCGGCACCGGCGCTGCGCTCGGCACGGTGCGGCAGATCGGCCCGATCGTGACAGTCCTGGTGGTCGCCGGTGCGGGCGCCACCGCCATGTGCGCGGACCTTGGGGCCAGGACCATCCGTGAGGAACTCGATGCCCTTCGGGTGATGGGCGTCGACCCGATTCAGGCGCTTGTGGTCCCTCGCGTGCTGGCCGCGACCTTGGTGTCGCTGGCGCTGTCCGCGACGGTGATCCTCGTCGGACTCGCGGGCGCCTACTTCTTCTGCGTCTACATTCAGAACGTCTCAGCGGGTGCGTTCGCGGCCGGCCTGACCCTGATCATCGGTGCGCTCGACGTGACGATCGCGTTGATCAAGGCGGCGCTGTTCGGGCTTTCGGCCGGGATGATCGCCTGCTACAAGGGCATTTCTGTCGGCGGCGGCCCCGCGGGTGTGGGCAACGCGGTCAACGAGACTGTGGTGTTCACCTTCATGGCACTGTTCGCGATCAACATCGTCGCGACGGCGGTTGCGGTGCGGGTGACGATGTGAGCAGTCCACCGATGGAAAGGACCCGCCGGCCGATCGACCGGCGGTTCCCGCGCTTGGCCAAGCGGCTCGACGGCTGGGTCGGGGTCTGGAATCACATCGGCATGCAGTCGAAGTTCTACGGCAAGACGCTGCGCAGCATCCCCTATGTGTTCACCAATTACCGGATCGAGCTGATGCGGATCATCGCGCAGATGGGTCTGGGTACCGGCGCTCTGGTGGTGATCGGTGGAACGGTCGCGATCGTCGGGTTCCTGACCGTGACCACGGGCGCGCTGGTGGCGGTTCAGGGCTACAGCGACTTCTCCGAAATCGGTGTCGAAGCGTTGACCGGATTCGCGTCCGCCTTCTTCAACGTCCGCTTGATCGCGCCGGCGACCACGGCGATCGCGCTGGCGGCCACCATCGGTGCAGGTGCCACGGCGCAACTCGGCGCCATGCGGATCAACGAGGAAATCGACGCTCTCGAGGTGATGGGGATCCGCAGCGTGGCCTACCTCGCCTCGACCCGGGTGATCGCCGGCCTCATCGTGGTGATCCCGTTGTACTGCGTCGGCGTACTGGCGTCGTTCTGGGCGGCGAAATTCGGCACCACTGTTATCTACGGTCAGTCGACGGGCGTCTACGACCACTACTTCAGAACGTTCCTGAACCCCATCGACCTGGTGTGGTCGTTCGTTCAGAGCATCGCGATGGCGGTGGCGATCATGCTGATCCACACCTATTACGGCTTCACGGCGAGTGGCGGACCCGCGGGAGTGGGGGAGGCCGTTGGACGTGCGGTGCGTACCTCGCTGATCGTCGCCGCATTTGTGGTGATGATGATCTCGCTCGCCGTGTACGGGCAATCCGGCAACTTCAATCTGGCTGGATGACGCCATGGCTGACGTGAGAGACGACGAAGGGCTACACCCGGCCTGGCACACGTTGTTCCTATTGGTGCTCGTGGTCTCCGCCATCTGGCTGACGGACGCGTTGTTCACGGGCTCATTGGAGAAGTTCGTGCCGGTCACCCTGAAATCCGAGCGGTCCGGACTCGTGATGGAGACCGACGCCAAGGTCAAGTTGCGCGGTGTTCAGGTCGGCCGGGTCGCCGCGATCGAAGGTGGCACCGAGCCGGTGAAACTCAAGCTCGAGATCTACCCGGATCAGATCGACCACATCCCGGCCAATGTCGAGGCGCAGATCCGCGCCACGACCGTGTTCGGCGCGAAGTTCGTCGACCTCGTCTATCCGAGCGATCCCAGCCCACAGCGCCTGAGGGCCGGACAGGTCCTGGTGTCACGCAATGTCAGCGTCGAGGTCAACACGGTGTTCGAGAACGTCGTCGGCGTACTCGACCAAATCGACCCGGCCAAGCTCAACAGCGTGCTGTCAGCGCTCGCCGAGGGCGTCCGCGGCAAGGGCGAGCGGATCGGCGAGGCAACCACCGACGCCAACCAGGTGCTGCTCGCCCTCAACCCGCGCAGTGAGACGGTCCGCGCTGACTGGCAGGCGCTCAAGGAGTTCAGCGACACGTATAGCGTTGCGGCGCAGGATATTCTCTCGATACTGAACGCGGCCAGCACGACCAGCGTGACCCTGACCAACCATGCCGACGCGCTGGATGCGTTGCTGCTCGGCGCAATTGGGCTGTCCAACAGCGGTATCAGTCTGCTCGCTCCGAGCCAGGCCGATTTGATCAAGGCCATCAACGTGCTGGAGCCGACGACCAACCTGCTGTACAAGTACAACCCGTCCTACACGTGTCTGCTGGTCGGCGCCAAGTACCTGCTGGACCACGGGGGGTACGAGGCGCCGGGTGGCAATGGGCGATCGATCATCCTCGACGCCGGCCTCGCCCTCGGGGACGATCCCTACAGCTATCCGCGAAACCTGCCCATCGTCGGCGCCAAAGGCGGTCCCGGGGGTAAGCCGGGGTGCGGGTCGCTGCCCGTGGTCAAGGACAACTGGCCTGTTCGCCAGCTCGTCACCAACACCGGCTTCGGCACCGGCGTGGACTGGCGCCCCAACCCGGGTATCGGCTTCCCCGGCTACGTCAACTATCTGCCGACTACCCGCGCGGTGCCCGAGCCGCCGAGTATCCGGAACCTGTTCGGCGGGCCCGCGATCGGGCCGGTGCCTTATCCGGGTGCTCCCGCCTACGGCGCAAAGTTGTATGCCCCGGACGGAACCCCGTTGTGGCCTGGACTGCCGCCGGCACCTCCGCCGGGAGCACCGCGCGATCCGGGCCCGACGCCGGGATCGGAGCCGTTCGTCGTGCAGGCACCCGCCTTCCAACAACCGACGCCATTGCCGCCGGTTCCGTTGCCGCATTTCGCCGCGCCAGGACCATGACCGACCACCCACCGACCCAGAGAGGAATGCCCACGTGACCGCCAACTGGAAGAGCGCAGCCGTGCGTCTCGGCGTCTTCCTGGCCGTGTGTCTGCTGGGCGTCTTCGCCTTGTACGCGGTGTTCGGGCAATTGCGGTTCGGAGAGAAAGCCAATACGTACAAGGCCGAGTTCTTCAACGTGACCGGGCTGGAGAAAGACGATTTCGTGCGCATCGCGGGCGTCGAGGTCGGCAAGGTCACTAACATCTCGATCCAGGGAGATACGTCAGCCCTTGTCGAGTTCACCGCCGACGACTCGGTCGTGCTCACCGACGGTAACCGGGCGGTGATCCGCTACGACGATCTGATCGGCGGCCGTTACCTCTCATTGGTCGAGGGTGCGGGCGGTACGACGAAGGTGAAGCCCGGTGACACGATTCCGCTCGCCCGGACGTCGCCCGCACTCGACCTTGACGCGTTGATCGGTGGGTTCCGGCCGCTGTTCTCGGCGCTGGATCCCGATCAGGTGAATGCCTTGTCGGGACAGTTGATTCAGGCCTTCGAAGGCCAGGGCGCGACGATCGGCTCATTCCTGACGCAAACCGCGGCGCTGACCAACACGCTAGCCGACCGGGATCAGTTGATCGGAGAGGTCATCGTCAACCTAAACACCGTCCTCGGGTCGCTGGGCGGCCAAAGTGACCAGTTGTCAAAGGCGGTCGACTCGCTTTCACAACTGGTCGAGGGTCTCACCGCCCGCAGGACCGACATCACTAACGGGCTCGCCTACACCAACGCCGCCGCGGGCAGCGTGGCTGATCTGCTGTCGCAGGCGCGGCCGCCGTTCGCCAAGACCATTCACGAGACGGACCGGGCGGCGGGGATCGTGGTGGCCGACCTCGACTACTTCGACAACCTGCTCAACACGCTTCCCGATGCCTATCAGGCGCTGAGCCGACAGGGCATCTACGGCGACTTCTTCTCGTTCTATCTCTGCGACATCATCCTCAAGCTCAACGGTAAAGGTGGCCAGCCGGTCTACGTGAAGGTCGCTGGACAGCCGACGGGGAGGTGCGCGCCGCGATGAAGCCGTTCTCCGAGCGCAACCCCTTCGTCATGGGCGCCATCGGCCTGGGCCTGACCGGCGCGATCGTGCTGGTCGCCCTGGAGTACGACAAGCTGCCCATCATCAACCAGACCACGGAGTACTCGGCGTATTTCGACGAAGCCGGTGGTCTGACAACCGGTGCTGGCGTGCAGGTTTCGGGATTAAAGGTCGGCGAAGTCCGGTCGATCGACCTGGACGGGCCGCAGGTCCTCGTCAAGTTCACCATCGACAACGACATTGCGCTCGGGGACCGCACCGAGGCGGCGATCAAGACGAAGGGCCTGCTGGGAACCAAGATCCTCGAGGTCATGTCGCGGGGCGACGGCCGTCAGGAGGGCATCATTCCGCGCGACCGCACGACGTCGCCGTACCAGCTGCCGGACGCGCTCGGTGAACTCGCGACGACGATCAGCGGCCTGGACACCACCCAGCTCTCCGATTCTTTGCGGGTGGTGGCGGAGACGTTCTCCGAGACCCCGCCGGAACTCAGGGTTGCGGTGGAGGGAGTCGCCCGATTCTCGGAGACCCTCAACGAACGCGACGCGGAGTTGCGGGAACTGCTCACCAACGCCAACAAGTCGACGACCGTGCTGGCCGAGCGCAGCGACCAGATCGTCGGCCTTGTCGCCAACACCAACGCGCTGCTGGCCGAGCTGCAGAACCAGAGCGCGGCACTCGATCAGATCTCGGGCAGCATCTCCGCACTGAGTCAGCAGTTGCAGGGCTTCATTGCCGAGAACCGCGAGACGATGAAGCCGGCGATCGACAAGCTCAACGGCGTGTTGACAGTCCTCGACAACCGCAAGGAGCGGCTCCAGAAAGGACTGAACCTGCTGACGGGCTATGCGATGTCGCTGGGGGAGTCGGTGTCCTCAGGGCCGTTCTTCAAGAACTACATCGCCAACTTGCTACCCGGACAGTTCCTGCAGCCGTTCATCGATGTGGCGTTCTCCGACCTGGGCCTGGATCCCAATGTGCTGTTGCCCTCCGAGCGCACCGACCCGCAGATCGGCACGCCGGGTCTTCCCGCGATGCCGGTGCCGTATCCGCGGACCGGCCAAGGCGGCGACCCGAATCTCCAACTGCCCGATGCCATTACCGGTAATCCCGGCGATCAGGGGTGCGGTCCGCCGGGCTTGGCGCTGCCCGGACCCACCGGCTGCTACCCGTATCGCGAACCTCTTCCCGCACCGCCGCCGGGCGGCCCGCCGCCGGGACCGCCTGCCGAAGCACCCGCAGGACTGGGGTCCATTCCGGTCCCGACGCCGAGCCCCGTGATGGTCCCGGCGCCTGGCGAGGCACCGCCCGTGTCCGGGGAGGCGGGACGATGAACCGCATCCGCAAGAGTTGGGTCGCCGCAGCCCTCGTCGTGCTGCTGGTGGCAGGTGTCGTCGTGCTGTTCCGGACCAGCGACACCATCAACCGCACCAACGTCGTGGCGTATTTCGACAACAGCAACGGCATCTATGTCGGTGACGACGTGCGGATCCTCGGCGTGAACGTCGGGCGGATCAACGACATCGAGCCGCAGCCCGATCGGGTCAAGATCTCATTCTGGTACGACAGCAAGTACAAGGTGCCCGCCCAGGCGAACGCCGCGATCCTGTCGCCGACGTTGGTGACCTCCCGTGCCATCCAGCTGACCCCGGTCTACACCAGCGGTCCCACGATGGCCGATGACGCGGTGATCCCGCGCGAGCGCACGGCCGTGCCGGTCGAATGGGACACCCTGCGTAAGCAACTCGAACGGCTCGCCCGGGAGTTGCAACCGACTGAGCCCGGTGGGGTGAGTCCGCTGGGCTCGGTCATCAACACCGCCGCCGACAATCTGCGCGGCGAGGGCGCGAACATCCGCGACACCGTCATCAAGCTGTCGCAAGCTTTTTCGGCTCTCGGCGACAAGAGCACCGATATCTTCTCGACCATCAAGAATCTGTCGATCCTGGTATCGGCACTGCAGGACAGCACGACCCTGATGCGTCAGCTCAACCAGAACCTGGCGTCGGTCACCGGCCTGCTCGCCAACAGTCCCGATGAGGTCGCCGACGCGGTCCGGGACTTCAACGCCGTGGTCGGTGAGGTGCAGAGTTTCGTCGCGGACAATCGCGAGTCGTTGGGCACCACATCGGACAAGCTGGCGGGGGTCACCCAGGCGTTGAACGACAGCCTCGATGACGTCAAACAGTTCCTGCACGTGGCGCCCAACACATTCCAGAACTACGTCAACGTCTATCAGCCCGCACAGGGCGGAGCCAGCGCCATCCTGGCGGTGAACAACTTCGCCAACCCGATCAGCTTCCTCTGCGGCGCGGTGCAGGCGGCGTCGCGGCTGAACGCGGAGCAGTCGGCCAAGCTGTGCGTGCAATACCTGGCGCCGATCATGAAGAACCGTCAGTACAACTTCCCGCCGATCGGCCAGAACCTCTTCATCGGTGCCCAGGCGCGGCCTAACGAGATCACCTACAGCGAGGAGTGGATGCGGCCCAGCTACATTCCGCCGCAACCACCCGCCGCGCCGCCGTCTTCGGCGCCCGATGGGGCGCCGCCCCCGCCACCACCCGGGCCCCCGCTGCCGGCCGAGGCCGTGGTGGCCACGAATCCCGCTGACGGCCTGCAGGGTCTGATGGTCCCGCATGGGGTGGGATCATGATGGGCAGGCGACGAATGGGATTGCGCGCCAGCGCGGGACTGTTGGCGCTCGGCCTCGTGTTGTCCGGCTGCGGTGACTGGCAGGGGCTGAACTCGATCCCGCTGCCCGGGGTCCAGGGCCGTGGCCCGGGCGCGTTCACCATTCAGGCGCAGATGCCCGACGTCGACAATATCGAACCGAACTCCCGGGTCCGAGTCGCCGACGTCACGGTCGGCAACGTGACCAAGATCGAGCGGCAGGGTTGGAACGCTCTTGTCACCATGGAGCTGAACGAGAATGTCCAGCTTCCCGCCAACGCGACTGCCAAGCTCGGCCAGACCAGCTTGCTGGGTTCCCTGCACATCGAACTCGCGCCCCCGACCGATGAGGCGCCCCAGGGGAGATTGCACGAGGGTTCGCTGATTCCGTTGAAGTCGGCGAGTGCCTACCCGAGCACCGAGCAGACGCTGGCCGCGGTGGCGCTGCTGCTCAACGGCGGTGGGATCGGCCATGTTCAGGAAATCACCGAGGCGTTCAGCACGGCGTGGGCCGGCCGCGAAGCCGACCTGCGCAGCTTGATCGAGCAGCTCGACGTCTTCATCGGCTATGTGAACGACCAAAAGGGCGACATCATCGCGGCCAATGAGAGCCTGAACAATCTGGTCGGCCAGTTCGCCGAGCAGAAGCCGGTGTTGGACAAGGCGTTACGCACCATTCCCGACGCGCTGGAGGTGCTGAAGGATCAGCGCGACAATCTCACCGAGGCGCTCGTGCAGCTGGGCAGGTTCAGTGCACTGGCCGCCGATTCCGTCGACCAGACCTCCGAAGCGCTCGTTCAAGAGCTCAAAGACCTTGGGCCGACGCTCGAACAGCTGGCCAACGCGGGCCCCGCACTCACCAGGGCGCTGAGCTTCCTGCCGACGTTCCCGTTCCCGAAAGAGACGCTGACGAACTGGATTCGGGGCGACTACGCGAACTTGTCGTTGATCGTCGACATGACGTTGAGCCGCATCGACCAAGGGTTCTTCACCGGGACACGATTCGAATGCAACCTGACGTGGATGGAGTTGTTCTGGGGGCGCACCATCGGCCAGATGCCCAGCCCGTGCAACCAGGACGTCCCGCCACCAGGCGGCAACCCGCTGCTCGAGGCGTATCGCTGGGATCAGGGGCCGTGACATGCGACTGACTCGACAGATCGTCATCCAGCTGCTGATCTTCAGCGTGCTCGCCGTCGTGGCGCTCGGAATCATGGTCGTCTCGTACATGCGGCTGCCCGCCCTCATGGGCGTCGGGCAGTATCGCGTCACGCTGGAACTGCCGGAAGCCGGCGGGCTTTATTCGCGGGGAAACGTCACCTATCGCGGCACCCATGTCGGCATCGTGAAGAGTGTCAAGCCTCACCGATAACGGTGTGGCGGCTGATCTTTCGCTCGATTCCGGCGTGCCGATCCCCGCCGACCTCGAAGCAGAGGTGCACAGCCGGTCCGCTGTCGGCGAGCTGTTCGTGCAGCTCGTCCCTCGCAGTGGCGATGGCCCGATGCTGAAGAACGGCGATGTCATCCCGCAGGACCGCGCGGTCGTGCCCATCGACGTGAACACTGTCCTGGATGCCACCAACCGCGGCCTCGCCGCGATTCCACGGGACAACCTGCGGACGGCGGTGGACGAGGCGTACATAGCGCTCGGTGGGCTCGGGCCCGAGTTGTCCCGGTTGGTTGACGGTGGAACGGCATTGGCCATTGATGCGCGCGCGAATCTCGACCCGTTGATCACACTCATCGAGCAATCGAAGCCGATCCTCGATTCCCAGACCGACAGCGGCGGCGCGATCGAGGCGTGGGCATCGAACCTCGCGTCGATCACCGACCAGTTGCAGTCACAGGATCCGGCGGTGGCGGGAATCCTGGAGAAGGGACCGGGCGCGACTGAAGAGGTGCGGGCACTGTTCGACCGGTTGCGGCCCACGCTTCCGATCGTGTTGGCGAACCTGGCGAGCATCGGCGAAGTCGCCGTCGCATATCAGCCGAGTCTCGAACAGCTGTTGGTGTTGCTCCCGCAAGGCACCGCGACGACTCAGGCGATCGGCGTCGCCAAGGCGAACACCAAACAGGACTACATGGGCGACTACCTGACGCTGAACCTCAACCTGAATCTTCCGCCACCGTGCACGACCGGATTCCTGCCGACCCAGCAGCAGCGGGTGCCCGCGCTCCAGGACTATCCGGACAGGCCGGCGGGTGACGTGTACTGCCGTATCCCGCAGGATGCGCCGTTCAACGTCCGCGGCGCCCGAAACCTGCCGTGCGTGACGGTGCCGGGCAAACGCGCACCGACGGTGAAGATGTGCGAGAGCGACGAGACCTACGTGCCGCTCAACGACGGTTACAACTGGAAGGGCGACCCCAATGCCACCCTGTCCGGGCAGCCGATTCCGCAGCTGCCGCCGGGTACTTCACCTGCACAAGTAGCTCCTCCGCCGGGTCCGACGCCGCCGCCGATAGCGGCCGCCGAATATGATCCGGCGACAGGCACGTACGTTGGACCGGACGGGCGCGTCTATACGCAGTCGAACCTGGCCCGAGGCGCCACAGAGGAGCAAACATGGCAGACGATGCTGCTGCCCCCGACGGGGAACTGACCGAGAGTCCGGCAGCTGAGGAGCAGTCCAGCGCCGCCGAACCCGAATCAGCCGCAAAGGAGGAGGGCGCCGCGTCGGATGCCAAAGCAGCCGAAAAGACCGCTGACGAGGTGGGCGACGACGAGGGGGTCGCTGCCGAGGACGAGGAGGCGGTAGAGGGCGAGGTAGAGGGCGACGAATCGGCGCCGGAGGAGCCCGCGAAGCCTTCGAAGCCGCGGATGTCGCACGTTCGACTGGCGATGATCGCCGGGCTGGTTCTGGTACTGGCCCTCGCCGGGCTCGCCGGCTGGACGGGTTACCGCGGATACAAGGAATACCAGGCCGAGAAGCAACGCGAACTGTTCCTTCAAGTTGGCAGGCAGGGCGCGCTCAATCTCACCACCATTGATTGGGAGCACGCCGAAGCGGACGTGCAGCGCGTGCTCGACTCGGCGACTGGAACCTTTTACGACGATTTCCAGAACCGCGCGGCGCCGTTCGTCGAGGTCGTGAAGCAGGCGCAGTCGAAATCCGTCGGCTCGATCGCCGCGGCGGGGCTGGAGACCGCATCCAGCGACGAGGCGCAGGTGCTCGTGGCGGTGACGGTCAACACCTCTAATCTCGGTGCACCCCAGCAAGAGCCACGAGCCTGGCGGATGCGGCTGACGGTGACGAAGGTTGGCGATGACGCGAAGGTGTCCAACGTGGAGTTCGTGCCATGATCAGAAAACACCGCATGCCCGCAGGCGGGCCCAAGGGCGGCAGAGATTCCACCGAGACGGCGGAGCAGGCCGCCACCGAAGATTCAGCGGTGGCCGACCAGGCTGCCCCGGAGACCGTGGAGACCGCCGACGCGGCAGTGAAGAGTGCACAGGAGTCGGAGGAGACCATGGAAGCGCCGGTGGCTGAATCGCCCGACACAGCGGATGCCGAGGCAGCCTCCGATTCAGTCGACGCCGAGACAACGGACTCCGCTCAGGAGCCAACGGAATCCGCCGATGAATCCGCCGATGAATCCGACAAGGTAAGACGCAAGATCGCATGGTCGCGGGTCTTTGCCTACGGTGTGCTGCCGGGTCTTGCGTTGTTGCTCGCGTTGGCGGCGGGGTTCGCCCGGTGGGAGTACGTCACCAGCGCCTACGGCGCCGTGCCGCCCGTCGCCTCGGAGGAGAATCCTTCTGCGGCAACCGAATCGATGAACGCGGCCAAGGACAGCACCATCAAGATGTTGTCGTACAAGCCGGACACGGTCGATCAGGAGCTCAACGCCGCCCGCGACCTGCTGACCGGCGATTTCCGCGATTCGTACACATCGCTGATCAACGACGTGGTGATTCCGGGTGCCCAGCAGAAGCAGATCTCGGCCGTCGCGTCGGTTCCGGCGGCGGCATCGGTATCGGCGGATCCGAAGAATGCCGTGGTACTGGTCTTCGTCAACCAAACAGTGGTTGTCGGCCAGGATCTGCCGTCCGACACCGCATCCAGTGTCCGCGTGACATTGGAGAAGGTCGGAGACCGCTGGCTGATCTCGGAGTTCGAACCCGTCTGATGCTCGAACCCGAGGCGATCGACGTTGCGACGCCGGCGGTGCAGCTCCGTGTCCTGTCCTGGGGTTCCGAAGATGCGCCGATCGCCCTGTGCCTGCACGGTTTTCCTGACACCGCTCACGGGTGGCGCAAGGTGGCGCCGGTTCTGGTCGACGCGGGCTGGCGGGTGGTCGCGCCCTTCATGCGGGGCTACGCGCCGTCGTCACTGCCAAAGGACGGCAGCTACCACATCGGTGCGCTGATGGATGATGCGCTGCGGGTGCTCGACGCCGTCGGTGCGACGGGCCGCGATGTGATCATCGGTCACGACTGGGGTGCCATCGCGGGTGCGGGGCTGGCGGCGATGCCCGAAAGTCCGTTCAAGAAGGCGGTCATCATGTCGGTTCCGCCGCTGGCGTCGTTCCGTCCGCCCGGTGGTCGCGCTGTCGACGTCGGCGGCCTGCTCAGGACACTGCCTGCGCAGCTGCGGCGCAGCTGGTACGTCCTGTACTTCCAGTTGCCCTGGCTGCCAGAACGTTCCAGCGACTGGATAGTGCCGCGGCTGTGGCGAAAATGGTCACCTGGATATCGAGCCGACGAGGACGTGCGTCACGTGGAGGCGTCCATCGGCGCCCCCGCCCGTTGGCGCGCCGCTCTCGGTTACTACCGCGCGGTCGTGCGCAACACCAAGGTGCCGGAGCAGTACGCCGAGTTGCACCAGCACTGGCTTGCTGCGCCACGGATCCCGACGCTGTATCTGCATGGCCGCGACGATGGCTGTGCCACAGCCGATTACGCAAGATGGGTCGAGAAGATTCTTCCGGACGGCAGCGACGTGGCGATCGTCGAAAATGCCGGGCATTTCCTTCAGCTCGACCAGCCCGACTTGGTCGGCCGCCAAATCGCCGACTTCGTGGGGCCGGTCACCTAAGCCCGTTTCATCCCGGGTGATTGCGGGCGACCGTCGCCAACAGCAGCCGTCGCGGCAGGTGATGGTTGATCATCGCAGCCACGCGGTTGGGTGCGCCGGGAACGATTACGCGCTTCCCAGAGGCCAACCCGTCGACGCCCGCCTTGGCCACCGCGTCGGCCTCTTTCCACAGGAACTTCGGCAGCGACTTCTCGGCTTCCTCGTCGGGGATGCCCATACCCTCACCGAAGCCCGTACGCACCGGGCCCGGGCATAGCGTGGCCGCCCCGACACCCCGTGCCGCGCAGCTCCTGCCGCAAGGCGTCGGTATAGGACAGCACGAACGCCTTTGCGGCCCCGTAGGTCGCCTGACCGGGCACCGGGCCGAACGCGCCGACGGATGCGACGTTGAGCACGGCGCCGCGGCCCCGGTCGACCATGCCCGGTACGAACCGGCTGCACAGGTCGACCACCGCGCTGACGTCGACCTCGATCAATCGGAGTTCGGCCTCGGGGTCGGATGCGGCGACCGGGCCGAGGTTGGACATACCGGCGTTGTTGACCAGGATCTCCGCGACGAGGCCCAGTGCGGCGACTTGGTCGGGCAGGGTCGCCCGCTCTGCGGGTGCCGACAGGTCCACCGGCAGCACATGTGTTTCGCTGCCCAGCGATTCCGCAATGGCGTGCAGCCGGTCGGCACTGCGTGCGATCAACACCAATTGGTAACCACGGCGGGCGAATTCGCGGGCAAACTCCTCGCCGATTCCTGACGATGCACCGGTGATGACTGCAGCGCAGCCCTTTCTTGGGGCGGAAGCATGCGCGAGAGCCTAGCCTGGATGCATGACGGTCCGCCGATTGTCTGCGGTGGATGCGCAGACGTACTGGATGTCGGCGAAGATCCCCAACGACACCGTCCTGCTGTACGGCTTCGCCGGCGTGCCTGCAGACCCGGAGGCGGCCATCGAGGAAATCGTCGGGCGGGCGCGCGGCTGTCCCGATCTGACGATGCGCGTCGACGACGGCGGACCCCTGACGTACCCCGCTTGGGTGCATCGCGACGTGGACCGCTCGTCTGTTCGTGCGTGCACGAAGGCACGCACATTCCAGGCGTGCCTGGACCAGGTCGGTGAGATCACCGCCGACCGACTGGACGCGCGGGTGGCGGCGTGGCGGCTGCATGTCTTCACCGGAGTCGAAGGCGTGCCCGGAGCGGCGGGCCGGGCACGGTGGCGGTGCTGCAGATCTCACATGCGCTTGGCGGCGGCGGGCGAACCTCGGCGCCCGCCGCGATCATGTTCGGCCGACGCGAAGGCGTCGTCCCGGGAATCGACGCCCCCCGCACACGGCCGTTCTGACTGCCGATCCTGGGCTTTCGCGCCGCGCGTGCGCATCGCCAGATGGTCGAAGACACCGACGCAGGAGGGTCCCGCCGCCGGCCGATCTGCGCCCGGCGCTGCGGACCAATGCGCGGCCGGCGGGACCGCGACACCTTCGGACGGTGGTGGGCCGGCGTTCCGACCTGCCTGGCCCCACCGTGACGGTCGCTGTGCTGTCGGCGGTTTCCGTCGCGCTCGCTGAACATCTGCGCGGTCTTGGTGAGGACCCGTCGCATCTGGGTGCCGAGGTGCCGATGGCGAAACTCGCCGCCCCGCCTGGCGTACAACCACTTCGGGAACGTCGGTGTCGGTCTGTACCCGACAGCTCGTCGAGCCCGAGCGCGACGCGCGGATCGCCGCCGACCTCGCCGCGCGGCGCCGCCGAGCGGCGCATCCTGCGATGCTTGCGGCGGATCTGGCGTTCGCTGCGACACCCGCGCCGTTATTGCGTTGGGGTATGGACCGATTCGATCCGGATGTCCGGTGACGCAGGTCACCGGCAATACCGTCGTGTCCAGCGTGAACTTCGGCGCCGCAGACTTCACATTCGGAGGTGCACCCGTGACGGTGGCGACTGCCTTTGCCGGTCTGTCGCCGATGATGGGCCTGACGCATGTCGTCGGCGGCGTCGGCGACACCATCGCGATCAGCGTGCATGCGGCCGAGTCGGCGGTCGGCGATATCGATGCCTACGTCGAACGATTGGAAGCTGCGCTCTGACCCTGGACTATCGATTTATGGAGGATGAGCCCGAAAAGCGTTCACAGGGGGAGATCGACCGTCGACTGGCGTCAAAATGGCGGCGGATGGTGGTCACCTGCCGGCCGCAGCCGGGATGGGAAATAGGTTTCGTCGCAGGCATTTCCGGAGGCTTGACGCCGTTCCCGATTGCGTGAGCGTTCGTCCGCTTCGGTTTGGATGGCGGCTTCGTTGTGCTGGCGTTCGTCGTTGATGGCTTGGGTGCGGTTCTGTGCTCGGGTGTGAGTGCGTCGGGGCATCATCAATCCGCGATTGGGCTGTGTCGGTGTCGGTGTCGCGCTTGTCGCGTGGGGTGATGGGTGCGGTGGGTTTACACAGGGTGGGGAAGAGCAGTCGGCTGCCGGGGTGGGTGGTGTAGGTCTGCCCGTGAGGTGAGGTCCACACCACGGTGCCGTCGGGCCATTGTTGGTCATGCCAGCCGCCGAAGGTTGTGAGTAAGTGGTGTTTTCGGCACAGACATTTCAGGTTCGAGGCCTGGGTGGGGCCGGCGGGGTAGGCGATGGTGTGGTCGAGATCGCAATCGTGGGCGGGTTCGTCACAGCCGGGGAACCGGCACGTCATATCCCGGCAGCGGATGAACGTCGCGAGGACCGCGGTGGGAACGTAGCGGGGCTGCGGTGGCGCATCGCCCGGGTGGCGGATCGGCACGAGCCTCGCGGTGCCCGCGACCTTGGCCGCCAGTAGTGGGGCGGGCAGCATCCCGCCACCCAGCAGTGCCGCCGGCGGGGTGGCCGCGATGACGTCCGTCGTCGGGGGTGGGGTCAGTGCCTCCTTGATGGTCATTTCGCGCATCGGCTTGTCGATGGCCGGCGACGGTTCGTCGCCGTCCAGCTGGACGGGGGTGTCATCGGTTAGGGATTCTTCGTGGGCGATGACGTGGACGATCACCGCATTGGGCTGCGTTCCGCCGGCGGCCGGGCAGTCTGATCCTCGCATTGGCAGGTCAGTCGGTCGGCGCCGTGTCCGATGGCGCCCAATGCGTCGGCGCGGCGCTGATTCAGGCTGCGGGGATCGGTGTCGCACACCGCAGTCGCCATCGCCTCCAACCGTTGGTCGAGCGCCTCAGCGTCAGTGGCCAACAGGCGCGCTTCGATGTCGGCGGTGCCCGACCCGTCGTCGGGTTTGCCGACATCGACATAGCGTCCGCGCGCGGAGTATTCGGTGCGCCGCACCGCAGCGGGGTCATAACGGTCGACCCAGTAGTCGATCTCGTTCTGGGTTTTGTCCACCGACAAGGATCCCCAGGAGGTGATGTGGGCGGCGATCTCGGTGTCGACCTTGGCAAGCGCCTCGGAGTCTTTGATCAGTCGGGTGCGTGACACCACCGCGGCCACCATTCGGTAGGAGATCGCGCCGGCAGCGAACACCTCGGCCACCCGCGGTAGGCGCTCGCGTAAGCCGTCGGCGATCAACAGTTGATGGGAGGCCACCCCCAACGACACGTTCTGCGCCGCAGCCACCGACGCGGCGACGGCGTCCCAGTTGTCCAGACACCACTGCGCCCGCTCAGCTGACCCATCGGCGGCCAGCATCGCGTCGAGCTCATCGGACATCGCGAACAACCGTCGCGCGCAGGCGGCGTTTTCCACCCGCGCCCACGCCCCCACCGCAGCCGAGGCCCGACTGGCGAGAGCTGCATTCACGAGGTGTTCGAACATGCATTCGACACTATCTGCGATGCCGACACCGAACCCCAGCTCAACACCAACCTGTGGATGAATCAGCGATTGGGGATAACTCGATGCACGAAAGTCAGGGGCGCAGCGAACCGATCCCGATCGTTCACCAAGTCCTGGGCCGACGAGTACGGACCATCGGGTGTGCGCGTCAACGCCGTCGCGCCCGGGCCCATCGCCACCGAACGTGCCGTCGAGTTCGCCGAACACGTCGGCCCGATGCTCGCGCGGATTCCCTCGAGACGGATGACCACGCCCGAAGAAGTCGCCGCCGCGGTCACCTTCCTGGCCAGTGACGATGCCTCGAACATCCACGGGGTCGTGCTCAGCGTGGATGGGGGCTGGGCAGCGACTTAACACATGGCCTAGATTTTGTTGCATGACTGCATACGACTCCGCTGCTGATATTGGCTTGTTGATCCTGCGAGTCGTGCTCGGTCTCACGATGGCCGCGCACGGCTACAACAAGTTCTTCGGCAAGGGCGGACTGAAGGGCACCGCCGGCTGGTTCGACAGCATGGGGATGAAGCCAGGAATGTTCCACGCCCGGATCGCCGCGTCCACGGAGATGTCGGCGGGTATCGGCTTGGCGGTCGGCCTGCTCACGCCGATCCCTGCGGCGGGGTTCGTCGCGCTGATGCTGGTGGCCGCCTGGACGGTGCACCGCCCCAACGGCTTCTTCATCGTCAAGGAGGGTTGGGAGTACAACCTGGTGCTGGCGGCATCGGCGGTCGGCATCGCGACGACCGGGGCCGGGACATACAGCCTGGATTACCTGTTGTTCCGGACCTCGACGCTTTACGACTTCCTGCACGGCTGGTGGGGTCTGGTCATCTCGCTCGGCCTCGGTCTGGCCGGTGGCATTGGACAGCTGGCCATTTTCTACCGGCCCCCGGCCAAGGCAGACGCCGCCTAGCTCCTGCGAGTCCGCCGAACCATTTCCACAGACCTAGAACACGTTCTAGTCTTTGCGGCATGGGATTTCTCAAGCCCGACATGCCCGTCGTCGACTTCGCCGAATGGAGCAAGGGTTCACGCTCGGAGAAGATCCGGCCGATGGCCCAGCACTGGGCCGAGGTGGGCTTCGGTACTCCGGTAGTCATGCACCTGTTCTATGTCGTGAAGATCCTGCTCTACATCCTCGGCGGCTGGTTGTTCGCACTGGCCACCAAGGGTGTCGACGGGTTCACCAACGTCGCCGATTGGTGGACCGAACCGATCGTGTTCCAGAAGGTCGTGCTCTACACGATGCTGTTCGAGGTCATCGGGCTCGGCTGCGGGTTCGGCCCGCTGAACAATCGGTTCTTCCCGCCGCTGGGGTCGATCCTGTACTGGTTGCGGCCCAGCACGATTCGGCTGCCACCATGGCCCAACCGGATACCGCTGACCAAGGGCGACGCCCGCAGCCCGGTCGACGTCGTGCTGTATGCCGCGCTGCTGGTGGTACTCGTCGTTGCGCTGTTCTCCGACGGCACCGGTCCGGTTCCTTCGCTCGGCACCGCCATCGGTGTGCTACCGATGTGGCAGATCTGGACCATCCTCGGCCTGCTGGCCGTGGCCGGTCTGCGCGACAAGGTGATCTTCCTGGCCGCCCGCGGCGAGGTGTACGCGTCCTTCACGGTGGCGTTCCTTTTTGTGGGCTACGGCGTCGACATGATCATCGCCGCCAAGTTGGTGTGTGTGGCGATCTGGATGGGCGCCGCGACGTCAAAACTCAACAAGCACTTCCCATTCGTCATCTCGACGATGATGTCGAACAATCCGCTGATCCGGACGAAGTGGCTCAAGCGGCGGTTCTTCGAGAAGTTTCCCGACGATCTGCGTCCCGGCCGGGTGTCGCGATTCATCGCTCATTTCAGCACTGCGATCGAGATGCTGGTCCCGTTGGCATTGCTGTTCTCCCACGGCGGTTGGCCGACATACATCGCCGCGTTCGTCATGCTGTGCTTCCACTTCGGCATCCTGTCGGCGATCCCCATGGGAGTGCCGTTGGAATGGAACGTCTTCATGATGTTCAGCGTGATAACGCTTTTCGTCGGCCATGCAGACGTCGGCCTCGGCGATATGACCACGCCGCTGCCCGTAGTGCTGTTCGCCGTGCTGGCCACCATCGTGGTGCTCGGCAACCTGTTCCCGCGCAAGATCTCGTTCCTTCCCGGCATGCGGTACTACGCGGGCAACTGGGACACCTCGTGGTGGTGTATCAAACCGTCTGCCAACGAGAAGATCGAGCGCGGACTCGTCGCGATCGCCAGCATGCCTGCCTCTCAACTCGAGAAGGTCTATGGCAGTCCCGAACAAGCGATGATCTACCTCTACAAGGGATATGCGTTCCGCGGATTCAACTCTCACGGCAAGGCCCTGCTGACGCTTGTGCACAATGCCTTGGCCGGCCGCAATCAGGACGAGTATGTGATCACCGAGGGCGAGCGGCTCTGCAGCACGGCGGTCGGCTGGAATTTCGGCGACGGTCATATGCACAACGAGCAGCTGATCGCGGCAATGCAGAAGCGGTGCAACTTTGAACCCGGCGAGGTACGCGTGATCCTTCTCGACGCGCAACCGTTCCACCGGCAGCGGCAGGAGTACCGGTTGGTCGACGCTGCGACGGGGGAGTTCGAGCGCGGCTACGTGAACGTCTCCGACATGGTGACGGGGCAGCCGTGGAGCGACGACATCCCCGTACACGTGACGTGGTCGGCGACGACGACTAGTTCATGACGTAGACGGTGATCAGCCAAATCCAAGCTCCTCACCCCATGACGTCGCGGACCTTGACGTCCTCGAGTCCCTCCAGCATGAGACCGCGAGCCACGTCGAGGTGTTTGCGCCAATGAGCTTCGGCCGCAGCGCCGTCGCCCGAGCGCAGTAGTTGCATCAGGCGGCGATACGACCGCATCAGCTTCTCGTAGTCCGCCTTCGACACCGGGCGGCCTTCCTTGAACGCGAATGCGGTATGCCGCACGGTGATCTCGTGCAGCATGCCCGCGATCATGGCGAGCGTGGCATTGCCCGACAGCTCCACCAGCCGGCGGTGAAATGTGCCCGTCGTCTCGGCGAGCTTGTCGGATTGCCAGCCGGCTGGGATGTCGTCGGCCAGCATCCGGTCGAGTTCGTCGAACGCCTCCGCTGTGCCGTTCTCGGCTAGCAAGCGGGCTGCCACAGGTTCCAGGCCCGATCGCGCCACCATGACATCGGCGATCGTCGCGCCCGACACCTCGAGCAGCAGGCCCGCGGGACGCGCCACGATCTCGGGACCGGGCACGCGAACGCGGGCGCCGGTCCGCGAGCCGCGACGAACCTCGACGAGTCGCTCGGACTCCAGCACCCGAACCGCTTCGCGCAGCGTGGGTCGGCTGACGCCGAAGTGAGCCATCAGTTCCGCCTCGTTGGGCAGAAAGTCACCATCTTTGAGCTGGCCGTCGACCACCATGCGCCGCAACGTTCCGGCGACGAGCTCAGCGGTTTTCGGCGACCGGACCGCCGTTCCGCCGCCGACGCCGGCCGGGCCGATCATCGGGGCCAGCGGTGTACTTCGAGCCACTCCCACTCCAAATAACAACGTGACTGGCGGTGTAGCCAGCTGTGCAACTCAGTAAACCATGTGGGACTAGAGTGACCTGGCAGAACAATCGAGCCGTGCCGAGGAGCAGCCTACCAACCAGTAGGTTGACCTAGTAAACCTTGTTCGTCTACGTTCGGGGACGATACGACTTTCAAAGGAGATGGGTCATGGCTGAAGCCGTCATCGTCGAGGCTGTGCGGTCGCCAGTCGGCAAGCGCAACGGCGGTTTGTCGGGTGTGCATGCCGGCGAATTGTCGGCTCAGGTACTCAATGGGCTCGCCCAGCGGGCCGGGATTGACCCTGGCATCGTCGACGACGTCATCTGGGGCTGCGTCATTCAGGCCGGTGAACAGGCGCTCGATATCGCGCGTACCGCCGTACTCGCGGCGGGCTGGCCCGAGACTGTGCCCGGCGTGACCGTCGACCGGCAGTGCGGGTCGAGTCAGCAGTCCATTCACTTCGCCGCGGCGGGTGTGGTTGCGGGACACTACGACGTGGTCGTCGCCGGTGGTGTTGAGTCGATGTCGCGCACGCCGATGGGCGCCTCGCTGGCCAACGGCGGCCATCCCTACCCGGAGGCCTTCCGTAGTCGCTACCCGCAGACGCCGAACCAGGGCATCGGCGCCGAGATGATCGCCGAGCAGTGGGGCTTCGACCGTGAGACGGTGGACCAGTACTCGCTGGACTCCCACGAGAAGGCGGCGGCTGCACAGGATTCCGGAGCATTCGACGACCAGATCGTCGGCATCAAGGATCAGGACGGCAATCCGGTGCTCAAGGACGAGGGCATCCGCCGTGGCACCACCATCGAGAAGATGGCCGGGCTGAAGCCGGCGTTCAAGGAGGACGGAGTCATCCACGCAGGCAACTCCAGCCAGATCTCCGACGGATCTGCCGCCATCCTGTTCATGTCGGCGGAGAAGGCGAAGTCGTTGGGGCTCAAGCCGCTTGCGAAGGTGCACACGGCCACGCTGGCGGCCGCCGATCCGGTGATCATGCTGACCGCACCGATTCCCGCCACGCAGAAGGCGCTGAAGAAGTCCGGTCTGCGGCTCGAGGACATCGGCGTTTTCGAGGTCAACGAGGCGTTCGCCCCGGTGCCGTTGGCGTGGCTGAAGGACATCGGCGCCGACGAGAAGAAGCTCAATCCCAACGGTGGCGCGATCGCCCTGGGGCACCCACTTGGCGGCTCCGGTGCGCGAATCATGACCACGATGCTCTACCACATGCGGGACAAGGGAATTCAATACGGCCTGCAGACCATGTGTGAGGGCGGTGGCCAGGCCAATGCCACCATCATCGAGTTGCTGTGACCGCTGACGTCCAGGCCCCGGCCGCCCTCACCGAGCGGCGGGGCAGGAATGATGAGGTACTGCTCATCACCCTCAACCGGCCGGAGGCACGCAACGCCGTCAACAGTGCGGTGAGTGTGGCGGTGGGCGACGCCCTGCAGGCCGCCCAGGACGACCCGGACGTGCGCGCCGTTGTCATCACCGGCGCAGGCGAATCCTTTTGCGCCGGAGCCGATCTCAAGGCGATTGCGCGCCGCGAGAATCTGTTTCATCCCGACCACTCTGAATGGGGTTTCGCGGGGTACGTCCACCACTACATCGACAAGCCCACGATCGCAGCCGTCAACGGCACCGCGCTGGGCGGCGGAACCGAGCTCGCACTCGCCAGTGACCTCGTGGTCGCAGAGGAGCGTGCCAAATTCGGGCTGCCCGAAGTCAAGCGGGGCCTGATCGCCGCCGCGGGTGGGGTATTCCGCATCGTCGACCACCTGCCGCGCAAGGTCGCGATGGAGCTGCTCTTCACCGGTGAGCCGATGAGTTCGACCGACGCACTGAAATGGGGGCTCATCAACCGCGTCGTGCCCGACGGCACCGCAGTCGACGCGGCGCTTGCGCTTGCCGAGCGGGTCACGTGCAACGCGCCGCTTGCGGTGTGGGCGAGCAAGAGGGTCGCCATGGGCGTCGACGACGGAGTGATCGTCGGCGACGAACCCGGCTGGACCAGGACCATGCGCGAAATCGGCACGCTGATTCGTTCCGAGGATGCCAGGGAAGGGCCGCTGGCCTTCGCCGAGAAGCGTCAGCCGGTCTGGAAAGCCAAGTAAGCGCAAGTAGGAGAGGCCACTAAAGGATCATGAAGCGCACGATCTACGACGCCGAGCACGAGGCGTTCCGCGATACCGTCCGCGGTTACATCGAAAGTGAACTCGTCCCCAACGCCGAGAAGTGGGAGGCCGACCGCATCGTCGACCGGTCGGCGTATGTGGCCGCGGGCAAGCACGGACTCATCGGGTTCAACATGCCCGAGGAGTTCGGCGGCGGCGGCACCGATGACTTCCGGTTCAACGCGATCATCGACGAGGAGATGGCCAAGTCCGGCGTCCCCGCACCCGCGCTGAGCCTGCACAACGACGTCGTCGGCCCGTACTTCAAGGACCTGACCAACGACGAGCAGAAGCAGCGCTGGCTGCCCGGGATCGTCAGTGGCGAAACGATCATCGCCGTCGCGATGACCGAACCCGGTGCAGGCAGCGATTTGGCCGGTATCCGCACGTCGGCGGTGCGCGATGGTGACGACTGGATCGTCAACGGCAGCAAGACCTTCATCTCGTCGGGCATCAACAGCGACCTCGTCGTCGTGGTCTGCCGTACCGATCCCGAGGCCGGCCACAAGGGCTTCACACTCCTGGTCGTCGAGCGCGGCATGGAGGGCTTCACCCGCGGCCGCAAGCTGGACAAGATGGGCCTGCACGCCCAGGACACCTCCGAGCTGCACTTCGAGAACGTCCGCGTGCCCAACACCAACCTGCTCGGCAAGGAGGGCCGCGGCTTCTACCACCTGATGCAGAATCTGCCCTCGGAGCGGCTCTCGATCGCGATCACCGCGATCGCCGGGGCGCGCGAAACATGGCGTCAGACACTGCAGTACGCCAAGGATCGCAAGGCGTTCGGCCAGCCGATCGGCAGCTTCCAGCACAACCGGTTCCTGCTGGCCGAGATGGACACCGAACTCGAGGTCACCGAGACCTACATCGATCGGTGCCTGCAGGGCGTTGTGGATGGTGAGCTGACCGCGGTGGAGGCGGCCAAGGCGAAGTGGTGGGCGACCGAGTCCGCCAAGAAGATCGTCGACCAGTGCGTGCAGCTGCATGGCGGCTACGGCTACATGCTGGAGTACCGGGTCGCGCGCGACTACGTCGACGGACGCATCCAGACGATCTTCGGTGGCACCACCGAGATCATGAAGGAGATCATCGGCCGCGACCTCGGCCTGTAGTAGTGATTTCGGTGTAGCTGGTCGCGCACAGCGCGACTCAGCACACCGAAATCACGCCCGAAACTAGCCGATCGGGGCGTCCGCGGCGGGCATCGGCTCTGCCGGGGCCGAGGTGGCTGCAGTCTCGGTCGGCGTGGTCGGCGTTGGGCTCGACGTCGTGCTGGACGTCGTGGTCGTAGTCGTGCTCGACGTCGCCGACGGCGTGATCGGCTCCGGTGGCGTGTTGGGATCGAGGACGGTGTCGATCAGGTAGATCCGCGCGTCCTTGGCGAAGATCGCACCGCAGACCAGCTTGGCGGTGTCGTTGACGGTGATGTCGCCACCCTCACCGTCGACCTTGATCTCGGCCCCCTGCTGGGTCGGCCGCTGGCCCTTGACATCCTCGTTGCCGAGCAGGCCGAGGAAGTCGTGGTAGTAGACGAGGTCGCTCAGCGCGGCCGGATCGGCCTTGAGCGCATCGAGCTGTGCTGGCGGCAGCGCCGCGAAGGCCTCGTTCGTCGGCGCGAAGACCACGTACGGGCCGTTCTCCAGAACCGGGACGATGTTGACCGCGGGGTTGAAGCCGCCCGAGATCGCCGAGTAGAAGGTGCTGGCGTCCGGGATGCTCTGCAGCGCGGCGCCTACCGGCAAGTTCACCAGCGACTCGTAGTCGGGCACCGCCGTCTTGAAGGCGTCACAGCCGGGGCCCTGCGGGTCAGGGATCTCGAGCGTCGGTTCGGGCTCGGTGGTCGGTTCGGCGTAGGCGGTCACAGCCAGCGGAACCGACAGCGCGATCGCGGCGATTCCGGCGGCGGCTCCAATGGCCTTGCTGGTGCGGGTCTTCACGTAGTGCTCCTCAGGTCTTCCAGTCGCAACGCATGTTAAAGCCCTTGGCACGGCATCTCCAAAGTGAAGACCGCGTAAACTTGCCCCGCAGGTGCGCTGACCTGCGCTTTGCGGATCTGGCCACACCACCCCGCTGCGACGAAGCATAGGCCCCCTGCGAGGTAAAACGCGGTGTCGTAGGTGGGATGCGAATACCCAGCCGAATACGGCGCGGGACCGACCGCAGGGTCTACCAGGGGGCCTAGCTGCCGTCGGGCACAACCATCGCCACCATGCGTGCGAGATCGATCGCCGTCTGCTGGAACGTGTCGGTGCCACAGCTCGCATGCACCAGCGCCCCGACGAGCCCGAACTCGAGCGTTTCCATCACCTCGGGCCATGCACCGGAACCCAGCATGGTGCGTACCCGCCGGTGGTATTCGGCGTGGATACGTTCCCGAACCGACCGCGACGGACGGGTCGTTGCTGACCAGTGCGGCGGAGCACGCGGCGGCCAGGCCGGGCTCGTCGGCGAGCAACATCACCAGGTGTGAGAACTGGGTGACGATGCGTTCCCGGGCACCCTGTTGGACGTCCACGTCCAGCGGCGCCGCCCGCAACCGGTCGAGGTAGATCTCGGCGACGATCGCGTCCTTCGACCAGAACTGCTCTCCGAGCGATCCGACGGATACGCCGGCACGGTTGGCGATCGCCTGCATGGTGACGCCGGTATAGGGCACCTCGCGAAGCAGTTCGACGGTCGCGTTCAGCACCTTGCGGGTTTCCTCGTCGTCGCGGCCGCGGTCGTCATATGACCGCAGGAGCACGACATCAGCCATGTGTCTCAGTGTCCAGCACTCGCCACGGTGCAGAGGCGCTCCGAGACATCCCACAGCTGCGCTGCACGCGTTTCGTCCATCGCATAGGGCACGACGTCGGGTTGAATCCGGCAGTCGGCGAGATATACCGAGCCGATGTCGGCGAGGTCGCTGCCGACGGCGGCCCATACCTGCGTGGCGGCCCCGTGTTCGGGCATGGTGAAATCGCGCCGCACGTCGACCTTTTCCTGCGCGGGATCCGACGGGACGAAACGTGTCAGGGCGGTGAAGTCGTCGGGGGACATGTGCCGCGCAAGCGAAGTCGCCACTACGCCGGGGTGCACTGCGTAGGCCCTGATGTTCTGCTCGCGTAACCGCCGGTCGAGTTCGACCACGTGCAGGATGTTGGCCGTCTTCGACGCGCCGTATGCGGCGAACTTGTCGTACTCGCGGTGCTCCCAGTTCGGGTCGTCGAGGTCGATGTCGCTGAGCCGGTGCCCATCTGACGACAGGTTCACGATGCGCGCACCCCCGGCCGCGGCGAGCTGCGGCACCAGCAGCCGGGTGAGTTCGAAATGCCCGAGGTGGTTGGTGCCGAATTGCGTTTCGAAACCATCGGTCGTCCGGCCGAACGGTGTGAACATCACGCCCGCGTTGTTCATCAGCACATGGATCGCGGGTGCGATGGCGCCTATCGCATCTGCTGCCGACCGGACGGAGGCCAGCGAGGTGAGATCGAGTTCGACCGTTGACGTCACCGCGGGCTGAGCTTCGGCCCGGACCCACGCCTCGGCCTCAGCGAGGGCCTGCCGATTGCGCGCCGCAAGGACGACGTGGGCGCCGGTCTTGGCGAGCGCCCGCGCCGATTCTCTGCCCAATCCGGCCGACGCTCCGGTGATGACGCAGACCTTGCCTGTCAGGTCGACGCCGTCGACCACTTCGAGTGCCGTCGGCGTCGATGTCACCGGGACAGGATGTCACGCCGGGCGATCGAATCCGCACTGGTGTCGGCCCGCTGAAGGGCAGATGAATACGATGACGCCCATGCCTGAGCCGTTGCTTCTGACCATCCGCGGTCGTGCGCCGTCGCTGGACGCCGAGAGTTGGGTGGCGCCCAATGCGAGCCTGATCGGTCAGGTGACCCTCGCCGCGAGGGTCAGCATCTGGTATGGCGCGACGCTGCGCGCGGAGGCCGAACCCATCGAGATCGGTGCGGGCACCAACATCCAGGACGGCGTCACCATCCACGTCGACCCCGGGTTTCCGGTGAGCATCGGCGCGAACGTCAGCGTCGGGCACAACGCGGTGCTACACGGCTGCGACGTCGAGGACGGCTGTCTCATCGGGATGGGCGCGGTGATCCTCAACGGTGCCAAAATCGGCGCGGGATCGTTGATCGCCGCCAGCGCGTTGGTGCCGCAGGGCGTTGTGGTGCCACCGCGCTCACTGGTGGCGGGAGTGCCCGGCAAGACGCGGCGCGAACTCAGTGACGCCGAGGTGGCGCACAACCGGCACAACGCGCAGGTGTACCAGGCGCTCATCGAGCTGCACCGTGACGCAAACGACGCCTGAGCAAGGTTCCGATCCTTCGTCGCCGGGTACAGCCGTACGGTGAGTAACTTGCGAATCCTGGTGACGGGCGCCACGGGCTATGTCGGATCCCGGCTCGTCAGCGCCCTGCTCGACGAGGGGCATGAGGTCGTTGCCGCCACCAGAAATCCCGCCCGGCTGGCGGATTTCGGCTGGCATGACCGGGTCACCGGCGTGGCGCTTGACGCGCACAACCAGGAGTCGGCACGGCATGCATTCGATGCCGCCGGGCCGATAGACGTCGTTTACTACCTGGTGCACGGAATCGGGCAGGCGGGTTTTCGCGAGGCGGACAACCGCGCGGCGGCCGTCGTGGCGCACGCGGCGAAAGCGGCCGACGTGCGTCGCATCGTGTACCTGGGCGGGTTCGTCCCCGACGATGACAACCTGTCCGAGCATCTGAGCGGCCGCGCCGAGGTCGCCGAGGCGCTCAAGGTGGACCGGGGTCCCGACGTCGTGTGGCTGGGTGCGGCGATGATCATCGGGTCGGGCTCGACATCGTTCGAGATGCTGCGGTATGTCGCCGACCGATTCCTGCTGATGCCGATGCCCGGGTGGTCGGTCAATCCGATCGACCCGATCTCGATCAGCGATGTGCTCTATTACCTGATCGCCGCCGCGGGCGAGTCGGTGCCCGCGGGGGCGTACGACATCTCCGGACCGGAAACCTCTTCGTACGGTGACCTTTTGCGGGCGTATGCGCGGATCGCCGGCAAGTGGCGCGCCGAACTGCCAGTCAACGGCATGGACACCGGGCTGGTGTCGTTGGTGACGTCGGCGGTGCTGCCGGTGCCCGGCGGGCTGGCCGCCGACCTCGTGGAGTCGCTCGACCATCCGATGATGGCCTCCGGGAACGGACTTCGTGACTTGGTGCCCGATCCACCCGAGGGTCTCGTCGGCATCGATGAGGCGATCACGAGGGCTCTCGAGAGTCGCAAGCCCCAACCCGTCGACGCGCTGACCGATCCGCACCATCTCGCCGACACGGATCCGATGTGGGCGGGCGGCGACACCTTCCGTATTCGGCAATTGGCCAGCCATATCACGCCGTCCTTCGTGCGGCCGGCGCTGCGCCTACTCGGTGTCGTACCCGGACCCGTCGCCGCGGCGATGCGCACCGGACTTGACACCGCGATCAACCTCATTCCGAAGAGCTCCGCGTGACCCAACCCGCAGCGACTCGGTCGCGTTGGCTGGCCGAGGCTAGGGACATCGTGGGCGCATGCCCGGTTCCGCATCATGAGCCACCGGCCCAGATCCGGCGCAGACGCGTGGTCGTCGCGGTCGTGTTGGTGATCGGCGCTGTGCTGCTTGGGTATTCGCTCGCCTTGCCGCCGGGAGACGCGTCGTTCTACTGGCTGACGCTGGCATTGGCGGGGGTGTGGGCCGTCGGATCGCTGCTATCCGGCCCGCTACATCTCGGGTGTATCCGAGTACGGGGGCGCAACCAGCGGCCATGGATCACCGGAACGACGATCGGTCTGCTGCTCGGCGGCATCTTCATCGTCGGCGGTCTGATCGCTCGCGAGATCCCGCCGTTGCGTGAATACATCACCCGCGTGCTGGAATACGCCGATTACGGGCCGCTGCTCCTCGTCACCTTCATCACGGTCATCAACGGGGTCGCCGAGGAGATGTTCTTCCGCGGCGCGTTGTACACCGCACTCGGTCGCTTTCGACCGGTGCTGGTGTCGACGGTGTTGTACGTGATCGCGACCGGAGTCGCGACCGGTAACCCCATGCTGGGATTCGCGGCCATCGTTCTCGGCACGGTATGTGCCTTCGAGCGCCGAGCCACCGGGGGAGTGCTCGCACCGATGCTGACCCACTTCTTCTGGGGGCTGGTCATGGTGCTCGCACTGCCGCCGACTTTTCGGCGTTTGACGCCGGGCCGCCGAACGTTCGGCGTCTAACGGAGCGGATGCGCCAGCTCGTCCCGCCGCATCTTCGCCGCGAACAACGCGACCGCCGCCAACACCACCGGAGCGATGCCGGCTACCAGGAATATCGTCTGCATGGAAACGACTTTCGACAATGGACCGACGATCGCGAACGACACCGGCATGAAGGCGAGCGAGACGAAGAAGTCCAGGCTCGACACCCGGCCCAGCATCGCCGTAGGGACCCGTCGCTGTAGCAGAGTGCCCCAGATGACCATGCCTGCACCGTCGGTGACACCGACGACGAACGTCGCCACCGCCATCAAGGTGAACGACGATGTGAAGCCGACGATCACCAATGGGATGGAACCCGCACCCCACATCGCCATCATCACCGTCAGGTAGCGGCGGGGCATTCGGCCCGACGACACCGCAAGCGCGCCAAGGGCACTGCCCATCCCGAAGAATGCCAGGATGAAGCCGTACATCCGTGCGCCGTCGTCGAACCGGTCGTTGGCGATGAACGGCAGCAGCACTTCGATCGGGCCCAGCACCACGAGCACGAAGATGCTCGCGAACAGCAGTGTCCACAGCAGCCAGGGTGTGCGCAGCATGAACACGAAGCCGTCCCGCAGGTCGCCAAGCACGTGTGGCTGCTCGTGACCGGGGTCCAGGACGGGCGCTTGGGCAGCCCGTCTGGTTGCGACCAGCAGGGCGAGACCGACGGCGAAGAGTGTCGCCACGACGACGGAGCCCACTGCCGGGAACGTCGCCCCCACCACGATGCCCGCGACCGCAGGGCCGACCGCCCGCTGGAACACCGGACGTACCACACCTTCGACGCCGTTGGCTGCGAGCAACTGTTCGGCGGGCAGAATCCTCGGCAGGATGGCGCTGTACGCCGGGAAGAAGAACGCCGCGGCGACACCCAACGCCCCCGCGGCAACCGCCAGGTGCCAGACCTGCAGGGCGCCAATCAATCCCAGCGCCGCGACCGTCGAGGCGGCGATCACGTTCACGGTCTCGACGCCGATGATGATCGTGCGCTGATCGACTCGGTCCGCGGCGATGCCGCCGACGAGGACGAAGGCGACCAGAGCTCGCGCCGAAGCAGGTCATCACTATCGACAGCGACACGGGGTTGTTGTCCAGTTCGATGACCTGAAGGGCAAGCACGACCGCGAACATGCCATCGGCGAAGATCGACAACGACACCGCGGTGATCAACAGGCGATACTCGCGAATCTGGAACGGTGCGAGCACGCGCCAACCACCGGCGTCGCGCACCGGCTGTTGGATCTCGAATTGCGTACTCACCTATCGATGGTCCCCGATGAGCTGTGGCGGAGTCCACCGATTTTCGGGTGCGCTGAGTTGTGCGCGCCGACAGGTTAGGAGTCGGTGAAATTCGGCTTCCGGCGCTGCTGGAAAGCGCGAGCGCCTTCACGGAAGTCGTGGGAGACGAGTAGCACCATCTGGCCCTCGGTCTCGCGACCGATCGCCGCCTCGAACTCGGTCAGTGTGGCGGCGTTGATGGCGTGCTTGGTCTTGCGCAGCGATACGGCGGGACCGTTCAGCAGCGCCGAGATCACCTTGTCGACTTCGGAGTCGAGTTCCTCGGCCGGATGGACCGCGGTGACAAGACCCCACTCGTAGGCGTCGTTGGCGCTGATCCGTTCACCCATCAACGCCATCCGCATGGCGCGGATGCGGCCGACTGCGGCGGCGATCAACGCCGACGCGCCGCCGTCGGGCATCAACCCGATCTTGGTGAACGCCAGCATGAAAAACGCCTTCTCCGAAGCCATCACGACGTCGGACGCCAATGCCAAGGACGCGCCGACGCCTGCACACGGTCCCTGCACGACCGCGACGACCGGTTGTGGCAGGTTTACGATCGACCGCACGGCGTCGTTGGCGGCGTCGAGAACCGAGGCGGGTCCATCGACCGACTTCTGCGACTGGTCGTCGTCACTGATCCCCGCTCCCGACGAGAAGCCCCGACCCGCGCCGCCCAGCCGTACAACCTTCACCCGTGGGTCGGTGGCGGCCTGCTCCAAGGTCGAGGTGATGGTCCTGAACATCGCGGCAGTCAGCGAGTTGAGGCTGTCGGGCCGGTTCATCGTGACGTGCAGAATGCCGTCGACCAACTCGACGAGCAGGTCATCGATACCGGTGTAGGTGTGCTCGCCCGAGTCGACGGTTGTCATGGCTGCACCCTAGGACTGAACCACTTGGTTATACAAGTAAGCTATGTCGGCGTCGACAGCGTTTGTCGCACGAAGGGCGGTAATGGGCATGGCTGGACCACTTCAGGGATTGCGCGTCATCGAACTGGCCAGCATCGGCCCCGGCCCGCACGCCGCGATGATCCTCGGCGATCTCGGCGCTGACGTCGTGCGCATCGATCGGCCGGGAAAGCTTGGCGGTATCCCCAGCGGCAATCGCGAGGCCACCCTGCGCAACCGGCGCTCGGTGACCGCGGACCTCAAGTCCGACGAAGGCCGCGACCTGGTGCGCAGGCTCATCGCCAAGGCAGACGTCCTCATCGAGGGTCTGCGTCCCGGGGTGACCGAGCGCCTGGGACTCGGTCCCGACGACTGCGCGAAGATCAACGAAAGGCTCGTCTACGCGCGGATGACCGGGTGGGGCCAGACCGGTCCGCGGCGTCTTCAAGCCGGCCACGACATCAACTACATCTCGCTCAACGGGGTGCTGCACTCGATCGGGCGGGCGGGCGAGCGCCCTGTGCCGCCGCTCAATCTCACCGGCGATTTCGGCGGCGGGTCGATGTTCCTGCTCGTCGGCATCCTCGCTGCGCTGTGGGAGCGGCAGACCTCGGGCAAGGGCCAGGTGGTCGACACCGCGATGATCGACGGCTCCAGTGTGCTGGCCCAGATGATCTGGGGCTTCCGGCAGGACGGCATGTGGTCCGACGAGCGCGGTGTCAACATGCTCGACGGCGGCGCGCCCTACTACGACACGTATACCTGTGCTGACGGCCGCCACATCGCGATCGGCGCGATCGAACCGCAGTTCTATGCGGAGATGATCAAGGGACTCGGCCTCGAAGGTGCCGACCTGCCCGACCAGAACGACATGAAACGCTGGCCCGAACTGCGCGCCGCGATCACCGAGGCCGTCGCCGCCAAGGACCGCGACCACTGGGCGAAGGTGTTCGCCGAGAGTGACGCCTGCGTGACGCCGGTGCTGTCGTTCGCCGAAGTCGAAACCGAGCCTCACATCACCGAACGCGACACCTTCTACCGAGATGGTGACTACCTGCAGCCGATGCCGGCGCCGCGGTTCTCCCGCAGCGTGCCGCCGACACCGACGCGGCCCGGCGCCGCGGGCGCCGATACCGAATCCGTACTCCGGGACTGGGTTTAGCGGCCCGGGTCTTTCCAAAAGAAGGGAACACAATCAGTGGAGATCAAAGACGCCGTAGCCGTCGTCACCGGAGGTGCCTCCGGACTCGGGCTGGCGACCACGAAGCGCCTGCTCGACCGGGGCGCATCCGTCGTGGTCATCGATCTGCGAGGCGAAGAGGCCGTCGCCGCGCTCGGTGATCGGGCCAAGTTCGTCGAGACCAACGTCACCGACGAGGCCGCGGTGGGCAAGGCTCTCGACGTCGCCGAGTCGATGGGTCCGCTGCGCATCAACGTCAACTGCGCCGGCATCGGTAATGCGGCCAAGACGCTGAGCAAGGACGGCCCCTTCCCACTGGATGCGTTCAAGAAGGTCGTCGAGGTCAACCTGATCGGCACGTTCAACGTGCTGCGACTGTCGGCCGAGCGCATCGCCAAGACCGAGCCGGTCGGCGAGGAGCGTGGCGTCATCATCAACACCGCGTCGGTCGCGGCGTTCGAGGGCCAGGTCGGCCAGGCCGCCTACTCGGCATCCAAGGGGGGCATCGTCGGCATGACGGTCCCGATCGCCCGGGACCTGTCCCGTGAGTTCATCCGCGTGGTCACCATCGCGCCCGGCCTGTTCAAGACCCCGCTGCTGGGCTCGCTGCCCGAAGAGGCGCAGAAGTCGCTGGGTAAGCAGGTGCCGCATCCGGCCCGTCTCGGCGACCCCGACGAGTACGGCGCGTTGGCGGTGCACATCATCGAGAACCCGATGCTCAACGGCGAAGTGATCCGCCTCGATGGAGCCATCAGAATGGCTCCCCGATGAGCGCTTGCGCGAAGTGGGGCCACGTACGGAGTACAGGGGAGAGACAGTGCCGATGACGATCAACACCAAATTCACCGAGACCTTCGGGGTCGAGCACCCCGTCGTCCAGGGCGGCATGCAGTGGGTTGGCCGCGCGGAACTCGTTGCGGCGGTGGCGAATGCGGGTGCACTGGGATTTATCACCGCGCTGACACAGCCGACTCCGGCGGACCTGGCCAACGAGATCGCCAGGTGCCGGGATCTGACGGACAAGCCGTTCGGCGTGAACCTGACGATTCTGCCGACGATCAACCCGCCGCCGTATGACGAGTACCGGCAGGTGATCGTCGACGCCGGCATCAAGATCGTGGAAACGGCGGGCTCCAATCCCGCACCGCATCTTCCGATGTTTCATGACAACGGGATCAAGGTGCTGCACAAGTGCACCTCGGTGCGGCATGCCGTCAAGGCCCAGGGCCTCGGCGTTGACGGCATCAGCATCGACGGTTTCGAATGTGCCGGTCATCCCGGCGAGGACGACATCCCGGGTCTGGTGCTGATCCCCGCGGCGGCGGTCAAGATCGACATTCCGATGATCGCCTCGGGCGGCTTCGCCGACGGTCGTGGCTTGGTGGCCGCGCTGGCCCTGGGCGCCGACGGCATCAACATGGGCTCGAGGTTCATGTGCACGGTCGAGTCGGCCATCCATCAGAACGTCAAGGAAGCGATCGTGGCGGGCAGCGAGCTGGACACGGAGATGATCTTCAGGCCGCTACGTAACACCGCGCGCGTCGCTAGTAATGCGGTGTCGCGTGAGGTCGTGGAGATCCTCGATAGAGGCGGTGAGTTCTCCGACGTCAAGGATCTGGTCGCGGGGTCGCGCGGGGTGAAGGTCTATGAGATCGGCGACCTGGATGCAGGCATCTGGTCGGTGGGCACCGCGATGGGGCTGATCAACGACATCCCCACCTGCGCCGAACTGGTTTCGCGCATTGTCGCCGACGCCGAGGACATCATCACCGGCAGGCTCAGCGGGATGCTCGAGTCCACGCCGAACGGGCCCAGAAGAAGAGAACGCCAGAAGAAGACAACGTCGCCTGAGACGAGTTTTTTGGAATAGCGGAATCAACGAATAGGCGCCCGCGTCGGGGCAAACCGCACTGCGCGAAACGCCCGCCGGTGGGCGGGCGTTTGGTCAGACAGCGGTGGGCAGCGTGTGCTCGTCGTCGAGCTGCTCCGAGGTGTCGCCCTCTACCAGGAAATCCCCGTGGTAGAGCGCCTCGAAGTCAACCTTGATGACATCAGCACTGGTGTCGTCGATCCACATGTACTGAACAGTAACCATCACCTTTAAGAGTTCTTTGAGTCACGGTTCGGAAAACGGTGGCAATTCTTACCGCCGGGTAGGGTCCGTTCTTACTCCAGAGTAGGTCTTCTTAGCTGGTCGGGGCACCGAAGTGGATGGGGTTCGTCCCGTTGAGCAGAATCCACGTCAGGATCGCGGCGGCAATCGCCACGACCAGTAACCCGACCGCGATCCGGGCCGACCACGCCCCCGCCCGGCCGAACAGTCGAGCGTCCAGCGAGTGGGCGCCCGCGCCGGTGAACAGCAGCGTCGTTGCGCCGAGCGCGATCAGAAACGGTGCGTTGAACGGGTCGGACCAGAACGCCGCGGCCGAGACGTTCACCGCCCATGCGTCGATCATCGCCGCGATGATCGCGCATGCCGCCAGCGGCGTCAGCACGCCGAGGAGCAGTGCAATCCCGCCGAGCGTCTCGGCGGCCGTCACCATCAGCGCGGCCAACGTGGACGGCCGCCACCCGCCTGTCGCCATGAAGCCGGTGGTGGTGCTGAAATCGAAGGCCTTGAGCAGGCCGGCGTGCAGCATTGCGGCGCCCACGCCGATACGCATGATCAATAGGCCGATGTCGGCTACGGCGTGGGTGTTCGCGGTGCTGAGCTCGGCGGTCGTGGTTGTCATGTATCGGTAGACCCGTAGGGGTCGCGGTATCTCATCGCCCGGTTGGTGAACGTGCGTCCGGTCCGCGCCGTGCTTAGGGGAGGCGACCTGTTGCGGCTATAAGTTATCGCTGATAAGTTACCGACGATATCCCTCGTCATCGGGAGGACGACGTGCTTCAACGAATCGCACTGCTGGCGATCGCTGCGCCGAGGCGAATCGTGGCCATCGCGGCACTGGTGATGTTGGCGTGCGGGATCTTCGGCATCCCCGTTGCCAAGAGTTTGTCCGCAGGTGGCTTCCAGGACCCCACGTCGGAGTCGGCGCAGGCGACACAGCTGCTGGTCGACAAGTTCGGCCAGGGCGACATGGAGCTGGTGATCAGCGTGACCGACGACAGCGCAGCCGCCGGGGCCCAGAGTCCAGCCGCCCGCTCGGTCGCCGCCGACATCGTCGCTGCGCTGCAGGCATCGACGAGTGTCGCGCAGGTGACCTCGGCGTGGACCGCCCCGCAATCGGCTGCGCCGGCGCTGGTCAGTGCGGACGGCAAGACGGGTCTGATCGTCGCCGGAATCACCGGCGGCGAGAGCGGCGCCCAGAAGCACGCCAAGGAACTCACCGACCGGCTCGTGCACGACCGTGATGGTGTGACGGTCCGCGCGGGTGGTGTGGCGATGACTTACGTCCAGATCAATGCGCAGAGCGAAAAAGACCTCCTGATGATGGAAGCCATCGCCATCCCGTTGAGCTTCATCGTGTTGGTCTGGGTGTTCGGCGGGCTGACCGCTGCGGCACTGCCCCTGGCCGTCGGCGGCTTCGCGATCCTCGGATCGATGGCAGTGCTCCGCGCGACCACGTACATCACGGACGTGTCCATCTTCGCGATGAACCTCACCATCGCCATGGGGCTGGCGCTCGCCATCGACTACACACTGCTGATCATCAGCAGATACCGCGACGAACTCGCCGAGGGGGCCGATCGGGACCAGGCGCTGATCCGCACCATGACGACCGCCGGCCGGACGGTGCTGTTCTCCGCGCTGACCGTCGCGCTGTCGATGGCGGCGATGGTGCTGTTCCCGATGTACTTCCTGAAGTCGTTCGCCTATGCCGGGATTGCGGTGGTGACCTTCGCCGCAGTCGCTGCGATTGTGGTGGCGCCGGCGGCGATCGCACTGCTCGGGGATCGGTTGGACGCGTTGGACACCCGACGGCTGATCCGGCGGCTGCTCGGCCGTCCCGACCCCGTGCGCAAACCCGTCGAGCAGATGTTCTGGTATCGCAGCACGAAATTCGTGATGCGCCGGTCGATTCCGATCGGCGTCGCGATCGTCGCCCTACTCCTGTTGCTCGGCGCGCCCTTCTTGGGAATCAAATGGGGCTTCCCGGACGACCGCGTGCTGCCGCAGTCCGCGTCCGCGCGCGCGGTCGGTGACGAACTGCGCAACGACTTCGCCGTCGATTCGTCGACCAATGTCACCGTCGTGATCCCCGACGCCGAGGGCGTGTCCCTACCCGAACTGGATCGTTACGCGGCGGCACTTTCCCAGGTGGCCGACGTGTCGTCGGTGTCCGCGCCGGGCGGCACGTTCGTCGACGGACGACTCGCCGGCCCGCCCGCGGCGGCTACCGCGGTGAAGGACGGCAGCGCCTTCCTCACCATCGGCAGCACCGCGCCACTGTTCACCGACGTCTCCGAGGCCCAGCTGAATGCGGTGCACGCCGTCGCCACGCCGGAGGGAAAGCCGGTACTTGTGACTGGGCTGGCGCAGGTCAATCGCGACAGCTCGCAGGCCATCACGTCACGACTGCCGCTGGTCCTCGGCGTGATCGCGGTAATCACCTTCGTGCTGCTGTTCTTGCTCACCGGCAGCGTGGTGCTTCCGCTCAAGGCATTGGTGCTCAACGTGCTATCGCTGACCGCCGCATTCGGCGCACTGGTGTGGATCTTCCAGGACGGCCATCTGGGGGCGCTGGGTACCACTTCGACGGGAACTCTGGTTGCGAACATGCCGGTGCTGTTGTTCTGCATCGCGTTCGGGTTGTCGATGGACTACGAAGTCTTCCTGGTGTCCCGGATCCGCGAATACTGGCTGAAGGCCGGAGCCGGCTCGCCGGCGACGGAAGGCCGAGCCGACACCCGTGCGGACGAAACCCCGATTTCTCTTCGCGCGCGCAACGACGAGAGCGTCGCACTCGGCCTCGCCAAGACGGGACGCGTCGTCACGGCGGCAGCGCTGCTGATGTCGATCTCGTTCGCCGCGCTGATCGCTGCTGAGGTGTCCTTCATGAGGATGATGGGAGTCGGTATGACGCTGGCGATCATCGCCGATGCCACACTGGTGCGCATGGCGTTGGTGCCCGCATTCATGCACTTGCTCGGACGGTGGAACTGGTGGGCGCCCAAGCCCCTGGCCAAGCTGCACGAGCGGATCGGTATCAGCGAATCGGGCGACGACCCCGCGCTGGCAGCGGCAACGCCGACGGCCGAGCCCGCCGCGACCCGATGAAACGGCGACGCGCGGCCCGCGGGTCGGGTGAGCAACTCCGCGATGAGATTCTGGACGCGACTACCGATCTGCTGCTCGAAACCGGTCACGCCAAAGAGGTGTCCATCCGGTCGGTGGCGCAGCGGGTCGGAGTGACGCCCCCCTCGATCTATCTGCATTTCACCGATAAGGACTCGCTGCTGGATGCGGTGTGTGCCCGGTACTTCGAGAAGCTCGACGAGGAGATGCAGGGTGCTGCCGCCAGTCAGCACACGGCCATCGATGCGCTGCGCGCACAGGGGCTTGCGTATGTCCGCTTCGCGGTGAAAACCCCTGAGCTGTACCGGATCGCCACGATGGGCGAGGGTCGGCCGGGCAGCGATGTGGACACGATGCTGAACACGTCGGCGTTCGTGAATATCCGCACCACGGTCGAGGCGTTGATGGCCGAGGGTGTCTTTGCCGCTGACGACTCGACCACCCTGGCCCTGGAATTGTGGACGGTGGCCCACGGGGTCGCCGCGATGCTCATCTCGCGGCCGTATCTACCCTGGGGAGATGCCGAGACATTCGCCGACCGCGCGCTGCGGGGCGTGGTGGTGGGCGAGATCGTAACCGGTGCCATGGGGCACGAGACCGAACCGCAGGAGGCCGTAGCGATGTTGAAGGGACTGCTGGATGCCCGAACACAGTCGATAATCCGTTTTTCGCCCGGTTGTGGACGGTGATGTCCGCGCACGAGACCGATGCCATCCGGCGGCTGCGGCGCGAAAACCTCGCGGGCCTGTCCGGCCGCGTGCTGGAAGTGGGTGCCGGCACCGGGACGAACTTCGAGTTCTACCCGGACACGGTGACCGAGGTCGTCGCCGTCGAGCCCGAGCGTCGGCTGGCCACGCTGGCGCAGCAGGCGGCTGCCGCGGCGCCGGTGCCCGTCACCGTCAGCTCCGATACGGTGGAGCAGTACATGGCCGCAGGCAGTGAGCCGTTTGACGCAGTGGTGTGCTCGCTCGTGCTGTGCTCGGTCGAGGAGCCTGAAAGTGTTCTGCGAGAGCTGCATTCGTTGTTAAGACCGGGCGGCGAGCTTCGGTATCTCGAGCACATCGCCAGCAGCGGGGCGCGCGCACGGTTGCAGAAGGTCGCCGACGCCACGTTCTGGCCGCGGCTGCTGGGCAACTGCCATACGCATCGTCACACCGAACAGAGCATCGCCGGCGCCGGGTTCTCCGTGTCGGGAGCGCGGCGTGAATGGACGATGCCGATGTGGGTGCCGCTGCCGGTAGCGGAGTTCGCGATCGGCCGCGCGGTCAAGGCGAGCTAGCCGAGAAGAACGGGCAGCCGCTGCAGCAGGCTTGGCAACGCGCCCGCCGCGGTCTCCCGCAGCGATACCGTCGCCGAGGCGGACAGCGGCGTGGGTTCGGGGTTGACCTCGATGACCACGGTGCCGTTGGCCACCGCCATCTCGGGAAGGCCCGCCGCGGGGTAGACGATCGACGACGTGCCGACCACGATCACGATGTCGGCTCCCGCCACAGCTTCGACCGAGCGTTGCCACGCGTCGTCGGGCAGCGCCTCCCCGAACCACACCACATCGGGCCGGATCATTCCTCCGCACACGCATCGCGGCGGATCGACGGTTTCCACCGGTTCAGACATGGCGGGCAACTCGCCGGCGTACTCGGTCTGGCAACGATCACAACGGAATTCGAACAAGCTCCCATGCAGGTGGTAGACGTTCTTGCTGCCTGCCCGCTCGTGCAGATTGTCGACGTTCTGAGTGACGACGTGCACGTCGGCGTAGTCCTGCCAGGCCGCAACGGCGCGGTGGCCGTCGTTGGGCGCAACCGAGCTCATCATGTAGTGGCGCCACAGGTACCAGGCCCACACCCGCTCGGGATGTGCCCGCCAACCTTCTGAACTGGAAATCTCGTAGGGATCCACCTTGGCCCACAGCCCGGTCTCCGCGTCGCGGAACGTCGGGACGCCGCTCTCCGCCGAAATGCCCGCACCGCTGAGGACCGCTATTTGCACATGACCAAAGTAGCGGCTTAGGCGATACTGAGCACGTGACCAGGTTGGGGGATTGGGTATGCATCGATCACCGGACGTCTGGTCCCCTGTTTGACCAGCTCAGGACACAGATCATCGCCGGCGTGCGCGACGGTCGGCTGCCGCCGGGGACCCGGCTGCCGACCGTGCGAGAACTGGCCGGTCAGCTCGGCCTGGCCGTCAACACGGTGGCCCGCGCCTACCGTGAGCTGGAGTCCGCCGGCGTTCTCGAAACCCGCGGCCGCTTCGGCACTTTCGTGGCCCGGGTCGACCCCGCCGACGCGGCCATGGCCACCGCAGCGAACACGTACGTGTCGGCGGCGAAAGCACTGGGAATCGGCAAGGCCGAGGCGCTGCGCTACGTCGAGACCGCGTTCGGCTAGTTAGCCGAACTCCAGCAGCGTCGTCACCGGTCGCACGGAATCGAACAGCGGAACTCGCTGGATGGTCCACAAGATGGCGTTGAAGACCCTTCCGCGACCGGCGGGCAGTGGCAAATCGTGCACCGCCCGAATGCCGGGCACCTCGTTGACGAGTTCAGCCAACTGCGACGGCGTCATGCTGAACGGCATCGGCGGCACCCGGTAGCGCAGCGAAGGCCGCAACATCCCGCGGGTGATCCCATTGGCGAACCAGGTCGGCGGAAGGTCGAACATCATCCGCCCTCCTCCGAAGCGCTCGGCGCACGCGGCGATCAGCCCGAGGGCTTCATCGGGCTGCAGATACATCAGCAGGCCCTCCGCGGTGATGAACACACCGTCGTCGGCGGGCACCCGGTCCATCCAACTGAAGTCGAGCGCCGACTGTGCGTACATCTCGACCCGGTCCGACGGCGGCAAGAGCTTGCGGCGCAGCTCGATCATCGGCGGGAGATCGACGGTGAGCCAGCGGAATTCATGTCCCACGTCGGCGGCGTCGAGTCGATAGAAGCTGGTCTGCAGGCCTTCAGCCAGCGCCACCACGGTGGCCCGCGGATGGTCGGTGAGGTAGCGGCGCGCTTCGGTGTCGAAGGCACGTGCGCGCACCGCCATATCCTGTCGGCGGCTGAAGCCGAACTTGGCCCATTCGAAATCGATGGCGTCCACCAGCTGGATCGCCATCGGGTCATCGATGATCGAGTCGGGCCTGCGCGCCTCGTTGGCACGCACCTGCAAGGTCATCAGCGCCGTCTCGGAGACACCGGTCAAAACGGCGCCGTCGGCCTTCGCGATCGGGTCGGAACTCACATGGCCGAATGTACCTATCGCAGAACTTTCTCGACCGTGCGCAGGTTGCGGGTGGTCGTCGAGGATTTGTAGCGCTTCTTGCCCATCGTCTTGCCGATCGTGGTGTCCAGCGTGCCCTTGTTGGGAACCTGCCAGTAGATGACCCCGTCACCGCGCTTGATCTGTTCGTCGGGCCCGGTGTCCTTGCCGAGGTCCGCGAGCTCGTCGAGCACCTCAGGGTCGGTGACGAAGGTGACGTAGGAGTGGCGCCCGTGGACCTCGCGCTCGAACGGGAACCGCGCGGAGATGGACCGGACGGTATCCAGGTCGTATGCCAGGACCCAGGCGTCGTATCCGAATGCCTCTCGCAATGCCTTCTCGGCGTTCGTTCTCGACCGCCTGTACCCCGGAACGGCTGTCCAGCAACACGTTTCCACTGGCCAGAATTGTCTTCACATTGGTGAATCCGGCGTCTTCGAGGGCGTGGGCCACCGCTGCCATCTTCAGGTTGACGCCGCCGACGTTGACGCCGCGAAGAAAAGCGACATATCTGGTCACGGCGTGAGCCTAAAACTCCAGCAGCGTGATGCTAGGGCGATTTCGCCGCAGGAAGCCGATGCGATCCATCGTGGGCCGGGCCGCCAGTTTCCAGATGCCCCGACCAGGCGGCATGGCGATGTCGCGTGCGGCGCGCACACCTGGAATGCCCCCGGCCAGGGCAACACCCTCGTCGGGGCTGAGCCCGAACGGCATCGGCGGGGCGATGTAGCGGTCGGAGAGCTTGAGCCCCTTTATTGTGCGGCGGGAGAACCAGTGCGGAATCGAGTCGAACATCATCTGCCCGCCGGGGAAACGGGCCGCGCATTCGCGGATCAGCCCCAGCGCGTCGTCCGGCTCGAGGTACATCAGCAGCCCCTCGGCCGTGATGAACACCCCGTGCGAGTCGTCGACGTGGCCCATCCAGCTCGTGTCCAGCGCCGACTGGGCTAATGGCACGATGCGTTCGTCAGCGGGCAGCAGCTCCTCGCGCAATGCCATGACGGGCGGGAGATCTACTGAGTACCAAGTCGATTGGTCGGCCACGCCAGCGCGTTGCAGTCGCCAGAAGCTGGTCTGCAGACCCTCGGCCAGCGCCACCACGGATGCCCTGGGGTGGGCGGTCAGATAGGCGCTCGCCGCCGCGTCGAAGGCGGCCGCCCGCAAGCCGTGCGACTGGTTGGGTTTGCCGAACTTGCGGTAGTCGTAGGAGATCGCATCGAACAGCGTGACCGCCCACGGGTCGCGGATCACCCCGTCGGAGCGCTTGGCCTCGGTGCCGCGGTTGTGCAGTGTCCACAGCGTGGTGGCCGAGACGCCGTCAAGGATGTTGCCGTCAATCGCAGTCACCGGGTCGATGGTAGAGACGTAGGCTGCAGATATGGGACGACACGTTTTCGACGACAAGCTGCTGGCGTTGATCGGCGGTAACTCGCTGGGCGTCCTGGCCACCATCAAGAGCGACGGCCGCCCGCAATTGTCGAATGTCTCGTACTACTTCGACCCGCGCAGTCTGACGATTCAGGTGTCGATCACCGAGCCGCGGGCCAAAACCCGCAATCTGCGACGGGACCCGCGGGCCTCGATCCACGTCAGCTCAGACGACGGTTGGTCGTATGCGGTCGCCGAGGGCGACGCGACACTTACCCCGCCGGCGGGGTCGCCGCAGGACGACACCGTGGAGGCGTTGATTGCGTTGTACCGCAATATCGCCGGTGAGCATCCGGACTGGGACGACTACCGGCGAGCCATGGTCGACGACAGGCGGGTGCTGATGACACTGCCGATCAGCCACGTCTACGGCATGCCGCCGGGCAAGCGGTAAAGCACGCGACGCACTGCGCGCACGCGCGTTAGGCTGCCGTCATGGCGGTGGAGGGCAGGAGCGAAGAGACCCGGGATTCTGACGGGGCACCGGAAGACGACACCAAACGCAAGTTCCGGGAAGCGCTGGAGCGAAAAAAGGCCAAGTCAGCGGGTGGGGCCGACCACAAGGACAAGGGCGCCAAGCAACCGCGGGCGCACGGGCCACTGGAGAATCGCCGCGAGTTCCGGCGCAAGAGCGGCTAGCCGGCTTTCGTAGCTGACAGTTGCTCGGCGCTCCGACGGGACTCGCGGGCCTCCTGCGCCATGATCGCGACCAGGCAGACGCCGGCAAGAATCGCCACGGCGACGGCGAAACTCACCCCCGCGGTGCGCAGGCCCAACGCGTGGGCGGCCAAACCCTCGCCGACGACGGGCAGTGAAATCGCCACGTACGCGACGACGAAGTAGGTGGAACTCACCTCGGCGCGACGATGTGACGGTGTGCGTTCGACGACCGCGGCCAGCCCGCGGCTGAAGGTCATGCCGTGCCCCAGGCCTGCGACAAGTCCGCCTGCGATCAACCCGGCACAGCGACGAGAAATACAGCGCGACAACGACAATCGCCATGGCTACGACGAGTACGCCGCACCCGACCGCGACAGCACGTTGTGGTGCGACGCCTCTCGCGCCGACCTGTGCCACCGCCGACGCAGCGAAGATCGAACCGGCGACGAGCCCGGCCACGGCGTGGTTGTCGATGCCCACGACCTCGGCCACGAACGACGGCGCGACGGCCATGAACATGCCTGTGACGGCGAAACCCGCGAACGCGGCGAGACCGGCGATGACGAACACCGGGCGCACCTCTGCTGGCACCGAAAGCCGCTGGAATCCGACTCGGCCCTGTCGCTGAGAGGTCTCGGGGACCACGATCACGGCGATTCCCGCCAACACGGCCAGCGCGATGTGCACGATGAAACTGAGGTGCAGCGGATGCGGGGCGTACTGCACGAGGATGCCGGCCAGCACAGGCCCGGCCCCCAGGCCCGCCGATATTGGCGACGGTCGCGACCGCGGCCGCCTTGGTCCGCCAGGCTCGGCGGGGCCGCTTCGATCACCGCCGCGGTGGCCGTACCGGTGAAGACACCGGCCGATAACCCCGACAGCACACGACCCACCAACAGCGCCGGTACCGAATCGGCGAGCAGGAACACCACGGCGCTGGCCAGTGCCGCCACGACGCCGGCCAGCAGCATCGGCCGCCTGCCGATCGCGTCGGACCAGCGGCCGAACACCAGGAGGGCGAACAGCACGCCGCCCGCGTACGTCGCGTAGATGACCGTCGTGGTCAGCACCGAGAACTGGAGTTGCTCGCCGTAAAGCGCGTACATCGGCGTCGGCAGCGTGGTTCCCGCCATGATCGCGGCGAAGGCGTACGCCAGCAGCGGGAAGGCCACGCGTCGGGAGGTCACGCTAAACAGTAGCCGTCGCAACCCGTCGCCCTATTCCGCGAAAGTGGGCCCAGTTTTCGGCGGTTCTGGGTCAGTGGGCGACCGCCTTCTCGGCGCCGACTCCGGTCAGGCAGCGCACCTCGAACTCGGCGTTGATCTCCGGGTCGCCGCGGTCGGGAGAGCTCAGCGTGCCGACGATGCCGAGGATGAACGCCAGCGGGATGGACACGATGCCGGGGTTGGCCAGTGGGAACCAGGCGAAGTCGACGTTCGACAACATCGCGGTCTTCGCGCCGGATACCGCGGGCGAGAAGATGATCAGCACGATCGTCGAGATGAGTCCGCCGTACATGCTCCACAGTGCACCGCGGGTGTTGAACCGTGGCCAGTACAGCGAGTAGATGATGGTCGGCAGGTTGGCCGCGGCGGCCACCGCGAACGCCAGCGCGACGAGGAACGCGATGTTCTGCTCCGCGGCGAGGATGCCAAGGCCGATCGCGAGGATGCCCAGCACCACCACCGTGATCCGCGACACCCGAACCTGCTCGCTCTCGCTGACCTGATGGCTCTTCAACACGCTGGCGTAGATGTCGTGCGCGAACGACGTTGCGGCCGTGATGGTGAGGCCGGCCACCACCGCGAGGATCGTCGCGAATGCGACGGCCGAGATGATGCCGAGCAGAACCACCCCGCCGAGCTCGAAGGCCAGCAGTGGCGCGGCGGAATTCTGCCCGCCCGGGGCGGCCAGGATCGCGTCGGGTCCGACCAGCGCCGCGGCACCGTAACCCAGCGCGAGGGTGAACAGGTAGAACGCACCGATGAGCACGATCGCCCAGACCACCGAGCGACGCGCCTCCTTGGCGGTCGGCACCGTGTAGAAGCGCATCAGCACGTGGGGAAGGCCGGCCGTGCCGAGTACCAGCGCCAGCGCCAGCGAGATGAAGTTGATCTGCGAGGTGAGCGATGCGCCGTACTGAGCGCCGGGCGCCAGAACGTCACGGGCGGCGACGGCTTCGCTCGACGAACTCGAGACCGCGGTCTGTGCGGCGCCGAGGATTTCGGAGAAGTTCGCACCGAACTTGGCCAGCACCCAGACCGTCATCATCGCGGCGCCACCGATCAGCAGGACCGCCTTGATGATCTGCACCCAGGTGGTGCCCTTCATGCCGCCGATCAGCACGTAGACGATCATCAGCAGGCCGACGACGGCGATCACCAATGCTTGGCCGACGTCGCTGGTGACGTTCAGCAGCAGGGCCACCAGGCCGCCCGCACCCGCCATCTGAGCCAGCAGGTAGAACAGGCATACGGCGAGCGTGGTGGTCGCGGCGGCCAGCCGGACGGGACGCTGCTTCAGCCGGAAACTGAGCACGTCGGCCATCGTGAACTTGCCTGCGTTGCGCAGCAGCTCGGCGACCAACAGCAGTGCGACCAGCCATGCCACCAGGAAGCCGATGGAGTACAGGAAGCCGTCGTAGCCGTAGACGGCGATGGCGCCGGCGATTCCGAGGAAGCTGGCCGCCGACAGATAATCACCCGAGATCGCGATGCCGTTCTGCGGCCCGGTGAAAGACCTTCCCGCGGTGAAGAACTCGGCGGCAGTGGCGTTCTTCTTGCTGGCACGGATCACGATGAAGAGCGTGATCGCGACGAAGAGACCGAAGATGCCGATGTTGGCGACGGGACTGCCGACGGTCGTGCCGTCGGCGGCGAGAAGGGTCACGGTGTCGCGGTTCATGCCGGGTTTCCTTCGAGCTTGTCGCGGATCGCCTTGGCACGCGGATCGAGCTCCCGGTTGGCGAAGCGGACGTAGATGGCAGTGATGACGAAGGTCGACACGAACTGTCCGAGACCGACGATGATGCCGACGTTGATGTTGCCCCACACCTTGGTGGCCATGAAGTCATGGGCGAACGCACCGAGGACGACATAGGCGGAATACCACAGCAGGAACAGCGCGCTCATCGGGAACACGAAGCGGCGTAATCGGCTTCGCAATTCCTGAAACTCGGGACTGGCCTGGACGGCCAGATACTCCTGACCGCTGACCGCGGTTTCTGGTGGCGGCATCGTGTGCTCCTGAACGTCGAATGTGAACCGGCTCAACTGCAGAAACTAGATGAGATGCAGGTCACAAACCCAGTGCACTCGGCGTTGACACGGCGAAACCCGTGGGTGCTGCGGTGAGCGGTCGCTCGGCCACGACGAACGGTGGCGGGTCAACCGCATCGTCTGGTCTTCGCGCCAGCGCTCATCCGCGGGGCACGCGCTCGACGCCCATGCCCAATCGTTCCGGCACGTGCATGCGGGCGAAGATCTGCGCCACGTCCGCCGGCGCCGAAGCCCGTGTCAGCCGACTGACCAGGATCATCGTGGCGAACGCCACCGGAACGGTGACCGCGGCGGGGTAGCCGATCATCACCGCGGGCCAGCCGCCCAGGACGTCGTCGTCGATCCCGCCGGCCACCGCCACGGTCACCGCGGTGCCCGACAGCACGCCACCGACCACGAGGCCGCAGGCCGCGCCCCACGCGGTCAGCCCTCGCCACCAGACGCCGAGCACGAGCAGCGGACACAGTGTCGACGCGGCAACGGCGAACGCCAGGCCGACGCTGCGGGACAACTCCAGCCCGCCGGTGGTGGCCAGTGACAGCGGGATCGGGATCAGTCCGCCCACCAGTGCGGCCACCCGGAAGTCACGGACCCGCCCGCGAAGCACATCGGTGGCGAGTGCGCCCGCGATGCTGACCAACAGCCCGGACGACGTCGCCAGGAACGCCGCGATCGCTCCCGCGGCGACGAGCGCGGCGAGCAGCTGGCCGACAGCACCCCCGATCGCGGTCGACGGCGCAAGGAGGACAGCGGCGTCGGTGTTTCCGGTGATCAGGACCCGCGGGACGTAGAGCCGTGAGAACACCCCCAGCAACGTCGGAAACAAGTAGAACAGCGACAGTAGGGCGATGACCGCCAGCGCCGTGCGTCGGGCCGCCCGGCCGTCGGGATTGGTGTAGAAGCGGACAAGCACATGCGGTAAACCCATGGTGCCCAGAAACGTTGCGACGATGATCGACAGCACCTGATAGAGCGGATGGCCACCGCCAAGACCTCCGCCGGACGCGATCCACTCGGCACCGCTGCTCGGGGTGCCGGCCACCACCGGTGTCGACGCGCCCGCTGCGAGGGTCAGCGTCGTGCCCGCGTTGAGCGTGTGGTCACCAGGTGTCGGGATCGGCGCAGCGTCAACGGGTGTGCCGTCGAGCATGCCGGTCACCGTGATCCCGGCAGGTTCGGGAACCCGGATCACGACATCGGTTTCGATCGCGACGGTCGTGTACTGGCTGACCGTCGGGGGCAGTGGACCCCCGAGGTCGCCCTGGTCGGCGCGGTCGGCGATGAACAGGCCGAGCAGCGCAAGTGCGGGTATCGCGATGGCGGTCAGCTTCAGCCAGTACTGGAACGCCTGGACGAATGTGATGGACCGCATGCCGCCTGCCACGACATTCGAGATGACGATGACGCCGACCACCAATGGGCCCACCCAGACCGGCAGACCCAGAAGGGCTTTCAGCGCCAAGCCGGCACCCTGGTATTGCGGCACCAGGTAGTACACGCATACCACGACAACGACAAGCATGGCGACCTTGCGCAGCCGCACCGAGCCCAGCCGGAACTCGGCGAAGTCCGGCACTGTGTAGGCGCCTGACCGGCGCAGTGGAGCGGCGACGAACAGTAGGAGTCCGAGGTAGCCGGCAGTGAAGCCGACCGGATACCACAGCGCGTCGGCCCCGTACTTGGCGATCAGCCCGGCGACGCCGAGGAACGATGCGGCCGAGAGGTATTCACCGGAGATCGCTGCGGCGTTCCACTTCGGACCCACGGTTCGTGAGGCGACGAGGAAGTCGGACGTGGTGCGGGAGAAGCGCACTCCGTAGACACCGATCGCGACGGTCGCGATCACCGCCGCGAGCAGCGCGGCCGCCGTCAATGGTGAGCCGGTCATGGTTCGCTGTCGACGACGCCGACGAAGTCGCGCTCCGCCTGCTCGGCCAGTCGCACGTAGAGTCGCCCGACGCCGTAGATCAGGGGGTATACCAGCGCCGCCAGCACAATCCAGTTGAGCCGAATACCGACGACGGTGATGGCAGCGAGATCTGGAAACGCCGTGTTGAGCAACGGGATTGCCACGACCGTACACACCACCACGGAGGCGAGTCGTAACGCCAGGCCCAACTGCGCGCGCACCAATCCGCGTACCAACGCGTCGCCGACCAGGGTCTGTTCCTGAACCTCGACCCGGGTTCGCACCATGCGGGCGCCGCGCCGGTGAGCCAGCACGACGCGTTCGCGTTGGGGTTTCTCGTTGCTAGTCATCGGGTTTCAGGTTCCGCAGCGGGTCGCGTACCACGCGGTCGCGCAGTTCGCGGGCCTGGCGTCGGCTCACGGGCAGTTCGACCGCGGGTGACGCGCCGTTGGCGCGCAGGCGCACAAGCACCCCGCCGTCGTTTGTGCGTAACCCGATGACCAGTCGCAGCGCCACCAGATACGATCGGTGTACCCGTTGGAAACCTCTTTCCCGCCATCGGCTTTCGAGGTTGCTTATCGGAATACGCACCAGGTGCGACCCCGACGCGGAGTGCAACCGGGCGTAGTCCCCCTCGGCTTCCACCCAGCCGATGGTATCCCGCGGCACCAGGTGGGTGACGCCGCCGAGTTCGGCGGGCACTACGTCGTCGTCATCGTGTTGACCGGGTTCGGTGGCCGTCATCGCTATCACCCGGCGTACCGCCTCGTCCAGGCGGTCCTGGCGGATCGGCTTCAGCAGGTAGTCCAGCGCGCCGACGTCGAATGCGGCGACGGCCTTGTCGTCGTGCGCGGTCACGAACACGATGGCAGGTCGGTGCGCGAAGTTGGCCAGTACGCCTGCGAGTTCGATACCGGATAGCCCCGGCATGTTGATGTCGAGGAAGATCGCGTCGATGTGCCGCTGATTGAGTTCGCGCAGCGCCGATGTGGCGTCGCCGGCGCGCAGTACCTTGCCGACGTCGGCGTGCTCGTCGAGGAGATAGGCGAGCTCGTCGAGTGCGGGAGCCTCGTCGTCGACCGCGAGCACCGTCAGGGCCCTACTCATGACGTGTCCAACCCGAATGCTCCTCCGTCTGCCCGGACGCCCGAGCGGAACTTGGGTACCCGCATCACGACCTTTGTGCCTGCGCCGACTGCCGTTTCGACCACCAGACCGTAGTCGTTGCCGAACGCGGAGCGCAGCCGATGATCGACATTCGTCAGCCCGACGTGCGCGGAGTCCTTCTTGTCGTCGGCCAGGGCCCCCTCGTTGGTCAGGGCCCCCTCGTTGTCAGGGCCCCCTCTTGGTCAGGGCATCGCCAGGCCCGGTACGCAATATGTCGGGGTTCATTCCGACTCCGTCGTCCTCGACGGTGATCACGCAGTCCGAACCTTCATCACGGGCGATGATCTCGATCTCGCCGCCGCCCTGGCCGGCGAAACCGTGCCGAACCGCGTTCTCGACCAAGGGCTGCAGCGCGAGGAACGGCACGACGACGTTGAGCACCTCGGGCGCGACCTGAAGCCTGACCTTCAGCGCGTCACCGAACCGGGCACGTTCCAGCGTGAGATAGCGGTCGATGTTGCGCAATTCCTCGGCGAGGGTCGTGTACTGCCCGGCGGCGCGGAACGAGTAGCGGGTGAAGTCGGCGAACTCGAGGATGAGCTCGCGGGCACGGTCGGGATCGGTGCGCACGAACGACGCAATCGTGTTGAGCGCGTTGTAGATGAAGTGCGGGCTGATCTGGGCGCGCAGCGCCAGGACCTCGGCGCGGTCGAGACGGGCGCGCGACGCGTCGAGCTCTGCGAGCTCGATCTGGCTTGCGGCGTAGCGGGCCACCTCGCCGACGGCTCCGAGTAGCCCGGGCGCAGGGGAGCGGGTGGTCACCACGACGAGAACGCCCAGTGCGTCGCCGCCTTCGGCGAGTAGCGGCTGCGCCACGACCGTCGAGGTCCCCGCGTGGGTGAGCACCCGTCGCTCGCCGGCGATCGATTCGCGCGCGGCACGTTCGCTCGCGTCGAGCACAGCCGATGTCCACAGTGTCTCGTCGGGTGGGTCCGACGCCAGCAGCCGGCCGTCGCCATCGAACACCGCCACGCCCTCGGTGCCGGTCAACCCGCGCAGGAAGGGCGCCGCGGTGCCCGCGGAATCGGTGTCCAGGCCCTGACGCAACGCGCGTGCGGCCAACGAGGCGGTGTACAGCGCGGCATGCACGCCACGCTCGGTGGGGGTGGCCACGACGCGGCGTGTGCGCACGGCGATGACCGAGGCCGCCAAGGCGGCCAGGATCAGCACCGCCGCCAATATGATTGCCAGCTCGCCGGACATCTCACCTCACCAGATCGAGGTCAATTTAAACTGGCGAGGTGGCGAAACTGCAGCTAGTTCAAGATCCCGCGGCTGACGAGTCTGTTGGAGTCGAATCCGTAAGTGCACACCAGCGTCGGGGCTGAGCTAACCGGGCAACACCATGGAGATCAGTACCACGGTGAGGTAGGCCAGAAAAAGCCAGAACTGAGTGGTTTCCTTCATTCGGTGCGAGATTCGGACGCCGAGCGGTGAACCCGTAAGGGCACCGGCGGTCATTCCCGCGAACGCCGGCAGATAGAGGTATCCGATCGCGGCGGCGGGTAGCGCGGTGGCGCCCAGGCCTCCGAGCACGTAGCCGGCACCTGCGCCGATCCCGATCACCGCGGACAGTGCGGCCGCGATAGCAGATGCAGTTCGTATGCGGTATCCCGCGGCTTGCAGATACGGCACCGTGATGATGGCCGCGCCGGCACCGAGCAGCGCACCAGTCAAGCCGGTGGTGACTCCAGTTGTCAGCCGACTAACGCGGGAAGGCATGACGGGGGCGCAGTTCGGCTGATCGCTCGCCTCCACATTCTTCGACTTTCGGTAATGGCGGTGTAACGCGCGCACGAGCATGTATGCGACGAACGCCATGAAGAACACCCGAAGGATTGGGCCCGGCAAAAGACCGCCCGCGAACGCACCTGCTGCTGTTCCGAGCACCACCGCGGGCAGCAGGTGCCAGAACAGCGACCAGTTCAAGTCGCCGTGTCGACTACGCAGAAAGGTCGTATACAGCGCAGTGAAAAACATCACCGCCAGGGATGTCCCGATTGCCAGGTGCATCACGTGTTCGGGCCCAACGCCCTGGAGCGGCAACGCTACTGCTAGCGCCGGAACGATGGTCAGGCCACCCCCGAGCCCGAACATTCCTGAAACCAGTCCGGCGACGATACCTGCGGCCAGGTAGATCCCGTAGATCGTGATACCGGTCATCTACGGTCACCCACCAAGTCGCCTCGCTGAGAAGTCACCTGACGCCCGAGCATCGGGCAATCGTCCCCCAAAGCCCGGCCCTGCTCCTCGGCATCGGCTCGATTCGAATCACCGGCCAACTATCGGAGTGTGGGTTGTCGCTTGGATAGGCATTACCCATGACTGGGAAGCTCTGCCTGGCGCACGCTCCGGAAGCCGACGCATTGCTCGAAGCAAACCCGTTCGCGTTGCTGGTGGGAATGCTTCTGGATCAGCAAGTCCCGCTACGATGGAGAAATGTCATCGAAGGAACTTCGCGTCATCGTCGGTGCTCGCACCTCGACGTTCTCTGACAAGAAGGTCTCTCACGAAGCACAGTTGGAAACTGCCCGAAAATGAGCAGAGTCGAACGGCTGCAAGATCCCCGGCGCGTCTGAAGGTCTTGGAGTCAGTGCGACGGTGGCGTCGGACAAGCCGTACGATGCGTTCCGTTCCACGCGGCACTGCGTCGATTTCGCCACATGGGCTTAGGAAACAAAGAAGCTCGAATCCCTGACTCGGTTATTTCGGGCGAAGAGCAGGGCACACCGACAGGTCTCAACGCCCAGCCGCCAGCGTTCTTCGCACACAGCCTTCAGTTGTGAAGTCGAAGGAGCGGGTGGTCGATCATGGAGAGGTCTGTACGCCTCCGGATCTCGGGCAGGGGATGCTCGAACTGGTGCGGTCGATAAGGAATTACACGGTGGCTTCGGTCAGGGTGCCGTTTTCGGAAACGGCACCCTTTACTGGTGGCGTCAGGTATGCGAGTAGCTCGCGTAGATTGTCCTTATAGCCCGTGCCGCAATGTACCTCTACCAAGCGCAGCGAGGTGGCCAGGCCTGAGCACGGGCCGTTGCTAGTGAAAACTCTGCCGTCCTGGACGAAACTGAGAGAGCCGTCTTTGACAAGCTTCGCTGCGGGTACCTCTCGCTCGAATCGTTCGAATTGATTCGAATAGACCAAGCAATGCTTGTCGTCCAGCAAGCCCGCTGCGCCGAGGACGAACGCACCGGTGCACACAGACATCACGTATTTGCATGTCTCGGCATTGGCGATTCCCTTGATGTAGTCGAGGGTTCCGTTCGCCTCCAACGCTGGGATGTTTCGCGCGCCATGACCACCCGGAACTACAACCACGTTTGCCGGCGGAGCGGTTTCATAGCTGAAGTCAGCGATAAATTTCATGCCCGAGGACATGACAATCGGATCGGTGGTCGGCGCGACGGTGAAGACATTCGGAGTCGTGCCATCCTTGACGTTGAACGTGTAGCTGAAATCGGATTCCTTGATGGGTCTATCGGTGGGCAATTCTTGGAACGCAGTCATCCACCAGAACATTTCGTACGGACCCACGACGTCTTGCTCTTCCGCGCCGTCAAACATGACGAGCGCGATTGAGAGATCGTTCATGACTCCAGGGGCGGAACTACTATCAGACATGCGACCTCTCCAAACTTTGATCCACCCGGGCGTGTCCGGAGGTCCTGCTACTTGAGTGCCTCCTCGGTGTGAGGGTGCCTGCGGAGATGCTAGTAGAGCGCTTCCGCCCGGTCTGGCGCCAGGGACAGTTCGGTAGCGCGGGGTAGAGCGGTTGATGATCGATGAGTTCGGTCTTGTAGCTGCTGTTCACTGATTCGGCCAGAGCCTGCTCTTGTCGTGGGCTGCGAGCCAAGAAGTCTGCCTTCGGAGAAGGCAGTTCCGACAGGCTGATCTCGTCAGCGCTGCACGCCGCGACGCCCGGGTCACTGATCTAGTTTCTTCGCACTATCAGAGCGCCGTAGGCTGCCGGAATGACTGTGAAGCTCTGCCTGGCGCAGGACCCCGAGGCTGATGAACTCCTCTCGGCAAGCCCGTTTGCCATGCTCACGGGCATGCTTCTTGATCAGCACGACCACATGATCATCGGCCGCAACGAAATAGCCGTCCAACACATGATCAAGGTGTTCGCCCAAGAACTCGGTGTGGCCCTCGCGTAACACGCCTCGCACGTCTGTGCTGGCTGCTAAGCACATCGCGTGTGGAGGTGCGAACGCTCGGTGATGGATCCCCCGTGTTGTGCGTGTTCGCTACACCAATCGTCGCGGCACCACCAGCGTCGCAGATGTGCTTCTACGCGGCGTCCACTTGGGCGCGAC
>CAWDVX010000012.1:0-477721 GCA_963805835.1 uncultured Actinomycetota bacterium | reverse complement strand
GCGGCGGCGCAGCGTCGCAGTGCGACGGTTCGATGCGACAGCGGGCCGGTGGGTGGACACCGTTGCCGCCGACGCCGTCGACCGCGACGAGTTGACCGTCGCGACGTTCAACATCTGGTTCGACGACTATCACGCCCGGCAGCGCTACCAGGCGATTGCGGATCTGCTGCGCGAGCGCAGGCCGGATGTGATTGCACTCCAGGAGGTCACGCACACTGCGCTCGAGCTGTTCGTCGACCAACCGTGGGTGCGCGCCGAATACTTGAGCGTGGCGGCGGTCGGGCGCGACACAGGTAACTACGGCATGCTGATGTTGTCCCGCATTCCCCTCGCCCGCGCGACCTACGCCCGCCTGCCGACGCGCCAATCGCGCGGATTTCTCGACGCTCGAGCTCACCGTCGACGGCACCATCGTCTGCTGTGTGCACCTCGACAGCGGCAAGTCCTCGGCACGGCTGCGCGGGTGGCAGCTACGCAGGATTTTCCGCGCGATGAAGAACGCCGAAAATGCCGTTCTCCTCGGCGATTTCAACATGCGCGATACGGAGAACGGACGGATCACGGCGCCCTACTGCGACGTGTGGCCGGCGCTGAGGCCGCGCGATCCCGGGTTCACCGAAGACACGACCATCAACCACATGAGGTTCGACGCCAACAACAAGAAACGACACGTGCGGTTCGACCGTGTGCTTCTCAAGGGAACCCGTTGGCGTGCGGCGGATATCACGCTGCTGGGCACGCGACCCGTCTCACCTGAGCTTCCCCGCGTGTTTCCCTCCGACCACTTCGGCGTCGAATGCCGCCTGGTCAAAATCACAGGTAGGGGTCGGCCCAGGCGCTGATGATCCTCGCTGCCCGCGCCGCCTGGTCCTTACCGGTGAGCAGATGGTCTGCGCCCTCGAGCGAGACGAAGCTGCGGGGATGACGGGCAGCGCGGAAGATCTCGCTCGCGTTGGCGATGCCGACGGTGTTGTCGGTCGGTGAATGCATCACGAGCAGGGCCCGGCGCAGGGTTCGAATCTGCTCGCGCAGGTCGGTATTGCGAACATCTTCGATGAAATGTCGTTTGAGCGTGAGCGCCTTGCCGCCGGCCAGGAATCGCGCCTCGCCGTCAGCCTCGATCCGTGCCAGCAGCGCGTCGTAATTGTGTTCAACATGGGCGGGTTGGTACGGCGCCCCGATACTGGCCACCGCCGCCACGCCGGGGCAGTCGTGGGCGGCGGCGATGACGGCCGAGCCGCCGAACGAGTGCCCGACGAGCAGTCGCACCTCGCGGTCCGAGGCGTTCATGAACTCCACCGCCCGAACGGTGTCAGCGACCTTGTGTGAGAACGACCCGTCGCCCCAGTCTCCCTCGGAATCTCCCAGCCCAAGGTTGTCGAAGCGCAGCACGCCGATGCCGTCGGCGGCGAGTTGTTTGCAGATCCGACTGGCGGCGGGGCTGTCCTTACCGAGGGTGAAGCCGTGCGCGAAGACGGCCCATCCACGCAGCTCACGGTCGGGCAGGTCGACGACACCGGCCAGAGTGGGACCCGTGGTACTCGGAAATCTCACGCGCTCGGCCACGCGCGTCATCCTGTCATGCCGGTCAGGCGCCGAGGTTGGCGAGACCGCGTTTCGCGGCGGGAGCGCGAGCTAGGCGGGCTCGGATGACAGCATCAAGAACCACTGGCCCGCACTACACGGTGCGAGCCAGGCGGTCAGCGAGCAGTCCGGCGAACTTCGCCGGATCCTCCGGTACATCGCCTTCGGCGAGAAGCGCTGTGCCGTAGAGCAATTCGGCGGTTTCGACGAGCGAGGGCATCGTCGGCGCGGTTCTTGTGGGCCTGTTGCAGACCGGTGACGAGCGGATGCTTCGGGTTGAGTTCGAGAATCCGCTTGCCCACCGGCACCGCCTGTCCGGACGCCCGGTACATGCGTGCCAGCGCCGGTGTGATGCCGAACGTGTCGGTGATCAGGCAGGCCGGCGACTCGGTCAGGCGGGTGGACAACCGCACTTCCTTGACGTGGTCGCTCAGGGTCTCCTTCAACCAGGTCAGCAGGTCGGCGAAGTCCTTCTCCTGCTCCTCGCGCTCGGCCTCGTGCTCCGCCTTCTCGTCCTCGGAGTCGAGGTCCACCTCGCCCTTGGCCACCGATTGCAGCGGTTTGCCGTCGAACTCGGTGACCGATCCCACCCAGATCTCGTCGACCGGGTCGGTGAGCAGCAGCACCTCGTAACCCTTGGCCTTGAACGCCTCCAGGTGCGGCGATTTCAGCAATTGCTCCCGCGACTCGCCCGGTGGCGTAGAAGATCTGCTGCTGACCGTCCTTCATGCGTTCGACGTATTCGGCCAGGGTGGTCGGTTCGTCGTCGCTGTGCGTAGAGGCGAACGACGAAATCCGCAGCAGCGCGTCCTGGTTGTCGAAGTCCGACATCAGGCCCTCTTTGAGTACCGCGCCGAACTGGGTCCAGAACGTGCGGTAGTCCTGCGGCCGCTCGGCCTGCAGCTCCTTGATCGTCGAGAGGACCTTCTTGGTCAGCCGGCGACGGATCGCGGTGATCTGCCGATCCTGCTGCAGGATCTCGCGGGAAACGTTGAGCGACATGTCCTGTGCGTCGACCACACCCTTGACGAAGCGCAGATAGCCCGGCATGAGCTGGTCACAGTCGTCCATGACGAAGACGCGCTTGACATACAGCTGCACTCCGACCTTGGCGTCGCGGGTGAACAGGTCGAACGGGGCATGCGACGGGATGAACAGCAGCGCCTGGTATTCGAAGGTGCCCTCGGCCTCTCATCGGGATGACCTCGAGCGGGTCGTCCCACGCGTGCGCGATGTGCTTGTAGAACTCCTTGTACTCCTCGTCGGAGACCTCGTCCTTGGACTTGGCCCACAGCGCCTTCATCGAGTTGAGGGTCTGGGTTTCGACGGTGACCGCTCCTCGCCACCCTCTTCGGCCGGCCGGGGTGCGTCGCTCGACCTGCATCCGGATGGGCCAGGCGATGAAGTCGGAGTACTTCTTGACCAGCTCCCGGATCTTCCACTCCGCGGTGTAGTCGTGCAGCTGGTCCTCGGCGTCCTCGGGCTTGAGGTGCAGCGTGACCGACGTTCCCTGCGGAGCGTCGTCGACGGATTCGACGGTGTAGGTGCCCTCACCGCTGGACACCCACCGGGTGGCCTCGCTCTCGCCGGCCTTGCGGGTGAGCAGTTCGACCTTGTCGGCCACCATGAATGCCGAGTAGAAGCCGATGCCGAACTGACCGATCAGTTCCTCGGAGGCGGCTGCGTTCTTGGCCTCACGCATCTGCTGACGCAGCTCGGCGGTGCCCGACTTGGCCAGTGTGCCGATCAGGTCCACGACCTCCGCGCGCGTCATGCCGATGCCGTTGTCGCGCACGGTCAGGGTGCGGGCATCCTTGTCCACCTCGATCTCGATATGCAGATCGGAGGTGTCGACGTCGAGGTCCTTGTTCCGCAGCGCCTCCAGCCGCAGCTTGTCCAGTGCGTCGGAGGCGTTCGAGATCAACTCCCGCAGAAACGAATCCTTGTTGGAGTACACCGAGTGGACCATCAGATCCAGCAGTTGGCGCGCCTCTGCCTGGAACTCCAACTGCTCGACGTGTGCAGTCATGTGATTCCGTTCGACACTAGAACTATTCGAGTACAGCAACCCGGAAAATGATAGCGAGCACGCGTGATTGGCTAGGACCCGGAGCAACTTCATGGCGTTGCCGCCATAGCGGCAGGAACGACGTCTGCGCCGCGCCAGCCTTGGTGGTGGGAGTGGTCGGTGTACGGCTGTTCGCGATGGGCGGCCGTCGCGTTGACATAGGCGCTGAGGGCACAGGTGGACGCGAAGCTGCGCGAGGGCCCGTCACGCGCACGGCAATGCGACGCAGTGATGACCGGTCACATGTAGCGGCTGCTGCGCGGGAGTCGCGCCTTAGCCGCTAATATTACCGATCGTGAATCGCCCCATCATCCCAGGCTTAGGCTGACGATCAGTGCCAGTCCGGACGCGCCCTGTAAGAGCCTTCCTTGAACGCCGCGCGAATAAACGTGATGCGAGACCGGACAATCGGCTCGCCGTTACGGACCACGCCGTGTTTGCCCAGCATGAAGTCATGAGCCAGGATCTGGTCATCCAGGTCGTGTGGGTTTATGAGGTACCTATAGACGTCGACGGGGTGAGACTTTTCAACCGCAACCTCGGTTACGGGTTGTTTGGACGGTGCATCGAGCGTTCGACGTTCGGGCGGCATCGATGGGTCCTCAATCATGAACCAGCGGACGTCGACGTCGCCCAGTGCGCCCGTCCACGCACGGAACTCAGCGACTGGGCTGATGAACGCGCACAATTGCCTATTGATCCCGAGTCGGGGCCCGGCTGGCATCTCGGCGTCCTTCCACTCACGGACGGCTCGACCGCGATCAGCCTCGTGGTTTCGCATTACCTGGTCGACGGCTTCGGGCTCGGCTTGGCGATAGCCGAAGCGGTGTTTGGCCATAGGCGCGATCTAGGCTACCCACCACCACGTTCAGGCACTCGACTGCGCGCGGTGGCACAGGATGCCCGACAGGCGTTGCAGGACACACCCCAGGTTGGTCGAGCACTTCTACTGATGGCGAGAGGGGCTCTTCGTCGCGGAGATAATGTCGGCCGATCACCCGCCCCGCGACCCGTAGTCACCCGCCCTGAAGGTGAGGGCGATGATCCGATACTCGTACCCGGGATCTTCATCCGAATCGATCCGGATGATTGGGATTCGCGTGCGAAGGCTCTCGGCGGCACGGGTAACACGCTGCTTGTGGCGCTGGTGGCAAGACTCGCAGAACACATGGGGCGCCGACGGGCTAGCGACGGCGCAGTTACCCTGCAGCTTCCTCTCAGCGATCGCTCCGCAGATGACTCCCGTGCCCTTGCGGTGTCAATTACGCGCCTGAGCGTGGACCCGACGCCGCTCACGACGGATCTCTCCGACCTCCGCGCCTCCATCAAGCAAGTGCTGACGCGCTCTGCGAGAGACACCAGACGATTCACAGCAGACTCTTTGGCTGATCCCCTTCGCTCCGAAGCGGATACTGAAACGGTTGTCCGATCGGACGACAGCCAACCCCGATCAACCGGTGTTGTGCTCGAATCTCGGCGACGTCCGCTCCTTGGTCTACGTCTTCGCCAGCACCGAAGACGAGTTCGCCATCATAGACGCCGCTCTAGACAGACTGCATCTCGTACGAGTGATCGGGCAACGCCTATCGCGAAACTGGCTTGAGCGCATTGGCGGTCATATGACCATCGAGTCATTTCGTGTGGGGAGCAAGATCGGCATCAGCGTCGAAGCCTACCAACCTGGCGCAGAGAACACGACGCGCGCTTTGCATGAATTAGCGGCGCAGACCCTGGCTGAGTTTGGCCTGACTGGAGAAATCGACTAGCGGATCCTTGTGCGGCCAAGCTTCCCTAAACCGGTAATTTCGAGGCTAACCGACTTCCGTTGCCCCGCAGCACCAAGCATGAAAAGGATGTCACCCAGAGGCGCGCCTAGCCAAAAGCGCCAGAACCGCTTATCGAAGAAAGCCCAGACATAGCGGCCGTTTCCTTTCAACCAATACGATGCAATTCCGGCGACGTAGTACCAGTAGCGCTTCCAGTGCGAAGCGATCATCTCAACATTCATCTCCATAATTTCTAGGCCCCAAGCTCGGTATTGCCATTCCAAATCGTATTTGCGCTGGAACTCGTAAAATGCCAGCATTTCCCCATTGGTGACAAGGTACTCGTCAAAAACGAGGATTGACCCTTCAGCGAAGCGGTCCTTACAGGTCTCTAACGCATGGAGGCAACTTTCGTAGGTATCCAGATCCATGTGGAAAAGCCGTATGGAGGCGGCTGGTTGAGCGGCGAGGAATGGCGCCAACGTGTCGTAGGTGCTTCCCTTGATGAACTGCACCTTGCGGCCGAGCGCGTCGGGCAATCCTTCATGCAAGCTCACGCCAGTATCCCGCATGAAGCGTTGTGCGACCGGTTCTGACAAGGAAAACGCTCCACGCTTGAACACCACCTGGTCGTCTACGCGCCAGTCTTCGACGAGGCCCGAAAAGGTATCGAACCCATACACTTTACGGCCGCAAGCATCAGAAATAAGTCTTGTGGACCATCCAATCCAGACGCCTAGATCAAGCAATAGTTCGTCAGAATCCTGGCAGGACGCTCGTGCTAAGCGTGATGCTTCCCAAAGTAGCGTATGGCCTCGAATCCTGTGCCGACGCAGGCCGGAAAGCATGCGGTAGATAAAATCACGGTATGGTTGGTCATAGTGTCTAATGTCTCGAGCATACAAGTTGGGAATGTAGCGATCGCGACCCCTATAGGCAAGGCGTGCGCAAATGGTCAATAGCAAAAGGACACCAATCACAAGAGCCAGGACCGGCACAAGGTAGCAGGCCAGTACTACGATCAGAGTGATGGCGACTAAAAACGCTTTCCAAATACGATGAATATTCGTCCGATCGACTGTCCGCTGATCGATTACATCCACCGATTCACTCCCCATATTCTTTGCTAGACCATCTCTCCGAGAAGGCTAGTCGGCATTGGATCTGCCGGCTGCGATTCGACCGATGACGCCCTAAACTCTACTTGGCTCATGTTCAGGGCGTCGACGTAGCTGCGGCTCTTTGAACCGCCCCGGGAAGTCCGGAGACCGTGATGTGCCCCGGATTGCACGGAGTCGGTTTGCTTGACTTCTGGTCACGACATCCCCCGAAGGACCCGTGTCCGTGCCCAAGCGTTATCCCGAAGAGTTCCGCCGCAAAGTGCTCGACTTGGTTGCCGAAGTTTCGGAATCCGTGGCCGACACGCAGAATCTTCTTGATCAACAGGTTGACTGCTTCGGTGGGCCCATTGATGATCGGCCCGGCGCTGAAGTAGGCCAGGAACTCCGCACGCCAGGTGCTCAGGGTGCGGGCCAGTCGGCGCACCTCGGGCACACCTGAGTCGATGCAGGTGACGGTCCAGTCATAGAGTCGGGCGGCGGCCTTGCCGCGGTAGATCGCGGGCTTGTCAAGTTAACTATGTAAGCAGTTGTGGCTGTTAATTTTTGGGTCGCTGTTAGAGGGGAAGTCGGTCGGGGAATTGGATGGCGAAGCTGTTGAGCGCTTCGGTCCAGCGGTAGGTTCCTTGTCCTTGGTTTCCTCGTTTCTGGTTGATGTTGCGGATGGCCAGATACAGCAGCTTCATCGCCGCTGCGTCAGATGGGAATGAGCCGCGGGCCTTGGTGACTTTGCGCAGCTGGGAGTTCAGCGATTTGACTGCGTCGGTGGTGTAGATGATCTTGCGGATCTCGACCGGGAAGGCCAGGAACGGCACGAACTCTGCCCAGGTTCGGTCCCAGACCGCGACCGCCCCGGGAGATTTGGTCTTCCACTCGGCGCGGAAGTCCTCGAGCGCCAGTTTGGCGGCCTCTTCGGTAGCCGCGGTGTAGATCGGGCGCAGCGCGGCGGCCGATCTTCTTGCGGTCGGTGTAGGAGCATGCCAGAACTTCGCGCCCTCACTCTGCTGGATCCAGACCCCGAGGACCTGCTTGATCCCGTCGATGTCGACGCCGATCACCACGTGAGCGGCCTTGTTGGCGACCACGCCGCCGTCGCGGATCTTGATGCGGATCGCGTCGATGTAGAGGATCGGATACGCCGGATCGACCGGTCGGGACTGCCAAGCGGCGATCTTGTCGGCCACGACGTCGGTGACTCGCGAAATCGTGGCCGCCGAGACAGTGGCACCATGGATTTCCTCGAGGTGCTCGGTGATGTCGCGCGTCGACATGCCGCGCGCGTACAGCGACGAGATCATGTCCTCGACCTGGCCCAGCCTGCGTTTACGTTTCGGCACGATCGCCGGGGTAAACGAGCCCCGGGGTAAACGAGCCGTTGCGGTCGCGCGGTACTTCCAGTTCGACCGGACCCGAGGTGGTGAGCACGCTCTTGCGGCCGTGGCCGTTGCGCGAATTGCCCGAGCCGTGACCAGCCGGATCACCATGCTCGTGGCCCAGATGATCGGCGATCTCGACATCAAGGGCACGTTCAAGCACCGACTTGGCGATCTGGGCCAACAGCCCATCCGGCCCGTCGATCGGGGTACCTGAGGCTTCGACGTCGGCCAACAGAGCATCGACCGCTGCTGGGGGCAGCAACTCCGCCAGCTTCGCGGCAGCCTCGTCGCGCGCCATATCCAATTGTGGCAATGAAACTCTCCTCTCCGGTGGTCAGCCACCACCATTCACGCCAAACCCCTTACACAGTTGATAAGACAGGCCCGATGAACCACGCCTCGGCCGCCCGCGGGTCCATGGCGGTGATCAGCGCATCGAGACGCTGATCACCCCGACGCTCGCGACGACACCACGGGATGCCACGCACTGGTCGACACGGTCGATGGCCTGCCATCTCCCCATAAATGGGATTCATTAAAGCTGTCGAAAGACCCGCTGTTCCGGTCACATCAGCCTCGAATCGCAAACCCCAATAGAGTTCGAAACCCCAAAACCCTTATCATGTGGTCCTGATCACGTGATCGAGGCTGGCGACGGAGGATACTGCTGTGGCGGATGCTGTTTTCAATGTAGAAGAGCTTGAGCGCAACGCTTCAGACCTGCGGCGCGAATTCCAGGCGGCCGAGCCGTTTCCGCACGTCGTGGTTGACGACCTTCTGCAGCTTTCTCCGACGACTGCCGACGCCTTTCCCGACATCGCTTGGCCTTGGTGGACCAAGGCTAGCGACCGTTACCAGCAGAACAAGCGTTACTGCGGAAATCTCGACCTCATCCCAGAACCGTTCAGGGGCCTTATCCGGGAGGTCTCCGAACCGCGATTCCTGAAGGTGCTCGAGCAAATCACCGGCATCAAGCAGCTACTCCCGGACCCCTACCTGGCCGGGGGCGGCCTGCACCTCAGCGGTCCCGGAGGCATCCTCAGTCCTCATACCGACTTCCACTACTACCGCAACCTGAATCTTTACCGACGAATCAACGTCCTCGTCTACCTGAACGACGGCTGGTCGCCGCAGGACGGGGGCTGTCTCTCGCTGTACGACAAAGATAACCGGCCTGTTAAGACGGTCGTACCAGCCTGGGGCAGGGTCGTCATCTTCCGCACCGATGACCAGTCGGTGCATGGGTTCCCCGTCCCCGTCGCGGAGGGAAAATGGCGACGATCCATCGCGCTCTACTACTACACAGCCGCAGACACGAAGAGCTTCAGCGGTGACGAGACGACCTACTGGAGAGAGCACGGGGAACAGGAAGGCGTGGTCAGGAAGGCCCGGTTCCTTGCCTACCGGGGCCTTCTCAACCTCAGCCTCTTCATCAGCGTGCTAGCCCATGTCGTGAACCCCAACATCGGCCTCGCAGGGCCTGTGAAAGAGATTTTGGCCAGCCGGAAGGCCAGGAGCGCCACGCACCGAAACCACCTAGCGAGACCTGTGTGGCTAAGTGGTCAAATTCCGTTGAAGTGCCGACAAGCCCCCGGCTCAGCGTGCCGCTGTTAGACCAGCACCCAGAACCTGAGCCAAGTCAGGTTCCAGCACACCGAAATGACCAGCAGGGCGCGCCCCAGTCACGCTGGGCGAGCCACTTAGCCAGGCCGACGAACTCGCGGCTCTTCGGGTTGATACTCCTCAAGGTGGCTAGAGCAGTCCGAGTAGCTGCAACTCTCTCGCGTATTTGATGATGATCGGCGCCGAGATGTGCGGGATGTCGTTGTCAGGGCCGATTTTCGCTTCTTGCACCGCAGCACGGAATCGGTCGGCTGGCGCGAAAGACCCGCGGATCGGCTCTGCAGCCCTGCACATCGGTGGTGTCCTGCAACAGCATCCGCACACCTCCCGCACCGAGTGCTGGCGCTGCCGATCCGGCAGCGCACGCAAGGCGGTCTCGAACCGCCGCAACCACTCCCCGAAGTCACCGATGCGCTGGATCGGGTAACCGGCCTCGATCAGCCAGTCGACGTACTCGTCGAGCCCGATGCCGTCGTCGTGCGGGTTCATCACGTGGTAGGTCTGGAATCCGTCGACTGCATCCTGGGCGCCCAGCGTGGCGATCGCCTCGGCGATGAACTCGACGGGCAGCCCGTCGTAGTGGGCGCGTTGCCGGTTGCCGTCGGCGTCGAGCCGGTAGAACGAGCCGGGCGCGATGCCGGTGGCCACCACGCTCAGCACCATCCGGGTGAACATGTCCGACACGTTGAGCTGACCCGCATAGGTGGTGTCGGCCAGGATCATGTCGCAGCGGAACACCGCGACCGGCAGGCCGCACAGGTCGTTGGCCTCGCGCAGCAGCACCTCGCCGGCCCACTTGCTGTTGGCGTAGCCGTTGCCGTAGCTGTCGTCGATGTGTGCGGGTGGGGCTGATGACCCGGATGTCGGCGTCCTCGGTGAACGCCGACGGCTCGATCTGACCGCCCACGTCGGCAGTCGACACGTAGGTGTAGGGCTTGAGCTTCGTGGTCAGCGCCAACCGGATCAGCTCGGCGGTGCCCACGACGTTGGGGCCGAACAGCTCGCTGTAGGGCAGCACGCCGTTGACCAGGGCGGCGGAATCGACGATCAGATCGACGGTGTCGGCCAGCCGCTGCCAGGTCTGCTGGTCCAGGCCCAGGTTGGCTTCGCCCTTGTCGCCGGCGATGACCTCCAGATGATCGGCGGCCAGTTCCTGGAAGTGCCGCAGCAGTTTCGGGTCGCCGCTGTCGAAGGTCTTGTCCAGACGGCGCCGCGCATCCTCGTCGGACTTGGCCCGCACCAGGCAGATCAGCTTGCCGTCGACCAGTTCCATCCGCTCCAGCCATTCCAGGGCCAGGTAACGCCCGAGGAAACCGGTCGCGCCGGTCAGCAGGACCGTCCGCACCTCGGCGCTCGGGCCTGGCAGCGTCGGGGCGGCGGCCAGCGTCGTGGCGTCGATGAACTTGTCCAGCGTGAGGTCGCTGGCGTGCACCTCGGTGGCGTCGCGGCCGTGCACGGACGCAAAGCTCGTCCGTAGCTGGCGATGGCGTGCCCAACTGCTGACTCAGGCTTCGCACCGACGGCGCGTCGAACAAGGTCGCGCACCGCAAGGTGGACGTCCAAGGACTTGTTGATCGCGGCGATCAGCCGCATCGCCAACAGTGAATCCCCACCCAGGTCGAAGAACGAGTCGTCGACCCCGACGCGCTCCACCCCCAGCACCTGGGCGTAGATGCCGGCCAGGATCTCCTCGGTGGGGTTGGCCGGGGCGCGGTAGCCGATCGGCGTCCTGGTATTCCGGTGCCGGCAGGGCGCGGTTGTCGAGTTTGCCGTTGACCGTCAACGGCAACGCCTCGATCACCACCACCGCGGCCGGCACCATATAGCGCCGGCAACCGCTCAGCCAGCTGCGGCGCGCGCCGCGGCCGGGTCCGCGCGTGCCGGTGACATAGCCCACCAGGCGTTTGTCGCCGGGGCGGTCCTCACGGGCGATCACCACCGCCTGCCCCACCCCGTCCAGCCCGGCCAGCGCCGCCTGGACCTCACCGAGCTCGATGCGATACCCGCGGATCTTGACCTGCTCATCGGCGCGCCCCACATACTGCAGCTGCCCATCAGCACCCCAGCGCACCAGATCCCCGGTGCGATACATCCGCGTCCCGGGCGCCCCGAACGGACACGCCACAAACCGCGACGCGCGTCAACCCCGCCCGGCGCCAATACCCCACCCCACACCGGCACCGGCCACATACAACTCCCCCACCACCCCGGCGGGCACCGGACGCAACCAGCCATCCAGCACAAACAACGCCGCCGCCGGCACCGGCGACACCGATCGGCACCACCCCCGACCCCGGCCTCAGCGGCGCACTGATCGCCACCCACATCGTGGTCTCGGTCGGGCCGTACATCATTGATCATCACCCGCCCCGGCGCCCACCGATCCACCACCTCGGCCGGGCAGGCCTCACCGCCGACCACCAACGCCACCGACTCCAACCCCTGCGGCGACAACACCCCCACCGCCGACGGGGTCTGGCTCAACACACTGACCTGCTCGGCCACCAGCAACGCGTGGAACTCCTCCGGCGAGCGCGCCACCGCCTCGGGCACCACCACCAGCCGCCCCCCACCCAGCAGCGCACCGAAGATCTCCCACACCGAGAAATGTCGAAGCCATACGAATGCCACTGCGACCACACCCGCTGCGGCCCGGCGGCAGGCCCGCACCTCCAACGCCTCAGACAGCTGGGTCACGTTGCGGTGGGTGATCGCCACCCCCTTGGGCACCCCGGTGGTGCCCGAGGTGTAGATCATGTAGGCGATGTCATCCGCCGCCGGCGCCGGCAACGCGGTGCCGGGCTGGCGTATCAATGCCGGGGATCGTCGACATCGATGACCAGCAGCTCGCACCCCGTCCAGCCGTCGAGCCAACCCAGCGGTGGTGAGCGCGGCGATCGGCGCGGCATCAGCGAGCATGAACCCGATCCGCGCATCGCGGATGCGCCGGGTCGATCGGCACATACGCCGCCCCGGTCTTGAGCACCGCCAACATCGCCACGATCGCCTCAGCCGACCGCGCCAACAACAGCGCCACACGCTGCCCCGGGCCCACCCCCTGACCAACCAACAAGTGCGCCAACCGGTTCGACGCCTCATCCAGCTCGCGATAGGTCCACGACCGCCGCCCGCAGCTCATCGCCACCGCCTCCGGAGCGCGCGCCACCTGCGCGGCGAACACCACCGGAATCGACACCGCAGCCGGCGCCGGCCGCGTCAACACCGCCCGGTTACCGACCTCATCCAGCCGGGCGTGCTCAGCCTCGTCGAGCACATCGATCGACGACAACCGCCGACGCCGGATCGGCGGTCATCGCCACCAACACCCGCTGCAACCGCTCGATCAGCGCCTCGATGCCGGCCGCGTCGAACACCTCGGTGTCGTATTCGACGCGCAGACCCAGTTCGCGGCCCGGCGCGGCCACCACCGTCAGCGGGTAGTGGTTGTATTCGCGGGCGGCTGAACTCGGTGATGGCCAACTCGTGCTCGCCGGCCAACGCGGCGGTGTCGATCGGGTAGTTCTCGTAGACGAACAAGGTGTCGAACAACTGGTCATGACCGGTGAGGCGGTGAATCTCGCTGCAGCGCCAAATGCTGATGCTCCAGGGTGTGGTTGTGCGCGGCTTGCAGCTGATCGAGCAGCTCGGCGGCGGTGGTCGCCGCGGTGCAGCGTCGCCCGCACCGGCACCGTGTTGATCAACAGCCCCACCATCGACTCCGCGCCGGCCACCTCGGCCGGGCGCCCCGAGACCGCGGTGCCGAAAGCCACATCATGCTGGCCGGTCAGCCAGCATCAGCAGCTGCGCCCACGCGGCCTGCAGCACCGTGTTGACCGTGGTGTGGCGCGCGCGCGCCAACTCGCTCAAGCGCCCGAGTGGTCTGCTCAGACACCCGATGCGAGGCCACGCCTCGCGCGCCCAGCCCCAACCGGCCCGGCGGACCCACCAGGGTGGGGGTGTCGAACCCGGCCAACACCTCCCCCCAGGCCGCGCGGGCGGCGTCCAGGTCCCGCTCGGCCAGCCAGCTGACAAACCGGCGATACGGCACCGCCGGGGGCAGCGGCTGACCGTAATAGCCGGCGAAGATCTCCCGCAGCAGGATCGGCAGCGACCAGCCATCGATCACGATGTGGTGATTGGTCAGCACAAACCGGTGCCGATCTGCTGCGGTGCGGATCAACGCCGCCCGAAACGCCGGCTGCGTCGGCCAGATCGCAGACCGCGGCGCGCTCAGCAGCACACACCGCTCGACCTGCTCATCGACATCGACGCCGTCGCCGCGCTCAAGCTCGACATACCGCCACGGCACCACGGGATCGGCCGGGATGACCTGCACCGGCTCGTCGAACTGTTCACAGAACCGCGCCACCAGGTTGCGGATGGCGGTCGACCACCGTGTGCACCGCCTCGCGCAGCCGCTGCGGCATCCAGCGGGCCGGTGATGGTGATATCCAGCTGCACCGCATACACATCATCGCCGCCCTGCGCGGTGCCGGCGTGAAACAGCAGCCCCTGCTGCAGCGGGGTCAACGGCAACACATCAGCGACCCGGTACTGCTGCGCACAGCTCGTCGAGCTGCGGCTGGCTCAACCGGGCCGGCACGATATCCGACGGGCGTCAACCCGCCCCCACCGGCGCGCACCATGCGCGCAGATCCCGGCCAGCGCCTCAAACCACAACCGGCTCAACCGACTGCACCTGCGCCTGATCCAGCGCCGAGGGCGCCCACGTCCAGTTCGCCTGCAGCCGCGGGCCGGTGTCGGTGTCGGCGGTGGCCGCGTTGAGCTCCACGGTGTGCACCAACGGCATCGGGATCGCCGCGGCCGCACCGGTCAACGACAAGCCCTCCTGGCTGATCCGCCACAACTCATCGGAGAGCTCGCCCGCCGCCGCGCCCAACCGGCCCAGATAGTTGAACCCGATCACCGGATCCGACCCCATCCAGCTCGACCTCGGGGTTCAGATAGCGCAACAACCCATAGGTCAGACCGTCGGGCAGGGCGCGCAGCTGTTCCTTGGCGTCCTTGACCACCGCGCCCAACGCGGCCTCACCGGCGATCACCTGCGCCCAGTCCAGCCCACCCACCGTCAGCGCCACCGGATACTTGGTGGTGAACCACCCCACCGTGCGCGACAAGTCCACCTCCGTCGGCCAGCTCCTCGTCGCGGCCGTGGCCCTCCACATCGATACCGACCGGCGCACCGCCGGTGCCCAGGAACTCCGCGACACGCCAACCCGAACGCGATCAACAAAATGTCTTGCACCCCGGCATGAAACGCCGCCGGCACCTCACCCAGCAGCATCCGGGTCGTCTCGACATCCAGCTGCCACCGACAAGTTGCCCGGCGGTGGCGAAGGTGTCCACCGCCGGGTTGCACCGCCGGCAACGCCGCCGGGGTCGCCGCCACCTGCCGCCACGCCTCGGCCTGGCCCACCACCTCGGGGTGTGCGCGTGCTCGGCCAGCAGCGCCGACCACCGGGCAAACGACGTCCCGCCCGCCGGCAGCGCGATCGGCTGCCCACTGTGATGCTGAGCCCAGGCAATGTTGAGGTCTTCCAACAGGATTCGCCACGACACCCCATCAACCGCCAGATGGTGAACGATCAACACCAACTGGCCGGTGGCGGCCACCCACAGCGCGCTCAGCATCACCCCGGCGGCCGGGTTCAACCGCGACCGCGCCGCCACCACCGCCTCATCGGACAACGCCTCCACCGATGTGCACGCACTCGCGCGGCATCCACCGACCCGGCCTCGGGCACCGTCAGCGACCACCCCCCGGCGCCGTCGTCGTCGACGCGCAGCCGCAACATGGCATGCCGATCCAGCAACGCCTGCACCACCACCACCACATCGGCCTCGGTCACCCCGGCCGGGGCCTGCACCACCACCGTCTGGTTGAACTGATCGACCGGGCCCTCCACGCCGTGCAGCCAGCGCATGATCGGGGTCGCCACCACCGGCCCGACACCCTCATCGACCGACGCCGGCCGCACCGTCGGCCACCCCGGCCACCCGGGCCAGCCGGGCCACGGTCTGCTCGACGAAAACATCACGCGGCCGACACAGCACACCCGCCGCCCGGGCCCGGGCCACCACCTGCATCGACAAAATGCTGTCCCCACCCAGCTCGAAGAACGAGTCGTCGACCCCGACCCGCTCCAACCCCAGCACCTGGGCGTAGATGCCGGCCAGGATCTCCTCGACCGCGCTGGCCGGGGCGCGGTACCGATCGGCGTCGGTGTATTCCGGTGCCGGCAGGGCGCGGGTGTCGAGCTTGCCGTTGACCGTCAACGGCAACGCCTCGAGCACCACCACCGCGGCCGGCACCATATAGCCCGGCAACCGCTCAGCCAGCGCCGCGCGCAGCGTCGGCCGGATCGCGCCGGTCGCCGGTGACATAGCCGACCAGCCGCTTGTCGCCGGGGCGGTCCTCACGGGCGATCACCACCGCCTGCTCCACCCCGTCCAGCGCGGCCAGCGCCGCCTGCACCTCACCCAGCTCGATGCGATACCCGCGGATCTTGACCTGCTCATCAGCGCGCCCCACATACCGCAGCTGCCCATCGGCACCCCACCGACACCAAATCCCCGGTGCGATACATCCGCGCCCCGGCACCCCGAACGGGCACGCCACAAACCGCGACGCCGTCAACCCCGCCCGGCCCACATACCCACACGCCACACCCGGCACCGGCCACATACAACTCACCGACCACCCCCGCCGGCACCGGACGCAACCACCCGTCCAGCACGAACAACGCCGCCCCTGGCACCGGCGCACCGATCGGCGCCGACCGCCGATCCCGCCGTCAGCGGCGCACTCGATCGACGCATACACCGTCGTCTCGGTCGGGCCGTACGCGTTGATCATCACCCGCCCCGGCGCCCACCGATCCACCAGCTCGGCCGGGCAGGCCTCACCGGCGACCACCAACGCCGCTCGACTCCAGCCCCTCCGGCGACAGCATCGCCCAGCCGCCGACGGGGTCTGGCTCAACACACTGACCTGCTCGGCGACCAGCAAGGCGTGGAAGTCCTCCGGTGAGCGCGCCACCGCCTCGGGCACCACCACCAACCGCCCACCGTGCAACAGCGCACCCCAGATCTCCCACACCGAGACGTCGAAGGCCAACGAATGCCACTGCGACCACACCTGCCCCGGCGCAGGCCAGATCGGCGTCCAGCGACTCCAGCAGCTGGGTGACGTTGCGGTGGGTGACCGCCACCCCCTTGGGGACACCGGTGGTGCCCGAGGTGTAGATCAGGTAGGCGATGTCCTCGGGCGCCGGCGCCGGCAACGCGGTGCCGGGCTGGGCTGTCGATGGCGGGGTCGTCGACATCGATGACCAGCAGATCGCGACCCGTCCAGCCGCTGAGCGCAGCCCCGCGGTGGTGATCGCGGCGATCGGCGCGGCATCGGCGAGCATGAACCCGATCCGCGCCGTCGGGATGCGCCGGGTCGATCGGCACATACGCCGCCCCGGTCTTGAGCACCGCCAGCATCGCCACGACCGCCTCAGCCGACCGCGGCAACAGCAGCGCCACCCGCTCACCCGGGCCCGCCCCGTGGCCAGCCAGCAGGTGCGCCAACCGGTTCGCGCCTCATCCAGCTCGCCGATACGTCCACGAGCGACCCTCGAACGTCAGCGCCACCGCCTCCGGGGCGCGCGCCACCTGCGCGGCGAACAACGCCGGAATCGACACCGCCGTCGGCGCCGGCTGCGTCAACACCGCCCGGTTGCCCCACCCCATCCAGCCGGGCGTGCTCAGCCGCATCGAGCACATCCATCGACGACAACCGCCGGGTCGGGATCGGCGGTCATCGCCACCAACACCCGCTGCAACCGCTCGATCAGCGCCTCGATGCTGGCCGCGTCGAACACGTCGGTGTCGTATTCGACGCGCAGGCCCAGTTCGTGGCCCGGCACGGCCTGCACCGCCAGCGGGTAGTGGTTGTATTCGCGGGTGGTGAACTCGGTGATGGCCAACTCGTCGCGCCCGACAACGCGGCGGTGTCGATCGGGTAGTTCTCGTAGACGAACAAGGTGTCGAACAATTGGTCGTGGCCGGTGACGCGGTGAATCTCGCTGAGCGCCAGGTGCTGTGCTCGAGGGTGTCGTTGTGGGCGCGTTGCAGCTGCTCGAGCAGGTCGGCGACGGTGGTCGTCGCGGTGATGCTCGCCCGCACCGGCACCGTGTTGATCAACAGGCCCACCATCGATTCCGCGCCGACCACCTCGGCCGGCCGCCCCGAGACCGCGGTGCCGAAGGCGACATCATGCTGGCCGGTCAGCCGCATCAGCAGCTGCGCCCACGCGGCCTGCAGCACGGTGTTGACGGTGGTGTGGCACGAGCGCGCCAGCTCGCCAAGCGCCGCGGTGGTCTCCGCGGGCACCCGAAAGCGATGCGACGCCTCGCGCGCCCGAGCCCACCCGGTCCGGCGGAGCCACCAGGGTGGGGGTGTCAAAACCGGCCAACACCTCGCGCCAGGCCGCGTGGGCGGCGTCGAGATCTCGACTCGGCCAGCCAGGTGACAAAGCTGCGATACGGCGCGGCCGCAGGCAGCCGCTGCCCGTAATAGCCGGCGAAGATCTCCTGCAGCAGGATCGGCAGCGACCAGCCATCGATCACGATGTGGTGATTGGTCAACACAAACCGGTGCCGATCTGCGTGCGGTGCGGATCAACGCCGCCCGGAAGGCCGGCTGGTCGGCCAGGTCGCAGACCGCGGCGCGCTCGGCGGCGCACACCTGCTCGATCTGCTCATCGACATCGACGCTCGCCGGCGTCGAGCTCGACATACCGCCACGGCACCACGGGATCGGCCGGGATGATCTGCACCGGCTCGTCGAACTGTTCGCAGAACCGGGCCGCCAGGTTGGGATGCCGGGCGACCACCGTCTGCACCGCCTCGCGCAGCCGGTGCGGATCCAGCGGGCCGGTCACGGTGATATCCAGCTGCACCGCATACACATCGTCGCCGGAGCCCTGCGCGATGCTCGGCGTGAAACAGCAGCCCCTGCTGCAGCGGGGTCAACGGCAACACATCGGCGATCCGATACTGCTGCTGCAGCTCGTCGATCTGCTGCTGGCTCAGCCGGGCCGGCGCGATATCCGACGGCGTCAACCCGCCCCCACCGCTGTCGACGTGCGCGCAGATGCCGGCCAGGGCCTCGAACCACAACCGGCTCAGCCGGCTGACCTGCGCGCTGATCCAGCGCCGAGGGCGCCCACGTCCAGTTGGCCTGCAAGTGCGGGCCGGTGTCGGTGTCCACGGTGCCGGCATTGAGTTCCACGGTGTGCGCCAGCGGCATAGGCACCGCCGCGGCCGCACCGGTCGACGACCAGCCGTCCTGGCCGATCCGCCACAGTTCATCGGAGAGCTCGGCCGCCGCCGCGCCCAGGCGGCCCAAATAGTTGAACCCGATCGGCGGGTCGGACCCGGCCAGGTCGACCTCGGCGTTCAGATAGCGCAACAGACCGTAGGTCACACCGTCCGGAAGGCCCGCAGCTGTTCCTTGGCGTCCTTGATCACGCGGCCCAGCGCGGCCTCACCGGCGAGTCACCTGCGCCCAGGACAACCCACCGACCGTCAACGCCACCGGATACTTGGTGGTGAACCACCCCACCGTGCGCGACAAGTCCACCTCGTCAGCCAGCTCTTCGTGGCGCCCGTGGCCCTCCACGTCGATGCCGATCGGCGCACCGCCGGTGCCCAAGAACTCCGCCACCGCCAACCCGAACGCGATCAACAAGATGTCTTGCACCCCGGCATGGAACGCCGCCGGCACCTCACCCAACAGCAGACGGGTCGTCTCGACATCCAGCGTCCACCGACAAGCTGACCGGCGCTGGCAGTAGGTGTCCATCTCGGGCTGCACCGCCGGCAACGCCGCCGGCGTCGTCGGCCACCTGCCGCCACGTGTCCGCCTGCTCCACGACGTGCGGGCTGGTGCGCGTACTCAGCCAGCAGCGTCGACCACCGGGCGAACGACGTCCCGCCCGCCGGCAACGCCACCGGCTTGCCCGCCGTGATGCTGCGCCCAGGCGATGTTGAGGTCCTCCAACAGAATTCGCCACGACACCCCATCAACGGCCAGATGGTGAATGATCAACACCAACTGGCCCGTGGAAGCCACCCACAGCGCGCTCAGCATCACCCCGGCGGCCGGGTTCAACCGCGACCGGGCCTCCAGCAGCGCCTCATCGGACAACACCTCCACCGATTGCAGGCACTCGCCGGCATCCACCGATCCGGCCTCGGGCACCTGTAATGACCACCCGCCGGCGCCATCGTCCTCGACACGCAGCCGCAACATGGCATGCCGATCCAGCAAGGCCTGCAACACCACCACCACATCGGCCTCAGTCACCCCCGCCGGGGCCTGCAACACCACCGTCTGGTTGAACTGCTCAACCGGCCCCTCCATGCTCGTGCAGCCAGCGCATGATCGGGGTCGCCAGTCACCGCTCCGATGCCCTCATCGACCGGGCCGCCTCGCCATCGGCCACCCGGGCCACCCGGGCCAACCGGGCCACCGTCTGCTCGACGAAAACATCGCGCGGGCGGCACAGCACCCCGGCGGCACGGGCCCGGGCCACCACCTGCATCGACAAGATGCTGTCCCCGCCCAGCTCGAAGAACGAGTCGTCGACGCCGACCCGCTCCAGCCCCAGGACCTGGGCGTAGATGCCGGCCAAGATCTCCTCGACCGCGTCGGCCGGGGCACGGTACCGATCGGCATCGGCGTATTCCGGTGCCGGCAGGGCCCGGGTGTCCAGTTTGCCGTTGACCGTCAACGGCAACGCGTCAAGCACCACCACCGCCGCCGGCACCATGTAACCCGGCAACCGCTCAGCCAGCGCCGCGCGCGCGGCCGCCGGATCCGCCGCACCGGTGACATACCCGACCAGACGCTTGTCACCGGGACGGTCCTCACGGGCGATCACCACCGCCTGCTCCACCCCGTCCAGCCGGCCAGCGCCGCCTGCACCTCACCGAGCTCGATGCGATACCCGCGGATCTTGACCTGCTCATCAGCACGCCCCACATACCGCAGCTGCCCATCAGCACCCCACGACACCAGATCCCCGGTGCGATACATCCGCGTCCGCGCCCGGCGCCCCGAACGGACACGCCACAAACCGCGACGCCGTCAACCCCGCCCGGCCCACATAGCCATCACGCCAGCCCGGCGCCGGCCACATACAACTCACCGACCACACCCGCCGGCACCGGGCGCAACCACCCATCCAGCACAAAGAACGCCAAGATGGGCCAGCGGCACCCCGATCGGGCTGACAGTCTGTCTCGGCGTCGCGCGGCAGCGATCTCCCGGAACGACGCATGCACCGTCGTCTCGGTGATGCCGTACATGTTGATCAGCCGCGGCGATCCGCGGTGATTGCCCAGCCACGCTCGCCAACCGCTGCGGTTCCAGCGCCTCCCCGCCGAACACCACCGTCTGCAGCTTGAGCTGATCTCCCAGCTCGGGCTGCAGCGCATCGGCGGTCTGCAGCGCATAAAACGCCGACGGGGTCTGGCTCAACACGCTGACCTGTTCGCCGACCAGCAAGGCGTGCAAGTCTTCCGGTGAGCGGACCACCGCATCGGGCACCACCACCAGCCGCCCACCACGCAACAGCGCACCCCAGATCTCCCACACCGAGAAGTCGAACGCCAACGAATGACACTGCGACCACACCTGCCCCGGCGCAGCTCCACCTCGGCATCCAGCGACTCCAGCAACCGGGTCACGTTGCGGTGGGTGACCGCCACCCCCTTGGGCGTTCCCGGTGGTGCCCGAGGTGTAGATCAGGTAGGCGATGTCCTCGGGCGCCGGCGCCGGCAAGCGCCGTGCTGGGCTGACGCGTCGATCGCGGGGTCGTCGACATCGATGACCAGCAGATCACACCCGTCCAGCCGCGAACGCAGCTCCGCGGTGGTGATCGCGGCCATCGGCGCGGCATCGGCGAGCATGAACTCGCATCCGCGCCGTCGGCAGCCGCCGGGTCGATCGGCACATACGCCGCCCCGGTCTTGAGCACCGCCAGCATCGCCACGATCGCCTCAGCCGACCGCGACAACAACAACGCCACCCGCTGCCCGGGACCCACCCCATGACCGACCAACAGGTGCGCCAACCGATTCGACGCCTCATCCAGCTCGCGGTAAGTCAACGAGCGCCCCCCGCAGGTGATCGCCACCGCCTCCGGGTGCGCGGGCCACCTGCGCGGCAAACAACACCGGAATCGACACCGCGGCGTGGTGCCGGCTGCGTCAACACCGCCCGATTACCGATCTCATCCAGCCGGGCGTGCTCACGCTCATCCAGCAGATCCATCGACGACAACCGCCGGGCCGGGATCGGCGGTCATCGCCACCAACACCCGCTCGCAACCGCTCGACCAGCGCCTCGATGCCGGCGGCGTCGAACACCTCGGTGTCGAATTCGACGCGCAGGCCCAGTTCGGTGCCCGGCAGGGCTTGCACCGTAAGCGGGTAGTGGTTGTATTCGCGGTTGGTGAACTCGGTGATGGCCAACCCGTCGCCGCCCGACAACGCAGCGGCGTCGATCGGGTAGTTCTCGTACACGAAAAGGGTGTCGAACAGCTGGTCGTGACCGGTGACGCGGTGGATCTCGCGCAGCGCCAGATGCTGATGCTCAAGGGTGTCGTTGTGGGCAGCTTGCAGCTGATCGAGCAGGTCGGCGGTGGTGGTCGTCGGCGTGATGCTCGCCCGCACCGGCACCGTGTTGATCAACAGCCCCACCATCGAGTCCGCGCCGACCACCTCGGCCGGCCGTCCCGAGACCGTCGTGCCGAACGCGACATCCTGCTGGCCGGTCAGCCACATCAACAGCTGCGCCCATGCGCCCTGCAACACCGTGTTGACGGTGGTGCGGCGCGAGCGCGCCAACTCGCTCAGGCGCCCGTGTGGTCTCGGCAGGCACCCGAAACGAGGCCACCTCTCGCCGCCCGAGCCCCACCCGGTCCGGCGGGCCCACCAACGTCGGGGTCTCAAAACCAGCCAACACCTCACCCCATGCCGCCCGGGCGGCATCCACGATCCCGACCGGCCAACCAGGTGACAAACCTGCGATAAGGCACCGGCGGCAGGCAGCCGCTGCCCGTAATAGCTGGCGAATATCTCCTGCAGCAGGATCGGCAGCGACCAGCCATCCACCACGATGTGGTGAATGGTCAGCACAAACCGGTGCTGATCGGGCGCGGTGCGGATCAAGCGCCGCCCGAAAGGCCGGCTCGTCGGCCAGGTCGCAAACCGCGGCACGTTCGGCAGCGCACAGCCGCTGCGATCTGCTCCTCGACATCGACGCCGGCGGCGTCCAACTCGACATACCGCCACGGCGCCACAGGATCGGCCGGGATGATCTGCACCGGCTGGTCGAACTGCTCGGAGAAGCGGGCCGCCAGGTTGGGATGCCGGTTGACCACCGCCTGCACCGCCTCGCGCAGTCGGTGCTGGTCGAGCGGGCCGGTCAAGGTGATATCCAGCTGCACCGCATACACATCGTCGCCGGAGCCCTGCGCGGCGCTGGCGTGAAAAAGCAGCCCCTGCTGCAGCGGAGTCAGCGGCAGGACGTCAGCGATCCGCATATTGCCGCTGGAGCTCGTCGATCTGCTGCTGGCTCAGACCGGCAAGCGCGATGTCAGACGGCGTCAACCCGCCCCCACCGCTGCTGCACATGCGCGCAGATGCCGGCCAGCGCGTCGAACCACAACTGGCTCAGCCGGCTGACCTGCGCCGCGATCAAGCGCCGAGGGCGCCCACGTCCAATTGGCGTGCAGGTGCGGGCCGGCATCGGTGTCGACGGTGGCGGCATTGAGATCCACGGTGTGCGGCAGCGGCATCGGCACCGCCGCGGCCGCGGCGGTCAACGTCAAACCGTCCTGGCTGATCCGCCACAGATCATCGGACACCTCGGCCGCCGCGGCCGCCCAGCCGCCCCAGATAGTTGAACCCGATCGCCGGATCGGACCCGGCCAGTTCGACCTCGGGGTTCAGGTAGCGCAGCAGACCGTAGGTCAGACCGTCGGGCAGGGCACGCAGTTGTTCTTTGGCGTCCTTGATCACCGCGCCCAGCGCCGCATCGCCGGCGATCACCTGCGCCCAGGCCAACCCACCGACCGCCAGCGACACCGGGTACTTGGTGGTGAACCAGCCCACCGTGCGCGACAGGTCGACATCGGCGGCCAACTCCTCCTGCGCGGCCGTGGCCCTCCACATCGATGCCGATCGGCGCGCCGCCGGTGCCCAAGAACTCCGCCACGCGCCAACCCGAACGCGATCAACAGGATGTCGTGCACCCCGGCATGGAACGCCGCCGGCACCTCACCCAGCAGCATACGGGTCGTCTCGACATCCAACGACACCGACAACTGCCCGGCATTGGCATACGTGTCCACCTCGGGCTGCACCGCCGGCAACACGGCGGGGATCGCCGCCACCTGCCGCCAGGCCTCGGCCTGGTCCACCACTTCCGGGTCGTGGGCATACTCAGCCAGCAGCGACGACCACCGGGCAAACGACGTGCCGCCGGCCGGCAACGCCACCGGCTGCCCGCCGCGATGCTGTGCCCAGGCGATGTTCAAGTCCTCCAACAGGATCCGCCACGACACCCCGTCGACGGCCAGATGGTGAATGATCAACACCAGCTGGCTCGTCGGAGCCACCCACACCGCGCTGAGCATCGCCCCGGCGGCCGGGTTCAGCCGCGACCGCGCCGCCACCACCGCCTCATCGGACAGCACGTCGACCGTCTGCAGGCAGCGCGGCCGCGTCCACCGACCCGGCCTCGGGCACCGTCAACGACCAACCGCCGGCGCCGTCGTCGTCGACGCGCAGCCGCAGCATGGCGTGCCGATCCAGCAGCGCCTGCAGCAGCACCACCACGTCGGCCTCGGTGACGCCGGCCGGGGCCTGCACCACCATTGTCTGGTTGAACTGGTCCACCGGGCCGTCGACGCTCTCGCAGCCAGCGCATGATCGGCGTGGCCACCACCGGCCCGACACCCTCATCGACCGGGCCGTCCGTCGCCGTCGACCACCCCGGCCACCCGGGCCAGCCGGGCCACGGTCTGCTCGACGAAGATGTCGCGCGGCCGACACAGCACCCCGGCCGCACGCGCCCGCGCCACCACCTGCATCGACAAGATGCTGTCGCCGCCGAGTTCGAAGAACGATTCGTCGACGCCGACCCGCTCCAGCCCGAGCACCTGGGCGTAGATGCCGGCCAGGATCTCCTCGACCGCACTGGCCGGGGCCCGGTAGCGATCGACCGTCCTGGTATTCCGGCGCGGGCAGCGCCCGCTTGTCGAGTTTGCCGTTGACCGTCAACGGCAGCGCGTCGAGCACCACCACCGCCGCGGGCACCATGTACGCCGGGCAACCGCTCACCCAGCGCCGCCCGTGCGGCCCGGCCGGATCCGCGGTCACCGGTCACATAACCGACCAGACGCTTGTCACCGGGACGGTCCTCCCGGGCGATCACCACCGCCTGATCCACCCCGTCCACTCCGGCCAACGCCGCCTGCACCTCACCCAGCTCGATGCGATACCCACGGATCTTGACCTGCTCATCGGCGCGACCCAGATACTGCAGCTGCCCATCGGCACCCCAGCACACCAGATCCCCGGTGCGATACATCCGCGCCCCAGGCCCACCGAACGGACACGCCACAAACCGCGACCCGGTCAACCCCGCCCGGCCCACATACCCGACACCGACCCCGCCACCGGCCACATACAACTCACCGACCACACCGGCAGGCACCGGCCGCAACCACCCATCGAGCACAAAAAAGCCAAGATGAGCCAGCGGCGCCCCGATCGGGCTGACACTGCCGTCCACATCGGCATCACCGATCTCGCGGAACGAGGCATGCACCGTCGTCTCGGTCGTGCCATACATGTTGATCAACCGCGGCAACCCCGGATGATGGTCCAGCCACGTCCCCAACCGCTGCGGCTCCAACGCCTCCCCGGCGAACACCACCGTCTCGAGTTTGAGCTGATCACCCAACTCCGGCGCCAACGCATCGGCGGTCTGCAACGCATAAAACGCCGACGGCGTCTGACTCAACACACTGACCTGCTCAGCGACCAGCAAGGCATGGAAATCCTCGGGCGAACGCGCCACCGCATCCGGCACCACCACCAGCCGCCCCCCATGCAGCAGCGCACCCCAGATCTCCCACACCGACACGTCAAAGGCCAACGAATGCCACTGCGTCCACACCTGACCGGCGAACTCCAACCCGTCACCAGCCGCCTCCAACAACGCGGTCACATTGCGATGAGTGATCGCCACCCCCTTGGGCACACCAGTGGTGCCCGAGGTGTAAATCAGATACGCCAGCTCATCAGCGCGCCGGCGCCGCCAACCCCGTCGCCGGCTGCGCCGCCACCCGCGGATCATCCACATCGATGACCGGCACCCGACACCCGGCCAACCGACCGCCAACACCGCCGTGGTCAACGCCACCACCGGCGCGGCATCGCGGACCATGAACTCGATCCGCGCCGCCGGATGCGCCGGGTCGATCGGCACATAAGCCGCCCCCGTCTTGAGCACCGCCAAAATCGACACGATCGCCTCAGCCGACCGGGTGAACAACAACGCCACCCGCTCACCCGGACCCACACCCTCGGCCACCAACAACTGCGCCAACCGATTCGACGGCCTCATCCAACTCGCGATACGTCAGCGACCGACCCTCACACGTCAACGCCACCGCCTCGGGCACCCGCCCCACCTGCGCAGCGAACAACGCCGGAATCGACAACCCCGACCCCACCGACTCGGCCAACACCGCCCGATTACTCCACGCATCCACCCGTAGATGCTCGACCTCATCCAAGCAGATCAATCGACGACAACCGCTGAGTCGGATCAGCAGCCATCGCCACCAACACCCGCTCCAACCGCTTCACCAAGTCAGCGATACCGCAATTCGGGAACAGCTGCCCGGCTCCGGGCGTGCTGAGAAAAAGCTCATCGTCGTCTCGGAAGAACACCAGCCGAAACTGGTCCCCGAGGCCGTCATGTGTCAGTGTCGCGGACACCGGGGAACCCGCAAGATCCGACATGTGTGTCGTGGGAATGAAATTGACTGCTATCCGGTTCGAGGCCTGGCCGGAGTCGTGGAAACGCGCCTTCTTCTCGACAGCGTGAACAGGGAAGCGCTGGTGTTGCAAAGTTTCTCTGATTTGGGTGTCGACGTGTTCGCAAAAGGCGGCAACCGTTAAATTCGGTGCGCCTTTCAGCACGAGCGGCACCACGCCGGAAATCATTCCGGGCACCAACTTTGATTCCGGGCTCACCCGCCTGCTTACCGGGAAGTCGAACACGACCTCCGAGCCCTCGGGGTCACAGCCACCTACGAGTAACGCGCATGCTGCGGTAAGCACGGATGAGCGGCGCATCTGCAGCCTCTTCGCGAGATCGTTGATCCCGGCGACGGCGAACGGGTCCACCTGCACGGGCGCGCACGAACCAACCTCGTCGTGCCCGGCCACGTCGCAGGCCGACCGAAAGCGCAAGTCGCTTTCGGCTGGCACGTTCTTCATCCAATAGGCCTGATCATCGAGGTACTCGGTGGACGCCTCGTAGCTCGTCTCGCACCCGACCGAATCATCAAGAGAGCCGAAGAAACCAGGAGGAATCGACGCGCCGTCAGCAATTGCGTTGTAGACGGTCGCGATCCGATGCAGTATGAGAGCAAGGCCGATTCCGTCCACCACGATGTGGTGACAGCACACAAAAAAATAGAACTCGTCATGCCTTGTCTGCATCAGCGAGAAGTTGAACAACGGGCCGTCGAGCGGCATCACCTCGCGCTGAATCGCGGATGCCAGCCGATGGGCTTCCTGCGTCGCATCCGGCGAGCCTGTGAGATCGTAGCGAGCCAGTTCGACGTCTGGGTGATCGACAATCTTCTGGAAAACCTGGCCATTTACTTCATGGAAGGTTGCCCGGATTGGTTCTGCCTCGCGCACCGTTTCACGGAGAGCCGACTGTAAGAAATCGATATCGATGGGACCCGCGATCCGCACGAAAACGCCAAGCTGCCACCGAGCACCGAAGCGACCCGTTTCCTCGGCAAGCCAGATATCCAGCTGACCCCGCGTTAGCGGAACTCTCCGCTCGCCAATATCCATACCAACTCCCCAAGCCCAATGGTCGATGCGTCTGCAGCGTTATTCGTCAGACGCCCGGCCCGCCGTTAGCCGATCGCGCAAACTCTTCGGCCGGATATCGGGCCAGTTCTGCTCGATGTACTCGAGACACGCAGCGCGGTCGGCTTCGCCGAAGACCACTCGCCAGCCTGCTGGGACGTCGGCGAAGGTTGGCCACATACTATGTTGCTCCTCGTCGTTTACCAAAACGAAGAAGCTACCGGTCTCATCATCGAACGGATTGACACTCACTGATCTCAAACCCCCTACTCAAGATGAGATGTTGCACCCAAACGGTAGCCCAGGCCAACGGGACTGTCTGGGTTTCGGCAAAGTTACTGGTGTGACTTACCTGACAAAGGTCACCGCTTGACGCACGGCCTGAAGTTTGATGGCTTGTAGCCCTCGGGCCTGTGACCTGCCATGATAGTAGCGCTGCTGAGATACTGTACGCTACACGGCGGTCAATGCCCACCTGACAACATTAAAGTCTCCGTGCTCGTTGAGGTCGCGAGCGAACACGAGCCCCGGTACCGCACCCTCCCGGCAGCGGCCTTCGACGACACTTCTCCGCCGTCATCGCGAGGATTTCTCTCGGGCCTGATTACGCGACTGCGGCGTCGGTACACAGTCGACCCGCAGGAGTACTCGGGCACAGTCAGCGTTGCTGCCAGGTTCTGGTGACCCGCTGTTACTGGCCTGCTGAGGCTTGCCTTGCGTTGGTAGCTGGATTGAGCGGCGCGACGCCTTCAGACGATGCGAATATCAGGCGTGCGATATGTTCTCAGCGTGCGCGAGCGACTGAGTCGCAGGCATTAGAGCTCATCTTGCGCATCACGACCGACCCTTCGCAGGTGAGCCCCACGGTGATGGCTACACCGTACGGCTTCCGGGCGATCCTCGTTGTGGGTCCTCATCCGGGCTCCTCGAACCGCGATTCCTAAAGGGGCTCGAGCAAATAACCGGCATTAGGCAACTGCTCCTCGAATATTAGCGAGCTGGGGGTTTGGCGTACAGCGGCAGTCAACGGTTCAGCGTCGGGTACGACGGTCCGTCCACGCCGGTCTCGTCGAGCACACGCAACGAGTCGGCCTCGCTGGTCGGCTTTTTGGACCCGCACCAACACTAGGCGCGGAACACCTCATCGGCGCCGGCGCCAGTGTCGAAGCCGAGCGCTGAACAGGCGCGGCACAACGCGTCCCACAGCTGCGCTGACCGCGAGGACGTGATCGGCAAAGGCTCCGAGCCGGGCGCAACGGCCACCCCAAGGTCGAGTTCGGCCTGACCGACGGCCAATCGTTGCCCAGCGGCCGCATTCAACGCCGCCAGTTTGGCCTCATCGTGAGCTGACCCGCGTGCTGGATCTTGCTGAGGTGAGCCCGTCCAGACAACGACACGATCTGCACCGCCGTCGCCTCCGACGAGGTCTTCACCGTGCGCGCATACGCCACGCAGGCACCCTAGGGCACCCACCTAGTGCGCACATTCGCACCAGAATAGACCCGAAACCCGAGCTCAACGCCCTGCATCATAGATAAACCAGAGCGGTGATAAAGCCAGGTTTCAGGTCGAAGTAGCTGGAAAGCCTTCCTCCAAGCACGACCTGCAAGCCCGCCCGGTCTATTGCCTCACCCGCGACTCCGTGGAAGCGCCGCTATCGCACCGTGCAGATACACGCCGGCGCGCAGATCTTCACCGCTGCCGACCCACTACCGACGATCTCGCTGAGCCCTCGCCAAGATCAGAGACCACGACGCGCACCAATTTGACCCAAGTCAGGTGATCTGCACCGGCTGGTCGAACTGCTCGGAGAAGCGGGCCGCCAGCTGGGGATGCCGGTTGACCACCGCCTGCACCGCCTCTTGCAGTCGGTGCTGGTCGAGCGGGCCGCTCAAGGTCAGTTCCAGCTGCACCGCATACACATCGTCGCCGGAGCCCTGCGCGTCGCTGGAGTGAAAAAGCAGCCCCTGCTGCAGCGGAGTCAGCGGCAGGACGTCAGCGATCCGCATATTGCCGCTGGAGCTCGTCGATCTGCTGCTGGCTCAGACCGGCAGGCGCGATGTCTGACGGCGTCAACCCGCCGCCACCGCTCCTGACATGGGCGCAGATGCCTGCCAGCGCGTCGAACCACAATTGGCTCAGCCGGCTGACCTGCGCCGCGATCAAGCGCCGAGGGCGCCCACGTCCAATTGGCGTGCAGGTGCGGGCCGGCATCGGTGTCGACGGTGGCGGCATTGAGTTCCATGGTGTGCGGCAGCGGCATCGGCACCGCTGCGGCCGCGGAGGTCAACGTCAAATCGTCTTGGCTGATCCGCCACAGATCATCGGACACCCGGCCGCCGCGGCGCCCAGCCGCCCAAGATAGTTGAACCCGATCGCCGGATCGCGTCCGGCAAGTTCGACCTCGGGGTTCAGGTAGCGCAGCAGACCGTACGTCAGACCGTCGGGCAGGTCACACAGTTGTTCTTTGGCGTCCTTGATCACCTGGCCCAGCGCCGCATCGCCCGCGGTCACCTGCGCCCAGGACAACCCACCGACCGTCAGCGACACCGGGTACTTGGTGGTGAACCAGCCCACGGTGCGGGACAGGTCGACATCGGCGGCCAACTCCTCCTGCCGTCCGTGGCCCTCCACATCGATGCCGATCGGCGCGACGCCGGTGCCCAAGAACTCCGCCACGGCCAGCCCGAACGCGATCAACAGGATGTCGTGCACCCCGGCATGGAACGCCGCCGGCACCTCACCCAGCAGCATGCCGGGTCGTTTCGACATCCAACGACACCGCCAAGCTCCCCGGCGTTGGCATACGTGTCCACCTCGGGACGCACCGCCGGCAACACGGCGGGAGTCGCCGCCACCTGCCGCCAGGCCTCGGCCTGGTCCACCACTTCCGGATCGTGGGCATGCTCAGCCAGCAGCGACGACCACCGGGCAAACGACGTGCCGGCGGCCGGCAACGCCACCGGCTGCCCGCCACGATGCTGTGCCCACGCGATGTTCAAGTCGTCCAACAGGATCCGCCACGACACCCCGTCAACGGCCAGATGGTGAATGGTCAACACCAGCTGGCTCGTCGGAGCCACCCACACGCGCGCTGAGCATCGCCCCGGCAGCCGGGTTCAACCGCGACCGCGCCGCCACCAACACCTCATCAGACAACACGTCCGCCGACTGCACGCAACCGGCCGCGTCCACCGACCCGGCCTCGGGCACCGTCAACGACCACCCACCGGCGCCGTCGTCGTCGACGCGCAGCCGCAGCATGGCGTGCCGATCCAGCAACGCCTGCAGCAGCACCACCACGTCGGCCTCGCTGACCCCGGCCGGGGCCTGCACCACCATTGTCTGGTTGAACTGTTCCACCGGGCCGTCGACGCTCGCGCAGCCAGCGCATGATCGGCGTGGCCACCACCGGCCCGACACCCTCATCGACCGGGCCGTCCTCGCCGTGACCACCCGGGCCACCTGGGCCAGCCGGGCCACGGTCTGCTCGACGAAGATATCGCGCGGCCGACACAGCACGCCGGCCGCCCGCGCCCGCGCCACCACCTGCATCGACAAGATGCTGTCGCCGCCGAGCTCGAAGAACGATTCGTCGACCCCGACCCGCTCGAGCCCGAGGACCTGGGCGTAGATGCCGGCCAGGATCTCCTCGACCGCACTGGCCGGGGCCCGGTAGCGCTCGACCGTCCTGGTATTCCGGCGCGGGCAACGCCTTTTGTCGAGTTTGCCGTTGACCGTCAACGGCAGCGCGTCGAGCACCACCACCGCCGCGGGCACCATGTAACCGGGCAACCGCTCACCCAGCGCCGCCCGCGCGGCGGCCGGATCCACAGTCACCGGTCACATAACCCACCAGACGCTTGTCACCGGGACGGTCCTCCCGGGCGATCACCACCGCCTGATCCACCCCGTCCACTCCGGCCAACGCCGCCTGCACCTCACCCAACTCGATGCGATACCCGCGGATCTTGACCTGCTCATCGGCGCGCCCCAGATACTGCAGCTGCCCATCGGCACCCCAGCACACCAGATCCCCGGTGCGATACATCCGCGTCCCCGGCCCACCGAACGGACACGCCACAAACCGCGACCCGGTCAACCCCGCCCGGCCCACATACCCGACACCCACCCCGCGACCGGCCACATACAACTCACCGACCACACCGGCAGGCACCGGCCGCAACCACCCATCGAGCACAAAAAAGCCGAGATGCGCCAGCGGCGCCCCGACCGGGCTGACACTGCCGTCCGACATCGGCATCAACGATCTCGCGGAACGAGGCATGCACCGTCGTCTCGGTCGTGCCATACATGTTGATCAACCGCGGCAACCCCGGATGATGGTCCAGCCACGTCGCCAACCGCTGCGGCTCCAACGCCTCCCCGGCGAACACCACCGTCTCGAGTTTGAGCTGATCACCCAACTCCGGGGCCAACGCATCGGCGGTCTGCAACGCATAAAACGCCGACGGCGTCTGACTCAACACACTGACCTGCTCACTCACCAGCAAGGCATGAAAATCCTCGGGTGAACGCGCCACCGCATCCGGCACCACCACCAGGCGCCCCCCATGCAGCAGCGCCCCCCACATCTCCCACACCGACACGTCAAAGGCCAACGAATGCCACTGCGTCCACACCTGCCCGGCGAACTCCAACCCGTCACCGGCGCCTCCAACAACGCGGTCACATTGCGATGAGTGATCGCCACCCCCTTGGGCACACCAGTGGTGCCCGAGGTGTAAATCAGATACGCCAGCTCATCAGCGCCCGGCGCCGCCAACCCCGTCGCCGGCTGCGCCGCCACCCGCGGATCATCCACATCGATGACCGGCACCCGACACCCGGCCAGCCGCTCCGCCAACACCGCCGTGCTAACGCCACCACCGGCGCGGCATCGCGCGACCATGAACTCGATACGCGCCGCCGGATGCGCCGGGTCGATCGGCACATAAGCCGCCCCCGTCTTGAGCACCGCCAGAATCGACACGATCGCCTCAGCCGACCGGGTAACAACAACGCCACCCGCTCACCAGGACCCACACCCTCGGCCACCAACAACTGCGCCAACCGATTCGACGGCCTCATCCAACTCGCGATACGTCAGCGACCGACCCTCACACGTCAACGCCCCCGCCTCGGGCACCCGCCCCACCTGCGCAGCGAACAACGCCGGAATCGAGAACCCCGACCCCACCGACTCGGCCACCACCGACCGATTACTCCACGCATCCACCCGTAGATGCTCGACCTCATCCAAGGAGTCAATCGACGACAACCGCTGAGTCGGATCAGCAGCCATCGCCACCAACACCCGCTCCAACCGCTTCACCAAGTCAGCGATACCGCAATTCGGGAACAGCTGCCCGGCGCCCAAAGTGCTGAGAAAAAGCTCGTCGCCGACACCAGAGAAGACCATCCCGAATTCGCCCACAAAGCCAGAATTGGTCATTATCGCCGAGGCTGCGACACCACCGAAATCCAGTTCAAATGCGGTCGGGAAGAAATTGACGCTCACCCTATCCATTTGCTGCCGTGTGCCCCGGGGGCGGCTACTGCGCTCAAGTCCCTGCACTGGAAAGCGTTGATGCTGAAGCGCTTCCCGTATCCGGGTGTCAACATGTTCGCAAAAATCACTCAGTGTCGATCGCGGTGACACCCTCAACACCAAGGGCACGACCCCGGCAACCATCCCGGGAAGGGTCTTTGATTCTGGCCGCAATCGCTTACTGACGGGGAAATCGAGCACCACCTCCGAACCCTCGGACCACCCATGCACCAGCAGGGCGCACGCGGCGGTGATGACCGACGAGCGAGGCACGTCCCACTTGTGGGACAACTCTTGCACTCGGCCAAGCACCATTGGGTCAAGTGGGACCGGCGCAGAAAACTGATACGAATCACCCTCGACCGCCGCGTACGGCAACGGAAATTGCCGTTCGCTTTCCGCTGGAAGGTTCCGAGTCCAATAGGCCTGATCCTCGAGGTAATCGCTGGAACCTTCGTATTCTGACTCACAGTCAACCAAGTCCTGCAACGAGCCGAAGAAGGGTGCAGGAATCGATGTTCCAAAAACAATTGCAGAGTAGACGGAAGCGATCCGATGGCCAACCAGCGCGATGCCGGCTGCGTCTATCACTATGTGGTGGATACACGCAAACAGGTAGAATTCATCGAGACCTGTTTGAAACACTGCAAACTTGAAAAGCGGCGCCGGTGAACGGCATAGGCGTGCGTTGGATCGATGATGCTATGTCGTGGGCTTTCCGCACGGGATCGGGCCAACTGCTCAGGTCATGGATGTCCAACTCGACGTCGGGGTAATCAACCACTCTCTGAAAAACTTGGCCATCCACCTCAAAGCAGACGGCCCTGACCGGCTCGGCCTCCCTAATCACTCGACTGACCGCCCACCTAAGGGCGTCAAGATCTACCGAGCCCTCGATCCGCGCGAGCAGGCCAACCTGCCAGTCCGTGCTGGAATGACCCGTCTCGTGCGCCAGCCATATGTCCAGCTGTTCGCGCGTCAGCGGGAAGGCCCGCTCATCAAGTTCCATCCAAGTCCCCCAGGGTTCGGCCCGGCTCTCCAAACCCGACGTGTCTAACTATCCGAAGCCGGGCCCACCGCCAGCCTCTCCCGCATACGGTTCGGCGTTATTTCGGCCCAAATCTTTTCGAAGTAGTCGAGACACGCCACGCGGTCTGCCGTAAACAACCCGGCCACGGATGGGACATCGGCGAAGATCGGCCACACGCTATGTTGCTCTTCGTCGTTGACCGAAAAGAAGAAGCTGCCACTGTCGCAATCGAACGGGTTAACGCTCACCGATGCTCCATCCCCTAGTCGAGGTGACTGCAATCCTCTCCAAATCGTATTGGAGGCGAGGGTCTCTGTCCGAGTTTCGGCAAAGTTGTCTTTGGGACCTAATCATGACACTCGAAACACTTCGTGTGACCTGCGTTGATGGGTTTCACCTTGTGGCCATACCATACTCGGCAGGGAGGCTCGCGAAGACGATGAAGTTTCCGGTGCTCACAAGCGCCACGAGCGAACAACTCTTTAGGGGCTGGCCGGGGTACCGGCAGCTTCGACGGCCTCATCGAGAATTCATACTTCAGAGAGTTCTCCGTTACCACGTGCAGCCGCGGTAGCGCCGCCATTCGTGGCGGGCAATGCAAGCATCTATTTGTTTGCTCTGCCGTTTTGAGACGCCAGCGCCTGCATTGGGCCATCGAGCCTTACTCATGCCGGCCGCGGCGGATCAATTCATGGCGGAGCGCCGGGACAGACATCTCCGAAAGAGTTGGTTCCTCATTGGCGGCCGAACGGTAAGACAAGGCCAAAGTAGCTCATTCTCAGCTTCAGTCCCTCGGAGTGGTGGGGTTTCGGGGGTCAGGACTGGCTGTGTGTCGTCGAGTCCCTGGGGCGGGCCATCGCGTAGTGGTCAGTGAGTCACCTACCAAGGACTCAAGCAAAGGACGCACCCCGCGAGATCCAGGACCACTTTGCCCTGCTCGCCCATCTTGATGCGCTCAAGTCCCACGCCGTGGCCGTGGTCGCCGGGCTGATCCGCGTCGCGACATCTACGCGCGATCCGACGACCTCCGCGAAGCCAACGTCAAGGTCAAGGTCAAGGTCAAGGTCAAGGTCAAGGTCAAGGTCAAGGTCAAGGTCAAGGTCAAGTCAAGTCAAGTCAAGGTCAACGAGGACCATACGCCCTAGATTGTTCTAAGTCGGGTGACTGACCTGGCCGTTCACAGCCACCTGCGCCGTGCGCCGCTCGTACAGGGCTCCCTCAGCAAGCAACTAGCTTGCCTAAGCGTCCAGTCGGACGAACTGACCTGCCGGTACTGCTCGACACACGCCGCTCGCCTGACCTTGCCGCTGGTGGTGATCGGAATCGAACCAGGCGCCACCAGAACCAGATCCGCCACGCCGAGGCCGTGCGAGTTCGATATCGCCGAGGTGACTTCACGCTTGATGGCGCCGAATCTTCTGCGCCGCATCCTCGTCGGAGTCGCCCCGCTTCCTGACTTCGATGATGGCGACCAGCTTCTCCACGCCGTCGTCCGGAACGGCGATCGCCGCGCACCGGCCTCCGGTGATCTCCTGGATCGTCGCCTCGATGTCGTCGGGAGAGTGGTTGCGCCCATAGACGATCAAGCAGATCCTTGATGCGGCCCATGATGAACAGCTCGCCGTCGGAGATGAAGCCCAGATCCCCGGTCCTCAGCCACGGACCTTCGGGTGTGCCGGCCGACGGATCGACAATCGTGGCGCCGAACGTGCGCTCAGTCTCTTCGAGGTTTTGCCAGTAGCCCGATGGCGACGTTGTCGCCGTGCACCCAGATCTCGCCGATCGTTCCCGTCCGGACACTCGGTACTGGTATCGGGGTCGACGATCCGCACAGTCGGCGATCGCGGCACGCGCGTAGCTGACCAGCGGTGTGCCGTCCCCGCTTTCGCACCGCTTGGCCTGGCCGGCGGACAGTTTCTCGGAGTCGAAGTAGACGACCTCTGGTGGTTGACCCGGCCTGCGGGTCGCCACGTACACCGTTGCCTCGGCCAGCCCATAGGAGGGCCGGATCACCGTGTCAGTCAAGTTGAAGCGGGCAAACCGCTCGGTGAAACGCTTGAGCGTCGCCGGTGCACCCGCTCGGCGCCGCTGAGGATGGCTGTGCACGCCGCCGAGGTCAAGCCCGGCCATGTCCTCGTCCGATGTCTTTCGCGCCGCCAGTTCGAACGCGAAGTTCGGTGCTGCGGAAAATGCGTGCGGATTGGTTGCCAGCAATTGCATCCACCGCGCCGGCCGCTGCAGGAACGACACCGGGCTGGTCAGCACAGCGCGGCTTCCCGCCAGAATCGGCGCGCAAACTCCCAAGACCAAACCCATGTCGTGATAGAACGGCAGCCACGACACAATGTCAGGTCCGGCGGCGCAACGCCTCCGCATGTCCGCGAAGTAGTCGGACATGATCTGCTCGAAATTGGCCAGAAGTTTCTGTACGAGACCATTACGCCAGCCGGCGTACGGGTGGAGCCGGAGGTGTATTGCAAATACGCGGTAGCTTGGCGAGTCGTCCTCGTACTCGCCGGTCGCCGGGCCGTGCCGGAGCATCCAGGTCCAGCAAATCAACCTCGATGATTGACGGGGCGGCTTCACCGGGCTGCGAGCCCGACATGCGCGGCTGACATCGGCCTACGACAGCGGACGTCGTGAGAACGCGCGAGGGCGACGCGTCGCGCAGCACCGAATCGACCCGCTCGTCGGTGACGCCACCCATGCGGAACCGAAAGCGGAACCGCGATCACCCCGGCCTGCAACGCGCCCAGGAAAGCAACGATGTATTCCAGTCCTTGCGGCGCCAATATCACCGCGCGGTCACCGGGCGACGCACAGTCTGAGCTCGCGCGCGACGTTGAGCACTCGCCGATACAACTGCGACCACGTCAGACTTTCCGGGAACGCCGGCCCAGTCCTGCTCGTAGTCAATAAACGTGTACGCCGCGTCGTCCGGCTGCAGGCTGGCGCGCTCGCGCAGCACAGCCGGAATCGAAGCCTCAACCGCCTGTGTCACGGCAAGCAAGCTATCAAAAACGATCGCTGCCCCAACGTTCGAACACCCAAGTTAAGTAACGCCTTCGTCAACCACAGCGCGGCGCCGCGCCCTGCCGGCTCAAGGCGCTGCGTTTTGCCAGTCGTGCCGCGTGCGCACCTGTGCACTTGGCTGCGAATCAGGCAAACTTGACCCGAGGACTGCTGCGTCTGACGTCAATAATCGTCTTGCCTGGGTCGGGGGAACTGACAGGTGAGTCAAGCAACGGACCGGACTGCGGTCTTGTTGCTGTTGAGGAGACGGGATGGTTTCATTCGGTGCGATCGATGATCGGCCAGGCGGCTCAGGCGCGGCGAATTCCCCGGCTGCTATGAGCATCAAACCGGTCACTCCGGTTGCCGTCATCGGCATGGCGTGCCGGCTTCCCGGCGGTATCGACTCGCCCGAGCAGCTGTGGGAGGCGTTGCTGCGGGGCGACGACCTGGTCACCGAGGTTCCGCCCGACCGCTGGGACGCCGACGAGTACTACGACCCCGAGCCGGGCGTGCCGGGCCGGTCGGTGTCGAAGTGGGGTGCGTTCCTCGACGATGTCGCCGGCTTCGATCCCGAGTTCTTCGGCATCAACGAGCGGGAGGCCGACCGCGATCGATCCGCAGCACCGCTTGCTGCTGGAAACCTCCTGGGAGGCCATGGAGCACGCCGGTCTCGACTCCGCGAGTCGATGGCCGACTCGCTGACCGGCGTGTTCATCGGGCTGACGCACGACGACTACCAGTTACTGGCACGCCGAGTGCCGGCGCCATGGAGGGGCCGTACGGCTTCACCGGCAACACTTTCAGCATGGCGTCCGGGCGGATCGCCTACGCCCTGGGACTCCACGGTCCCGCGATGACGGTCGACACCGCCTGTTCGTCGGGCTGCTCGCCGTGCACCTGGCCTGCCGCAGCCTGCACGACGGCGAAAGCGACCTTGCCCTCGCCGGCGGCGCGTACGTGATGCTGGAACCGCGCAAGTTCGTCGTCGGGATCGGCGCAGGGCATGCTGTCGCCCACCGGACGCTGCCACGCCTTCGACGTCGCGGCCGACGGATTCGTGCGCGCCGAGGGTTGCGCGGTGGTGTTGCTCAAGCGGCTGCCGGATGCGCTGCGGGACGGCGACCGGATCCTGGCCGTGGTGCGCGGCACGGCCGCCAACCAGGACGGCCACACCGTGAACATCTCGACGCCGTCGGTGGACGCGCAGGTCGCGGTGTACCGGGCGGCGTTGGCGGCGGCGGGTGTGGACGCCGGCACGTCGGCATGGTGGAGGCGCACGGCACCGGCACCCCGGTCGGCGACCCCATCGAATACGCCAGCCTGGCCGAGGTCTACGGCACCGACGGCGCCCTGCGCGCTCGGGTCGGTCAAGACCAATTTCGGCCACACCCAGTCCGCGGCCGGAGCGCTCGGGCTGATGAAGGCGGTCCTGGCGCTGCAGCACGGCGTGGTTCCGCAGAATCTGCACTTCACCCGGCTGCCCGACGAGCTGGCCGAGATCGACACCGAACTCTTTGTGCCGCAGGAGATCACGCCGTGGCCGACGAACGGCCAGCACCCGCGCGGGCGGCGGTGTCGTCGTACGGGATGTCGGGAACCAACGTGCACGCCATCCTGGAGCAAGCTCCCGAGCAGCCGCCGCAGCCGCTGCAGCGACGGAGGCCGCCGCAGCGTCGGCATCGGGCGCCGCTGCTGTTCCCGCTGTCGTCCACCTCGGCCGACGAACTGCGCCGCACCGCCGGCCGGCTGGCCGACTGGGTCGACAGCACATGACGAGCGTGGCGCTGCCGGATCTGGCCTACACCCTGGCGCGCCGGCGCGCGCACCGCCCGGTGCGCACCGCCGTGCATCGCCGAGCAGCCGGCCAGAGCTGACCGAGGCTTTGCGCGAGGTCGCCGACGGCGACACCCCGTACCAGGCCGCGGTCGGGCAGCGACGACCGGGGCCCGGTGTGGGTGTTCTCCGGGCAGGGTTCGCAGTGGGCCGCGATGGGCGCTGGACTGCTGGCGACCGAACCGGTGTTCGCCGCCACCGTCGCCGAGATCGAGCCGCTGATCGCCGCGCGAATCCGGGTTCTCGGTGACCGAGGCGATGACCGCGCCGGAGGCCGTGACCGGCATCGACCGGGTCCAGCCGACCCTGTTCACCATGCAGGTCGCGCTGGCCGCCACGATGAAGTCCTACGGGGTGCGCCCGGGCGCGGTCATCGGCCACTCGCTGGGTGAGGTCGCGGCCGCCGTCGTCGCCGGCGCACTGTCGCTCGAAGACGGGGTGCGCGTCATCTGCCGCCGCTCGCGGCTGATGTCCCGCATCGCCGGTGCCGGCGCGATGGCGTCGGTGGAACTGCCCGCCCAGCAAGTGCTTTCGGAGCTGACGGCGCGCGGCATCAAGGACGTCGTGGTCGCGGTGGTGGCCTCGCCGCAGTCCACGGTGATCGGCGGCGCCACCCAGACGGTTCGCGAGCTCGTGGCGGCCTGGGAGCAGCGCGACGTGATGGCCCGCGAGGTCGCCGTCGACGTCGCGTCGCACTCGCCGCAGGTCGATCCGATCCTCGACGAGCTGGCCGAGGTGCTCGCGGACATCACCCCGATGACGCCGGAGGTTCCGTACTACTCGGCGACCCTGTTCGACCCGCGCGAGCAGCCGGTGTGCGACGCCACGTACTGGGTGGACAACCTGCGCCACACGGTGCGGTTCTCCGCCGCGGTGCAGGCGGCGCTGGAGGACGGGTACCGGGTCTTCGCGCGAGCTGGCGCCGCACCCGCTGCTCACCCACGCCGTCGAGCAGACCGCCCGCAGTCTGGACATGCCGGTCGCCGCCCTGGCCGGCATGCGGCGCGAGCAGGAGCTGCCGCACGGGCTGCGCGGCTTGCTGGTGATCTGCACAGCGCGGGCGCCGCGGTGGACTTCTCGGTGCTGTATCCCGATGGGCGGCTGGTGGATGCGCCGCTGCCGACCTGGACGCACCGCCGGCTGTTCTTGACCGCGACAGTCACGGACATCCGGCGCATGGCGGCTACACCGTGGCGGTACATCCGCTGCTTGGGCTCGCACGTGCGCCTGCTGGAGGAGCCGGAGCGGCACGTCTGGCAGGCCGAGGTCGGTACCGCGGCGCAGCCCTGGCTCGCCGACCACCAGATCCACAACGTGGCCGCGCTTCCCGGCGCCGCCTACTGCGAGATGGCGCTGGCCGCCGCGCGCACCGTGCTCGGCGAGCGCTGCCGAGGTCCGCGACATCCGCTTCGAGGAGATGCTGCTGCTCGACGACGAGACCCCCGTCGGCGCCGTCGCGTCGGTCGATGCGCTCCGGGCGTCGTCGACTTCGTGGTGGAGACCGACCAGGACGGCGAACGAGCGCGGCGGGCTGCCGCGGTGCACTGCATGCCGGCGAGGACGGCGAACAGCCGACCACGCTACGACATGACGCCTGCTGGCTGCGCACCCGCGCCGCGCCGACGGCGCCGAGGTGCGGCAGTGGTTCGACGGCCGCGGCGTTCAGTTCGGCCCGGCTTTCACCGGTCTGGCCGCCGTGCACACCGCCGACGGGGCGGCCGGCACGGTGCTGGCCGAGGTCGGGCTGCCCCGCTCGATCCGCACGCAGCAAACCGCCTACAGGGTGCACCCCGCGCTGCTGGACGCCTGCTTCCAGTCGGTCGCCGCCCATCCGGATGTCCAGGCGCTCGGCAACGGCGGGCTGCTGTTGCCGCTGGGTGTGGGCGCCTGCGCGCCCACGGCGCGACCCGCAACGCCCGCTACTGCTACACCGGGTGACCGACGTCGACGGTTCCTGCATCGAGGCCGACATCGACGTGCTCGACGAGCACGGCACGGTGCTGCTGACCGTCCAGGGGCTGCGGATGGGCACCGGCATGTCCGAGGATCAGCCGACCGCGACCGGCTGCTCAACGAGCGGCTGCTGGCCATCGAGTGGCAGCAACGAGAGCTGCCGAGACGAACCGCACCGACGCCGGACGTGGCTGCTGATCAGCACCTCCGACGCCGCCGACATGCTGTCGCCAGCACTTGACCGACGCGCTGAAAGTCCATGGTGCCGAGTGCACCACGATGTCCTGGCCGCAGCAGGCCGACCACGCTCGCAACGCCGAACGGCTTGGTCAAGCTCACCGCGCGGCGGCATTCAACGGTGTCGTCGTGGTCACCGGGCCGCGCACAACGGCTACGCCGAGGAGCAGCTGCCGCACGCGGGGGCGAGTACGTCCGCCACCTGGTGCGCATCGCCCGCGAACTGCCCGACATCCCGGGCGAGCCGCCGCGGCTCTACGTCGTGACCCGCAACGCCCAGACGCGTGCTGGCCGACGACCGCGCCCAATCTCGAGCAGGCCGGGCTGCGGGGCCTGCTGCGGGTGATCGGCGCCGAGCACCCGCACCTGCGCCCCACCCAGATCGATGTCGACGAGCGACCGATGCCGAGCAGTTGGCGCGCCAACTGCTGCTGGCGGCTCCGAAGAAGACGAGACCGCCTGGCGCAACGGCGAGTGGTACACCGCGCGTCTGTGCCCCGCCCGCTGCGGCCCGACGAGCGACGAACCACCGTCGTCGACCACCAGCGCGACGGCATGCGCCTGCAGATCCGCACCCCGGGCGACCTGGAGACGCTGGAGTTCGCTGCGTTCGACCGGATTCCGCCGGGCCCGGGCAGATCGAGGTCGCGGTCACCGCGTCCAGCGTCAACTTCGCCGACGTCCTACTCGCCTTCGGCCGCTACCCGAGCTTCGAGGGCGCTGCCCCAGCTGGGCATCGACTTCGCCGGCGTGGTCACCGCGGTCGGCCCCGGCGTCACCGACCACCGGGTCGGCGACCACGTCGGCGGCATGTCGCCGAACGGCTGCTGGGGCACATTCGTCACCTGTGACGCCGACCTGGCCGTCACGCTGCCTTCCGGTCTGTCCGACGGCCAGGCCGCGGCGGTGACCACCGCGCCGGCCACCGCGTGGTACGGCCTGCACGACCTGGCCCGGATCGCCGCCGGCGACAAGGTGCTGATCCACTCCGCGCACCGGCGGCGTGGGGCAGGCCGCGATCGCGATCGCCCGCGCCGCCGGCGCCGAGATCTTCGCCACCGCCGGCAGCCGAGAAGCGCCGGGAAATGCTGCGCGACATGGGTATCAAGCATGTCTACGACTCACGCAGCACCGAGTTCGCCGAGCAGATCCGCCGCGACACCGACGGCTACGGCGTCGACATCGTGCTCAACTCGCTGACCGGCGCCGCCCAGCGGGCCGGGCGTCGAACTGCTGGCCTTCGGTGGGCGGTTCGTCGAGATCGGCAAGCGGGACATCTACGGCGACACCCGGCTCGGGCTGTTCCCGTTCCGGCGCAACCTGTCGTTCTACGGCGTCGACCTGGCGCTGATGGCCACCACCCACCCCGCAGCAGATCCGCGACCTGCTGAGCACCGTGTACCGACTGACCGCCGACGGCGTCCTGCCGCAGCCGCGAAACACCCACTACCCGCTGGCCGACGCGGCCACCGCGATCCGCGTGATGGGCGCGGCCGAGCACACCGGCAAGCTGCTGCTCGAGATCCCGCAGGCCGGCCACAGCAATGTGGTGGTACCGCCGGAGCAGGCCAAGGTCTTCCGCCGCGACGGCGCCTACATCCTCACCGGCGGTCTCGGCGGCCTGGGCTTGTTCCTGGCCGAGAAGATGGCGGCGGCCGGCTGCGGCCGGATCGTGCTGACCTCGCGCTCGCAGCCGAAGCCCGAAGCGCTGGCAGAGATCGACTCGGATCCGCGCCGGCGGCGCCGACGTCGTGGTGGAGTGCGGCGACATCGCCGACGCCGGAGACGGCCGACCGTCTGGTAGCGGCGGCCACCGCCACCGGACTGCCGTTGCGCGGTGTGCTGCACGCCGCGGCGGTGGTCGAGGACGCCACCCTGACCAACATCACCGACGAACTCATCGACCGGGACTGGGCGCCGAAGGTCTACGGCGCCTGGAACCTGCACCGGGCCACCACCGCGCAGCCGCTGGACTGGTTCTGCTCGTTCTCCTCGGCGGCCGCCCTGGTGGGCTCGCCGGGACAGGGCGCCTACGCCGCGGCCAACAGCTGGCTGGACGGATTCACCCATTGGCGCCGTGCTCAGGGGCTGCCCGCCACGGCGATCGCGTGGGGCGCATGGGCCGAGATCGGCCGCGCGCACGCCTGGCCGAGGGCGGCGACACCGCTGATCACCCCGGACGAAGGCGCGTACGCCTTCGAGGCGCTGCTCCGCCATGACCGCGCCTACACCGGCTACGCGCCGATCATCGGGACGCCGTGGTTGACTGCCTTCGCCCAGCGCAGCCCGTTCGCCGAAGCGTTCCGTTCAGCGGATCAAGGCGCGCACGACACGAGCAACTTCCGGGCCGAACTGCACGATCTGCCGCGCGACGAATGGCCGACCCGGGTGCGCCGTCTGGTGTCCGAGCAGGTCAGCCTGATCCTGCGTCGCACCATCGACCCAGACCGGCCGCTCTCCGAGTACGGTCTGGACTCGCTGGGAATCCTCGAATTGCGCACCCGTATCGAAACTGAAACCGGAATACGCCTCACTTCCAGTGAGATCGCCACCGCGAGTATCCGCGACTTGGCGGTGCTGCTGAGCGAGAAGCTGACGTCCGAGGTGGCCGCCTAACTGTCACGGGTACATCGGGTTGTGGTCGCCGACATGGTCGGATGTAAGGAGGACGGGTCCTTCCGCTGTAAGATCAGCGATCGCCAAACTGCTCGTGCAGGCAGGTCAAACCTGCCCGCTGGCACCCCCCGACGCCGTCTTCATGATTCGCCGGTACGCCACCACTGCACACTAGAGGCCGACAATTAGTGTCGCCATTCCGGCGCGACCACCGGACACCCCAGCTCAGCACCACACAAGAGTGCCACCCACTAGAAAGTTGCCCAATTCAGGGGGTCGATGACCAGTCGGTACACGATGTGGTTCAAGGGCCGAAGCGAAGCGCTGATTCAGGGCGATCCAGCGACTTATTCAGACTTCGGGGAGCTTCGGCGTTCTAACGCGAGAAATTCGCCGAGATAGCCGGGCGGCTTGAGGTTGAGCAAGCGCTCGCGGTCGGCGGCGAGATCCGCGTAGTTGAGCTCCTCGATCTGCGCAGCCGAGTAGGGCAATCGCGATTCCGGCACGCCCTTTCGTATGATCCCGACGCCACAATCGCAGTTCAGCACCGCGATTCGCAGATCGTCCCGCGTGCTGCGCAAGTTGACGATCACCTTCCAGACGTCGCCGGTCCAAGCTCGGAAGTAAACCGTCCCCCACGCTCTATCCGGAGGAGGTTCCAGCGGTGCTTCTGCTTAGAAAAGTCGGCGTACGATGCCGCGGGCGAGGCGATCGAGGCGCGCGCGGGGTTGCAGTCGTGCATGATAATGATGCCGTCGTCCCGCAGGTAGCGCAGGGTGTTCTCGACGTCTCGCAGGGTCTGCTCATAGGTGTGCAGTCCGTCGATCAGGGCGACGTCGATTCCGCGCTGCTCGAGGAAGGCCGTCTCGTTCGCGAAGAAAGCGTCGCTGGTCGTCTCGAAGTAATGGGTTGCGCGCGCCTTCGAGTCGGCGAGCTTGCGGGAGCGCTTCGAGAGCTTGAACACCGGGTCGACGGCGATCTTCTCGTCGGCAGTAATGCAGCGGAACGCAGATCCTTGTGAAACGCCGATCTCGAGGTAGACGGGGTCCACACGTCCCTCGAGCGCCTGCTTTACCGCCTTGATTCGATTCACGCGACAATCCCCCTCATCCTTGGTCAATCAGCGCACCGTTAGGAGAACTTCCCTTTTGCATCGCGCGGGAGAGCCTACCGCCTGGCACGCAGCTTGGGCCGCGGGCTACACCTTTAAGGAACACCCGTACGCGGCGATCGATCAGGTCGTGTCTTCCTGACAACCTTCCTCCTGCCCAGCGCTCCGCTCAACCCACGTCGAGGTAATCGGCCAGAATCGGTCCGCACCGATCATCTCGAGGTCCGCTGTCGCCGATCAGCCAACACGCCTCGAGCGGGCGAAATTCTCCAGAAGATCGGCAGCGGCCGCGATGCTTTCGGCGGGCTTGGTCATCCGGGTGGCGATCTCGCGGGCCCGAGCGACGTATTGCGGGGCGAGGATGGTGCGCAGGTCCGCGACCAGCGATTCCTGGGTAGTGCGTCGAAAAGCGCCGGGCAGTGCCCACCTTCAGTCGTTTGACCTGAGCTCCCCAGATTGTCTGATTGACGTCCGTCGAAAGGATCAACGTGGGTACCCCGGCGCGCAGGCCCGATGGCCGTGGTGCCCGCGCCACCGTGGTGCACGACCGCGCGGCAGGCGGGAAAGATGGCCGCGAAGTTCACCGCGCCCACCACCTTGACATGCTCGAAACGTGGGACGTCGCTGAAGTCACTCCAGCCGGAGCAAACCAACGCCCGCTCACCTAACTGCGAGCACGCCGCGCCGATCATGGCAAGCGTTTCGGCCGGGAGATTCGACCAGCATGCTGCCAAACCCGAAGAAAATCGGCGGTGTTCCCGCGGCAATCCACGACGCGACCTCCTCATCGGCATCCGTCGGCAACTCCATCGTCAGCGCGCCAACAAAGGGCCGTCGACCATCGAATTTCGCCCATTCGGCTGCCAGCCCCGGAAAGCAAACCTCATCGTAGGCCTGAATTTCCAGCGATCCGCGTTCGGCCATCCGTCGCGGCACGGGGCCTGTAGCCTTCGGCAGACCGAGTTCACGGCGCTGCGCGTCTTCGAATCTTCTTCTGCCACGCGCCAATCCAGCCAGTCGTACACCGTCATTGCGGAGCGGGCCAACGGCGCCGGCAGGAACGGCAGGAGCTGGCCGTTGGCCCGCACCGGGACGTAATGCAGCGTGGCGAACGGAATTTCGTAGATACTCCGCGACGTTGGCGGCGGGCTGCTCGTAAGCCAGGCCGGTGAACAGCAAGTCCGCCCCGTCCGCCAGCGACATCAGCGTCGTGCTGATCTCCTCCGAGCACTGTTGGACGAGCTCCCAGAGTTCGCGCCAAAGCCTCGACAGACTCCGGATCCTCCAATAGCGTGCCGAAGAAACACGTCCAGAAGTCGCGGTACGCGTCGAGCATGGCATGCGTTTCCAGCCCGTAGGCGACCGCCGACAAGCCCAGCCGACTCGGCGAAGCCAACCAGGTCAGGGGCGACTGCCATGCGCACTTCGTGACCTCTGCGCAGCAGCTCACGGCCGAGGGCGGCGCAGGGCTCGACATCGCCGCGAGTCCCGTAGCTTGCCAGCACAAACTTCATAGCGGTTCTCAGCGCCTTTCCCTTCATACGTGCTGCGGAAAATCAAACCTGCCCGCTGTCCGCCAGCTCAGCCGCGGCAGCTTAAACCCCCTACCCGTACATCACCTTAATCCGTACGTTGGCACCGGCGCGCGAAGCCATTGGACGCCTCGCGGACGGCAACGCGCCATATCTCGCGATCGACTGATCTATTCAGGCTCCCGGCTGATGGACGGGGAGTCCGGATATGATCGACTGCGGACCGCGCTCGCTCCGACGGTGCCGCTCACTCACTTCTCCGCAGGCGAACCGGAGGCTTCGGCTCTTGTCAACATCCGTGCTCATTACTGGTGGGGCAGGATTCATCGGGTCTGCGCTCGCCCGCCGTCTCGTGAATGCCGGTTACGACGTCGCTGTGATGGATGTCCTGCATCCGCAGGTGCATGCCGGACGTCGAGCGATCGACCTGCCGCCATCCGTGCGGTTGTTCACCGGCGATGTCACCCATGCGCCTGACTGGGATGCCGTGCTTCGGTTGTTCCGTCCTGTCCCAGATCGTCCATCTTGGCGGCCGAGACGGGAACGGCACAGTCGCTCTCTGAGGCGACGCGCCACGGCTCGGTAAACGTGGTGGGCACTACCCAGCTTCTCGACGCCCTGAGCCGCTCAGCACTCGTGCCCGACCAACTCGTCCTGGCGTCGTCACGGGCCGTCTACGGCGAGGGCGCTTGGCGATACGGCACGCAGACCTTCTATCCGCGGCCTCGCAGCCACGCGCAGCTGCTGGCTGGTATCTGGGATCCCAAGGGGCCCAACGGACGAACCCGCGGCGCCGCTTCCGAGCTGCGCGGGCCAGACCGAGCCCCGGCCCACCAACATCTACGCCGCGACCAAACTCGCGCAAGAGCATATGCTGGCGGCCTGGGCGGCCGCACATGACACAAATCTTCAGTGTGCTACGTCTGCAGAATGTCTACGGGCCCGGCCAGTCGCTGACCAATTCGTACACAGGAATAGTCACTCTCTTCGCACGATTGGCGCGCGACCAACGGCCGTTGGAGGTCTACGAAGACGGTCGGATCGTGCGCGATTTCGTCTTTATCGATGATGTCGTCGACGCGTTGTTCGCAACGGTGCAGAGGCCTGCCACCGAGCCTCGCTGTCTCGACATCGGGTCGGGGATCGCGACCACCATCCATGAACTGGCCCGCAAGATCGCCGCCATCTGCGACGCCCCCGAACCGATCGTCGTACCGAAATTCCGCGACGGTGACGTACGCGCCGCGAGCTGCACCATCGAGCCGGCGAAGGACGCGCTCCACTGGCGTCCGAAGTGGGCGCTCGAGGACGGTTTGCATGCGCTGCTTGAATGGATCGGCGGGCAGCCCGAATTGCCTATCGAGCCAGGCGGTCACACATGACGATCAACCTGCCAACACGCCGCAAGCGGGCGAAATCTTCCACAAGATCGGCGGCGGCCGCAACGCTTTCGGCGGGTTTGGTCATCCGGGTGGCGATCTCGCGGGCCCGGGCGACGTATTGCGGGGCGAGGATCCGTGCGCAGGTCCGCGACCAGCGATTCCTGGGTAGTGCGTCGAAAAGCGCCGGGCGGTGCCCACTTTCAGTCGTTTGACCTGAGCTCCCCAGAGCGGCTGATCGTCCATCGATCCAGAGGATCAACGTGGGGACCCCGGCGCGCAGGCCGAGGCCGTGGTGCCCGCGCCACCGTGGTGCACGACCGCGCGGCAGGCCGGAAAGATGGCCGCGTAATTCACCGCGCCCACCACCTTGACGTGCTCGAAATGGGGGACGTGGCTGAAGTCAGTCCAGCCGGCAGCAAACCAACGCCCGCTCGCCCAACTGCGCGCAGGCCGCGCTGATCATGGCAAGCGTGTCGGCGGGAGATTCGACCGGCATGCTGCCAAACCCGAAGAAAATCGGCGGTGTTCCCGCGGCAATCCACGACGCGACCTCCTCATCGGCATCCGTCGGCAACTCCATCGTCAGCGCGCCGACAAAGGGCCGCTGGCCATTCCATTTCGCCCATTCGGCTGCCAGCCCGGGAAAGCAAACCTCATCGTAGGCCTGGATTTCCAGCGATCCGCGTTCGGCGATCCGTCGCGGCACGGGGCCTGTTGCCTTCGGCAGGCCCAGTTCACGGCGCTGCGCGTCCTCGACCTTCTTCCACATGCGCCAACCCAGCCACTCGTACACCGTCATTGCAGAGCGGCCCAACGGCGCCGGCAGGAACGGAACGAGCTGGCCGTTGGCCCGCATCGGGAAGTAATGCAGCGTGGCCAACGGAATGTCGTAATACTCCGCGACGTTGGCAGCGAGCTGCTCGAAAGCCAGGCCGGTGAACAGCAGGTCGGCCCCCTCCGCCAGCGACGTCAGCGTCGTGCTCATCTCCTCCCAGCACTGGGCACACGAGCTCCCAAGCTTCGCGCCGCAACCTGATCAGATCCCGGATCCTCCAAGGAGTTGCGGAAGAAACACCTGCAGAAGTTGCGGTTCGCCTCGACAATGGCCTGCGATATCCACGGCCGTAGGCAACCGCCGCAAGCCCAGCCGACTCGACGAAGCCAACCAGGTCGGGCGGAACGGCCATGCGCACGTCGTGCCCTCTGCGCAGCAGCTCACGGCCGACGAGCGACGCAGGGCTCGACATCGCCACGAGTTCCATTGCTTGCCAGCACAAATTTCATCGCGGATCCTAGCCTTTCATCACCCGTACGCGTAGGCGACGACAGGGAGTCGGCCATTACCCCTGGTTCTGCGACTGTCGGCTGAGACTCGCCTCTGGCGTCGGCTGATCGTTCGCCATTGGTGCTGATCAAGTAGCGTCCGCGGGCGGCGGCGACCGGATAGCGGCACATTGCGCGCCGCGCGAGGTGTTCGACACCAGTACCAAAGGCCGCTGCGCCAGAACGCCGCCCGCGAGCAGCCACGTGCAGGCGCGGCGTGCCGGATCGACAATCATCACTAACAACAAATCTTCCTTGGCCCCGATATCCAACTTCCCACTCTGGCCGGGATGGGAAAAGTGAGCCTCTTGTCGGGCAGCAAATGGTACCGTCTGACGCGCTCAGCCGGGCAAACCTTGGGCCATCATCCGTTCAGGAGCTCGATTTTGGCTGACGGCGAGCTGGATCCGCGCGAGGCGGAACTCGTTACGTGGGACGTGATCGTCGTGGGCACCGGCATGGGCGGCGGGATGCTTGGCTACTCGCTGGCCCAGTCAGGCCGCAGGGTGCTGTTCGTCGAGAAGGGGCGCTCGACGCTGCCCGGGGCGCCGGGCACGATTCGCTCGTGCGATGCCGGAAGTGGCCGAGCCGCTGGCGAGCCGTTCCACAGAGACCTACTACGACGCCTTGGCCCGCGCCGGACGCTCCACCGACGAGATCGAAGACATCAGCGGGCGCTCCGCGCGGCGGTTCGTGCCGTTCATCGGCAGCGGGACCGGGGGGTCATCGGCCCTCTACGGCATGGTCTGCGAGCGATTTTTCGCTCGCGATTTCACTCCTCGGCAGAACTTTCGCGACCCCGGCGATTCCACCGTGCCAGAGGCCTGGCCGGTCACCTACGACCAGATGCGGCCCTGGTACGCCGCAGGCCGAGAAGCTGCTGGGGGTGCGCGGCCAGCCCGATCCCCTGCGGCCGGAGGCGGCCGAGGTCAATCTGCCTGCGGCGCCGCCGTTTTCGGCAGACAACCAGCCGCTGGTCGACTACCTGGCGGGTCGCGGACTGCATCCCTATCACCTGCCGATGGCCTGTGATTACACCGATGGCTGTACCACTTGTCAGGGCTATCTCTGCGACCAGTCGTGCAAGAACGACGCCGCCCGCAACTGCCTGCTGCCCGCCGTTGCCGAGCACGGCGCCCAGCTGCTGACGCGAATGTCGGGTCGTGCGCCTGGACGCCGACCGCACCCAGGTCCGGCAAGTGATCTGCGAGCATCCGCTCCGGCATGCTGGCCCTCAGGCCAAGGTGGTGGTGCTGGCCGCCGGTGCGCTGGTCACCCCGGTGCTGTTGCTCAATTCCCGGTCGGGCGATTGGCCGCGCGGATTGGCCAACGGCTCAGACTGGGTGGGGCGCAACTTGATGCGTCATCTGGTTGACCGGATCGAGATCTGGCCGCAACGCGGACTCCAAGATCACGGCCGCAAACAAGGAGATCGGGCTGAACGATTTCTATTTCTGGGAGGGCCAGAAATACGGCACCGTGCAGTCGGTCGGCGCGATGCCGCCCATGGAGGTGCTGACCAACCACCCCGGCTGGCATGCGCAAGGCGCTGCGCCTGATGAGCCCGGCGGTGCGCCCGATCTACGAGCGGTTCTTCAACGGCGGACTGGTGCTGGCCGCGATGATGGAAGACCTGCCCTATCTGGACAACCGCGTGCTGCCATCCGACCGGCCAAGCTTGGACGGCCGCCAGCGGCTGCGAATTCAGTATCGTTTGCACGCCAGTGAGATCGAGCGCCGCGCGGTGTTCTTGCGGCAGTTGAAAGAGGTGTTGAAGCCGTTTCGCAAAATCACCCTGCGGGGCGCCAAAAACAACGCGTCCTGGCCCACGTCTGCGGCACGTGCCGCTTCGGTACCGATCCCAAAACCAGCGTGCTGGACCCGCAAAACCGGGCGCACGAAGTGGACAACCTCTACGTGGTGGACGCCTCGTTCTTCCCGTCCAGCACCGGTTTGAACCCCAGTCTGACGATCGCGGCCAACGCCTTGCGGGTAGCCGAGCACGTGAATCAAGTGCATTTTGCCACCTGACCGCACGTTCGAACAATACGGAAACTCCTTGCTTACCCGCACGATAGGCATTCGTGCACCGTCCATTGGGGAAGCAGACCAACGGTGGGGCCAGGATCGGTTCGCAGGGGGCTGGCCGTTGGCCCGCACCGAGATGTAATGCAGTGTGGCCGAAGGAAAGTCGTAGTATCCTGCGACGTTGGCGCTGGCTGGTTTCTTGTCGACGACAAACGTCCCAAAGTTTGCGTGCGCGCCCAGGATCGTCCACTCGAAACTGACGAGGTGCAACAATGCCTCTGTCAAGCACGCGTCCTCGCACCAAGGGGGTAGCTTGCACCAAACCCGCAGCGTTAGCCCTGTCGAAGAGCTGCAGGGGCGGAGCTCGGCCCGGATGGAATTTCGCCCGGACATCGAGGGCTTGCGCGCCGTCGCGGTGTTGGCCGTTGTCCTCTTTCACGCTGACGTGCCCGGTGTGGGTGGTGGGTACGTCGGCGTGGACGTGTTCTTCGTCATCTCGGGCTTCCTGATCACCGGGCTGCTCTGGCGCGAGGTGAGCACCACCGGCACCGTGCGGCTGCGCCGCTTCTACGGGGCGCGGGCCCGCCGACTGCTGCCGGCCTCGGCCACGGTCGGTGTCGTCACCGCGATCGCGCTCGGCGGTCCTGTTGCCCCCGTTGCAGGCCCGGACGTCCTCGATGACGGCATCGCCAGCGCGCTGTATGTCGGCAACTACCGGTTCGCTCTGCAGTGGCGTCGACTACTTCGCCGCCGACCATGCCGCCGTCGCCGTTCCAGCACTACTGGTCGTTGGGCGTCGAGGAGCAGTTCTACCTGGTGTGGCCGGCCATGATCATCGGCACGGCGTGGCTGATCCGGCGTGTGCGTCGGCGCACCAGGGCCGATGCCACCTCGTCGACAACGCCCGTATCTGGTGGTCCTTGCGCTGGTCGCGGCCGTGTCGTTTGCGCTGTCGCTGGCGATCACTTACGTCGTGCCTGCGGTGGCGTTCTTTTCGCTGCCCACCCGGGCCTGGCAGTTGGCCGTCGGCGGCCTGGTGGCCCTCACCGCCGGCCAGTGGCGCCGACTCCCGGCACTACCTGCCGCGATCGCGGGATGGGCCGGGCTGGCCCTGATCCTGCTGGCCTGCATCCTGTTGCAACCGACCACACCCTATCCGGGTACCGCCGCGCTGCTGCCCATGCTCGGCGCGGCGCTGGTGATCGGCGCCGGCTGCGCCGCACCTTCTCAGGGATGCGGCCGCGTGCTGGCATTGCCGCCGATGCGCGCGGTCGGCCGGGTGTCGTACTCGTGGTATCTGTGGCACTGGCCGGTGCTGGTGCTCGCACCGCCATTGCTGGGCCACCCGCTCGGGCTGGCCGGCAGGTTGGCCGCGGTCCTGGTCTCCGCCGGGCTGGCGGTGCTCACGCTGCGTCTCATCGAGAACCCGCTGCGCTTCGCCGCTCCCATGCGCCGGTCTCCCTGGCGCAGTCTCGCGCTTGGCGGTGTCGCCACCGCGATAGCCGTCTGCGTGTGCGTGGCGCTGCTGGTAGCTGGTGCCGACCCCGGTCGGGCGCGGCGCGCCGGCTGCGGCGCTGACCGTCACCGCGGCGCCTCCGCCCCACGGGCTCCAACATCGACGCCTACGACGCGGCGGTGCAGCACGACGTTCGCGCAGGTGCAGGCCGCGGTCGCGGCATCCGCCGAGCTGAAAGCCGTACCGTCGAACCTGGACCCGCCGCTTGCCGACGCGGCAGCCGAACTTAAGGCCATGTTCCTCAACGGCTGCATGCGCAACGTTCTTCGAAGCCGGACAGCCTGAGTGCGCGACGGGCGATACCGCCTCCACGACGACGGTGGCCCTGGTCGGCGACTCGCATGCCGCGATGTGGACTCCGGCGTTCCAGCAGGTCGCCGCGCAGCGGCACTGGCGGCTGGAGATGCTGGCCAAGGCGGCCTGCCCGTTGCTGGACTTGCCCATCGCCAACCCCATCCGTCGCCTGATTGACCCAGCTGCGAGCAGTGGCGCGGCGAGATCATCGCCCGGTTACGCGCCGAGCACCCGCGGCTGGTCGTGGTGAGCATGTGGCGCGGCTACGGTACCGGCGAAAGGTTATCTGCCGGGTTTCACGCCATACGACCCGGCGTGGATCGACAGCCTGACCCGCCTCGTGCAGCAGCTGCGCGGCACTGGTGCGAAGGTGCTGGTGCTCGGGCCGATCCCGGATCCGCACTCAGTGGTGCCGATCTGCCTGTCCGGCCACCTCGATGACGCGACGGCCTGCTCGCCGCCACGGTCGACGGCGGTGAACGAATCCGGCATCGCCGCTGAGTCCGCCGCCACCACAGCCGGCGGCGGGCAATACGCCGACCTCACCGACCTGTTCTGCACCGCCGACCGCTGCCCGGTCATCGTCGGCAACACCCTGGTCTACTTCGACGTGGATCACCTGACGATGCGAATACTCCCGGCTGTTGGCACCGGTAATGGGGGCGCTGGCCGACCGCGCGCTCGCCAGCCCCTGACACGGTGCGGATATTTCGCCGACGCCCGGCATGACTCTGCGGACCAAGCCAGGATTTCTCGCGACTTTCCGCAGCCGGTGGCCGACCGTCACGCTCCCCGAGGCAATCGTCGGTCGGCCGGCGCCGACCAACCAGGCAGACCGGTGGACGATCGACCCACAAGACACAACATTAGAAACGGACCTCGCCAAAGTTTGCTGTAACGTTCGCGATGACGGCTCCGGACATTCTAGGGCCAATGCTGCCTCGCTAGACTTCGCTCGAAGGCATAGCGCGTCTTCACCCACACGACAGAACGGGCCGAATGAGCGACCCCGAACCCATCAAACCGACCACGCTAGACCGTATGAGCAGCGACGTGCCGACCCGCCTGTGGTCTCGCCGGTTTGTCCCCGCGCTCATCACCCTCGGCGGCATGCAGCTGCTGGCCACGATGAACGGCACCATCGCGGTCGATCGCGCTTCCTAAGATCCAGAACGCGCTAAATCTGTCTGATGCCGGGCGGAGCTGGGTGATCACCGCCTACTTGCTGGCCTTTGGCGGCCTGATGCTGGTGGGCGGCCGCGTAGGTGACACCATCGGCCGCAAGCGCGCCTTCATCGTAGGGGTCGCGCTGTTCACCATCGCCTCAGCGATCTGCGGCATCGCCCAGAACGGGGGCACCCTCATTGCGGCCCGGCTGCTGCAGGGCGTGGCCGCCGCGATCATCGCACCGACCAGTGTGGCGCTGGTGGCGACCACGTTCCCGAAGGGGCCGCCACGCAACGCCGCGATGGCGGTGTTAGGCGCGACGGTCAGTATCAGCACGGTGCTGAGCCTGGTGGTGGGCGGGGCGCTCGCCGATGTGACGTGGCGGCTCGTTTTCTTGGTGAACGTGCCGATCGGGCTGCTGGTGATTTACCTCGCTCGCACCGCGCTGCAGGAAACCCAGCAGGAGCGGATGAAGCTCGACGTCACCGGGGCGGGGCTGGCCACGTTGACCTGTATCGCCGCGGTTGTCGGCTCTCTCGATGGGGCCGGAGAAGGGCTGGCTGTCGGCCGCCGACGATCGGTTCGGGTGTGGTGGCGCTGATCGCTTTCGTGGCGTTCGTCGTTGTGGAGCGCACCGCCGAGAACCCCATCGTGCCGTTTGACTTGTTCTTCGACCGCAACCGGCTGGCCACGTTCGCTACCATCTTCCTCGCGGGTGGGGTGCTGTTCAGCCTGACCGTGCTGGTCACCCTGTATGTGCAGAACATCATGGGCTACAGCGCGATGCGCGCGGGCATCGGCTTCATCCCGTTCGCCCTTGCTGTGGGTGTCGGCGTCATCGCGTCGTCACGGCTGGTGACGCGGTTCCCGCCGCGGGTATTGGTGATTGCCGGCGGCATCCTGCTGGTGGGCGCGATGCTGTACAGCTCGACGCTTCACCGCGGCATCCCTTACTTCCCGAATCTGGTGGTGCCGCTCGTCGTCGGCGGTATCGGTATCGGCTTGGCCAACCTCCCGCTCGGGCTGTCGGTGATCGCCGGCGTCGGTTCAGACCGGATCGGGCCCACGTCTGCGATCGCGCTCATGCTGCTCAGCCTCGGCGGACCGGTGGTGATGGCCGTCATCCAGACCGCCGTCACGTCGCACACGCTGTCCCTAGGCGGCACCAGCGGGCCGGTGAAGTTCATGAACCCCGCCCAGTTGCATGCGCTGGACCAGGGTTACACCTACGGCCTGCTGTGGCTGGCCGGGGTGTGTCGTCCTGGTCGGTGGGGTGGCGCTGTTCATCGGCTACACCGCGCAGCAGGTGGCGCAAGCGCAGGAAGTCAAGAAAGCCATCGACGCCGGCGAACTGTAGCCAGCTAAATAACCCGCATAGCACCCGGACGTCGTCGACATAGATCGGATTGACGTGCTCTGGCGCAAGTAGTCAACATTGCCGGAAAGCCTTGCGAGCCCGAAAGGCCAAGGGCTGCATAGAATTACGACTAGTTGGCCCACTTGCCACCGCCGAATTGGCGGAAATTGAGGCTCCCCCAACGACGAATGTCCAGGGAACGGAAATGGACTGAGCCAGGCAGCATGGCCGTGATTGGTTAAGACTGCGGATTTCTTTGCAGTGTTGATACTCTGCGTGAATGGGGGGCCCACGTTGGTATCCGTGAGAAAGTTCGGGCAACGCGTGGTGAGGTGGTGCTCGACAACGAAGTGGGGCGCTGCCCCTTGGCAACAGGGTCTCGCAGCAGGCGTCGCTGCAATCATCTTCTGGCCACAGGCGTCCGTCGACGCCGGCGTCGGGCTCGATCCGTCTTGGCAGGCCGGGCTGGCCTTGGCGCGAATCAATAATCTCGCATGGGGCCCCGAGATCGTATTCACCTACGGGCCCCTTGGGTTCCTCCAGAACACCCCCTACTACTCGTTCGACCAGTCGCTGCTCGCCACGATCTACCAACCAATCGTCGTCGCCGCCCTGTTCCTGGGCATCGCGGCGGCGCTCCGCCAACGCCAGCCCCCGATGCCATCACTCATCGGCGCGTTTATCGCGACCGGCATCATCGCCATCCTGCTCATCGGTCGCGGTCTTGCTCCGGGCATTATGTACCCTGAGCTGGCCGTGCTTGCGGCGTTCGCGTGGGGGGCCGTGCCACTGTTGCAGCACGATCCCAGGCGCTCGACGGTATTCACCACGTGTGTCGTGCTCGGCGCGGTCGCAGGAATCCAGCTACTGGTGAAGCTCAACAGCGGCCTCGCGATCGTGGGCATCGCGTTGGCCGTGTCGATATTGCTCGACTGGAGGGCTGTCGGGCGCCATTGCATCACGGTGAGCGCGTTCGCAGGGTCCACTCTCATCTCGTGGATGCTCGCCGGGCAACGACCGGCGGACCTGCTTGCCTGGCTCAAGTCCAGCGCCGCGCTGGTGTCGGGCTACAGCGACGCAATGGCCACTGCCCTCATCCCGCTTGGCCCGGAGGCCGTGGTCGGAATCGTGTTGACCGTTGCCTGGATAGCGACTCTCTGCGTGATGTTCGTCCGTGGCCGCCCGGAGATTCCCCGCAACTTGGTGCTGCTCGCCGCCCTCGTGACGCTCATCAGCGCCAAGAGAACTTTCGTGCGACTTGACCTGGCAGCCGTGTTCATGCTGCTTGCGCCCATCGTTCTCGCAGTGGCCGTCACCCCGCTCTCCAGAGCCCGTCGCCGTGGATTTGTGGTGGTTGGAGCGGCCATCATCTGCGTCCTTCTCAGCGTAGAAGCCCTCGTCGTGCACATCTTGGGGTATCCCCAACGTGCGGTGGTGGCGCTGCAGGGGCCCGTCCAAACGGTCGACCGCCTGCTCACACTCTCCCTACCCGGTCATGTCGACCAACGCGTCGAGCATGCCAAGGCGCGCCAGCGTGCCCTCTACGCCGTCCCGGAGCGCTTCGTCAACGCCATCGGGTCGGGAACGGTCCACGTCGACCCTGCCGAGACCTCGGCCGTGTGGGCATACGGTCTGCCGTGGCGCCCGGCACCCGTCTTTCAGACGTACGCCGCCTTCACGCCCTCCCTCGATCGCCTCAACAGCGAATCACTGGCTAAAGCGCCCCAATTCGTTCTGTCCCGGTTATCGCCGGAATCGCCCGCCATCGGTGGCACCCACATCGAGGGTCGCCTCGGCGTGCAGGAATCCCCTCTGTATTCGCGTGCGCTGCTGTGCAACTACACCGTGAGCGGTGTCGAGAACCGATGGGCGCTCTTCGCCAATACCGGCCCCCGCTGCGGGCCGCTCACCGAGCTGTCGCAGGTGGTCGTCCGGGAAAACGACGTAATCGCCGTCCCTGCGCCCAGCGGATCGGACATGGCGGTCCTCGTGGGAATCGATCTGGAGCCAACCGTCGTCGACCGACTCTTCCAGGGAACCGTCGCCCCACTGATCGCCTTCACGGTCGTGATCGACGGCGTCACCTACCGGCTCACCGCAGCCAACGCCGCTGAGCCGTTTCTCGTCAATACCCCTGCCTCTGTGGATGGCACTAGGCTGCAGATCCACGCTCATACCATCGGCGTCGGCCGTACCCAATCACTGGGTCAGGGCAACGTGTCTGCACGACTGCGTTTCTATGAGATGCCCGTCGAACCATGACTGCTGATCTACGATTTACACGCATGAAGCCCATCGCGGTGGGCGCCGCCGCACTACTGCTCGCGGCGTGTGGCAGCGCGACGGATGGCACAGCCTCGACGGTGACTCCGCCCCCAGCGGGCAAGACCGTCATCAACGCTTATGGCAGTTACGTGCCTGCCATCGAGCGTGACGGAACCTACGTTGTCAACGTCGACATACAATTTTGGAAGTATCGCAGCGCTGGTGGGCCGATGTGTCATTGGGCGCGGCTGCGTAGCCTCGATACGAGCGACGAAATCGAAAGCAAGACAACCAGCGGTCCCCAGGAAGTCTTGATCCGAGCGACTGACGCCGCGTTCTTGACGAAAAACTGTGGGACCTGGCAGATGGCACCGCTCCCCTGAGGGGCCCTCAAGACTCTGTCTCCTTATCGATGACGACGTCTGTCTGCCCAAACCCGACATGCGTAGCTGGCCTCCGCTATATGCTCTGTGCGCACCTAGCGGAGGCCAGGAATCGGGGGCGGAGGGGTTTGGAGGCTCATCCACCAGCACTTCTTCGATCAGAAGCCGATCCGCAAGTCCAGTTGCCCGTGCTCGAACGCGTGTGACATCGATGCCGGTGCCGTCGCCGATGCAAACGGAGCGATCTGGCATAACGCTCTCGGGCGGCGTCTAACTTGGGGAGGAATTTAAATGGTCGAATCGTCAAGGGAATCGACGGACTTCGAATTCGATGTCTGTGTCGTGGGTGGTTGCGGGCACGTCGGGTTGCCTCTGGCCATCGCGCTCGCACACCGTGGACTGCGAGTCGCGATCGACGATATAGACACGAAGGCCGTCGAAACCGTCCGCTCGGGGCGGATGCCCTTCATGGAAGACAAGGCGGAGCCGATGCTCGCCGAGGTCATCAACAGGAATCTCACCGTCGACGATGACCCGACCCTCGTCTCGAAGTCACGTATCGTCATTGTGACCATCGGCACGCCGGTTGACGAGCACCTCAACCCCACTTTCCACAAGATTCATCGCTTCTTCACGAGCATGATGCCGTATTTCGTGGATGGTCAGTGCATCATCCTTCGCAGCACCGTCTATCCAGGAACAACCGAAAAAGTCAATGCGCTCGTGCGCGCCTCAGGAACGCGCGTCCATGTCGCCTTCTGCCCGGAAAGAATCGCGCAGGGATCCGCGATGCGAGAACTCGTCGAATTGCCCCAGATCGTAGCGGGCTGCGACGACGAGGCGGCACGAGTGGCGACCGACCTTTTCAGCCGGATCGCCCCCTCAATCGTTCCGATGAAGCCGATCGAGGCTGAACTGACCAAGATTTTCGCCAACGTCTGGCGTTACATCCAGTTCGCGACCGCCAACCAATTCTTCATGATCGCGACCGCACTACGGCCTGGACTTCTACCGGATCTACGACGCGCTCACCCGCGACTATCCAAGGATGGCCGGATTGCCGAAAAGCGGGTTCGCGGCCGGACCGTGCCTGTTCAAGGACACCATGCAGCTTGCGGCAGCGACCGAATCGCGATTCTCGCTCGGCCACGCGGCGATGCTCATCAATGAGGGGCTGCCGAATTTCGTCATCCAGCAGTTGAAGTCGCGATATCCGCTGCAGGACTTGACCGTTGGGATCCTCGGCATGGCGTTCAAGGGAGATATCGACGACACGCGAGAATCGCTCTCCTACAAACTCCGGAAGATCCTCGAGTACGAGGCGGCGGCGGTCGTGTGTACCGACCCCTACATCGATGACCCGGGGTTCGTCCCGCTCGACGAGGCGGTCGAGCGGTCCGACTTGCTCTTCCTGGCAGCGCCGCACAGCGACTACAAATCGCCTGGTGATCCCGGATGACAAGCCGGTCATTGACGTCTGGAACTTCTTTGGAAGGGGAGCGCAGCTTACGTGAAGATCCTCGTCACAGGCTCGGCCGGCTTCATCGCCGGCTACCTCGTCGAGGAACTGCTCGCCGACGGCCACGAGGTCGTCGGCCTGGACAACTACTCCAAGTACGGGCCGGTCGAGCGACGCGCTCGACGCAAACCCGAACTACCAAGGCGTCGAGGGCGACGCGAAGGACGTCGGGCTGCTGAAGGAGCTGCTGGCCGACTGCGATCACTTCGTCGCCGGCGCGGCGATCATCGGCGGCATCTCGCTGTTCCACGAGCTGGCCTACGACCTGATCGCCGAGAACGAGCGGATCACCGCGGCGACCTTCGACGCGGCGATCTGGGCGCACCGCGACGGCAGACGCTGCGGAAGATCACCGTCGTGTCGTCGTCGATGGTCTACGAGAGCACCTCGACGTATCCCACCCCCGAGGGCGAGCAGCGCCGCTGCCCGCCGCCGCACTCAACCTACGGTTTCCAGAAGCTCGCCACCGAGTACTTCGCCCAAGGCGCCTGGGAGCAGTACGAGCTGCCCTACACCATCGTCCGGCCGTTCAACTGCATCGGGGTCGGCGAGAAGCGGGCGCTGTGCGACCGCGAGATCATGTCGGGCAACGTCCAGCTGGCGATGAGCCACGTCGTTCCCGACCTCGTCCAGAAGGTTCTCAAGGGCCAGGACCCGCTGCACATCCTGGGCGACGGCAGCCAGGTCCGCCACTACACCTATGGCGGCGACCTCGCCCGCGGCATCCGCCTGGCCATCGAGTCCGAGACGGCACGCAACGAGGACTTCAACCTCTCGACCGGCCGACGTCCACGACCGTACTGCGAACTGGCCGAGGCGGTCTGGCGAAAGATCAAGGGCGACGAGCCGCTGCGGCTCGTGAGTGACCAACCGTTCCCCTACGACGTGCAGCGGCGCGTGCCCGACGTCAACAAGGCCATGGAGATCCTCGGATTCGAGGCCACGACTTCGCTGGATGAGGCGCTCGACGAGATCATCCCGTGGATCGAGCAGCCAGATCAAGGTGGGGGGCATCTGATGTCGGACAGCTGTCCGGCGACGCTCAACGCCGAACTTGATCGTCTGTATGCGGCGCGTTTTCACGACGACGAGCGCCGAGTCCAAGGCCCACCTCTGGCGGGTGCTCTGCCAGGCCTTCTTCGCCCGCTACGTGCCCGAGGGTGGCTGCGTTGCTGGACCTCGGCGCCGGCTACTGCGACTTCGTCAACAATATCCATGCCGCCCGTCGGATCGCTGTCGACCTCAACCCGGACACGGCGCAGTTTGCCGCCCCGGGCGTCGAGGTACACCAAGCTTCCGCTGGAGCGGCTATCGAGAAGTCGTGGAGCCGGAAACTGTCGATCTGGCCTTCGCCAGCAACGTATTCGAGCACCTTCGCGGCCCCGACGCCTTGCTGAAAGTGCTCGCCAGTGTTCGCACGGCGCTCCGGCCCGGCGGAAGGATCATGATCATGCAGCCGAACGTGCGGCTCGTGGATGGAGCATTCTGGGACTTCTTCGACCACACCCTCCCGCTGAGCGAGCGCGGAATGACCGAGGCGCTCGAAGTCGCCGGCTTCGGGGTCGTCGAATGCCGCGCGCGATTCCTCCCCTACACCACCAAAAGCCGTCTGCCGCAATGGGCTTTTCTGGTGCGGACTCTACCTACGCTTGCGACCTGCCCAGTTTCTTCTCGGCAAACAGATGCTCGTGGTCGCGGAGCGGCCTCGGTGACCGACCAGATCGACTTCATCGTGCCCGTCTACAACGAGGGCCCCAATATCGCCAACGCACTGACCGAGCTCTATACAACAGTGGCGCGCCCCAAACGTGTTCTGATCGTCTACGACTTCGATGAGGACGACACGGTGCCCGTGGTTCGCGAGCTCGCATCTCGCTACCCCGGCCTGGAGCTTGTTCGCAATACGATCGGTCCAGGAGTGATCAACGCGATTCGCGCGGGCGTCGAGGCGGCGCGCTCTGACGTCGTCATCGTATCCATGGCGGATTTGTCCGACGACCTCAGGGTCGTTGAGCGACATGGTCCGATTGATTCGCGATGAGGGTTACGACATCGTGTGCGCGTCGCGCTACATGCGTGGCGGGCGCCAGATCGGCGGCCCGATCGTGAAGAGAACGCTCTCGAGGCTCGGCGGGATTTCGCTGTACTGGCTGGCCGGCCTGCCGACGCACGACGCCACGAATTCGTTTCGCGCGTATCGTCTTTCCGTGCTTCGCGAGATACCCGATCGAAAGCTCAGGCGGGTTCGAGTACACGCTGGAGATCACGGCCAAGGCCCACGTCACCGGCCACCGCATCGTCGAAGTACCGTCAACTTGGCGCGACCGCACGGCTGGCCAGTCGCGGTTTCATCTGAGGAAGTGGTTGCCCCACTACCTCAAGTGGTACTTCTATGCGATCAGTCGAGGTCGAAGTTTGACTCGAAGTAGATGAACCAACTGGGTCGACGGTCAAGAAGCGGCAAAACGCCGGCGGGTGGCTTACCACATCGAACATGAAACGCCCTCACGGTGGGCTGCCACTCCGTTCGCGTTTGAGGAGCTGGTAGTCGCCGAACTTGGCGATCGGCGCGAACTCATCGTGCAGGTAGGACACCAGCGGCCCACGCGGTGCTGCTGCGCCGGCATCCTCCCACCACTGGGTGAGGGAGTCATTTTCAAGCAGACAGAGGCCTTCGATTGGGCGGATGGCGTCGATCACCCTCCGCTGGTGGGTGACGTCCAACAGCGCGTTGGGCGCCCTATAGCGGGCAGGCGGTTCCTGCTGGCTCCAAATGTAGAAGCTGTTCATCCCTGGCAGCGTCACAAACGATTCACAGTTTTCGTCGATTGCGGCAACGATCGCCTGGAAGTCTGCCGCCTCTTCGGGGCTGACGTGGACATGTTCGGCGCCCGGCAGCGCGAGGGGAACTGCATCGCGGTATCCGGTCCGAACTTGGTCGAGTTCCTGCTTGAGGTGGATGCCGACGAGGACTACTAAGCCCGGCTGTCGCCGCGGTCAGCGGCGATCGCCAAGGCGGTGCGCCGCGCGCTCTGGCCACCGCGACTGAAGGCGATCCAACGGACCCCATTGGCGATGCAGAGCGCGCCAACCGGGATGAGCAGCAAGGTCGACAACGCACAGTTGGCTGCCCGCGACAGGGTAGGCATGCAACACCTGTAAAACCGCCAGTGGCGGTAGCAGTATGCGCCCGAACCGGGTTTCCTCGTCGGGCTTCCCGGGCGGCTGGATCAGCGCGACCCAGGCGAAGCCGACAAGGCCCAGCCGCACGACCATCGGGATCCAATGCGTCGTAGTCGGCGAAAAAGCCGTAATCGAAAAGATCACCGAGAACGCCATCAAGACGCCGACGAGGATGCTGGAGGCCGAGACAACCCGCAGTCCAGATTCGGCTCGGGCGAGCCGCGCGGTTGCGGACGACGTACCAATAGCCGAGCGCGCCTAGCAGGGGCAGCAGGTCAAGGACGTAGATCCAGCCGGGCAGGACGAGCGGCACCGAGAAAGCGCTGGGCACACGCAGCGGCAGCATGATGATTCCCTCGATAAGCTCGGAGGGACTGGTTCCGGTGGCGAAGATCGCGAGGGAACCGGCCACGCCGACGACGAGGAGGCCGCCGCCAAGCCACCAGAGCTCTTTCGAGTCGCGGCGACCGGTGCAGCGGGCTCTCAGCGCGATCACGACGGCGAGCGCGGCGACGGAGACGTGGAACGCGTAATGGCGAACCCAGGTTTCGCCGACATTCGAACTCATCAGCAGCAGCGGCAGTGCAACGAAGCCGACCTCGACCATGGTCGCAGCCAGCGACGTCGGGCAAGTGCCGGATAGCTGACCACGCAAACCAAGACCACCGCGGCAAGAGCGAAAATGCCGACGTTGATCTTGACGAGGATTAGCGCCATCACGGCGCCGCCGAGCAGGGCCATCGGCAACGGTGAGGCGCGACCGCGGACGAAACAGGAGAACGCCAGCGATCGCTGCGAGCAATAGGACGATGATGCCGCCCGGATGCATCGGCTCCGCACGAGGCTGAACAGCGCCTCGAATACGCTCAGCTGAGTCGCCAGGCCGAGGATGATACTGCTGGTCAGGCGCCAGGTCGAGAGCCCGATGAGCACGCTCGCAGAACCCAAACGACCATCGTCACCATGCGGCCGCCGTCGTGGTTGACGGGCATCCCGAAGATCGAGAAGACGGCGCCCCAGAACTCGTAGTAAAAGGGGCCGTAGACATTTAGGGGGTCGTAGAGCCAGCCGTGATCGAGGAACGACTTGAGGGAGAGCAGCATATAGCCCTCGTCGTCATAGTCGCTGAAGCCGGTGAACATCCGGTAACGAGCGATCAGGTACGTCACCACTGTCATCGCCGCGAATGCCAGAACGCCCAAGCCGAACCGCACGCCACCCGATGCGCGAAGTCTTGCTCACTTCGTTGATAATGCCCGAGGTCGACACCCGGCCCCCCCGTCATTTCGGCCGCGCAGAAAATATAGGGAATGGAGGCCGCAACCGTGGTGCGTTTGAAGCATTTCGCCTCCGGAGCCGGCAGGGTGCGTCGATTTCAAACGGAGCCGAAAGCCCTGAGTCTGTGGGCTTGCCTTCAGGAGCCGAGTGGAAGCTTCGTGGCAATTGCTTGCTGCTGTAGTACATCGTCGTACACGCGCTTGACTATCAGTGGGAGCGGCGTGATCGACATGCCTTGGAAGTCGTGGGGAAAGTGTGTGCAAAGCCGCAGGTCCCGGACGTGATAGCGCGTGGACGGGCTGGTCCCGAGTGCGATACGCACCGCACGGTGGGCAACCTGTTGCACTGTCCGTATGACCATGCAGACAGAAACGGGGCGTCGAGATGAGATGTTCCGCAGCACCGGCGTCGATGGCTGCCGCTGCACCGCATTCTCAACCAGCTTTCGCACCATCACGGCGGCATCGTCCACATAAAGGTAATCGCGGAGGGTCTCCATCGGCACGAAAACATTCAATGACTGTCGCGTCACCGCGGCTCGGCACAACTGACTGACGAGACCCTGCTGCTTCTTGAGGTTCTGACCCGGTCCGGCGAGATTCGCGAATCGCCCAATGACGAGCGGGGTGCGGCCGCCAATCGTCGCCCGCAGGATATCCTCCTGAGCGAGTTTGGTCTCGCCGTACGGACTGAGCGGCTTGGGTTTCGTCAACTCACTGAACGGTGGATGAGTCGATCCGGCATAGACGCCGCCCGCAGAGGATGAGAGGAAAAACGCACCGCGACCGGCCGGTTGCGTCTCTCGCAACCTCGTGACTAGATGACTTAAGATGTCAGTCTCCGTAGCGAGTTTCTCAGGCGCAGAACCGATGACGCCGCTGCCAGCTGCCCAAATAATCGACCAATCGTCATTTCGAGCCTCTGTGATGAATCGCTTGAGGTTGGTGTCGAGCACCCCGACCGCCGCATCGTGATCTTCCCAGGGCATCGCGAGTCCTGTGAACTTCGAGCCGATCTCTCGTGATAGAGCGCTGCCGAGTAGTCCGCCGCGACCGACGATCCAAGTCAGCACGCGTCAAACCGCCGGTCTGTCGAATACCTCGCCTGGGTCGCGCACGATGACATACACCGGCTTTCCCATAGCCATGGTGGCTGAAGCAGCGATGTATTCGGCGATTATTCCTAGTGCGAACAGGACTGCTCCGCCGACGACAAGCACCGCCACGAACACTGATGTCCATCCTTCCACGTCGATGTCGCCGACCGCCTTCTGGATCGCGCTGTAGATCGCCATGCCGAAACCGAGTAAAGCGAAGAGAATGCCCATAATCGAGACGAATCGCAGCGGCCGTGTACCCGAAGACACCACGAGCCGCCAGAAATGTGAAACCAGTCGGCGGAGGGTGTATGCGCTCGCGGGTCGCCCTTCTTGGCGCAGCGGCACCGGACAGGTCGAGGGGTTGGTGACAACCCAAGAAAGAGCCACGTCAAGAAACACTCCGGCCCCGGCGTACGCGGCGATACTTCGTCCCGCCTCTCCGAGGATCAGTCGGAAACTGTTGAAGGCCCTTACTCCGTCGGACGACACGAGGATATGCAGAAACAGCCACTTCGTTAGCCAAGATGCCACGTTGCGAAAGGCGCCGTGCGGTGGTCGGTTCATCGGGGAGGCGTACACGAGTTGGGTGCGATCTCGGTACGCCGTGTCGAGTAGATCGCCGATATTCGCCGGATCGTGCTGTACGTCCTCGTCCATCGTGACGATCCAGTCCCCGCCTGATGACGTCATGCCCGCGAGGGTCGCCGGCTGCTGTCCAAAGTTGCGGGACAACCACACCGGGCGAATCCAGTCATTACGCGCAGCCAACTCACGCACGACTTCTTCGCTCCCGCGAATACCACGATCCCACACGAGAAGCAGCTCGTCGACGCGGTACGCATGGCCATCCGGGGTCTCTGGGGCGAACGGAGTTGCTCAAGCTCCTCGACCAGTCCGGGCAAGGTCACGGCTCCGCTGTAAACCGGAATCACAACACTGATCGAATCCACACGGGCCAGTTGACGGTCGCCGGTCACCCAGTCGCCTCCCCCACAGCCGTTTTAAAGATTCACTGTACCGATGATGACCAAGCGGGTGAAGTCAACCGTAATCTGCTTTCAACGATGGTTTAGCACCGTCGTTTGGCGAGGGCGCGGGCTGGCGGGACTAGGCAGGTCTGGCGCAGGGCAAGCCGCCGTGGAGCAAACCCAGCAGGGTGTACGCTCTCCGCGTGTCCCTCCGACCGGGCTCCGCTGGTTCAGACACCATCGTTACCCGCACACGCCAGTAGAGATCGAGGAGGGACGACGCGAAATGTCGACCCTGCCGACTTGCTCGGTAACTGGCTGCGATAGTAGGAGATGACTCGAGTAACTTCGATGGACTAGCACAAGGGCCGAAGAATTGGTCGAGTTGGTAGTGACTTCAATAATAGGTGAGCCTTATGAAAGCCGTATTACTGGCCGGTGGCCTCGGCACTCGCCTCAGCGAGGAAACCACAATCCGCCCCAAACCGATGGTCGAGATTGGCGGGCGGCCGATCCTGTGGCATATCATGAAGCTCTACTCCCATCACGGTATCAATGACTTTGTCGTTTGCTGTGGCTATAAGGGCTACGTCATCAAGGAATATTTCGCGAACTATTTCCTGCATATGTCGGACGTGACGTTCGATATGTCCATCAACAAGATGGAAGTGCATCGGCAGCCACGCAGAACCCTGGCGGGTGACGCTGGTGGATACCGGTGAGGACACCATGACGGGCGGGCGCCTCAAGCGCGTAGCAGGCTACATCCAGGATGACGAGGCCTTCTGCTTTACCTACGGTGATGGGCTCAGCGACGTGAACATTGCGCGCGAGCATCGAATTCCACCGTCAGCACGGACGGCACGCCACGGTTACGGCGGTGCTTCCGCCGGGGCGTTATGGGGCATCGAGTGCGCGGGTGACCGGGTCACGCGCTTTGTCGAGAAGCCGCGTGGCGATGGCGGCCTCATCAACGGCGGATTTTTCGTCCTGTCGCCCGCGGTACTCGATCTACATTGAAGGCGACCAAACCGCTTGGGAAGGCCCGCCGCTTGACTCGTCTCGCTGCCGACGGCGAAATGATGGCCTTCGAGCATTCCGGCTTCTGGCAGCCCATGGACACGCTGCGAGACAAGAACCTGCTCGAAGAACTGTGGAGCAGCGGCGAAGCGCCGTGGAAATGCTGGCGTTGAACGCTTTCGGCACTGCCTATCGCGGCCGCCGGGTCCTTGTCACTGGCCACACGGGCTTCAAGGGCAGCTGGTTGTGTCTGTGGCTGCATGAGTTAGGGGCCGAGGTCGCCGGGCTCGCATTGGACCCGCCGTCCGAGCCCAACCATTGGGATCTGTTGAAGCTCTCCATGAGGATCATCGCATCGACATTCGCGACGAAGCGGCAGTCCGTAGCGGTCTTCGCCGCGGAACAACCAGAGATCGTCTTCCATCTGGCGGCCCAGCCGTTGGTCCGTCGGTCCTACCGCGACCCAGTCACCACCTGGGCCACCAATGTGATGGGCACGGCCCATGTGCTTGAGGCCGCCCGCCACACGCCGACGTGCGTGCCGTCGTAGTCGTCACGACCGACAAATGCTACGAAAATCGCGAATGGCCTTGGGCCTACCGAGAACGAGACCGCCTGGGAGGCCACGACCCCTACAGTGCGTCCAAGGCCGGCGCCGAGTTGGTGGCCGCGAGCTACCGGACTGCGTTCCTGCAACAGCCTTCCGCCCCGCTGCTCGCAACCGCTCGGGGCGGCAACGTGATTGGCGGTGGCGACTGGTCTGAGGACCGACTGATTCCCGACCTGGTGCGTGCGGTCGTCGCCGGCGAGCCACTGGTCATTCGCTCGCCGCACGCCACGCGCCCCTGGCAGCATGTGCTGGATTGCCTTAGCGGGTATCTGCTGCTAGGCCAGCGGCTGCTGGCGGGCGACGCTACTTGCGCCGATGCGTGGAACTTTGGCCCCGATGGGCGAAGGAAACCGGACAGTTGAGCAGGTGCTCGCGAGACCTTGCTCGAACGTGGCCGCAGCTTCGCTGGCAAATGGCATCCAGTCCCCAACCGCACGAGGCGGGCTTGCTGCAACTCGACAGCGCCAAGGCGAAGATGCATCTCGGGCTGGCGTCCCGTCTGGAACCTCGAACAGGCAATCCAGCACACTGCCAACTGGTATCGCCGATTGCTGGAATCGGATGAAGTGTCGAGCGCCGAGGAACTGGCCGCCTACGTCGCCGATGCAATCAACGCGGGCGTGGTTGGGCGACGAGCATGAACATCCTTGACACTCCGCTGGCCGATCTGAAGATCGTGCAGTCGGTGCCGCACCGCGATGCCCGCGGCGCATTCATGCGCCTCTTCTGCGCCCAGGAACTTCAGCCCCTGCTCGGCGCAGCGCCAGATCGTGCAGATCAATCACTCCAGGACCAGCCGCACCGGGGCCGTGCGCGGCATGCATTTCCAACATCCACCGCACGCGGAAATGAAGATGATCCGCTGCCTTCGCGGCCGGGTCTGGGACGTCGCGGTTGATCTGCGCGCCGGATCCCCCACTTTCCTGCAATGGCACGCCGAGGAACTGGCGCCAGACGACGCGCAAATGCTGGTCATCCCGGAAGGTTTCGCGCACGGCTTCCAGGCATTGGAACCCGACAGCGAGTTGCTCTACCTGCACACCGCGTTCTACGACCCGCCTTCCGAAGGCGGTCTGCGCCACGACGACCCGCGTCTCGCCATTGCCTGGCCATTGCCGCCACAGGATCTTTCACCGCGTGACCTTTCCCATCCGCTACTGGGTGCCGATTTCACCGGAGTCGCGTTATGAAATGCCGACACTGCGGCACTGGCCTTGAAGCACAGCTTTGTGGACCTGGGCTTTGCGCCCCCCTCGAACGCGTACGTGCATGCCGAGGACCTGTCCAAGCCCGGAGGTGCACTATCCGCTGCGGGTGAAGGTGTGCCACCAGTGTTGGTTGGTGCAGACCGAGGACTACGCCCGCGCCGAAGAACTGTTCAGCGCTGACTACGCCTACTTCTCCAGCACCTCGAGCAGTTGGCTTGATCATGCGGCCGACTATGCGCGCATGATCACCGAGCGGCTGCAGCTTGGGCCCGAGAGTTTTGTCATCGAGGTGGCCTCCAACGATGGCTACCTGCTGAAAAATTTTGTGGCAGCAGGGATCCCGTGCCTCGGCATCGAGCCGACCGCGAGCACGGCAGCGGCCGCCGAGGCGCTGGGAATCCCGGTCATGCGGGAATTCTTCGGCGAAGCCTTGGGGCGTCGCCTGGCTGGTGAAGGACGGTCGGCGGATCTGATTGCGGGCAACAATGTGTATGCACACGTGCCCGACATCAACGACTTCACCCGCGGACTCGCTGCCGCGCTGAAGCCGGAAGGCACTGTCACACTCGAATTTCCCCACCTGATGCCGCTGATCGAACAGACCCAGTTCGACACCATCTACCACGAGCACTTCTCCTACCTGTCGCTGACCACGGTGGCACGCATCTTTGCGCGCAGCCGGCTTGCGCGTGTGGGACGTAGAGGAATTGCCAACTCACGGCGGTAGCCTGCGAGTGTATGGCTGCCATGCACGACGGCAGCGATCGCCACCACGGAACCGCGTCGATGCGCTGCTCGCGCGCGAGGACGAGTTCGGGCGTGACTCGGCTAGAGACCTACACCGAGTTCCAGAATCGCGCCGACCGGGTGAAGGACGATCTGTTGGCCTTCCTGATCGAGCAGAAGCGTGCCGGCCGGAGCGTGGCGGCCTACGGGGCCGCGGCGAAAGGCAACACCTTGCTGAACTACGCAGGCGTCAGGCCGGACTTGCTGCCTTACGTATGTGACGCCGCAGGGTCGAAGCAAGGAAAATTCCTGCCTGGAAGCCACATTCCGATCCGCTCGCCCGAGGCCCTGTGGGAAAATCTGCCAGACTATATCGTCATCTTCCCCAGGAACATTGCTCATGAGGTACGCACGCAGTTGAAGGATCTTGCCGATAGAGGGGTCTCTTTCGTGACGGCGGTTCCCGAAGTGAGCTTCGTGTGAAGCCCCGGATGTCGCAGCACCAGCCTGCGATCTGAATTACCGCTCCGCTCCAACCAGATGAAAACGGTCTTTCGTCATCTCGCGAATCTCGTCAAGGTAATTGGAGTTCATCACGCAGATGTCTGAACCCGGCGCGAGCATAGGCGAGCCCCTCTTGCGGGGACATCACACGCAGACCAGTGGCCGGCACAAACTTGCCACACTTGGCTGGGTTGATGTCGATGAGGACATTTACCGGATAGCCGCAGCGTTCGCGCAACAGCGAATAGATGACACCTTTCGACGCCGCGCCCCATACGGCATTCTGTCCCGCAGTCCCCTCAGACGGCGCGACGGACGCCATTGAGAAAAAATCTTCCGGAACCGCGACACGATCTGCCGCACTGGCCGTAGGTGTTCGCAAGGTAGCGAGATCAGCGACGACGTAAAGGTACTGACCACCGAACAGATGCCCGCCCTCAACTACCCGGCCGAACATCCGCGAGAAATCTTCAAGCCTGAAGTAGTTGACGTGTTCGTAGAAGATATCGAACCAGGCTTTCACTTGCAGTATCCACTCGAAGCACGGCACCTCGATATAGATAAGCCCGCCGCCATTGGCGTCGCGCAAGGCTCCCAGAAAATTAACCGGATCTTGCACATGTTCCAGCACGTGACGCAGGACGAGTCCTCTGGCCGACACCGTTACGCCATCTTCGAAGTAGCGACGCTGGATGGAGGGATTCTCGCCCTCATAGGTAGGATCGAAGCCTGCGATGGAGCAACCGCGCGACTGAAGCAACTCAAGGAAATGCGCTTTGCCGCAACCGACCTCGACCAACCCGTCCTGACCGATGCTGCGCTCGACGATGGTGGCGACTCGTTCGAGATGACTTTGGAATAACGGACTATGCGCCTGCTCGTTTTGGTACGCCGCATCGTAGTTCATCAACTCCGGACGGAAGGCGGCGTTGTACACAAGGCCGCTGGCACCGTCCTGAACCAAACGAATATCACCCCGGGGACACGCGCGCGCTTCTTCGGCAGAGTCATACATCCGGTTCTGGAAGATCGGAAAGTCGGATTGCACGTAGAGTTGTGTCACCCCACTCATCGGACGTCCTCCCGCACGCCGACGACCCGCGGTGGGTCAAACAGATTCTCCGGCCTTGCACCAAAGCGCAACAGTCCACGCCGACCGTATTCGTCGGCAATGCTTTCCGCGAGTTGTCTAACAGTCATCGCTTCGCCTGAACAGATGTTCACCGCACCCTGCTGCTGCCCTAGCGTGACCTCGGCGATCATACGAGCGGCGTCGGTCACATCGAGGAAATCACGGACTTGATCACCACGAGTAAGCAGCACTTCTTCCCCGGCCTCTAGTTGTCTGCGAATGTATGGCACCAGCCGCCGCCCATCTTCGCCCTCCCCATACAGGTAGAAAATCCGACACCACGCAAAGCTGATGCCCTTTCCACCAAGAAAGTATCGGAGCACCTGAAACGCCGACGCCTTGCATGCGGCATACAAGGTATTCGGCGCCAGCGGGGTTTCGGTCGTTATCGGACCTGCGTACGGGTCGTACTCCGCACAGGTTCCGATGCCAATGAATCGCTTCCCCCCGACCGCGCTAAATGCGCTGGCCAAGTTCAGTGTCCCGGTGAGGCAAGCGAGGTTCCGTGGCGACGTTAGGTATTTGCCTGGCTCTGCGTACCAAGCCGCATGTACCAGAGTTTCTGATCCTTCGAGCAACTTTTCGAATCGATAAGGCGTCTCTTCGAACAAATCGGGCGTCCGCACCACCTCGAGGACTGCGCCCGCCGGGACACTATCCAGACGCGACGGATCACGAACCACTACCTTCACCGAGCAGCCCATCTCGATGAGGCTCCGCATGACCTGCCTGCCGACGAATCCTGTTGCACCGGTAAGGATTATGTTCATCGGCGCGTCACCTCCGGATCGAAGGCCGACTATTTAGGTGGACGATATGAATGCTCACTCTTAGCAGCCACTTCGAGAGATACACGCCAGAAGGTCTCATCGTATCTTGCTGTCGTTGCGCTGGCCGCCAACTACGGCCGTCCGTGCCCACATCCGCCAGCCAAGCCAACGGAATAGAAGGTGCCGGGCGATGGCATTCCTGCGGGCTCGCATGCTGCCGATGAGGAGGTGCCGCCGGCCGAGCAACTCGGGATGCTCAGCAGCCAACGTTTGAAAAAAATTGACGACCTGATCGGCTTGGGCGCGAAGCTGCGTTTGCACGCTCACTTGAAAAGGGTTTACTCGAAATGCCCAGAGTGGCTGGGGTACCGCGATTAGATTGCCTTTGCTTTGAAGTAGCACCGCGCTGTAGGTCACGAGATCCATCAGGTAGGGAAAGCGGGCATCCCAACCACCAGCGCTAACAAGGGCCGCGCGCCTAAATAGCGCGGATGGTGGCTCGCCAAAAATATTCGTGCCAGCAAGCACACTTCGCCGAATAGCATCAGTCGCGGTCACTTCACCACGTAGTCCGGCCAAGCCGCGCTTGGGTAAGAGGATCTTGCCATTGGCGTCAATGACATCTTTGGAACTCACGGCCAGCACCGCTGACGGATGCGCTTTCAATTCCGTTACCAGCACCTTGAGATTATCGGGATAGAGCACGTCATCCGCGCAGACCAACTTTAAGAATTCACCCGTGGCGAGGTTGGTGACGAGGTTGAAGTGGTCGGTTGCCGAAATGGTGGCGCGAAGTCGGGTCAAGCGGACCCGGGCGTCGCTAGTGTAACGCTGCAGTGCCTCCCAAGTGCCGTCGATCGATGCATTGTCCGAAACCACCAGCTCGAAATCTGTGAATGTCTGCGTCAAAACCGCTCGCATTGTCGCATCAATATAAGTAACGCCGTTATATACCGGCAGGACAACCGATACCAATGGTGTCACGACACGGCCTTCTGCTTCTGGGCTAGTCGGAGTTCGGCGCGGTTGCAGCGGATTGGAAGGCTTCGAGAAGCGCAGCGGCTGCAGACCACAGGCCGTAACATAGTTCCTGACTCATTTTGGCGCTGGGCTTCCACGTAATCGCGCAGCGCATCTGACGACCACTCGACTGCGGTGGCGGTACCTCGACAGCGAATCAACGTATTACTACAAACACGAGAACAAGATGCAACACCATTCGCCGTCCACGAGGGCCAGTCATGGTAACTTTCAACGCCGTGCGCCGAGGTGGCAGCGCGGCGTCGACCATGGCCCAGCACGACGTGTCCCAACGTCCACCGTCCCGCGCCCGCGTGGGACGAGTCGACAATGCTTACCGACGGGAGACTTGACAAGATGAGGGTCGCGGCCGCCGTGAAAGCCCGTGTAGGGCGGCCCCTACTGCTCAACTTGCGCCCGCCACGCGATCGGCGTACCGACGTTGCGGGCCGCTGCGTGGTCTGCGGTGCCGATACCACGTTCGCCTTCAATTCCTGGACAATCCCTAACGAGATGCATGCGTTTTGGGACGATCCCGACGTGTCGCGCGCCTATACCCGACGCGAGAGCATGTTCTGTCGGTCCTGCTGCAGCAATCTGAGAGTGAGACTGATCGCCGAGGTTCTTGTCACTCTCTACGGTCCCCGCGGGTGTGGGTCGTTCGCTGAACTCGTCGAGGACCCCACCTTCCGGGATTTCGACGTCGCCGAGGTGAACACGATCGGCCCGCCCGGTTCACTGCACGCCCTGCTGCAACAACTCCCGCGACTCAGGTTCTCCGATTACCGGGGTCCGGATCACCTCGGCGAGATTGTTGACGGCAACCGCAATGAAGACATCTGTCGATTCACCTACCCTGATGCCGCTTTCGACATCGTGCTGTCGTCTGACACTTTGGAGCATGTCCCCGACTTCCAACTCGCCCTGGCCGAGACACGACGCGTCCTACGCCCTGGAGGCCGCCATATCTTCACGGTCCCGGTCCTGTGGTCGCGCGAGACTACGGAAACCCGTGCCCGGATAGGCGAAGGCGGCGAGATCGTGCACCTGATGCCGGCCCTCTACCACGGTCGGGGCAGCGGAGCCTACCGCTTTCTCCCTGTTGGGGTCGATATGCTGGCGTTCACTGAATTCGGCCGCGACATCGTTGATTTCGTACGCGAGGCGGGCTTCGAACCCGAGGTCTATATGCGCCCTGACGACGGCACCGGCGCCGAGATCGTTTTCGCCGGACGCGTCCCCCAATGATTGCGAATCAAGTAGCCACGCAGACGAGCCTGTTGCGGTCAGGAAGCAGTCACCGCACTGGAATGCCTAAGGCCTGGGATGACTGAATTCGAACTCCCCCCCGAAACGGCGCCGCCGGGCCCCCTGAGCCGGCTCATCCACGACCAGCGCGTGGCGTTCTTGTTGGTCGGCGGCGTCAATACAGTCGTCGGGTTTGGGGTCTTCGTCGCCTGTTCGGTCACTGTGGGGGACTCCGTCGACCGTCGGTTCGGCACGGTCGCCGGGTCACTGGTGACGGTCGGTATCGCGCACGCGCTGAGCGTGCTGTTTGCGTTCGTGATGCATCGCCGGTTGGTGTTTCGTGTTCGGGGCCACGTGTTGCGTGACCTCATGCGCTTCGAGAGCGTCTACGTCACCTCGCTCGGCATTAACGCTGTTGCACTGATTGCCCTGGTCGCGCTGGGCGTGCAACGCATCCCCGCGCAGGCAATAGTATTTGTGCCCACCCTGCTGCTGAACTACCTTGGCCACCGCTACTTTTCTTTTCGGCGCAGCGCCGCCGACCTTCAGGACGGGTCGTCGCCCGGAGGTGTTAGACCGCGGAAGCTTGATTAGGACGTAGCCGCAGGGGTGGGTTCAGACCATGTGAGCGCTCCGCAGCCCTCCGCCAGCCTCGGTAGTCGGACAATGCTCATCACGTTCACCATCGCTCTCGCAGAACGCCCCCATTCCTGCGAACTATTAACGGCTTCAAGCAGATTGGCGACAACTATTCGATGATCCACCAGCTCCCGTCGATATGTGTCACCGGAACATCAGTCGTCGGCAGGCCTTTACGTTCGGCTAATCGAACCCTAAGGCTACGCGTTGGCGGTATCTTTGCTGAGCATGCGGCTTTCGCCTTCGGGCCTCATCGCGAACTTTCGCACGGTGGAGACACGCAAGAAACTGCGCTACGCCGCCGTGTCGGTGGTCTTCGTCCCCATAGGCCAGACTCTCGTCCAGGTATTTGGCCTTTGGCTGCACAACTACACCACTGCGTCGCTGCTGCAGGCCGCCATCATCACGCTCCCTAACTTTTTTGCCAACAAGCATTTCGTCTGGCGGGTCACATCTCGTGAGAACCTGCGCAGCCAGGTGCTCGTATTCTGGGTGGCTGTGATGCTGGGCGTCACGCTGGCTACCCTCTTCACCCACCTCGTCGAGAACGCGATGGTCGATCAGACAAACCTCGTTCGTGGAGCATCGGTGTTCGCCGCCCAGATGTTGGGCTTGGGTGTTGTCTGGGTCGGTCGATTCCTCATCCTGGACCGGTGGCTCTTCAAGCTCGCGGGCGACACCCCTGATCACGCCGACGAAGTCATTGGCGAAGTCCCTATCTGATGGCTTTGGCATGGCGGCAGGGTGCCTAAACCCAGTGCCGCTGCGCCCGTGACGTATCGCGTGGGCCTCAAGCCAGAGACTACAAAGGGTCGCGCCCGATGAGCCACCGGGCCTTATTGGCCTTGTTGAGGCGCTGCTAGATCCTCAAGCACCGTGCGGAAACCCGTACTCACTCGACCGGTACGTCCCCTACCGCGTCGGGACCCAGGCTATAGAAATCAACCCTCCGCCCGCCCTCGAGAGGAACGAGCAACCAACTCGACCGATCCGATCAGAAGGTGTTGCAGGTGTTGAAGGCTTGCTCGATCGATCCGAGGTACGGCTGAGCCCATGGCGCGGCGGCGATCTGTCCGGCGATGCGTTCCCGTTCAGCCGGCCCCGAGGCGAGGAACTGCTGCAAACCGGCCTGCAGCACCGGCGATTGCCCGAATGCCGCTCCAGCTTCAGGACTTTGCGCATTCAGTGCCGACACCAATTGCGGGTAACTGCACGCTGTGTTGACGGCCGGACCCAGACCCGGACTTGCAGCGGCAACCCCAGCCCCGACACCCAGCGACAACGCGACACCGCCAACGCCGACGACCAGTCTGGTCAAAAATACCTTAGTCATCATGAACTCCCTCCCTGCGCCTGCCTATACCGACTTAAGTCGTTGCACGAACTGTAATCGTTACGCCGACTGTAGTCCTAATCCCAACCCCAACCGAGCGTACAGCTATTGCGGCTGCACTGCGGCGGTTCAACCCCTCGACCGCGGCTATCGAGTGGAAGTTACGGTTCTTGGCTGTGTAGAAGCGAACGCACCACTGGACGGGATCCCGTCGACCGAAGCATGGTACTTGCGGGGCGGGGACGCACTCGCTGCGGCCACCAGAACCAGCGTCCCAGCAGCGCGGCGATCGACGGAGTCATGAACGAACGCACCACCAGCGTGTCGAACAAGAGACCCAGCCCAATGGTGGAACCCACCTGCCCGAGGATTTGCAGGTCGCTCGACGACCATCGACATCATGGTGAATGCAAACACAAGACCCGCGGCCGTCACGACCTTGCCGCTGCCGCCCATTGCCCGGATGATGCCCGTGTTCAACCCGGCGCGTATTTCCTCTTTCATCCGTGACACGAGCAATAGGTTGTAGTCAGAGCCGACCGCCAACAGGACGATCACGGACATCGCGAGCACGAGCCAGTGCAATTCGATGCCGAGAATGTGCTGCCAGATGAGCACGGAAAGACCAAATGCCGCGCCAAGCGAGAGCGCGACCGTGCCCACGATCACCAGGGCGGCGATAAAGCTGCGCGTGATAATCAGCATGATGGTGAAAATGAGACAGAGAGCCGCAACTCCGGCGATCAAGAGGTCGTAATAGGAACCGTCGCTCAAGTCTTTGTATGTCGGCGCGGTGCCGGCCAGGGAGATCCGGGCGTCCTCCAGCGGACTCACCTTGAGCGCCTCCACGGCGGCGGTCCTGATCTTGTCGACCTGCGCAATGGTTTCCGGTGAACCAGGATCACCCCGATGCGAAATGATAAATCGGACAGCCTTCCCGTCCGGCGAAAAAAACAATTCCATAGCACGCTTGAAGTCCGCATTTTCGAAAACTTCTGGAGGCAGGTAAAAGGAGTCGTCGCTCTGGGCGGCGTCGAAAGCCTTGCCCATCGCGGTGGAGTTCTCGGTCGCGTCCTCCATCAGGGCAATGAACCCGGACATAGTGCTGTGCATGGTCAGCAACATCGTCCGCATGAGCTGCATATTCGCTATTATCGGCGGAATCTGGGCGAGGATCTGCGGCTGAAGCTCATCCAGCTTTTCTAGATTTTTTGAGAAGGTCGGTGCATCTTGACGGAAATCTGATCCGAACCGTCGAGCGCTTCGAATATAGATCTGATGGCCCAGCAGATGGGAATATTGAAGCAGTGCGGCTCCCAATACAAATAATTGCGGATCGGCCGGAAGAAGTCGTCGAAATCCGCGATGTGGTCCCGCAACTCATCGGTGACTGCATTAAGCTCGTTGGTTATCAACAGCTGGTGAGTGACATCGAGGATCTGCTGCAGCAGGGCATACGTGCGCTGCATGGTCGCGATCATGTACCGCCATGTCGTCGGCCTGCGCCAGCAGGTCGTTCATGCGAGCCTTTTGAAACGGCAGATCTGCATCATGCTGGCGCTTTGGAGGCTGATCTGAAACGGTATAGACGTGCGTTCGATCGGGGTGCCCTCAGGGCGCGTTATGCCCTGGACTCGGGAAACGCCTGGGACAGCGAAAACGTTCTTGGCCAGTTTGTGCAACACCAAGAAATCTGCCGGATTCCGCATATCGTGATCAGACTCGACCATCAGGATTTCGGGCATCATTCGCGACTGCGGAAAAATGTCGATCAGCGGCCGCATTGCCTACATTGGCGGGGATGTCCTGCGGCATGTAGAGTCGGTCGTTGTAGTTGGTCCGATATCCGGGCAGCGCCATCAGTCCGATCAGCGCGACCGCCAAGGTCGCGGCGAGAATGGGCGCGGGCCAGCGAACGATCGCTGTACCTATCCGGCGCCATCGGCGGACAATGATCCTGCGCTTGGGGTCGAATAACCCGAAGCGACTACCGACGGCAAGACCGCCGGAACCAACGTGAGGGCCACCGCGACCGCAACGACCATTCCGACCGCGCATGGGAATACCCATGGTTTGGAAATAGGGCAGTCGGGTAAAGCTCAGGCACAGCATCGCTCCGGCGATCGTCATCCCGGAAGCCAAGACGACTTGAGCGACGCTGCGGTAGGTGGTGTAGAAGGCCGTTTCCCGGTCCTCGCCGGCTTGGCGCGCCTCGTGATACCGACCGATGAAGAATATTCCGTAGTCAGTTCCGGCCGCGATCCCGAGGGCGACCAGCAGATTGACGGCAAACGTCGAAAGTCCGAACGATCTTCTGATCGCCGAGGAATGCGACGATTCCGCGGGCCGCCTGCACTTGTATCCCCACCGTGACCAGCAGCAGAATGACGGTCACGATCGAACGGTAGACGAAGAGCAACATCGACCAAGATCATCACGAGCGTGACCGCAGTGATCTTGATGATCGATTTGTCACCGGCTGCGTGCATATCGGTAACCAGCGCCGCGGGACCGGTGACATAGGCCTTGACGCCGGGCGGCGCCGGCGTCTGTTCCACGATGTTGCGGACCGCTTCAACGGATTCGTTCGCCAAGGCTGTGCCTTGGTTGCCGGCCAGATTCAATTGGACGTAGACGGCCTTACCGTCGGCGCTTTGCGCGCCCGCCGCCGTGAGCGGATCACCCCAGAAATCCTGCACGTGCTCGACATGCTTCGTGTCGGCTCTTCAACTCACGAATCAGATCCGTCGTAATACTGTGTGCGCATCGTCGCCGAGTGGTTGCTGGCCCTCCAGGACGATCATCGCGACACTGTCGGAATCGGATTCTTTGAAGTCCTTGCCCATGCGCTGCATGGCCTGGACCGACGGCGCGTCCTCGGGACCAGCGGCACGGAATGCTCTCGGCCGACCTGCTCCAGCGAGGGAACGGCGAAGGTCAGCGATCAGCGTCGATCGCCACCCACGCCAAGAATGATGAGCACCGAAAGCCGGTGGATCATCCGCGCGATGAATGGCGGCCTGCTGCTTATCTGCTGGTGCTCATGCGGCCTTCAGCAGGTTCAGGATAACCTCGTCTCATGTCGGGTTAACGCTCTTCGTTGCCTCAGCAGAGGCGACGTACCAGCGGACGCGGTCCTGTCGGCCGAAGCATCGCACTGGCGGGGCGGGGGCGCACCGTTGCGGCCACCAGAACCAGCGTCCCAGCAGCGCGGCGATGGACGGCGTCATGAACGCGCGCACGACCAACGTGTCGAACAGCAGACCCAGACCGATCGTCGTGCCCACCTGACCGATGCTGAGCAGGTCGCTGACCACCATCGACGCCATGGTGAACGCGAACACCAGGCCCGCGGTCGTCACTACCTTGCCGGTACCGCCCATCGCACGAATGATGCCCGTCTTTATACCGGCGCCTATTTCCTCTTTCATCCGGGACACCAGCAGCAAATTGTAGTCAGACCCGACCGCCAAAAGGACGATCACGGACATCGCGAGCACCATCCAGTGTATTTGGATGCCGAGAATATACTGCCAGACGAACACGGACAGGCCGAAGGAGGCGCCCAGCGAAAGCAATACCGTGCCCACGATCACCAGCGCGGCGATAAAACTTCGCGTCATGATCAGCATGATGATGAAAATGAGGCAGAGCGCGGCGACTCCCGCGATCAAGAGATCGTATTTGGAGCCGTCGACGCATTCTTTCAGCCGCGCTGCGGTGCCGGCGAGGTAGATCTCGGCGTTCTCCAGCGGAGTTCCCTTGAGCGCCTCCTCGGCCGCGGTTTTTATCGGGTCGACCCGCGAGATGCCCTCGGGGGACGCGGGATCGCCCTTTTGCGAAATGAGCATGCGGGCCGCCTTCCCGTCCGGCGACAGGAAGATCTCCATGACGCGTTTGAAGTCCTCGTTCTTGAAAACCTCCGGCGGCAGGTAGAAAGAATCATCGTTTTGGGCGGCGTCGAAAGCCTTGCCCATGGCGGTCGAGTTCTCGCCGCCTCGTCCATCTGGCCGAAGATCCCGGACATGGTGCTGTGCATGGTCAACATCATGGTCCGCATGCTCCGCATGATCGCGATCATCGCCGGGAACTGCGCGAGCAGCTGCGGCATGAGCGACATCCATCTGATCGAGATTCTGCGACCAGATCCTTCAGCTTGTCGGTAATCCGGTCGACACCGTCGAGCGCGTCAAATACGGATCTCAGCGACCAGCAGATGGGAATATCGAAGCAATGCGGTTCCCAGTAGAAGTAATTGCGGATCGGCCTGAAGAAATCCTCGAAATCCGCGATGTGATCTCGCAACTCGTTTGTGATCGTCCTGCATTTCATGCGTGTCGCCGACCATGTGATGCGTGGTGTCGACGATCTGTTGCATCAAGCCGTACATGCGCTGCATGATGGCGATCATTTGTCGCCATCTGGTCGGCCTGCGTGAGCAGGTCGTCCATGCGGTCTTTCTGGAATGGCATTTTTTGCAGCTGGCGCGGCGCTTCTGCATGCTGAGCATGATAGGGTATCGTCGTGTGTGTCGATCGGTGTTCCCTCAGGCCGAGTTACGGACTGCACCTTAGCAATGCCTGGAACAGCGAGGACGGCCTTGGCCAGTTTATTCAACACCAAGAAATCCGCCGGATTGCGCATATCGTGATCGGCCTCGATCAACAGGATCTCGGGCGACATCATTGCGCGACTTGCGGAAAATGCCGCTGCTGCGGCCGCATACCCCAGATTGGCGGGGATATTCTTGGGGATAGTATTCTGGTCGTTGTAGCTGGGCTTGTATCCCGGCAGCGTCAATAGCCCGATCAGCGCGACTGCGCAATGACGCGACGAGAATGGGTGCGGGCCACCGGACGATCGCCGTCCCTATCCGTCGCCATCCGACGAACCGCGATCTTTCGCTTGGGCTCGAAGAACCCGAAACGGCTGCCGACGACGAGAACGGCCGGAACCAGCGTGAGCGCGACCGCCACCGCGACGACCATGCCCACCGCGCAAGGAACGCCCAGGGTCTGGAAATACAGGCAGCCGCGTGAAGCTCAGGCAGAAAACCGCTCCGGCAATCGTCAAACCGGAGGCCAAGACAACTTTGGCCACGCCGCGGTAGGTGGTGTAGTAGGCCGTTTCCCGGTCCTCGCCGGCTTGACGGGCCTCGTGATACCGGCCGATGAAAAATATCCCGTAATCTGTTCCAGCCGCGATCACGAGAGCGACCAGCAGATTGACGGCGAACGTCGTGAGGCCGATAATCTCGTGATCGCCGAGGAACGCGACGACTCCCCGGGCCACCTGCAATTCGATCCCCACCATCAGCAGCAAAGAATACGGTGATGAACTCGAACGGTAGACGAGGAGCAACATGGTGGAGATCACCACGAGGCTCACCACCGTGATCATGGCGATCGTCCGGTCGCCGCTGCGGCCCATATCCGCAGCGATCGCCGCGGGGCCGGTGACATATGCCTGGACCCCCGGCGGCGGTGTCGTTCGCTCCACGATGTCGCGCACGGCTTCGACCGATTCGTTCGCCTGAGCCTCGACCCAGCTTGCCGGCGAGATTCAATTGGACATAATGCGGCCTTGCCATCGGCGCTTTGCGCGGCGCCCGCGGTGAGTGGATCGCCCCAGAAATCCTGGATGTGCTGCACATGCGTCGGATCGGCTCGCAACTGACGAATCAAATCGTCGTAGTACCGGTGAGCCTCGTCGCCGAGGGGTTGCTGACCCTCCAAGACGATCATCGCGACGCTGCCGGAATCAACTTCCGTGAATCCGCATTCATGCGCTGCCACCGCCGTTTATGACGGCGCATCGCGGAGATTCCAGCGATACCGCATGCTCTTTCTCGACCTGCTCCAATGGGGGGACGCCGACGCTCACGATGACGGTGATCGCCAACCACCCAAGAATGATCGGCACCGAAAATCGGTGGATCATCCGCGCAACGAATGGCGGGCTTTCTTCCATCTGCTGGTTGCTCATGCGGCCTTCAGCAGGCAGTAGGTAAACGCGTTCACTCCCTGCCTAACCCTCTCCGCTCTGACCGTGTCACCCACGATGATTCGGCAGCCGATGCTATTGCTGGTGCCCTGCGCAGCGATGTTTCCTACCCCCGCCGCCCCGGTGATCGGGAATTCGAACGACCACGGCAGACTCGCTCCCTTAACAAGCTGCGGTTCGGCCTCCTCGTTGAAAAAACTGATGTCTGCCACCGTTCCCGGCGGACCGAACACCTCGTACTCCATGTACTCGGGGTCGTAGGGTTGGCTCTCCTCGCGTTCGGTGTCGGCGTATGAAGGGCGATCCTCGGAGCCGAAGATCCCGTGCAGCCGCGTAACGGTGAACGCTCCAGCACCGAGCACCACGAGTATGAGCAGCGGAATCCACAACCGCTTCAGTAAGCTGAAAATCGCGAATCCCCTTCATCCGTTCCCGCGCTCGTCGCCATATCAGTCCGCTCGAACATGCAACTACACACCGGCGGCGAAACGCCAGACGGCAGCACCTCGGATGCGGTAAGCATCCGAGGCCCGTCGCCTGGGGATCACCGCAAACGTACCGCGCCCCGGGGAGCACTACCCGATCTCGACGAGTAAAGCATGCCAGTGGCCTCCAAAATCCGCTCGTTCCCAACGCGATATGGGATCGTAATGCATATTGCCTGCGTAGCCGCACGGTACCGGCGTTCGCTACCCCCCGCAAACCAATGATGTGCGATGTTCCCACGCGGCGCAGCAGCCTACCTTCAAGTGCGCCCACACGGAAGAGAGCAATCAATAACGTGCGGCGCCGACTGTAGGGGTCCAGCTCGGCCCGCGCCGATCGAACCAGTGACTGATTTTTTAGAGCCCGTTCCCGGTGTGCCCGGCACTGAGCGGCCGTCAACCGTGGCGGTCGCGCAGATGGGTCACGCGCTGGGCGACGTCGACGAATACACCGAGCGCCTGGCCGCGGCATTGTGACACGTTCTAGCCTTGCCGATGGGGTTCTGAACCGCATATGCCCGGATCGACTTCGAGGAACGTGAGACTTCGGCTGATGCTCGTCGTTTGATTGGGGTTCGGTGTGGGGGTTAACCCCCCTCAACTTGTCCGGTAAACGCCGTGTTGTTTCGCCGCAGCGCTCCGTACGTTGAAGGTATGGTCACAGTCGCGGATCAAGACGCTGAGCCGACCACGGCTGACACGACCACGCCGCCGACGCCCCGACGCATCGGCTTCGTGCCCAGCGCGTCGATGATCGCCGGCGCCGCGATCGCCGTGGTTTGGCTGTGGGTGCCGATCATGATCGTGATCTTCGCGATCTCGGCGATCCCGTCGGTGATCGGCTTTGCGCTCGCCGTCGTCGTGTTCGTCTACCTCATGCGCGGCGTCGGAGTGGCTCGAGCGGGTGCGCAGCGAGGCCGTGTTCGGCATGGGCATCGCGGTACCGCCCCGAAAAATCTCCCACTACACCGGCTTTCAGCGCTGGCTCCACCAGCTCTGGCTGGACATCAGCAGCGCCCGGTTCTGGAAGGGCTGCGCACACCACTTCCTTCGGATGGTCTACGACGTGGCGGCAGGCGGGCTCGCGTTTGCTCTGCTGGCGTTCGCGTTCCTCGCACCGGCCGGCGCGATCGCCATCAGCCGCAGCGGCGCCGACGCCGGGCTGTCATTCATTCCGCCCGTGCTGGCGTGGCCGCTGGCCGTGGTCGCGTTGGCGGCCGCCGTCGCGATCGTGGTGTTCGCGCCCGTTCTCGACGCCAAGATCGACCGCTGGCTGCTCCCGCCGTCGCCGACCGCAGTGCTGCAACACGAGGTGAACGCGCTCGCCGACGCCAGGCTGGGGGCGGTGACGTCGGCGCAAACCGAACGACACCGCATCGAACGCGACCTGCACGACAGCGTGCAGCCGCGGCTGGTGTCGCTGGCGATGACGATCGGCCTGGCGCAGACCAAGCTCGACACCGACCCGCCCGCCGCCAAGGCGCTGATCGCCGAGGCGCATGAAGACGCGAAAACCGCTCTGGTGGAACTGCGTAACGTCGTGCGCGGCATCGCGCCGACGATCCTGGCCGACCGCGGCCTGGACGCCGCGCTGTCATCGGTGGTGCAGCGCGCCGACCCGGGGTCCCGACGACGCTGAACATCGACCTGCCGCGGCGGCTCCCCGAGGAGACCGAATCGGTCGCGTACTTCGTCGTCGCCGAGGCGCTCACCAACGTCGCCAAACACGCACAGGCGTCGCAGGCCGTCGTCACGGTGCGACTCGACCAGGCCGAAAACATGCTGCACGTCTCGGTGTTCGACGACGGCCGCGGCGGCGCGCAGATCACCGACAGCGACGAACGCCACCGGCCTGCGCGGTCTGGCCGAGCGGGTGCGCGCCGCCCGCGGCACGTTCACGGTTTCCAGCCCCGTCACCGGGCCCACGATCGTCACCGCGGTACTGCCATGCGCATCGTGATCGCCGAGGACTCGGCGCTGCTGCGCGCGGGCATCGAACGCATCCTGACCGATGCCGGCCACGAAGTGGTCGGCAGCGTGCCCGATGCCTCAAACCTGCTGCGCCTGGTCAACGAGACCCAGCCCGACCTGGTGATCGTCGATGTCAGGATGCCGCCGACGTTCACCGACGAGGGAATCCGCGCCGCCGCGCTGCTGCGCAGCCAGAATCCCGAGTCGCCGGTGCTGGTGTTGTCGCACTACGTCGAAGAGCGCTACGCCTCCGACCTGATCACCTCGGACACCCGCGGCTTCGGCTACCTGCTCAAGGACCGCGTCGCCGACGTACCGGCGTTCCTGGACGCGGTCGCGGTCGTCGGCGGCGGCGGCACCCTGCTCGACCCCGAGGTCGTGTCCCAGATCCTCGCGCGATCGCATCGCCGCAGCGCGCTCGATCAGCTCACCCCCCGCGAGATGCGAGGTGCTGCAGCTGATGGCCGAAGGCAGGACCAACTCGGCGATCGCCGCGACGCTGCACATGTCGACCGGCTCCGCCGAGAAACACATCGCCTCCATCTTCACGAAATTGGCGCTGGCCCCCGATGACACCGAGAACCGCCGTGTCCTCGCCGTTCTGCGCTACCTCGAGTCGTAACCGAAAGGAATGCAGATCATGACGACGATCGCCCCCCTGCGAACCGTCGAGGGCACGAGCATGAAGACCGACCGAGAGGTGATCGAGGGCGCCCTGGCGCTCATCGAGGTCGACGACGGGTGGACCCAGGGCACCTACTGCCGCGACGCCGACGGCTGCTGAGGTGCTGCCCGCCGTCGACTCCCCGGGCGAATGGGTGCGGTTGCGCACCGAGCACGTCGGCGCGGGAGGCTACGTGCCGCACCGACGCCGGAGCCACGCCGTGCAGCTTCTGCCTGCAGAGGGGCGCTGCGCGCGGCGGCAGGCTGCTGGCACGCGGGCAGCCCAACGCGGCACAAGAGCAGGTCGATCGGCTGGAGTCCCTGCTGCTGCAGCTGGCGAATTGCGCCGCCGCGCCGGGCTGGCTGAGCCTGCACGCCTACAACGACGACGCGCGCACCACCAAGGCCGACGTCGTGCTGGTGCTCAAGCGCGCCGCCGCCCACCTCGAGGCGCAGCGCACGAACACCGTGAGCAGGTCGACGTCGCCCCCGAGGCGCCGCCCGCGCTGTCCGGGGGTAACCGCACCGCGATGCGCGTGTGCTCGCGTCATCGGAGTTGGTAACCTCGGCAGTCTGGTCAGCCTCGGCGTTCTTGCGTTCGGGCTCAGCAGCATTCGCATCGTTACCGATACGCAGGCGCTGCCGGCCGACATGCGATTGCTGGCCATCGACACCGGCGATGTCCCGGTCGTCCGCCTCATCACCGACGCCGACGCCAGGAGCCCCGTGTCGACCTGCGTCTGGTCACAAGTCGGCGACACCAGCTGGCGTCGCCGACGACGCGCCGACAGCCGGGTCACGCTCAGCGACAACGGTTCCGGATTCCTGTGGTTTGACCGCACCGGCGAGATCAGGTCATTCTCCCGCCAGATGTCGCACGAGGATTGAGCGTGACGGTCAACCAGCAGGCCGCTGCTAGCCGAGCCAACCTGATCAGTGTCGCCAGACCGACACGGCGACGTCACACTCGGCAGCTCGGCCCGCCTGACGATGCCAGTGCCGGCCGCGATGACATCACACCAGCAGGGGGACCGCATGACCGAATCGTTAGAGCAACACCGAATCCGGGAGATCTCAGTGGAGTCGTGCGGCGCCACTGAAATCCCGGAAGCTCCTCGCCTTGGAAGCGAATCGACCCGACCGGACATGCGAATTGGCCCCCGCCACCCAAAACTTGGCGCCGCAAGTTTTCATTTCGTACGCTGGGCTGCCACCCGATCGATGGCGCGCATGGGTTTTCACGAGCTCGGCTCGGACTTCGCCAGTCGGCGGATCGCATCGATCCAGGAGAAACTGAACCGCGGGGAGACAGTCTATCTCGCGGGCCTTGGGGCACCCGGAACCCACAACACCGGCGTCGCACTCATTGAGGTGACGATGGCGAACGGTCCGCGCATCATCGTCAACAATGAAGAAGAACGCTTTTCGGGAGACAAACACACCACCGAATATCCGCGCCAATCGCTCGACGCGATGGTCGCCACGCTGCACAGCATGGGGCGCGACGTCGGCGACATCGCCGCTTTTGTCACGAGCTGGGACTATCCGACTTTTTTCGCCACGCTGACGCGCACGGTCGTCGAAGAAGCGCCGGCCAGCCTCAGATTGCTCGGTGTTTCCAATTTTGCCGGCATCCACAAGCGCCGGTTGGTGCAGATGTGGCGCACGCCAAGAATTCTCGGCCGGCAATTGGGATTGGAAAAACCGGTGCCGCTGATCAGCATGCCGCACCATGACAATCACGCTTGGTTTTCGTTCGCGGCCTCACCCTTCGCCGACGATAAGGAGCCGGTCGCGATCGCGGTGCTCGACGGCACCGGCGACCGCGGATCGGTCTCGCTGTACGTCGCCGAGCATGGCTCGATGCGTCGATTATATTGCAACGCAAGCGTTTCCGACTCACTCGGCGCCTTCTACGGCGTCATCTCCGCGACCCAGGGCGGCTGGAATATCCTCTCCAGCGAGGGACGCTACATGGGCGCCGCGGCCTGGGGAGATTTGGATCGCGCGAGCAACCCGTATTACCGGGGACTGAAAGACGTTCTGCATTTCGGCGACGGCGGCGAGATCAAACTCAACCGCGCGATGGCCAACTGGTATTGCCAAGCCCTTGACCACCCATACAAGGCCCCGCTCATCAAGATCCTCGGCGAGCCGCTGATCGGCCGAACAGCTCTGGAACCCCGACGCGATGTTGCGCGTCGAGGACATCAACCATCGGCCCGACACCAAGGACCGCCTCGACAAGGCGGCGGCGACGCAACTGGTGTTCGAGGACGCCTTGATCCATGTCGTCGATCACTTGCTGCGCGTGACCGGCGCCAACCGGTTGGTTCTGACCGGCGGCGTGGCGCTCAACGCCGTCGGCAACATGCGGCTGCTCGAACACTTCGACGAGGCGTGGTTCGCGAAGGCGCAGCAGCGCAAAGCCCGCTTGCATCTGTGGGTACCGCCGACTCCCGGCGACCCCGGCGTCACCATTGGCGCCGCGTGGCTGTTCGCCCATCTCGCCGGTGCGCCGCGCGGCGCAGCGATGACGCATGCGTTTTACTGCGGCACCGCGCCGTCACCTGATGACATCGCGGCGGCGCTCAAGGCTGACGATGTTGCCTCGAGCCGCATCGGCGACATCTCGACGCTCGAGGGCCGCGACGCCGTCGCCGACATGATGGCGTTCATGGTGGCGCAGAACGCCGTCATCGCGCTGTATCAGGGGCCCGCCGAGACTGGGCCCACGCGCGCTCGGCCATCGCTCGATTTTCGCCAACCCTTGCGATCCCGAGACGCGTGAGCGGCTCAACGAACGCGTCAAGTTCCGCGAGGCGATCCGCCCGCTGGCGCCGATGGCGACGCTGGAAGCGGCGCATGAATATTTCGAGCTGCATCCGGGCGCATCCGATGCCGATTACAACGCCTACAACTACATGGTTTTCACGGCGCACGCGAAGCCGCGGTGCCCGCGACAAAGATTCCGGCGGTGATTCACGCCGACGGCACCGGCCGGATCCAGATCGTCCGCCATGAGGACGATCCCCTCACCTACGCTTACCTGAAGGCGCTCGGTCGTCGCATCGGCGTGGAAATGTCCGTCAATACTTCCTTCAACGTCGCCGGCCCGATCGCGCAGACCCCGGCCCAGGCTATCGACACGCTGCGCCGCTCCAAGGGTCTCGACGTGGTGCTGCTGGTGGCCGACGATGGCGTCGTGCACGCGGCATGGCACGACGGCGAGCGCGACAGCGGCCGGTTCACGGCGTGGCTCTCGGCGTGGACAAACAGCATCGAACGCGTTTGACCACCCGCCCGTCGATCAACGGCAGTGCGCTGCCGATCAGGAGCGCGCCGATAGTCACAGCAACCATCAGTAGGAGAACGTAATGACGCACGCTCCGATCGCCATCACCGGTATCGGCTGCCGCTTCCCCGAGGCCGCCGGGCCGGAAGCGTTCTGGGATCTGCTGACGAACGGCGGTGACGCTATCAAGGAGATCCCGGCGAATCGGTTCGACGTCGACGCCTTTTACGATGAGCGCCCTGGTATCCCCGGCAAGATCTACAGCCGATGGGGCGGATTCCTCGATCAGATCGATCAGTTCGATCCGTACTTCTTCGGCATTTCCCCGCGCGAGGCGACCGGCATGGATCCACAGCATCGGCTGTTGCTCGAGGTCGCGTGGGAAGCGCTCGAGGACGCCGGAGAGGTGCCGGAACAGCTGCTCGGCCAGAAGGTCGGCGTATTCGCTGGCATGTGCACCAACGACTACCTGGACATGGTCCACGACCCGTCGCTGATGGATATCTACCTCGCCGCCGGCAACGCGCGAAGCGTCCTGTCTGGTCGGCTGTCGTATGCGCTCGGACTCGAGGGACCGAGTGTGGTCATTGACACCGCCTGTTCAACCTCGCTGGTGGCTGTCCACCTGGCCTGCCAGAGCCTGCGCAGCGGCGAATCCATGCTCGCGCTCGCCGGCGGCGCCAACCTGGTGCTCCGGCCCGAGCCGAGCATCGGGTTCTCGCAGGCGCAGATGCTGGCACGCGACGGCCGGTGCAAGGCCTTCGACGCCCGAGGTGACGGCTTCGTGCGCAGCGACGGGGTGGGCATCATCGTGTTGAAGCGCCTCGCCGACGCCCTTGCCGACCATGACCCGATCTATGCCGTGATCCGCGGTAGCGCCGTCAACAACGACGGCCGCAGCGGCGGCATGCTGATGACGCCGAGCCGCGCCGGGCAGGAAGCCGTGCTGCGCGAGGCCTACGCGAACAGCGGCATCTCACCGGGGCAGGTGCAGTACGTCGAGGCTCACGGCACCGGCACGAGCGTCGGCGACCCGATCGAAGCGATGGCGCTCGGTGCCGTGCTGAAGACCGATCGGCCGGAAGATCAGCCCTGCCGCATCGGCTCGGTGAAGACGAACATCGGTCACGCCGAGGGTGCGGCCGGTATTGCCGGCCTCATCAAGGTGGCGCTGGCGCTCAAGCATCGTGCGATTCCCGCGACCCTGCACTTCGACCAGCCGAACCCGGCCATCCCTTGGAGTGAGCTGCCGATCACCGTGCAGCGGGAAATGACGCCGTGGCCGGCCGAGGCGACGCCGGCAGTGGCCGGTGTGAGCTCGTTCGGCATCTCCGGCACGAACGCACACGTCGTCGTGACGGACCTGTTCGAGGCGACGAACGGTCATCACCGGGCGGCACCTGCCAGCGACGTCACGCACGTGCTGCCGATCTCCGCGAACAGCGCCAGCGCTCTCGAGGCGATGGCACGCGCGTATCGTCACGTTGCGCGCGACGGCCGCGGCGATCTGGCCAATATCTGCTACACCGCCAGCGTGCGCCGCACGCATCACGATCATCGCCTCTCGGTGCTCGGGCGCTCACTGTCGGAGATCGGTGACCAGCTCGACGCCCATTTGGCCGGCGAAGCCAGGCGCGGTGTCGCCTCCGGGCGCAAGCTGCCGGACACGAAGCGGAAGATCGCGTTCGTGTTCCCGGGCCAGGGGTCGCAGTGGCTCGGTATGGCGCGCCGCTTGATGGACCAGGAGCCGGTGTTCCGCACGACCCTCGAGAGCTGCGCGCAAGCGTTGAGTCGGTATGCGGACTGGTCGCTGCTCGATGAGATTCGCGCGCACGCGGCGACCTCGCGCCTGGAGGAACTCGACGTCGTGCAGCCGGTGCTCTTTGCCGTACAGGTCGCACTGGCCGCGCAGTGGCGGGCATGGGGTGTCGAGCCCGATGCGGTCGTGGGACACAGCATGGGCGAGGTCGCGGCGGCTCACGTCGCCGGCATCATCGGCCTCGACGACGCGGCACGCATCATCTGCCGCCGTAGCCAGATAGTCAGGCGACGTGCGTCCGGGCATGGGCGCATGGCTGTCGTGAGCCTGCCGCCAGAGGCGACCGAGGCGATGCTCGCCGGTTATGCCGACCGCGTCGCGGTGGCCGCATGCAATGGGCCGACGACGACCCTGATCTCCGGCGAGGCGAACGCGTTGGTCGAGCTCAGTCAACTGGCCGAGCGCCGCGACATCTTCTTTCAGTTCGTGAACGTCGACTACGCCTCGCACAGCCCACAAATGGATCCGCTGCGAGATGAGCTGTTGGAGTCGCTCGGCGCGATCGATGCGCGGCCCACTTCGATCGCGATGATGTCGACGTCGGGTCGGGCCAGGTTTATCGACGGACCGGAATGCGACGCGGCGTATTGGGCCAGCAACCTGCGTCTCCCCGTGGTCTTCGCTCAGGCGATCGATGGCCTCATCGCCGATGACTTTGACGTCCTGCTCGAGTTGAGCGCGCACCCGACGTTGACGATGTCGATGTCAGAGTGTCTACGCCAGAGCCAACGCCCCGGCATCGTCCTGTCATCGATGCGACGCGACGAAGACGACCGCAGCACAATGCTGGAGGCGTTTGGCGCGTTGTACGCCACTGGCTTCCCGAACGACTGGGCACGCCTGTACCCGACGGGCGGACGTGTGGTGCCGCTGCCGACCTATGCCTGGCAGCGTGAACGATTCTGGGTCGAAGACAGCGGTCAGGCGCCCGTGGCGGCCCCTGCCCGCAAGGGCGGGCACCCCCTGCTGGCCAGGTACTTCAGGTCGGCGGCGGATCAGGGCACGCATTTCTGGGAGACCGATCTGAGCGCCCGCGCGTTTCCGTACCTGAGCGATCACCGCGTGCAGGGGGCGACGGTGATGCCAGCGGCGGCTTTCTCTGAGATGGCGCTGGCTGCCGCGACGGAAGTTTTCGGCGCCGGCCGTCACATGGTGCGGCATCTGCAATTCCAGAAGGCGCTCTTCCTCGGCGACGATCAGCCGAAGACGATTCAGCTCGCCCTTTCCCGGGTGACCCCCGGCGAGGCGACGGTGAAGTTCTTCACGGTGCAGCCGGGCGAGGCGCAGGATCCGTCGGCGTCGATGCTGCACGCCACCGGCACGATCGCGATGGGCGCGAACGACAGTGTCACCGCGCCCCACGTCGACACGGTCGAGGAGATTCGCAGGCGATGTCCGGCGATCATCCACGCGCCCGAGTTCTACCACGAGACCCACGAGCGTGGTCTGGAGTACGGCGCTAGTTTCCAGGGCCTGGCACAACTCTGGCGGCGCGATGGTGAGGCGATCGGTCAGCTGCGCCTGTCGACGGCAGTCGAGAACGAAGCCGGCGCCTATCAGTTTCATCCGGCGTTCCTGGACGCGGCATTCCAGGCGCTGGCCGCCGCGCTGCCGCCCGGGGATGCGGGTCAGGAGGAAGGCAGTGTCTTCCTTCCCGTTGGCCTGGACACGCTGCGCGCGCACGCGCGTCCTGGCGCCGGTCTGTGGAGCCACGCGGTCCTGCGCTCGGGAGCGGACCCGCAGTCGGGCACCATCGAAGGCGATGTCCGCATCATCGATGCCGAGGGGCACGTGGTCCTCGAGGCGCTCGGGTTCACGCTGCAGCGGGTCGGCCACGATGCAGCAGCCGTTTCGGAGAAGCAGCTGGGCGAGTGGATCTACGAGACCCAGTGGCAGCGCAAGGCGCTCCAGCCGGCGGTCGACGCGAAGCCCGGCGCGAGGCGATGGCTGCTGCTGTCGGATGACGAAGTCGGACCGGCGCTGTGCCGACATCTCGAGGCCGCGGGTGACGAGTGCGTTGTCGTCCTCGCCGGCGACGCGTACGAGAAGGTGACGGCGGCACGGTACCGGATCAACCCGGCGCGGCCGCAGGACTATCGCCGGCTGCTCGCGCAGATCGCCGCCGACGACGAGCCGCTTGCGATGGCATCGTCCATCTCTGGGCAGCGGAACGCTGGTCGCCGGAGGGCGCCACTCTGGGCACCGTGCAGGAAGCACGCCGGCGTGGATGTGACTCGGCACTACATCTGGTTCACGCGCTGGCCGACACGAGTGGGGCACCTGCGCCGCGGTTGTGGGTCATCACCGTCGGTACGCAGCCGGTGGGCGATTCGCTCGAGCCGCTGTCGGTTGCACACGCTTCGCTGTGGGGTCTGGCCGGTGTCATCGGCACCGAGCATCCGGAATTGCGCTGCACGCGTGTGGATCTCGGCGTCTCGGGCGAGGAAGACGAGATTCAGCCCTTGCTGAACGAGCTGCGTGCCGGCGATGGGGAGGACCAAGTGGCACTGCGCGGCGGCGAGCGCTGGGTGCCGCGCGTCGTCCGCCGGTCGGCCGAGGTCGTGGACGAGAAGCGCCGACTGGTCACGGCCGAGGAGCCGTTCCGCCTCGAGATCGCGACGGCGGGCATCCTGGAGAATTTGACGCTGCGCAGTACTACCCGCGTGCAGCCCGGCCAGGGACAGGTCGAGATCCAGGTGCGCGCGGCGGGGCTCAACTTCCGCGACGTCCTCGTCGCGATGGGTGTCATACCGCCGGTGCTCGAGCAGTCACTGGACCTCGGGTGGGAGTGCGCGGGAACCGTGGTCCGAACCGGCCCTGGCGTCGAGCACCTGCGGGTTGGCGACGATGTCATCGCCCTGGCGCCGTCGTGTCTCGGCTCGTACGTGACGACCGACGCGACGTTGGTCGCGGGCAAGCCGGCGCACATCACCTTCGAAGACGCGGTCACGATCCCGCTGACGTTCATGACCGCCTACTACGCCCTGCATCATCTCGGCAGATTGAGCAAGGGCGAGCGGGTCCTGATCCATGCCGCGGCCGGCGGCGTCGGCCAGGCGGCGCTGCAGATCGCGCAGCACGTCGGTGCCGAAATCTTCGCCACGGCAGGGACACCGGAGAAGCGGGCATTCCTCAAGCAGCAGGGCGTCGAGCACGTGATGGACTCGCGTTCTCTGGAGTTCGCCGACGAGGTGATGCGGATCACCGGCGGGGAAGGCGTGGATGTCGTGCTGAATTCCCTTGCCGGGGAGTTCATTCCACGGAGCCTGGCGACGTTGCGGGCCGGTGGACGGTTCCTCGAGATCGGCATGGTCGACATCCTGCAGAACAACCCGCTGGGCCTTAGCGAGTTCCACAAGAACCTGTCCTTCTCCTCGGTGAACCTGGCCCACATGTTCGTAACGCGCACCGCGTTCTGCGGCGCCATGCTGACGGAGGTGCTCGATTACTTCCGCGACGGCCGCTTCGCCCCGCTTCCGCGGCACAGCTTTCCGCTCTCGGAAGCCCACGATGCCTTCCGATTCATGGCGCAGGCGAAACACATCGGCAAGGTCGTCCTCACGCTGGACGAGCCGGAGTTCCTCGTTGCTCCGTCATTGCAGCAGCCGGTCACGTTCCGCGAAGACGGCACGTACCTGCTGACGGGCGGACTTGGTGGCGTGGGCCTGGTGCTTGCGGAGTGGATGGTCGAGCGCGGCGCGCGGAACCTCGTGCTCGTGGGCAGGAGCGGCGCGACGTCGGCGGCGGCGGCCGACGCGCTGGCCGCGATGCAGGCGCGCGGCGCGTCCGTCGTGGTTGCCAAGGCCGACGTTGGTAGCGAAGTCGACGTCGCCCGCGTGATCGGCGACATCGATGCGACGATGCCGCCGCTGCGCGGGATCATGCACCTCGCCGCAGTGCTCGATGACGGGATCCTGCTGCAGTTGAACGAGGAGCGGTTCCGGACGGTACTCGGGCCGAAGGCCGACGGCGCCTGGAATCTGCACACCGCGACACTCGACGCACCACTCGACTTCTTCGTGATGTTCTCGTCGGTGGCGGCGGTGCTCGCGTCGCCTGGACAGGGGAACTACGTGGCGGCCAACGCATTCCTCGATGCACTGGCCCATCACCGGCGTGCCCAGGGACGGGCGGGACTTGCGATCAACTGGGGCATGTGGGCCGAGGTCGGCCTCGCGGCGCAGCCCGAGATCACGAATCGGTTGATGCAGCAGGGCATCCGGCCCTTCTCCCCATCTCAGGGCATGCACATGCTCGAGCGAGTGCTGCAGCTCGACTCGCCGCAGGCCATGGCGATTGCAGCCGACTGGAGCCGCCTGCTCAGCCTGAAGTCGGCGCCCATCCTTTCGGTGCTCGCCGAAGAGGTCGCCCACAAGTCGGGACCGGGACGGGCGCAGCACGCGAAAGACGGTCTCACCGGCGACAAGCTCGCCGCGGCCTCCGCCGCCGAACGGCAACCGCTGATCGAGGCGTTCCTGGTCGAGCAGACCGCCCACGTGCTGCGATGCTCGCCGTCGAAGGTCGATGTGCAACAGCCGCTCACCCAACTGGGGATCGATTCGCTGATGGCGGTGGAGCTGAAGAACCGCGTCGAAGGCGACCTCGGGCTCACCCTGCCGGTGACCGCACTGCTGCAGGGCCCGAGCCTCGCGCACCTCGGCGCCCAGCTGGTGACTCAGCTGCCGGAACTTGTTGCGCCGCCTGCGGCAACGGTTCGCTCGGAGGTGGACGAGCTGCCCGACGATGCCGTCGACACGCTGCTCCGGAACATGGGCATCGACGACGGGGAGGCAAAGCCGTTGTGGCAGAAGACGGGGAAGGAACTGTTCAACGGCGACCGGCTCGCTGTGAATGTGAAGGCGCTCTCCGACGAAGTCAGGCTCGACCCCGCGATCACGCCGGGGACGCGGTCCGTGGAGCTCGCCGGTCACCCGCGTCACATCCTCCTGACGGGCGCCACCGGATTCCTTGGCGCATTCCTCCTGCGCGAGCTCCTGGATCGCACCGCCGCCGACGTGCACTGTCTCGTGCGGGCCGAGAGTGTCGAGGCGGGGCGGGTGCGTCTGCGCCAGACGCTGCAGACCTACTCGCTCTGGAACGACGACCTCGAGGACCGCATCGTGCCGGTGCCGGGTGACCTCGGCGAGCCGGGGCTCGGCGTGTCGGCGGCCGTGAGCGCCGAGCTGGCGGAGGCCATCGACGTCATCTATCACAGCGGTGCGTTCGTGAACTGGATCTTTCCGTACGAGCGGCTCAAGGCGACGAACGTGCTTGGCACCGAAGAGATTCTGCGCCTCGCCACGCGCGTCAGGATCAAGCCGGTGCACTACGTGTCGAGCCTCGGTGTCTTCCCGCTCTTCGATTCGTCCGGCGAGGTCACCGTCATCCGGGAAGACGACACCCTCGACCACGACGGCTCGCTACACGGTGGCTACCTCCAGAGCAAGTGGGTCGCGGACAAGCTGATGATCCAGGCGCGATCGCGCGGCCTGCCGATCTGTATCTATCGGCCGGGCCTGATCACCGGGCACAGCGAGACCGGCGCGTGGAATACCGACGACGTCATGTCGCGCATGCTGAAGTCGTGGATCGACCTACAGGGCGCGCCGCAATTCGGGCACGACGAAACCGACATGACACCGGTCGACTACATCAGCAAGGCGATCGTGCACCTCTCGGGCCGCCGCGACGCGATCGGCAAGACGTTTCACATAGCCAACCGTCGCCGGGTACAGCTCGGCGCGATAGCCGACTGGATGCGCGACTTCGGCTATCCGCTCAGGGATGTGCCCTATGACTCATGGGTGACCGAGCTGCTCCGCCGCACGAACTCGCGCGGAGACGTCGTGTCGTCGCTCGTGCCGCTGTTCTCGCTGAGCATGATGGGCGAGGTGTCGAGCATGATGAAGTCGTTGCCGCAGTTCGATTGTGCGAACACGCTGGCCGGTCTCGAAGGCACGACGATCCAGTGCTCGCCGATCGACGATCGCGTGCTCGGCAACTACTTCACGCGTTTCATCAGCGATGGTTTCGTGGCACCGCCGGCGGCGATCGCGATGGTGTGAGGGCGCACCCACCGGCGCCCCCAAAGGCCCCAAACGGAATAGCCGCGGACCTGACGTAGGTCCGCGGCTATTCCGATGTCTTGCGACACCACACTAGTAGCGGGGACAGGATTCGAACCTGCGACCTCTGGGTTATGAGCTAACCGGTGACAGTCTTACGTCTTCTCCCCGGTCTCTAACGTGCAGGTCAGGACCGATCACGCCGTCTATGCCATCACGCTGCGTTCCACACCATCACAGTCGTTGCGCGGCGTTTCGTTCACAAATCCGTTCACGCTTGTTGCCGACACTGGGCCTCGACAGTAAATCGAGTTGGCAGACGGTGAAACGTGACTGCCGGATGACGTGGTGGACCCGCGCTGTCATATGAGATATTATTCGAACGTCCCGAAAATAGTTTCGCTTCGTTCGAATAGGTGGTGAACTCCGGTGAGTGCCGAAGCGGTCAAGACCGCGACCTTCCTCTCGAGGCATCCTGAGGAACTCGCACCGGTGGTCGGGTTCCTGGCGGCTCACGAGCGCCGTCATGGGGCAGCGGCCTCTCCCAGTTACGCACTGGTCGGTGTCGACGAGCACGACCGCATCGAGCTGCCCGGGGCGGTCCACGAAGCCTTGACGAAGGTCGTGGCAGCACTTCATGCGGGCAAGGCGGTGACCGTAGCGCCGCAAACCATGACGCTAACCACACAACAGGCCGCCGACCTTCTCGGCGTGAGTCGCCCGACGATTGTGCGGCTGATCAATGACAACGTGCTGCCTGCCGAAAGAATCGGCAACCGGCATCGGCTTCTGCTCGATGACGTGCTGTCTTATCGCGAGGAGCGCCGCAAGCGGCAATACGACACATTGGCGGCGACCGCCGACATCGACCGCGATGACGACCCCGAGACGATCCGAAAGCAACTACGCGAAGCACGGCGCGCTGTGGCGGCGCGCCGAAAGAAATCGGCCCAGCCAAGCTGACACGATGGGCGGCGATGTTCGCCGCTCTCCTCGACACCTCGGTGCTATGGCCGAGCTTGCAACGGGACTTCTTGCTGTCGCTCGCCATCGAAGGCCTCTATCGACCGCTGTGGTCAACCGAGATCCTGGCCGAACTCGAATACCACGAGACGCAGAAGCTGATCAATCGAGGAGAACCACCCACTGCCGCAACTGCGCGGGCCAGTCACCTCATTCGCCAGATGACAACCGCTTTCGACGACGCTCTGGTCGAAAATTGGGAACCCCATGATGGTGCCTTCGGTTTGCCCGATCCGGATGACGAGCACGTACTTGCCGCTGCGGTTGTGGGCGGAGCAGGCGCCATCATCACCCTCAACCTAAGGGACTTCCCGATTGCAAAGATTCCGTCGCACATCAAGGTCCTATCCCCCGCTGAATTTGCGGCAGACACCGTATCGGTTTCACCAGACGACGCGCTGCGGGCTGTCCAGACTATGGCCTCCAGATACTCCGCTCCACCGCTGACCACCGAGGAAATCTTGAGCCGGCTAGTTCAGCGATACCAGATGACCGAAGCGGTCGAACTCATCCGCGCCGTCACCTGAGCGTCTTGCCGAGGCGACTACCCCATCAGCCTGCATCGCTGGTGCAAGCATCGGCAGACTGTGGTTGTGGAGAAGCGGTTCCCGGGCGAGCTGGAGACGTTGCGTGCCGACAATATGCGCTTGCGTCGACTACTCAAACTGAGCGAAGAGCAGGCCCGCGCGGCAGATCCAGATCAAGCCACCCTGACCGGAGCACCGGAATCGCCGGTCAACATGAGATCGGCGCCCGAAGACAAGGTCCGCTTCTTCTTCGATTTGTTTCGATGTCGCTCCGACGTTTATGCGCTGCGTTGGGAGAATCGCCGCGACGGTCGATCCGGTTGGATGCCGGCCATTCGCGGCTACTGGCGCAAGGGCACGAACCGCGCCGACGCCCCGTATCTTCCTTTGACCCCCGACGTCATCGGACAACACCTACGCGGCGACGTTCATATCGGCCTCTATCCGCTTGGCGACGATGACACATGTTGGTGGGTCACGGCAGACTTCGACAAACAGGCCGCAATGCTCGACGCACTGGCCTATATGAAAGCCGCACGGGCCTACCAAGTTCCGGCTGCGTTGGAGGTGTCGCAGTCGGGGCGGGGTGCGCACGTTTGGATTTTCTTCGCCCAAGCCACGTCGGCGGCAACTGCGCGCGGTATCGCGACCAGCCTGCTGGGCGAGGCCTTCCAACTCCGCGGCAGCATGCACCTCAGCAGCTATGACCGGCTGTTTCCCTCCCAAGATGTCCACACTGGCCGCGGCATGGGGAACCTCATCGCGGCACCGCTCAACGGCAAACGCCGCCAACACGGCACAACACTATTCCTCGACCCCGCCACGCTGGAACCCTTCGACGACCAATGGGCCTATCTGTCGAGTATCGCGCGGCTGTCGCATAAGGAAGTGGCCACACTCGCTCGCAGTTTGCCCGATCCGCAATTTGGCCACCGTGTGCGCAGACTGCAGTTACCCACCTCGTCGAAAATCGTGCCTAGGCCCGCAGCGATCGTCCGGGCGACTTTCACATCCCGACTTACCCTGACCGCCAACGATTTAGGTCCAGCAATGATCGCGGCCGTCAAACATGCTGCCTCAATCCGCAATCCCGAGTTCGATGCCCGCCAGCGCGCTCGACGCAACACTTGGGACACTCCGCGCTTTCTCTACAGCTACGACGAGACAGCCGACGGCGACCTCGTCCTGCCGCGCGGGCTGTACACACTTATGGTGGAACTGATTGATTCAGCCGGCAGTACGTTGCACATCGCCGACGAGCGAGCCCGCGGCGAGAGTCACGAATTCAGGTGCCTAACCGCGCTCAGGAGGGAGCAGGCCGGCGCCTCCCGCCAACTCGTTGACGAAGATGCGAGCGTGCTGATCGCACCTCCCGGCTCCGGCAAGACGGTGATCGCCTGCGCCGCCATCGCTTCCCGTGCCACGTCGACACTCATCCTGGTCGACCGCAAAGCCCTGGCGGACCAATGGCGTGACCGGTTGCACAAGCACCTGGGATTCAAGTGCGGACAGATCGGAGGTGGGCGATCCAAGACCACCGGCGTCATTGACGTCGCACTGCTACCCACACTGGCCCGCCGCGACAACATCGAAGAGCTCACCGCTAACTACGGTTTCGTTATCGTCGACGAATGCCACCACATCGCCGCAAGCGCCTTCTTCCACGTTCTCAATCGAATACCCGCCCGATACTGGCTGGGACTCACCGCCACACCCGAGCGCCGCGACGGGCTTGAAGACCTCATCTACCACCAACTCGGATCACATCACGTAACCATCGAAACGCCAGCTGCCGGCCAGCTTCCCTCAGCGGATACCGACCTGCTCGCACCGCACCCCGTCCTCTGCCTGCATCCCACCAAGTTCCGCTATACCGGGCAGGCCGATCCGAGCGCCCCGGGCGGAATGGCCGAGATCTACCGAGCACTGATCGCCGATGAAGCTCGGCTCACACAGATCGTTGCCGACGTCCTTGCCGCTCACACTGACGGTGCCAACATCCTCGTACTCACCACGTGGGTCGACCACCTCAACGAGATTGCCGAACGACTCCGCAATGCTGGTAAGTCAGTCGTCGTGCTGAGCGGCCAAATGAAGGCGCGCCAACGCCGCGAGGTCTCCGAACAACTCGCCAATCACACCGCCGATACCGAGCCCTTGCTAATCGTCGGCACCAGCTCGTTCATCGGCGAGGGATTCGACTGCCCTGCCCTGGACACGCTGTTCCTCGCCGCCCCAATCACCTTCAAGAACCGACTCGTCCAATACGTCGGGCGCATCACCCGACCCCACCCCACCAAGACCACCGCGACCGTGCACGACTATCACGACGAACTCACCCCAGTTATCGCCTCATCACTACGAAAACGCGCACCCGGCTACACCAAACTGGGCTTCCCAGACCCCAGAAAACTGGTCCGATAAGCGTCGCCGGCCAGCAGGGCAGGCGACCCAGCGATCACAGGATCATTCGTCGCCATTGACAGCTTCCGCGGACTTTCCGGGCCGATGTAGCAACCTTGATCGGTTGCCCAAAACTCGCCTGTGTCGGGCGCTACCAGGAAGATTCGAGGGCGCTGAACGATGGTCAGCAAAGGCTAATGTTCACAAATCCGTTCACAAGCGGCATGAAAATGACCCCAGAGGTCGCCCTCTGGGGTCATTTTCGCTGGTAGCGGGGACAGGATTCGAACCTGCGACCTCTGGGTTATGAGCCCAGCGAGCTACCGAGCTGCTCCACCCCGCGTCGGGTAAACGCAAGGTTACCGAAGGCGCAGGTCCACCTCCAAATCGAGTGCTCAGTGGGCCGCGAGCGTGCGCAAAGGCACGCATTTCGACAGCGTGTCCGCCACAAACGCGCACGCTCGCGGAAACGGCTGGGCAGCACCGCTAGCGGGTCGACTGGTACTTCTTCACCGCGTCGTCGAGGCGTTGCAGCGCGTCGCCGAACTCGCCGAAGTCACCGCCGGTCTGGGCCCCCTGCAGCGCGTCCAGCGCGGTGTTGATTTCTTGCAGCGCTGCGGCTTTGGCCGGCGACAACTGCACAGGGCCACCCGGCGGCACGGCCGCTTCCGGAACCTGCGCCGCGGGTGTGCGCTGATTTCCGGGCGGCTGTCCGGTCGACGGCTGACCATCAGCTGCTGGCGGAGCGGCCTGCGGTTGCCCGTTGTTCACCGGGCCGGCCGGCGCGGGACCGGTAGCAGTCGCATCGGCACCGGCCCCGAACAGCTCGATGAGGGCGTCACGCACCGTCGGACCGAAACCGATCTTGTCGTTGTACATCATCGCCACCCGGATCAGACGCGGGTACGACGACGCGGCGTCGCTGGTGCCCGGCGAGGCGTACACCGGCGCGACGTAGAGCAGGCCGCCCTGGCCGATCGGCAGGGTGAGCAGGTTGCCCCAGCGGATGCGGTTCTGGCCGTCGCGGCCGATCAGGCCGAGTTCCTGAGACACCGCGGTGTCGGTGCTGATCGCGTTGAACGCCAGCTTCGGACCGTTGACCTGGCCCGGGATCGTCAGCACCGTGAGCCTGCCGTAGGTATCGGGATCGGAACTGGCGCTGATGTAGGCCGCCAGGAAGTCGCGACGGAACCGGTTCATCGCACTGGTCAGCTGGAAGGACGCCGAATTGTTGTTGGCTGGCAAGGTTTTTGGCGACGATGTAGTACGGCGGCTGGTAGCTGCTGGCCGTCGGGTTCGGGATCCAGCGGCACGTCCCAGAAGTCCGACGTGGAGAAGAACGTCACGGGATCGTCGACGTGGTACTTGGCCAGCAGCGCGCGCTGCACCTTGAACAGATCCTCGGGGTAACGCAGGTGCTGCTGCAGTTCAGGGGTGATGTCGCTCTTGGGCTTGACCGTGTCCGGGAAACACCTTCATCCATGCCTGCAGCACCGGGTCCTGCTCGTCCTGCGCATACAGCGTCACCGTGCCGTCGTACGCGTCGACGGTCGCCTTGACCGAGTTGCGGATGTAGGACACCTGCTTGTCGGGCTGCAGCCGGTTGAGCGCCACCTCGGTGGAATCCGCCGTCGCCGCTCGACAGCGTCGTCAACTGCGAGTACGGGTAGTTGTCCAGAGTGGTGTAGCCGTCCACGATCCACACCATCTTCTTGTTCACGATGGCCGGATAGACGGTGGTGTCGGTGGTCAGCCACGGCGCCAGCCGCCTCCACGCGCTCGGCCGGATCGCGATTGAACAGGATCTTGCTGTTCTCGCCGATCACGTTGGAGAACAAGAAGTTCCGCTCGGCGAACTTCGCGGCGAACACCGAACGCGCCAGCCAACTGCCGACGGGCACCCCGCCGGAGCCCCCGTAGGTGTAGTTCTTGGTCTCGGTGTTGGTTTCGTAGTCGTACTCGCGGTCGACGTCGCCGTTCTTACCGACGATGGCGTAATCCGCCGGGGCGCTGGCGATCACCGGACCGTAGTAGATCCGCGGCTGGTCCAGCGGAGCCGGACCCGGTGAGATGACGCTGCCGTTCGCGCCGACGACGCTGGCCAGGAACTCCGGGTAGCCGCCGTTCTGGTTGGGATCGTTGGCAACTCCGCGCACGGTGTTGGCCGGCGAGGCGATGAAGCCGTTGCCGTGCGTGTAGACGGTATGCCGGTTGATCCAGTCCCGCTGGTTGTCGATCAGCCGGTCAGGGTTGAGCTCGCGGGCGGCGACGACGAAGTCACGCAGGTTGCCGTCGCGCTCCGGTGTAGCGGTCCATCGCCAGTTGGTCGGGGAAGTAGTAGAAGTTCTTGCCCTGCTGGAACTGGGTGAACGCCGGGCTGACGATCGTGGGGTCGAGCAACCGGATGTTCGACGTCGTCGCGCGGTCGGCGGCCACCTGCTGGGCGCGTGGCCTGAGCATCTCCGCTGTAGTCGCGGTAGGTGACGGTTTCATCGGTCAGTCCGTAGGCCTGTCTGGTGGCCGTGATGCTTCGGCTGATGTATTCGCTTTCCTTCTGCGCCGCATTCGGCTTGACGCTGAACTGCTCGACCACCAGCGGCCACCCGGCGCCGATCACCAACGACGACAACAGCAGCAGCACCACACCGATCGCGGGAATCCGCAAGTCGCGCAACACGATCGCGGAGAACACCGCCGCCGCGCAGATCACCGCAATGGCCATCAGGATCAGCTTCGCGGGCAGCACCGCGTTGATGTCGGTGTATCCGGCGCCGGTGAACGGCTTGCCGCCGCGGGTGTGGCTCAACAGTTCGTAGCGGTCCAGCCAGTACGCGACGGCCTTGAGCAACATCAGGACGCCGACCAGCGTGATCAGCTGGATGCGCGCCGCACGGCTCAGCGCTCCGCTGCGACCCGACAGCCGGATACCACCGAACAGGTAGTGGCCCAACAGGTTCGCGATGAACGCCAGGAATACCGCGACGAACAGGTAGCTGAGCACCAGCCGGTAGAACGGCAGATCGAACGCATAGAAGCCGAGGTCCATGCCGAACTGCGGATCGTTGATCCCGAAGCTGCCGCCGTGCAGGAACAGCTGAATGCGGGTCCAATAGCTCTGCGCCACAATGCCCGGCGAGCAGGCCGATGAACGCCGGAACGCCGATGCCGACCAGCCGCAGCCGGGTCATCACCGCGGTGCGGTAACGCGCGACCGGATCGTTGGGCCCGTTGGTCGGGACGAACACCGGGCGGGTGCGGTAGGCCAGCGCCAGCCCGGCGAACACGATCGCGCCGATCAGCACCGCGGCGACGAGAAACACCACCAGGCGGGTGACCAGCTGGGTGGTGAACACCGAGCGGTACCCGAGCTCGCCGAACCACAGCCAGTCGACGTAGGTGTCGATCAGTCGTGGGCCGATCAACAGCATCAGGACGAATACCGCGGCAACCGCGATCAGGATTCGGCTACGTCGTGTCAGCTTCGGCATTCTTGCCGCGGGCCGCATACCCACTCGTCAACTCCAGTTTCTAACCGTTTTCCACACGTCTTCACCGACGTGCCACAACTCTACGCATGTGAAAAGTGGCGACGACCCCACAGCGCCTAGCAATGTGGCCGTTCGCCACCAGCGGACAAGGTCTTCAGCGCGGCCACGGCCTGATCGAGGTTTTCGACCCTGACCAGCTCCAGGCCGTCCTCGTGGGCCGTCTTGGCTTCCTCGCAGTTGTCGGCGGGAACCAGGAAGATGGTGGCGCCGGCCTCCTGGGCCGCCAGCATCTTGTGGGTGATGCCGCCGATCGGGCCGACCTCGCCGTCGCCGGTGATGGTTCCGGTGCCCGCGACGAACTTGCCGTCGTTGAGGTCGCCGGTGGTGAGTTTGTCGACGACCGCGAGGCTGAACATCAGCCCTGCGGACGGGCCGCCGATGTTGGCGAGGTTGAAGTCGACGGTGAACGGCGCCCACGGCGCGTCGAGCACTCCGATCCCGAGGTAACCCTGATCGCGGTCAGGGTGCTTACCCAGCGTGATGGTGGCAGTCCCCAGGTCCCCGTTCTTGCGGCGGTAGTCCAGCACCACCTCGTCACCCGGCTTGGTGTCCTTGATCAGGGCCTGGAACTCGTCGAGATCGGCCACCGGCTTTCCGTTGACGTAGTCGATCGCGTCGCCGGCTTGCAGCTTGCCCGCCGATGGACCGTCCTCGTTGACCGTCTCCACGCTGACGGCCATCGGGTACTTCAGGTAGAGCAGGGCGGCGTATTCGGCGCTGTCCTCGGACTGGCGGAAGTCGGCTGTTGTTGGCCTTGTCGACCTCGTCCTTCGACTTGTCCGGCGGGTAGACCAGATCTCGCGGGACCAGCTGTTCGCGGCCCGACATCCACAAGCGCCAGCGCCTGCCCGAGGGTCAGGCCGTCGCGCTGGGACACCGTGGTCATGTTCAGGTGCCCTGACGTGGGATGGACCTCGGTGCCCTCGATGTCCACGACCTGCTTGCCGTCGACCTCACCGAGTGTGTCGAACGTCGGTCCCGGCCCCAGCGAGACGAACGGCACCGTCACCACCGACAGCAGCACTCCGAACGCGACGATCGGCACGAGCGCGACGAGCAACGTCAAAATCCGCCTGTTCACGCCGCCCAATGTAGAGGTTGGCGCCGAAATCGAGGCGACCTCGACACGTCGGCGTGCACCAGCGTGCACTCGCTGGCGTGACGCTGCCGCACTGCACCACGGCGCGCGGTGAGTACCGTTGAGGGCATGGCTGACCTGCCTTTCGGCTTCTCCCCTGGGGACGACCCCGAGCGAGACAAACGCAAGAAGGACCCTGATTCGGGTTCCGGCGCGGGCCCGGGCGATCCGTTCGGCCTGGGCGGCGCCGAGTTCGACATGTCCCAGCTGGGTCAGATCTTCAGCCGTCTCGGGGAGATGTTCAGCGGCGCCGGCAACGTGACGGCCGGACGGCAGAGTCGGGGCCGGTGAACTACGACCTGGCCCGTCAGCTCGCGTCGAGCTCGATCGGCTTCGTCGCGCCCGTCGGCGAGAAGACCAGCGCGGCGATCTCCGACGCCGTCCATCTGGCCGAGACCTGGCTCGACGGCGTGACGGCACTGCCCGCGGGGACCACCAAGGCGGTGGCGTGGACGCCCAACGACTGGGTCGACAACACGCTGGAGACCTGGAAGCGACTGTGCGATCCGGTGGCCGAGCAGATCTCCACGGTGTGGGCGTCGTCGCTGCCCGAAGAGGCGAAGTCCATGGCCGGGCCGCTGCTGTCGATGATGACGCAGATGGGCGGCATGGCGTTCGGCTCGCAGCTGGGCCAGGCGCTGGGCAAGCTGTCGCGAGAAGTGCTGACCTCCACCGATATCGGGCTGCCGCTGGGCCCCAAGGGCGTAGCGGCGCTGATGCCTGAGGCCATCGAGTCGCTTACCGAGGGACTCGAGCAGCCGCGCAGCGAGATCCTGACCTTCCTCGCGGCGCGCGAGGCCGCGCACCACCGCCTGTTCAGCCACGTGCCGTGGCTGTCCAGCCAGCTGCTCAACGCGGTCGAGGCGTTCGCCAAGGGCATGAAGATCGACATGAGCGGCATCGAGGAGCTCGCGCAGGGGTTCAACCCCGCGGCGCTGGCCGATCCGTCTCAGATGGAACAACTGCTGAACCAGGGCATCTTCGAACCGAAGGCGACGCCAGAGCAGACCGCCGCGCTCGAGCGGCTCGAGACGCTGCTGGCGCTGATCGAGGGCTGGGTGCAGACCGTGGTCACCGCCGCACTGGGCGACCGGATTCCCGGCACGTCGGCGCTGGCGGAGACCCTGCGCAGACGGCGCGCCACCGGCGGCCCCGCCGAGCAGACCTTCGCCACCCTGGTCGGGCTGGAACTGCGGCCACGCAAGATGCGCGAGGCCGCCGCATTGTGGGAGCGGCTGACCGAGGCCGTCGGCGCCGACGCCCGCGACGGCGTGTGGCAGCACCCGGACCTGCTGCCCAGCGCCGACGGACCTCGACGAGCCGGCCGGCTTCATCGACCGCATGATCGGCGGCGACACCAGCGGCATCGATCAGGCTCTCGCGGATCTCGAGAAGGACCGCGAAACAGGCCCCGACACAGGCGATTCCGACCACTGAGCCGGTGCCGGCCGACGGCGCCTGTGGATAACTCGACGGGGTCCGTCGACTTTCGTGTCAGACTCCACGCATGGGGCGCTACGTCCTCGATCCTGCAAGGCCGGTGCTGTTGCGACCCGACGGCGTCGTGCAGGTGGGCTGGGATCCGCGGCGGGCGGTACTGGTCCGTCCGCCGTCGGGGTTGACCCCCAGGGCGCTGGCCGACCTGCTGCGCCGCCTCCAATCGGGCGCCACCATGTCCGAGCTCAAGGGGCTCGCCGGCGAGGTCGCGGTCGACGGCATCGCCGACCTGGTGTCGTCGCTCGTCGACGCCGGTGTCGTCACGACGACGGCGCGACGGCGCGCCCGCGCGGCGGCCATCCGAATCCATGGACGCGGCCCGCTGTCGGATCTGCTCGCCGGGGCGCTGCGCTGCTCGGGCGCCCAGATCACGCAGACCAGCCGCACGCATGCCGGCGGCGCCGGCCGACCTTGCGGTGCTGACCGACTTCCTGGTGTCCGACCCGCGGGTGGTGCGCGACCTGCACGCGACCGGAGTGCCGCACCTTCCGGTCCGGGTGCGCGACGGCGTCGGCCTTGTCGGGCCGCTGGTCATCCCGGGTATGACCAGCTGCCTCGGATGCGCTGACCTGCACCGCAGCGACCGCGACGCCGCCTGGCCGGCGCTCGCAGCGCAACTGCGCGACACCGTGGGCAACGCTGACCGCGCCACCGTGCTGGCGACCGCGGCGCTGGCGCTCAACCAGATCGACCGCGTCATCCGCGCCGTCCGCGAGCGGCTCGGGCGCCGCACCGCTCCCCGACGCCGCCGCCCACACTGAACACGACCCTGGAGTTCGACGTCAACGTGGGATCGATCGTGGCGCGCCGCTGGTCCCGGCACCCGCGCTGCACCTGCTGACAACGTTTGTAGGCAAGTCGTTGTAGGAGGTTCAGCAATGTCGTGGATGATGGACTGGTGAGTGAGATCAAACGGGGTCGGGCCGCGCGCAATGCCAAGATCGCGGGCCTCGGGGCAGGCATGGCCGGCCGGGCGGCGCTGGGCTTCGGCAAACGGCTGACCGGCAAGCCCAAGGACGAGGTCAACGCCGAGTTGATGGACAAGGCGGCCCAGCAGCTGTTCACCGTCCTCGGTGAGCTCAAGGGCGGCGCGATGAAGGTCGGTCAGGCGCTGTCGGTCATGGAGGCCGCCATCCCCGAGCAGTACGGCAAGCCGTACCGCGAAGCGCTGACCAAACTGCAGCGAGAGGCCCCGCCACTGCCCGCGGCCAAGGTGCACCGGGTGCTCGACGGCCAGCTGGGCACCAAGTGGCGCGAACGGTTCACGTCGTTCGACGACACCGCGGTGGCGTCGGCCAGCATCGGCCAGGTGCACAAGGCGGTGTGGTCCGACGGTCGCGAGGTCGCGGTCAAGATTCAGTACCCCGGCGCCGACGAGGCGCTGCGCGCCGACCTGAAGACCATGCAGCGGATGGTCAGCGTGCTCAGGCAGCTCGTCCCCCGGCGCCGATGTGCAGGGCGTGGTCGACGAGCTGATCGAGCGCACCGAGATGGAACTCGACTACCGGCTCGAGGCCGACAACCAGCGTGCGTTCGCCAAAGCCTATGAGGGACATCCACGATTTCGTCGTCCCGCACATCGTCGCCAGTGCGCCCAAGGTGGTGATCCAGGAGTGGATCGAGGGCATCCCGATGTCGGTGATCATCCGCGAGGGCACGCAGGAGCAGCGCGATCTGATGGGCACCCGACTGTTCGAGCTGACCTACGACGCGCCCAAGCGTCTCGAAATGATGCACGGCGACGCGCATCCCGGAAACTTCATGCTGCTGCCCGACGGCAAGATGGGCGTCATCGACTTCGGCGCGGTCGCACCGATGCCCGGCGGTATCCCCGTCGACATCGGCCTGGCGACGCGATACGCACTCGAAGACGACTACGAGAACCTGCAGGCTGCCATGCAGCGCATCGGGTTCATCCAGAAGGGCGAGCAGGTTTCGCACCGCGAGATGGACGAGATGATGAAGCAGTACGTGGAACCGCTCGAGGTCGAGGTCTTCCACTACACGCGAAAGTGGCTGCAGCGCATCACCACCGCGAACATGCGACCGGACCGCGCCGCGGGCCAGATCAAGGCCGCGCGCCAGATGGACATCCCGCGCGAAGCTGGCGATTCCGATGCGGGTGATCGCGTCAAACGTCGCGATCTCCTGCCAGCTCGATGCACACATCCCGGCCAAAGCGCTTGCCACGGAACTGATTCCGGGATTCGCCAAAGAAGCCGCCTGACCTCGCGGGTCGGGAAGAACCCGGCAGCGCCTACGCTGCTGCCGGGTTCCCTCGGTGTTCTTGCGTGGCCGTCCACGCGGACGCTTGCGTGCGATGACCGTGCCGCGGTCGAAGATCTCGCCGCCCCACACGCCCCACGGCTCCTCGCGCTCGAGCGCGGCCGCCAGGCACTCGCGCCGGATCGGGCACTCCGCGCACAGCGACTTGGCGCGTTCGAGTTCGACGGGGCTCTCGGCGAACCACATATCGGGGTCGTACAGGTGACAGGGCACCGCCAGCTTCGTCTTTTGTCGGCATGTCCGCGAATGACATGTCCCGTCCTCTGCTTCCTGGTCGAATGGTTGTCGCATCTGTCTTCTGACGGATCTGTGACCAGGGATTGAAGGGGTCCCAAATAAATTGGCCACGGATCCGGTGACTGCGGGTCCGTGGCCTCTTCGGGCGAGATCGTGGGCTTCCTAGCTGGGGCCCCGATCCACGGACGGTGCAGTCGCGGCGGCGGTGCGGCGGCGCTTGGGCTGCGGGGTAATGGCAGCTGTGGCTCCCGCGGCGGCATGCGCCAGGTATGCGGGATGCGCCGCGGCGGCGGCAGCCGGGACATGGAGGGTCCACGAACCGCCGGCAATGCGTACGCCGTTAAACGCATTCATGCTCAACATGTCTCGGAACCCTCCTTTCACACGACAAATCGCACGGCTGGTGTGTGCGATCTCGAGGCTAAGCGTAACAGGCCAAACGGACAACTGATTTTCTGACCTGCGGTTTTGGCACGATTTTTACGACGATTGGCGGCCCTTGACCAACGCGAGGACGTCGGCGCCGTATTGCTCGAGCTTGCGCGCACCGATGCCGGGAATCGCGACGAGGGCGGCGTCGTCGCTCGGCAGCGTCTCGGCGATCGCGATCAGCGTGTTGTCGGTGAACACCACGTATGCGGGCACGCTCATCTCCTTGCAGGTGCGCAGCCGCCAGTCCTTGAGTTCGGCGAGCAGGTTCTCGTCGATATCCGACGGGCATCCCTCGCACCGGCGCAACACGATGGCCGCGGGAGCGGTCAGCGCGGCGTTGCACACGCGGCACCGCGGCGTGGCGCCCTTCGGCCGACGGGGCCGGGCGGGGCTGTTGTCGCCGGACGCCTGCGGCGCGACGCCGTTGAGGAACCGTGACGGCTTTCGGCTCTGCCGTCCGCCCGGAGCCCGGGCGAGCGCCCAGCTGAGCGCCAAATGCATTCGTGCCCTGGTGATTCCGACGTAGAACAGGCGGCGCTCCTCTTCGACCGGCTCGCTGTCCGGGCCGTGCGTCAGGGCATGGGAGATGGGCAGTGTGCCGTCGGCCAGACCGACGAGGAACACCGCGTCCCATTCCAGACCCTTGGCGGCGTGCAGCGAGGCGAGGGTGACGCCCTGGACCACGGGTGGATGCCGTGCGTCGGCGCGCTGACGCAGCTCGGTGAGCAGGGCGGTCAGGTCCAGCGACGGACGCTGCGCGACCTCCTCGTCGACCAGTTCGGCCAGCGCGGTCAGCGCCTCCCACCGTTCACGCGCCCGGGTGCCGGCGGGCGGCTCGGCCGTCAGCCCCAGGGGCTCCAAGACGGCTCGGACGATCTCCGGCAGCGGGCCATCGGCATCGCGCTCGGCCGCGCGCTGCAGCGCCACCAGCGATTGGCGGACCTCCTGGCGACTGAAAAACCCTTCGCCACCACGGACCTGGAAGGGGATGCCCGCTTCGGTCAGCGCCTCCTCGTAGACCTCCGATTGGGCGTTGATGCGGTACAACACCGCGATCTCCGATGGCGCGGTGCCCGCCCCGATGAGCCGCTTGATGTTCTTGGCGACCGCGGCGGCCTCGGCGACCTCGTCACGATGCTCGGCGAACGTGGGCGCCGGGCCGGGGTCGCGCTGGCCGACCAGATGCAGCTTGCTGCCGGCCATCCGACCGCGGGCGGCGGCGATGACGCGGTTGGCCAGCGACACCACCTGCGGGGTGGACCGGTAGTCGCGCTCCAGGCGGACCACCGCGGCGTCGGGAAAGCGCCGCGAGAAGTCCAGGAGATACTGCGGCGTGGCACCGGTGAACGAATAGATGGTCTGGTTGGCGTCGCCGACCACCGTGAGATCGTCGCGGTCGCCGAGCCACGCGTCGAGCACGCGCTGCTGCAGCGGCGTCACGTCCTGATATTCGTCGACCACGAAGCAGCGGTACCGGTCGCGGAACTCCTGGGCGACCGCCGCGTCGTTCTCGATCGCGGCGGCGGTATGCAGCAGCAGGTCATCGAAGTCCAACAGCGTCGTCCCGTCGCGGCGGGCCTTGAGTGTCTCGTATCCGGCGTACACCGCCGCGACCTTCTGCGCGTCGAACGGGATGTCGCGACCGGCGGCGGCGACTGCGGCGCCGTACGTCTCCGGGCTGATCAAAGACCCCTTGGCCCATTCGATTTCACCGGCGAGGTCACGCACGTCGTCGGTGCTGACCTGCAGCCCGGTGCGGTTGGCGGACTGTGCGACGACCGCGAACTTCGTGTCGAGTAGTTGCCATCCGGTGTTTCCGACGACACGTGGCCAGAAATAAGCCAGCTGGCGGCGCGCGGCGGCATGGAACGTCATCGCCTGCACGGATTCTGCGGACACTCCGGCCCAGTCGTCGCTGAGGGTGCGCAACCGGGCACGCATCTCACCGGCGGCCCGCTGGGTGAACGTCACCGCGAGCACCTGGCCCGGCGCCACATGCCCGGACGATACGAGGTGGGCGATGCGGCGGGTGATGGTGCGCGTCTTTCCGGTACCCGCGCCTGCCAGCACGCAGACCGGACCGCGCGGGGCGAGGACGGCCTCGCGCTGCTCGTCGTCGAGGTCGTCGATGATGCGCGAAGACGCGACCTCTACCGGCATGCGGACCATCTTGTCAGGACCGACCGACAAAACCGGGGCACGGCGGCGGGCATGTTCGCCCCATCGGCTACGTTGACTGCGCTTATGAGTACCGAGCTGACCATGTACACCACCTCCTGGTGCGGCTACTGCGTCCGCCTGAAGAAGGTGCTGAAGGCCGAGGGCATCGCGTTCGCCGAGGTCGACATCGAGACCGACCCCGCCGCAGCGGAGTTCGTGGCCACGGCCAACGGCGGCAATCAGACGGTCCCCACGCTGAAGTTTCCCGACGGCAGCACGCTGACCAACCCGAGCGGTGCCGAGGTCAAGAAGAAACTCGGGCGCTAGTCCACGGAGCCGCGACGGCGGCGACATCAGTCCAGCGCCGCCCACGATTCGATGATTTCGCGGGCGATCGAGATCGATCCGGGCAGCAGCAGCCGCGACGGCGAATCGCTGCTCCAGTCGCCGTCGGCCAGCGCGGCGCGGACCTCGGCCCTGGTGAACCAGGCCGCCTCGACGATCTCGCCGTCGTTGAACGAGAACTCCTGTTCCGGGTCACCGATCGCGTGAAAGCCGACCATCAGCGAACGCGGAAACGGCCACGGCTGACTGCCCAGGTACCGGACGTCGGTCACGTTCAGCCCGACCTCCTCGGCGATCTCGCGGACCACACACGATTCGAACGACTCCCCCGCCTCGACGAACCCGGCCAGCAGCGAGAACAGCCGCTCCGGCCACACGGTCTGCCGGGCCAGCACCGCGCGATCGTGGCCGTCGTGGACCAGGCAGATCACCGCCGGGTCGATGCGCGGAAACTCCTCGTGCCCGTTGGTGGCGTTGACTCGCGCCCAACCGCCCTTGATCGGCTTGGTCGGCGCGCCGTCGATCGCGCTGAACCGTGCGCTGTCATGCCAATTCAGCAGCGCGGTCGCCGTCGCGACGAGTTGCGCGCTGACATCGTCGAAGATCGGGCCCGCGCGGCGCAGATCGAGCACCTCGGTTTCGGTGTGCGGATCTTCGGGCCCCTCCAGCGCCGCGCGGATCCCCCACACGTGCGTCCCGTCGCCGAGCCGCCCGAGGAACACCGCGTTCTCCGGCGGCTTTGCGCCCAGGCTGGCGGCCTTGCCGAGCACCACCCTGCCCTCGGAGATCAGCACCTGGTTTCGACGGTCCACCCGGAGCACCAAGGCATCCGGCCAGCCGGCCAGCGCCGCATCGACGTCTGTGCGCAGGGTGTCGGAGCGGTCGGCGCCGACACGGGACAGCAGCGGGACGTTGCGGAGCCGGAATCCGCCGGAGGTCATCGCAGTCTGTCCCCTCGCCTCCCCTGCGCTGCGCGCGTGGGCCCATCGGGCTGGGGTCCCCACCTCGCGCAAGCGTCCCCCGCAAGCGGGCGGTACCCCTACATCAGCACGGTCCGTTCTTCGCGCAAGCGTCCCCCGCAAGCGGGCGGTACCCCCACATCACCGCTCCGCGTCCGCGCTGCGGATGTACAGCAGCCGGTCGCCGTTGTCGAGTGCGTCGACCTGTTCGTCGTCGACGCGCAGCAGCTTCCCTGCGCGCACGACGCCCAGCACGATGTCGGTGTTGTGCCTCGGCGATCCACCGACCTCTTTGGGGTTGACTTCGCGTTCGGCGATCGCGAAGCCGGCATCGGGGGTGAGAAGGTCTTCCATCATCTCGACAACGCTCGGGGTCTGTACCGCTATGCCCAGCAGGCGGCCGGCGGTCTCCGACGTCACCACCGTCGAGTCGGCGCCGGACTGCTCGAGCAGGTGCTGGTTCTCGGCTTCCCGCACCGCGGCGATGATCTTGGCTTTGGGCGCGAGTTCGCGGGCGGTCAGCGTGACGAGCACGGCGGTGTCGTCTCGATTGGTGGCCACGATGATCGCCTTGGCGTGCTGGGCGCTGGCCAGTCGCAGAATCTCCGAGTCGGTCGCGCTGCCGCGCACGGTGACCAGTCCAGCGCTCTTGGCGCGCTCGAGCGCTGCGGGGTTCTCGTCGACGACGACGATGTCGGCGGGCGCAACCTCGTCGCCGACCATCGCCGCGACCGCGGTTCTGCCCTTGGTGCCGTATCCGATGACGACGGTGTGGTTGCGCAACTTGTTCCTCCACTGCTGGATCTTGAACGCCTGTCGCGACTCGGTGGTGAGCGTCTCGACGGTGGTGCCGATCAACACGATCAGGAACGCGACCCGCAGGGGCGTGATGATCACGATGTTGACCAGCCGCGCACCCTCGGTAATGGGCGTGATGTCGCCGTAGCCTGTCGTCGACAGGGACACCGTCGCGTAGTAGAAGCAGTCCAGTAGCGACAGGCCGTCGGTCTGGGTGTCGCGGTAGCCGTCGCGGTCCAGGTAGACGATGAACACGACCGCACACAGCACGCCGATCGCGATGACGATCCGCTTCGTGATGCGCAGCCACGGACTTGGCACCTCTTCGGGTATCTGCACGCGGTCGACCAGCGAGTGGACCGGCCGATCTGCGAGCGGCTGATTTATTCTGCTCAGCCGACGCCGCAATCTTCCTTTAGCCATCAGAACCGGTCATCGCTTCCGAGTCGGCGCACGCCATTATGTAACCATGACCACACCACCGGCCGAACTGCAGCAGATCGCCAATCCGAAACGAGCCCATCTGATGGGCGCAGGCCTCCTCGGCATGGGCGTGCTGCATTTCGTGGCCCCCAAGCCGTTCGACACGATCATCCCGCAGGAGCTGCCGGGCAGCGCACGCTTCTACACCTACGCCTCCGGCGTGGGCGAACTGGCGACCGGCGCGCTGCTGCTGGCACCGAAGACGCGCAGGCTGGGCGCGCTGGCTGCGGTAGCGCTGTTCATCGGCGTGTTTCCCGGCAACGTCAACATGTGCCGGTTGTGGTTCAAGGATCCCGACAAGACGCTGCCCATGCGGCTGGGCGCAATCGCGAGGCTGCCCCTGCAGATCCCGATGATCACCGAGGCCCTGAAGATCTATCGCTCGTCTAAGCCGCAGTAGTTCTCAGCAGCGCCAGCAGGTCCTCCCTGCCGGGCAGATCGTCGGGGCTGACCGTCAGCCCGCTGCGCACGTAGTGAAACGACGCGCGTACGGATTCGACGGAACACCCCTGCAGGGCTGCCCAGGCGAGTCGGTAGACGGCGAGCTGGACGGCCGCATGCTGCTTGGCTTCCGGGGTGTCCGGCGGGTCACCTGTCTTCCAGTCGACGACGGTGGCGCCGCCGTCGTCGTCGCCGAACACCGCGTCGATCCGGCCGCGCACCACTCGCCCGGCGATCACCATGTCGAACGGCACCTCCACGTCGATCGGGGTGCGTCCGGCCCATGAGGACACCGCGAACGCGGCCTGAAGTTCGGCGAGTTCATCGGTGACGGTGGCGTCGTGGTCCACGGCGCCGGGCAGGTCGTCGAGGTCGAAAAGCCGCTCAGCGTGATAGAAGCGCTGCACCCAATCGTGGAAAGCGGTGCCCAGTAAGGCATGTGGATCGGGTCGGCTGGGCAACCGGCGACGCAGCCGATGTGCGACGGCATCGGGGTCGCGGCTGAGTTCGACCAACGTGCTGACCGACAGTTGCGCGGGCAACGGCGGGACCGGACGATCGGACGACTCGGTCGCGTTCGGCCAGCAGCGCGTCGACATCGGATGCCCAACCCTCGCCGCCGTCCGCGGGTGCACCGGCGATCTCGCCCGAGAGCGCCCGGGCGACCAGCTCGGCGCCACGCCCCACATCGTCGCGGCGCGAGCCCGCGGGGTCGGCGGGCCAGACCGCCTCGACCACGTTGTCACGCAACGGGTTGGGCTCGCCGTCGGCCGGAACCGGGGCCCACTGCTCGATGACTCCGCAGGGTTCGCCGGCGGCATCCGCCCGCTCGATGATCGCCTTGAGCTCTTCGAGGAACGCCGACGGCCCGCGTGGTTTCGTCTCGGCCGCCCCCCAGTGATGACCCGACAGCAGCAGTGTGTTCTCGGCACGGGTGATCGCCACGTACAACAGCCGTCGCTCCTCATCGATGCGGCGCACAGCCAGACTGTCCTTGTGGTCAGAGATCTTGTCCGACAATTTCTTTCGATCGTTTACATCGGAGGTATCCAGCACCGGCACGCCGTGCGCTGAGAGTGTGGCCCGATCACCCCGCAGCAGCGGCGGCAGGTCGCCGGCGTCGGTGAGCCAGGTCCTGGCGGACGCGGTGGACGGGAACACCCGGCCGCTGAGGTGGGGTACCGCAACGACCTGCCATTCCAGGCCCTTGGCGGCGTGCACGGTGAGGATTTGAACCCGGTCGTCGGAGACCGACACCGCCCCCGCAGCGGGCGCCAGCCCGTTCTCCACCTGCTCGGCCGCATCGAGATATGCCAGGAGGCCGGACACCGTGGCGCCGGGACGGGTACGCGAAGTCGGCCACCACGTCGGCGAACGCGTCGAGATGCTCGGTGCCCGCCCAGCCCGCCGAGACCCGTCGCGCCGCCCGGACCTCGGTGTCCACGCCGAGCACCCGTCGCACCTCGGCGACGAGTTCAGGCAGCGGGTGCGTGAGATGAGCGCGCAGCGCGGTGAGTTCGCGACCCAAAGCCGATGATGCGGGCGTATCCCGTCGACGAGTAGGCCGCGGCGGAGCCCGGATCGCTGACGGCGTCCGCCAGACACGCGGTGTCGGCGTCGGGTGCGGCCTGCGCCACGACACGCTCGGCCGTCGCCCCGTCCGTCGGCCTGCCGGAGTCGTCGAGTTCGACGGCGCGCCGCCACAGCGCCGCGACGTCACGCGCACCCAGCCGCCAGCGCGGGCCGGTGAGTACGCGCATCGCGGCGGCGCCCGCGGTGGGGTCGGCCACCATTCGCAGCATCGCCACCACATCGGCGACCTCGGGCACACCGAGCAGCCCCGCAAGTCCCACGACTTCGACCGGTACGCCGCGCGAGGTGAGCGCCTCGGCAATCGGTGCGGCATCGGCGTTGCGGCGGACGAGCACCGCAGTCGTCGGCGCCGTGGCGCCACCGGCCCGCGCCCTCGTGATAGATCCGTGCCAGATGGTCCGCGAGCCAATTCGCGTTCGGCAGACGACGTCGGTCAGCAGGGCGCATCGGATGGTGCCCTCGGGCGGCGTCGGGTTTGGGCCGCAGCTTGCGGACCGAGACCGAGCGGCGCCGCGCCTCCGCCGACACCGCGTTCGCCAAATGCAAAGTGCCGGGCGGGTTGCGCCAGCTGGTGCGCAGCTCCAGGGTCGGCGCCGGGCTGCCGTCGGCACGGGGGAAGTCGGTGGTGAAGCGCGGCAGGTTGGTGGCCGAGGCGCCGCGCCAGCCGTAGATCGACTGAATCGGATCGCCGACGGCGGTCAGTGCCAGCCCGTCGTCGGCTCCGCCGCCGAACAAGCGCCGACAGCGCGACCCGCTGGGCGTGGCCGGTGTCCTGGTACTCGTCGAGCAGCACGACCCGGTAGCGGTTCCGCAGCTGCTCGCCGACCTGCGGGAAGGACGACGCCAACCGCGCGGCCGACGCCATCTGCATGCCGAAGTCCATGACCTTCTGCTCCCGCATCCGCTGGTGCAGCGCGTCGATCAGCGGGACCAGCTGCGTGCGTTCGGTCTGCGTGGCCAGCATGCGCAACAACCATTGACTGGGCCCGCGGTCGCGCTGGTACGGGCCCGCGGGCAGGCCGTGTGCACGAGCCGCTCGAGCTCGACGTGGGTGTCGCGCAACTGCTCGGTGTCGACGAGATGTTCGGCCAGCTGGCCGGCCAGCCGCAGCACCATCGCGGTCACCGCGGCCGGGGTCTTGTCGGTGTCGAGGGGCTGCGGGTGTTCGCATACGACCTGAAAAGCCAACTGCCACATGTCGGTTTCGCTCAACAGACGAGTGTCGGGTTCGACGGGGAGCAGCAGGCCGTGTTCGCGCAACAGATTTCCGGCGAAGGCGTGGTAGGTGCTGACGGTGGCCGGATCGTCGGTGACGTCGGGAATGCCGGGCCCGGCAGGCACCAGGCCCGCCCCGGCGAGCCGGGCCAGCCTGGTGCGGACGCGGCGCAGCAGCTGCCCGGCCGCCTTGCGGGTGAACGTCAGACCGAGCACCTCGCCCGGGGTGGCATATCCGTTGGCGACCAGCCAGACCACCCGCGCCGCCATCGTCTCCGTCTTGCCCGCCCCCGCACCGGCGATGACGACGAGCGGCCCGGGGGGCGCGGCGATCACCGCCGCCTGCTCGTCGGTGGGGGCGAAGAGCCCGAGCGCCGACGCCAGTTCGTCGGGGCTGTAGCGCGGGTTCACTGCTGACCTGCCGCGCGGGTCTGGGCCGGGCACATGCTGCGCACCGGGCAGTGCGCGCAGCCGTCGTTGATCCGCGCAACGAATCGAGGGCCCTGGGTGGCCGCCGCCGCCCCTTGCACCTTCGCGCGCCACGTTGCGTGCGATTCGGGTGTCAGCGCATCCTGTTCGCGTTCGGCGGCGCGACCACCGCTGGTCTTGCCGAGGTACACCAGCCGTCCGCCACCGGGCTCGTCCCCCTGCGACAGGAGCCCTTCGGCGATGGCCAACTGATACATCGCGAGCTGGGCGTGTCGCTGAGCTTCGTCCTTGGTGACCGGGCTCTTACCCGTCTTGATGTCGACGACCACCAGGCGCCCCTCGCTGTCGCGTTCAAGCCGGTCCAGACGACCCCGGACCCGAACCGCCGGCCCCCCGTCAGTGGCACAGACCTCACCCGCGACGTCGACCTCGGTACCCACCTCGGTGAGCTGGCCGCGGGACTGCGCGCGCCACTCTGCGAACGTCGTCAACATCGTCCGGTGCCGGTCCAGTTCGTTGTCCGAATGCCACTCGGCGTCGAACGGCAGCTTCTCCCAGACCTTTTCGAGCTCGTTGAGCATCTGACTCTCGGTCTTCCCGGGATCGGCGACCAACGCATGCAGCAGCGATCCGATCGCCGAGCGAACGTCGCGTGCGTCGCTGCCACCGTGCCGTTCCAGCAGCCAGCGCAGTGGGCAGTCCGTCAGCGTCTGCAGCGTCGACGGCGACAGCGTCACGGTGTGGTCGTCACCGCACCACAGTGGCTCGTCGGTGGACAGCGTCGTCGACGCGTACCACTGGCCGGGATCGGCGCCGGGCACGCCCGCCTGCACCAACCGCGCCAGTTGCGTTGCTGCGCAGGCGCGCACGCTGTCCTCGACGTCATCGGGCGGGGCGCAGACCACCGACCGCAGGCGTCCGACCACGGCCGTCGGCGCCAGCACCCGCGGAGCGTGCACCGGTACCGGCGGCTCGGGGTCGGGATCGGTGGCCAGCGCGGCCAATTCATGGCAGAACGACGACGGCAACATCGACTCGTCGCCGCAGTCGCTGTCGACAGCGGTCACCAGCAGCCGGCTGCGGGCACGGCCCATCGCCGCGATGAGCAGCCTGCGCTCCTCGGCCAGCAGCGGCGCCCGGGTCGACACCCCCCTGTCGTTGGGGGCCACGACACCGTCGAGCACATCGACCAGACGCTGTGTGCCGAGCACGCCACCGCGAGGGATCATGTTGGGCCACAGTCCTTCCTGCAGTCCCGCGATGACGACGAACTCCCACTCCCTGCCCAGCGCCGCATGAGCGCTGAGCACCGGGACGGCATCAGAGACGACGCGTTCGCTCCGGGACGGTAGGCCAAGCGCGCTGACGTGATCGAGAAGGCCACGCAACGATGCCCCGGCGGTGCGGTTCACATACTGCTCGGCGACGTCGAAAAGCGCGGTGACCGCGTCGAGGTCACGGTCGGCCTGTGCGCCTGCCACGCCGCCGCGTTCACTTGCCGTCAGCCAGCGCCGTTGCAGACCCGACCGGTGCCACGCCTGCCAGAGCGTGTACCGCGGATCGCCACCGTCGGCCGCTGAGCGTCGCGCGGCGGCCAGCACGGCGCGGACCCGGCGCAGCGGGCGGGCGAGTTCGGCCGGCAGTCCCCGGCTCTCCGGCCGGTGGTGCCCCCGCCTTGGACTCCCGTGCAGGGCGTCGACCAGCAGGTCGCCGAATTCGCGTGGCGGCTGACTACCGTCGAGGCGACGCAGCGCCCGCCGCAGCTGCCGCAGCGACACCGGGTCGACACGGCCGATCGGCCCGGTCACCAGTGACAGCGCCTGGGCCCCGTCGAGCTCCCCCGTGCGGTCGCCTCGAGAACGGTGAGAAGCGCCTGCACCGCGGGCTGGTCGGCCAGCGGCGCATCGGGCATCGGCAGGTCCACGGGCACGCCCGCCGCGGCGAGGGTGCGCGCGAGTGCGGAGCCCAGCCGCGGCACCGATCGCACGATCACCGCCATCTGCGACCACGGCACCCCGTCGACCAGATGCGCGCGCCGCAGCGCATCGGCGATCAATGCGGATTCGGCGTGTGTCGAGCCCGGCGACGCGCACCGTCAATGAGCCCGCCGGCTCGTCGGCGCTGTCCAGGCGGCGAGCGTCGTCGGCACCCGGAAGCCGTTGGGCGACGCCGCTGATGGCTCGCGCCACCGCGGGCGCGCAGCGGTGCGACTCGGTCAGGATGAGCGCCGGCTCGTCGCCACGCAGCAGCGCAGGATCCGCCCCTCGATACCCGAATACCGACTGGTTCGGGTCCCCCGCCAGAACGGTGAGCTCTGCACCGCCGGACAACACTCGGACCAGCCGGGCCGCCTGCGGATCCAGATGCTGGGCATCGTCGACCAGAAGCAGTTTGATGCGGGCGCGTTCGGCCGCCAGCAGGTCGTCGTCGGTGGCCAGGGCCTCCAGCGCCGCGCCCACCAGCTCGGCGGCGCCCAGCGCAGGCACGGTGGCCTGCGGCGCGGCCATTCCGACCGCCGAACGCAAGCAGCATGATCTGCTCGTAGGCCTGGGCGAACTGCCCGGCAGCCAGCCATTCGGGTCGGCCCGCGCGTCGCCCGATGCGTTGCAGCTCAACGGGATCCACACCACGTTCGGTGCAGCGCGCCAGCAGGTCTCGCAGTTCGGTGGCGAACCCGACGGTGCTCAGCGCAGGCCGCAGCTGCGCGGGCCACGCCACGGCGGACCTGTCACCGTCTTCGAGGTCGCCTGCGAGCAGTTCGCGGATGATGCCGTCCTGCTCGGCGCTGGTGATCAGCCGCGGCGGCGGATCGCCCTTGCGCTGCGCGGCCAGACGCAACACCGCGAATGCGTACGAGTGCACCGTGCGCACCAGGGGTTCGCGGACGACCGCGCGCGTACCCGCTTCCAGAAGTGCCGACGTGATGGCGGCCCGCGCCTCGCGTGCCGAGCCGTGCCGAACCCGTCAGCAGCAGAACCGATTCCGGGTCGGTGCCCGCGGCGATGTGCGCGGCGGCGGCCTGGATCAGCAGAGTGCTCTTGCCGGTGCCCGCACCCCCGATCAGCCGCACGACACCGCGCAACCCGGGTTCGGTGAGCGCGGTGGGCGTCAGATCGATGTGTGGTGCGGACATGCCGGAATGACACCACGGGGGTCCGACATTTGGCCGGGCCGACTGGCTGGCAGCATCAGAGGCGTGAGCGAACACCTGCACCTTCACCGGTTCGGCCCGCCGGGGCGCACCCAGGTCCTGGCCATTCACGGGCTCACCGGGCACGGGCAACGGTGGCAGACGCTGGCCACGCGGCATCTGACCGAATTCGCGGTCGCCGCACCGGACCTGCTCGGGCCACGGCCGCTCGTCATGGGCGGCGCCGTGGACGATCGACGCCAATGTGGCCGCACTGGCCGAGCTGCTCGACGCGCCGGCGGTGGTCGTGGGGCATTCGTTCGGCGGCGCTGTGGCGTTGACCCTTGCCGCGTCGCGCCCGGATCTGGTCTCCGCGCTGGTCCTGCTCGACCCGGCCGTTGGCCTGGACGGCGAATGGATGCGCGATATCGCCGACGACATGCTGGCCTCGCCGGACTACACCGACCGCGCCGAGGCACGCAGCGGAGAAGGCGAACGGTTCGTGGGCCGACGTCGACGCCGGCGAACTGGACCGCGAACTCGACGAACACCTCATCGGCCTGGCCAGACGGCCGAAGCGGATGGCGGATCAGCATCCCGGCGATGATGTCGTACTGGAGCGAGTTGGCCCGTCCGATTACGTTTCCTCCTCCGGACAGTCCCCACGACGGTGGTGCGGGCCACAAAGACCGAGCCGCCGTATGTCACCGACGAACTGCTCACCGGACTTGCCGACTCGCCCCGGCTTCGCGCTCGTGGACTTCGACTGCGATCACATGGTCGCCCAAGCGCGGCCCGTCGAGACCGCGGCGGTGATCCGCAAGGCGCTGGGCTGAGATGGCCGCCGTCACCGACGAACAGGTCGAAACCGTGCGCGCGCTGGTGGCCGTCGATACCGTCCGGCCGGGTGTCCACCTACGGCGACATCGCCGAAGCAGCCGGACTTTCCAGCCCGCGGATCGTCGGCTGGATCATGCGCACCGATTCGTCGGATCTCCCGTGGCACCGGGTGATTCGCGCGTCGGGCCGCCCCGCGCCGCACCTGACCACCCAGCAGCTGGAACTGCTGCGCGCCGAAGGCGTGCTGGCCGAGGACGGCCGCATCCCGTTGCGCAGACGTGCGCCACGAGTTCTGAGCGCGAGTGTGCGGTTTGACCGCGCGCCAGCGTGTCGCGCACGAAACCGCACACTCGGCGCCGCGATCCTAGAGAACCAGGCGCACCAGGGCCGCGGTGCGCGCCAGTCCCGGAAAGGCCGCAGCCGTCGACCGCGGATGCAGTGCATGCACGGCGAGGCGGAACATCAACGCGCGCAACAGCATCTGCGGCCACTCCGGCAGTGGGCTCCATCGCTCGATCAGCCCGTCGTCGGCCTCACCCCATGACAACGCATCGACGACCACCACCCCGGCCGCCCACGAGGCCGGCCGCCAGTACGGTGTGATGTCGGTGATACCCGGAGCGGCGGTACCGGCGAAAAGCACTGTGCCGTAGAGGTCTCCGTGCACCAGCTGACTGGGGCTCTTGGTCGGCCTGCGCAGTGCGGCCAGCTGACCGATCAGTTCGATCGACTGCTGCCCGTCCGCCGAGCCCGGCGACACCCGCGCGCCCGGCGGCAGCGAGTGCAGCGGACGTTCCTCCCATGCCGCCCGGTCGGCGGCGATGAACACGTCGACATCGGACCACGGCGCCACCGGCGGCTGGGTCAGAAATCGCGGACGCTCGAGTTTGGCCGTCGCCTCGTGCAGTCGCACCGCGGCCGACACCACCTCGTCGTGGCGTGGCTCCGGTGTGCCGGCGACGAAGGTGTCGGCCCGCCAGCCCGCCACGACGTAGCGGCCGTCGGTCGATCGCACCGGCCGGGCCAGCCGCACACCGTCGACGAACAGTGTCTCGCGTACCTTCGCCGACCACGCGGCGCGTGCGTGATCGGCCACCATCGACAGCACGACCTCGCCGCAACGCCAGCCGCCCTCCCAGCTCGAGCCGAGCGGGGCGGGCGCGACACCGGTCAATCCGAACCCCGCCAGCACATGATCAGGCGGGCGCTCGACACTCATTACGTCAGCGTAAGCGGAGGTCCGGCAAACCAGCCGTTAGTACATCACCATGTCGGGTTCGAGTTGCGTTCCCCAGGCGACGATTCCGCCCTGCACGTGCAGGGCATCGGAGAAGCCGGCCCTCTTCACGATGGCCAGCACCTCGGCCGAACGCACGCCGGTCTTGCAGTAGAACACCGGCGTGCGGTCGACCTGCAGTTTGGCCAGCGCCTCCCCCGTCTCGAACGCCCCCTTGGGGATCAGCTCAGCGCCGTCGATGCGGTTGATGTCCCACTCGACCGGCTCGCGCACGTCGATCAGCGCAAGCTGGCTTGCCGGTGTCAATCAGCTCGCGCAGCTCGCGCGGGGTGATCGTGGAGTCGGCTGCGGCCTCGGCCGCGGCATCGGACACCACACCGCAGAACTCCTCGTAGTCGATGAGCTCGGTGATCTTCGGCGTGGACGGATCCTTGCGGATCTTGATCGTGCGGTAGGTCATGTCGAGTGCGTCGTAGACCATCAGCCGGCCCAGCAGCGGTTCACCGATGCCGGTGATCAGCTTGATCGCCTCGGTGCCCATCACCGACGCGATGGAGGCGCAGAGAATGCCCAGCACGCCGCCCTCGGCGCAGGACGGGACCATGCCCGGCGGCGGCGGCTCGGGATACAGGTCGCGGTAGTTCAGGCCCCGCTTTTCCCCGTCTGCGCCGTCTGGTGCGTCCTCCCAGAACACCGACACCTGGCCCTCGAACCGGTAGATCGAGCCCCAGACGTACGGCTTGCCCGCCAGCACCGCGGCGTCGTTGACCAGGTAACGGGTGGCGAAGTTGTCGGTGCCGTCCAGGATCAGGTCGTACTGCTCGAACAGCTTGACGGCGTTGTCGGGCTCCAGCCGCAACTCATGCAGCCGCACCTCGACCAGCGGGTTGACCTCGAGGATGGAGTCCCGCGCGCTCTCGGCCTTGGACCGGCCGATGTCGGACTGGCCGTGGATGATCTGGCGCTGCAGATTGGACTCGTCGACGACGTCGAACTCGACGATCCCGATGGTCCCCACGCCGGCGGCGGCCAGGTACAGCAGAGTCGGCGACCCCAGCCCGCCGGCACCGATGACCAGCACCTTGGCGTTCTTGAGCCGCTTCTGCCCGTCCAGGCCCAGGTCCGGGATGATGAGGTGGCGGCTGTAGCGCTGCACCTCTTCGCGCGTGAGTTCGGCCGCCGGTTCTACCAGCGGCGGCAACGGTGTCGACACCGAAATCTCCTTGCTTGGCTGTGCTGCACCAACAATAGGCACATCTCACAACAGCGAACGCATCGTGAGGCTTCCCGGCCACGCGTGCGCCCACCAGGGGACGTGCGCAAAGTGTCGACAGATGGCGGGGCTCGCCACGCACCGTTGCGGGCGAATCGCGACTCAGGCGATCGGGTACGGCCAGGGGTTGAATCGGCACGTCTTGCCGTCGGGATTGACCGTGCCCGGGTCGAAGCGGGCCGCATCGTTGTTGTTGGTCGAGAACGTCTGCTGCATCATGACCGGCGCCAGCGCACCGTTCTCCGTGCACGGCTCGTGCCGCTGATAGCCGATCGCGTGGCCCACCTCGTGGTTGATCAGATACTGGCGATATGAGCCGATGTCGCCCTGGAACGGCACCGCGCCACGCACCCAGCGCGCCTCGTTGAGGAACACCCGCGGCTGCCCGTCGGCGTACGCAGGGTTGTAGCAGGACGCCTCGAGCGGAATGTCGTAACCACACCCCTCGCGGACGGTCATCGGCGATGCTGAGCGAGATCCGGAAGTCGGGTTCGCCTTGAGCGGTCCCGTCGATCCGGGTGAACGCGAACTGCGGGTTGTGGGTCCAGCTCTTCGGGTTGGCCAGAGTTTCGGTCACCATCCGGGCGAACCCCTCGTCACCGCCGAACGTCGTGGTGTCGATGCCGTCCTCGACCTCGACGGTGTAGGTGAAGACCTTCGCCGTGCCCTCACCGACCTGGGACGACGCGCCCGGAACGATGTGCCAGGTCTTGGCGCCGGCCGGCGGTGATCGGGCCGCCGTCGGGCAGGATCCCGGTCGGCAGATTCGCGTCGAACTCGGTCAGTCCCTTGGGTGGGGCTCCGACGATCGCGGTGCTGGCCACCCCGATCGTGGGTGGGCCCTGCACCGGCCCCTCCTGCTCCTCGCGGCTGCGGCTCGGTGGTCCCGGCGAACGTCATGTAGAGAGCGACAACCGTCCACACGGCCAGCATGGGCAGCGCATAGGCCCGCCAGCCGTAGGTGCGAGATGAAACGGCCCAGCCAGGTCTGCTTGCGCCAGCGTTGCGATGCTCTTCCCGATTGGACCTGGCCCGGCCGGAGTTCGTTCGCCAACGGGTCGCGCTGCGCGCGCAGCGGCTCGCGCCACTCGTTGCGCAGCACGGGCACGCCACCCCCGCGACGCTCCGGGTCGTAGGTCACCGACACAGGATGACACAGGCCAGAGTGCTGATACCTGTGGCGCGCCACTGGCGACTGATGAGCGCGTTCTGCGCCCCGCCGACCTCGGCTTTGCAGTGCTGGCTCAGCCAACGGTAGTAATCTCGGTGCGAAACCAAGCGCAGATCGAAGGATGTAATGAGCGATCTCGCCAACCCCGCCGCCAGGCGGGGTGCGCAGCCGGGCGTCGGTGAAGCGCTGAACCGCCGTGGAAACCGGCTGCCTCGTGATGAGCGGCGCGGGCAGTTGCTCGTCGCTGCCAGCGAGGTCTTCGTCGACCGCGGGTATCACGCCGCCGGCATGGACGAGATCGCCGATCGGGCCGGCGTAAGCAAACCCGTTCTCTACCAACACTTTTCGTCGAAGCTGGAGCTCTACCTCGCGGTGCTGCAACGCCACGTCGAGAATCTGGTCTCCGGGGTGCGCCAGGCGCTGCGGACCACCACCGACAACCGGCAGCGGCTGCGCGCGGCGGTTCAGGCGTTCTTCGACTTCATCGAGCACGACAGCCAGGGCTACCGGCTGATCTTCGAGAACGACTACGTGACCGAGCCTCAGGTCGCCGCGCAGGTCAAGGTCGCCACCGAAGCATGCACCGATGCGGTGTTCGACCTGATCAGCCGCGATTCCGGGCTGGAAGCGCACCGCGCCAGGATGATCGCCGTCGGACTGGTGGCCATCAGCGTCGACTCCGCGCGGTACTGGCTGAACAACGACCGCCCGATCAGCAAGGACGACGCCGTGGAAGGCACGGTGCTGTTCGCCTGGGGCGGCCTGTCACACGTGCCGCTTACGCGTTCTTGACGGCCTCCGCGCCGACCACACCGAATCCGACCCTGCGGACATCCGCGGCGCCGATCTCGACATAGGTGATCTTCGACGTCTGGACCAGGAATCGCCGGCCCTTCTCGTCGGTCAGGCTCAACACGCCCGAGTCCTGACCCAGCGCGTCGGTGACCAGCTTCTCCACCTCGGTGGGTGTCTGCGCGCTGTTGAAGACGAGCTCGCGCGGGCTGTCCGTGACACCGATCTTGACCTCCACGCTGTGAACCTTTCCCTTCGCGTACGACATCGCGTACACCGTCGAAGAACATTGAGGCAAGGCTAGTTGACGTGCCCGCGGTAATGCCGCGCCGGTGAGTTCGCGGTCAGCGAAGGCGCGACGTTCGGCGGCTCGGCCGCCGTCACGGACGGCGACCGAACCGAGTCCGGACCGTGACCGTACACACCCATGGCTAAACCTCATCTGTCACTTACGCATCGATAGCATCGGCCCGGTACATGAACGAGACAACCGGGGAACCCCATATGAACAGGCCTTATACCGCGCATTCGCCGTACTCTCTGAGCCCTACCGAGCGGATTGCCACGCAAACCGTGGACGACCTTGGCGAACTCGAGTACGGGGGGCTGCAGGAGTATCCGGACGACGACGAGTACGACCTCGACTACGACCTCGAGTACGACGAGGAGAGCATCGACCGCCGCTGGATGTGGATAGCCGGTATCGCCGGGTTGATCCTGTTCATCGCCATCGGCACGACGGGCGTCATCCTCGGCGGCGGCGACAGCGGTTCGGTTTCGGCCACCGGGACGTCGTCGGCCCCGACCGCCACCTCGGCCCCGTCACGACGTCAGCGCCCGCCGCCGCGACGTCCGCACCCGCGGTCCCGTCGTTGCCCGCCGAGACGGTCACCACGGTGACCCCGACCGCCGAGCCGACGGCGACCGCACAGCCGCAGGTCGCCGCCCCGCCCCCGCCCGTTGCCCCCTCGCCGCGCACCATCACCTACCGCGTGACCGGCAACCGGCAGCTCATCGACTTGGTCACCGTCATCTACACCGATCAGCAGGGTGCGCTGCAGACCGACGTCAACGTCGCGCTGCCGTGGGCGAAGACGGTCGTCCTGAACCCCGGCGTCGAGCTCAAGTCGGTGACCGCGACCAGCGTGGGCGGCCAGCTCAACTGCGGTATCTACGACGCCTCGGGGACACTGATCGCCTATCAGAGCAACAACTCGATGATCGCCACCTGCACGCAGTAGCCGAACGTCGTCAGGCCAGGCCCAGCTCCTGCATCCGGGAGGTGTGGGTGCGCTGGAGCCGATCGAAGAATTCGGTCATCTGGGTCAGGCCCTCGCCGCTCGACATGACCAGGTCGACGAGTTCGTCATGATCGGCCAGGACGTACTGCGCCTGCGTGATCGCCTCGCCGAGCAGCCTGCGAGACCACAGGGCCAGCCGATGACGTTGTTTCTCACTCGCCGTCACTGCGGCCCGCACCTCGGCGACGACGAATTGCGAGTGCCCCGTCTCCGAGAGCACCGCGCGCACCACGTCGGCGACCTCCGCGGGTAAGGACGTCGGCGATCTCCAGATAGAAGTCGGCGGCCAAGGCGTCTCCGACGTACGTCTTGACGAGCGCCTCCAACCAGGTGCTCGGCGTGGTCAGCCGGTGGTAGTTCTCCAGTGCCGAGGCATATTTCGACATCGCAGGCACCACGTCGATGCCCCTGCGCTCAAGCGAGTCACGCAGCACCTCGTAATGGTTCATCTCCGCCGCAGCCATCGTGGCCATGTTGATGCGGCCGCGCAGGTTGGGCGCCATCCGCGCTTCGTCGGTCAGCCGATAGAACGCCGCCACCTCGCCATAGGCCAACAGCGCGAACAGCTCGTTGACACCGGGATGGTCGGCCGACACGCCCGAACGCTCCGCGTCGGTCATCTGCCCGGAGGAGGCCGCGGACGACGTCGGAAACATGGGGGCAGTCATGGCCTCAACTCTAAACGCCGACCGTCGCGCGAGCTGGGGCGAGCCCGGCCAGCTATCATGAACGTAGGCAGTGGCATGAAAAGCTCGAGCAATGGCCGAAATGACCAGGCCGCTACCTAAGAAATGTGCGTGCACGCAGTCGGCCCGCCTACCTCAGCGCAGGGCTTTGGTCTTCACAGGCCATCACTTCGTTCGAACTCGTGCGCGCGTGGACGCCATGAGGAATCGACAATTGAAAGGCTGTGCCTCCCGCGTATGACGCATCTCAATCCAACCTTTGCTGAACTCGGAGTTCGCGACGAAATTGTCCGCGCACTTGCCGAGGACGGCAAAGAACATCCGTTTGCTATCCAAGAACTGACCATGCCGCTCGCGCTGGCTGGCGACGACCTCATCGGTCAGGCCCGCACCGGCATGGGCAAGACGCTCGCGTTCGGCGTACCGCTGCTCCAGCGGATCACCACCGATCCCGAAAGGGAGCTGTCCGGCATCCCGCGGGCGCTGGTCGTTGTGCCGACCCGGGAGCTGTGCCTGCAGGTGTACAGCGACCTCTCGATCGCGGCCAAGTACCTCACCGCCGGTGACCGGAAGCTCTCCGTCACCTCGATCTACGGCGGCAGGCCCTACGAGCCGCAGATCGAGGCCCTGCAGAAGGGCGTCGACGTCGTCGTCGGCACACCAGGCCGGCTTCTCGACCTTGCTCAGCAGGGACACCTGCAGCTCGGTGGACTCTCGATGCTGGTGCTCGACGAGGCCGACGAGATGCTCGACCTCGGCTTCCTGCCCGATATCGAGCGCATCCTGCGCCAGATCCCGACCGATCGCCAGGCCATGCTGTTCTCGGCGACCATGCCGGACCCGATCATCACCCTGGCGCGCACGTTCATGAACCAGCCGACCCACATCCGGGCCGAGGCCCCGCATTCGGCGGCCACCCACGACACCACCGAGCAGTTCGCCTACCGCGCCCACGCGCTGGACAAGGTCGAGATGGTCGCCCGCATTCTGCAGGCGCAAGGCCGCGGCGCGACGATGATCTTCACCAGGACCAAGCGCACCGCGCAGAAGGTGTCCGACGAACTCGCAGAGCGCGGCTTCAAGGTCGGCGCAGTGCACGGTGATCTCGGTCAGGGCGCCCGCGAGAAGTCGCTCAAGGCGTTCCGCACCGGTGACGTCGACGTGCTGGTCGCCACCGACGTCGCCGCCAGGGGTATCGACATCGACGACATCACCCACGTCATCAACTACCAGATCCCCGAGGACGAGCAGGCCTACGTACACCGCATCGGGCGGACCGGCCGCGCCGGCAAGACCGGTATCGCGGTCACGCTGGTCGACTGGGATGAACTGCCCCGCTGGACGATGATCGACAAGGCGCTGGGGCTCAACACCCCAGACCCGGCCGAGACCTACTCCAGCTCGCCGCACCTCTTCGAGGAGCTGAACATCCCCGCCGACGCTACGGGCCTCATCGGCCGACCGCGAAGCACGCAGGCCAAGCGCCCACCGGCGGAGAAGTCTGCCGATCGTCCGGCGCGCAACCGCGACCGCACCCGCCGACGCACCCGCGCCGGGGAGCCGGTTTCCGCGCACGCCGCGGCGGGGTCGACCGACCAGGTCTCGTCCGACACGGCGGAGAGCGCCGACGGCGCACCGAAGCGCCGGCGTCGGCGACGTCCGCGCACGGCCGCGACCAGCACCGGCTAGCTCGACAAGACCACGAAAAAGACCTCGAAAAAGACACCGCCCCCGCGACCCCGATGGTCAAACCCGAACGCCGCACGCGCACCGACGTGGCGGTGGCGATCGCGATTGCCGCGGTCATCGCCGTGACTGCAGCTGTTGTCTGGTGGACGAGCGATGCCAGGGCGACGATCAGCAGGCCCGCGGCGAGTCCGATTCCGCCGCTGATCACAGCCAAGTCCGTGCCCTCGTCGCTGAAGCAGCTGTGGGACGCACCCAGCCCCAAGACGACGGCACCCCTGGTGGTGGCGGCCAGCGTGGTCACCGGCGATGGCCACACCGTCGAGGGCCGCGACCCGGTCTCCGGTAGCCCGGTGTGGAGCTATGCGCGCACCGATCTGGACCTGTGCGGCGTCAGCTGGGTGTACCAGTACGCCGTCGCGGTCTACCCCGACACCCGCGGTTGCGGCCAGGTCAGCACGATCGACGCCAAGACGGGGCGACGCGGTCCCGCCCGCACCGCCTACGCAGACCCCGAGGTGACGCTGTCCTCGGACGGCACCGCTGTGCTGTCTGCCGGTGACAGCCGCCTCGAGCTGTGGCGGTCGGACATGGTCAGGATGCTCAGTTACGGCGCCCTGGACGCGAAGATCAAACCCGGTACCCCGACCACACCGCTGTGCCGGCTGGTGTCCGCGGCGGCCAGTTCGGCGGCCGTCTCGGTGCTCGAAGCCTGCCCGAATCAGCCGGACCTGCGCCTGACCCTGTTGCGGCCGTCCGATGAAGAGGACACCCCCGAAATCAAGTACGTGCCCCAATCCGGTGTGAGCGTGGATTCGGGCGCCCAGGTGGTGGCCGTCTCGGACACGACGACCGCGGTGTACGTGCCGACGCCGGAACCGGTGGTGAACATCGTCGACGAGACCGGCGCAACCATCGCGAGCACTCCGCTGGACAGGCCCGCGGCGGAGAACGCAACGATGTCGCGCGCCGGAGACTTGATCACGTGGTGGACTGGCGACAGCGTAATGGTGTTCTCCGCCAACGGATTGAAGTACAAGTACACCGTCGCGCCGGCGGGCGCCAACGTTCCCACGGGTCCGGCCACGGTGATGGCCGGCCGCCTGCTCGTGCCGGTCACCGGCGGTTACGACGTGTTCGAGCCGGGCACCGGAAAGGGCGATCGCCACATCCCCGTGCCGAGACCGCCGAGCACGGATCCGGTGGTGCCGGCGGTGGCGGGCTCGACGGTGCTGGAGCAGCGCGGCGACGAACTGGTCGCGCTCGGCTAGTGGCGATTTCGGTGTACCGAGTCGCGCTGAGCGCGACCAGCTACACCGAAATCGCTAGACGTCGGGCGCGTACGTCGCCAGCGCCTTGCCGCTCTTCCAGTGCTTGAGCAGCGCGCTCGCCAACTCGCGATACGCACTGCGCCCCCTTGTTCTTGCGGCCCGCCAGCACCGAAGCGCCCGAAGCCGTCGCCTCGGCGAACCGCACAGTGCGAGGGATCGGCGGTGCAAGCACCGGCAGGTCGTATCGGTCGGCGACGTCGAGAAGCACATCGCGGCTGTGGGTGGTGCGCGAGTCGTAAAGCGTCGGCAGGGCGCCGAGCAGCGTCAGGTCACCGTTGGTGATCTGCTGGACGTCGTTGATGGTGCGCAGGAACTGGCCCACGCCGCGATGTGCCAACGTCTCGCATTGCAGCGGCACGATCACGTCGTCGGCGGCTGTCAGCCCGTTGAGCGTGAGCACGCCCAGCGACGGCGGACAGTCGATGATCACGACGTCGAATCGTCGCCCCGATGTCGCCGACGCATCGGCTCCGACGCCCACCTTGGCCAACGCACGCTTGAGGGCGTATTCGCGACCGGCCCGCATCAACAACATCGCCTCGGCTCCGGCCAGATCGATGTTGGCGGGCAGCAGCGTCATCCCCTCCGACGTCTCGACCAGCGCCGCGGCCGTCTCGACCTCGCCGAGCAACACCTCGTGGATCGACATCGGCAGCTTGTCGGGGTCCTGGCCCAACGAGAACGTCAAACAACCCTGTGGATCGAGGTCGACGAGCAGCACCCGCCGACCCTTCTCCACCATCGCCGCACCCAACGATGCCACCGTCGTCGTTTTGGCGACCCCACCCTTTTGATTGGCGACCGCAAGTACCCGCGTCACGCGTTCATCCTGGCACGTGTACGAACACCGCGGCCGGACGTGGGGCAGAATCGCCAGGGTGAGTGTCGAGCAGCACCGCCTGCTACTGCTTCGCCATGGTGAGACGGAGTGGTCACTTTCGGGTCGGCACACCGGCCGCACCGAACTCGACCTCACCGAGCCGGGTCGCGAACAGGCCAAGCTGGCCGCCGACGACGCTGTCCGTGCTGAGCCTCGACAACCCCTTGGTGGTCTCCAGCCCGCGGCGACGCGCGCTCGTCACCGCCGAACTGGCCGGGCTGACGGTCGACGAAGTGTCTCCCCTGCTGGCCGAATGGGACTACGGCGACTACGAGGGCCTGACGACCCCGGAGATCCGCCAAACCGTGCCCGACTGGCTGGTGTGGACACACGGATGCCCGGGCGGTGAATCCGTCGCAGCAGGTCAGCAACCGGGCCGACCGTGCGATCGAATTCGCGCTGGAGCACATGACTTCGCGCGATGTTCTGTTCGTCGGCCACGGCCACTTCTCCCGCGCGATGGTGACGCGCTGGGTGCAACTTCCGATCTCTGAAGGGATCAGGTTCGCCATGGTGGCCGCGTCGATCGCGGTGTGCGGACATCGAGCACGGCGTGCGTCAGATCATCGCACTAGGACTCACGGGCCATCGCCACCCGTGCCTACCGACATGACCCGCGAACCGGCCTTCGTCCTCACCTCCAACGGCAGCGCCGTCATCGCCGAGGGTGTGCACACCGCTTTCCCGAGGGTCGCCGAGGCGAGGGCCGCCCTTGCCTCGCATAGTGCACCGATCATTCTGGGCGCCTTGCCGTTTGACATGTCCAAGCCGGCGGCGCTGATCCGGCCGCAGGAGGTTCAGTTCCTCGATGCGCTGCCGGAATGGCCCTTGCGCTCGCTTCCGTCGGTGCACGTCGCCGAGACACTGCCCGAACCGGACGAGCATCGGTCGCGCATCGCGACCGCACTCGAGCGCCTGCGTGATCCGGCGAGCGGGTTGCACAAGGTCGTGCTCGCGCGCGCGTTGCGGTTGGTCGCCGACGGCCCGCTGGACGCACGCACGATCCTCAACCGCCTTGTCGCCCAAGACCCTGCGGCCAACGCCTATCTCGCCGATCTGACCGCCGCCGGCGGCGGGTATTCGGGGGCGGCACTCATCGGTGCCAGCCCGGAGCTGCTGGTGGCGCGCCAAGGCGACCGCATGGTCTGCGCACCGTTCGCCGGCTCAGCTCCTCGACTGCCCGACCCCGCGGCCGACGAGGCGAGCGGCGCGGCGCTGGCAGCGTCGGCGAAGAACCGGCATGAACACCAGTTCGTCGTCGACGCGGTGCGAGCAGCGCTGGATCCGCTGTGCACCGAACTGGAGATCGCCGCGGAACCGAAGCTGAACAAGACCGCGGCAGTATGGCATCTCTACACACCCATCAGCGGACGCTTGCGCGAAAGCTCCACTACCGCACTTGATTTGGCGATCGCACTGCATCCGACCCCGGCGGTGGGCGGAGTGCCGGCCAACGCGGCGTCGGGCTTCATCAACGAACTCGAGGGCGACCGCGGGTTCTATGCCGGCGCCGTGGGCTGGTGCGACCAGCGCGGCGACGGCCGCTGGGTGGTGTCGATCCGCTGCGCGCAACTGTCCGCCGATCGCCGCACCGCATACGCGTACGCCGGGGGCGGAATCGTCGCGGAGTCCGAGCCGGACGACGAAGTCGACGAGACCACAACGAAGTTCAAGACGATCTTCACGGCTCTGGGCGTCGAGCACGTGACAGTGCTGATCCGCCCAGTCCGGCCGGGCGACGAGGCCGAGCTGACCGCGATGGTGTACGAGCTCGCGGAATTCGAGCATTCCGCTGATCAGTGCACGCTCACCGAGGCGCGCCTGACCACCGCGTTGTTCTCCGATGTCCCGACCGCTTGGGCCCATATCGCGGAGGTGGACGGCACGGCCGCCGCGTGCGCGATCTGGTACCGCACCTTCTCCACGTGGGAGGGCGTGTCCGGCGTCTATCTCGAAGATCTGTTCGTGCGGCCCGCGTTTCGCAGGCTTGGATTGGCCCGAAAGCTGCTGGCCACGCTCGCGCAAGAATGCATCGACGCCGATGGTGCCCGGCTGGAGTGGGCCGTGCTGGACTGGAATGTCAACGCGATCGCGCTCTACGACGCCGTCGGTGGCAAGCCCCAGAACGAGTGGATCACCTACCGGGTGTCCGGCTCGGAGTTGTCGGCGCTTGCCGGCGAGTCCTGAGCCCCCGCCCACTGCAGGGCCGACGGACTGAACAGCAGAGCCAGAATGGCCAGCGCCACAAGCGCAACGGCGACGCCGGGGAGCCACTGGCCTGATCCGACGCCGACGTAATAGGCCACACCCAGCAGGAGCAGCTGGGCGAACACGGACAAGCCGCGGCCCCACCGGCGACCCGTCCACAGCGCCCACCCCGCGGCGAGAACCGCTGAGCCCATGATGACGAACCACGCCGCGGTGCCGAACTTGTTCATCCCGGGCTCGTCGGCCCCGAGCAGCCCGCTCACGACGTACCAGCCCGCCGCGATCACACCCACAAGCCCTTCCAGCGATACCAAGATGGCTGCCTGACGCACGGTTGCCGGCGAGGGAACGGTCACGACCTCGAGGGTAGAGGGTTCGCCCGCCCCGTTAGATAGGGTCGTCAGCTGTGCGCGCCGTGCTGATCGTCAACCCCAATGCGACGTCCACGACCGCGGCCACGCGTGATCTGCTGGCCCACGCGCTGGAGAGCCGGGTCAAGCTGACCGTCATCCACACCGATCACCGCGGCCACGCAGTGGAGATCGGCCGCGACGCCGCCCGCGACGGCGTCGAGGTGCTGATCGTGCACGGTGGCGACGGCACGGTGAACGAGGTGGTCAATGGAATCCTCGAGGTCAGCGGGCCGAGCCTGTCGACCCCCGCGATCGGCGTCGTGCCCGGCGGGTCGGCCAACGTGTTCGCCCGCGCGCTGGGGATCAGCCCGGATCCCATCGAGGCCACCAACCAGCTCATCGACCTGTTGTCCGCATACCGGCGGCGCAAGACCTGGCGACGTATCGGACTGATGGACTGCGGCGAACGCTGGGCGGTGTTCACCGCGGGAATGGGCGTGGACGGCGATGTCGTCGCCGCCGTCGAGGCTCAGCGGGCCAAGGGGCGCACGGTCACAGCATCGCGATACATCCGCGTGGCGATCCGCGAAATGCTGGCCAGCGCCCGCAAGGATCCCTCGCTGACGTTGCACATGCCCGGCCGCGAACCGGTCGAAGGCGTGCATTTCGCCTTTGTGTCGAACTCCAGCCCCTGGACCTACGCCAACGCCAGGCCGGTGTGGACCAATCCGACGACCACGTTCGAGACCGGTATCGGCGTCTTCGCCATCACCAGCATGAACGTCTGGGCGAATTTGAGGCTGGTGCGCAAGATGCTGGCGCGACGGCCGAGAATCGAAGCCGGCCATCTGGTCCGCCACGACGATCTGCCGCAACTGCGAGTGACCAGTGACACACCGGTCGCCTGTCAGATCGACGGTGACTACCTCGGTCTGCGCGACACGATGACGTTCACGGCGGTTCCGAATGCCCTTGGCGTGGTCGCACCACCTGCAAAAACACCCTGACCTGCGATAACGTTCTTGAATCGGTCAACTGAGGGCGCAGGTCGGTTGAGTGTAGTACAAACAGGTTGAGGGTTTGGTACATTGCCCCCGCTAGTGAGGTTGCCCACTTGTTAACTCGCGAGTATTGACATCTGTTCAGCCTGTGAAAAAATCGGATGCAACAGTGCAGAAACATTTCACGTGCACGCGTTAACAGCCGAAAAAACGTGCGTGCGCCGTGCTGCGCACACGATAAGGAGTAAGAGCTATGGATTGGCGCCACAAGGCGGTCTGTCGCGACGAGGATCCGGAACTGTTCTTCCCGGTGGGAAACAGCGGACCCGCGCTTGCTCAGATCGCTGACGCGAAGCTTGTCTGTAACCGCTGCCCGGTGACCACGGAGTGCCTCACCTGGGCATTGGAGTCCGGACAGGACGCAGGCGTGTGGGGTGGCATGAGCGAGGACGAGCGGCGCGCCCTGAAGCGGCGTAACGCCCGCACCAAGGCCCGCAGCGGGGTCTAGCCCACCACCCGCATCAGACGATTACGGCCCCGACAAATGTCGGGGCCGTAACTTTGTGCAGATCCAGTTTTGTGAAAATGGCGTCAGAGGATGCCTTTTTTCATCGGACGCCAGAATTCACTGGGTCAGCCGGGCACGACGCCCGATCGGCACCCGCAACACCACGTCCGTTCCGCCGCTGGACACCTCGTGCATGCCCAGCGAACCGTCCAATTCCGCCGACACCAGCGTCCGCACGATCTGCAGACCGAGCCGATCGGACTTCTCCAGGCTGAATCCCTCGGGCAGTCCGCGACCGTCGTCGTGCACCACCACATCGAGCCAGCGTGCTGACCGCTCGGCGCGAATCGTCACGCACCCCTGCTTGGTGGACCTGTCGAAGGCGTGCTCGATGGCGTTCTGGACGAGTTCGGTGATCACCATGATCAGTGCCGTGGCCCGGTCGGCGTCGAGCACACCCAGTTCGCCGACGCGGTTGATGCGGATCGGGGACTCCGATCAACGGGGCCGCAACGTCATTCATGATCGGCAGGATCCGGTCGATCACCTCGTCGAGGTTGACCTCCTCGTCCACCGACATCGACAACGCGTCGTGGACCAATGCGATCGACGACACCCGGCGCACCGATTCGATCAGCGCCTCGCGGCCCTCGGCGTTGTTCGTGCGGCGCGCCTGCAGGCGCAGCAGTGCCGCGACCGTCTGCAGGTTGTTCTTGACGCGATGGTGGATCTCGCGGATGGTGGCGTCCTTGGACAGCAACGCGCGGTCGCGACGCTTCACCTCGGTCACGTCGCGAATCAGCACTCGCCGCGCCAACGGCGTTGCCGTGCACCACGAGTGGCAGCGTGCGCAGCAGCACCGCGGCCCCGCCCGCGTCGACCTCCATGCGCATGCTGGAGCCGCCGGCCAGCGAGTCGCGGACGTGGTCGGCCAGTTCCTGGGCCTCGAACGGATCCGAGATCAGCGGCCGGGTGACGGTGACCAGGTTGTGGCCCTCCAGCTCGGCGGCAAGGCCCATCCGGTGGTAGGCCGAGATGCGCGTTCGGACTGGCGAAGGTGACGATGCCGGTGCCGTCGAGGCGGATGAAACCGTCTCCTACCCGCGGACTCGAGCGCGACATCGCGACGTCACCGACGTTGGGAAAGGTGCCTTCGGACAACATGAGCAGCAGGTCGCCGGCGCAGTCGAGGTAGGCGCTTTCCAGCGGACTGGCGTTGCGTGCGGCCAGCGCCGTCTGATGGGTCAGGACCGCGACAACGTTGTTGTTATAGCGCACGGGAACAGCCTCCACGTTGAGGCTGGGACGATCCTCCGGTAAATCCCTATAGCCCGCTGGGCGTTGCCTGACGATGGCGCCGGTGTTGAACGCGTCGGTGACCACCGGCATCTCGTGGCCCTGATTCAGGGTGCCGACGGCGTCGGCGAGCAGCACCGTCGGTGCGGTGTTCGGTCGCACCTGCGCCACACATACCAGCGCGCCGTCGTCGCGGCGGACCCACATCAGAAAGTCGGCGAAGGACAGGTCGGCCAGCAGCTGCCACTCGCCGACGACCGCATGCAGGTGGTCGACCGCGTTGCCGGGCAGGACGGTGTGTTCGGCGAGCAGGTCACCGAGGGTGGACATCGGGCCTCACTGTTGTGGGCGGCGGACTCGCGTCAGCTGATCACCGCGATGAGGTCGCCGGCCTGGATGACGTCGCCGACGGACACGCTCACCTTGCTGATGGTGCCTGCCACTTCGGCAAGCACCGGGATCTCCATCTTCATCGACTCCAGCAGCACCAGGGTGTCGCCCTCGCCGATCTGATCGCCCTCGTTGACCACGACCTCGAGCACACTGGCCACGATCTCGGCGCGAACATCCTCGGCCATCTTCACCCCTCCGGAGTCCTATGTCTGTCGCTCATATCGAACCACACCACCGGCCCGGCAGCCGTGCCGCCAGGCCATGAGAGAATGGATCCGAGCGCCTGCCTGATGCGGGCTCACAACTCCCCTGAACCGACTGGAGGACGACCATGGCCAAGCGTGGCCGTAAGAAGCGCGACCGTAAGCACTCCAAGGCCAACCACGGAAAGCGGCCCAACGCGGGCTCGAAGTCAGTGAGCTCAGCGGCTAGCCGGACTCGGATGATCGTCGGTCGCGGCTAGCCGCGCCGGATGATCGTGGTGCGGCTGATCTCGATGCGCAGCCGCTCTCGCAGGCTGTCGGGTGCCTTCTCGCCGCCGCACTTCTTCGCGATGAGCGTCTTGACGCGCTCCTCGACGCCGTAGTGACGCAGGCAGGCGGGGCACTCTTCGAGGTGATGGCGCAGCTTGTCGCGGGTTTCCGGGGTGCATTCGCCGTCGAGCAGCGTCCACACCTCGGCGATCACCGCAGCACACTCGGGATGCTCGGGGTCGACGGGACCGACCGGCGGGGTCCAACGTTCGTCGCTCACGGCGACACCTCCTCGGGGGCTTCAACTTCTCCGACCTGCTGCCCCCGGATGAATCCACGGTCGCGGGCCACATCGGCCAGCAGTTCACGAAGCTGGCGCCGGCCCCGGTGCAACCGGGACATGACGGTGCCAATCGGCGTATCCATGATCTCGGCGATCTCCTTGTACGGGAAGCCTTCGACGTCGGCGTAGTACACCGCCATGCGAAATTCCTCCGGCAGCGCCTGCAGCGCTTCCTTGATCTCGTTGTCCGGAAGGGCCTCCATCGCCTCGACCTCGGCCGAGCGCAGCCCCGTCGACGAGTGCTCGGCGTTGGCGGCCAGCTGCCAGTCGGTGATCTCGTCGGTCGGATACTCCGCGGGTTGACGCTGCTTCTTGCGGTAGCTGTTGATGTAGGTGTTGGTCAGGATCCGGTAGAGCCACGCCTTGAGGTTGGTGCCCTCGCGGAACGAGCGGAAGCCCGCGTAGGCCTTCACCATGGTTTCCTGCAGCAGGTCCTCGGCGTCTGCGGGGTTGCGCGTCATGCGCAGCGCGCCACCGTAGAGCTGGTCGAGCAGCGGAATCGCGTCGCGCTCGAACCGGGCGGTCAGTTCCGCGTCCGTCTCATCCGATCTGGCGCGCGCCGACCCGTCGATGTCGGTCATTTCGGGGAACACCGTCCCTTCTGTAGCGGCGCCACCAAACAGGTCCGGCAAATCCACCGGACGCTCCATGGCCAATGTTGGCACCTAGACCCCTTTCTTCGATCCTAGAGGTTGAGACCGACTTCCATTTCGGCCGCCGCTGCTGGCGGCGGTAACTGCCGTCAACAACAGCGCAACAGGGCCCGGTGTTCCCTGGTGCACCAGCAGCCCCGATGCGGGTCGGCAATACTGACTATCGCCATGGACCTACTGAGCAACCTCCTCGTCATCGCGGTCGCACTCATCGTCGCCGCAGCGGTGGCGGCGTGGTGGCTACGCCGACGCGCGGCGTTTGCCTCCGCACTGGCGCAACGCGGCTGGCGTCGGTACGAGCGTGGCGAGATCACCACCGTGGTACCAACCGACGACGACTGGACCGTCACCATGGACCGTTCATTCGCAGCCCAGATGTCGCCGCCGAGCTCACACGTCGTCACCAGCGTTTGGAGCGCTCCGACCCCGGCCGTGAAAGCAGCGGCATTGGTTGCCGGGCCCGCACCCGACCCGGAGGTGCGAGGGCTGGCCGCAGGTCTGCTGGAATCGGCGACGCCCGCGATGACGCACCTGCTGGGCATCGACCGGGTGGCCGACGGCCGCCGACTTCGCGCGATACCGTCGGCCGACCAACGACTACTGGCGTTCGCAACCGAGGGTTACGGCCCGGCGGGTTCCCTCACCGATCTCGCCGAAGCCGTCAGCGCATGGTGCGCGGTTCATCGCGCCGAGCGCGAGCAGCCGGTGGTATCGATCGATGACAACGGTGTCCGCGTCCGCGTCCGCACCGACGTTCTGCGAACCGTCGAGCAACTCGAAGCATTTATCGATCTCGGCACGCGGTGCCGCGACGCGATCGGCCGGCCCCGGGGGTGATGCTCGCTGTCGCGTGGTGCGCCGTAGGTCTGAGCGCAGGGGTGCTGGCGTACCGCTGGCGGCAGCGCGTGCTGCGACTATGCATTCTGGTCGGCTGCGTCGGGATTGCCCTGGCACTGGCGGTCATTTTCACCGGCGAGGTCGCGCCGGACCTGTTCGCCAGAGCCGCAAGGATTTCCGTCGCCACCGTGGTGCTCTCGATCATCGCGGTACTGCTCGTCGTCCGTGCCCTACCCCAGCTCGTCAGCAGGCACGACCGACACTCCGTCGCAATCGTGTTCATGGCGTTAGCCGTCATGTACCTGGTGGTGGGGGCTTTTCTGGACGCGGCGGCGCACGACGGGATGCGGGTGCAGCACCTCCCGCAGTTGCGTACCCGCGCTGAGTTCATCGATTGGCGTGACTCACCGACAGACCCAGGCGGGGTGCTGCTGGAGGCCAGGGTCAGCGCTGGCACGCCGGAGCTGGGGTCTTCGTACCGCGATGGCGTGGTCGCGTCCTACTCGTGTCCCACGATCGGCCGGCTTCGGTTTCCGGCGTCGGGCCAGCTGCCCGACCAATACCTGTTGGACTTTCCCGGCGGTCCTCCGATCGTCATCGGTCCAATCAGCCCCGGCCAGGCATGGGCGTGGCCGTCACCCGACGACAACCCCGGCGATTGTGTACTGCGCCGCGGGGATCCCGTGGTGGTCTGGGGCGAGCTGCAGGCCGGGATGGGCACCGGCGGGCCCACCTCCTACACCGGACTGGCGAACATTCAGAAGATCGCCGTAGGCGACATCCGGTCCTTTCTCGGCGAGTACGTTCCCGTCGCCGAACACACAGGCCGCGCCATGTTCGCGTTGGCAGTGCTCAACGGCTTACTCGCCGCGACGATGGCCGGTGTCGGCGTGCGGGCCTATCGGCGCCTGGCCCGCGTCGGGACCGATACGCCACCGAGGATCACCTGGCGCTCCGGTCCGCGCTGACGGCCGGCCCGCAAGCTCGACGCTGTGCCGGTGGCGCGGGGAGCGACACCGGCGATCGCGGCGCTGGTGGCCGCCGGGGTGCCTCATGAGGTGCAGTACGGCCATGACCCGCGTAGCGCGTCGTTCGGAGACGAGGCCGCAGAGGCGCTTGCCCGCGATGCCGGCGTCGACCCCGAACAGGTACGCGGTCACCGCGGATATCCGCACCTGAACTCCCCGCCGAACGCGCGGGTCCTAGGGTGAGGCCATGTCGCTCTCAGGGAAAACCATGTTCATCTCGGGTGCCAGCCGCGGTATCGGGCTGGCCATCGCCAAGCGCGCGGCCGCCGACGGCGCGAACATCGCGCTGATCGCCAAGACCGCGGAGCCCCACCCCAAGCTGGAGGGCACCGTGTACACCGCGGCCAAGGAGCTCGAGGAGGCCGGCGGGCAGGCGTTGCCGATCGTCGGCGACATCCGCGACGGCGACTCGGTCGCCTCGGCGGTGGCCCAGGCCGTCGAACAGTTCGGCGGTATCGACATTTGCGTCAACAACGCGTCGGCCATCAACCTGGGTTCGGTCACCGAGGTCGGGCTCAAGCGGTTCGACCTGATGAACGGCATCCAGGTGCGAGGTACGTATGCGGTCTCACAGGCGTGCATCCCGCACATGGTGGGCCGTGCCAATCCGCACATACTGACGCTGTCGCCGCCGGTGCGGCTGGAACCCGAATGGCTGAAACCAACGGCGTACATGATGGCAAAATATGGAATGTCGCTGTGCGCCTTGGCATTAGCCGAGGAACTGCGCGACGAGGGCATCGCCTCCAACACCCTTTGGCCGCGCACGCTGGTGGCCACCGCCGCCGTGCAGAATCTCCTCGGCGGCGACGAGGCAATGGGCCGGGCACGTAAGCCCGACGTCTATGCCGACGCCGCCTACGTGATCCTCAACAAACCGGCACGCGAGTACACCGGCAACGCCCTGCTGTGCGAGGACGTGCTGCTGGAATCCGGTGTCACCGATTTGTCTGTGTACGACTGCATTCCCGGCGCCGAGCTCGGTGTCGACCTGTGGGTGGATAGCCCGAACCCGCCCGGATACGCCGGCCCCTAATCGAATTCGATGATGCCGCGAATGTTTCGGCCTTCGCGCATATCGGTGATGGCGTCGTTGATCTGATCGAGACGGTAACGCTTCGTCACGAGCTCGTCGAGCTTGAGGGTGCCGTTTCGGTAGAGGGACAGCAGCATCGGCATGCTCGCACGGGGGTTCATGCCGCCGTACAACAGTCCCTTGAGGGTCTTGCAGGACTGGATGAAGTCGACAAGCAGCAGAGGCACGATGTTGACATCGATCTTCGGAATCGCTGTCATCAGGCAGGTACCGCCCTTGCGGGTCAACATCATCGCGGGCGCCAGCAGTTCGGCGGGCAGCACGCTGGGCGTCAGCACCACGCGGTCGGCCATCACCCCGGCCGTCAGTTCCTTGACCATGGGGATGGCTTCCTCGACGGAGGCCACAGTTTCGGTGGCACCGAAGAACTTGGCCGAATCTCGTTTGAAATCAACCGGATCCACCGCGACGACGTTTCGCGCACCGGCTGCTCGCGCACCCTGCACGGCGTTGATCCCCACGCCGCCAGTGCCGATGATGACCACCGTGTCACCGGGTTGAGTTCCCACTCCGACCGTGGCGGACCCCCACCCGGTGGTGACGCCGCAGGACACGAGTGAGGCCGCTTCAAACGGAATCGAGTCGTCGATCTTGATCACCGATTCCTCGGCGAGCACGGCATATTCGGCGAAGGTGCCGAGTTGCGTCATCGCGGTCAGATCCTCGTCGCCGACGTGCCGGCGGGCGGTGCCGTCGGTGACCATCTCCTTGGCGAAGATCTTGGCGCCGTTGTCACACAGATAGGTCATGCCCGACACACACCATCGGCAGGTGCCGCATGCGGGGATGAACGAAAATGCCACGCGGTCACCCGGCTGGACCGACCGAACAGCCGGGCCCACCGCCTCGACGACACCGGCGCCCTCGTGCCCGCCGAGCATCGGGAAGTACTCCGGAACCGATCCGCCCGTTGGCTTCGATCATCGCCGCGAGCTGCGCCGAGGTCACCCCGTCGCCGGTGGCGTAGTGGTCGTCGGAATGGCAAACGCCCGCCACCGCCATCTTCACCAGCACCTCACCCTGACGGGGCGGATCGAGCGTGATCTCCGCGATCTCCCATTCTTCGCCGACACCCCGCAGTACCGCTCCTCGACATTTCTTCGCGATTGGCATGGATAGAAAAAAGCGTCACACTCACGAATGCGCTTCGGGTGCGTATAGGACTTTTGCGTCAGGTCACCCGTGAAGGTCTGCCGAAGCGCGCGTGCACACCCGGCGAGAACAGTCCGCGCAACGGCTCACCCGCGGCGACCACTTCGCCCGCGGCGAGCAGGTCGTCGTCCAATTCGAGGATCTCGGCCTCGTACAGGGGCCACGGGCCGTGCTCGTTGGGCATCCACCACGTTCGTCCCGCCTTGCGGGTGTGTGCACCCCACCGCGCCGTGAGCCATACCTCCAACGACGTGGGCGTCACCTTGTCGCCGATCCGCACTTTGAGGGTGCTACGGAGTCCGCGCTGGGGCCAGCGCCGCACACTCAAATACGAGATCTCGTCGCCGTGCCGGGTCACCCGCATCTTCGCCCACATGTATGGCACCCCCAGCGCCACCCTGGTGAACCCCACCACGGCGAGCCTCGTCGTCTCGAGCGACCGGAACAGCACGCCGTGTCGGCCGGCATCGTCGATCGAGTACAGCCGGATGTTGGTCTCGGCGAAGCGGCCGACGTAGGGCAATCGCAGCGAGGTGCCCAGTGCGGTGTGGCGCATCACGAAGGGCACCAGCGCGACGTAGGTGAGGCCATCGTCGAAGACATCCGGGCGAGTGCCCGGCGGGAAGAGGTGCGCGACGCGCTGCGGCTGCACCGGCCAGTGCACGAATGTCAGATCGGCCCAGAACTGGTCGAACAACACCGGCCGTGGCAGCCTCGGTGCGATGACCTGAAAGCTCACCGGGCCATCGTGGCACGCGCGGCGCATGCGGGTCCGCCGATCGGGGGACATGCGAATTCCCCCGGTGCACCGGCCGATCGCCCGACATACGGAACGGCTGTTGAGCGGCATTCTTGAGTCATCGCCGGCACAATCCGGCGGTCAGGCCCGAAAGGCCTACGTACACAGGAGTACACGAGATGAAGAACAACAACTTCGCCAAGACGGTCGCCCGTATCGCCCTGCCGGTCGTCATCGGCGGCGCAGCGCTGGGCGTGGCCGGTATCGCCAACGCCCAAACCGATCCGGTCGGACCGGGCTACCAGTACGCCCCGACCAGCACCGCACACCCCGCGCCCGAGGCGGTGCCCGGCTGGCACAACCACCACGGCGTCACCCACGTCGAGAGCGTGGTGCCCGGGTACCACCGCTGAATCAGCCGGAGATGAGGCCCTCCCCGAACGGGGAGGGCCTCCTATCTATTCTTCATCTCTTCTTCGGCAGTTTCACGCCACGCAGACGTCAACGCCGAGCATCAGGTGAGGCCACATCACCGCCGTCTGCACGAAGGCAAGGATGTCCGCGCCGGCGGGCAGTTTGGCTTTCAACGCGGTCTCGAGCAACTGCACCTGCTCGGCGTCGAAGAACGCCCACACGAGCCCGATGAGGAGGTAGGGAATGGCCAGCCACAGGGCGAACTCGATCATCGCTTCGACACTCACCCGACGGCTCAGCACCCGGCGCAGCATGTCAGACCAGCGCGCGTTGTCGGCGGACCCGGCGTCGTACATCTGCCAGCAGGACGTAACTGCCGCCCTGACGGACGAACACCGGCAGGAACCTGTTCGCGAAAGCGACCAGCAGGAACAGTCTTTCGAACATGTTCTGCCTGAAATCGCTCCAGTGCACGCCCATGGCCTCGCGGAACACGGGTGCAAGGAATCCCACGGTGAGGAACTTGAGCAGCGGCCGGAAAGGCAGGCCGAGTACAGGATTGATCATGCGCAGGTCCAGCAGGTCGCGCAGATAGCCACCGACACGATCGTCGATGGCGACCTGACCGCATGCTTGCGACCCAGTACACGTCGAATTCCGCTCGCGTGGGCGGCCATTGGTCCTCGGTCACCTGCAGCGTCGTTCCCAATGTCCACGCCGACCGGTAGAACTGTTCGGACTGTTCGGCGGTCATCTCGCCGCGCAGCAGCTGATAGGTGTCTTCGAGCCCGACGAACAGGCACGCCGCCACCCACATCTGAAGGTCGCGGTCAAAGGCGTTGTAGCGCACGGGACTATCGGGCGTGGACTGGACGTGCCGGTGCGCACTGTTGACGGCCTCGCGGAACGCCGCGCGGTCCTGCGGCGTTCCGATGATCGCCACGGCGAGGTATTGGAATGTGGTCCTTGCGCGCTTCCACGGATGCTTCAGCAGATTGCCCGAGTCCACCTTGCTCTCGACCACGCCGTAGCCGACCCCTGGTCGCGACAGCTGCATGATCACGTTGGCCGCGCCGGCTGCGAACGACCAGAAATCCATCGCCTCGGCCGCGGTGACCGGATCGGTGTCCCAGCGGGCCGTCCGCCTGCGGATCGTGATGCGGCAGTCTGCGGCGTCGGTCATATCGTGCACACCGCCGAGACCAGCAGCACCGGCCACGACACGATCGATACGACGATCGACGGGATGCGGGCATAACCGTGCCAGCCGAATTGGTCGCCGGCCACGGCCGTCCACACCATGCCGACGAGCAGATACGGCACGGCGAGAATAGCCGCTGTACCGATCCACTCGGCGATCGTCATTTCGAAGGCGAGAACCTTCCGTACAGCGGTAAGCACCCCCATATGTTAATGATGATTCGCATTTCCAACGGCCATTTCCAAGGGAAAAACCGGCGCAATGTTAAGCGACTTTCCTACAGCAACGTGGCTTGCTGCGGTTCCGGCTCGGCCGGTTCGATCAGCTCCGGCCCGTTGTTGCGGATGCTGTTCACCAGCCGGGACACTTCGCGGATCTCGATCCGGTCCAGGTCGCCATGACCGCGCAGCAGCCCCTCGTCGATCGGCGCGTCGGGGTCGAGCCAGCGGTCCCAGTCGCGCTCGCTGATGGTCAGGGGCATCCGGTCGTGAATCTCGGCCAGCGGACCCGCGGCGTCGGTGGTGATGATCGTGCAGCTCAGCAGCGGCGGCGCGTCCGTCGGTGCGCCTTTGGGCCGCCATGTCGTCCACAGCCCGGCCATGAACAGCGGTTCGCCGTCGCCGCCGTACATGTAGAAGGGCGTCTTGGGTGCCTTTTTGCCCGAGGCCGTCTCACCGTTGGGCCGCCATTCATACCAGCCGTCCATCGGCACCAGGCACCGCTTGTTCTTCGCCGAGTTCCGGAAGACGGGCGAAGTGGTCAGCTTCTCGGAACGCGCGTTGATCAGCAACGGTCCCTTGGTATCCGGGCCACCGTCCTCGGCGGTCTTGGCCCACGGCGGAACCAGCCCCCATCGCATCGATCGCACCCGGCGGGTCGACTCGTCATCGGGCTCGCTGTGCCGTTTCACCACGCTGCTGATCGTCGTCGTCGGCGCGACGTTGTAGTTGGCGCCCGAGGAGTCCTTGTTCTTCAGCGCCGAGGTGGTCTCGTCAATCGCCTGGATCTTCTCGGCCAACAGCGCCGGGTCGGTGGTCACCGCGAATCGTCCACACATATATCCCATGGTGGCAGAAACGTATGACTACCCATGACCGCATCCTCCGCTCTGGGTGCGCGAAGTCGGTGATGTGCGGGTGCGGTGGTCACGAGATTTGCCCAGCGTTCCATCCAGCGTCACAGTTACCCGTGAACCCGATGGCCACTATTACGCGACTTTCGTTGTCGAAGTCGCACAGACCCCGCTGCCAGCGGTGGACCGAGAAGCCGGTGTAGACATGGGAATCACCAGATTGGCAACTGTCGCCGCAACGGACGGAACTCGCACCGATATTGCCAATCCGAAGCATCTAGACCGCAGGCTACGCAAGCTAGCGCGGTTGGAGCGCGTGAAGGCGCGCCGAGAGAAAGGATCCGCCAACAGAGAGAAAGTGCGGCAAGAGATCGCGATCGTGCACAACAAGGTGGCGCGAACCCGTCGGGACTATCAGCACAAGCAGGCTTTGGCGTTGGTTCGCGAGAACCAAGTGATCCACGTCGAAAACCTAAACACTGCGGGCATGGTTCGAAATCGTCGGCTAGCTCGAGCCATCAGTGACGCGGGATGGGGACAATTCAAAGAGATCATTACCCAGAAGGCAGATCAATTCGGGCGCGCTGTGTACCAAGTCTCGCGCTGGCTGGCGTCGAGCAAGACCTGCTCAGCCTGCCAACATCGACTCGATGAGCTACCCCTGCATGTTCGCCAGTGGACGTGCCCGGCATGCCACGCCGCTCACGACCGCGACTTCAATGCCGCCGAAGTCATTCTCGCCGCCGGGCGGGCGGAGAGACTAACAGCCTCCCACTCAAGTGGGCAGGTCCGCCGACGCGGACCTGGTGGAGCACCTGTAAGACCTCCGATGCGGAGGCGCGGTGTCGATGAAGCAGGAAGCGTCCCACCAGCCGCTTAGGCTTCTGCTGGGAATCCTCTGACCGAACTAGGCCGAGGAGCACGTCAAAAGGCAGGATGGGGCTGTGAGCACCTGGCAGGCACCGTCGACGTCGCGTCCGGTGCATGCCACGGTCACCGTGCCCGGGTCGAAATCACTGACCAATCGCGCCCTGGTGCTGGCCGCGCTGGCGACGAGAAACGGGACGTCGACCATCAGCGGCGCACTGCGCAGCCGCGACACCGACCTGATGATCGGCGCCATCCGGGCACTCGGCGTCACTGTCGAGGGCGTCGACACCGACCTGACGCTGCACGGGGCAATCGATCCGCAGCCGGGTGTCAGTATCGACTGCGGCCTGGCCGGCACCGTCCTGCGGTTCGTGCCACCGGTGGCAGCGCTCAGTACCGCAACGGTCACGTTCGACGGCGACGAGCAGGCCCGCGCACGGCCCATCGCGCCGCTGCTCGAGGCGCTTCGGGGACTTGGCGTCGACGTCGATGGTGCCGCGCTTCCGTTCGGCGTCCGTGGGTCCGGATCGGTGGCCGGCGGAATCGTCGAGATCGATGCGTCGTCGTCGTCGCAGTTCGTGTCGGGGCTGCTGCTTTCCGGCGCTGCCTTCACCGACGGGCTGACGGTCGTGCACACCGGCGCGTCGGTGCCCTCGGCCCCACACGTTGCCATGACGGTGGCCATGCTGCGCGACGCCGGCGTCGACGTCGACGACTCCCGTCCCAACCGGTGGCACGTCTCCCCCGGCACGATCGCGGCAAGGCACTGGGCCATCGAACCCGACCTCTCCAACGCGGTGCCGTTCCTGGCGGCCGCGGTGGTCACCGGAGGAGCCGTACGCATCGCCGGATGGCCCGCGGCAAGCGTGCAACCCGCCGACACCATCCTGACGATTCTGAAGAATGTGGGTTCGGTTGTCCGCCAAGGTGATTCCTTCCTTGACGTGCGGGGACCGGCATCCCACGTCGGGTTGGATGTCGACCTCCACGAGGTGGGCGAGTTGACGCCCGCGGTGGCTGCGCTGGCCGCGCTTGCGCCGACGGGGTCGGTATCGCAGCTTCGCGGGGTCGCACATCTTCGCGGGCACGAAACCGACCGGCTGGCCGCGCTGTCGGCCGAGATCAACGGTCTCGGCGGGAATTGCGTCCAGACGCCCGACGGCTTGCTGATCACCGCACGGCCGCTGCATGCCGGGCTGTGGCGGTCCTATGCCGATCATCGGATGGCGACCGCCGGTGCGATCGTGGGGCTGCGTGTCCCCGGTGTCGAGGTGGAGGACATCGGCACCACCGCCAAGACGCTCCCGGACTTCCCGCACATGTGGGCCGAAATGCTGGCGGGCGATTGAGTCCTCGCGAGTACGACGAGTCAGATGTCCGGGTCCGCCCTGGCAAGGGCTCTCGACCGCGTACCAAGAACAGGCCCGACCACGCCGACGCCCGTGACGCCATGGTGGTGACCGTCGACCGCGGCCGGTGGGGTTGCGCGCTCGATCACGACCCCGACCGGCTCGTCACCGCGATGCGCGCCCGAGAACTGGGACGCACCCCTATCGTCGTCGGCGACGACGTCGGCATCGTCGGCGACGTATCGGGCAAGCCGGACACCTTGGCCCGCATCGTGCGACGCGGTGAGCGACGAACTGTGTTGCGGCGCACCGCCGATGACACCGATCCCACCGAACGCGTCGTCGTCGCCAATGCCGATCAGTTGCTGATCGTCGTCGCCCTCGCCGATCCCCCGCCGCGCACCGGCCTGGTACAGCGTGCCCTGATCGCCGCATACGCCGGCGGGCTCGAACCGATCTTGTGTCTCACCAAGACCGACCTGGCCCCCGCCGAGCCCTTCGCGGCCGAGTTCAGCGACCTCGACCTCAAGGTCACCACCGCCGGGCGTGACGATCCACTCGACGCGGTGGCCCCCCTGCTTACCGGCAAGGTGACCGTGCTGCTGGGACATTCCGGTGTCGGCAAGTCGACACTGGTGAATCGCCTTGTGCCGGAAGCAGACCGGGCCATCGGCGAGGTAACCGGAATCGGAAGGGGCCGACATACCTCGACCCAATCAGTGGCGCTCCCGTTGAGTGTCGGTGGCTGGGTGGTCGATACCCCCGGGATCCGGTCGTTCGGCCTGGCCCACATCGAACCCGACGATGTGATGCTCGCATTCTCCGACCTGGCCGAGGCCGTCAAGGACTGTCCCCGCGGCTGCGGCCACATGGGCCCGCCCGCCGATCCCGAATGCGCGCTCGATGACCTGACAGGACCCGCCGCGGGCCGAGTGGCCGCCGCGCGAGGGCTGTTGGCCGCACTCCACGAGACGACCGCGTACTGAACTATTGACCTGCCGCCGAACGTTGAGGCGGCGGGACCGCATTGGTTAGCCGAACCTTAGCTGCGCGACGTCTGAATCCCCAGTTGCCGAGGGACTTTCGTCGTTATGTCGTCCGCCGAAAGACCTCTGCCGCCGGAACGGGCCGTCACCTGTCCGCTCGCGGGCCATACTGCCGCATACACCCAAGAGTCTGGACTCGAAAAGCGGAACGAGGTCTTGGCCGCGACTCGGCTGAGTGGAGGACTCGATGAATCAGCCAGATCCAACGGCTGCCGGCGAGCGATCCGCCCGTACCGAGTTCGCCCAGGGTGATTCGGCCAGCCACGCTGACCAAGAGTGGGGGCGGGCGGTTCTTCACCCGTCGGGCGCGCGTTGGCGCGGGTACGTGCGGCTTTTCGGCATTTTCGCCTTGTACGCCGGCGCCGTGGCGCTCTACCCGTACCTCGAATCAGATGGTGTCGCCCTGCTGTGGCTGCCCAATGCGGTGCTCGCTACGGCTTTATTCAGGTTCCGGCCACGCGATTGGCCCTACATCTACGCAGCGGGACTGTTGGCCGAGCTCGTCGGCGACCTGCCGTTTGGGATAGCACCGCATCAAGCGCTGTATTTCGGAGCCGTGAACGCTGTCGAGGCCACGTTGTTCGTGTTCGTTGCCGGCCTGATAGGGGGTGGACGCAACAACGTCGGGCTGCTCTCCGTGCGTCCCGCCCTGGCTCTAGTACTCGCCGCCGTGACCGTGCCTGCGTTGACAGGATCGCTCGGCGCCGTCGGTTCGGCCTGGACCTTCGACGCGGATTACCTTATGGCGTGGCAGAATTGGTGGTTCGGGGACAGCCTCGGTTTGCTGGTCGGAGTTCCGATCGGATTACTGCGGCGCGATGCCGGCCGATCGCTGGCAAGACATCGCCGCGGCCCACTGGCGGTCGGCGGAGGCGGCGCAGCAGCCCTCCTCGCCGTGTTGGCCGTCATTTTTGCCGCCACAGCGAATCCATGGGCGGCCCAACAAGCCGGGGTGGCGACCGCAGTGCTGCTGACATTGACCTTCGGAGCGGTCGGGGCTCCGGTTGCGGCGGTCATAACGCCAGTCGTGACCCTCATCGGATCGGCGAATAGCGCGAGCCTGGCTTCTGTCAGCACTGAACAGACTCTGCTGTTTGTCGTTCTCGCCGCTGTCTACCTGATTGCCGCAGCATCGGAATCGGCACACCAGGCGATGGTTCGCGCATCACGCGCCAGGAGCGAGCTAGAGAATGCGAACGCAGCCCTCGCGTACCTTTCGCGGACCGATGAGCTGACAGGACTGTCGAATCGCCGAGCGTTATCCGAGGAGCTGGAGCTGCTGTGGGCATGGTGCGTTCGTGAATCCAAACCCATCGCGATGCTGATGGTGGACATCGACTTCTTCCATCAGTACAACGCCGCTCACGGCCATATTGCCGGCGACGCCGTGATCAAGCGAATAGCGGGTGTCATAGAAAGCTGCCGTCGTCGCAGCACCGACCTTGCCGTGCGCTATGGGGGCGAGGAATTCCTGCTGGTCCTCCCCGGTGCGCCCGTCGACCACGCCCGGGCAACCGCGGAGCGCATTCAAGAAGGCGTCAAAAACCTGAACATTCCACACACCGCCTCAGCCGTGGCCCCGACAGTGTCGGTGAGTATCGGAGTCTTGACACGAACACGCCCAACCTCCGACTCTGCAGCAGCCGACCTGGAACGCTGCGACAGACTCCTTTACCAGGCCAAGCGGGCAGGTCGGAATCGGACGGTCCTCGAGTCGATCTCGGTTTGATGCCGCTCGCCGAATCTTTGCCCACGGCAGCCGACAACCGGCACAACGAGAGGAAAGACCACCGCCCGTGGCGTCGCAGCTGCCACGCTGATGAGTGTCGCCCCAGCGGCGCCGACGAGCAGGTCAGGCCAAGGTCATGCGGCCAGGGCGGGGCCGCTGTGCACTCGCTTTTCACGGCGTCGTGCACGCACCGCGGCGATCGCGGACTTGAGCCCGCGCCGTTGCGTCGGCTCGAGTTCGTCGAACATCCGCTCGCTACGCGTCTCGGGCGCATCGTCACGGGTGTCGCGCAGGTACTTGTCCGGCAGCGACAGCTTGGCGATCGTGCGCCACGTCTTGCCGTACTGCACCAGGAAGTTGCCCGTCGTGTACGGCAGGTCGTACTTGTCGCACAACTGGCGCACCCGGATCGAGATCTCCTCGTACCGGTTGCTCGGCAGGTCCGGGTACAGGTGATGCTCGATCTGATGGGACAGGTTGCCGCTCATGAACCGCAGCGCAGGTCCCGCTTCGAAGTTGGCACTGCCCAGCATCTGGCGCAGGTACCACTGACCCTTGCTCTCGCCGACCATGTCGGTCTTGGTGAATTTCTCTGCGCCGTCGGGGAAGTGGCCGCAGAAGATCACGGCGTTGGCCCACACGTTGCGGATGACGTTGGCGACTGCGTTGGCCTTCAGCGTCGACATGAAGGTCGCACCCGGCGACAGCGACGTCAACGCCGGCCACGCCACGTAATCCTTGGCGATCTGATGGCCCGCCTTCACACCGAACTCGCGCACGCGCCTCATCGTTGCGGCACGGTCGTCGCCGCCCTTGGCGATCTTGCCCAGCTCCAGGTGCTGCAGCCCGACACCCCATTCGAAGCCGATGGCCAGCAGGGTGTTGAACAGCAGGTTGCCGTAGAGGTTGAACGGCTTCCACTTCGCGTCGCGCGTGACCCGGATGACGCCGTAGCCCACGTCATCGTCCATGCCCAGGATGTTGGTGTACTTGTGATGCATGAAGTTGTGGGTGAAGCGCCAGTGCTTGGACGACCCGCTCATGTCCCACTCCCACGTCGAGGAGTGAATCTCGGGATCGTTCATCCAGTCCCACTGGCCGTGCATGACGTTGTGGCCGATCTCCATGTTCTCGATGATCTTGGCCACGCCCAGGGTGACGGTGCCCGCCCACCACGCCGAGCGACGCGAGCTGGCGGCCAGCGTGAGCCGGCCCGCCAACTCCAGCGCGCGCTGGGCGGCAATGGTGCGGCGGATGTAGCGCGCGTCGCGCTCGCCGCGGGAGTCTTCGATGTCCTGTCGGATGGAATCCAGCTCCACAGCCAGACTCTCGATGTCCGCCTCGGACAGATGTGCAAATTCGGGGACGTCAGTGATCGCCATTGTCAATCCCTCCTCTCAGTACCTACGCTACCGTAACCTACTTCGACGTAGGTTACCGGCCAGTAAAGCCTAGACGTCCAGTACGCAATCCCCAGAAGCTGCGGATATGCACGTCTGTATCCGCGAGCCGGGCTCATGTTCGGCGCCCGTGCGCAGGTCGCGGACGTGCCCGTCGAGCAGGCTCACGACACAGGATTGACAGATGCCCATCCGGCAGCCGAACGGCATCCGTACGCCGGCATTCTCACCGGCGTCCATCAGCGGCGTCGCGGCGTCCGCGGTGACGGTCTTGCCGCTGCGAGCGAACTCCACGGTGCCGCCCTCGCCCGTGCGGCGCGGCCTTGGATACGGCGAAACGTTCCAGATGCAGGAGATCGGCGACTCCCGCGGCCGCCCATGTGCGCTCGGCGGCGTCGAGCATGCCCTCGGGTCCGCAGGCCCACGTCTGTCGCTCGCGCCAGTCAGGCACCTCGTCGTCGAGTCGCGACAGATCGAGTCGGCCGTCAGTGCGGGTGGCCCGCACCCGCAGCCGGTAGCCGTCATGGCCACGTTGCGAGGTCCGCCAGCTCCCCGGCGAACAGGACATCGGATTGCGTTGGGGCCGAATGCAAGTGGACGACGTCGGTGATCTGACCGCGTCGGGTCAGCGTACGCAGCATCGACATGACCGGCGTGATACCCGAACCGCCGGTGATGAACAGCACCTTCGCCGGCGCGGGGTCGGGCATCACGAAATTGCCCTGCGGCGCGGCCAGTCGCACGATCGTGCCTGCGGCCACCCCGCCGACGAGATGCGTCGACAGGAACCCCTCGGGCATGGCCTTGACCGTGATCGTGATGGTGCGGCTGGAACCGGTCGGCACCGCGTGTCCGGTCGTCACCGGGCTCGAGGTCAGCGAGTAGGACCGCCATCGCCAGCGTCCGTCGACCAGCAGCCCGATGCCGATGTACTGACCAGGCTGGTAGTTGAGGGAGAAGCCCCATCCCGGCTTGATGACCAGGGTGGCCGAGTCCTCCGTCTCGCGGCGCACCTCGATGACGCGGCCACGCAGTTCCCGCGCCGACCACAGCGGGTTCGCGAGCTTCAGGTAGTCGTCGGGCAGCAGCGGTGTGGTGATCCGCGCGACAACGGTGCGCAGCGCATGCCAGGCCGGATGTTTCTCCCCGACGACCGCCGCCCGCTTGGTATCGACGACGTTGGCCGAGACCTTCACTTGATTCTTGGCCACGGAACCTACGGTACCGTAACTTATCGCTCGCGTACGCACCGGAGTAAGCGCCGTCACAGCAGCTCGAGCAGGAACGGCAGCTCCTGCGGGGCATACCAGGCCAGGTCGTGGTCCTGGGCGTCCCCGACCACGAACTCCGCATCTTCGTCACCGAGATCGGCCTCGTCGACGGCCTCGATGGCGGCCAGCACCGCGGTCTCCGCATCGGCGTTGTCCACGTACGCGGCGATCACGTCGTCGAACGCGATCGGGCCGGACAGCCGCACCACCGCGTCGTCGAGATCCGGTCGTGGTGTCACATCACCGACCTCGGCCTCCACCACCGCGCGCCGCGGCGGCATGCTCGACGTGCCCTCCCCGGCGAGTAGCCGCAGCGACGCCAGCGCCGCCTCACGCAGCGCCACCTCGGCCAGTTCGTCATCGTCGCCCCGGGCGTACGCCTCGCGCAGCGTCGGCGTCACCGCGAACGCGGTTCCGCTGCGGGCATGCACCATCCGGTCAGCGACGAGCTGCTGAAGCATGGCCACCGTCGCCGGCACGTATACCCGCACGCGGGAAGGTTAGCGCTCTTCTACCGGCTGTCCGTAGTCCGCAGTCACCGAAACCGCGGTGCGCAGCGTGGACTAGGGTCGGGCCACAAGCCGGAATTGCGACCGGAGCCGATCCCGCACCCGCAATCTGACGGATCCGCGCAAAACCGCCGGTGTTTAAACGGTTGTTCAAACGGTATTGAGAACGTCAGTCGATCGGGGGATCGCCGGCACTCCGGCCGGGACGTGAACTCGACGCGAGGAGGATCATCGTGACGAATCAGACGGAGCCCGGCTCGACGGCCGAGGCCGAACCGGGAGGCCTCAGGGGACCGTTTCGGAGCCTGAAGACACCCGTCTTCGTTCCAGCATCGGTAATCATCATCGGGCTGATCGTGTTCGCGGCGGCATACGCCGGTGTCGCCGAAAAAGCATTCTCGTCGCTGAACACCGCGATCACCAGCACCGTCGGCTGGTGGTACATCCTCATCACGACCGGATTCGTCCTTTTCGCCGCCTACTGTGCGTTGTCGCGCATCGGCAACATTCGGCTCGGCCGCGACAACGAGAAACCCGAATTCGGCTTCTGGTCGTGGCTGGCGATGTTGTTCAGCGCGGGAATGGGCATCGGCTTGGTCTTCTACGGCGTGGCCGAGCCGCTGACACATTACGCAGAGCCGCCCGCGTCACGGGGCGTCCCGGGACTCACCGATCCGGCAGCCAACCAGGCCATGGCGCTGACGCTGTTCCACTGGGGCCTGCACGCGTGGGGCATCTATGTCGTGGTGGGTCTCGGCATGGCGTACATGACGTACCGACGAGGTCGGCCGTTGACCGTTCGATGGCTGCTGGAGCCGCTGTTGGGCCGGCAACGCGTCGAAGGACCGATCGGTCACGCCGTGGATGTCATCGCGATCGTCGGCACGCTGTTCGGCGTCGCGACCTCGCTCGGCTTCGGCATCACCCAGATCGGCGCCGGTCTGCAATACCTGGGCTGGATCGAGCTGAACAACTGGTGGATTGTCGGCATGATCTGCGTCATCACCGGAATCGCCACGTTCTCGGTGGTAACCGGCGTCAACAAGGGACTGAAGTGGCTGTCCAACATCAACATGGCGCTGGCCACCGCGCTCGCCCTCTTCGTGCTGCTACTCGGACCCACACTGTTCTTACTGCAGGCATGGATCCAGAACCTGGGCACCTACATCCAATCGCTGCCCGAGCTCATGCTGAGGACCGCGCCGTTCTCCGATGGTGAATGGCTGGGCAGCTGGACCATCTTCTACTGGGGCTGGTGGATCAGCTGGGCACCCTTCGTCGGGATGTTCATCGCCAGGATCTCTCGCGGCCGGACCATCCGCGAGTTCGTTGCGGGCGTCCTGCTGACCCCCACCCTGATCGGGTCCTTGTGGTTCACCATCTTCGGTGACTCGGCGATCCTCCGTCAGCGCGACGGGGGTGACATGCTCGTCGATGGCGCGGTGGACACCAACACCTCGCTGTTCCGCTTGCTCGAGGGGCTGCCGTTGGGCGTCATCACGAGCGTGATCGCGGTGGTCGTCATCGTGTTCTTCTTCGTGACCTCATCGGACTCCGGTTCGCTGGTGATCGACATCCTGTCCTCGGGCGGCGAGTTGGACCCACCCAAGGCCACTCGGGTCTACTGGGCGTTGTTGGAAGGCCTCGCGGCCGCGGTGCTGCTCATCGTCGGTGGTGCAGGGTCCTTGACCGCACTGCAGACCGCCTCGATCGCGACCGCTGTGCCGTTCTCGATCGTGATGGTCATCGCGTGCTGGGCGATGCTGCGTGCATTCCGATACGACGTGGCCACCACGCCGCGGCTGCTGCAGATCACCGAGCCCGACAACGTATCCGGCGGCCAAGGCCAACCGCGTCACGACGTTTCGGCCACGCTGGCCGGCCTGTTCGCGGTGCGCAGCGTCGACGTCGACACCTGCGAGGTCCATCCGGAGACGGGCGCCATCGTGGTCGCCAGCCCCGAGGACCCGCTGGGCGGCCAGGTCTTCGACACCGAAGAGTTCAGGAAATCGGCCGAGGCGCAGCGCGCCAACGGAGACCAGCCTTCGGCGAAGGGTGCCATGACGTCATAACGGTCTCACCGCGCGGCTTCCAGCAGTTCATCCAGTGACTCGCGCAGCAGGGCCGGCAGCACCTCCACGTCGCTCATCGCATCGCGGTCGGCGTTGATACCGAAGTAGAGCATGCCGTTGTACGACGTCACCCCGATGGCCAGGACCTGGTTGTGCAGCAGCGGTGGCACCGAATACGTCTCGAGCAGCTTGGTGCCCGCGACATACATCTGTTTCTGCGCGCCCGGCACATTGGTGATCAACAGGTTGAACTGCCGCGCCGAGAATCCCGTCGCCACGCGAATTCCCATGGCGTGCAATGTCGGTGGTGCGAACCCCGACAATGTGACGATGGTCCTGGCATCGACCAGGCTGGCAGCGCTGGAATGGGATTCGGTGGCGTGCGCGATCTGTGACAGCCGCACGACCGCGTTGCCCTCCCCGACCGGCAGATCGACCAGGAACGGGGACACCTCGCTGATCGCCTGTCCCGGACCCGACGTGTCGAGGTCCGCGTCGGGATATACCGACATCGGTGCCATGGCGCGCATCGTCGTTGTCGGCGTCACGGGCTCGCCGCGCGACAGCAGCCAGTTTCGCAGCGCACCCGCCACCACCGCGAGCACAACGTCGTTGACATCACAGTCGTACCGGGCCCGCACCAGGCGGTAATCCTCCAGGCTTCCGCTTGCCACAGCGAATCGACGGTTACGCGACACCCTGGTGTTCAGCGGACTGTTGGGCGCGGTGCCGCGGGCGACGGTGCGGGCCACGTCAACGAACCGGCGGCCGACGTCGGCCAACTGACCGGCATTGGTGGCGACACCGACCACCGCCGAGCGAAGCTCGGAAAGTTGTTCGGCGGGACGCGTCACCCACTCACCGACCGCGCCGAAAATCAGTCGGCGGTCGCTGGGCTCGCGCGCCGGGATCCAGATGTCTTCGCCGAACTCGGGACGCTTCTGCGTGCGGTCGGCGATGACGTGCCCGATCTCCAGCGCTGTCATGCCGTTCACCAGCGCCTGGTGTGACTTGGTGTAGATCGCGATCCGGTTCTTGGCCAGACCCTCGATCAGGTACATCTCCCACAGCGGCCTCGACTTGTCCAGCGGGCGGGAGCCCAGCCGTGCGATCAGTTCGTGCAGCTGACCGTCGCTGCCCGGAGAGGGCAGGGCCGAACGGCGGATGTGGTAGGTGATGTCGAAGTCGGGGTCGTCGACCCACACCGGACGTGCCAGGCCGAGCGTCACCTCGCGAACCTTCTGGCGGTAGCGCGGGATCTGCGGCAGCCGTTGTTCTACGGTCGCGAGCAGCGTTTCGTAGCTCAGACCGTTGCGCGGCTTACGCAGGATCGACAGGGAACCCACATACATCGGCGTCGACGAGTCCTCCAGGTGAAAGAACGTCGCGTCAGAGGCCGACAACCTGGTCACCATCGCCGCGCCGCTCCCCCTCATTCAATACGCGGTTCTCTGCCGCGGTGGTCCTACAGCCAACGTAGCGACCAAACCTGTCGCTGCGCATCACAGGCGCATCGAACCCCCCGCAACCCGTGCGATCATGAACGAGTCTGCAACTCTCCGGCAGATGCCGTCCATGCCGCGTCGACCGCCGGAGCATCGAATGACTACATCCCGAACCCCCGCACCGGGACGAGTACCCAGACATGGGACGCAACGCACACAATATCGGGGACGAACCCCGTTGGTTTCGCCGGTCGTCGACTATGAGCCGGCACCGGTCGGCATGTCGGCGTGCCGATCGACGCCGCTGCTGCGTCGCCGCGTATCGCCGCCCCACCGTGCGGGACCGCCCGCCGTTGCTCGGGAGGCGGACCCGCCGCGTGCCGCAGTCGCCTTCGCCGACGCCGCATTGCGTCGGGTGCTCGAAGTGATCGACCGCCGCCGGCCCGTCGCCCAGCTGCGTCCGCTGCTGGCCCCGGCGCTGATCGACACGGTCATCGGGCTGAGCCGCCGGTCACACGCTGGGTCCGGCCGGATGAACAGCACGCGCACCGTCGCGAAGTTGAGCCGAATGCGCCTGCGCATGGTCGACGGTGCCGAAGGCGGCGCGGCCGAGGTGTTCGGGACCTACACCACAGGACCGCGGGTGCGTGCGCTCGCCGCACGGATCGAGTGCAACGCAGACCGCTGGCGCATCGTCGCCCTGCAGATCGGCTGACTCGTCAAGCCATCCGGCACCCGGCGATAGGGTGAGACGGTGGAGGAGAACACCGTCAGCGTGGAACGGGTCATCAACGCACCGGCCGAGCAGATTTTTGCGCTGATCGCCGACGCCGGAAAGCATTCCAGCTTCGACGGCTCGGGGACGGTCGACCATTCCAGGCAACCCTCACAGCCATTGACACTCGGTTCCACGTTCGGGATGTCGATGCGGGGCCGTCCCGAATCGCTATTTCTGCCGTACCGCACCACCAACACCGTCATCGAATTCGAGACCGACCGTCGCATCGCATGGAAGACCACGATGGGGCCGCTCGGACTGATCGGCGGCCGTATCTGGCGCTACGAACTCGAGCCCGTGGCCGACGGCACGCTGGTCCGTGAGACGTGGGACGTCTCAGCGGACCGGCAACGGCCCATGCTGAAGATGGGCTCGACGCCCAGACAAGCCGAGGACGGCATGCGCGCCACTTTGGAGCGCATCGCCGCCCTGCTCGCGCCCTAGCCGCGTCGTTTCATTTCGCGGGCCTGCTGACGCGCGGCCTCCCGCCGCTCCCGGCGTGAGGCCGGTGCCGGGCCCTTTCTGCCACCAGCACCATTTCCGCCCGTGCGCTTGACCTCCGTAGAACCATCTTCGGACGGACCGCTGTAGATCATCGGCGGCGGCTCGTTGTCAATTCCCTTGGCGCGCAGGGCCGACGGTTGAGCCGGCAATCCACCTTCGGTCGGCGCCGGGCGCTCCTTGGTGGCCAATCCACCCTGCGCGCCCTCCTCGGCCTTGGCCGCCGCGGCCTGTGCGAACTCGGCGAGGCCCTGCGGTGTCGCGACCGGCGCCACCGCCGGCGCCGGGGCGGCTTCCACCGACACGTTGAACAGGAAGCCGACGGACTCCTCCTTCATGCCTTCGAGCATGCCGATGAACATGTCGTAGCCCTCGCGCTGGTACTCCACCAGGGGGTCGCGCTGGGCCATCGCACGCAGCCCGATGCCCTCCTTGAGGTAGTCCATCTCGTAGAGGTGCTCGCGCCATTTGCGATCGATCACGTTGAGCAACACGTTGCGTTCCAGCTGACGCATCGCACCCTCGCCCGCGATCTCCTCGAGCTCCTTCTCACGGGCCGCGTAGGCCTTCTCCGCATCGGCGATCAACGCCTGGAGCAACTCGTCGCGGGTGAGCTCCCCGGCCTCGCCGATGGCGTCGGAGTCGATGAGGTCGTGGTGGTCGATGCCGACCGGGTAGAGCTGGCGCAGCGCTGTCCAGAGCTGTTCCAGATCCCAGTCCTCGGAATAACCTTCCGCTGTCGCACCCTCGACATAGGCGGTGACGACGTCGACCAGCATCTTGTGGGCCTGGTCGGCGAGATTCTCGCCTTCCAGAATCCGGCGGCGCTCGTCGTAGATGACCATGCGCTGCTTGTTCATCACTTCGTCGTACTTGAGGACGTTCTTGCGGACCTCGAAGTTCTGCTGCTCGACCTGCGTCTGGGCGCTCTTGATCGCGCGGCTGACCATCTTCGCCTCGATCGGCACGTCGTCGGGCAGGTTCAGCCGGGTGAGCAGCGATTCCAGGGTGGCGCCGTTGAACCGCCGCATGAGCTCGTCGCCGAGCGAGAGATAGAAGCGGGATTCGCCGGGGTCGCCCTGGCGGCCCGATCGACCACGCAGCTGGTTGTCGATGCGGCGGGATTCATGTCGCTCGGTGCCGAGCACATACAGCCCCCCGACCTCGATCACGTCCTTGGCTTCGTCGGCGGCTTCGGCCTTCACCTGGGGTAAGAGCTTGTGCCACGCCGTTTCGTAGTCCTCGGGTGTCTCCACCGGATCCAGACCCTGGTCACGCAGCCGCTTGTCGACCAGGAAGTCGACGTTGCCGCCGAGCACGATGTCGGTGCCGCGACCGGCCATGTTGGTGGCCACCGTGATCGCGCTGAGGCGCCCGGCCTCGGCGATGATGTTCGCCTCCTGCTCGTGATACTTGGCGTTCAGCACGTTGTGCGGGATGCGGCGCTTGGTGAACTGGCGCGACAGATACTCCGAGCGCTCCACGCTGGTGGTGCCGATCAGCACCGGTTGGCCCTTCTCGTACCGCTCGCTGACATCGTCGACGACCGCGATGTACTTGGCCTCTTCGGTCTTGTAGATCAGGTCGGACTGGTCGGCGCGGACCATCGTCTTGTTGGTCGGGATGCTGACCACGCCGAGTTTGTAGATCTCGTGCAGCTCGGCCGCCTCGGTCTGGGCGGTGCCCGTCATGCCGGCGAGCTTGTCGTAGAGGCGGAAGTAGTTCTGCAACGTGATGGTGGCCAGCGTCTGGTTCTCGGCCTTGATCTCGACGTGCTCCTTGGCCTCGATGGCCTGGTGCATACCCTCGTTGTAGCGCCGCCCGACGAGCACGCGGCCGGTGAACTCGTCAACGATGACCACGTCGCCGTCACGCACGATGTAGTCCTTGTCGCGAGTGAACAGCTCTTTGGCCTTGATCGCGTTGTTGAGGTAACTGACCAGCGGCGAGTTGGCCGCCTCGTAGAGGTTGTCGATGCCGAGTTGATCCTCGACGAACTCGACGCCGATCTCGTGCACACCGATCGTCCGCTTGCGGATGTCGACCTCGTAGTGGACGTCCTTCTCCATCAGCGGAGCGAGGCGGGCGAACTCGCTGTACCAGTTCGACGCCCCGTCGGCTGGACCCGAGATGATCAGCGGCGTGCGGGCCTCGTCGATGAGGATCGAGTCGACCTCGTCGACGATCGCGAAGTTGTGGCCGCGCTGAACCAGGTCCTCGAGCGAGTGCGCCATGTTGTCGCGCAGGTAGTCGAACCCGAATTCGTTGTTGGTGCCGTAGGTGATGTCGGCGCCGTATGCGACCCGTCGCTCATCGGGCGTCAGCCCGGACAGGATGACGCCGACTTCCAGGCCCAGGAAGCGGTGTACGCGGCCCATCCATTCGGCGTCACGTTTGGCCAGGTAGTCATTGACCGTGACGACGTGCACGCCGTTGCCGGCCAGCGCGTTGAGGTACGCCGGCAGCACACAGGTCAGGGTCTTGCCCTCACCGGTCTTCATCTCCGCGACATTGCCGAAGTGCAGTGCGGCGCCACCCATCACCTGGACATCGAAATGGCGCTGGTCGAGCACCCGCCAGGCCGCCTCACGGGCGACGGCGAACGCCTCGGGCAACAGGTCGTCGAGCTCGGCTGGATTCTTGGGGTCGGTTATCCGCTTCTTGAATTCGTCGGTCTTGGCCCGCAGCTCGGCGTCGGAGAGCTTCTGCACGTCATCGGACAGGGTGTTGACGTACTCGGCCACCCCCTTGAGGCGCTTGACCTGGCGGCCTTCGCCGAGACGGAGCAACTTATCCAGCACGCTATTCCTCAGGCTTTCCACATGGGTTGGATCTGATAGAGCTCAACCCATGGTAGCGACGTGCCACGCCGCGTCCCCGGACCGCGTCAGGCCAACCGAATCAGCCTTCCGGTGCGGTCAGCCGGATCAAACCGTAATCGTAGGCGTGACGGCGATACACCACGCACGGCTTGTCGCTCTCCTTGTCGTGGAACAGGAAGAAATCGTGGCCGACGAGCTCCATCTGCGACAACGCGTCATCAGTCGTCATCGGCGTCGCAGGGTGGTCCTTGATACGCACGATCCGGCCGGGTTCGTGGTCGTCCAGCATCGCGGTGTCGACCTGCGACGACTCCGCAGCAGACCCGTCCAGTGCTTCGGGCAGCGGGCCGATCGCGGTCGCCTCGGCCAGCGAAACCGGGGTCTTGTCGCCGTAGTGGATCTTGCGGCGGTCCTTGCTGCGCCGTAGCCGGTTCTCGAGCTTGCCCACCGCCGATTCCAGGGCGGCGTAGAAGCTGTCGGCGCAGGCTTCACCCCGAACTACCGGTCCGCGGCCGCGCGCGGTGATTTCGACGTGCTGACAGTTCTTGCGTTGGCGCCTATTGCGTTCATGGTCCAGTTCGACGTCGAACAGGTAGATGGTGCGGTCGAGTCGTTCCAGGCGTGAAAGTTTGTCTGAGACGTAGATGCGGAAGTGATCGGGAATCTCGACGTTGCGGCCCTTGACGACGATCTCGGCTCGCGGTTCGGCTTCGGGCGTCTCGTCGGTGACCGGCGTGGCTTGCTCCGAGTCAATGGAATGGGTTGACATGCTTGGCAACTCGTTTCTCTCGCGTCCGCACGCGTCAGCGTGCCCGGCTTGGTGTGGTTACGCGCCGAGGGGCCCTGAACTTCCTGAACTTAATGCCTTTGTCGCGGCCCGCCGGTGCAAGGTGTCGTCTACTCACCTCCTACCGCTTGTGGGCGATGCCGACGCCATGTGGTTTGCGCCGCCGTGAGGCATTCACGGGTGGTTGGTGCCGACGGTAGTACGTGTTCACCGGGTCGTGCCACAAAATGCACGCACTTTTCGCAGACCCGTATTCAGTTCTTCACATCACCTTGATGCCGGAGTAATTACCGGCGGCGTCATCGACCGCCGTCAGGCGTTGGCGAGAGCCAGTACCGCCACGACGGTGGCCCCGGCCTTCTGCAGGACGCGGACGGATTCGCGCGCGGTGGCGCCGGTCGTCACGATGTCGTCGACGACCACCACCTCGCCTTCCACCGGCCGCATGACCTTTATCCGCCCGGCGATGTTGCGCTGACGATCCGCGCTGGACAGTCCGACCGAGTCGGCGACCAGGGCCCGCGTGCGCAGCGCCTGAACCACGGTGATGTCCCGGCGCTCGGCCGTTGCGGTGAGCGCGACACGGGTGACCGGGTCTCCGCCGCGGCGCCTGGCCGCCCATCGACGGGTCGGCGCGGGTACGAGAGTCAGCGGAACCGCGACAACACCCCAGGTCAGCAGATGAGCCAGCCCCGCCCTGAGCGCCACGGCGAGCGGCTCGACGAGGTCGGCGCGACCGTGCTCCTTGACGGCGACGATGGCTTCGCGCCGCGCTCCCGCGTAGCGGCCCAGCGAGAAGACCGGGGTGCCGGGCTCGACACGCGGGCTGATCAGGTGCGGGTCGTCGGGTTTGACGGCCAGTTCCTTGGCGCAGGCATCGCACCATCGCACCGAGCGCGTACCGCAGCCGCCGCACTCGAGCGGAAGGATCAGATCGAGCATGCCCGCAGTGTGGCGGGGACCGGTGACATCTGATTGCGGGCACCCCGCCGAGTGGCCAGTTATGGGATGCATTTGGCGGCTATTCTCCCGCCATAACTGGCCACTCGGCGGTCAGCCCAGAACGATGGAATCCCCCGCGACCGTGACGGCCTTGGACGCCAGCGGCTTGGTCGCCGGACCGTGGGCCACCGAGCCGTCCAGATTGAACTTGCTGCCGTGACACGGGCAGTTGATGGTTCCATCGGCCACCTCGTTCACCGTGCATCCGGCGTGGGTGCAGGTCGACGAGAAGCCCCGGAAATCGCCTGCCGCCGCTTGCGTCACGACGACCTCTCCGACGATGACACCCGAGCCGACAGGAACGTCCGAGGTCTTGGCGATGGCATTGGCCGTCGGTGCCTGCCCCGTCGTGGCGGTGTCTCCGGACGCGTCCGGCTTCTTACCGTAGGTCGTGCAGGCGGTGAGCACGCTCGCCACGAGCCCAATACCGGCGCCGATGATGAACTGGTTACGTCGCATCGAAAACCTTTCCACTAGAGCGTGATTCCACTGGTCTGGAAGAACCGAAGGGCCGAGGGAAGGGGGGTCGGCCTCAGCCGGGCAGCACCGGTAGCGCACCGGGGACCATCAGCGGACGAACCTCGGACCACACCGGGTCGTCGTCGGCCGCCGAGCCCGTCAGTTGCAGCACACCGCGCCCGTCGGCGACGTACACCGTCGACGGGTTCGCCGCCACGGTGGTGACCGGCATCAGAAGATTCCTGCTGGGTCCGTCGGAGTTGACGCCGTCGAGATTGACGTAGGAGACCGGATGCTGCGGATCCGTGCGGCTGACGACGATGTCGTCACCCGTGCGCCACGACAGCGAGACGACCGTGTTGCGCAACCCGAAGCCCAGTCGACGCGGGTAGGTCAGCACATAGCCACCGCCGGGCGTCTGCTCCACCCCCGCCAAGATCACCTGACCGTCGATGACCATCGCGGCGCGGGTTCCATCCCGGGATAGTTGCAGCTCACGGATCGCGCCGGGAAACCTCGACGACACCGGCGTGGAGTCGACCGGTATACGCGCCGGTTGCCCGGACGCATCCTGGATGACGCGCACCACGTTGTTCCCGTCGACCACCACCCACACGGCTTCGTCGAGGGACCAACTGGGCCGCGTCAGGTTGCGCCCGTCAAGCACCTGCGACGCGTTACCGCCGAGCGGACCGACCCACAACGAGGACGCCATGTCGGGTGCGCCCGGCCGCAATGTCACGATCGACGCGACGTTCTGGCCGGTGCGTGACACCGCCGCCGCCGTCTGGTCGGGCGTCTGTCCGAAAGCACCGGGTACGCGCGGCGCACGCTGTCCGTCCAGGAACACGAGCGACCCACCGACCAACGCGTGCAGGCCGGCCGCCGCTCCGGGGAACGCTCCCGGATCGGTGGCCGCCACATCGGAGGTCTCCCACCCGTCGGCGAACCGGTCGTCCAGCGCCGCGCCGTCCGCGGTGATCACGTACGGCCCGTTGATCCCGGCGCGCGACAGCGTCCAAATGATCTGCGCCGCAAGCAGTTGCCGACTGTGCGGATCAGTGGTCGACAGGTTGTCCAGATCGATCCGCGCGCCACCGTACCCGCGGCCGACTCCCGTCTTGCCGCCGTCAGCGCGGGTGACCGGTCCGCGCAGCTTCAGCGGAGGGCCGAGGAGATTGAGCACGCTGTTGGCCAGCTCGGGACGCGGCCCGGCGATCAACTTGCTGACGAGCTCGGTGGCCAACTGGTCGGGCTCGGACACTGCGACGTAGCGCGGATCGGGCACCACTGTGCTGCCGGTCGGGTCGGCGAAATACAGCGTGTTGCGTTTGTAAGTCGCCTGAAACTGTTGCCAGTCAAGGAAAACGCCATTGGGCAGCTTGTCGATACGCCAGCCCTCAGGCGTCTTGACCAATTCGATCGGACCAGGGTCGGGCAACGCGCCCTCACCCGTCTCGAAGACGCCCAGGTCCGACAGCGACCCCAGAATATCGGCGCGCATGTGCACCGTGACCCTGTCAGGGCCGCGGGTTTCGACGAACACGACATTGTCGATCAGCAGCGCGCTGCCGGCGTCATCCCATGCGCTCGAACCGGATTCGGTGAGGAATTGCCGCGCCGCAAGGTGTCGGTTGGCGGGATCGGCAGTCGCCTTGAGGAACTCGCGTAACAGCACATCGGGATCCATACCGGGCGTTGGTTTCGGCAGGCCCGCTGGTGCGGGCCGCTCGACGGTGCCGATCGCTTGCGGTGACGATGAACTCGGCACGCTGGCGCAACCGGCGAGCGCGAACATCAGCAGCCAGAGGGCTGCAAGTATCCGCTTCACACATTCTCCGATTCACGGGCGGCGCGCCGCGGGGCAGTATCTGGCCCAACGGGTTTCAGCGGAAGCGGACTTGTGGTGACCTTGTGTCCGCGCACGAGCGGCAAGGTGAGCCGGAAGCACGCACCCTTGCCCGGCTCGCCCCAGGCCTCCAGCCGCCCCTGATGCAATCGCGCGTCCTCGATGCTTATGGCCAAGCCCAGCCCGGTCCCACCGGATTGGCGCACCCGTGACGGGTCCGAGCGCCAGAACCTACTGAACACCAGCTTCTCCTCGCCCGGCCGCAACCCGACGCCGTAGTCGCGCACCGTGACCGCCACCGTGTCCTCGTCCACGCCCATCCGAATGCGAACCGGCTTGTGCTCCGCGTGATCGATGGCGTTGGCGATCAGGTTACGCAGGATGCGTTCCACGCGGCGCGGGTCGACCTCGGCGACGACGGCTTCAGAAGGCATGTCGACGACCAACTCGATGTCGGCATCGGCGGCCAGATGGCCGACGTTGTCAAGCGCGCTCCGCACCGTCGAGCGCAGATCCAGCGATTCGACGGAGAGTTCGGCGACACCGGCGTCGTGGCGGGAGATCTCCAGCAGGTCGCTGAGCAGCGTCTCGAAGCGGTCGAGCTCGCTGACCATCAACTCGGTCGAGCGGCGCAGTGCCGGGTCGAGTTCGTCGCTGTGGTCGTAGATCAGGTCGGCGGCCATCCGAACAGTCGTCAGCGGGGTGCGGAGTTCGTGGCTGACGTCGGACGTGAACCGCCGCTGCAGATTGCCGAACTCTTCGAGTTGGGTGATCTGACGGTGCAGGCTTTCGGCCATATCGTTGAACGACACGGCCAATCGGGCCATGTCGTCCTCGCCGCGCACCGGCATCCGCTCGGTCAGGTGTCCTTCGGCGAACCGCTCGGCGATCCGCGATGCCGACCGCACCGGCAACACGATCTGCCGCGCCACCACAAGCGCGATCGCGGCCAGCAGGATCAGCAGCACGACCGCACCAGTGGCCATCGTGCCGCGCACCAGCGTGATGGTGGAGTCCTCGTTGTTCAGCGGAAAGACCAGGTAGAGCTCGAGATTCGCCACCGGCGACGCCGCCGGACTACCGATGATCAGCGCCGGGCCGGAGAAGCCCTCGGTGCGCACAGTCGCGTACTGGTAGCTGACCTGACCGGCCTTGACGAACTCGCGCAGCGCATTGGGGATCTGCTGTATCGGACCTGCCGCGGTCGCCGCGCGCGGTCCGTCACCGGGCACCACCAACACCGCGTCGAAGGCGCCGGCCAAGCCGGGACCCGCATCGGCGGTGCGGTCGATCAGCGTGTTGCGGGCCAGCTGCAGGCTGCTGTCCAGGGAGCGCGTCTCCTCGCCACCCACGATGCCACCGACGGTGCTGCGCGCCCGGTCGATCTCTTCAGTGGCCGCGCGCACCTTCACCTCGAGAATGCGGTCGGTGATCTGGCTGGTGAGCACGAAGCCGAGCGCCAAGATGACCGCCAGCGATAAGCCGAGCGTCAACGTGACGACTCGCAATTGCAGGGAGCGTCGCCAGGCGAGACTCATTGCTCGACCCAGCGCACCCAATCCGCGTAGCAGTGGTGCCGACGGCCCCCAACGTCCCCGAATCCGCCGCCTCGAACTCCAGATCACGGCGACCGCCGAGCGGTCGAGGTCACGACGACCGCCGAGCGGTCACATGTCACGGAGGTCCGGCCTTGTATCCCACTCCTCGAACAGTCAGCACCACCTGCGGGTTCTCCGGGTCCTTCTCGACCTTGGCCCGCAACCGTTGGACATGCACGTTCACCAAACGGGTGTCGGCCGGGTGACGATATCCCCACACCTGTTCGAGCAGCACATCACGAGTAAACACCTGCCGCGGTTTACGCGCCAACGCCACCAAAAGGTCGAACTCGAGCGGCGTCAGGGAAATCTGCTCACCGAGCCGGGTGACCTTGTGAGCAGGCACGTCGATTTCCACATCGGCAATCGACAGCATCTCGGCGGGCTCGTCCTCGTTGCGGCGGAGGCGGGCGCGCACGCGGGCGACGAGCTCCTTCGGTTTGAACGGCTTCATCACGTAGTCGTCTGCGCCGGACTCCAGCCCGAGCACCACGTCGACGGTGTCGGTCTTGGCCGTCAGCATGACGATCGGCACACCGGAGTCGGCGCGCAGCACGCGACACACATCGATGCCGTTCATGCCGGGCAGCATCAGATCGAGCAGCACCAGATCGGGCCGCAGTTCGCGGACCGCCGTCAGCGCTTGAGTGCCGTCACCGATGACCGCGGTGTCGAAACCCTCCCCGCGCAGCACGATGGTGAGCATCTCGGCGAGCGAAGGGTCGTCATCGACAACCAGAATCCTTTGCCTCATGGTGTCCATGGTGTCACCAGATCGCGACAAACCTCGGCTACCACACGCGCGTTTTGCCTTTTGACCCGGCTCGGGACACATCCGACGCGGCCTTGAGGCCGATGCGCGCATACAAAAGCCGCGGCGCGTCGAGTTCGCGCCGCGGCTTCGGAACATCGGTCGGGCTGTCTCCAGGGTGATGGCCATGTCGTGGCCGCCGGTCTTCCACGCCGCCTTGAAGACCTCGATCGGGACCTGCTCGTCGGCGCCGTCCTCGGTGCCGCGTCGTTGTCCTGCGCGGCGCCCAACATCAGATCCGAGGTCTTGGTCCAGACAAGATTCGGCCCGCCCGAAGGATTCTTACGCGCCGCGCCGGCTGTCGTGGGCTAGGACAACCGGTTCGCGAGCTCACCCGCGTCGACGTCGGGTGGCACCACGGCCCACGGCCCGCCCCAGTTCGCCGCAGCCAACCCGGCATAGACCTCGCCGGTGCGCCGCTGCAGGCCGTCGTCACGTTCGTAGGCGTCCTTCGCGCGGTCGGCCTCTCGGCGGGCGCGGTTGTCGGCACGCTCGGCGGCGAGCTCGATGGGCACCGCGAGCAGGACCTGGGCGTCCGGCTTCGGGAGCCTGAGCCGGTCGTACTCGAGATCACGCACCCATTCGACGACCTCGCCGTCGGCGCTTTCGTGTAGCCGGGCCGCACTGTAGGCGGCGTTCGACGCGACATAGCGGTCGAGGATCACGACGCCATAGGTGTCGCAGAGGTGACCGATCTGTTCCTTGGCGCCGGCGCGATCGAGGGCGAACAGCACCGCCATCGCGTAGACCGAATCGGCAAGGTCACCGTTGGCGCCGCGCAGCGCCTCGGCGGCCAGGTCGGCTTCCACCGAATCGCCGTAGCGCGGAAAGGCAAGGGTGGCGACCGATTTGTGCGCGCCTTCGAAAGCGGCGCGCAGGCCGTTGGTCAACGTGCGCTTCCCTGCGCCGTCGACACCTTCGATCACGATGAGCACCCAGCGAGCGTAACGGCGTAGCGGCCGATGAGTTTCGGTGCCGCCAACGGTCTACTCCGATGACCCATCCTCACGACAGGAGTACGACGCGATGACCACGCATACGGTCGGGACGCGCGACCAGTGGCGGGCAGCCTACGAGCGGCAGCTGGCGCACGAAAAGGAGCTGACTCGACGCGCCACCGAGCTCGCCGAGGATCGGCAACAACTACCTTGGGTGCCCGTCGACAAGCAGTACCTGTTCGACACCACGGCGGGCCAGCGCACGCTCGCCGAGTTGTTCGATGGCCGCTCCCAGTTGATCGTGCGGCACTTCATGCACGGGCCCAAGACCCCGGAGGGCTGCCCGGGATGCACATTCGAAACGGACAACCTGGTCGGCGCAGTGCCACACCTGGCACACCGAGACGTGACGTTCGTGCTCTCGTCACGCTCGCCGCTGCCGGTCCTGACGGCGTACAAGCAGCGGATGGGCTGGGACGTGGAGTGGGTGTCTTCCGGCGACAGCGACTTCGACGCCGACTTCTTCACGTACATGCACGTCCCGACGCCACGCCGGGACTCCGGGACGGGTAGCGGCAGCATGCTCGACGTGATGGAGCTGATGGCGCTGAGCTGTTTTGCTCTCGAGGACGGCACCGTCTTCCACACGTATTCGACCTACGACCGCGGCACCGAGGCACTGAACGCGACGTGGCAGCTGCTCGACCGAGCGCCGAGGGGCCGGGGTGACGATTTCTCCGACTGGCCGCGCAAGCGCGACGAATACGGCACGTAGCGACTCTCAGATATGACCGCAGTTCGGTGTCGTCGGTAATCCGTTGAACCGGTCGGCAATCCACTGCATCGCCCGCTCGCCGTCCACCAGCATGGGCAGTGCGTGGTTCACCACGAGCTTGTTCAGAAACGGTGGCTCTTCGTTCGTCCAGAACTGCACGTCGGCGCCTTGGGCACACCAGTCGAGGGCGAGCTGACGGGCCGGCCCGTACGGCACCAACGGGTCGTAGCGGTTGCTCAGGATCAGCACGGGCGCATTCGGTTTGTCGCGGCCGATCTTCTGCATATCGAAAAGTGTCTTGAATGGTTCCTCGTTGACCAGCGCGTGGATGTCCTCGTTGAAGTAAGGCTGCAGGTGCCGGAACATGAACTTCGTAATGGTTTCCGCGATGCACTGGTCCTGAACCTTGTACAACAGGTCCGCTCCCCGCGGCGTCATCTTTGACCGGATCGCCTGCTCGAATTCCGGATACGTGGTGATGACGGAGTTCAAGGCGTATCCGACGACGCCGACGAGCGCGCTGCCGTCCGCGTAGGGGAACAGTTCCTTCAGATCCGCGGGTGGCGCGCCCGCGTATGTACCCACGACATGGAGGTCCGGCGCATACGACGACGCCAGCTCCGCGGCCGCCGCCGCTGCCCCGCCGCCCTGCGAGTACCCCCAGAAGGCCACGGGGCCATGCGGATCCAGCGATGTTTCCGGTAGCCGCATCGCCGCGCGGCCGGCGTCGAGCATCGCGTTGCCTTGGGCGACCCTGTTCACATATGTGTGCAGTCCGGGTGTGCCGAGGCCCTGATAGTCGGTCATCACGATCGCAAACCCGCGCGCGACCATTGTCGAGACGAACAGCTCCTCGTAGTTGAACGCCAAGTCCAGCCATGGCGACCAGTGGATGCCCTGATTGAACTGCCGAGACGGTGCGCACTGATCGCCCTGGCCCTGCGTACCGGGGCCGTACACGATCAGCGGACGGGGCCCCTGGCCCGGCCAGTTGTTGTAGGGCTCGAAGTAGGTGCCTGTCACCGCCATCGGGTTTCCGCGGGCATCGGTGCTGCGGTACATGATTCGCGTTCCGGTGGCCATGATCATGCCCAATTCACCCGACGGTTCGAGGACCAGACGCGACGGCTCGGTGCGGATCAGGTCGCCCGGCTGACCCGGCGGTAGCGGATTCGGCGGGGCGTAAAAGGCTTGGTACTCGTCCTCGTTGAAGTACGGGTGGTGGTCGTCGATCGTCGGGTCGTCGTCCGCGTGGGCCTGCGGCGCGAAACACGCGGTGAGAGCGATGAGAACTGCCACGACGACCCCCCGGCGCACACTGGGACCGTAACAGAACAGTTATGGGGCGCCGCCTGTCGCTCTGAGACGCGCACTTGTGAGCCCACTGCGGGTTTCCTGTGCAAGACCTTGGGAGGGTACGCACCGGCAGCCGGGTAACCGCAGACTGACAAATTGACCGCACTAATCCTGAAAGCACGAGGAGTTCATCCGATGCTCAACGCTCGCACCACCCGCCGACTGGTGATACCCGTACTCGGCGGCGCGGCGACGTGCGCCGCACTGCTCGGCGCATCCCCCCTTGCGCAAGCGGACAATGGACAGAATCCACCGAGTTGCACCACCGCCGACCTCGAAGGTGTCCGCGCCGGCGTGGATGCGTCGACCTCGGCCTACCTGTTCACCCATCCGGACCTGAACGGCTTCATGAGCTCGCTGCAGGGCCTGTCGCGCGCCGAGGTCGCCGAGCACGTGACGACGTACATGGAGGCCCATCCGCAGGAGGACGCGGAAATGACCGGTATCCGCCAACCGCTGATTGACCTCAAGAACCACTGCGGCGCACTGGTCACTCCCTGATCAGACATCCCGCCACCACCGCACGAAAAAGCCCCTGACACACCGTGTGCCAGGGGCTTTTTCGTCAGCTCGTGAGAATCAGTACCGGTAGTGCTCGGGCTTGTAGGGGCCGTTGACGTCGACGTTGATGTACTCGGCCTGCTCCTTGGTCAGTCTGGTGAGCGAGCCGCCGAGGGCCTCGACGTGGATCTTGGCGACCTTCTCGTCCAGATGCTTGGGGAGCCGGTACACCTCGTTGTCGTATTCGTCCTTCTTCGTCCACAGCTCGATCTGCGCGATCACCTGATTCGAGAAGCTGTTGCTCATCACGAACGACGGATGGCCGGTGGCGTTACCGAGGTTCAGCAGCCGGCCCTCGCTCAGCACGATGATCGAATGGCCGTCGGCGAACACGAACTCGTCGACCTGCGGCTTGATATTGGTCCGGCGCACATCGGGATCACGCTCGAGACGAGCCATCTCGATCTCGTCGTCGAAGTGCCCGATATTGCCCAGGATCGCCTGGTGCTTCATCGCTTTCATGTGCTCGAGAGTGATGATGCCCTGATTACCGGTCGCGGTGATGACGATGTCAGCCCAGCCGATCGCCTCTTCGACTGTCTTGACCTCGAAGCCGTCCATCAGCGCCTGCAGCGCGTTGATCGGGTCGATCTCGGTGACCGCGACGCGCGCACCCTGGGCCTTCAGGGCCTCCGCGCAGCCCTTGCCGACATCGCCGTAGCCGCACACCAGAGCGGCCTTGCCGCCGATGAGCACGTCCGTACCGCGGTTGATGCCGTCGATCAGCGAGTGCCGGGTGCCGTACTTGTTGTCGAACTTGGACTTGGTCACCGAGTCGTTGACGTTGATGGCCGGGAACGCCAGCTCGCCGGCCGCGGCGAACTGGTAGAGCCGCAGCACCCCGGTCGTGGTCTCTTCGGTGACGCCCTGGACCGACTCGGCGATCTTGGTCCACTTGGTCTTGTCGGTTTCGAAGCGTTCACGGATCAGCGACAGGAACACCTTGTACTCGTCGGAGTCGTCGTCCTCGCCGGGAGGAACCACACCGGCCTTCTCGAACTGTGCACCGCGCAGCACCAGCATGGTGGCGTCCCCGCCGTCGTCGAGAATCATGTTGGCCGACTCGCCCGGCCAAGTCAGCATCTGCTCGGCGGCCCACCAGTACTCCTCGAGCGTCTCGCCCTTCCACGCGAAGATCGGCACGCCCTTGGGCTCTTCGACAGAGCCGTGCGGACCTACAACCGTGGCCGCAGCAGCGTGATCCTGGGTGGAGAAGATGTTGCACGACGCCCACCGCACCTCGGCGCCAAGCGCGACGAGGGTCTCGATCAGGACGGCGGTCTGCACGGTCATGTGCAACGACCCCGAGATCCGCGCGCCCTTCAGCGGCTGGACGTCGTGGTACTCGCGGCGAAGCGCCATCAGGCCGGGCATCTCGTGCTCGGCGAGCCGGATTTCTTTGCGGCCGAATTCGGCCAGCGACAGATCGGCCACCTTGTAATCGATGCCGTTGCGCACATCGACCTTCAACTCAGTCATGGATTTCCAGAGCCCTTCTTCATTCGTCTATGCCTGTCGGCGCACAGTATGTGCGCAGCGGCGACACCCTAGCCTGCGGGCTCGCGGGACAGGCGCTCGCGCATTTGAAACGACGAAGGCGCTCTGACAGCTAAGAGGTGTCTAGCACACCGTAGCGCTCAGCGAAGGGCGTCATCAAACGGGCCAGGTCATGTGCGACGTCGTGCCCGCGGGCGGGCGATATGCCGGAGTCCGCCTCGGGCGGCATCGACACATAGCTCATCGCGAGGCGGACGATCGCTCTCGCCAGCACGCCGGCGTCCTCGACGCCGCATTTCACCCAGCTTTCGACGAACGTCGACGTCAACCGCCGGGAGCAGTGCGTGATGATCGGCGCGCTGTCGGTGGTGATGAGCTGAAGCAGATCGGGCTTGAAGTCGCCGGTCAGCAGCGAGATCACCAGGGGGTCGGCGGCCGATTCGGTGAAGAAGTCGCGGAATCCCTGGACGAATGCCGCGTGAACATCACCCTCATTCCTCTGGACCGCATCCTCGATCTGGTCGACGAGCCGGTCCGCCAGGCGCAGCGCGTAGGCCTGGGCCAGCCCCTGCCGGGAGCCGAACTCGTTGTAGATGGTCTGACGGCTGATGCCCGCGGCCTTGGCCACATGCGACAGCGTGATCGCCGACCAGTCGCGGGTGAGCAACTCTTCTCGCATGCCGTCCAGAATCGAATCGCGCAGCAACACCCTCGACGCTTCGGCGTACGGGATGCGCTGCGCGCTCCGGCGATTACGTGGGCCGCTCACCCTCGCGACATTAGTCATTCCCGTCGCTTCGCTCGCCAGGGCCGCCGTTCCCGTCGCTTCGCTCGCCAGGGCCGTCATTCCCGTCGCTTCGCTCGCCAGGGCCGCACCCTCGCGGCAGCACGGTCACGAACGCGCCACCTCCACCATCTCGAAGTCCGCCTTGGCCGCACCGCAGTCCGGGCAGCTCCAGTCGTCGGGGATGTCGTCCCAGCGGGTGCCGGGGGCGATGCCGTCCTCCGGCCAGCCCTTGGCCTCGTCGTACTCGAATCCGCACTGCACACAGATGAACAGTTTGTAGTCGTTCACTTCATGGCTCCAATCTCGTCGAAGTCGACCTTCTCGCGTACTGCACAGTCCGGGCAGCACCAGTCGTCGGGGATGTCATTCCAGGAGGTGCCCGCTGGAAAACCTTCTCGTGGAGCACCTTTCGTCTCGTCGTAGACGTAGTCGCAGCCCGGGCACTTGAAGATGCTCATAGCCTCTGCTCTTCGCCGGCGCTCATCGCCGCGCTCCGTACTTGGCGAGCACTTTGTCGCGGACGCGGGGGTGCACATTGACCCGGGTGATATCGCCGTCGTAGTGCTCCAGTACCCGATGATCCATCACCTTGCGCCACAGCGGCGGGAAGTAGGTCAGGCCGATCATCGACGCGTACCCGCTGGGCAGGTTCGGCGCACCGTCCATGCTCCGCAGCGTCTGGTAACGACGCGTCGGGTTGGCGTGATGATCGCTGTGCCGCTGCAGGTGGTACAGGAACAGGTTGGTCACGATGTGGTCGGAGTTCCAGCTGTGCACCGGCGCGCACCGCTCGTAGCGTCCGCTCTCGAGCTTCTGCCGCAGCAGTCCGTAGTGCTCGAGATAGTTGACGGCCTCCAGAAGCATGAACCCGAACACCGCGGAGATCAGGATGTAGGGAATGAGCGCCAGCCCGAAGACCGCGATGAGGATTCCGTAGAACACCACCGACATCGCCCAGGCGTTGAGCACGTCGTTGGACCAGTATGTTCTTGGATCCCAAGGGCTGCGCCCACCACGACGCAGCCGCGCTGCCTCCAACTCCCACGACGACTTCAGGCTCCCCCACACGCTGCGCGGTAGGAACTCCCAGAACGTCTCACCGAAGCGGGCCGACGCGGGGTCCTCCGGGGTCGCCACACGCACGTGGTGGCCACGATTGTGCTCGATGTAGAAGTGGCCGTAGAGCGTCTGAGCCAACGTGATCTTGGCCAGCCAACGTTCCAATTCGTCCTTCTTATGGCCCATTTCGTGGGCGGTGTTGATGCCCACCCCTCCGAGCATGCCCACCGACAGCGCGACGCCGATCTTCGCCGGCCAGCTCAGCCCGCCGTCGAAGCCGAGCCAACTCAGGTCCGACGCGGTGAACAGGTAGGCGCCGAGAATCACGCTGGCGTACTGGAACGGGATGTAGATGTATGTGCAGTACCGGTAGTACTTGTCGTTCTCCAGCCGCTCCATCACCTCCTCAGGCGGGTTCTGCCCGTCGGGTCCGAACCTCAGATCGAGCGCAGGCAGCACGACGTACAACAGGATCGGTCCGATCCACAACGGCACCTGCGCCACGGCATGCCAGCCCCATTGGTTGAACGCCCATACGAGCGGCAGCATCACGAACAGCGCCGTCGGGGCGATCAGCCCCATCAGCCACAAGTGGCGCTTCCGGTCTCGCCATTGGGCGACTTCGAGCTCAGACAGTTGGGTGGTCACTGGTGCCTCCTGAAGTGAGTGCCATCACGACTGAGGTTGACTATAGAGCCATTTTTGTCGTCTGTCTAGACATTTCAATATCTTTTGTAAAGTTCCTCGTGTCAATCGGGCGCGCTAATCAACCGTCGCGGTTTGTCAGCGCGCCGAGATCGCAGCACGAATGACTGTCGCTACGCGATCCGCGTACTCGGTGACGTCCAACCAGGTGAAGCGAAGCACCTGCCATCCGTTCACGACGATGGCGTTCTGGCGCTCGCGGTCGATCTGGAAGTCCTCAGCGCCGGAGTGGAACGCCATCCCGTCGACTTCAAGGGCCACCCGCGAACGAGGAAACCCGATGTCGACGCGGTAGCCCGCGACCCGGTAGTTCGCCTTCCATCCGGTGATGCCTGCGTCCTTCAGGATTCTGATCAGCAGCCGCTCGGCGACGGATCGCGACCCGTCGGCGGCCGCCTGCAAGAGCCGTCGCGAGCGTGGCGCACCTGTTCGGCCTTTGTTGCGAAGGTGTGCGTGCCACAAGCTGTTGAGATCAACATGGCGCTGCAAGGCGTTGTCCATCAGCTTCGGTCCACCTCCGCGTTGGGCGGCGGCTTCAACGACGGTCAGCGGCAACGACGTCACCCGTAGGCCACGACGTTCGACAACGTCGCGCTCGTCGAGGCTGCGGCGACGCACCCGGGTATCTGGGTGTCGGCGGCCGTGACTGTCCCTCGGTACGGTCACTTCGGCGACATCGGGTGCAAACCGGGTCAGAGCATGCCACCACGCGGCCGTCAGACCGCTGGCAGCGGCGCCGGCCCCGTAGCCCCAGACCGCGGCCCGGATGCGCGCGGCGTCGGAGAACGGCCGGTCGTCGACGAAGTACACGCCACGACTGCAGCGAACCCATTCGCCCGACTCGAGCCTGCGCTGAACTACCCGCCAACTGAGTCCGACCGCGCGCGCGTGATCGAGGGTGATTACGCCGTCATGGCGGCGCAAATAGTCGTTGAGCACGGTTGGTCAGACGGACGGAATCCCTCCGCGGTTCTCTCCTTTGCGGATCGGGCGCGTAAACCAACCGCGACGGTTGATCAGCGCGCCGAATTCACAGTGGACTCGGACTCCCGCTGCGCCCACACCGAGTGGCGGCGGCCGTACAGGAAATAGATGACGACACCGATGGCCATCCAGATGAGGAACCGGACCCAGGTCAGCGCCGTGAGGTTGAGCATCAACCACACGCATGCCGCGATTGCGGCGATCGGGAGCAACGGCACCCCGGGCACCCGGAAGCCGCGCTCGAGGTCGGGCCGCGTTCGGCGCAACACGATCACACCCGCGGACACCAGCACGAATGCGAAGAGCGTGCCGATATTGACCATCTCCTCGAGCTTGTCGATCGGGAACACCGACGCCGCTACGGCGACCAGGACGCCGACGATCAGCGTGATCCGCACGGGTGTGCCGTGCTTACCCGTCTTGGCGAGGGACCGCGGCAGCAGCCCGTCGCGGGACATCGCGAACAGCACCCGCGTCTGCCCGAGCACGAGCACGATGACAACGGTGGTCAGCCCGGCCAGTGCACCTATCGAGATCACCTTGGCCGCCCAGTCCACCCCGTTCTCGGCAAATGCGGTCGCCAGGTTGGCGTCCTCGCCGGCGTCGCGGAGGTCGGTGTATCGCACCATGCCTGAAAGCACCACGGCCACCGCGACATAGAGGACGGTGACGATCGCCAGCGAGGCAATGATGCCGCGCGACACGTCACGCTGCGGGTTCTTGGTTTCTTCGGCAGTGGTGGCGACGATGTCGAAGCCGATGAACGCGAAGAACACGATCGACGCACCCGCCAGCACGCCGTACCAGCCATAGGTACTGCCCGCCGCGCCGGTCAACAACGAGAACAGTGACTGGTCCATCCCCGAACCGCCGTCACCGACTTCGGCCGGCGGGACGAACGGCGTGTAGTTCTCCGTCTTGATGTAGAACGCGCCGACGGCCACGACGAGAAGCACCACCGCGACCTTGATCACGGTGATCACCAGACTGACCCCCGCGGAGAGCTTGGTGCCCGTACGCCAGGATGGCGGTGACGAAGGCGACGATCAGCAGGGCACCCCAATCCAATCGCAGTCCAGCCACTTCCGTGATGCCACCGCCGAAGCCGAATACCGTCCCGAGGTAGCTCGACCAGCCCTTGGCCACCACCGCGGCGGCGATGGCGAACTCGAGGATCAGATCCCACCCGATGATCCACGCCACGAACTCACCGAACGTCGCATACGAGAAGGTGTACGCGCTGCCCGCCACCGGCACCGTCGACGCGAATTCGGCGTAACACAGCGCGGCGAGCCCGCAGGCGATCGCGGCGATCACGAACGAGATGGAGATCGCCGGGCCGGTGATGTTTCCCGCAGTCGATGCGGTGATCGTGAAGATGCCCGCACCGATCACCACCGAGACACCGAAGACGGTGAGATCCCACCAGTTGAGGTCTTTGCGCAGGCGAGTGTCCGGTTCATCGGTGTCGGCTATCGACTGCTCCACCGACTTCGTCCTGCGTGCCATCGGCGTTCCTCCCGGAGTCTGTTCCGGGAATGTACCGAGTACTCTGCACTCGATGGGGCGGAGTTATGAACACGCGATCGTTGTAGGGGCAAGCCTGGGGGGACTGTGCGCCGCGCGCGTGCTCTCCGATGTCTGCGAGCGCGTCACGGTCTACGAGCGCGACGAACTACCCGGCGGCCCGGCGAACCGCACCGCCGTACCCCAGGGCAGGCACGTGCACCTGCTGATGGCGCGCGGTGCGCAGGAATTCGAGAGCCAGTTTCCCGGGCCTGCTCGACGACATGGTGGCCGACGGCGTACCGATGCTGGAGAACCGGCCCGACTGCATCTACTTCGGCGCCGCGGGCCATGTGCTGGGGACGGCGCATCGGCTGCAGGACGAGTTCACCGCCTACGTGCCGAGCAGGCCGATGTTGGAGTGGCAGATCCGGCGCCGCGTGCTGGCGATCGAGAATGTCGACGTCGTCCGCGCGACAGTCGCCGAGCCGACCTACGACCCCGCGCGACGACGGGTGACCGGTGTACTGCTCGACACCGATGAGGCGGTCCCTGCCGATCTCGTCGTCGACGCGGCGGGGCGGGGCACCCGGCTGCCCGTGTGGCTGGAGAAATGGGGTTACTCACGTCCCCGCGAGGAGACCGTCGACGTCGGCATCGCCTATGCCAGCCAACGAGTACGGGTCCCCGACGGCCTCCTCGCCGAGAAGGTGGTCGTGGCGGGCGCATCGCACGAACATCCGGTCGGCGTGGGCGCACTGTTCTACGAGGACGGCGTGTGGAATGTGACGACCTTCGGTATCGCCAAGGCAGAGCCGCCACAGAACTTTGCGCAGATCTGCGACTTGGTCGACGAGATGCTACCTGAGCACTTTTCGTCCGCGCTGCGGAAGGGCACCCCGCTGGGCGAGATGGCGTTCCACAAGTACCCGACCAGTCGTTGGCGCCGCTATGACAAACTCGACCGCTTCCCCGACGGCATCTTCCCGTTCGGCGATGCAGTCGTCAGCTTCAACCCGACCTTCGGCCAGGGCATGACGATGACGGCGATCCAGGCAGGCAACCTGCGTAAGGTCATCGAGTCCGGTGCTCCTGACGTCGCGAAGCGACTCGCCAAGGCCACGGCCAAGACGACGTACCCCGTGTGGATGATGACTGTGATCGGCGACCTGGCCCTGCACGACGCCACCACCACCGATGAGGTGCCGTGGTGGTACAAGCCCGTGGGCGGCTTGTTCGACCAGTTCCTCGGGGCCGCCGAGACGGATCCCGTTCTCGCCGAATGGTTTCTGCGCCGGTTCAGTCTGCTAGACAGCCTGTACATGGTGCCGTCGCCGCGCCTTGTCGGTCGCACCATCCGACACAACATGCGCCTCTTGCTGGCTGAGAAGCGAGCGGCGCGGTCCACACGCGAGCGGGATCTGGTTGCCGGCGGATAAGCCGTCCGCGTAACTTGGGTGGCGGAGGCCACCATGACTTCGCTGATCCGGCCGCGCAGGGATATTCGCGACGTCGCATCCTGCGATATCCCGTACTGGTTACCGCCCGGTGGGAGGGACAACGGCGTCTGGGCGGACACGTGGGAGTTGATCGCCGATCTCGAATCCGACGAGGTGGCAACGGTTCTCGATCTGCTCGCCGCGGCCGACATCGGCGGCTATGCTGCGATCCCGGGTGGGCGCCGCGCCCGGGCCCGCGGGCCCGTCGCCTACACACTCTGGGTCGACGCGATGCAATACGGCCCGGCCGGAGACATGCTGATCAGATTCATGCGTAGCGTCGGGCGCCAGACGCTGACCTAGATTCCCACCGTGGCCCTGAAGAGCTTGGTCGGACTATCGGCGGTCAATCGGATCGGACCCTCGTCGGCAGCAACCCACGCTGCGGATCCTCGGTTCAGCGTGACGTTGCCTCCCTTGGCGTACACCACGGTCGACCCCTCGGTGCACAACAAAATCTGCGGCCCGTCATGGCGACTCGGCGCGTCGATTTCGTGGCCGAGGTGCTCGCCATCGATACAGAGTTCCGACACCGCGAACTCCGGGGCGGGTGTGTGGTACACCAATTCCATTCCGTCCCTGGTGATCGTGGGCCGGATCAGATCTTCGCTTGCCGGGTTGAAATCGAGAACGCGCAACAACTCGGGGACGTCGACGTGCTTAGGGGTCAGCCCGCCACGCAACACGTTGTCGGAGTTCGCCATCACCTCGACGCCGACGCCGTGCAGATAAGTGTGCAGATTTCCCGCAGGCAAATAGATCGCCTCACCCGCCTTGAGCGTGATGCGGTTGAGCAACAAGCTGGCCAGCACACCCGCGTCACCCGGATAGCGCTCACCCAGTTCGAGTACCGTCTTGGCCTCGGCAGCGAATGTCTTATTGCGTGAACGCACATAGTGGATCGCGCCGTCGATCACCGCTGGCACCAATACGTCGAGATCGGGCTGCGGTGCGGTGATCCACGTGGTGAACAAGGCGCGCAAACCGTCTGCGTCGGGCTGGCCGGCCAGCAGGCTGACGAACGGGTCGAGGTCCGACACCGCGAGCGCGCGCATCAGCTCGACGCTGCGCTCCGCTGGGCGGAACCCGGCGAGTGCCTCGAATTCCCCTAGGGCGACCAGAATCTCGGGCTTGTGGCTGGCGTCGCGATAGTTGCGGTTCGGCGCGGTCACGGGGATGCCCAACCTGTCCTCGCGGGCGAAACCCTCCGCCGCTTGCCGCGTACTGGGATGTGCCTGAAGCGAAAGCGGCTCGTCGGCGGCGAGCACCTTGAGGAGAAACGGCAGTGTGTCGCCGAATCTGCCCCGCACACCCGCGCCGAGCTGTCCTTCCGGATCCTCGCGCAGCGTATCGAGCAAGGACCGCTCACCGTCCTCAGTCTCCAGCCACGCCGGATCGCCAGGATGGGCGCCGAACCATAGTTCGGCCTCGGGATACACGGTGGGACTTGGTCGTCCGGTGAAATCGGCAATCGCGGTGCGTGATCCCCAGGCGTAGGTCCGCACTGCTCCCCGTAGCAAGTTCACTTGCTCAACCCCGCACAAGCTTCAAATAGACGGCCGTCATCTCCAGCCGAACGGCAAGGTTCGCCAACTGCACTTCCAGACGTGCCGGCCCCACCCCGGTCGCCGCCGGTGCCCGCTCGCCGTCGGCGGCGTCCAGTGTCTCCGGCACATCCTCGGCATTGATCACATCGACACCGTCCATGCCGGCAACCCTGGCCATGACCGCCGGCCGCTCGGCGTCGGTGGCGAGCACGAAGGTCCGGACCCGCGGTGGAAGCGGGCCGTCGATCTGCTCATCGTGGAATATCGACTGGTCGCGATCGGCTCGCGGCACCAATGCCGCTGCGCAACGCCACCAACGCATCGGCCATACCCACCGCGGCCACCGTTCGATGCGCCACCCGCAACATGACCGCGGCGACATGTCGGGCCAACACCAGCGTCGCCGCATTGTCACCCACGACGACGATCTCGGAGCCAGACATCCGCTCCGCCAACGACTTCGCGGGATTCGTGAACAAATCGCGCCCGGCGCTGTTGCGCAATGCCTCCGCATCCAGCTCGTCGGCCAGCGCGGACAGATCAACCCGCAGGCCCGGGTCGACCACATGCAGTGTCGCCAAGCCCGCGGCCAGATAGCGGGAGAAGCTGAACTCGTCGGGCACCCAGACACGCGGCGCCAGCGCCACCGCGCGCCCCGCCGTGGCGTCACGCAGCGGTCCTTCGTACGGCGCAACCACGACGACGCGAGCGCCGCGACGCACCCCGGTGGCGGCGGCGGACACCAGCGCAGGATCGCCGGGGTCGTCACCCGCGACGATCAGCACGTCCAATGCGCCGATCCACGGCGGCACCTCGGGGGCGACGACGATGGGTGCGGCCACCGAGCCGCCGAGCGCGGCCGCGAGCAACGAGCCTGCGGTTTCGGCGTTTCCGCGGCCCGCCACCCAGATCACGGTGCGTGGCGGTGCGTCGCTCTGCAGCTGATCCAGTTCCCCCTCGGCCAGCGCCGCGGCGATGGCACGTACCTGGGCCCCGGCCATCGCCGCTGCGCGCAGTGCACCGTCACGGTCGGCGGCGAGCAGTCCGTCGGCGTCATCGAGGTCGACAATCGAGTGCGTGGCGTTCACGTCGCCGCCTCAGACTCTGAGGAGATCCCGCCCTGAACTGCCTCGGAGATCTGCGCGACGATCTCGTCGACTTCCTCGGTGGTCCGCGCTTCGACGTTGAGCCGCAGCAACGGCTCGGTGTTGGACATGCGCAGGTTGAACCAGGACCCGTCGCCGAGATCGACCGTCACACCGTCGAGGTGGTCGATCGAATGGATCCGGGAGCCGAACGACGACAACACCTCGTCGATGCACGCCTCGGCGTCCGTGACCGTGAAGTTGACCTCACCCGACGCTTCATAGCGCTGGTAATCGGCCATCAGATCGGACAGCGGTCGATCCTGCTCACCCAGCGCCGAGAGCACATGCAATGCCGCCAGCATGCCGGAGTCGGCGCCCCAGAAGTCGCGGAAGTAGTAGTGCGCCGAATGTTCTCCGCCGAAGATCGCACCCGTGTCGGCCATCAGCGCCTTGATGTAGGAATGGCCGACGCGTGATCGCACCGGCGTGCCTCCACGCTCGCTCACGAGTTCCGGCACGGCGCGGGAGGTGATCAAGTTGTGAATTACCGTCGCGCCGATCTCGCGACCAAGTTCCCGCGAGGCGACCAGCGCCGTCACCGCGGAAGGTGGGACCGGACGGCCCTTCTCGTCGACCACGAAACACCGGTCGGCATCGCCGTCGAACGCCAATCCGATGTCGGCGCCGGTGCCCAGCACGTAGGCCTGCAGATCGACGAGGTTCGCCGGGTCTAGCGGGTTGGCCTCATGGTTGGGGAACGTGCCGTCGAGTTCGAAGAACAGCGGGGCGAGCGTGATCGACGGAATCGATCCCAGCACAGCGGGAGTGGTGTGACCGCCCATACCGTTGCCCGCGTCGACGGCAACCCTCATCGGACGCAATTGAGACAGACTGACCAGCGACCGAAGGAAGTCGCCGTAGTCGTCGAGGACGTCACGATCGGAGATCGACCCGCGGGTTCCGTCGTGGGCGGGCACTCCGGCGATGACCTCCTCGCTGATCGCGGTGAGCCCGGTGTCCTTGCCCACGGGCTTGGCCTCGGCCCGGCACAGCTTTATGCCGTTGTAGGCGGCAGGATTGTGGCTTGCGGTGAACATCGCGCCGGGACAGTCCAGCAGCCCCGATGCGAAGTACAACTGATCCGTGGAAGCCAGGCCGATGCGGACCACATCGAGGCCCTGCGCGACGACGCCCTCAGCGAATGCCGCCGAAAGCGCCGGTGAGCTGGCCCGCATGTCGTGACCGATGACCACCTGTGTGGCGTTCTCGTCGCGCATCAGCCGGGCGAACGCACCACCGATCTCGCTGACGAATTGCCCGTCGAGTTCTTCCCCGACCAGGCCGCGCACGTCATACGCCTTGATGACACGGTGGACGGCCGCGGCCGGGCGGGACATAGAACTCCTCGGGACATGGACTGCTGGCGCCAGCCTAGCCGTCGGACGGCCCCGGCACCTCGGCTAGTCCTCGCCTTTGCACCCCTAATCAGGCGGGTCTGGCAACACTCGCAGGTGGCCTCGCCGGCGCCCCCCGCTGGAGTCCGACCTGCGGGCCGGCGGTGCCATCAGCGCGCCGCCGGACATACCGGTGACCGGATCGGAAAACCCGGCGGCCACCCCGTTGATCGGTGGCGACACATCGCGCCCCTCGCGCACCGCCTCGGCGAGCGCCACCAGATCGTCCTCATCGGGGTGCGACGGCAGCGGACCTGCGTGGCGCACCAGCTCCCAGCCGCGCGGTGCGGTGATACGGCCGGCGTGCAGTACGCAGAGGTCCCACGAGTGCGGCTCGGACACCGTGGCCAGCGGGCCGACGACTGCCGTCGAGTCGGAGTAGACGAAGGTCAGCGTCGCGACCGCATAGTGGGGGCACCCGGGCCGGCAGCAGCGACGGGGAACGTTCACAGCGAGAGGTTATCGTGCGCAAACGGTGCAGGACGCCGGACACGCGCGCCATCCCAGCGTCGATCTCCAACCGTTACGATCTCTGAGTGCCTGGGGGCGGACACCTGCGATCACGCCGCGGCCGCGAAATGCGCGGGCCGCTTCTTCCGGCAACCGTACCGGGCTGGCGGAGCCGCGCAGAACTGTTCGACATGGCCGTCCTCGAGGCCTACGAGCCGATCGAACGCAGGTGGCACGAGCGGGTGTCGACTCTTGATATCGCCGTCGACGAAATCCCACGCATTTCACCCAAAGATCCCGAGAGCGTGCAGTGGCCACCCGAGGTGATCGCCGATGGGCCGGTCGCGCTGGCCCGGCTGATCCCGGCAGGCGTCGATGTCCGCGGCAACTCTACGAGAGCACGAATTGTCTTGTTCCGCAAGCCGATAGAGCGACGCGCCAAGGACGCGATCGAGCTCTCGGAGCTGCTGCACGAAGTCTTGGTGGCACAGGTTGCCACCTATTTGGGAGTCGAACCCTCCGTCATCGACCCGACGATCGATGACGAGTGACCAAAGCTGTCTAGATGATTCCGCGCTTGAGGCGGCGGCGCTCCCGCTCGGAGAGACCGCCCCAGATGCCGAAGCGTTCGTCATGGGCCAGGGCATAGTCCAGGCACGCGTCGCGCACCTCGCAGCCCTGGCAGATGCGCTTGGCCTCGCGGGTCGAGCCGCCCTTCTCCGGGAAGAACGCCTCCGGATCCGTTTGCGCGCACAATGCCTTCTCTTGCCAGAGGTCGTCCTCCGGCGTGAGCATTGCCGGGATCGTTGGCGCCACCTCAATCGGGGCGGGCACCAGACTCAACTGAGGACGCCGGGGCGTCTCGAACGGTGCCGGTCCGGGATTGGTGTGCGGCGCGCTGTCAACTGAGCCGAGCAGTCGGTCGTCGAACCGAACCATATGATCGAAATCGCTGTACTCAAAAGACATTTTCCGCCTCCTCACCTGATGTCGTAGATCCGAAAGTAGAGCCCCACTCTTGTTCTGTGCGGCCATCTCGATTCGAACATATGATCGAATCTCGGTCTGCGACACCGAAACCGGCCGGCCAACCGCGAAATGACACTGGTGTGATTACACACGCGCAAGCTGCCGTGGTCAAGCGTTAGAACAGAAATTCATACCATTCCGTGACCCGAATCCGGCGCGTCGAGATATCGGCGTGTCTGTCACACCATCGGCCACGCGCCCCTGCTTGGCCCCGACGGCCTAATGTCGGTCAATGTGAAGGTCACCGTTCTGGTCGGCGGCGTGGGTGGCGCGCGCTTCCTGCTCGGCGTGCAGCACCTCTTGGGGCTGGGCCAATTCGCGGATTCCGGGAGCCGGACTCCGCACGACCTGACCGCCGTCGTCAACGTCGGAGACGACGCGTGGATGTTCGGCGTGCGAATCTGTCCCGACCTCGATACCTGCATGTACACCCTGGGCGGCGGTATCGACCCCGAGCGCGGCTGGGGCCATCGCAATGAAACCTGGCATGCCAAGGAGGAACTCGCGGCCTACGGTGTGCAGCCCGACTGGTTCGGCCTCGGCGACCGCGATCTCGCCACCCACCTGGTGCGCAGCCAGATGCTGCGCGCCGGATATCCGCTGTCACAGGTGACCGAGGCGCTGTGCACCCGCTGGTCGCCGGGGGCGCGGTTACTGCCGGCCAGTGACGATCGCAGCGAAACACATGTCGTCGTCACCGATCCCGGCCCCGGTGAGTCCGCCGGCGAGAAACGCGCCATCCATTTCCAGGAGTGGTGGGTGCGCTACCGCGCTCAAATACCCACTCATAGTTTCGCGTTCGTGGGCGCGGACACCGCGTCCGCCGGTCCCGGCGTCGTCGAGTCCATCGAAACAGCCGACGTCGTATTGGTGGCTCCGTCCAATCCGGTGGTCAGTATCGGGTCGATACTGGCCATTCCCGGCATCCGCGGCGCGCTGCGTACGACGACGGCACGGATCATCGGCTACTCCCCCATCATCGCCGGTAAGCCGTTGCGCGGCATGGCCGACGAATGCCTGTCGGTCATCGGCGTGGCCAGCACCTCCGAAGCGGTCGGTAACTACTACGGGGCCCGCAGCGGTACCGGCATCCTCGACGGCTGGCTCGTTCATGAGGGAGACCAGGCCGCCCTCGACGGTGTCGAGGTACGCGCGGTACCGCTGTTGATGAAAGACCCGGCGACGACGGCCCAAATGGTCCGCGCCGGTTTCGATCTCGCTGGACTGAAGGTGGATCCACCGCAATGACGGAACACGGTTCTGCAGCCGCCGTCGAAATGCTCCCTGTGCCGGGGCTTCCCGAGTTCCGCCCGGGTGACGATCTCGCCGCCGCGATCGCCTCGGTGGCGCCATGGCTGCGGGATGGCGACATCCTGGTGGTCACCAGCAAGGTGATATCCAAGTGCGAGGGCCGCATCGTCGATGCGCCGATCGACGCCGAGGAGCGAGACACTCTGCGGCGCAAATTGATCGACGCAGAGGCCGTGCGGGTACTGGCACGCAAGGGCAAGACACTGATCACCGAGAACGCGCTCGGCCTGGTGCAGGCGGCGGCCGGGGTGGATGGTTCCAACGTCGACTCGGCGGAACTCGCGCTGTTGCCCACCGACCCCGATGCCAGCGCAGCGACCTTGCGGGCCGGGCTGCGTGATCGTCTCGGCGTCACCGTAGGAGTGGTGATCACCGACACCATGGGCCGGGCGTGGCGAAACGGACAGACCGACGTCGCGATCGGGGCGGCCGGGCTGACGGTGCTGCACGGCTACGAAGGGTCCCACGACCGGCACGGCAACGAGTTGATCGTCACCGAGATTGCCGTCGCCGACGAGATTGCCGCCGCAGCCGACCTCGTCAAGGGAAAGCTGACCGACATCCCGGTGGCGGTGGTGCGTGGGCTGTCACTGCAGGACAACGGCTCCAACGCCCGTGACCTGCTGCGCCCCGGGGAGGATGATCTGTTCTGGCTGGGCACCGAGGAGGCGATAGCGCTTGGATTCCAGAAAGGGGTGCGCCAGGCCCAGCTGTTGCGCCGGTCGGTACGCGCCTTCAGCGACGAAAAGGTGGCACCCGAGGAGATCGAGGCCGCCGTCGCTGAAGCGCTCACCGCTCCCGCGCCCCACCACACCCGACCCGTCCGGTTCATGTGGATGCAGGACCCCGCCGCGCGATTGGCTCTGCTCGACCGGATGAAGACGAAGTGGCGCACGGATCTCACGGGTGACGGCAGAACGGCCGATTCCGTCGAGCGCCGCGTCCGCCGCGGCCAGATCCTCTACGACGCTCCCGAACTCGTCATCCCGTTCATGGTGCCCGACGGCGCACACAGCTATCCCGACGCAGAACGGACCGCCGCAGAGCACACCATGTTCACCGTCGCCGTCGGTGCGGCGGTGCAGGCGCTCCTGGTGGCGCTCGCGGTGCGCGGCGTGGGCAGCTGCTGGATCGGGTCCACCATCTTCGCCGCCGATCTCGTGCGCGACGAGCTCGGCCTGCCCGCCGACTGGGAGCCGTTGGGTGCCATCGCGATCGGCTATCCCGAAGAGGGCTCAGGGCCGCCGGGCCCACGCGCTCCGGTACCGACCGACGACCTGCTGGTGCGACGGTGAGCCTGCACGAGTCGGCAGTCCAGACATTGACCGAATGGCAGGCGCCCGATCCCGCCCAGGACGCCCTGCGTCACGCCGCGCTGGCGTTTCTGGCCGCGCGCCCCGATGGATGCCTGCGCGCATGCGTGCCGGGTCACGTGACCGGTTCGGCATTGGTTGTCGACCACACCGGAAACCGTGCGCTGCTGACCCTGCACCCGAGGTTCGGCCGGTGGCTACAACTCGGCGGGCATTGCGAGGAATCCGACGCCGACATCGTGGCCGCGGCACTGCGAGAGGCCACCGAGGAGTCGGGCATCGACGGCCTCGAGATCGACCCTTCGCTGGCCGCGCTGCACGTGCACCCCGTCACGTGTTCGCTTGGTGTGCCGACGCGTCACCTCGACATGCAATTCATCGCGCGCGCGCCAGCGGATGCCGAAATCGTCTGTAGCGACGAGTCGTTGGATCTTCGGTGGTGGCCGTTGGACGCGTTGCCAGACGAGACCGACTTCGGGCTCACACAACTCGCGGCGGCAGCTCGACACCGGTGATTTCGGTGTCCTACCGCGTCGCGCTGAGCGCGACTCAGCTACACCGAAATCGCTAAATGTCGGTCGAGTAGCGGATACCGCCATCGGGGATCTTGACACCCGGCCATACCCGAGCACCGCGCAACAGCTCGCAGCGCGCGCCGATGTCGGCGCCGTCTCCGATCACGCCATCGCGGATCAGCGCGCGGGGCCCGATGTGGGCACCGAAACCGATGATCGACCGTTCGATCACCGCGCCCGCACCGACCTTGGCACCGTCGAAGATCACCGCCCCGTCCAGACGTGCGCCGCCGGCGATCTCGGCGCCGCGGCCCACCACGGTGCCGCCGATCAGCAGCGCACCGGGGGCGACGCTCGCGCCGTCGTGGACGAGCTCCTCACCGCGGTGGCCCTTCAGCGCCGGTGACGGCGCGATACCGCGGACCAGATCGGCGGAGCCGCGCACGAAATCCTCGGGGGTGCCCATATCGCGCCAATACGTGGAGTCGACGTAGCCGCACACCCGCAGCCCGTCGGCGAGCAGCGCCGGGAACACCTCGCGCTCGACCGAGAGTGCCCGTCCCTTCGGAATGCGATCGATCACCTCGCGCTTGAACACGTAGCACCCGGCATTGATCTGGTCGGTGGGCGGATCCTGAGTCTTCTCCAGGAATGCGGTGACGACGCCTTCGGAATCGGTCGGCACGCAGCCGAACGCCCGGGGATCGCCGACGCGGACCAGGTGCAGCGTCACGTCGGCGTTGTTGTTCTCGTGGCTGTTCAGCAGCGCACGGAGGTCGGCGCCGGACAGCACGTCGCCGTTGAACACCAGCGCCGTGCCATACCGCAGCTTCGATGCCACGTTGGCGATGCCGCCGCCGGTTCCGAGGGGCTCGTTCTCGACGACGTATTCGATCTGCAGACCCAGTTTGGATCCGTCGCCGAACTCCGACTCGAACACCGATGCCTTGTACGACGTACCCAGCACGACGTGCTCGATGCCGGCTTCGGCGATCCTCGACAGCAGGTGGGTCAGGAACGGCAGGCCCGCGGTCGGCAGCATCGGCTTGGGGGCCGACAGCGTCAGCGGACGCAGCCGGGTGCCCAAACCACCGACCAATATGACGGCATCCACTTCTGCGGGATTCATCAGCGCCGCCCCCCTTTCGCCTGCTTCCGCCGAGAATTGCGCACTACCAGGCCCGCACGTGTCACGAGCGCGGCCTTCATCGTCCATCGCAGCGGCGCCTGTGACCAGTGCGAATAGCGATCCGCCAGAAAAGTGTAGGTACTGGTGTGATGGGCGGCCAAGTTGCGGGCAGGATCGCGACCGGTCGAGTGACCCTTGTCATGCAAGACCTCCGCCGACGGCACATACACGTTCTGCCAGCCCGCACGACCCAGTCGATCGCCTAGGTCAACGTCCTCCATGTACATGAAATAGCGCTCGTCGAACCCGGCCACCTCGTCGAACGCCGCGCGTCGCAGCAACAAGCACGAGCCCGACAGCCATCCGACGGGCCGTTCGCTGGGTGTGAGCCTGGCCTGCCGGTAGGTCGCGGTCCACGGATTCGACCGCCACAGCGGCCCGACGACCGCGTGCATACCACCCCGGATCAGGCTGGGCAGATGGCGCGCCGACGGGTACACGCGTGCCGTCGGGGTCCCGGATCATCGGCCCCAGCGCACCCGCCCGTGGCCAGCGGGCCGCCGCATCCAGCAGGATGTCGATGCTGCGTGGGCCCCACTGCACATCGGGATTTGCGACGACGAAAAAGTCGGACTGCTCCGATATCGATTGAGCTGCACCATCTTTCACATACTCATCGACGGCGCGATTCACCGCGCTACCGTAGCCGAGATTTGCCCCCGTCCGCAGCAGGCGCACGTTGGGAAACAGTTCCAGCGCCTCTTCCGGCGCGCCGTCGGTCGACCCGTTGTCGGACATGATGACCGTCACCGCACGATCGGTGGCGTGCGACAACGACGCCAGGAACCGGTTCAGATGTGGGCCCGGTGAATACGTCACCGTCACCACGACTAGTTCGTCACTCACCTGACGGCTACCTCGTCGCTCACGGCGTAGAGGTTAACCATGCTTGGCGAGCGCGGCGGCCAGGGCGTCGCGCCACGGCCGCAGCGGCGTCAGCCCAGCCTCGGCGGAGAGTCGCCCTGACAACGCTGAGTAAGCCGGCCTGGGCGCCGGCCTCGGGACGCTGTCGGTACTGACCGGACGCACCCGGTCGGGATCGGCGCCAACCGCCTCGAACACGGCCTGCGCCTGCTCGTAGCGGCTGGCCTCGCCGGCGTTGGCAGCATGCAGCACCGGCTCCCGGATGCTTCCGTCCGCGACCTCCAGCAGCGCACCAACCAGATCGGCGGCATATGTCGGCGAGCCGATCTGGTCGGCCACCACATCCACCGTGCCGTCACCCGCCGCCAGCCGGCGCATCACAGCCACGAAGTCGCTACCGTCGCCGCCTTCGTAGATCCAGGCCGTTCTGACGATGTGCGCGTCGGGCATCGCCGCGAGCACCGCGAACTCGCCTGCGAGTTTGGTGCGGCCGTACACACCCGCCGGTGCGGTCTCGTCGTCGATCTCGTACGGGCTGCGTTTGGGGCCCGAAAAGCCGCCCGAAAAGCCGCCCGAAAAGACATAGTCGGTCGAGATGTGGATGAAATCGGCTCCCGACGCGCGCGCATGCCTGCGCGATGTTGGCGGGTCCGACGGCGTTGACGGCGTGGGCGCGTTCCTCATCGGACTCGGCCGCGTCGACCTTGGTGTAGGCCGCACAGTTGATCACGACGTCGCCGGACTCGACGAATCGCTCCGCGGCGGGTGCGTCGGTGATATCCCACTCGGATGACGTGAGTGCCAGCACGTCGCGGCCCTGTTTGCGTGCCTGATCTGCCAATTCACGCCCGACCATGCCACCAGCACCGCTGATAACGATTCGGGCAGACTCTTGGAAAGACATAGTGACGAGTCTGGCACGCCGACCCGCGCTACCCACTCTGCACCCTTTTCGCAAGTAGCCTGGGCTGATGCCCGCTCGCACACTTCGTGTCATCGCCGTGTCGGTGGCGATGGCGATCGTCGTCGGTACCGGGGTCGCCTGGGGCAAGATCCGGTCGTTCGAATCAGGCATCAACCACATTTCGTCGATGTCGCTGGGCGGCGGCGGCGAAGACGGCGCGATCGACATCCTGCTCGTCGGCGTCGACAGCCGCACGGATGCACACGGAAATCCGCTGTCCGCGGAGGAACTCGCCACCCTGCGGGCCGGCGATGACGAGGCGACCAATACCGACACCATCATCCTGGTGCGCATCCCGAACAACGGGAAGTCCGCCACCGCGATCTCGATCCCGCGCGACTCCTATGTGGAGGCCCCCGGGATCGGCAAGATGAAGATCAACGGTGTCTATGGCTCTGCGCATTTCGAGAAGCTGGTCGAGCTGGTCGAACAGGACGGCATGGACAAGGCACAGGCGGAACCGGAGGCCATCGAGGCCGGTCGCGAGGCGTTGATCAAGACCGTCGCAAGTCTGACCGGTGTCACCGTCGATCACTACGCCGAGATCGGCTTGCTGGGATTCTCGCTGATCACCGATGCCTTGGGCGGCGTGAATGTGTGCCTGAAAAACGCGGTTTACGAACCACTCTCGGGCGCCGACTTCCCCGCCGGCTGGCAGAAGTTGAACGGCCCACAGGCGCTGAGCTTCGTTCGCCAGCGCCACGATCTGCCTCGCGGTGATCTCGATCGCGTGGTCCGCCAGCAGGCTGTGATGGCATCGCTTGCCCACGAAGTCATCTCGGGCAAGACACTGTCCAGTCCGTCGACCCTGAACCGTCTTCAGGACGCAGTGCAGCGCTCGGTGGTGCTCTCCGACGGTTGGGACGTCATGGAATTCGCGGAACAGCTGCAGAAGCTCGCCGCGGGCAACGTCGCATTCGCGACGATCCCGGTCCTGCAGGAGAACGGGTGGAGCGACGACGGAATGCAGAGCGTGGTGCGTGTCGACCCGGGCGAGGTCAAGGATTGGGTCGGGGGACTCCTGCACGACCAGGACGAGGGCAAGACCGAGGAACTCGCATACACGCCCGAGAAGACGACCGCCGACGTCGTCAACGCCAGCGACATCAACGGGCTTGCCTCCGCGGTCTCGAACGTGCTGACCGCCAAGGGCTTCACGGCCGGAACCACCGGCAACCATGAAGGCGCCCCGGTGTCGGGCAGCCAGGTGCAGGCTGCCAAGGCAGATGACCTTGGTGCGCAGGCGATCTCCCAGGATCTCGGTGGACTGCCGATCGTCGAGGACCCATCGGTGGCGCCCGGATCGGTGCGGGTCGTGCTCACCGCCGACTACACGGGCCCGGGCTCCGGCTTCGACGGCACCGATCCGACGCTGTACACCGCCGACCCCGCGGCAGCCGAATCGCCGGAGGATCTGCTCGCGTCACCGATCCTCACCGCCGGTTCGAACGACCCGGAGTGCGTCAACTAGACGTGAGCACTGTCAGTTCGGCAATTCTCGATCCGCTCATGGTGTCCGACCCTGCCGGGCCGCGGATCACCTACTACGACGACGCGACGGGCGAGCGAATCGAGTTGTCCACCGCCACGCTGGTGAACTGGGCGGCCAAGACCGGCAATCTCCTACGCGACGAGATGGGCGCCGGCCCGGCGAGCAAGGTCGCGGTGCTGTTGCCTGCACACTGGCAGACCGCCGCGGTGTTGTTCGGGATTTGGTGGATCGGTGCAGAAGTCGTCACCGACGGACGCGGCCGACGTCGCGCTGTGCACGGCCGACAGGCTGGGCCAGGCCGATGACGCCGTGGGGGTCGGTGAGATCGCGGTGCTGTCGCTGGACCCGTTCGGCAAGCCGGTGCCCGACCTTCCTGTGGGCCTGACGGACTACGCCACCGCGGTGCGCGTGCACGGCGACCAAATCTCCCCCGAACGCCACCCCGGCGCCGCGCTGGATGGCCGGTCGGTGGCCGACGTGCTGTCCGGCGCATCGGCGTCGGCTGCCGCACAGAGGTTCACAGCAGAAGACAGGGTGATGTCGACGGCCGACTGGCAGAACGCGAATGCCCTGATCGACAACCTGCTGGCGCCATTGGCGATCGGTGCGTCACTTGTGCAGGTCGCGAACCCGGATCCGGCCGCACTGGACCGTCGCAGACAAACGGAGAAGATCACCCGGGGATAGCCGAAAAGTGTCACGCTGGAATCATGATCAGTCGACGGCAGTTCATGGTCGTGGGCGCGTTGGGCGTGGCCGGCGCGGCGGCAGCCTGCTCGCAGTCGCCGCCGAATGCCCCTGCCAGTTCGAACTTGACCCTGGCCGCCGGCGAGACCGACCTCGACCTCGCCGGTGCCACCCTCCACACCTGGGCATATGGAAATCAGGTGCCCGCTTCCGAAATTCGCCTACGAAAGGGTGAGCGACTGCGGGCGGAATTGACCAATGCGTTGCCGCAGGGTGTCACCGCGCACTGGCACGGCATCGCCCTCGTCAACGATATGGACGGCGTGCCGCAACTTACCCAGGAGGCGGTGCCGAACGGCCAGAAGTTCATCTACGACTTCGTCGTACCCGACGCCGGAACGTACTGGTTCCATTCACATGTCGGGACCCAACTCGACCGTGGCCTATACGGACCGCTGATCATCGAGGACCCGGACGAGAAGGTCGACTATGACGACGAACTCGTTGTGGTGCTGGACGATTGGATCGATGGCACCGGCACCGACCCCGACCAGGTGTTCGAGAACCTGCGCAAGACGGGCATGAAACCGATGGCGCCCGGCGGACCGGGCGTGACGCCGACGAACCCGCTCGGGAAAGACGGCGGCGACGTCACCTACCCTTACTTCCTCATCAACGGACGCATCTCGGATGATCCACAGGTCGTGGATTACCGACGGGGTCAACGGATCCGACTGCGGGTGATCAACGCCGGCTCCGACACCGCGTTCCGGGTGGCGGTGCCCGGCACGACCATGAGAGTGATCCAGACCGACGGCTTCCCCGTGCTGCCGGTCGAAGCGAACTCCGTGATCCTCGGCATGGGCGAGCGGGTGGACGCGATCGTCACCGTCAACGAGTCGCTGCCGGTGGTCGCCGTCCCGGAAGACAAACAGGGCCACGCCCGGTTGAACATGCGAGTCAACCAGGCGCCTGCCGCAGTGAACATCGACGAGTTCGTCGAGGCGGTACGTACCGAGGCGCCGCTGGACACCGCGACGCTGTCACCGACCCCGGAAGTGACGCTGCCTGCGAAGCCACCAGATCAGGTGATCGACGCCCGCCTGGCCGGGCCCGTCGACGGATACAACTGGCCAATAAACGGGAAGCTGTACGACCCGCCTCGCGACGGGGTGGCCGTGCAACCGAACCAGCGCGTCCGCATCAACTTCATCAACGAGACCATGATGTTTCACCCGTTCCACTTGCACGGTCACACCTTCCAGGTGATGAACGGCACCACCCCGAAAGCTCGCAAGGACACTGTGTTGGTGCCGCCGATGCAGACGGTCGACGTCGTGTTCGACACGAACAATCCCGGGCGGTGGATCACCCACTGTCACAACACTTACCACCTCGAGGCGGGGATGGCGTTCTTCCTCGAGTACGCGGGCTGAGCCCTACTTGAGCAGTGCGCGTGACATCACGACGCGCTGAATCTGGTTGGTGCCCTCGTAGATCTGGGTGATCTTGGCGTCGCGCATGAATCGCTCGACGGGGAAGTCCACGGTGTAGCCGTAGCCACCGAACAGTTGCACCGCATCGGTGGTCACCGACATCGCCACATCGGAGGCATAGCACTTCGACGCCGAGGAGATGAACCCGAGATCGGGCTCGCCACGTTCGGCACGCGCCGCGGCGGTGTACACCATCAGCCGGGCGGCCTCGATCTTCATCGCCATATCGGCGAGCATGAACTGCACGGCCTGGAAGTCGGCGATGCGTTGGCGGAACTGCTTGCGCTCCTTGGTGTATGCGATCGCCGCCTCCAGCGCCCCCTGGGCGATACCGACGGCCTGCGCACCAATGGTCGGGCGGGTGTGGTCCAGAGTGGCCAGTGCGGTCTTGAAACCGGCGCCCTCATCGCCGATGATCCGGTCGCCCGGGATTCGGCAGTCCTCGAAGTACAACTCGGTGGTGGGTGAGCCCTTGATACCCAGCTTGCGCTCCTTGGCGCCTATCGCGAACCCCGGATCGTCCTTGTGCACGACGAACGCCGAGATACCGTTGGCGCCCTTGTCCGGATCGGTCACCGCCATGACCGTGTACCAGGTGGAGTGCCCGCCGTTGGAGATCCAGCACTTGGCGCCGTTGAGCACCCAATCGTCTCCGTCGCGACGCGCGCGCGTGCGCATCGCCGCCGCGTCGCTGCCCGCCTCACGCTCGGAGAGCGCATAGGACGCCACCGCTTCCCCCGCGGCGATGCTGGGCAGCACCTGCCTCTTCAGCTCTTCGGACCCCCGCATCAGCAGACCCATCGTGCCCAGCTTGTTGCAGATCGGGATCAACGACGACGACGCGCAGACCCGCGCGACCTCCTCGATGACGATGCACGCGGCCACCGAATCACCGCCTTGGCCGCCGTACTCCTCGGGGATATGGATCGCGGCCATCCCCGACGCGGTCAGCGCCGCCAGCGCCTCGTCGGTGTAGCGCGCCTTCTCGTCGACGTCCGCAGCGTGTGGCGCGATCTCCTTGTCGCACAGATCGCGCATCACCGCGCGCAACTCGGTGTGCTCGTCAGAAAGCTTGAAAGCGTCGAACGACGGGTTTGCGATGGCCATGCCCAACTCCTTGCTACTCGCCGGTAACTTTACCGTCCCGGCTTCATCGATCCGATTGCGACAGCCCTACTGCCCGAGCAGCCGTTCCTGCAGCGCTGCGTCCTTCTTCAGCACCATGTCGGCCAGCGCACTCTGGTAATCCTCGACGCGCTTGCGCAGCGCGGCATCCGAGGAACCGAGAATCCGCACGGCCAGCAGCCCCGCATTGCGCGCGCCGCCGATCGACATGGTGGCGACGGGCACGCCGGCAGGCATCTGCACGATCGACAGCAACGAATCCAGGCCGTCGAGGGCGGCCAGCGGCACCGGAACGCCGATCACGGGTAGCGGAGTCGCCGACGCGACCATGCCGGGCAGGTGCGCGGCCCCGCCGGCACCGGCGATGATCACCTCGATGCCGCGCCCTGCGGCCGACTTCGCGTACTCGAGCATGCGATCGGGAGTGCGATGCGCGGAGACGACTCCGACCTCGAACGGGACATCGAACTCGGCCAGCGCGTGCGCCGCGTCCTCCATCACCGACCAGTCGCTGTCGCTGCCCATGATCACGCCGACGCGTGGCGTTGCGGCGTCGGAGGCTGTCTGTTGGGCTGTCTCTTCTTCGCGCAAGCGCTCATCAGCCATAGTCGTCTCTCTTCGCGCAAGCGCTCATCGGTGTTCGTCCCATCCGTCCGTCCATTCCGCATGCGACAACCAGTGTGCGGCCCGCACCGCCCGTTCCCGTACCTGGGCGACGTACGCCGCGTCATCCGGCGACCCGCCAGGCGCGCCAAGGACGTTGACGTGGCCGATCTTGCGGCCGGGACGTTCGCCCTTGCCGTACAGGTGCACCTTGGCCTCCGGCATCCTGCCGAACAGGTGGTGCAGTCGCTCGTCCATGCTCATGTTCGGGGTCTCTTGTGCACCAAGCACATTCGCCATGACGGTAACGGGAGCGATCGGCGATGTATCCCCCAGCGGATAGTCGAGCACCGCACGCAGGTGCTGCTCGAACTGACTGGTGCGCGCACCGTCCATCGTCCAGTGGCCGGAATTGTGTGGCCGCATCGCCAATTCGTTCACCATCAGCCCACCGTCTACCGTTTCGAATAGTTCGACCGCCAGCACCCCGACCACACCGAGTTCGTCGGCCAGACGCAACGCCAACCCCGCGGCGGCGGCCGCGACGTCCTCGGCCAGGTCGGGGGCGGGCGCGATGACCTCCACACAGATGCCGTCACGCTGAACGGTGTGCACCACCGGCCACGCCGCGCCCTGACCGAACGGCGAGCGCGCCACCAGCGCGGCGAGTTCACGCCGCATCGCCACCTTCTCCTCGACGAGGACTTCGACGCCGGCCGCGAGATGTGCGGCGGCCGCCTCGCGGGCGTGGGCGGTGTCGCGCGCCAGCGTCACCCCGCGTCCGTCGTAGCCGCCGCGCACGGTCTTGACCACCAGCGGCGCATCCGACTTCGCGGCGAACTCGTCGACATCGGATGCCGACGTCACCGCCGCGAACCGTGGCACCGGCGCACCGAGCGCGTCCAGTCGCCGCCGCATCACCAATTTGTCCTGGGCGTGCACCAGCGCCGACGGCGGCGGCGCGACATTCACGCCCTCGGCGATCAGCTTCTCGAGCATCTCGGTCGGCACATGTTCATGGTCGAACGTCAGCGCGTCGGCACCCGCAGCCGCGCGCCGCAGCGCGTCGAGGTCATCGTGGGAACCGATCACCACATCCGGGGTGACCTGCGCCGCCGGATCCTGCGGTGTGACAGCCAACACACGCAACGTCTGGCCCAGCGCGATCGCGGCCTGATGGGTCATCCTGGCCAGCTGTCCGCCGCCGATCATGGTCACCACAGGAGGCGCAGTCGTGTTGCGTGGCACGTGCCTATGTTGTCATGCGACGGACCCCGTGTTTAGCGACGGTGACCTGCTCGGGTACGTGTGCGGTGGCCGTTTTCCGTACACTGCCCTGTTGTGTCCTTCACCGATGCCACGATCGCGCGGCTACCACGCCCGATCCGGCCATACTTTGAACGGCACCATGAGCTGATCAAGTTCGCGATCGTGGGCGCCACCACCTTCATCATCGACTTGGCGGTCTTCTTCACGCTGAAGCTCACGGTGCTGGAGCCCAAGCCTGTGACGGCGAAGATCATCGCCGGCGTGGTCGCGGTGATCGCGTCCTACATTCTCAATCGCGAATGGAGCTTCCGCGATCGCGGCGGACGGGAACGACATCACGAAGCCCTGATGTTCTTCGCGTTCAGCGGCGTCGGCGTGCTGCTCTCGATGGCGCCGCTGTGGTTCTCCAGCTACGTGCTGATGCTGCGTGTCCCCGAGGTCAGCCTGACGGTAGAGAACATCTCCGACTTCGTCGCCGCCTACATCGTCGGCAACCTGCTGCAGATGGCCTTCCGATTCTGGGCGTTCCGGCGATTTGTGTTCCCCGACGAGTTCGGCCGCAACCCGGACAAGGCGCTGGAGGCCACTCTCACCGACGGCGGCATCGCCGAGGTCATGGAGGATGTGCGCGACCCGGCTCTGCACACCGACGCTGCCGCGGGCAACGTGACGCCGCTGCGCAGGCCGACCCGACGGGCGCGGCGACCCCATCAGCTCGGCGACTCCTCCGAACCCAGGGTGTCGAAGACCTCGTGATAGAGCAGCGAGTGGACGTGCTCCACTTGCGGGATGTCCTTGAATTCCAGGGGATCGTGCGACGCTGACTCGATGATCAGCGTGCCGGTGCGCATCATGCGATCGACCACACCGTGGCGGAATTCGACGCTGTTGATCCGGGCGAGTGGGATGTCGATACCCGAACGAGTCAGCAACCCGTGCCGAAACATCACCCTGCGGTCGGTGATGACGAAATGCGTCGTCCACCAATTGAGGAACGGCCACACCGTCAGCCATCCCACGATGATCAGCCACACGACTCCGATGACGATCATCACGACGTTGGTCGCGGTCTCGTCCCAGTCGGTGCTGTTGACATAAGCGGCGCTGAACGCCGCGATCGCGGTGACCACCAACAGGATCAGGATCGGGCCGAGCAGACGCTTCCAGTGTGGGTGGCGGTGAATGACTACATGCTCGCCGCTGGCCAGCATCTTTTCCGGGTAGCCCATGGCCGACGAGCCTATCGGGATCAGCCCTCCGCGGCGCGCAAGTGGACGATGTCGCCGGCGGCCACCGTCGTGATCTGTCCGTCGGTGTCGATCGAGAGCCGCCCCTGGTCGTCGACGTTGCGGGCAACCCCGAGGATCTCACGTCCGCCGGGAAGGAGCGCGCGTACCGCCATCCCGAGGGTCAGGCTGCGGGCCCGGTAGTCGGCGACGAGTTCCGGGTCGGCGCCTCCCGCACCGCGCCATGCGGCGACGCGGCGACCCAACTCGCTCAACAGCCGAACCACGAGGCGCTGGCGATCCGGTGCAGCCACCCCGAGGCCCGCGAGTGAGGTGACGCCGGCGACACCCACTTCATCAGCGGTCAGCGACACGTTGAGGCCGAGACCGACGACAACCACCCGCTGCTCCGCGGCGACCTCGGCGAGAATCCCCGCCAGCTTGCCGCCACCGGCCAGCACGTCGTTGGGCCATTTCAGTCCGGCGTCGACACCGAGGTCGGTCACCGTGTCGACGATGGCCACACCGGTCGCCAGCGGAAGCCATCCCCACGCGTCGGTGGGGACGCCTTCGGCGTCGATGGCCACCGACATCGTGATCTGCGCATACCGCGCCGCCGACCAGCTGCGCCCCTGCCGCCCCCTGCCGGCCGTCTGGTGCTCGGCGATGAGGACAGCGCCTGCGATGGGGGCGCCGCGGCTGGCCCGCGAGATCAGGTCGGAGTTCGTGGATCCGGTCTCGGCGACCACCTCGACCGATTGCCACACCGGGCCGCCCAGGACATCGGCGCGCAACGCGGCTTCGTCAAGCGGGGCACGCTCAGCATCCATCGGACACACCCTAAGGCGTGTCGCGGCGCGAACCTGACTAAGGAGATCTTAAGGACGTTCGTTAGCATCGACCCTCATGACGAGCGTTAGCGATCAGTCGGTCGAGCCCTCGGGCGAGCACGAGATCGACATCCACACCACTGCGGGCAAGCTGGCAGATCTACGCAGGCGCGCCGAAGAGACACTGCACCCGGTCGGCGAGGCGGCGGTCGAGAAGATTCACGCCAAGGGCAAGCTGACCGCCCGAGAGCGCATTCTCGCGCTGCTGGACGAGGGCTCGTTCGTCGAACTCGACGCACTGGCCCGGCACCGCAGCACGAATTTCGGGCTGGCCGAAAAACGCCCGTTCGGCGATGGGGTGGTGACGGGTTACGGCACCATCGACGGCCGCGAGATCTGCATCTTCAGCCAGGACGTCTCCGTGTTCGGCGGCAGCCTCGGCGAGGTCTACGGCGAGAAGATCGTCAAGGTCCAGGAACTGGCGATCAAGACCGGCCGGCCGCTGATCGGCATCAACGACGGTGCGGGCGCCCGCATCCAAGAGGGCGTGGTGTCACTCGGCCTCTACAGCAACATCTTTCACAACAACATCCTGGCCTCAGGTGTGATCCCCCAGATCTCGCTGATCATGGGCGCCGCGGCGGGCGGACACGTCTACTCCCCGGCGCTCACCGACTTCGTCATCATGGTCGACCAGACCAGCCAGATGTTCATCACCGGGCCAGACGTCATCAAGACGGTCACCGGCGAGGACGTCACGATGGAAGAACTCGGCGGCGCGCACACGCACATGGCCAAATCCGGCACCGCCCATTACGTGGCGACCGGTGAACAGGACGCGTTCGACTATGTTCGCGATCTGCTTTCGTACCTCCCGAGCAACAATTACGCCGACCCGCCGCGATATCCCGCAGCGGTTCCGGCGGGCGCCATCGAGGACAACCTCACCGACGAGGACCTCGAACTGGACACGTTGATCCCCGACTCGCCGAACCAGCCGTACGACATGCACGAGGTCATCACCCGCATCCTCGACGACGACGAGTTCCTCGAGGTGCAGCAGGGTTACGCGCAGAACATCGTCGTCGGTTTCGGCCGCATCGAAGGCCGACCGGTGGGCATCGTGGCCAACCAGCCGACGCAGTTCGCCGGCTGCCTGGACATCAACGCCTCGGAGAAGGCGGCGCGCTTCGTCCGCACCTGCGACTGCTTCAACGTCCCGATCGTGATGCTGGTCGACGTGCCGGGCTTCCTGCCGGGCACCGACCAGGAGTACAACGGCATCATCCGCCGCGGAGCCAAGCTGCTCTACGCGTACGGGGAGGCGACGGTGGCGAAGATCACCGTGATCACTCGCAAGGCTTACGGCGGCGCGTACTGCGTCATGGGCTCCAAGGAGATGGGCGCCGACGTCAACGTGGCCTGGCCCAGCGCGCAGATCGCCGTGATGGGCGCCGCGGGGGCCGTCGGGTTCGTCTATCGCCAGCAACTCACCCAGGCCGCCAAGGACGGCGAGGATGTCGACGCGCTGCGTGTGCAGCTGCAGCAGGACTACGAAGACACCCTCGTCAATCCGTACATCGCCGCCGAACGGGGCTATGTCGATGCGGTGATCCCGCCGTCGCATACCCGCGGCTACGTCGCCACCGCGCTGCGCCTGCTCGAACGCAAGGTCACGCAGGTGCCGCCGAAGAAGCACGGGAACATTCCCCTGTGAGCGGGGCGAACGATTCCACCCCTGTGAGCGGGGCGAACGATTCCACCCCTGTGAGCGGGGCGAACGATTCCACCCCTGTGACCGATGAGCCGGGGACGCACGAGCCGCACATCCAGGTCGTCAAGGGTGCGCCGAGTCCCGAGGAGCTCGCCGCGGTGATCGCCGTGCTCGCCGCCGCGTCCGGCGTCCCAGAAGAGCCACGGGAGCAGGAAGAGAACCTGTGGGGCCATCCGGTGGACCGGCTGCGCTACTCGGTCTTCAGCTGGCAACGGGTGACGCTGCAGGAACGGACTCACATGCGTCATCGATGACGCGGTTCGTCCTCGCATCAGCGTCATCCGGCCGCCGTAAGGTGTTGCGCCAGGCCGGAATCGATCCACTCGTCATTGTGTCCGGTGTCGACGAGGACGCCGTCATGGCGGGATTGGATTCGTCGGCGACGCCCAGCGAGGTCACCACTGCGCTTGCGTTGGCCAAAGCCGAGGCGGTCGTCGGGTTTCTCGATACCGCCGTCGCCGCCGATTGCGTTGTCATCGGCTGCGATTCGATGCTGTACCGCGGCGGCGAGCTCAGGGGCAAGCCGTCCAGCGCCGACGAGGCGCGCCTGGGCTGGCAGCAGATGGCGGGCACCTCCGGTGAGCTCTACACCGGGCACGGCGTGATTCGATTGCAGGACAACGCCATAGCGTGGCGTGCCGCCGACGCCACCGTCACCACGGTCACGTTCGGCCGCCCCTCTGCCGCGGATCTGGACGCGTATGTGGGCAGCGGCGAGCCGACTGGCGGTGGCGGGCGGATTCACACTCGACGGCCTGGGGGGCTGGTTCGTCGACGGCGTCGACGGCGATCCGTCGTCCGTCATCGGCATCGGCCTGCCGCTGATCCGGCGACTACTCGCAGACGGCGGCCTGTCGATCGCCGAACTCTGGTCCGCGAACCCGGTCGCCTAGCCGCCGTGGGTAGGCTTTCAGTTGTGCCGCTGCCTGCCGATCCTTCTCCCACCCTGGCCGATTACGCCCATCCGGAACGCCTGGTCACCCCCGACTGGTTGTCGGGAAACCTCGGGCGTCCGGGGTTGGCCATCGTCGAATCCGACGAGGACGTGCTGCTCTATGACACCGGCCACATTCCCGGCGCGGTCAAGATCGACTGGCACACCGACCTCAACGACCCGCACGTCCGTGACTACATCGACGGCGCCCAGTTCGCCGAGCTGATGGACCGCAAGGGCATCGCCCGCGACGACACCGTGGTGATCTACGGCGACAAAAGCAACTGGTGGGCGGCCTATGCGCTGTGGGTGTTCACCTTGTTCGGCCACCCCGACGTCAGACTGCTCGACGGCGGACGTGACCTGTGGATCTCCGACGGCCGTGACACCAATCTCGATGTACCGACGAAGACGAGCACCGGCTACCCCGTCGTCGAGCGTGACGATGCGCCGATCCGCGCCTACAAGGAGGACGTGCTCGGTGTCATCGGCACCCAGCCGCTCATCGACGTCCGCTCACCTCAGGAGTACACCGGCGAGCGCACCCACATGCCCGACTATCCCGAGGAGGGGGCGCTGCGCGGCGGGCACATCCCGACGGCGCGGTCGATTCCGTGGGGCAAGGCGGCCAAGGACAACGGTCAGTTCCGCAGTCGCGCCGAGCTCGACGAGCTGTACGGGTTCCTCGACCAGGATGCCAAGACCATCGTGTATTGCCGCATCGGTGAGCGCAGCAGCCATACGTGGTTCGTGCTGACCCATCTGCTGGGCCGCGAGGGCGTGCGCAACTACGACGGATCCTGGACGGAATGGGGCAATGCCGTGCGGGTGCCCGTGGCCGTCGGGAACGAGCCCGGCAAGGCGCCCGGCTCGTCATGACGGGCGCGGTCCCGCCGCCCCGCGCGCTGCCGGCCGCGTTGGCCGAGGTCGTGTCCGAATTCAAGGATATGCAGGGCCAGGACAAGCTGCAGCTGTTGCTGGAGTTCGCAGGTGAACTGCCGCCGCTGCCGGCCGACCTCGAAGAGGCGGCCATGGAGCCGGTGCCCGAATGCCAATCACCGCTGTTCCTGCATGTGGACTCCGCCGACCGCGACAACGTCCGGTTGTACTTCAGCGCCCCGCCGGAGGCGCCGACGACGCGGGGATTCGCTGCGATTCTTGCCGCCGGCCTCGACACCCAATCCGCCGACGACATCCTCGCGGTGCCCGACGACTTCTACAGCGAGCTGGGCCTGGCGGCGTTGATCAGCCCGCTGCGGCTGCGCGGTATGTCGGCGATGCTGACCCGCATCAAGCGCCACCTCCGCTGAGATCAACCCCACGCGGTGCGCGGCGGGGTTGCCGGCTTCGGAAAAAGCCCAGCGGTGGAAAGCATTTCGTACATCACCGGCGAGATTCCCCCGGGCAGCTGCTCGAGCTGTTCGCCGGCCGGTGGCAGCAGTCTGGGCCGCTGGCGGGGCTCGCTCGTGAACATCGGCTCGAACAACCGCGTCACCGCGTCACCGATCTCGTCGACGGCGAATCCGCCCGGTTGCTCGATCAGCCGTTCGGGCACCATCGGCCGGTACAGCCCCAACCTGCCCGAACCTGAGATGTCGAAGACGTGGCCGTTGATCCAGCCCGCCTGCTCGCTCGCGAGATAGGCCACGAGTGGGGCGACGTTGCCCGACGGACCGACCAGCCGATCGGCGATGGGTCCGTGCACGCCCTCGATGCCTGCCGGACACACCGTATTGGCGCAGATGCCGAACCGGTCGAGTTCGATGGTCACCGCGCGCATGAGGCCGACGACGCCCGACTTGGCCGCGCAGTAGGGCGCCTGGTGCGAGTCACCGATGGTGCCCTGCACCGACGAGAACCCGACGATGCGGCCGTACCGCCGCTCCCTCATGATCGGCTCTGCGGCCTGGATGAGGCTGAAGTGCCCCTTGAGATGGCTCGTGACTACGCCGTCCCACTCCTCCTCGGTGATGTGGGCCAACGGAGTCAGCGGGATGCGGCCGGCCAGCAGGATCAGCACGTCGACGGTGCCGAATTCGTCGACGGCACGCTGCACCAGGGCGCGTCCGCCGGCAAAGCTCCCGACATCGGTCGTGTCCAACACCGCCCGGCCTCCGGCCGCGACGATCTCGTCGACCACCGCGGTGCCCTTGTCGGCGTTGACGTCGTTTACGACCACGGCGGCACCTTGCGCCGCGCACTGCCGCGACACGTGAGCACCGAGATTGCCTGCGCCCCCGGTGATCACGGCGACGCGCCCGTCGAGCAGACCGGTCATCGGGCCGGGGTGAACTCGATATGGAGCTCGGTGAGCCCGCGGATCAAGAACGTCGGTTCATAGGCGAAGTGACGCGCATCGGGCGGGCCGTGCTTGTCCACGTCGATCGTGATGTCCTTCATCCGATCGAGCATGCGCTCCAACGTGATTCGGCCCTCCACCCGCGCCAGCGGCGCGCCGGCACACGAGTGGATGCCGCGACCGAATGCGATCTGCTCGCGGACGTTGGGCCGGTCGGGCCGAAGCGTGTGCGGGTCCTCGAACTTGGCGGGATCGCGGTTGGCAGCGCCGATGCACAGCATCACGACGGTGCCCGCCGGGATCCGCACGCCGCCCAGTTCGGTGGTCTTGACCGCCAGCCGGAAGTCGACCTTCGTCGGGCTCTCGAGCCGGAGGGACTCCTCGATGTAGCCGCCGATCAGACCGCGGTCGCCGCGCATCCGCGCCTGCAGATCCTGGTCCTCGGCAAGGAAGCGCAGTTGAGCGCTGAGCAGCTTGGTGACGGTCTCCTGACCGGCGGCGAACAAGAAGGTCGCCGGGTGCACGACGTCCAGTAGGTCGGGGGTGGTGTCGTCGGGGTACTTCGCGCCCGCGAGCGCGGACAGCACGTCGTCGCGAGGCGCACTGCGGCGCTCGGAGATGTAGGCGCTGAACTTGTTGTCCAGCCACTCCAGTGGATTGGCCGCCACCGGCTCGTGATCGAGCGCACCCACCCGGCTCCCCGGTTCACCCGCACCCAGCCGCAACCGGAACTCGGCCCGGTCCCTGTCGGGGATGCCCAGCAGGTCCGCGATGGCCAACGTCGCGAACGGTTTGGCGTACTGGGACATCACCTCACATCGGCCGTCGGCGATGAACTCGTCGAGTTGCTGGTCGACCAGCTGCCACAAGAAGTCTTCGTTCTCCTTGAGCCGCTTCGGCGTCAGGAGCTTGTTCAGCAACGATCGCGACCGGGTGTGGTCGGGCTGATCCATCGTCACCATGTGCTCGAAGATCGGGAACAGGTGACGATGCGCCTCGATCTGCTCGCGGATGTCGTCGCCCTGCGGTTCGAATGGCAGCGGCGGGAACGGTCCCCCGATCGAGATGCACGCCGAGAACGCGTCGTGGTTCTTGAACGCGGCAAGCGTCTCGTGGTAGCCGGTCACCGCGACGACGCCGTAGTGCGGTTCCTTGTACACCGGGTTGCGCCGTCGCATCTCGTCGAAATACTCGTTCGCGTCCTGCGTGAGGGCGGGATCGGTGAAGTAGTCGAGGGACAACAGATCTGACATGACGCTCCGACCTTCCGAGATGAATTGGGCGATCGCCCAAAACGTTATGTGGTCGGTACCGTAGCCAGCCGCGACGTGGGCGTCAACAAGGTCAAAACGAGACTTGCACGTACTCGCCGGTAATGGGACCGGCTCGCCGACGCCGCAGGCGCGCCCCTTAAACTGCCCGGGATACATTCTTAAAGACGTTTCTTAAGAACATGCCTTCAGGAGGCGCAGTGGCCAGTCACGCCAGCTCAAAGATCTCCAAGGTGCTTGTCGCCAATCGCGGGGAGATCGCGGTCAGGGTGATCCGGGCCGCCAAGGACGCCGGGCTGGCAAGCGTGGCTGTGTACGCCGAACCCGATGCCGACGCGCCCCACGTGCGACTCGCCGACGAGGCCTTCGCCCTCGGCGGCCAGACGTCGGCCGAGTCCTACCTCGTCTTCGAGAAGCTCCTGGACGCGGCCGAGAAGTCCGGCGCGAACGCTATCCACCCCGGCTACGGATTCCTCTCCGAGAACGCCGACTTCGCGCAGGCGGTGCTTGACGCCGGGCTGATCTGGATCGGCCCGAGCCCGCAGTCCATCCGCGACCTCGGCGACAAGGTCACCGCCCGCCACATCGCCGCGCGCGCCGACGCTCCCCTGGTGCCGGGCACCCCCGATCCGGTCAAGGACGCCGACGAGGTCGTGGCATTCGCCAAGGAGTACGGCGTACCCGTGGCCATCAAGGCCGCCTTCGGCGGCGGCGGCCGCGGCATGAAGGTCGCCCGCACGCTCGAGGAGATCCCCGAGCTGTTCGAGTCGGCCACCCGTGAAGCGGTTGCCGCGTTCGGTCGCGGCGAATGCTTCGTCGAGCGCTACCTGGACAAGCCGCGACACGTCGAGGCCCAGGTCATCGCCGACACGCACGGCAACGTCGTCGTCGCGGGCACCCGCGACTGCTCGCTGCAGCGGCGCTTCCAGAAGCTCGTCGAGGAGGCCCCGGCGCCGTTCCTCACCGACGCGCAGCGCAAGGAGATCCACGAGTCGGCCAAGCGCATCTGTAAGGAGGCCGGCTACTACGGCGCGGGCACCGTCGAGTACCTCGTCGGCCAGGACGGGCTGATCTCGTTCCTCGAGGTGAACACCCGCCTGCAGGTCGAGCATCCGGTCACCGAGGAGACCTCGGGCATCGATCTGGTGCGTCAGCAGTTCAAGATCGCCAACGGCGAGGCCCTCGACATCACCGAGGATCCGACGCCGCGCGGCCACTCGTTCGAGTTCCGCATCAACGGCGAGGACGCGGGTCGCGGCTTCCTGCCCGCGCCCGGCCCCGTGACCCGGTATGACATCCCCACCGGGCCCGGCGTGCGGCTGGACTCGGGCGTCGAAGCCGGCTCGGTGATCGGCGGTCAGTTCGACTCGATGCTGTCCAAGTTGATCGTCTCCGGCGCCACGCGAGAGGAGGCGCTGGCAAGAAGCCGCCGAGCCCTCGCTGAATTCCATGTCGAGGGGCTGGCCACGGTCATCCCGTTCCACCGCGCCGTGGTGGCCGACCCGGCGTTCATCGGCGACGGCGAGAAGTTCGACGTTCATACCCGCTGGATCGAGACCGAGTGGGACAACACCGTCGAACCGTTCACCGGCGGTGAAGCCATCGAAGAGGAAGACACCATTCCCCGGCAGTCGGTCGTCGTCGAGGTGGGCGGCAGGCGCCTCGAGGTGTCGCTGCCCGGCGATCTGACGATCGGCGGTGGCGGCGGCGCCCCCGCGGGCGGCGGCGTCATACGCAAGAAGCCGAAGGCCCGCAAGCGCGGGTCGCACGGGGGCGCGGCGGCATCCGGCGATTCGGTGACCGCCCCGATGCAGGGCACCGTGGTCAAGGTCGCTGTCGAAGAGGGACAGGAGGTCGCGTCCGGCGACCTCGTCGTGGTCCTCGAGGCCATGAAGATGGAGAACCCCGTCACCGCACACAAGGACGGCGTCATCACCGGCCTTGCGGTCGAGCCGGGTGCGGCCGTCACTCAGGGCACGGTGCTCGCCGAGATCAAGTAGGCCTTACCCGCCGAATACCCGCCGAATACCCGCCGAACGGCGCTGAAATCGAGCTAGTCGGGTGTCACGAGGCTGTTGCGTTGCAGCGGTGTGCCGAAGTAGGTGGCCTCGGGGTCGACGACGACGGTCTTCGTGTCGTCGCTCTGGCGCGCCAGCGACTCGCGCGCCATCTGTTCGAACGAGATCTTCTGCGGCCCACCGATGTTCACCACATCATTGAGGGGCTTCGCGACGGCGGCCCGCGCGACGTCGGAGGCCACCCGGTCGGCCGCGATGGGCTGGATCAGGGCGTCGGGGACGCGCACCTCGTCGCCGACCGTCATTGATCCGGTGATGGCGTCGGTGAACTCGGCGAACTGCGTGGCACGCACGATGGTGTAGGGCACGTCGGATTGAGTGAGCAACTTCTCCTGGGCGACCTTGGCCCGCATGTAGCCGCTGAGCGGCAGACTGTCGACGCCGACGATCGACAGCACCACATAGAGGCCGACCCCGGCGTTCTCGGCGGCGGCAACGACATTCGTGGTGGCCTTGGTGAAGAACTCCAACACCGCCGCGTCTTCGAACGATGGGGAATTCGTGACGTCGACAAGGGCGGCGGCGCCGGCCAGCGCCTCGCCCAGCCCCTCGCCGGTGATCACATCGACACCCGAACCGCGTGCTGCCGCGACCACCTCGTGGCCGTCGGCTTTCAAGAGCCCGACCACCTTGGTGCCGATCAGACCGCTGGCACCGATCACTGTGATCTTCATAGGCCATGCCTACCATCGACCGGTGGAGCCCGTTGAGATTAATGCAGGCGCCTGGTATTTGCGTGCGCCGCGGGAGGACGAGCTGATGGATGACCGTCCCGCACTCGCGTCGATGGGCGAGTCCGACCCCGGCTACATCGCGCGCTGCACCGCCCAATGGGCGAACGACACTGGGTACACGTGGGCGGTTTGCGAACCGACCACCGGCGAGATGCTCGCGGAGGTGCGCATCGATCCGATCGCCGCCACAGTACGGACCCGAGCGCGCGACGGCCACGATGAAGCCGCTGCGATCGCCGAGCAGTCGGTGCGCCGCTTCGCGACGGCGATGCTGGGGCTGACGATCACGTGACCCAGCCGACGGCTCAGCTGGTGTCGATGTCGCGGCCGGTCGCCAAATCGGTGCAGTCCACCTCGGCGACGTCGAGGCGTGCCGACAAGAAGGCCCTCGCACCCTCGTCGCCACGCAGTCCGCGGAGTAGTTCGCTCCAGTGCCGGTACGCCACGACCACGGGATGGCCGGGCGCGTCGCCGTAGACCGCCCTGGCCAGGCCCGAGGACGACGACTGTGCGGCCGCCAGCACCCGCTCCACCACATCGGCGCCAACGTCGGGCGTGTCGATGGTGTGCAGCACCGCGAAGTCGGCCTCCACCGCGGACAGACCCGCGCGCAGCGAGGCGGACAGCCCGTCGGACCAATCGGGCGCGATTACGGCACGAGCAGGCGCAGGCACGTCGACGATCGCCGCGCCCAGCACGACGACGACGTCATCGCAACCGCCCCGGTGCAACGCGGTGACCGCTGATTGCAGCCACTCACCCTGCGCGGCAAGCACTTTGGGCATACCGAACCGCGTGCCCGCGCCCGCCGCGAGCAGGACACCGGCGGCCGACATGGCAACAGTCTGGCCCCGGACCGGTGGGCGACACAACCAGTGCCACCGGAGGCGCCCTGACCTGCGGCCGAGCCGTCCGATTGTCAGTCGACACCGCGCGGCGTAGGGTTCAATACAGGTTGAGGTCACAGCCGACTGCAAACGTCATCGACGTGCGGGGCGGGTTGACCGCCCTACAGCGAGGCTTTAAAACGCAGGGCCAAATTTTGACGTGAGCCACAGTACGAATCGACGTCACTGATGGAGTCACTATGTCCACCACCACAGATACCTTCCCGGCCACGCCGGAGTCCCCGATCGAACGCGCGGACGCCCATGCGGCGCATTTCACGGCCCGTTGGTCCCAGCCGAACACTGCCGTGATCACAGCGCACGGTGAGATCGATGCGGCGAACTCACAGGAGTTGGTCGAGTACGCACTGCGACACGGCGATCGCATCCACCGCCTGGTGCTGGATATGGCCGGGGTCGAGTTCTTCGGCACCTCGGGCTTTTCAGCGCTGCACAACCTGAGTGTCCGCTGTGCCGCGGCATCCATCACGTGGGCCGCAGTGCCCAGTCCCCCGGTGACGCGGCTGCTGCGGATCTGTGATCCCGATTCGACGCTGCCGTTCTTCGACTGCGTCGACACCGCGCTGTCAGCAGTTCACGGCGAGCCGCGCCGCCTACTGCAGTTGGTCCCGCAGACGCGTTAGAGATTTCGCCAGCAGCCGCGACACGTGCATCTGCGAGATGCCCACCCGCTCGGCGATCTGCGTTTGGGTCAGCGATTCGAAGAAGCGCAGCAACAGCACCGTTCGTTCGCGCTCCGGTAACGCTGCGAGCAACGGCCGCAACGCTTCTCGATTCTCGATTTGATCGAGCCCGAGATCGACATCGCCGAGCGTGTCGGCGATCGCGGGCGCGTCCTCCGTGCCGCTGCCACCGCTGTCGATCGACAGCGTGTTGTAGGAACTGCCCGCCACCAGGCCTTCGATGACCTCATCGCGGTCCATGTCGAGTTCGGCGGCGAGTTCCGAGGCCGTGGGTGCACGTCCGAGCCGCTGGCTCAGCTCTGCCGTGGCAGCACCCAGCCGCAGATGGAGTTCTTTCAGACGGCGGGGCACCTTGACCGACCAGCTGTTGTCCCGGAAGTGCCGTCGAACCTCCCCCATGATGGTCGGCACTGCGAACGACACGAAGTCTGAGCCGGCGTTCACGTCGAAGCGGATCACCGCGTTCACGAGGCCCACTCGGGCCACCTGGACCAGATCGTCGCGGGATTCCCCGCGCCCGTCGAATCGCCGGGCGATGTGGTCGGCCAGCGGCAGGCAGCGCTCGACGATATGGTCCCGCTGCCGCTGAAACGCCGCCGTGTCTTCAGGTACGCTCTCGAGTTCGCGGAACATGTCGGCGACATCCGCGTACTCAGAGTTCGATCGCGACGACGAACCCTGTGACGTCGACGGGCTCACTGCAACGAGCTCGCTCGCCTCGTCGTCATCGAAATCCCGAACACCTGTCCTTCCTCAGGGGCCTGCCCGTCCTGGAAGGTACGCACATCGTCGGTCAATGAACTCAAAACATGCCAGCTGAAACTGCCGGGGGCCAGGACGTCGGGACTCTTGCACGTCGCCGATGCGTGGATGACGACCGCATCGTCCTGCGGATCGACGACGAGCAGCAATGTGGAGTCGGGAACGGCGCACCGGATGAGACGTGTACATGCCTCGTCGACCGCCAACCGCAGGTCGGCGACGGAGTCGAAGTCCAGATCCTCGTAGGTGGCCACGGCAGCAACAAGCGTGCGCAGCACAGCGAGGTTTTCCAGCGTTGCCGCCACCCGGAGCTCGACCGACCCCGCGCTCCATTGGCGGCCGTTATTCGTGTTAGCAACGTCGGCCATTTGACCTCCCGGCAATATCGAAGCGAGGTTACCCCAGGTCGAATTGGAGCTAACCACGGACGGTCCCGCAACGCGCCAACGGTGACGTGTGGCACGCGCTCAGGCCGGGTAATCCCCGGTCATGATGCAAATGGAGTCGCACGGCCGAATCGACGACACTGATTCGGGCGGCACCCGAAGGCTGCGTCGGATCGTCATCACGGCCGGGCTGGTACTGGTTGGACTGATACTGATCGTGTGCGGCGATATACGCCGGGGCCTTCATCATCCTGGCGCCGATGATGCAGTGACGCCACAGATGTGGTTGTCCGTGTTGGTTCATATGTCGCCATTGTCACCGTTCCATACCCTCACCTGGTCGCACGCCAAACATGCGGCTTCGCCGTAGCCAGGTGCGCGGCCCCGGAATCCGCCGGGTCCGCCGGGGCAGCGGATTCTCATGTCACGATCCGGGCGGGGCCTCCGATCTCCGATGCCGAAAGCGAAAGACCTTGTGATCCCGCCGGCCCGGAAGAAGGTCTGGATCAGCGCCCACCCCAATGGCCACATCCAGAGCGGTCGGAACCGACGCCGCCGACATACCTCTGCCACCCGGAGCGGCAGCACGAGACGAAACAACCGGAGAGAAGTTCGGCCGGGCCCACGCACAGGTCGGGTCGATCTGTCCGACTATCGCGCCGACAAATGCGCATTCGGACTCTGTGTGAGCTCGGAGGAGCTAACCCGGGATTCGCGCGTGTTCATCGCGCTGGTCGCTCGCGACCGGATCGCACCGAGCGGTTACTGTTGTGCCGCAACGGTTCCGGCTGGACCGAACTTCCACGCCGATGATCTCGATGGTCGGTTCAAGGAGATCGTCGGAGACGAGTGCACGGTCAAGGACCTGCGCACGTGGCACGGCACGTGCTGGCGGCGGCGGCATTCGTCGACGCAGATCCCCCGGAAAACAACACCGTGATCAAACGCGTCAAATCGGCCATCATGAAAGAGGCCGCCGAAGAACTCGACAATACCCCTGCTGTTGCCCGGGGTTCCTATGTCGATCCTCGGGTCGTCGAGGGATACGAAGCCGGCGTGACCATCGCGGCGGGCGCACCCCGGCCCGACGGACGCGCGCGCCGGCTAAACGCCAGGAAATCCTGGACAGCAGCACCGCCCGCCTGATCCGCAAGGTTGCCCGGAGCTAGCACCACCAAAGCCTCTCAGGACACCTCGGAACCAAAGACTCAAGCGCCAAACCGTTTTCGCGTCGGCAGCGAGGGTATCCTCGAACATCATGCGCGAAAGTGAAGAGCTTCCCGACGATGTCCCCGTCGCCGATGCCGCGGACCAACAGCGACCGGTCAGCGACTCGGATGTGGACGAGGAGGACTATGCGGAGCCGCCATCGGAGCTGCCGCTGGAGGCCGCAGCTGCAGACTGGCAGGAACAGCTCGAGTCGGTCGCGATCGACCCGGATGAGTCCTTCCCCACAGATTGAGCGCCGCGTTTAGCGTCCACCGCCCCGGGTAACCCTTGGAGTGCGGGGGATTTCCCTGCGGCCCCACGCTCAAGAAGTGGGCATGGCCGATCCACCGTATTAGCGGAAAGGCAAATATGACTGAGAAGAACAGCGGTCCCGAAGAAGGCATCAAGGGCGTCGTCGAAGACGTCAAGGGCAAGACCAAAGAGGCGGCAGGCACCGTGACCGGCCGAGATGACATGGTCCGCGAGGGCAAGGCCCAGCAGGACAAGGCGGATGCTCAGCAGGACGCCGCCCAGAAGGAAGCCGAGGCCGAAGCGGCTCGCGGCGGAGCGAAGGCAGCTGAGAAGCGCCAAGAAGCCGAGCAGCAGTCGTAAGACCCAAAGCGAAAGGGCCCAGCCGATCGCTCGGCTGGGCCCTTTTTGTGTGCGCCGCTAACTGCTTGGCCGTTGCCTCAACGCATTGGGATGCTCTGCATACCATCGCTCTTCGATCCGCCGCACCCGGAGGTGTTCGATCAGCAGCCAGCCCCCGCCGACGACGAATCCCGCACCGGCAAGCGACGCCACCACTAAGCCGACATCGTGGTGTCTGGTGGCGAATGCCGCCAAGCATGAGACGAACAGCACAAGGGCCACCCCGATCACGATGAGCCCCGGCATGATTTTGTTGTCCTTCATCGACTCCCCGGCGTGCGGACGTGTCGTCCTGGCATGGTCGACGGGATCTTTCGGGCCTTTCATCGGTACTCCTCTCTCGGCATACCTGCGGCCGCCCGGGTTGGGCTGATTTCCACGGTAGAACTACCGGACTCCGTTGTGGGAGAATTGAACATCACTCGGTAGGGCGGGTAGTGCCGCTCCCGCAGCACGTTCGCCATATGCGCCGCGTTGCGGGCCCCGGCGGCCGTCGCCGAGGCAATGGTCTCGGGCCTTCCATCTAGGTCGTTGTAGTCCTTGGACTGCCTGGCCTCACCGTTCCAGTAGGTGCAGCCCTGGGCGGGGATGGTGTATCCGATGTCACCGAGCCCCTGGAAGCAGTCGGCGACGACCTTGTGCGCGCCGTCCTGGTTGCCGACGACGGCGACCAGCGCGATCTTGCCGACCATGACGGGACGTTCCGCATCGTCGGTGTTGGACCGCTCGGCGTCCAGCCGTTCCAGCACGCGCTGCGTGATGCTGGAGGGATGACCGAGCCACCCATATCCGCCTCGACGCCAGGCGAAATCGCGTAATCGGCGCAGCGCAGCGATTCGGTCTGAACCCCTGCGGCACGAAGTCGCTCGCAGACGTGCCCGGCGATCAGTTCACTACTGGATCGAGCCGGACTGCGTTTGAGGCTGCACACCAACGCGACCGCGGTCAGTGGCGACTGAGCGTTCATCCTCCGACAAGCGCGGGCCCGGCGATGGGCATCATGCTCATGGTCAGCACGAGCAGCATCATCGTCAGCAGAAACCAGCCGACGCCCTGCCATGCCCACCAGGTTTCCCGCCTGCGCCACGTCTGATAGGTACGGAGGAAGGCCCGCAGCCCGCCGACCAACAGAATGGCCGGCGCTCCGAACGCCAGAACTGCTCGCTGGGGCGCCCCGCACGCCACCGTATCTGCCGTCGCACCGCTGCAGGTACTCACCCACACTGTCGCCGTGAGCAGGAAGGCGAGGCCGACCCCGGCAACGACCGCCCCAAAGCGCACGGCGTCGCGGACTCCGGCGTCATCTTGTCGCACACGTTCAGGACTCTGATACACAGACAGGCTCTTCTCCGTACTGACTGGTGGAGGCATAAAGAATTCCCGGCGCGCTCTGCCGGTAAACCTCAGGATCAAATGGGGGGAACCATGCGCGACCGCAGGGACACGCGGCGAGGTTGGTCACCGATGTCGGTGCGCACCCATACCATTCGCGCGTGGCGCTGAAGTGGTATCTGCTCGCCGCGGTCGCCGCCGGGCCAGCGGCGTGGGCCTTGGGTGCCACACCTGCGTGGAGCCTGGCGGTCGCTGTCCTGGCTCCGATCATCCTCGCGGCGGCACCCCGCTTCGTCCGAGGCGCGATCCTCGGCCTGAGCACCCCGCACCCCCGCGAGGATGTGGCCGCGGCGATGTCGGGCACCGAGTTCGAGGATTACGTCGCGCGGATCGCGCGGTCCAGCGGAGCACCCGTCATCATGACGTCGATCACCGGCGACTGGGGTGTCGACATCATCGTCGGCAGGCGTCCCAATCGCCTTGCCATTCAATGCAAACGCCAGTCCCGACCCGTGGGCGCGGGCGCGGTCCAAGAGGTGGTTGCGGGTGCGCCGATGCAGGAGTGCGCCAGAACCATGGTGGTCACCAACCACGAATTCACGCCCGCTGCCCGCAAACTGGCGGAGCTGCACGGCTGCGAGCTGATCGGTGCGGCGGAACTCAGCCGACTGCGTGCGACGATCCGGCGCCTGACCGACCCGGCGTCGCGCACCCAGGCCTAACGGAGCGCGTCGCGCACCCAGGCCTAACGGAGCGCGTCGCGCACCGCGTCGACGGCGGCGTCGATCTCCTCACGCGACACCGTCAGCGCCGGGCGGAACCGCACGCTGTCGGCGCCGCTGGCAAGCATGATCACGCCGCGATCCCACAACTTGCCGATCAGCTCGTCGCGCTGCGCGGCGCTGGGCAGGCTGAAGGCGCACATCAGACCGCGGCCACGGACGTCGAGCACCAGACCGGGAAACTCCTCTGCCAGCTCCGAGAGCCGATCGACGAGATGCCGGCCCGCCCAAGCCGCGCGCTCCATCAGCCGGTCGGACTCGATGACCTCCAGAATGCGCCGCGAGCGCACCATGTCGACGAGGTTGCCACCCCATGTCGAATTGATCCGGGAGCTGACCGCGAAGACGTTGTCGGGCACCTCGTCGACCCGGCGGCCAGCCATGATGCCGCACACCTGGGTCTTCTTACCGAATGCGATCACATCGGGGGAGACTCCCAATTGCTGGTAGGCCCATGCGGTTCCGGTCATCCCACAACCCGTCTGCACCTCATCGAAGATCAACAGCGCACCGAACTCGTCGCACAGCTCGCGCATCGCGGCGAAGAACTGCGGCCGGAAGTGACGGTCGCCGCCCTCACCCTGGATGGGCTCGGCGATGAAACAGGCGATGTCGTGCGGGCTGGCTTCGAACGCCGCACGGGCCTGGCGAAGCGACTCCGCCTCCACCGCATCCATATCGGCGCACGGCCGGATATAGGGCGCGTCGATGCGTGGCCAGTCGAACTTCGGGAACCGCGAGACCTTGTTGGGATCGGTGTTTGTCAGCGAGAGCGTGTAGCCGCTGCGGCCGTGGAAGGCGCCACGCAGATGCAGGACCTTGGTACCGAGGGTGGGATCGATCCCGTGCGCCTCGTTGTGCCTGCTTTTCCAGTCGAATGCGACCTTCAGTGCGTTTTCGACGGCGAGCGCTCCCCCATCGACGAAGAACAGGTGGGGAAGTTCCGGGTCGCCGAGCACGCGTGCGAACGTCGAGACGAAGCGCGCCATCGGCACGGTGTAGATGTCGGAGTTGCTCGGCTTGTTGACCGCGGCCTGTGCGAGTTCTGCGCGGAAGTCCTCGTCGTCCGCGAGCGCCGGATGGTTCATGCCCAGTGCCGACGATGCGAAGAACGTGAACATGTCCAGGTAACGGTCGCCGGTGCGGGCGTCGACCAGATACGAGCCCGACGAGCGGTCGATGTCGAGAACGAGGTCAAGGCCGTCGGCCAGGATGCTTCGGGCCAGCACGGCGCGGACATCGTCTGGACGGACCGATGAGGCCGCGGCGGTGACATCGTGGGCAGAGTGCGTCAGGACAGCGGTCATGGAGCCGATTTTAACAGAAGTTTTACGGTCAAAGAACTGTTTAACAGGAACAGTTACGGCACTGAGTCGCGTCTATCGTAAAAAGTTTGTAAGATGATGGTGCTTCGGGTACGGACGTTCGCTGCCGTCCGGATTCGTTGCAGCAAGTCTTCTAGCGCCCGCGCAGTCTCGACCCGCACGAGCAGGATGTAGCTCTCCTCGCCGGCCACCGAGTGACACGACTCGATGGCGTCGATGTGTTCGAGCCGCGCAGGAGCATCATCGGGTTGAGAGGGATCGAGAGGAGTGATGGCCACGAACGCCGACAGCATGTTCCCGACGGCTTCGGGGTTGATCCTGGCCGAGTATCCGACCACCACCCCCCGAGACTCCAGGCGGCGCACCCGCGACTGCACCGCCGACACCGACAGCCCCGCCGCCGCCGCGAGGTGGGCCAGCGTGGCTCGACCGTCGGCGACCAACTCGCGCGCCAGCACGCGGTCGATCTCGTCGAGCGGTTCGCTCATGGCCGCACTGTATCCGAGCAGGGCACGCGAAATGAGCCCACGTGTCCACACGTGGCAGCTGCGTGCACAGTTCGCCGCGGCGATGGGAACGGACGATCCGGCCGCGGTTTGGGAGGAGTACTTCCCCACCACCGACGAGGAGATGGCGGCGTCCGGGCTGGCGTACTACCGCGGCGGCGACCCTTCCAAACCGGTTGTCTACGAGGATTTCCTACCGTCGTCGGCGGCCGGGATCTTCCGGTCCAACCTCGACTCCGATACCCGGTCCGACGACAGCACCGACGGTTCCGACTACAGCCTGAGTTGGATGGCCGGACAAATCGGACACCACATCCACGATCCGTACGAGCTCTACGAGAAAGCGGCATCACAATGACGACCATGCAGAAATCCCAGCTTCCGACGGCCGAGCTGTTGCAGGCCCGGGTCCGTGACGCATTGGCGGCAGTGGGTTCGCGAGAGCAACTCGGCGAGCCGGGCGGTCACCCAGCCGGGGGGCCGGCGGCATCCAGCTCTCGCCTGCAGGCCAGCACCCCGATCACCGGCGACGTGCTCTTCACGATCACCGAGACCAGTCCGGAACAGGCCGATGCGGCCATTGCCGAGGCAGCGCAGGCGTTTACGTCATGGCGGACCACCCCCGCGCCGGTCCGCGGCGCACTGGTGGCGCGGCTTGGTGAGCTCCTGGTCGAGCACAAGAGCGACGTCGCGACGCTCGTCACCGTGGAGGCGGGCAAGATCACCTCGGAGGCCCTCGGCGAAGTGCAGGAGATGATCGACATCTGCCAGTTCGCGGTCGGTCTCTCACGCCAGCTGTACGGCAAGACCATCGCGTCCGAACGCCCCGGGCACCGGCTGATGGAGACCTGGCATCCACTCGGCGTCGTCGGGGTGATCACGGCGTTCAACTTCCCCGTGGCCGTATGGGCCTGGAACACCGCGATCGCATTGGTGTGCGGCGACACCGTGGTGTGGAAGCCCTCGGAGCTCACGCCCTTGACGGCGCTGGCCTGCCAGGCGCTGATCGAGCGCGCGGCCGACGATGTGGGGGCGCCGCGGGAGATCAGCCGGCTCATCCAGGGTGGCCGCGAAGTCGGCGAACGCCTCGTGGACGATCCCCGGGTGGCGCTGCTGTCCGCCACCGGTTCGGTGCGGATGGGTCAGCAGGTGGGACCCCGGGTGGCGCAGCGGTTCGGCAAGGTGCTGCTCGAACTCGGCGGCAACAACGCCGCGATCGTCACACCGTCGGCCGACCTGGATCTTGCGGTGCGCGGCATCGTGTTCTCCGCCGCAGGTACGGCGGGACAGCGATGCACGACCATGCGCCGGCTGATCGTGCACTCCTCGGTGGCCGACGAACTCGTCGACCGGATCGTCTCTGCCTACCGGCAGCTGCCGATCGGTGATCCGGCCGCCGATGGCACCCTGGTCGGCCCACTGATCCATGAGACCGGATACCGCGACATGGTCAGGGCACTCGAACAGGCTCGCGCCGACGGAGGCGAGGTGTTCGGCGGGGAGCGCCAAGAACTCGGCGGAGATATCGGGGACGGTGCGTTTTACGTCGCCCCGGCGGTCGTGCGCATGCCCGCGCAGACCGAGGTGGTGCACAACGAGACGTTCGCACCGATCCTGTACGTGTTGACCTACGAGGACCTCGACGAGGCGATCGAGCTCAACAACGCGGTGCCACAGGGTCTTTCGTCGTCGATATTCACCACGGACGTGCGCGAGGCCGAACGCTTCATGTCCGCCGACGGTTCGGACTGCGGCATCGCCAACGTCAACATCGGCACGTCGGGCGCAGAGATCGGCGGGGCCTTCGGCGGTGAGAAGCAGACCGGCGGTGGGCGCGAGTCGGGTTCGGATGCATGGAAGGCGTATATGCGCCGGGCCACCAACACCGTCAACTATTCGTCCGAGCTGCCACTGGCCCAGGGCGTGCACTTCGGCTGAGACGAACCTTCGCGCGAACGTGGGTTACCCGCACACCAGCAGCGGATTGGACGACACACAACCCCACGCTCGCGCGATCTAGTTGCACATGTGTCAACTAGGATGGGGGCATGTCGGAATCCGATGCTCTCCGCGCAAGCGGCTCATCGCCGACCAGACGCAGGCTGTCACCCGAGGAGCGACGCAACGAACTTCTCGCGTTGGGCGCCGAGGTGTTCGGCCAGCGCCCGTACGACGAAGTCCGCATCGACGAGATCGCCGAGAAGGCTGGCGTGTCCCGCGCCCTGATGTACCACTACTTCCCCGACAAGCGGGCATTCTTCGCGGCCGTGCTGCGCGCCGAGGGCGAGCGGCTCTTCGAAGCCACCAACACCCCGCCCAAGCCCGGCCTGGGGTTGTTCGACCAGTTGCGAGAGGGCGTCATCGCCTACCTTCGCTACTACGAGGAGAACCCGAACGTCGCGTGGGCGGCCTACGTGGGTAACGGCGCGTCGGACCCCGTCCTGCGGGGCATCGAGGACACCGACACCGACCGTCAGGTCGATCGCATCGTCGCCGCCTTCGGCGGCGACGACCTGGACGCCAAGGTCGAACGCGACCTGCGCATCGTCGCCTACGGATGGATTGCCTTCACTCTCGAGATGTGTCGGCAGCGGATGTTGGACCCGTCGATCGACATCGACCGTGTCGCCGACGCATGCGCGCACATCATTCTCGACGGCGTCGCGCGGGTGCCCGCGATTCCCGAAGAGCTGGCGCAGACCATCGCGGCCGCACGCCCCTGATAATTGTCGGTGCTCTCCTGCAGGATGGCTAGATGAGCACCACCGCCCTCGCCCGGTTCAGCCCGCTGACCCGCGAGTGGTTCACCGGCACGTTCGCGGAGCCGACGCCGGCCCAGGAGCAGGCCTGGTCGGCTATCGCGGACGGCGACAACACGCTGGTCGTCGCCCCCACCGGGTCCGGCAAGACACTGGCCGCGTTCCTGTGGGCCATCGACCGCCTCGCCTCGTCGGAACCCCGGCCCCCGGCAGCGGGCACCAGGGTCCTCTACGTGTCTCCGCTCAAGGCGCTGGCCGTGGACGTCGAGCGCAACCTACGGACCCCGTTGACCGGCATTGGCCGCCTCGCCGAACGAAGTGGGGCTCCCGCGCCTCAGATCAGCGTCGGCGTGCGGTCCGGCGACACCACACCCGCCCAGCGCCGCGAACTGATCACCCGACCACCGGACATTCTCATCACCACACCGGAGTCGCTGTTCCTGATGCTCACATCGGCGGCCCGCGAGACGCTCACTGAGGTGCGGACTGTCATTGTCGACGAGGTGCACGCCGTCGCAGGCACCAAACGCGGGGCGCATCTGGCCCTATCGCTGGAGCGGCTCGACCAACTCCTCGACAAGCCCGCACAACGCATCGGGCTGTCCGCGACAGTGCGCCCGCCCGAAGAGGTGGCGCGGTTCCTCTCCGGGCAGGCGCGCACGACCATCGTGTCGCCGCCCGCGGCCAAGACGTTCGACCTGTCCGTGACGGTGCCTGTTCCCGATATGGCCAACCTCGAGAACAACACCATCTGGCCCGACGTCGAGGAACGCATCGTCGACCTGATCGAGGCGCACAATTCGTCAATCGTGTTCGCCAACTCGCGGCGGCTGGCCGAGCGACTCACATCGCGTCTCAACGAGATTCACGCGGACCGATCGGGCGTTGAGCTGTCGATGGAACGCAACCCGAAGGTGGGCGGTGGCTTCCCGGCTCAGCTGATGGCCAGCGGAGCCTCGTTCGGCGCGCCGACATTGCTTGCCCGCGCGCACCACGGATCGGTCAGCAAGGAGCAGCGTGCACAGGTCGAGGAAGACCTGAAAAGCGGACGACTCAAGGCCGTGGTCGCGACGTCCAGCCTGGAATTGGGCATCGACATGGGCGCGGTCGACCTGGTGATCCAGGTCGAGGCGCCGCCGTCGGTCGCCAGCGGTCTACAGCGCATCGGCCGCGCCGGTCACCAGGTCGGCGAAATCTCCCGCGGTGTGCTCTTCCCCAAGCACCGAACGGATCTGATCGGGTGTGCGGTCACCGTCAAGCGGATGCTGGCCGGGGAGATCGAGACCATGCGGGTGCCGGCGAATCCGCTCGACGTGCTCGCGCAGCACACCGTCGCGGCGTGCGCCCTGGAACCATTGGACGCCGACCGCTGGTTCGACACGGTCCGGCGCAGCGCCCCGTTCGCGACGCTGCCGCGCAGCGCGTTCGAGGCGACGCTGGACCTGCTGTCCGGCAAGTACCCGTCTACCGAATTCGCCGAACTGCGGCCGCGGCTGGTCTACGACCGCGACGCGGGCACGCTGACGGCCCGTCCCGGCGCTCAACGGCTGGCGGTGACGTCCGGCGGCGCGATCCCCGATCGCGGCCTGTTCACCGTGTATCTGGCCACTGACTCCGAAAAGCCCTCACGGGTAGGCGAACTCGACGAGGAGATGGTCTACGAGTCGCGACCGGGCGATGTCATCTCGCTGGGGGCGACGAGTTGGCGGATCACCGAGATCACTCACGACCGGGTGCTCGTCGTGCCCGCGCCCGGGGCAGCCGGCCCGACTGCCCTTCTGGCGCGGCGACAGCGTGGGCCGGCCCCCCGAACTGGGTGCGGCGGTCGGTGCGTTCACCGGCGAGCTTGCTCGACTCAACCGTGATGAGTTCAACGAACGTTGCTGCACAATGGGTTTCGATGAATTCGCCTCCGACAACCTGTGGCAGCTGCTGGATGAACAGCGCCAGGCGACCGGAGTGGTGCCGACAGACACGACGTTCGTGGTGGAGCGGTTCCGCGATGAACTCGGCGACTGGCGGGTCATCCTGCACTCCCCCTACGGACTGCGGGTGCACGGTCCGCTCGCCTTGGCGGTCTCCCGCCGGCTGCGCGAGCGCTACGGCATCGACGAGAAGCCAACGGCCTCCGACGACGGCATCATCGTGCGACTGCCCGACACCCTGCCCGATTCCGGAACAGCGCCCCCCGGTGCTGATCTGTTCGTGTTCGACGCCGACGAGATCGAACCCATCGTGACCGCGGAGGTCGGCGGCTCAGCGCTGTTCGCCTCGCGCTTCCGCGAATGTGCCGCCCGCGCACTACTTCTGCCGCGTCGACATCCCGGCAAGCGGTCGCCGCTGTGGCACCAGCGCCAGCGTGCCGCCCAGCTGCTGGATGTCGCCCGCAAGTACCCGGACTTTCCGATCGTGCTGGAGGCGGTTCGCGAATGCCTGCAGGACGTGTACGACGTCCCCGCGCTGACCGAGCTGATGAACAAGGTGGCGCAGCGCCGCCTGCGGGTGGTCGAGGTGGAGACCACTACACCTTCGCCGTTCGCGGCCTCGCTGCTGTTCGGCTATGTCGGGGCGTTCATGTACGAGGGCGACAGCCCGCTGGCCGAGCGCCGCGCGGCGGCTTTGTCGCTGGACAGTGTGCTGCTGGCCGAACTGCTCGGCCGGGTGGAGCTGCGCGAGCTCCTCGATCCGCAGGTCATCGCCGCGACCGCGAGTCAGCTGCAGCACCGCAGCGAGGATCGCCGCGCCCGCGATGCCGAGGGCATCGCCGATCTCCTGCGAATGCTGGGCCCGCTCACCGAAGCCGAGATCGCCGGGCGTTGCACGACCACCGAGATAGGCGGGTGGCTGGACGGTCTACAGAGCCGCCAGGCGTGCGCTCACCGTGTCGTTCGCCGACCAGGTGTGGTGGGTCGCCATCGAGGACATCGGCTTGTTGCGTGACGGCGTCGGGGTCGCCGTGCCGGTTGGGGTGCCGACGGCCTTCACCGAGTCGGTCGACGATCCGCTGGGCGAACTGCTGGGCCGCTACGCCCGCACGCGCGGCCCGTTCACCACTCACGACGCAGCGGCCCGGTTCGGGCTCGGCCTACGCGTGGCCGCCGACGTGCTGGGCCGCATGGCGATCGACGGCAGGCTGATCCGCGGCGAGTTCACCACCGAAGCGGAGGCTGACCAGTGGTGCGACGCCGATGTGCTGAAGATCCTGCGCCGCCGATCGCTGGCTGCCCTACGGGCACAGGTCGAGCCGGTCAGCACCGCGGCGTACGGCCGGTTCCTGCCCGCGTGGCAACACGTCGGATCCACCCACAACGCCGGAGTGGATGGTTTGGCCCAGGTGATCGAGCAGCTGGCGGGTGTGCCCGTGCCGGCGTCGGCGGTTGAGAACCTGGTGTTCGGTCAGCGCGTCCGCGACTACCAACCCGCCATGCTCGACGAACTGCTGGCATCGGGCGAGGTCACCTGGTCGGGTGCGGGCCAGATCGGCGGCGGAGACGGTTGGATCGCCTTCCACACCGCCGATTCGGCGCCGTTGACCCTCGCGGCACCGGCGGAGATCGAATTCACCGACACGCACCGCGCGATCATGGAGACGCTGGAGCGCGGCGGCGCGTATTTCTTTCGTCAGCTCGCTGACACCTCCTTCCGTCAGCTGGCCGACAATCCGACCGACGAGTTGAAACAGGCACTGTGGGAACTGATCTGGGCGGGCCGGGTGACCGGTGACACCTTCGCTCCGATGCGGGCGCTGCTGTCGGGCCCCCGCCGGGCATCGGCGCGCCGCGGCTCACCCGCTCACCGCCAGCGCCAGCGTCCGCCGCGGTTGAGCCGCTACAGCGTTGCGCACGCGCAGGCGCGTACGTCGGACCCGACGGTTGCGGGCCGCTGGTCGGCGCTCCCAGCTGCGGAGCCGGAATCCACTGTGCGCGCGCATTTTCAGGCCGAACTGATGCTCAACCGGCATGGGGTGCTGACCAAGGGCGCGGTCGCGGCAGAGGAGATACCGGGTGGCTTCGCCATGCTGTACAAGGTGCTGACGGCGTTCGAGGACGCCGGCCGATGTCAGCGCGGGTACTTCGTCGAGTCGCTGGGAGGGGCACAGTTCGCGGTCGCCTCGACGGTCGACAGGCTGCGGTCCTACCTCGACGGGGTCGACCCCGACCACCGCGAGTATCACGCTGTGGTGATGGCCGCCGCCGATCCGGCGAATCCCTATGGGGCCGCACTACCGTGGCCGACGCGCAAGGTCGCCGACGGCGACGCCACAGACATCGCGCACCGTCCAGGCCGCAAGGCCGGCGCCCTTGTGGCGGTGGTCGATGGCGAGCTGGTGTGGTTCCTCGAGCGCGGCGGGCGCTCGCTACTCAGCTTCACCGACGACGTCGACGCACACACCGCCGCCGCCGCGGCACTGGCCGGCATGGTCAGCGCGGCGCGTGTACAGGCGTTCCTCATCGAGAAGGTCAACGGCGTCTCGGTGTTGGAGCCGGACGCCGACGGGCAGCGCACGGGTGTACAGGAAGCGCTGATCGGCGCCGGCTTCTCGCGCACACCGCGTGGCCTGCGGCTGCGGTGACCTACCAGAGGCTCATCAGGAGCACGACGCCGAAGACTAGCGCGACAAACCACACCATCAGGTGGGTGGACCATGGCCGGGCCACCAGCCCATCGGGCTCCAGCGGTTCTCTGGCCACCGCCCACGCGCGTTCGGCGCCTCGCCGCAGCGGCACGCCGGCGGTCTCACCCAACCGTGACGCGCCAGCCGACAGTCCACGCCACGCGGCGGGCAACAGCTTGCGGTACACCACATCGACGTCGAGATTCACTGACCGGATCTCCGGCGGGTAAAGGCCGGTGCGGATCAGCACGGTGAAGGCCAGCGCCGCGAATAGCAGCAGCTGCAGCTGGTTGACTACATGCGGCGTCGTGTAGGGCGCGTAATCCATGGCGTACGGGAGGATCCCGTACAGCAGCTCGGGAGCCACCCCGATTCCGACGCATATCAGTGCGGCCAGCCCCATGGCGACGCGCATATTTACCGGCGCCTCGGCCACCCGATAGCCGCGGTCGTGAGCGAAAAAGGCAAAGTACGGGATCTTGATGCCGGCGTGGTGAAACACACCCGCGGAGGCGAACAACAACAGCAGCCAGATCACGGTGCGGTGCTCCTGGGCCACCGCCTCCATGATCAGCGACTTGGTGGCGAACCCGGAGAACAGCGGGAACGCCGAGATCGACGCTGCGCCAATCATGCACATCACAGTGGTCTGCGGCATTGATTTGTACAGCCCGCCCAACTCCGAGCCCTTGACCGTGCCGGTCCGCAAGAGCACCGCACCCATAGACATGAACAACAAGCCCTTGAACACCATGTCCGCCACGGCGTGCGCGGTAGCCCCGTTGACTCCGAGCGACCCGCCGATGCCGACCCCGGCCACCATGAAGCCGACCTGGTTGATCATGCTGTAGGCCAGCACGCGGCGCAGATCGTTCTCGATGACCGCGTAGAAGATCGGGAACACCGCCATGACCACGCCGATCCAGACCAACGCGTCCTCCCCGGGGAAGCCGCGAGCCAGCGCGTAGACGGCGAGCTTGGTGGTGAACGGCGACAACGCAACAGCGCCGACGATCGTCGCCTCGGGATATCCGTCTACCAGCCAGGTGTGAGCCAGCGGGAACGCGCATTTGATCCCGATCGCGATCAGTATCAGCACGCTGCCGGCATCGTCAACGCCGAGATAACTGAACTCCAGACCTGCCCCGGAGGCGAGACGCACTGCGATCCCGGCGAGCATCACCAGCCCGGAGATCAGTTGAGCGATCAGGTAGCGCATGCCTGCGCGGTAGCTGCGTTCGGTGCGGCCGGCCCAGATCAGAAACACCGACGAGAGCCCGGCGAGTTCCCAGAACACGAACAGCGTCAACAGGTCACCTGCTAGCGCACCACCAACCGCTGTCCCGGCGTAGAACAGGATCACCGTCTGCTGCAGGGCATCTCGCAAGTGCAGCGCGTAGATTACGGTGAGCAGGGCGGCCACCAGGAAGCCGGTCGCGAATACCCGTGACAACGTGTCTACCCGCAGCGGCGTGAACTCCAGTCCGAGAACCGCGAAGCTTCCCAACGGGCCTTCCGGCAGCAGCCACAGCCCGATCAGCCCGGCGATCGGCAGCGCCAGCATCAGGATGCGGCGTTGCCGGCCTCGCAGCAGCGGCACCGCGGCCGAGCCGAGTATCAGCAGCAGTGCAGGATTAGCCACCATCGCGGTCCCGTTCAGGGCTGCCATCGGTCGGCCCGTAGTAGTCCTCGTCGCGCCGCAACACCCGCCGCAGTTGTTTGGCCGCAAGCACCAGTGAGAAGCTGACGACGAAGCCGTAGATTCCATAAAAGCCGAAGATGCGCTCGATCTCGAAGTGCGGGTGTTTGGTGTAGAACAGGTCGGCCAACAGCGCGAGCGTGCACAGCACCGCGAGGCCGTAGACGATGCGGGTCACGTTGCGTGGGTTGTCAAGCCAGCGGCGGTCGTCGTTCACGGCAGCCCCCATGCCTGCGACAGCGGCGCTAGGACCGCCCCGGCGCCAAGGAACAACGCGAAGCACCCAAGTGCGGTCACGACCAAGGGCACCGACAACGCGGGCGCGGCTTCGCCATGCAGCGATGGCTCGGCCGGTGGCCGGAGAAACGCACGGATCGGAATCGGCAGCAGGTAGGCCACAGCGATCAGCGAACCCGCCAAAAATACTGCGAGCGGGATGATTTCGTTGGCGTCAGCGGCGCCGAGGAGCAGCAACCATTTGCTCCACATGCCACCGAACGGGGGTAGCCCGATGATCGAGATCGAGGCCGCGAGAAACGCCGCGAAGGTCCATGGCATCGCCCGCCCAAGGCCGTCGAGTTCACTCACCTTCGTCTTGCCCGCCGTCACCGCGATCGCGCCCGCGCACAGGAACAGCGTGATCTTGCCCGCGGCGTGGGTGACCATGTGCAGCGCACCGCCGGCCGCGGCGACCTTGTCGGCCAGCGTGGCCGCCAACACGATGTAGGCCAACTGGCTGACGGTCGAGTACGCCAAGCGCCGTTTCAGGTTGTCGGAGCGCACCGCCACCACCGCGGCGGCGATCAATGTGAACGCCGCCACCCACGTCATCGGGATCGCGGCACCGGTTTCGCGCAGCGTGTCCAGTCCGAAGACGTAGACGGCGACTTTGAGGACGGCAAACACCCCCGCCTTGACCACTGCCACCGCGTGCAACAGCGCGGACACCGGCGTGGGCGCGACCATGGCGGCCGGCAGCCATCGGTGGACCGGCATCAGCGCGGCCTTGCCGATGCCGAACAGGTAGAGCACGAACAGTACGGTCAGGACGCCGGCGCCCGCCTGTCCGGTCAACAGTCCACCCGGCCGAAAGTCGGTGGAGCCGGCAAGGACCCACGTCCACACGAGCGCGGGCAGCAGCAAGCCGATCGACGTCGCCAGCAGCACGACGACATAGGTGCGGGCACCGCGCCGCGCCTTGGCGCCGCCTTCGTGAGCAACCAGCGGCCACGTCGCCAGAGTCATGATCTCGTAGCCGATCAGCAACGTGATGAGGTTGGCGGAGAACGCGATCCACATCGCGGCGGCGATTGTCAGCGCGAAGAAGAAGAAGAACCGAGTTTGGGCATGATCGTCCCTGGCACGCAGATACCCCGCCGCGTAGACCGTTGTGACGGGCCACAGCACCGCGGCAACGGTGGCGAACATCAAGCCCAGCGGCTCGAGCTCAAGCCCGAGCGACAGTCCGGGCAGCCACGTCCAGAGTTCGACGCGCATCCCGCTGTTGGCGGCCGGCCACAATGACAGCACCACACCTGCCAGGGCGACCCCGAAGACCACCGACGCCGCCTCGCGCGCGTTCGGCCGGCGTCGCAGCAGCAGCACCGCAACGGAGGCAAGCAACGGAAGCGCCACCGCGATCAGCAGAGCGGCCATGTCACCCACCGCCCAGCAGTGCTCTGGCCGCGCCGTCCGCCAGTCCGGCCGGCAGCGTCGCGTCGATTCCGAAATAGACGGACATCACGACCAGCACCCAGGCGGCCGCCCGCATCGAGGCCGGCGCAGACATCGGCTCATCGTCGGGGGCAGGGTCGCGGAACCACGCGACCTCGACGACCCGGCCGATGTACACCAGAGCGAGCAGGGAGCTGACCAGCATCACCACCAGGACCGGCCAGGCGCCGCGCTCGATGAACGCAGTCACCAGCGCCCACTTGCTGACGAATCCTGCCGTCGGCGGGAGTCCAACCAACCCGAGGCCCGCCACCACGATCGCCGCGAAAGTCCACGGCATCCGCCGCCCCAGCCCGGCCAACGCCGACAACCGCACCGAGCCGAGCCGAAACAGCAGCACCCCCGCCAGCGCGAACAGGGCGCCCTTGATGATCGCGTGGTTGATCACGTGCAGGTAGGCCGCTGACACCCCCGCCGCGGTGGCCAGGCTGATCCCGGCGAAGATGTAGCCGATCTGCGCGACGCTCGACCAGGCCAGCAGGTATCGGAAGTCGTCCTGAAAACACGCCGCCGCCGAACCGGCCAGCATCGCCAGGCACGCGAGTAGTAGCCCCACCTCTTCGATCGGCAACACCCGGAACACCAGCACCGCACCGAAGACCGTGAACGCGAACCGGCAGAACACATAGATGGCGACCTTGGTGCTCACTGCGGCCAGGAACATGCTGACGACCGACGGGGCCTCCCCGTATGCGCCCGGCAGCCACGCGTGCAGCGGGAAAAGAGCCATCTTCACCGCGAGACCGACGAAGACGAACACCACCGCCGCGTGCAGTGCGCGGTTGTCGTGATTTCCGGCCAGCCGATCGGCGAGGTCGGACATGTTCAGCGTGCCGGTGACCGCGTAGGCCAGTCCGATGCCCAGCAACACGAACAGTGCGCCAACGGTGCCGATCACCAGGTAGCGGAAGCTGGCCAAGAGTGCACGCCGCCGCCGGCCCATCGCGATCATCGTGTAGGTCGACAGCGAGCTGATCTCGAGAAATACGAACGCGTTGAAGGCGTCTCCGGTGATGGCCAGGCCCAGCAGCCCCGCAAGGGTGAGGCACATGCACGTATAAAGCAGCAGAGCTTGGCGCGTCTCGAGTTCCGCGGCGACGCTGCGTCTGCTGTAGATCGCGGTGACCGCGGCGATCAGCGACACCAGCACGATGATCGGGATGTTGAAGCCACTGACTACGAACTCGATGCCCTCGGGCGCGGGCCATCCTCCCGTCGCATAACGAATGGCGCCGGCGTCAGCCACTCGAACCGCGAGCAGAACTGCGCACACCAACGCACCGAAGGCGGCAGTGAGAAACAGCAGCCATGCCGCGAATCGGGAGCGCAGCATCATGCACAACGGCGCACACATCAGCGGGATCGACCACCTGCAGCGCCGGCAGCTGGCCGATCAACGCTCACCAACGTCGTCGTCCACGGCGGCTTGGACCTGAGCGTGCTCAAAGGCGTCGCGCTTCACGACGTCGTCCTCCTCAACGGTCCCGTAGGCCTCAAAGATGCGGACGCCCAACGCAAGTCCGACGGCGAGGGTGGCGACGCCGACGACTATGGCGGTCAGGATCAGCACCTGCGGCAGCGGGTGCGAGTAGGTCTGTTCACCCTCGGCGATGATCGGGGCGGTGCCGTCGGCGACTTTGCCCAGGCTGATGAAGAACAAGAAGATGCCGACCTGGAAGACGCTCAGCCCGATGAGCTTCTTGAGCAGGTTGCCGTGACTGATGACGACGTAGAGCCCGGTCATCATGATGGCGAACAGCGCCCAGTAGACGTAGTGGGTGGCGATCACCGGGACACTCCCCGGCTCGCGAAGCTGAAGAAAATCGCCGCCATGACCGCGGAGACGGTGACCCCGATGGCGGATTCCACCACCAGGATCCCGATGTGCTGCGCAGTCTGCTCCTGTGCGGGGTTGAGCACGTCATAGTCCAGGAACGAACCACCCAGCAGCATCGTCGCCACGCCAAGCCCGAGGTACAGCAGCAGCCCGAGCGAGACCAGGGTCCACAGCGCCGCTCGCGGCACCACCTGCTGGGCCCGGTCGAGTCCGAACACCAGGCCGTAGAGCACGGCACCGGTGGCGAAGATCACCCCCGCCTGGAAGCCTCCGCCGGCGCCGTACTCGCCGTGGAACAGCACGTACAGCGCGAACGTGAGGATGAACGGCAACAGAACCCTCGTCACGACGCGAATGACGCGGTAATCGGCCAGGTGGAAGTCGGTGCCCGGCCGGGTCTCTTCCGGTCTCGCGAGCGGACCGAGCAGCGACAGCACCGCCAGACCAGCGGTGAATACGACCACGAGTTCGCCCAGGGTGTCCAGGGCGCGATAGCTGGCGAGCACCGACGTGACGGTGTTGGGAATGCCGATCTGTTGCTGGGACCCGTAGAGGTAGGCGTCGGTGAGGGCATGTTGTTGCACGGGGCTGTCCGCGGCGCCGAACGCCGGCAGGTCCACGCTGGCGTAGCCGAGCGTTCCGCCGGCGAGAAGTACCGCGATCAAGCCGGGGATACGGCGCCCCGGCGGCGTGACCGCCTCCCACGACCGGGTCAGAGCCAGCACGCCGAGCAGCAGCACTGTGCTGATGCCGACACCGACGGCCGCTTCGGTGAACGCCACGTCGGGAGCGTCGAACAGCACGAAAAGCGTTGCGGTGACCAAGCTGAGCAGCGCGGCCAACATCGTCGCCTCGTACAGCGCGCGCATCCGCGAGATGGCCATCGCTGTCGCCGTCAAGATCGCGAGCAGGGTGATGTTGGTCAGGGTGAACGCAACCGATTCAGTCATTGGCGCGGGTCACCTGCCTGCCATACCGGAACCCCGTCCCGCCGCGCGGCATGGGCGAGGATGTGCGCCGCAGTCGGACCGGTAATCGTCAGGAAGAGCAAAATAATCAGCAGTCGGACCGCCGCCGGCCACTCGATCGGCTGCAGCATCAGACCGGTGAGGATGAAGCCCGCTCCGACGGAATCGGTGATACCGACCGCGTGGTTACGGGTGTAGAAGTCCGGGAAGCGCAGCAGACCGGCACCGCCCGAGATGACGAACAGCGCGCCCGCTCCGAGCAGGACGGCACCCACCACTTCCAGCGGGCTCATCCCTGGTCCTTTTCGAGGCGCGCGTTGACCAGTTCTCGGTAGTGACTCAGGCGAAGGACTGCGACGATTGCGGTGAAATTCACCAGCGCATAGAGGATTCCGATGTCGAGGAAGTCGGGCCTGCCGAATAGGAAGCCGGCAACCGCGACGAACAGCACGATCTTGGTGCCGAACATATTGATAGCCAGGATGCGGTTGTAGCGCCCGGGACCGAGGAATGTCCGCAGCAGCGCCAGCACCATCGTGATGAGAAGCGCGGCCATGACGGCGAAAATCACCGTCGCTCCCCCAGGCGCCGCACCTGGCGCAACATCGCCCCCTCGTCGAGATCGTCGACGTCGGACTGGTCGATTCCGTGCACCAGGATGTGTTCCTCGTCGACGTCCAGGGCCAACGTCCCCGGCGTCAGCGTGATCGAGTTGGCGTAGACCACTTTCGCGAGTTCCGACAGCGCGTCTGCCGGCGTCGGAACAACCACCGGCCGCAGATCGAGCCGCGGCGACCACACCTTGCGGACCACGCCGAGCGCGGAGACGAACACCTGCCAGGCCAACCACGCCAGGAACAGCGGCAGGCGCAGCGCAAAACGGACGGTCACGTCGCGGTGAAGGTGAAAATCACCGCGCCAAGCCATTCCACACACCACTCCGACCGAGACCGCACCGAGCGCGAGCAGCAACGGCTCGTAGTGCCCGGAGAGCGCCAACCAGAAGACGGCGAGAACCGGAATCATCAGAAGCATCCGCGGAATCGCCGAGTGCCCTGCGGGTGAGTCGCGCCAGCCGGTCACGCGTCGTCCTCCCCACCTGGCCATCCGATCAGCCGCGCACCGAACACCGCTGTTTGGAGAATGAATGCCTGCTCTGGATCGTCGGCGGCGTAGCCCGTCAGTTCCTTGACGCGCTGAAGGCGGTAGGTAACGGTGCGAACTGCTATGCCCAGACTCCGCGCGGTGACGGTGGACACCCCGCCGGCCAAGAAGTAGGCGTACAGCGTCGCCAGGAGCGGCCCCGTCCCCATGCGCGCCCCACGCAACGGCTCGAGGACGTCGGTTACCAGCTCAGCCAGCGCCGCCTCGTCCCGGCGGAGCACCTGGTACACGAGAAGATCCCGCGCGTAGAGAATTCGCTCCGGCAGGTCGAGGCGCTCGCCGATGTCGACCGCGGTACCGGCCTGCTCGAACGAGCGCGCGGCGCCCGCCGGGCCCGGCTCGGCCCGTCCCACACCCATACGCCAGGACTCGCCGTCTCCTAGCGCATCGGTGAGTAATCGGCCGAACGCGTCGACGACATCGGCGAGATGCTGCGCGGTCAGACACACGACCGCGCCGTCTTTCTCGCACACCAAGACGTCTCGGCGGCCGAACCGCGCGCGCATCCCAGCCTCCACATGGGTGGTGGCGACGGAGGCGACTGCACTGGGCTGCGCGCCGCGCGCCACCGCGACGACTTGGACGCCGGGCAGCCGAAAGCCGTACCCTTCGGCGCGCTCGGCCAGCGTGCCTACGGCGCGGCCCGCGAAGAGGTCGTCGACGAATTCCATTCTCGCGGCCAGAGTGTCAGGGATCATCCCGATGATCCCTGGGCCTTGGCGGCGAGCAGCGCGAGCAGGCCGTTGGCGGTGACGACGCCGAGGTGGGGGCCGTTCTTCTCGGCAACGAGGACCAGCGGACAACACCACTGGACCATGAGTTCGGCGACTTCGACGACGGTCGCGCGCGGCCTGGCGACCGGGACTCGGTCGGCTATGTCGCGAACGACATCGCCGACGCATGCACCGACCAACGCCGCCGCGATTCCGTCGGCGTGCTTCTCATCCAGCACCCTGGCCAGGTTGGGTTCCTCACGTAGATAGCGCGGCAGTGCCGCCCGAAGAAGGTCGGTGGATGTCACGCAGCTGACGACGGCGCCCTGGTGGTCGGCGACAATGAGACCCGGCAGGCGTTGTCGCGCAACGATTAGAACCGCCGACAGCGCATCGTCGCCTGGACTCACAGTGGGCAGGTTTTCGATGACGTCGGCGGCATGCATTGACGGCCCTCCGATCCCACCGCTGGCGCGCGGAACGACTACTGGGCTGATCCTCTGGTAGCCGATGGCCGTGGCCTACGCCCGGCGCCGCGCATCCGACGACGGGTTCATTGCCGACGCTCGGCAAGCTCAGCGCACACTGGACCTTGTGGAGATGTCGGAACTCGCCGCCCGGGCGAGCAGGGACGCGCGCGGCGTCCCCGCGGAATTGCTCGACGGCTACCTGACCGCACTTGCCGATGTCAGCAACGGGCGGCGACTGAGCGACGACGAGCTGCGATGCGGGCGCGACATGGGTGCGCATGCGGCCGAACGAGGCGTACCGATGAGCGGTGTGATCGACCTGTACCTGAGCGCGACATGGATCGGGTGGCCGTCGTTGCCCGGTGTCCGTGCGGCCAGGGGCGCGGAGTCGCTGCGCCGTATCGGCGAGGCGGTGCTCCGCGCAGCGGACGCGTTGATCATGGCGGTCGCCGAAGGCTACGAGGAGGCGCAGCGTTGGTCCTTACGGCAGGAGGAGTCGTTCCGAAGAGCGTTCGTCGATGATCTCCTCGACGGTCGTCTCCTGGGGACTCTCGCGGGACGAGCGGAACGGTACGGTTTGCGGCTCGCCGCTGCCCATGTGGTCGTGGCAGCAGCCGCTGACACGCCGTTCGTCGACGGCGATGCGGTCACCCGCAAGGTGGAATCAGGCATGCATATCGGCCGGGACGTCCGAGATGTTCTCGTCACCGCAAGAGACGGGCTCCTCATATGCGTGGCGCCGGATGCGTCCGGCGTCGCAGAGGATTTCATCAGCCATGTGTCGGACGCGATGGGGGCCGGCCGTTCCTGGCGTGCCGGGATCGGCCGCCCGCATCGAGGTCCGGGCGGAGCCGTCCGCTCCTTCGAGCAGGCAAAGCAGGCGCTCGCAATCGGCCGGAGCCTTCACCTGCCCGGCAAGGTGCACTCGGCATCGGATCTGCTCGTCTACCAGGTATTGATGCGAGACCAAGCTGCGCTCGCCGACCTCGTTGAGGTCGTCCTCGAGCCGTTGCGCAGCGCGCGAACCGGTCCGCTCGTGCTACTGGAAACTCTTTCGGCGTACTTCGCGGCCGACCGCGTGGCAACTGCGGCGGCACGCGAACTGCATGTCGGTGTGCGGACCGTGACGTATCGCCTCAATCGAGTGAAGACACTGACCGGATACTCGGCGTCCGACCCCCGGCAGAGCTTCACCCTGCAAGTCGCGGTGCTCGGTGCACGGTTGCTCGGCTGGCCGAACGAGCGGCGGAATAGCCTAGGGTGAGAAGCCATGCCTGAGGGCGACACCGTCTTCCGTACCGCAGCCAAGCTGCGAGAAGCGCTCGAAGGCAAGCCGCTCACGCGTTGCGACGTACGCGTGCCGAAGTTCGCGACGGTGGATCTGACCGGCTGTGTCGTCGACGAGGTGATCAGCCGGGGCAAGCATCTCTTCATCCGCGTCGGAGATGCGAGCATTCATTCTCACCTAAAGATGGACGGCGCGTGGCTCGTCGGTGGCCAGATCCGCCGAGTGCAGCCGCACAAGGTCCGAATCATCCTCGAAACAGCGGATTCCCGCGCCGCGGGCGTCGATCTCGGCGTGCTGGAGGTTCTCAACCGCGAGCATGACATGGACGTCGTCGCCCACCTCGGACCGGATCTGCTCGGTGACGACTGGGAGCCCGCCGTGGCGCGGGCAAACCTGCTGGCCGACACCGACCGGCCGCTCGCCGAGACACTGCTGGATCAGCGGGTGATGGCCGGAGTCGGCAATGTCTATGCCAATGAGTTGTGCTTCGTCACAGGATATCTGCCGACCACACCGGTCGGCAGTGTCAAAGACCCGCTCCGGATGGTGCAGCGCGCACGTGACATGTTGTGGCTCAACCGCTCCCGGGTCAATCGCACCACTACCGGCGACACCCGAACCGGCCGCGACCTATGGGTCTACGGCCGGGTCGGACGTCCGTGCCGGCGGTGCGGCACGCTCATACAGTCGGACACCAGCGGAGATCGTGTCTCCTACTGGTGTCCGGTCTGTCAGACGTAACAGCTAGCTGGGCAGGGCGAGCTTGAAGATCTTGCGCCAGACAGTGGCGATCTGCCGCGGCAGCGGTCCCATGTTGTAGGGGATGCCGTAACGCTTGCAGATCTCCTGCACCTCGGGCGCGATCTCGGCATGGCGGTGCGCCGGGATGTCGGGGAACAGATGGTGCTCGATCTGGAACGACAGGTTGCCGCTCAAGATGTGAAAGAGCTTGCCGCCGGTCAGGTTCGCCGATCCCAGAATCTGGCGGAAGTACCACTGGCCGCGGGTCTCGGCCTTGGTTTCCTCGATGGAGAACTCCTGCACGTCCTCGGGGAAGTGGCCGCAGAAGATGATCACGTAGGACCAGACGTTGCGCATCAGGTTCGCGGTCAGATTGCCCGGCGAACACCCACGGCGCGAACGGCCCGGCCAGCAGCGGGAACGCGACGTAGTCCTTCAGCGTCTGCTTCTTGGTCTTACGCCAGATCCCCTCGAGGATCTCGCGCTTGTCCGCAATCGAGATCTCCCCCGCGGTGATGCGTTCGGTCTCCAGTTCGTGCAGCGCGACGCCGTACTGGAACAGCACCATCAGCAGGAATGCCCACACGGGATTGCCGAGGAAGTACGGCTTCCACTTCTGGTCCTCGCTGATCCGCAAGATCCCGTAGCCCACATCGCGGTCCATGCCGACGATGTTGGTGTACGTGTGGTGCATGTAGTTGTGCGAATGACGCCACTGGTCGGCCGGGCATGCCGTATCCCACTCGAAATCCTTGCTGGACAACGCCGGATCACCCGTCCAGTCGTACTGGCCGTGCATGATGTTATGGCCGATTTCCATGTTGTCGAGGATCTTCGACAGCCCCAGCATCGCAGTACCTGCAAGCCAGAACGGAGGGAAGATGCCGCCGAACAGCATGGCCCGCCCGGCGACCTCCAAACCTCGCTGCGCCTTGATGATTCGACGGATATACGTGGCGTCGCGCTCACCGAGATCGGCGATCACCCGCTCCTTGAGTGCGTCCAGTTCGCGGCCGAACGCGTCGGCCTGGTCGGGTGTCATTGTGACCGTCTTGCCTGCGACGGTCTTCGAGATGGACTTCTGTGGGGCGGAGGTGGTGACAGTCATGACTGGTCCTCTCTCTTCCTTTTTGATTTCACAGCGCGATGTCGACGTCGCCGACCGGGACGGACACGCAGATCTGCACGTCCTCGGCCTCGTTGCTCGACACCACGCCGGTGGTCAGGTTCCGCACCACGCCGCTGGTCTTGCGGCGGGTGCAGCTGTGGCAGATGCCCATTCGGCATCCGCTTTCGGGTGTAAGGCCCGCGTCCTCGGCCTGATCGAGCAGCGGCCTGCCGTCGTCGGTCACGGTCGACACCGCTGTCGGCGAAACTGACGGTCCCGCCCGCCGTCTCGGTGGACGGCGCAAATACCGGTGGGACGAAGCTTTCCGACAATGCGCCCGGGACGTGTGTCCGGACGGCATCCACGAGTGCCTGCGGCCCGCACACGTAGACCGCCTCTGGCTCGGGCATCGCAGCAGCCAGGTGTCCGGCATCGAAATGACCGGTGAGCTCGCCGCCGCCTCCGCGGGTGTAGCCGTGCAGCACCCGCACTCCCGCCATGGCCGCAAGCTCGTCGTGGTAGCAGGCCTCGTCGCGCGTGCGCGCGTAGTGGACGAAGGTGATCTCGCGGTCGGAGCCCTCCGCCCGCAGGGTGCGCAGCATCGACATCACCGGGGTGATACCGCTGCCGCCGGAGACGAACAGGATGCGCCGCGGAGCCGCCGCGGCGGCGACATCCTGCCCGGGCCGAGCCGCCGGCATCACGAAGTCCCCGCCGACCGAATCCAGGCCGACCACCATCCCGGGCCGGGCATGCTCGATTCAGATACTCCGAAACCAGTCCGCCCTCGTGGCGGCCGACCGTCAGCTCGATGTACGGGGATCCCTCGGCGCTGGCCGGTGAATAGGGGCGGGTGCGTCGACGGCCGTTGATCTCGACGGTGAGGTTGATGTGCTGTCCGGCCCGAAAACCAGTGAACGCCCGATTCGGTTCCAGTGTCAGCGTGACGCTGCGGGGGGTCTGCCGACGCACTGCGATCACCTTTGCGCGGGCGTCTCCCCGCGTCCAGGTTGGGTCGACCAGCTCGGTGTATCGATCTACGCCATGGGGGCCGGTCAGCAGCTCCAGAAGAGGCGACCGTCGCACCCGACGGGTCAAAGTTTGAGTGGACTTTTGAGTAAACATGTGTATACCGTGCGTCGCCTCATGGACCTACGTCAACAGATTCGCGCAGGTTGTGGTAGGTTTCACAAAGTGAACAGTCGTACGCCCAGTTCACGAACGAGCCGTTCGAGCAGGTCAAGCAAGTCCCGGTCCCGCGACACCCTCTCCAGGGAGGAGCGCAAGGAGGCCACCAGGCGGGCTATCGTCGCCGCCGCACTGCGCCTGCTGGAGGACCGCAGCTTCGCCGCGCTGTCCCTGCGCGAAGTCACTCGTGAGGCGGGCATCGTCCCCGCGGCCTTCTACCGCCATTTCGAGTCGATGGAGGCACTGGGCCTCGTGCTCATCGACGAGTCCTTCCGCGCCCTTCGCGACATGCTGCGCGGCGCGCGGGCGGGCAAGCTCGATCCGAACCGGGTCATCGAGTCGTCGGTCGACATCTTGATCGAGGGCGTCAACGACCGTCGCGAGCACTGGCGCTTCATCGGGCGTGAGCGCTCCAGCGGGGTGACCGTGCTGCGGTACGCCATCCGTACCGAGATCCGGCTGATCACGTCGGAACTGGCGATCGACCTCGCCCGCTTCCCCGGGCTCAATACGTGGAGCGGCGAGGATCTCAACATCTTGGCCAGCCTGTTCGTCAACGCGATGATCTCGATCGCAGAGTCCATCGAGGACGCCAACGACACCCATACGCTCGACGAGATCAGGCGCATCGCGGTCAAGCAGCTGAGGATGATCGTCGTCGGCGTCACCGGCTGGCGCAGCACCGTCTGAGGTCGTCGAGGGGCTAGCGTGTCGCCCATGCCCCATCTCGAATTGACCTACCCCCGGCCCGACATCGCCGTCCTCACTCTGAACCGGCCGGAGAAGCTCAACGCACTCTCCTACGACCTGGTCGAGGACCTACACGCCGCCCTCGACGGGATTCGCGACAACAACGATTGCCGGGTCGTCGTGCTCACCGGCGCGGGACGCGGGTTCTGCTCAGGCCTTGACCTGACCGATCCGAACCCCAACAAGGCAGGCGGAGGCACGGAGTTCCCACGGTCCGGAATGCGTTGGCAGGAAAGAATCGCCGACCTCACCGCGCGGATCCATCGCCTTCGGCAGCCGGTGATCGCCGCGGTCAACGGGCCGGCCTACGGCGGAGGAATGGGGATAGCGCTGGCCTGCGATATCCGAATCGCCGCCGAATCCGCTCGGTTCTGCACTCAGTTCATCAAGCTCGGCCTCGGCGGCTGCGATATCGGCGTGAGCTACACGCTGCCGCGGATCGTCGGTGCCGGGCCCGCCTTCGACCTGATCCTGACGGCGCGAGTCGTCGAGGCCGACGAGGCGCTCCGGCTGGGCATGGTGTCACGGGTCTGTCCCGACGCGACCGTGGTCGACGACGCCATGGCAATCGCCGAAACACTATGTGGATACGGGAAGTTCGGCGTCGAATCGACGAAGCAGGTGCTGTGGGCCAATCTGGAGGCGTCAAGCCTGGAGGCGGCGCTGCACCTGGAGAACCGAAGCCAGATTCTGGCGTCGACGGGCGGGGTGATGACTGACGCTACCGAGGCGTTCCGCCACCGTCAGCGATGATCACTGTTCCGGTGATGTAGCTGCCCGCATCGGATGCCAACAGTAGTGCGGCGCCGACCATCTCATCCGGCTGGGCCAAACGCTTCATCAGGTTGCTGCTGGCAATGCGGTCGATCGCCTCTTGCGGATTGTTGCGCATCATGTCGGTGTCTACCGGCCCCGGGGCGATGGCATTCACCCGGATTCCGGCCGAGACGTACTCGGCGGCCATCGATCGGGTGAAGGACATCAGCGCCGCCTTGTTGGACGAATAGATCGCTGTCCCCGGCGCGAAGTTGAACGCCCCGGTCGAGATAACGTTCACGACGGAAGCGTGCGAGCTGGCCTTCAGGTACCGCAGCGCCGCCTGCACGAGAAACACCGGTCCGCGGAGGTTCACCTCGTGCGACTTCGCCAGCGCGTCGACGGTCATCTCGCCGAGCGGCTGCGCCAGCGCATTCGCGGCGTTGTTCACGACGACGTCGATGCCGCCGAACGCGTCGACCGTCTTGTCCACGAGGCCCTCGAGTGCGCTGACGTCTCCGAGGTGGGTAGGAACGCCGATGGCCTCTCCACCGAGTCCGCGCAGGTGCTGTGCGGCTTGCTCACACGCGTCGAGCTTGCGGCTGGCGACCACGACGCGGGCGCCGGCCAGGATGAAACCCTCGGCGAGGGCCAACCCGATGCCGCGGGTGCCTCCCGTGACGATGATCGTGCGGTCGGTCAGGTCGAACAAGCGGTCAAATGTTGAGCGGTCCACCAGGTCAGTCAAACAGATCCCGATGAGCCGCTGCGTACCGCGCGACGGGTTGCGCGGGCCGACCGCGCCGATAGAATCCGCCCCTTCGAGTGGTATCGCCGCTGGACCGACAAGCTCGGACTTCTGGTGTGGCAGGACATGCCATCGCTGGACGTCTCGCTCGTCGACCTCCCGACGGTGGCGGCACGAAATCGTGCCGTCATCGCCGCCGGATCACGCTAGCGATCGGCTGCTGACGAACGCACGGCGTTCCCCCGAGTACGGATCGTCGAATTCGAGACGGTGCGCAATCAGCTGCAGCGGCCGCGAAAAGTCGTCATCTGCTACATCGATCACGTTCGGGTACAACGGATCCCCGGCGATCGGGAGGCCAACCGACGCCATGTGCACCCGCAACTGATGCGTACGTCCGGTGCGCGGGGTCAGCCGGTACAGGCCATCGTCGACGTGCTCGATTCGCGTCTCAGCATTCGGCTCGCCCGGCACCTCCGCGGCTTGTAACTGTCCGCGCCGCTTGATGATCCGGTTGCGCACCACCACCGGCAACTCGATGTCGGCATTGGCCTCGGCACGCGCCAGGTAGGTCTTGCCGACCAGACCCCGCGCGAACATCGTCTGATACGCGCCCCTCACCTCGCGTCGCGCCGTGAACAACAGCACACCGGCGGTCAGCCGGTCCAGCCGGTGCGCGGGCGACAAGGTGGGCATGTCCAGCTCCCGCCGCAGTCGCACGAGCGCGGTCTGCGCGACATGCCTACCGCGCGGCATCGTCGCCAGGAAGTGCGGTTTGTCGACCACGACGATGTCATCGTCGCGATGCAGGATCGGCACGTCGAACGGCACCGGAACCTCTTCGCGCAGTTCGCGATACATGTACACGTACGCGCCGGGTGGCAACACCGTCCCGACACCGACGACGCTACCGTCGGCCGTCACGACTTCGCCGTTGCGCACCTTCGCCGCCGCGCTTTCCCCGAACCGGTGAGCCAACTCGACGAGGGGGTCCCCGCCGCGCAGCCGCAACCGCGCCGGGCCGAGTCCGTCGCGCACCGGAAGCGGTGCGGCCCGCCTCAATTGAGTGGCACCGGTTCGAGGATCTCTGCACGCGCCTCGGGCGCAGCGGCCCGCAGGGCATCAGCGGATTCATCGTCGGGCTCCTGCTGCGAGCGCACCTCGGCCTCGACGCGGGCCAGATAGGTCTTCACCTCACGGTCGATGTCGCCCTCGTTCCAACCCAGCACCGGCGCAACCACTTCGGCGACTTCACGCGCGCAATCCACGCCCCGGTGCGGGTACTCGATCGAGATCCGCATCCGTCGGGCCAGTATGTCCTCGAGGTGCAGCGCCCCCTCGGCCGCCGCGGCGTACCACGCCTCCACCTTGAGGTACACCGGCGCCTCGGTGATCGGCGTCAGCAGTTCGGGTCTGCCCTCGGCCATCTGCAAGACCTCACCGATCAGTGATCCGTACCGGTCGAGCAGGTGACGCACCCGATAGGGGTGCAGATCGTAATGCGCCCCGACACTTTCGGTCTGGTTGATCAACGCGAAGTAGCCGTCGGCACCCATCAGCGGAACCTTCTCGGTGATCGACAGCGCCACCCGGGCCGGCACGTACTCGGCCGCGGCGTCGATCGCATCGGCGCCCATCACCCGGTACGTGGTGTATTTGCCACCGGCGATCGCGACCAGGCCGGGGGCGGGCACGGCCACGGCGTGCTCGCGCGACAGCTTGGACGTCTCCTCGCTCTCCCCCGCCAGCAGCGGTCGCAGACCGGCGTACACGCCGTCGATGTCATCGTGTGTCAACGGCGTAGCCAGCACCGTGTTGACCGACTCGAGGATGTAGTCGATATCCGCCTTGGTCGCCGCGGGATGGGCGAGGTCGAGATTCCATTCGGTGTCGGTGGTGCCGATGATCCAGTGCGTACCCCACGGGATGACGAACAGCACCGACTTCTCGGTGCGCAGGATGATCGCGACTTCGCTCACGACGCGGTCGCGTGGGACGACGATGTGCACACCCTTGGACGCCCGTACCCGGAAACGCCCGCGCTGCTTGGACAATGCCTGGATCTCGTCGGTCCACACCCCGGTGGCGTTGACGACGACGTGGCCGCGCACCTCGGTGACCCGGCCATCCTCGGAGTCGCGCACCTCGACACCGACCACCCGGTCACCCTCGCGCAACAGCGACACCACCTGCGTCGAGGTCCGCACCACCGCGCCGTAATGCGCCGCGGTGCGCGCCACCGTCATGGTGTGGCGCGCGTCGTCGACCACGGTGTCGTAGTAGCGGATCCCGCCGATCAACGATGACCGTTTCAGACCGGGCGCCAGCCGCAGCGCACCCGATTTCGTCATGTGCTTTTGCGGCGGAACGGATTTCGCCCCACCGAGCTGGTCATATAGGAAGATGCCCGCCGCGACGTACGGCCGCTCCCACCAACGATTGGTCAGCGGGAACAGGAACGGCATCGGTTTGACGAGGTGCGGGGCCAACGTCGTGAGGGACAGTTCGCGTTCGTGTAGCGCCTCGCGCACGAGTCCGAACTCCAACTGCTCGAGGTAGCGCAGCCCGCCGTGAAACATCTTGGACGAACGACTCGACGTGCCGGAGGCGAAGTCGCGCGCCTCGACCAGCGCCACCTTCAGCCCGCGCGTCGCCGCGTCCAGGGCAGCTCCCGCACCGACGACCCCGCCGCCGACCACGACCACATCGAACTGCTCGCTGCCGAGGCGCTCCCAGGCTTCTGCCCGCTGCTCCGGACTCAGGAGTGTCTGCCCGTTCGCGGGGATCGGGTCGCTCACTGGAAATGCTCCTAGTTACTGGTCGGTACGTTCGCCCTGACCCAGGTTACTGGTATCGCCCCGCTCTCCCCCAGCCCTGCGGGCGGGAGGTGCCCCCACGCGTGCGCGGACGTCAGTCCAGATCGTCGTGCGCCATCAACCTTCGGGCCGCCTCCACGATGGACCCGGACAACGAGGGGTATACCGACAGTGTCTGGGCCAGGTCGGTGACCGAGAGGTTGTTCTGCACCGCCAGGGCGATGGGCAGGATCAGCTCCGAGGCGATCGGCGCGACCACAACGCCGCCGATCACGACGCCTGTGGCAGGGCGGCAGAAGATCTTCACGAAGCCGAGGCGAAGCAGCGACATCTTGGCCCTGGCGTTGGTGTTGAGCGGCAGCATGAGCGTGCGTGCGGGCACGCTGCCGCTGTCGATGGCCGTCTGCGGCACCCCGACCGCCGCGATCTCCGGCCTGGTGAACACGGCCGCAGAGACGGTGCGCAGCCGGATCGGCGTCACGCCCTCGCCCAGTGCGTGATACATCGCGATTCGCCCCTGCATGGCAGCCACCGAGGCCAACGGCAGCAGACCCGTGCAGTCTCCGGCCGCGTAGATCCCCGCCGCCGACGTCCGCGATACCCGGTCGACCTTCAGATAGTTGCCCGCGCCGAGCTCGATGCCGACGTTCTCCAGTCCCAGTCCCGCCGTATTGGGCACCGAGCCGACGGTCATCAGCGCGTGGCTGCCCTCGACGGTCCTCCCGTCGGCCATCGCCACCAGCACGCCGTCGGCGGTCCGGGTCACCGAGTCGGCGCGGGCATTCTTGACCAGCTTCACGCCGCGGTCGGCGAAGGCTTCCTCGAGGACGGCCGCGGCATCGGAGTCCTCGTGGGGCAGGATCTGGTCGCGGCTGGCCACGACGGTGACCGGGACACCGAGTTCGGTGTAGGCATTGCAGAACTCGGCCCCGGTGACGCCGGATCCCACGATGATGAGATGTTCAGGCAGCTCAGTGAGGTCGTAGAGCTGACGCCAGTTCAGGATCCGTTCGCCGTCGGGTTTGGCGTTCGGCAGCACTCGCGGGCTGGCCCCCGTGGCGATCAACACGACATCGGCCTTGAGGGTGCCGACCCGCCCGTCGCTGGTGGTGACCTTCACCCGGTGGTGGGCCATTCCGGAGGTGTCATCGACCAGCTCGCCGCGACCGCGCACCACGGTGACACCCTCGCGCAGCAGCTGATGGCCGATATCGGTGGATTGCGACTTCGCCAGGGTCTTGACGCGATTGTGGATCTGGTCCAACGAGATCTTGGCGTCCTCGATCGCGATGTCGAACCCGAGACCCGACGCACGACGCAGTTCGGTGCGCACGCCGGTGGATGCGATGAACGTCTTGGACGGGACACAGTCCCACAGCACGCACGCGCCCCCGATTCCGTCGGAGTCGACCACCGTGACCTCGGCTACATCGCGTCCACGAGCAGCGGCCACCAGTGCGGCCTCATAGCCAGCGGGGCCGCCGCCGATGATCACGATGCGTGTCGCCACGACCACAACGCTAGCCAAGCCGGTGGTTGATCGCCCAGCCTGTCGGCGAAGCTTTAGAGTTTCCTGGTGCCGCTGTACGCCGCCTACGGATCCAACATGCATCCCGAGCAGATGTTGGAGCGCGCGCCCCATTCGCCGATGGCCGGGACGGGGTGGCTGCACGGCTGGCGCCTGACGTTCGGCGGCGAGGACATCGGCTGGGAAGGTGCGCTCGCCACCGTCGTCGAAGACCCAGCCGCGAGCGTGTTCGTCGTGCTCTACGACATGACCAAAGAGGACGAGGCGAACCTCGATCGCTGGGAAGGTTCAGAGCTCGGCATCCACAAGAAGATCCGATGCCGCGTCGATCGCACCTCGTCGGACACCAGCTTCGAGCCGGTCCTGGCGTGGCTGTACGTGGTCGATGCGTGGGAGGGTGGTCTGCCCTCGGCCCGCTATATCGGCGTCATGGCCGACGCCGCCGAAAGCGCAGGCGCCCCAGCGGAATACGTACACAGCCTGCGCACCCGCCCGGCCCGCAACATCGGCCCGGGCACCACCTAGCGTCTTCCCCCTCGCCGACACCGCGAGCGACCGTGTTTGCACACCGACACGCCGGTAGCGGTGCGCATTACAAGGTCGCTCACGCGGCCCGAGCGCGACGCAATTGCGCATCGATACGGCCGACGAAGTCCCATGCCCGGTAGCGGACGTCCTCGTACACCGTGGCGATGACCACCCATCCGACGTCCATCAGCGCCGCCGTACGTCTGCGATCGCGTCGCATGGCGTCAGGATCGCTGTGCCAGTCGAGGCCGTCGTACTCGACGGCCACCCGCTCGTTCGGCCATGCGAAGTCGAGGCGACGTCGCTGCCCATTTCCATCGATGACCTCGTACTGCAACTCGGGAATGGGCAGACCACCATCGATCATCGCGAGTCGCGCCTCGCTCTCCATGGGTGACTCCGCGCGCACGTCGGCTAGCGGAATCAGATTGCGAACTGCGACGATGCCCCGCCGTCCGGCCTGGTCGAGCGCCGCTCGCCACAGCTCGGCACGTTGACAGGTCCCGCTTCGGAGCGCCGCGTCCAAAGTGGCCATCGCGCGCGGGCGTCGTAGCGAACGGGCGACCTCGACCGCAGTCCAGGCCGGGGCGGTAGTGGGTCGTCCATCTACGACGCTAAGCGGTGCACCGTCGCGGCGATGCACAACCAGACCGTCGGCGGACCGCAGGCGCGATCCTCTCGGGCTCAGGACGTGGAGCGCGGCCGGCTGTTCGGTGTCGAAGCCGTGCATCGCCGCAGCCGTACCGAGACAAACCGGCACGGTGGTGCCGCAGGACAAGTCGAGTCCACGCAGGCGGACACCGTCATCGGGTTCGCCGAGACAATAGATGCCCTGCCAAATCCGCTCAAGCGCGCCGGAATTCACTGCGGACTCGAATGCGCGCCTACTCAGATGTTGGAGTATCTGGCCGCTCGTTGCCACACCCATCTGCTCCTCGAACAATCGACTGACCGCTGCATCCATAGCGATGAGCGTCGGCAACAGCCGTCGGGCGTGGTAGCCCGTCGTCGAGATCTGTGGACCAACGGCGGATTGTGCACTATCGCGCCGGCTGAGAGACCCCGAAATGCACGCAGTTGCCGGCGCGTCGCCGTACAAACACGGTCGGTCGCGGAGTCAAGCTAGAACTGGGCGGCCTGGTCGAGGATGTTGACCAGGAAACGCACGCCCACCGCGAGCGCCCGTTCGTCGAGATCGAACGTCGGCTGATGCAGATCCAGCTGTGGGCCACGACCCGACCACACCCCAAGCCGCGCCATCGCGCCCGGTACCTCCTCGAGATACCAGGAGAAGTCCTCGCCACCACCGGACTGTCGGGTATCGCAAAGCACGTCGGGACCGATCGCCTCGATTGCATGAGTGACGATCCGCGTGGAGATCTCCTCGTTGACCACAGGCGGCACGCCGCGTCGGTACTGCAGGGTGTGCTCGATGTTCAGCGGCGCCAGCAGCGATGTAATCGCCTCGCGCACAATAGATTCGAGGGTTTCCCAGGTATCGCGGCTCGCGGTGCGGATCGTACCCGCCAGGGTGCCCGTCTGCGGGATCGCGTTCGCCGCGATGCCGGCATTGACCGCGCCCCAGACCATCACCGTGCTGTTGCGCGGATCGATACGACGGGACAGGATCCCCGGCACACCGGTGATCAACGTGCCGATCCCATAGACCAGGTCTGCGGTCAGATGTGGTCGCGAAGTATGTCCACCGGGCGAGTGCAGCGTCACCTCGAGCTGGTCGGCTGCCGAGGTGATGGGACCGGGCCGGACCGCGACCTTCCCCACGGCCAGCCGCGGATCGCAGTGCAGCGCGAAGATGCGCGACACCCCCGTCAACGCTCCCGCTGCAATCGCGTCGACCGCACCGCCCGGCATCAGCTCCTCGGCGGCCTGGAAGATCAGTCGCACACCGACGGGCAGTTCCGGCACCGACGCCAGGGCCAGCGCGGTTCCCAGCAGGATGGAGGTGTGCGCGTCGTGACCGCAGGCGTGGGTCACGTTGGGGACCACCGAGGCGTAGGGCGCGCCGGTGCGCTCGGCCATCGGCAGCGCATCCATATCGGCGCGTAGCGCGATCCGCGGCCCATGCTCCGGACCGAAATCACACGTCAGACCGGTGCCTCCGGGCAGCACCTTGGGGTTGAGGCCTGCGTCGGCCAGATGCGAGGCGACGAACTGCGTGGTGGCGAACTCCTGTCGGCCCAGCTCAGGATTGGCGTGCAGATGGCGACGCCAGGCGACCAGATCGTCGTAATGGGCGTCCAGCCACAACTCGATGGCCTCGGGCAGATTCATGACGCCCGCCTCGCCTGCAGCTCCAGCACGCGGTCTCGTTCGGTCGGCGTCTCGGCGAGCCTCACCACGGTGCGAGCCAGCATGATCGCACCCTCGATGACGGCCGTATCCGCGCTGGGCCCCGCGGCCGCCTCGGTGAACGCCGGCTGGTGCACGGAGGCGCCGCCGGCGTCGACGCCGACGATCGGATGGATACCGGGCATGACCTTGGTGATGTTGCCCATGTCGGTGCTGCCCAATGGGAACGCCGCCTCGACGTCGGTGGGCACGGGCACCCGGCCGATGCGCACCATTTCAGCGCGGAATGCCTCAGCGAGCCAGGGGTCGGGGGTCAGCTCGTCGTAGGCAGGCTCGGTCTCGGAGACCGCGTATTCACAGCCGCTGGCCACCGCGCCGGCGAGGAAGCAGTCGGACATCCGCTTCTCGAGATCGCGCAGCGAGGCGGCGTCGTTGGCCCTCATCGTGTAGTGCATCTCGGCGCGGCCCGGAATGATGTTGGTGGCTTGGCCACCGTCGGTGACGATGCCGTGCATCATCTGGCCGGGCACCAACTGTTGGCGCAGCAGCCCGATCGCCACTTGCGAGACGGTGATCGCGTCGACCGCGTTGACACCGAGGTACGGCGCCACGGCCGCGTGCGATTCCTTGCCGCGATATTCGACCGCGACCTGCGACAGTGCCAGCGAGCGGGCGGCTGCGATGTCCAACGGGCCCGGATGCAGCATCACGGTGGCGACGATGTCGTCGAATGCCCCCGCATTGAGTAGCAACACTTTTCCGCCGCCGGCCTCTTCGGCGGGAGTTCCGAGCAGAGCCACCGTCAATCCCAGCTCGTCGGCCACCTCGGCCAGCGCCAATGCGGTGCCGACCGCGGAGGCGGCGATGATGTTGTGGCCGCATGCGTGTCCGATCCCGGGCAGCGCGTCATATTCTGCGCAGATCCCGATGACCAGGGGGCCACTGCCGTAGTCGGCCCGGAAAGCCGTGTCCAGGCCGCCGAGCGCCTTGGTGATCTCGAATCCATAGTCGGCGACCAGCGCCTGAGCCTTCGCGCAGCTGCTGTATTCGGCAAAAGCGAGTTCGGGTTCAGCATGAATCGAGTGCGACAGCTCGACCAAATCGCCACGGCGTCGGTTGACGGCGTCCTCGACGCAACTCGACGCGGTGGCGGTGGGCATCCTCGAAGTATCTCACTGCACCGGTAGGTGCCGGTTCGACGGCTAAGCTGCCAGCGTGACGACGCCGGACGCGGTTGCTGAGCAGTCGGCTGCCGAGATCCGTCAGCGCACCGGGGTGGACGAGCACGATGTCGCGATTGTCCTGGGGTCGGGCTGGGCGCCCGCGGTCGACGAACTCGGTGATCCGGTGGCCGTGGTGCCGATCGCGGAACTGGCCGGTTTCACCCCACCCACCGCGGAGGGACACGGCGGCCAGCTGTTGTCGCTGCGTGTAGGTGACCGGCGGGTGCTCGTCTTCGTCGGCAGGATCCACGCCGTACGAAGGCCACGAGCTGCGCGACGTCGTCCACCCCGTGCGCGCCGCATGTGCCACCGGCGTGCGCACGGTCGTACTGACCAACGCCGCGGGCAGCCTCCGTGCGGATTTCACTGTCGGGCAGCCGGTGCTGATCAGCGACCACCTCAACCTGACGGGACGGTCACCGCTGGTCGGAGCCCATTTCGTCGATATGGTCGACGCCTACTCTCCGCGGCTACGCGCCGTCGCCCGCGAGATCGACCCAGCATTGGCCGAGGGCGTCTACGCCGGGCTGAACGGGCCGCAGTACGAGACGCCGGCCGAGATTCGGATGCTGCGCACACTGGGCGCGGATCTGGTCGGCATGTCGACCGTCCACGAGACCGTCGCGGCGCGCGCCGCGGGTGCGCAGGTACTGGCGGTGTCACTGGTGACCAATCTCGCGGCGGGAATGACCGGGCAGCCGCTGAGCCACGACGAGGTGTTGGAGGCGGGCCGTCAGTCCGCGACGCTGATGGGTTCCCTCCTCGCCGGGGTGATCTCCCGGCTCTGAGGGCTGAGCCGTCTGCTGAGCCAGACCACGCTGCGGGCCAGCAGCAGCGCGGCGAACCGCATCAGCAGGATTCGCACGACCGGCGCCGCGATGATGAATATGACGTTGGACCCGTTTCGACCTGGTGATGCTCGTCGCGCCGGTGCTGCGCAAGCTGGCATACGCCGACACCAAAGCGGGCACACTGAGCGGATGACAGCGCGTGAGCGGATCTCGACCGTCGCGCAGGAGTGGATCGCGCACGATCCGGACCCGAGCACCGCTGCCGAACTTCTCGAATGCAGCGTGGCCGATCTTGACGAGCGGTTCGCACACGCCCTGACGTTCGGGACCGCGGGCCTGCGCGGGCCGCTGCGCGGTGGACCGAATGGGATGAACCTCGCAGTCGTGGTACGCGCCTCCTGGGCCGTGGCCAAAGTGCTCACCGACCGCGGCCTGAAGGGCCACGATGTGGTGGTCGGACGCGACGCCCGGCACGGGTCGGACGGTTTCGCGCTTGCTGCTGCAGAAGTTCTTGCAGCTCAGGGATTTTCCGTCAAGTTGATGTTCACCGCCGTCCCCACCCCGATAGTCGCATTTGCTGTGCGACACGGCGGCGCGGTCGCGGGCATACAGATCACGGCGTCCCACAATCCCCCGACCGACAACGGCTACAAGGTGTACTTCGACGACGGGTTCCCGATCGTGCCGCCAGTCGATCAGGAGATCGAGGCGGCCATGGCCGCCGCGCCGCATGCCGACGAAATCCCCAGGCGGGCGGTCATCCCGTCCGGGGTCGACGAGGTTCAGCGCTATATCGAACGCGCGGCCCAGGTGCGCCACACCCACGGATCGGTTCGGGTCGCCGTCACGCCACTGCACGGTGTCGGCGGCGAGTTCATCCTCGACGCACTGGTTCGCGCCGGGTTCTCCGATGTCCACGTCGTCGAGAGCCAGTTCGCGCCAGACCCCGACTTCCCCACTGTTGCCCTACCCAACCCGGAAGAACCGGGCGCCGTGGACGCTGTGCTGAAATTGGCCGCCGACGTGGCCGCCGATATCGCGGTGGCGCTGGATCCCGACGCAGACCGCTGCGCGGTCGGCGTGCCCACATCCGATGGCTGGCGAATGCTATCCGGCGACGAAACCGGTTGGCTACTAGGCGATTACATACTCAGCCAAGTCGAGCCTGGGCCCGTGATGGCGGCGACCGTCGTGGCGAGCTCGGTGGTCTCTTCCCGGATGCTCGCCGCCATCGCACGCGAGCACGGGGCCTGCCACGTCGAGACTCTGACCGGTTTCAAATGGCTGTCGCGCGCCGACCTCGACCTGCCGGGCTGCACGCTCGTCTACGCCTACGAAGAAGCCATCGGGCACTGCGTCGATCCCGCATCCGTCCGCGACAAGGACGGCATCAGCGCTGCGGTACTCGTGTGCGATCTGGCCGTGGCGCTCGCCCGGCGCGGCTACACGTTGCTTGACGCGCTCGACGATCTGGCTCGCCGCCACGGCGTACACACCACGACCGCGGTGTCCCGTCAGGTGGCAGACGCCCACGAGGCAGATGCCGTGATGGGCCGGATTCGCAAGCAGCCGCCGGTAGTGCTCGCCGGGTTGGACGTCACGGTCACCGATCTGCGGGGTGCGACGGGACCACTGCGAACCGATGCGGTGGTGCTATCGGGCGGCGACGGCGAGACGACGTTCAGGGTCGTCGTTCGGCCCTCCGGGACTGAGCCGAAGGTCAAGTCCTACATCGAGGTTCGTTGCGGCGACGTGAGCGACTTGGCCGAGGCGCGCCTGCGCGCCGCAACGGTGCAGGCCGCGCTGAAGGAGCACGCGCAGCGGTGGTGACCGCCGCGCGCAACGTCAATTACTGAGCCGTGGCCGCAGTGCCCTCCCGGCGAACGTGCCGGACATGGCGCGTCGTCGACGCTCGGACGGCCCTCGCTCTTGTCAGCGCGGTCCGAATTGGCGGTCGCCCGCATCGCCCAGCCCCGGCACGATATAGGCGGCCTCGTTGAGCCGCTCGTCGATCGTCGCCGTGACGAGACGCATGTTCGGGGCCACTGCATCCAGGGCCGCAAGGCCCTCGGGCGCGACCACGACGCAGACCGCCGTCACTTGAACGACATTGCGGGCCTGCAGGAGGCTGATGGTGTGGGCCATCGAGCCCCCGGTGGCGAGCATCGGGTCCAGCACCATCACGGGCTGGGTACTCAGATCGTCGGGCAACGACTCCAAATACGGTGTGGGCTCGTGCGTCTCCTCGTCGCGGGCGACACCGACGAAGCCGACGCGTGCTTCCGGGATCAGCGCGTGCGCCTGATCGACCATGCCGAGACCGGCGCGCAGGACGGGCACGAGCAGCGGCGGGTTGGCCAATCGATACCCCGTGGTCTCCGCCAGCGGCGTCCGAACCGTCACACTTTCGATGGCGACGTCACGGGTGGCTTCGTACACCAGCATGAGGGTGAGGTCGCGAAGTGCGGCCCGAAACGCCGCATTGTCGGTGGTCGCGTCGCGCAGCGTGGTCAGTCGCGCCGCAGCGAGCGGATGGTCCACGACCCGCACATCCATGGGCCGCACAGTAATGGAACCGATGCGGCCCGGCAGCCGTCCTAGGCGAGGCGGCCCGGTGCCACCCACTCGTTGTACGCCTCGGCGCTGTGCAGGAACTCCAGCCGAGCGAACCGGCTTGCAGTCCTCCCCACCACACAGAGCGTGGTACGGGCGCCTGTCGCCATCGGCAACATCGCCAATGCGTCGTCACCAGCCGAACAGCTCGTGCCGAGCAGCACGCCGCGTCGAGCTCGCAGCGACCGGACGCCTCCGGGCGTGTCGAACAGAGCGCCGACGAGCTTGCCCTCGTTGAAAAGCAGCCGCTGAACCGAGCACGACTCGTGGACCCTGACGCCCTTCTCCCGCGCCAGGTCGGACAACCTACTGCCGAACAGTCAAGTTGCGGCGCCAGGTCATCGGCACAGCCGCGATACGGCCGGCCGTGATACTCGTGCCATCGACCTTGCGTACCGGCGTCAGCGTCGACGGGCTGACGCGGCTGAACAGCATGCCGAACGGTGAGGTAAGACAGTCACGTGCGCCGGCTCATCCGTGGAACCGAAGGATGCCGTGCGGCGTCCTATTCGCATGTTTGTCGACACCGATGCCGTCCGGACACTGGGATCCGCCATCTCGACTCATGCCGACGACCTCGCCGATGTCGCCGCCGCCCTCTCGTCGCTGCCGGTCGTGGCGGCCGGATCGTTGCTAGGGCCTGTCGGTGCCCGGTTCCTGACCGCACTGACCCAGGCCGCAGCCGAAGGATCCCGCGCGGCCACCGCAATGAGCGACCGCCTGAACAGATCCAACGCCACCGCGTATGCCGTCGCGTCCGCGTATGACTCGGCCGACAGCAGCGCGGGCCTGCACATCGCGAGCGCCTAGCGGTGCCCAGCGCCCTGGTGGCCACGCTGACGGCTCAGCTCAAAGCCGTGCAGTCGATGGTGGGCCCGGGATGGTCCGATGACAGTGCTGCCGATCCAGCCGCGGTGCTCGCCCGGGCGCGCAACTCGCTCTCCGACGTGGCGGCGGCCTCCAGACGGTCCTGGCTGCAGACCGACTGGACCGGCGCGGGTGCCGAAAGCGCGGCCGATTTCATAGCGACGGCGGTTGCGGTCATCGACCGCCTCGCCGATCGGGTCGAACAGATGAATGTTGCGGCGAGCGCCGCCGGCGCGGCGGTGGCGCGTGCGCATAGGCGGTTGCGCGACATCGTCGATGGCTTCGAAGCGCGCGCTGCGGCCCTGGAACCTTTCCTGGACTCACCTGAGATCGCCACGGCGCTGCGGGCCGAAGCGCAACGGTCGCTCGCGGAGGCAGTCGCGGAAGTGGAGGAGCTTCAGGCCGAACTGGACGGGCACACCCAGGCGCTGGCCGATCCCGCAGCGTCCCCTCCGGTCTCGACGACGCCTGCGGGCATCGGGTGGTCCGCGCTGCCGTCGATGGGCGCGGGCCTCGGCGGGGCCGCACCGATGAGTCCTTTCTCCAACGGATCCTCCGGTTCGGGATTCGGTGACCTTCCCGAGCTGTTCACGCAGGATGCACCCGCTTCGTTGCCTGAAGCCGGCGTCTTCGGAGAAGGGGTGGCCATCCAGCTGCCCGACGGCACCACGGTGACGGCGCCGAATGCCGTGGCCGCCAGCGCCGTCCGGCATGCCCTGACGCAGTTGGGTGTGCCCTACGACTGGGGCGGCACGACGCCGGGCGTCGGCCTGGATTGCAGCGGGCTCACTCAGTGGGCATATTCCGAGGCGGGACTGAACCTTCCGCGTCTGGCGCAGGAGCAGGACGTCGGCGCACCCGTGACAATAGGCAATCTGCGGCCCGGCGACCTCGCGGTGTGGGATGGCCACGTCGCGATGATCGTGGGCAGTGGCCAGATGATCGAGGCAGGCGATCCGGTCAAGCTGTCCGCCGATCCGGACCGACAACGCGGGCCAAGGCTTCCAAGGATTCTGGCGACCCACGGTATAGACCGACTCGGGCTTCGACGCATGGCATGGCCGGTTGCAGCGCATCGGGCTTGCCCTGGGTATCGGTGTCCCAGATCAACTCGCCCACCCGCTACTGCCGACCTGACAGTGAAGGCCGATGGCTATTCTGTGCGCCATGGCTGCTGATATCGTGCCGATCCGGCTTGGGCTGACCAAGGGCGACCTCTACACGCTGTGGGCGCCGCGGTGGCGCGACGAAGGTGACGAGTGGGAGGCTTTCCTCGGCAAGGACGAGGACCTCTATGCCTTCGAGACGGTGGCTGACCTGGTCGCATTCGTGCGGACCAACAAAGACAACGACCTGACCGACCATCCCGCCTGGGAAAAGCTCACCGAGGCCAATGCGCACCGGCTGGACCCCACCGAGGAGCGGCAATACGACGTCGTCGGCGTCCCGGAGTTGGCCGCCGAGAAACCCAGCGAGGAGACGGTGACGCAACTGCACAGGTCACTGGCCATCGCGTCGTCCATCGGATCGGTGTGTGAGCTTCCCGCGATCAGCAAGTTCTTCAACGGCAATCCCGGGCTCGCCACGCTGGGCGGCGGGGTCGACGCATTCGCCGGCCGGTCCGGCCGGAAGCGCTGGGCCGAGATCGAGTCTGCGATCGGTCGCAGTTGGGACAACGTTGTCGATGCCATCGATGAGCTCGTCAGCACCCCCGAGGTCGACGCGGAGGCTTCGAAGAAGGCCGCGGCCGAACTGGCTGAAGACGCTCCGGAACCCGAAGAGGAGATCGTCGAGGAGGTCGTCGAGGAGGTCGATGCGACCGACGCGACCGACGACGACGTCGAAGAGACCGAAGAGCTCGAGGACCACGCTCACGGTGCGGTGCTGGGCAGCGACGACGACTTCTGGACCAAGGTCGGTATCGATCCGGTGCGAATCATGACCTCCGGCAGCACGTACTACACGCTGCGGTGCTATCTCGACGACGTGCCGGTCTTCCTGGGGCGCAACGGCCGGATCAGTGTGTTCGGATCCGAGCGCGCGCTCGCGCGTTACCTGGCCGACGAGCACGACCACGATATCTCCAACCTCGCCACCTATGACGACATCCGCACGGCGGCCAACGACGGATCGCTACGGGTGAACGTCACGGACGAGAACGTCTACGTGCTCACCGAGATCGTCGACTATCTCGCCGAAGGACCCGACGCCATCGACCGCGATCAGCTCGACCTGGCGATCGAATTGCTCAGGGACGTCGGCGAATACGCCGAGGACGCCGTGGTCGAAGAATCGCTCGACGCCGATCAGCCGCTGGGCAAGATCGTCGCCTATGTGCTCAATCCCGACAAGGTCCGACGTCCGGGACCGCCCTACGCCAAGGCCGTCGAGCAGTGGGAAGCGCTGGAAGCCTTCGTCGAATCGCGGCTGCGGCCCGAATAGCGTTACAGCTCGGTTGGCGCGCCATCGATGACTTTTCGACGGGCCCGCGGTCTGCATCGGTGTGCCCCTCCCCACCGCCACCCGTATCGTCTCCGTCCCTGGTGCCCGGCTGCACGACGATGGCTCAACGCCGGATTCGACGTGGATCGCGGCGATGCGTCGCCGATGGATGCGAACTGTCCGAGGAGGAGGCGCGTCAGAGCACCTGATTCTTCGGCATCGACCTGCGCCCGACATGTACCTACGTGCCCGACGTCGAGGCGCTTAAATCCGGGCCGACGCTTGTCGTCGTCGGCATCGGAATCGACTCCAGCAAGCTCCTCACCTATCGGACGTCGACGGCTCTGGCCGAACTGCTAGGCATCGTGCCTGTCGAGGTGCCTGTCGAGTTTCCCGTTGACTACGGCGGATTCATGTGCCCACCAGCAGAATTCGCCGACGCATTGCGTACGATGCTGGGTCACTGAATGTGCAGGTGTCAGCCGATGAGAACCGCGAAGCGCGGCTTGATCACATCGTCGATGATGGCCAGGCGCTCGTCGAAGGAGATGAACGCCGACTTCATCGCGTTGATGGTGAACCGCTGGAGATCGCTCCACCCGTAACCGAAGGCCTCGACAAGGCGCAGCATCTCGTGACTCATCGTCGTATCGCTCATCAACCGGTTGTCGGTGTTGACGGTGACGCGAAAGCGCAGCCGTGCGAGCAGATCAAACGGGTGATCGGCGATGCTGTCGACCGCGCCCGTCTGAACGTTCGATGAAGGACACATCTCGAAGGGAATGCGCTTGTCCCGCAACAGTGCGGCAAGCCGTCCCAGCTTCGCGTCGCCATCCGCGCCGACGGTGATGTCGTCGACGATCCGGACGCCGTGACCGAGACGGTCCGCGCCGCAGAAGGCGATGGCCTCGTGGATGGACGGCAGCCCGAAAGCCTCGCCGGCGTGAATAGTGAAGCGGGCGTTGTTGCTCTCGCATGCATTCGAACGCATCGAGATGCCGGGTCGGCGGATAGCCGGCCTCCGCACCCGCGATGTCGAAGCCGACTACCCCCCGGTCGCGGAACCGGATCGCCAACTCGGCGATCTCCAGTGACCGCGCCTGATGGCGCATCGCCGTGACCAGGCATCGCACCACAATGAAGCGGCCCTCGGCGCTGGCGGCCTTCTCGCCGTCGGCGAAACCGGCCAACACGGCATCGACGACGGCGTCCAGAGACAGGCCGGCGTCGATGTGCAGCTCGGGCGCGAACCGGATCTCGGCGTACACCACGTTGTCGGCCGCGAGATCCTCGACGCACTCGAAGGCCACCCGGTGCAGGGACTCGGGCGTCTGCATCACCCCGACGGTGTGCGCGAACGGCTCCAGGTAGCGCACCAGCGATCCGCTGTGCGCCGCGGTGCGGAAGAACGAGGCGAGTTCGTCGACGTCGGTGGCCGGCAGGTCGTCGTAGCCGTTCGCCTCGGCGAGTTCGAGCACCGTGGCCGGCCGCAGCCCGCCGTCGAGGTGGTCGTGCAGCAGCGCCTTGGGCGCCCGCCGGATCGACTCCAACGTCAGCGGCAGTGAACCAGAAGGCGCCATGTCAGTCTCCGCTCGTGATCCGATCGATGATCAGCGGCCGCTCGGGCGGCACCTTGTCCCCGACGCTCCAGCCGCCGTCCAGCTCGCCCATCGCCGCCTCGAACCGCTCCGGAGTCTCGGTGTACAGCGTGAACAGCGGCTCACCGGCGGTGACGGGCTCACCCGGCTTGCGGTGGATGCGCAGGCCCGCACCGGACTGCACGCGCTCGCCCGGAACAGAGCGGCCCGCACCGAGCCGCCATACCGCCAGACCCACCGCCATCGCGTCGATGCTCTCCATCGTGCCACCATGCGGGGCGGTGACGGTCTCGGTGTACGCGCCGATCGGCAGCGGCTGCTCGAGGTCGCCGCCCTGGGCGACGACCAACCGGCGAAAGTGGTCCATCGCCGAGCCGTCGCTGAAGGGTCTGAGCGGGGTCGGTGCCGTCCAGGCCCGCGGCATCGAGCATCTCGGTGGCAAGCGCCAAGGTCAGCTCGACCACGTCCGCCGGGCCGCCGCCGGCCAGCACCTCCAGCGACTCGGCGACCTCGACCGCATTGCCCACCGCGTGCCCCAGCGGCGTCGACATGTCGGTCAGCAGCGCGCGCGTTACCAAACCGGCCGCGGCGCCGAGTTCGACCATGGTGCTGGGCCAGCTCACGGGATTCGGCTTCGGTGTCCAGAAAGGCGCCCGAGCCCACCTTGCAGTCGAGCACCAGCGCCGCGGTGCCCTCGGCGATCTTCTTGCTCATCACCGAACTCGCGATCAGCGGCAGCGACTCGGTGGTGCCGGTGACGTCGCGCAGCGCATAGATCTTCCGGTCCGCCGGGGCCAGCTCCCCGGCAGCGAAGATCGCCGCTCCGATATCGCAGAGTTGTTGCCGAATCTGGGCTTTCGACAACTCGGCGGAGAAGCCCGGAATGGATTCCAGCTTGTCGAGTGTGCCGCCGGTGTGACCGAGCCCCCGGCCCGCCGCCTGCGGCACCGCGCCCCCGCAAGCCATCACGACCGGAACCAGCGGGATGGTGATCTTGTCGCCCACCCCACCCGTGGAGTGCTTGTCCACCAACGCGAGCGGCTTTCCATCGCGACGCAGATCTGTAAAGTCCATCCGCTCGCCCGATGCCACCATGGCCGCCGTCCAGCGGGCGATCTCGGGCTTTGTCATACCCCGTAGGAAGATCGCCATCAGCAGCGCCGACATCTGCTCGTCGGCCACCCGCCCGTGGGTGTAGGCGTCGATCACCCAGTCGATCGCCGCGTCGGAGAGCACACCACCGTCACGCTTGGTCCTGATGATCGTCGGCGCATCGAATGTGAACTGCGTCATCGGATTACGGCACTTCCTCGTGGGGTTCCTCGAGCCGGGCCAGGTCCTGCGGCCCGAACGCGTCGGGCAGCAGTTCACCCAGCGCCCGCGGCCCCATCGGGTGGTCGATCAGCAGTTCCGGGCCGCCGTGCTCCAGCAGCACCTGCCTGCACCGTCCGCAGGGCATCAACACCTCCCCGGCGGCGTCCACACACGACAGCGCGATCAGCCTGCCGCCGCCACCGGAATGAAGGGCGCAGACCACTGAACACTCGGCACAGAGACCTAGGCCATATGAGACATTCTCCACATTGCAGCCCGACACCATCCGGTGGTCGTCGACCAGCGCAGCGGCCCCGACCGGAGAACCCCGAATAGGGCGCATAGGCGTGCGGCACAGGCTTCAGTTGCCTTGTGCCGCAGCATCTTCCAATCGATATCGGACGTCATGTCAATCCCTCCGGACCGATTCTGAATGCATTCCGAAGCCCCTGTTCCGCGGCGGACCAAGTGAGGAAGGTAACCTTAATTTTCTCCGTTTTGCGTGCACCGAACGGCTAAACGCGTAGTTCGTTTAGCAGTACAACTGGGATTAGAGTCGCCCCGAGGTTTGGGGCAGTGGTCCACCGACCCGTCTGATCGGGAGCCTGCAGGACCCCCGCCCCGAGCGTCCACCGAAGGCGTTGGAGGCCAGATGAGTACTCAGACTGCCGGGCAGTCGCCCGGGAGCACGGCGGTGCCGGCTCCGCGGGCCGAACCGTCGCGCCGGCGCACCCTCTACCGCGGCGACCCCGGGATGTGGTCCTGGGTGCTGCACCGCATCACCGGCGCCACCATCTTCTTCTTCCTCTTCGTCCACGTGCTCGACACCGCGCTGGTGCGGGTCAGCCCGCAGGCCTACAACGAGGTCATCGAGACCTACAAGACACCGATCGTCGGCCTGATGGAGATCGGCCTGGTGGTCGCGGTGCTCTACCACGCCCTCAACGGCATCCGGGTCATCCTCATCGACTTCTGGCAGCACGGTCCCCGTCATCAACGGCGATGCTGTGGGTCGTCGTCGGCGATCTTCCTGGCGGTCTTCATCCCGGCGCTCGGCGTGATCGGCATGCACATGGCGGAGCGGTTCCTGTGAGCGCGCCGGGCGGGGCGGCGGGCGGAGCCTGGACTCCGCATCACAAGGAGGGCCGCATCGCCCCCGTGATGGAGAAGGAGCACGACCGCCCGGCCGAGCCTGGATCATCCCCGCGCGCCGCGGCGCCGCGGGGCATGCCCAACTTCGAGAAGTACGCCTGGCTGTTCATGCGGTTCTCCGGCGTCGCGCTGGTGTTCCTGGCGCTCGGCCACCTGTTCATCATGCTGATCTGGGACGGCGGCGTGTACCGCATCGACTTCAACTACGTCGCGCAGCGCTGGGCCTCGCCGTTCTGGCAGATCTGGGACATGGCCGCTGCTGTGGCTGGCCATGATGCACGGCGCCAACGGCATGCGCACGATCATCGGCGACTACGCCCGCAAGAACACCACGAAGTTCTGTCTGAACTCGCTGCTGTTGCTGGCGACCGGATTCACGCTGGTGCTGGGCAGCTACGTGCTGGTCACCTTCGACGCGAGCATCTCGTGAGGGGCGAGCTGCAGATGATTGTTGAACATCGCTACGACGTCGTGATCGTCGGCGCAGGCGGCGCAGGCATGCGCGCCGCCGTCGAGGCCGGCCCTCGGGCGCGCACCGCGGTGCTGACCAAGCTGTACCCGACGCGCAGCCACACCGGCGCAGCGCAGGGCGGCATGTGCGCGGCGCTGGCCAACGTCGAAGAGGACAACTGGGAGTGGCACACCTTCGACACCGTCAAGGGCGGCGACTACCTCGCCGACCAGGACGCCGTCGAGATCATGTGCAAGGAAGCCATCGACGCGGTGCTCGACCTCGAGAAGATGGGGATGCCGTTCAACCGCACCCCCGAGGGCCGCATCGACCAGCGCCGGTTCGGCGGGCACACCCGCGACCACGGCAAGGCGCCGGTGCGCCGGGCCTGCTACGCCGCCGACCGCACCGGCCACATGATCCTGCAGACGCTGTACCAGAACTGCGTCAAGCACGACGTCGAGTTCTTCAACGAGTTCTACGCGCTCGACATCGCGATCACCGAGACGCCAGTCGGGTCCGGTCGCCACCGGCGTCATCGCCTACGAGCTGGCGACCGGCGACATCCACGTCTTCCACGCCAAGGCGATCGTGTTCGCCACCGGCGGTTCGGGCCGGATGTACAAGACCACCTCCAACGCGCACACCCTGACCGGCGACGGGCTTGGGCATCGTCTTCCGCAAGGGACTTCCGTTGGAGGACATGGAGTTTCACCAGTTCCACCCGACCGGTCTGGCCGGCCTGGGCATCCTGATCTCCGAGGCGGTGCGCGGTGAGGGCGGCCGGCTGCTCAACGGCGAGGGCGAGCGCTTCATGGAGCGCTACGCGCCGACGATCGTCGACCTGGCGCCGCGCGACATCGTCGCCCGCTCGATGGTGCTCGAGGTGCTCGAGGGCCGCGGCGCCGGCCCGCAACAAGGACTACGTCTACATCGACGTGCGCCACCTCGGCGCGGACGTGCTCGAGGCCAAGCTGCCCGACATCACCGAGTTCGCCCGCACCTACCTCGGCGTCGACCCGGTCACCGAGCTGGTGCCGGTCTACCCGACATGCCACTACGTGATGGGCGGCATCCCGACGACGATCAGCGGCCAGGTGCTGCGCGACAACACCACTCCCCGTGCCCGGCCTGTACGCCGCGGGCGAGTGCGCGTGCGTGTCGGTGCACGGCGCCAACCGGCTGGGCACCAACTCGCTGCTGGACATCAACGTGTTCGGCCGGCGCGCAGGCATCGCTGCGGCCAACTACGCGCGCGGCCACGACTTCGTCGACCTGCCCGCGGACCCGGCGGGCATGGTGGTCGGCTGGGTCGGCGACATCCTGTCCGAGCACGGCAACGAGCGGGTCGCCGACATCCGCGGCGCGCTGCAGCAGTCGATGGACAACAACGCCGCGGTGTTCCGCACCGAGGAGACGCTCAAGCAGGCGCTCACCGACATCCACGCGCTCAAGGAGCGCTATTCCCGAATCACCGTGCACGACAAGGGAAAGCGCTACAACAGCGACCTGCTCGAGGCGATCGAGCTGGGCTTCCTGCTGGAGTTGGCCGAGGTCACCGTCGTCGGGGCGCTGAACCGCAAGGAGTCCCGCGGCGGACATGCCCGCGAGGACTACCCCAACCGCGACGACACCAACTACATGCGCCACACCATGGCCTACAAGGAGGGCAGCGATCTGCTGTCCGACATCCGGCTGGACTACAAGCCGGTGGTGCAGACGCGGTATGAGCCGATGGAACGGAAGTACTGACGCCGATGAGTGGTTGCGCGAAGAGCGAGGACAGATGACGATCGCCCCCGAGGTTCAGACCAAGGATCCCGAGCTGCCGCCGGTGCCCGACGGCGCGGTGATGGTGACGCTGAAGATCGCGCGTTTCAACCCGGAGGATCCCGACAGCGCGGGCTGGCAGAGCTTCCGGGTGCCGTGCCTGCCGTCGGACCGGCTGCTCAACCTGCTGCACTACGTGAAGTGGTATCTCGACGGCACGCTGACGTTCCGGCGTTCCTGCGCGCACGGCGTCTGCGGCTCGGACGCCATGCGCATCAACGGCGTCAACCGGCTGGCGTGCAAGGTGCTTGATGCGCGATCTGCTGCCGAAGAAGGCGAGCAAGCAACTCACCATCACCATCGAACCGATCCGCGGCCTGCCCGTCGAGAAGGACCTCGTGGTGGACATGGAGCCGTTCTTCGACGCGTACCGCGCGATCAAGCCGTACCTGATCACCACGCGGCAACCAGCCGACGCGCGAGCGCATCCAGAGCCAGACCGACCGCGCCCGCTACGACGACACCACCAAGTGCATCCTGTGCGCGTGCTGCACCACCAGCTGCCCGGTGTACTGGAGCGAGGGCAGCTACTTCGGGCCGGCCGCGATCGTCAACGCCCACCGGTTCATCTTCGACAGCCGCGACGAGGGCGCCGCCGAACGCCTCGACATCCTCAACGAGGTCGACGGCGTCTGGCGCTGCCGCACGACGTTCAACTGCACCGAATCCTGCCCGCGCGGTATCCAGGTCACCCAGGCCATCCAGGAGGTCAAGCGCGCGCTGATGTTCGCGCGTTAGAGCGATTTCGGTGTAGCTGGTCGCGCTGACCGCGACCGCCGACACCCAAATCACAGGGCAGTCACACTTTCGGAGGCTGCCTCGTCTAACGGGTATGACCCAGACATCACGTATCCAGCCCGTATCCCCCAAGCACGCGTCGCTGATGACCAAGGTCTTCTACCGGGTCGCCAAGCGCAAGTTCGGCGAGGTGCCCGAGCCCTTCGCCGTGGCCGCACATCACCCACGCCTGATGCTGGCCAACGTGGTGCACGAGGGCATGCTCGGGTCGGCGTCGAAGAAGCTGCCGAAGAGCGTGCTCGAACTGGCCGTGTTCTGGACTGCACGCACCGTCGGGTGCTCGTGGTGTGTGGACTTCGGTTCGATGCTGCAGCGCCTCGACGGCCTCGATGTCGACCGGCTCAAGCAAATCGACGCCTACGCCACATCTGAGCTTTTCAGCGACGACGAGCGGGCCGCCATCGCCTACGCCGACGCCATGACCAGGGACCCGCACACCATCACCGACGAACAGGTCGCCGACCTCAAGCGCCGCTTCGGTGATGACGGCGTGATCGAGTTGACCTACCAGATCGGTGTGGAGAACATGCGGGCGCGGATGTATTCGGCGCTGGGCATCACCGAGCAGGGGTTCAGCTCCGGCGACGCCTGCCGGGTGCCGTGGGCTACCGAGGACGCAGACGGCGCCGATGAGCGCTCGCGCGAAGAGGATCGGACCTGAGCGGCGAGCCGGTGAACTTGTCCGGATTGGCGATATCCCAGATGGCGCAGATCTTTCCGTCGCGGACGGTCATCGCGGTGACGCGCGGCATCATCTCCGGATAGCCGTCGTTGGCCGGCGAACCGGCGAGGTAGCTGCCCAGCTGCCCGTTGATGTTCGCCAGCCGGCTAGAGGACAGGAACCCCGGCCCGTAGCGGGCGGCGAGACCGAACAGGAACCGCGCCACCTTGTCCGGACCGTGGATGACCCGCGCGGCAGTGGGGGCCTTGCGATTCGAGTCGCCAGTGAACGTCACATCCGGATGCAGAAGCCGCACCACGGCTTCCATGTCTCCCGCGGCAAGGGCGAGCATCAGCGCACCGGCCACCTCGTTGTGCACCTCGTCGGTGACCGGCGGTGGCACGGTCGCCACCGCCCGTCGCGCCCGCGATGCCAGTTGACGCGCGGCGGCGGCGCTGATGCCGAGCACCGACGCGATCTCACCGAACGGCACGGCGAAACCGTCGTGCAATACGAACGCCACCCGTTGATCGGGGTTCAGCCGCTCCAGGACCACCATGGCGGCGAACCGCGCGTCCTCGCCCGCCACCACCGCCGCCAGCGGATCGTCGCCGTCGAGTGCGGTCACGACGGGCTCCGGCAGCCATTCGCCGTAGTACGTCTCGCGGCGATGCGACGCCGAGCGCAATCGGTCGAGCGCCAGCCTGCTGACCACAGTCGTCAACCAGGCCCGCAGATCGTTGATCGCATCGGAGTTCGCGTGTTCCCATCGCAGCCACGCGTCCTGAACGACGTCCTCGGCGTCGGCGATGGTCCCCGTCAGTCGGTACGCAACGGACAGCAGGTGCGGCCGCAACTCCTCGAACTCATCGATACGCGTACTTCCCGGAGACCGGGTCATGACCCCAGTCTAGAACCGCCAGAAACGTGACTGATTTCGTTGCCATGTAACCCTCGTGGGTCGATTCCCGAGTTGAACCCACGCAGAAACCACGCGAACCGTATATTCCCGCACATGGCAATCAAGGAACCCGACGCCCCGGTCGTCGGCGACAAGGGCCTGCAGGCAGGCGCCCTCGGCCTGGTCGGCAACATCGTCATCGGTCTCGCGGCCGTGGCTCCGGCGTACAGCCTGGCCGCCACGCTCGGCTACGTCGTCCTCGCGGTCGGCGAGAAGGCACCGTCGATGTTCGTGCTCGCGTTCATCCCGATGCTGCTGGTCGCATTCGCCTACAAGGAGCTGTCCCAGGACACCCCGGACTGTGGCACCACGTTCACCTGGGGCACCAAGGCGTTCGGGCCGTGGATCGGGTGGATCGGCGGATGGGGCCTTGCCGTGTCGGCGATCATCGTGCTGGCCAACGTCGCCGAGATCGCGGCGATCTACCTGTTCAAGTTCCTCGGCCTCGACGAACTCGCCGAGAACATTCTTGCCAAGGTGCTGCTCGGCTCATTCTTCATCATCGCGATGACGCTGATCAGCGCGCGCGGAATCGTGGTTTCCGAGCGGTTTCAGAACGTGTTGATCGCCATCCAGTTCGGCGTGCTGGTCATCGTCAGCATCATCGCGCTGGTGCGCGTGTTCTCCGGAACCGCCGGGGCACAGGCGATCATGCCGCAGTGGTCCTGGCTGTGGCCGAGCGGTCTTGACATGTCCTCGATAGCAGCGGCGATCATCCTGTGCATCTTCATCTACTGGGGCTGGGACGCCTGCCTGGCGGTCGGCGAGGAGACCAAGGACCCCGGCCGCACCCCCGGCATCGCCGCAGTGATCACCACGCTCATCCTGGTGTGCACATATGTGCTCGTCGCCTATGCGGTGCAGTCGTTCTCCGGCTTCAGCGACGTGGGCATCGGATTGAACAACGCCATGAACACCGACGACGTGCTGACCGTGCTCGGTAAGCCGGTCGCAGGAACGCATCGCGGCGTCCCTGCTGCTGCTCACCGTGTCGGTCTCGGCGCTGTCGTCGACCCAGACGACCATCCTGCCCACCGCGCGCGGCACGCTGTCGATGGCGGTGTACGAGGCCATTCCCAAGCGGTTCGCTTATGTGCATCCGCGTTACATGACCCCGGCCTTCGGCACCATGGTGATGGGGCTGGCGGCGCTGTTCTTCTACCTGCTGCTGACGTTCCTGTCGGAGAACGCACTCGCCGATTCAGTGGCATCTCTTGGGCTTGCGGTCGCGTTCTACTACGGCATCACCGCGTTCGCCTGCGTCTGGTACTTCCGCACGGACGTTGTTCTCCTCGGCTCGAAACCTGTTCTTCCGCGGCATCTTCCCGCTGATCGGCGGCCTGGCGATGGCGGTGGCATTCGGCATCAGCGCCAAGGACATGATCGCACCGGATTATGGCTATACCGCCTTCGGACCGATCGGCGGCGTCTTCGTGCTCGGTGTGGGCATGCTGGTGCTCGGCATCCCGCTGATGTTGCTGTGCTTCGCATTTGGCACCAAACGGTTCTTCCGCGGTGAAACTCTCACGCCCGAAACCGAAGTCAAGGTTCTAGACGTCTACTGAAAGTGCTGGAAAAGCAATGCATTTGACAGTCGGATACCTAGCCACGCGCACCGGAGACGACGGCGTCGCACTGGCCGGCGTCCTCGCCAAGACCTTCGACGCCGACGTCGACGTCGTCCTGGTTGTACGGGAAGAACTTCCGGACGGCCATCCTGGACGAGCGGAATACCAGCAGCTGCTCGTCGAGCGTGGCGAGGAATGGATCTCGCGGGCCATTGACCGGCTCACCGCCATCGGTGTCAGCGCATCGTCGACAGTCTTGGTCGGCGAGTCGTTCGCCGAATCGCTCATCGGCTTCGCCGAACAGAAGGATTCCGACCTCATCGTGGTCGGTGGCGCGCGCGACGGCTTCTTCGGCGGCCACACCATCGGGCCGGTAACCGGTGCCCTGCTGCACTCCTCGCCGATTCCGGTGGCGCTGGCGCCGCGTGGATACGCCGACGATCCCGACGATTCCATCGCCGCCGTGACCGCCGCGGTGCCGACGCGTCCCGGAGACGACAACCCGCTGCCGTTCGCGATCACCCTCGCCAGTGCCGCCGGACTGGCCATCCGCATGCTGTCGCTGGTGTCCGCGGAGAACCTCGCCGAAGCCGACAACGCGCGCGAGGTGCGACAGCTCCAAGTCCGGGCGGCCGAAGAGAATCTCGCGGTCGCGGCACGGGCGCTTCCGGACGCACCCGAGATCGAATCGCTCGTCGCCGACGGCATGACGCTGGAGTCCGCACTGAAGAAGCTCCGGTGGGACGACGGCGATCTGCTCGTCGTCGGTTCCAGCAGGTTCGCCGCACCACGGCGGATCTTCCTGGGGTCGACCGCCGCGCGCATCCTGGCCGGCGTCGACGTTCCGGTGATCGTGATCCCGAAGGCCGACTAGCCTGGCGGAGCTGTGAGATCGCGCTTTGCCGCCCTCGCGTTGTGTGGGCGGTCGATGAACCGCTTGCCGACGAAGTACAGCGCCAGCACCACGCCCCACGACAGCAGGCTCAACAAGCACGGCTGTCAATACCACGGCATTCATGATGTGGTCGGCGTACGGGATCCCCATCGCGGTGAAGGCCGCAACGAAAGGTGACCCCTCGAGATCGTTGTCGGTCCAGGGCACGATCGTCACGAGCAGAAACACCGAGCACACATAGAAGAGCAGGATGCGCCCGATGACCGAATTGGCGGCCCGCGAGACGGCCTTCTCGGGATCGGATGACTCGGCTGCGGCGATGGTCGCGATCTCCGGGCCCACCATCGAGAAGATCACCGTCGACGATGCCGACGGTGATCGACACCGGCGCCCAGCGGCAGGAACCCGCCGTGGTGCGGTCAGGTTGGAGAAGTCCATCGACTTGCCCGGCCACAGCCCGAGCACGAAGCACGCGCCGATCGCGATGAAAGCCACGATCGCGGCCACCTTGATGCCGGCGAACCAGAACTCGAACTCACCGTAGGACTTGACCGAGAACAGGTTGGTCGCGGTCATCAGCACCATGAAGATCAATGCCGACAACCCACAGCGGGACGTCGATCCAATACTGAACGACCTTCGCCGCCGGCGATCGCCTCGAAGCCCACGACGATCACCCAGAAGTACCAGTACAGCCAGCCGACCGAGAAACCCGCCCAGCTGGCCCAGCGCGTCACGTGAGTAGTCGGCGAACGATCCCGTCGACGGGTTCGGCCACCGCCATCTCGGCCAGCATCCGCATCACCATGATGATCAGGACCCCGGACAGCGCGTAGGTGATGAACACGCCGGGGCCGGTGTCGGCCATCACCACACCGGAGCCGACGAACAGGCCGGCGCCGATCACGCCGCCGATCGCGATCATCCTCAGCTGCCGCTGCATCAGAGCCTTCTTCAGTTCCGGCGCCGACGCTCATCCAGCTGTCGTCGGACTCATGGCACACCGCCGGCGCAGAACGGTACGCCGTTTGTGCGCTCCGCTACCGCTTTGTGAATATCGTCCGGTGCCACTCCTTTTCGGCCGCCCCGGTGATGTCGCTCATCACGTGCTTGATCGTGAGGTACTCCTCGAGCGAGTAGTCGCTCATGTCCTTGCCGAACCCGGACGCGCCGACGCCGCCGTGGGGCATCTCGCTGATGATCGGGATGTGGTCGTTGATCCACACGCAGCCCGCGTTGATCTCGCGCGACGCACGCTGGGCCCGGTACACGTCGCGGGTCCACGCCGACGCCGCCAGACCGAATGCGGTGTCGTTGGCCTGCCGCAGCGCGTCGTCGTCATCGGTGAACGACCGCACCGTCAGCACCGGGCCGAAGACCTCGTCGCGGTAGATCTCGGAGCCCTCGTCGACGTCGGCGATCAGCGTCGGCCGGTAGAACGAGCCGGGCAGATCGGGCGCGCTGCCGCCGGTCACGACGCGGCCGCCCTGGCCGGGTGCCCGTTCCACCATGCCCGCGACCTTGGCGCGGTGCGCCATGGAGATCAGCGGGCCCAGGTCGGTGTCGGGGTCCTGCGGATCGCCGACCACCACCTTGCCCATCACCTCGGCGACACCGGCGACGAAGTCGTCGTACAGCATCGCGCGCCACGATCGCGCGCGTCGCCGCGGTGCAGTCCTGGCCGGTGTTGATCAGCGATCCTGCGACCGCGCCCTGGATCGCGGCGTCCAGATCGGCGTCGTCGAAAACCACGAAGGGCGCCTTGCCGCCCAATTCCAGTTGGGTGCGGTGACCGTGCACGGCGGCCGCGGCCATCACCTTGCGGCCCACCGGAGTCGAGCCGGTGAACGTCACCACGTCGACGTCGGGGTGCCCGGCCAGCGTGGTGCCCACATCGCCACCGGCCCCCGTGACGACGTTGAAGACGCCGTCGGGCAGACCCGCCTCGGTCGCCAGCCGCGCCAGCGTCAGCGTCGTCAGCGGTGTCAGCTCGGCGGGTTTGATCACGACGCTGCATCCAGCGGCCAACGCGGGCAGCACCTTCCACACCGCCATCTGCAGCGGGTAGTTCCACGGCGTGATCGTCGCGACGACGCCGACGGCCTCGCGCCGGATGCTCGACGTGTGGTCGCCGGAGTATTCAGCGGTGGCCTTGCCCTCGAGATGGCGGGCCGCTCCGGAGAAGAAAGACGATGTTGTCGATGCTGCCGGGCACGTCGAACTCGGTGGCCAGCCGCACCGGCTTGCCGGTCTGGCTGACCTCCTCGGCGATGAGCTGCTCGGCGTTGGCGTCGACGAGTTCGGCAAGCTTGGCGAGCACCCCCGCACGGTCGACGGGGGTAGCCGTCGCCCAGCCGCGCAACGCGGCGCGGGCGGACGCCACGGCGTGGTCGACGTCGGCGGGCGTGGCCAACGCCATCTCGGCGACGGGCGTTCCGTTGGCTGGGTTGATCACCTGATGAAGTCCGCCCCCGGTGATCACCGGGGCCCCGTCGATCCAGCTGCTCGCTACGTTGCGGGACACGGTCCTGGGAAGCCGAGAGGAAAGACGGAGAAGACACAGTCATGGGCCAACGCTAACCGACGTCAAGGCGCCGGGCTACGTATTCCCGCAGCGGGAGGCCTCTAGAACGAGTGATTTCATGGTCGTGGTTGCTTGCTACGACGGATTCCGTGCACAATCTTGTGCATGGCTAACCCGGGTCTCCGGACCCGTATCGTTCCGCGTCAACCAATCCCGGCCAGGCGCGGCGTTCCAACTTGACGACTTGTCGAAGCAGATTATCGAGAAGTTGCAGCAGGACGGCCGGCGCTCGTACGCGGGCATCGGCAAGGCCGTGGGCCTCTCCGAAGCGGCGGTTCGACAGCGGGTGCAGCGGATGGTCGACGCGGGCGTGATGCAGATCGTCGCGGTCACCGACCCGATGCAACTGGGCTTCGCCCGGCAGGCGATGATCGGCATCCGCTGCACCGGGGACACCACCAGCGTTGCCGAGAAACTGGCCGCGATCGAAGCCGTCGACTACGTCGTGCTCACCGCAGGCTCTTTCGACGCCATCTGTCGAAGTCGTCTGCGCCGACGACGACGACCTTCTCGACCTACTGAACACGCAAATCCGCGCATTGCCGGGAGTGATATCCACCGAGACACTTGTTTACCTGAAACTCGTTAAACAGCAATACAATTGGGGTACAAGATGACCGCTACCGATATCGCGACTGATATTCCAACCGACCTTGCAGCCAAAGCCAACCGCCACCTGTGGGGGCACTTCGCCCGGCACGGCGAGGGCATCACGCCGCCGATCATCACCCGCGGCGAAGGCGTCACCATCTGGGACAGCAAGGGCAAGAGCTACATCGACGGCCTGTCGGGGCTGTTCGTCGTCCAGGTCGGCCACGGCCGCAAGGAACTCGCCGAGGCCGCCGCCAAGCAGGCCGAGACGCTGGCGTTCTTCCCGCTCTGGTCATACGCGACGCCGCCGGCGATCGAGCTTTCCGAGCGGATCGCGGGTTATGCACCTGGCGATCTGAACCGGGTGTTCTTCACCACCGGCGGCGGCGAGGCCGTCGAGTCCGCGTGGAAGCTGGCCAAGAACTACTTCAAGCTGACCGGCAAACCCGGTAAGTACAAGGTGATTTCGCGGTCGATCGCCTATCACGGCACGCCGCAGGGCGCGCTGGCGATCACCGGCCTGCCGGTGTTCAAGGCGCCGTTCGATCCGCTGACCCCCGGCGGCTTCCGGGTGCCCAACACCAACTTCTACCGGGCGCCCGAACCATTCGACACCGACATCAAGGCGTTCGGCCGGTACTGCGCCGACCGCATCGCCGAGGCGATCGAGTTCGAGGGTCCGGACACCGTCGCCGCGGTCTTCCTCGAGCCGGTGCAGAACGCCGGCGGGTGCTTCCCGCCGCCGCCGGGATACTTCGAGCGGGTGCGCGAGATCTGCGACGAGTACGACGTGCTGCTGGTGTCCGACGAGGTGATCTGCGCCTACGGCCGGATCGGCTCGATGTTCGCCTGCGACGACTTCGGCTATGTGCCCGACATCATCACCTGCGCAAAGGGTTTGACGTCGGGCTACTCGCCGATCGGCGCGATGATCGCGTCAGCGACCGGCTGTTCGAGCCGTTCAACGACGGCAAGACGACGTTCGGGCACGGCTACACGTTCGGCGGCCATCCGGTGTCGTCGGCGGTGGCGCTGGCCAACCTCGACATCTTCGAGCGCGAGGGCATCAACGACCACGTCAAGGAGATGGCGCCGGCGTTCCGCGCGACACTCGAGCAGCTCTACGACCTGCCGATCGTCGGCGACGTCCGCGGCGAGGGCTTCTTCTACGGCATCGAGCTGGTCAAGGACAAGACCACCAAGGAGACCTTCAACGACGAGGAGAGCGAGCGGCTGCTGCGCGGCTTCCTGACGCCCGCGCTCTTCGAGGCCGGTCTGTACTGCCGCGCCGACGACCGCGGCGACCCGGTCGTACAGTTGGCGCCGCCGCTGATCAGCGGGCAGAAGGAGTTCGACGCGATCTATCAGATCCTTCGCGGCGTCCTCGAGGAAGCGGGCCGGCTGCTCTAGCCGAACGGCTACGGTCGAGGAGTGGCCACGGCACGCAAACCACCGATCGATCCTGTCCGCTGGACCCCGCCGCCGGTTGATCCGCTGCCGGACTTTCCGTCGGCGGAGCTGACAGTCGTCCCCATGCCCGGCGATGCGCCCGAGGATGTGGTGGTCGACGCTGACGGACGGATTTGGGCCGGCCTGATCGACGGCAAGATCGTGCGCATCGATCCCGAGGGCGGCGGGGCGGTTGTCGTCGCGCAGATCGACGGTCGCCCGCTGGGTCTGCACGTCGCCCGGGACGGCCGGTTGTTGGTCTGCAGCAGTCCGGGCGGTCTGCTGGTGCTCGATCCGGCCACCGGGACCGTCGAAACATTGGTCTCCGACAGTCGACGGACGCGCGCTGCAGTTCTGCTCGAATGTCACCGAACTGGCAGACGGCACAATCTATTTCACCGAGTCGACGAGCGCGTTCACCTACGAGCACTTTCTCGGGCCGATCTTCGAGGCACGCAATCGTGGCAGCGTGTTCCGTCGGGATCCCGATGGCACGGTGCTGACCGTTGTCGCGGGTCTGTACTTCGCCAACGGCATCACCCCCACGGCGGACGGGTCAGCGCTGGTGTTCGCAGAAACCCAGGCACGGCGTCTGTCGAAGTACTGGCTCTCCGGCGACAAGGCGCGGACGGTGACGCCGCTTGCGGTGAATCTGCCGGGCAGCCCGGACAACTTGTCGACGGGCGCCGACGGCCGGATCTGGTGCGCGATGGTGTCGCCCACCAACGCCGTCGCGGAGTTGATGCCGAAAACTCCACCTGTGCTGCGCAAGCTGCTGTGGCGGCTGCCCGACGGGCTGCAACCGAAGATCAAGCCGGTGGTGTGGGCAGTGGCGTTCGACCCCGACTCCGGCGACGCCGTCGCCGGCGTGCGTACCGAGCACCCCGACTTCGGCATGGTGACGGGCCTGGTCGAAGCCGGCGGCAAACTTTGGATGGGATGCATCGGCGCGGCGGCCGTCGCACATGTCGAGCTGGCCGCGACCGTGTTGCGCTGACCGCGTCGTCATCGCCATCCACAAAATGCAGACGTCTACTCGCACTTCTTCTGCATTTCGTCGAATTCGATGCATCGCCAACTAGCCAGCCAAGTCACATTTGAAACTTCAATCACACCAGCCACAGCGCGCCTCCTGGGAAACGCGCCCGCAAACACCTAATCTGCGCTCACCATGGCGAACGTTCGAACCTCGTGCCAGCGCGTTGCGGCCCTGGCAGCGGCGCTTTTCCTGTTGGCCTCCCCGGCGGTGGCCGCCGCCCAGCCGGATGCCGCGCCGGATGCGGACACGTGCCCGTACAGGGAAACGACGCCGCCGGCGGTGGACGCGTCGGAGGTGCCCAAGCCCGGCGAGAGTCCCCCGGCCCGCTGCCCGTTCCGGCCAAACCGATGGGCGGCGACGCGCTCTCCGGGTGCGGCATCATCACCGCGCCCGGCACCCCACCGGTGCCCAACGACATCTCGGCCGAGGCGTGGCTGGTCGCCGACCTGGACACCGGCGATGTCATCGCCGCCAAGGACCCGCACGGCAGGCACCGGCCCGCGAGCATCATCAAGGTCCTCGTCGCGATGCAGGCCATCAAGGACCTGCCGATTCACAAGGTCGTGGCGGGCACCGCCGAGGATTCCGCCCAGGAGGGCACCAAGGTCGGCGTCGGCGAGAACGGCTTCTACTCGATCAACGACCTGCTGCACGGCCTGCTCATGTATTCGGGCAACGACGCGGCACACGCGCTGGCCGCGCAGCTCGGCGGCATGGACACGGCCATGGGCAAGATCAACGATCTGGCGGACAAGCTCGGCGGGCATGACACGCGGGTGGCGACGCCGTCCGGTCTCGACGGACCCGGCATGAGCACCTCGGCATACGACATCGGCCTGTTCTACCGGTATGCCTGGCAGAACCCGATCTTCACCGACATCGTCAGCACCCAGAGCTTCGACTTCCCCGGCCGCGGGGACGCCGGCTATCCGATCGAGAACGACAACAAGCTGCTTGCCAATTATCCCGGCGCCCTCGGCGGCAAGACCGGCTACACCGACGACGCGGGCCAGACGTTCGTTGGCGCGGCCACTCGCGACGGCCGCCGCCTGGTGGCGATGCTCCTGCACGGCACCCGCCAGCCGATCGCGCCGTGGGAGCAGGCGGCACACCTGCTGGACTACGGCTTCTCGACACCGCCGGGCACCAAGGTCGGCACACTGATCGAACCCGATCCCTCGCTCGTCGCACCGAAGCCGGAGACGGCCGCCGGTGCCAATGCGCTCAATGCCGCACCCATGCTGTCCGACGTCGACGCCACGCCGGTGCGCGTGGGCGTGGGCATCGTCGGATCCATCATCGTGTTCGGACTCATCATGGCCGCTCGATCAGTCAACCGCCGCCCGCAGCACTAGTGCTTGCGTAATCGCGAAAGACTCAGCGCACCAAGGGCTCCCACCGCGACCGCGGCAAGCGTGCCACCGAAACCCAGGCCCTCGCGATACTGCACGCGCGGAGTGATCTGCGCACCAATGGGTGCCTCGACCGGCGCAGCCTGCAGGTTGTCCTTCGACGTCGCGGCCCACGCGGTCGCGAAGAGGATGAGCCGTGCGGTGATGTAGGCGAACACCATCAGACCCAGCACCGGACCGAATGTCGCTCCCGCCGGACCAGTGACCACTGACCGCAGGTAGATCGACGCCACCTGTTTGAAGACCTCGAAGGCCACCGCGACGAGCAGGCCCGCCCTCAGCGCACTCCGGAAGCTGACCGACTCCCGGGGCAACCGTGCGATGACCCAGGTGAACAGCACCCAGGTGATGAGCACGGAGACCGCCAGCGACGCGATCCGCAGCGCCACACTGACACCGGGGACTTCCTGCAAGCCAAACCATTCCAGCACCTGCTTCATCACGTCTGAATTGCCCAGCACAGTCAGCGCGATGGTGAGGGTCAGTGCGAGGAACAGACCCACCATGGCGGTCAGGTCCGACAACTTGGTGCGGACGAACCCCTTCTTCTTCTGCCGCGCCATTCCCCACATCTGACTCAGCGCTTCGCGCAGATTCGCCATCCAGCCCAGGCCGGCCCAGGCGGCGGTGGCAAGGCCGATGATCCCGACCGAGGTGCGCGACTTGATCGCTGAGTCCATCAACTCGACCAGTTGCTGTCCGATGTCGCCGGTCACCGTCGCCTTGATCCGCTCCTGGATTTCGGCGAGGAGCGCGGGCTGGCTCACGAGAATGAAGCCACCGATCGCGAAGCCGACCATCAGCATGGGAAACAACGCGAAGATCGTGAAGTACGTGATGCCCGCGGCGTAGAAGTCGCCCTTGCTGTGCTGGTAGCGCTCCTGGGCGCGCATCACGTGGTCGAACCAGTGATATCGCGCGCGCAGACGATCGAGAATCCCAGGCTTGTCCGGCTTCCCGGGAGTGTCCGGCTCGACCGGAGGTGTCATGTCCAGCCCCCAAGCGAGTGACGGGCGTTTTCAGGGCGCGAGTAGAAACCCTAGCCGGTCGTATACCCGCCGCAGCGTCTTTGCAGACACGTCTCTGGCGCGCTCTGCGCCGGCGGCCAGCACCGACTCGAGCTCGGCCGGATCGGAAAGCAGTTCGTCGACACGCGCCTGAATCGGGCCGACGAACTCGACGACGGCGTCGGCGGTGTCGGCCTTCAGGTCGCCGTATCCTCGCCCGGCATAGCTCTCGGCGAGCTTGTCGACGTCGGTGCCGGTGATCGCGGACTGGATGGTCAACAGGTTCGAGACGCCGGCTTTGGCCACCGGGTCGTAGCGGATCTCGCGCTCGCTGTCGGTCATCGCGGAGCGGATCTTCTTCGCGGTCTTCTTCGGATCGTCGAGCAGGCTGATCAACCCCGCCTCGGTGGCGGCGGATTTACTCATCTTCGAGGTCGGGTCGGCCAGGTCGTAGATCTTGGCGGTGACCTTCTGGATCAGCACATCGGGAACGACGAACGTTTCGGGGAAACGGGCGTTGAACCGCTGCGCGACGTCGCGGGCCAGCTCCAGATGCTGGCGCTGGTCTTCGCCGACCGGTACGAGTTCGGTGTCGTAGAGCAGGACATCGGCGGCCATCAGCACCGGATACGTGAACAGCCCGACGGTGGTGGCTTCGCTACCTTCCTTCTGCGACTTGTCCTTGAATTGCGTCATCCGCGACGCTTGTCCGAACCCGGTGAAACAGCCCAGCACCCAAGCAAGTTCGGTGTGCGCAGGGACGTGGCTCTGCACGAAGATCGTGCTGCGCGAGGGGTCGATGCCCAGCGCAAGGTATTGCGCGGCGGTGACGAGCGTGCGCGCGCGAAGGCGCTCGGGATCCTGCGGGATGGTGATCGCGTGCAGGTCGACCACGCAGAAGAACGCGTCGTAGGTGTCCTGCAGATTCACCCACTGCTTGATGGCACCCAGCGCATTGCCGAGATGGAGGGAATCAGAGGTCGGCTGGACGCCGGAAAACACGACAGGACGGGAGGCGCTCATGATGGGTCAATCTTGGCACGCGTCACCCAATGGATTTCTGGGCGCTCTGATCCCGGGATTGCTCCAGAGCCCTGCGCGCGAAGACCCACCGTTCGGTGATCGCCAGCTGGCTGCGGCCTCTGCCCAGAAAAGTGATGAACCACGAGTAGACGGCGACGACACGATTTCGGCTGCCCACGAGGTAGTACAGGTGCAGACCGAGCCAGGCCAGCCAGGCGAGGAAGCCGCCGAACTCGACCTTGCCGATCTGGCAGACGGCGTTGAACCGCGAGACGGTGGCCATGCTGCCTTTGTTCAAGTACTTGAACGGCTTTCGGTCCACTGGAGCTCCGCCCTTTCCTGGGGCCTTGAGCTCGTTCTTGATCTGCTTGGTGGCGTAGACCGCGCCCTGGATCGCACCCTGCGCCATACCCGGCACGCCCGGCACGCTCATCAGGTCTCCGACGACGAAGACGTTCGGATGACCTTTGACCGTGAGGTCGGGCTCGACGACGACGCGGCCGGCCCGGTCGACCTCGGTGCCGTCGGACTGCTCGGCAACCAGCTTGCCCAGCGGACTGGCCTGCACACCTGCGGACCAGACCTTGACGGCGCACTCGATTCGGTGCTCCTCACCGTCCTGCTTGACGGTCAGGCCCAGGTAGTCGACATCGGTGACCATGGTGTTCAGCTTGACCTCGACGCCCATCTTCTCCAGCCGGCGCTGCGCCTTGAGCCCGAGCTTCGGGCCCATCGGCGGCAGCACTGCGGGTGCGGCCTCGACGAGAATCACCCGCGCATGGGTCGGGTCGATGGTCCGGAACGCCCCCTTCAGGGTGCGATCGGCGAGCTCGGCGATCTGGCCGACGACCTCGACGCCGGTCGGTCCGGCACCCACGACGACGAACGTCAGCCGGCGTTTGCGTTCGGGCTCCGACGTCGTGACCTCGGCCGCCTCGAAGGCGCCGAGGATCCGACCGCGCAACTCCAACGCGTCGTCGATGGTCTTCATGCCTGGGGCGAAGGCCTCGAAGTGATCGTTACCGAAGTAGGACTGCTGCGCGCCCGCGGCCACGATCAGACTGTCGAACGGGGTGACCCGCTCCCAGTCGAGCAGCTTGGAGGTGACGGTCTGGTTCTTCAGATCGATCCCCACCACGTCACCGAGCAACACTTCGGCATTGCGCTGCTTACGCAGGATGATTCGGGTTGCAGGCGCGATCTCACCGACCGAAAGGATGCCGGTGGCGACCTGATACAGCAGCGGCTGGAATAGATGGTGGGTGGTCTTCGCGATGAGCGTGATGTCGACGTCCGCGCGCTTGAGGTGCTTTGCGGCGAACAGCCCGCCGAAGCCGGAGCCGATGATGACGACGCGATGTCGCCGAGGAGCGATGTTGTCGACGGTCACCTACGGACCTTAGCCCGAATATTCGACAGTCACCGGGGCGTGGTCGGACCAGCGCTGCGCATAGGCCGCGGCCCGCTCGACCCGGGCGGATACGGCACGCGCCGCAAGCCCGGCGGTGGCCTGGGGGCACCCCCAGCTTGCGAGGGGGATTGGTCGTCGTCGGCACGGGTCTCCTGCAGGCACACCACGTCGGCGGTCGTGCCGACGAGCCATGGCAGCAGACCGAGGTTCTCCGACGACCGCTGCCTGATCGCGGCGCGGATGCCGTTGACGTTGATGGTCGACACCGTCAGCAAAGACACAGCAGGTGACCCTATCGGCAGGCTTGCGGTACCGGCGGTATCACCTTTAGGGTCGGGCAGATGAGCGAGCGCGCACCGATACACCTGGGTTCAGGCGAGCCGATACTTTTGCTACATCCGTTCATGATGTCCCAGAACGTGTGGAAAGGCGTCGCCCCGCTGATTGCTGGAGTTGATGTCGCCGACCCGTCGGCAACGGCGACGGGCCGCTACGAGGTGTTCGCACCCACGATGCCCGGCCACAACGGCGGTGTGAAGGCCCGGTTCTTCCTCGATACCCGCGAACTGGCCGATGACGTGGAACGCCGCATGGATGCGCTGGGCTGGGAAACCGCCCACATCGTCGGCAACTCGCTCGGCGGCTGGGTCGCCTTCGAACTCGAACGGCGGGGCAGGGCCCGCACCTTGACCGCCATCGCGCCCGCCGGCGGATGGCATCACTACAGCCTCGCCAAGTTCGAGATCGTGTTCAAGTTCGTGGCCGGCCTGCCCGTGTGGCTGGGAGCCAAGGCACTCGGCCCGCGTGCCTTGAAGCTGCCGTATGTGCGTCAGCTCGGCTTCGTGCCGATCAGCGCGACCGCGGACCGCCTCGACGACGAGCAATGGCTCGACATCATCGACGACGTCACTCACTGCCCGGCCTACTACCAGCTACTGATCAAGTCCCTGCTGATGCCCGGCCTGATGGAACTGACGGAGGCCCAGACGCCGACGCACCTGGTGATCTGCGAGAAGGACCGGGTGCTTCCGCATCCGCGATTCACCCGGCACTTCACCACGCACCTGCCGCAGTCCACAGAGATCACGCATCTCGACGATGTCGGCCACATCCCGATGTACGAGGCGCCGCGCCGGGTCGCCGACCTGATCGTCGACTTCGTCGACCGCTACGCGACGCCGCCCCCGAAGAAGGCAATCGGCTGAGCGACCTCAGCTTCGAGCCGACTCCAACACCGAATTGAGCGTCTTGCTCGGCCGCATCACCGACGTGGTCTTCTCGGGATCTGGCCAGTAGTAGCCGCCGATATCCACCGAATCCCCTTGTACCTCTGCGAGTTCGGACACGATCGCGTCTTCGTTCTCCGCCAGGGTCTGGGCCAGCTTGCTGAAGTGCTCGGCCAGCTCCTTGTCTTCGGTCTGGTCGGCGAGCTCCTTCGCCCAATACATCGCGAGGTAGAACTGACTGCCGCGGTTGTCGAGCTCGCCGGTCTTGCGCGACGGACCCTTGTTGTTCTCCAGCAGCTTTCCGATCGCGTCGTCCAGGGTCTTGCCAAGGAGCTCGGCCCGCTTGTTGCCGGTCTTGTCCCCCAGGTCCTCGAAACAGGCGCCCAGCGCCAGGAATTCGCCGAGCGAGTCCCACCGCAGGTGGTTCTCCTCGACCAGCTGATGCACGTGCTTGGGCGCCGACCCACCGGCGCCCGTCTCGTACATTCCGCCGCCGGCCATCAGCGGGACGATGGACAGCATCTTGGCGCTGGTGCCCAGCTCCAGGATCGGGAAGAGGTCGGTGAGGTAGTCGCGCAGGATGTTTCCGGTTACGGCGATGGTGTCCTGTCCGCGGGTGACCCGCTCCAGCGTGTACCGCATGGCCCATACCTGCGGCATGATCTGGATGTGGAGGCCGTCGGTGTCGTGGTCGGCGAGATACGTCCTTGACCTTCTTGCGAAGCTCGGCCTCGTGCGGCCGTTCGGTATCGAGCCAGAACACCGCTGTCATCCCTGACGCCCGCGCGCGGGTGACGGCCAGCTTGACCCAGTCCCGGATCGGCGGCGTCCTTGGTCGACGGGCATCCGCCAGATGTCGCCCTCTTCGACGTCCCACGACAGCAGCACCTCGCCGGTGTCGATGTCGACGATGTCGGCGACGCCGTCCTCCGAGATCTCGAAGGTCTTGTCGTGGCGAGCCGTACTCCTCGGCCTTCTGGGCCATCAGGCCGACGTTGGGAACGGTGCCCATGGTCGTCGGGTCGAACTGGCCGTTGGTCTTACACCAGTTGATCATCTCCTGATAGATCCGCGAGAAGGTCGACTCGGGGTTGACGGCCTTGGTGTCCTTGGTCCGTCCGTCGGCGCCGTACATCTTGCCGCCGAGACGGATCATCGCGGGCATCGAGGCGTCCACGATCACGTCGCTGGGCGAATGGAAGTTGGTGATTCCCTTGGCCGAATCCACCATGGCCAACTCGGGGCGGTGCTCGTGGACGTCGTGAATGTCCTGGATGATCTGCTCACGCTGGAACGACGGCAGCGACTCGATCTTGTTGTAGAGGTCGACCATTCCGTTGTTGACGTTCACGCCGAGCTCGTCGAGCACCTCCTGGTGCTTGGCGAACGCGTCCTTGTAGAAGACCTTCACGCAGTGACCGAAGACGATGGGGTGGCTGACCTTCATCATCGTCGCCTTGACGTGCAGCGAGAACATCACGCCGGTCTTGTAGGCATCCTCGATCTGCTGCTCGTAGAACTCGACGAGCGCCTTCTTGCTCATGAACATGCTCTCGATGACGTCGCCGTCTTCCAGCGCCGTCTCGGGCTTGAGCACGATCGTGTTGCCGCTCTTGGTCTTCAGCTCCATCCGCACCTTGCGGTCACGATCCAAGGTCATCGACTTCTCGCCGTGGTAGAAGTCGCCACCCTTCATGGTGGCCACGTGGGTGCGCGACGCCTGAGAGAACTCGCCCATGCTGTGCGGGTGTTTGCGCGCGTACTCCTTGACGGCCTTGGGGGCGCGGCGGTCCGAATTGCCCTCGCGCAGAACGGGGTTCACCGCGCTGCCGAGGATCTTGCCGTAGCGCTGCTTGAGCGTCTTCTCCTCGTCGGTCTTCGGCTGCGCCGGATAGTCGGGAACCGCGTACCCCTTCTCCTGCAGCTCCTTGATCGCGGCGTAGAGCTGCGGCACCGACGCGCTGATGTTCGGCAGCTTGATGATGTTGGTGTCGGGTGACTGCGTCAGCTCGCCCAGCTCGGCCGAGGTTGTCCGGTACGCGCTGGTCCTCGGCAGGTAGTCGCCGAACTCCGCCAGGATGCGGGCCGCCACGGAGATGTCACTGGTTTCGATGTTGATCCCCGCCGGATCGGCGAAGGTCCGGATGATCGGCAGAAAGCCATAGGTCGCAAGCAGCGGCGCCTCGTCGGTCAGGGTGTAGATGATGGTCGGCTGCTCTTCGCTCATGTGATGTTCTCCCGGCGGGTGGTCGGTACGACGAAGCTCCGCGTTGTGTGCGGCGGCTACCAGTATTGCGTCGAACACGACGCTACGCGTGGGCGACGGTGCGCTCATGACCGGCCACTACAGCTACTGGCGGGTAGCTTTTGGGCTACAGGAAACAGGCTGTTGGCATGCAGTCGGCTTCTTGAGATAGTCTGTCGTCGGTCATGAGTGCCAGCGTCAAGCCCCGGCTTGCTGGCCGGCAACCCTCCAACCGCGGTGGGGTGCTCCGGGTGAAGACCAGGTTGAGTACCCACTAGCGAGTGGTTGCCGGCAAGCGCGGGTCCGTTTTGACGGGCCCCCTGACCAAATGGAGGGCCGTCCCATGAGCGCGCCAGAAGACCCGACTACGTCCGATAGTCGCTCGGACGAGCCTCGCTCCGAAAATTGGGCGTTCGAAACCAAGCAGGTGCACGCGGGCCAAACCCCGGATATCGCGACGAACGCACGTGCCCTGCCGATCTACCAGACCACGTCGTACACGTTCAACAGCACCGAGCACGCCGCGGCGCTGTTCGGCCTCGCCGAGCCCGGCAACATCTACACCCGGATCATGAATCCGACGCAGGACACCGTCGAGCAGCGCATCGCGGCGCTCGAAGGCGGCGTCGCCGCCCTGTTCCTGGCATCGGGTCAGGCCGCCGAGCACTTCGCGATTCTCAATCTCGCCAACGCAGGCGACCACATCGTCTCCAGCCCGCGTCTCTACGGCGGCACCTACAACTTGTTCCACTACACGCTGCCCAAGATCGGCATCGAGGTCAGCTTCGTCTCCGACCCCGACGACCTGGACTCCTGGCGGGCGGCCGTGCGACCCAACACCAAGGCGTTCTTCGGCGAGACGATCTCCAACCCCCAAATTGATGTGCTCGACATCCCCGGCGTCGCCGCCGTCGCCCACGAGGCCGGCGTGCCGCTGATCGTCGACAACACGATCGCAACGCCGTATCTGATCCAGCCACTCGCCCACGGCGCGGACATCGTCGTGCACTCGGCCACCAAGTACCTCGGCGGACACGGCGCCGCGATCGCCGGTGTGATCGTCGACGGCGGCACCTTCGACTGGACGAATGGACGCTTCCCCGGGTTTACCACCCCAGACCCGAGCTACCACGGTGTGGTCTTCGCCGAACTCGGTCCTCCCGCGTTCGCGCTGAAGGCGCGCGTGCAGCTGCTGCGCGACCTCGGTTCGGCGGCGTCGCCGTTCAACGCATTCCTGATCGCCCAGGGACTGGAAACGCTGAGCCTGCGCGTCGAGCGACACGTGCAGAACGCACAAGCAGGTCGCCGAGTACCTGGCCGGACACGAGGACGTCATCTCGGTGAACTACGCGGGACTGCCCACCTCGCCGTGGTATGAGCTCGGAAAGAAGCTGGCGCCCAAGGGGACCGGCGCAGTGCTGGCCTTCGAGCTGGCCGGCGGTATCGACGCGGGTAAGGCGTTCGTGAACGCACTCACTCTGCACAGCCATGTCGCCAACATCGGTGACGTGCGGTCGCTGGTCATCCATCCCGCGTCGACGACGCATGCGCAGCTGTCAGCCGCGGAGCAGCTGGCCACCGGTGTCACGCCGGGACTGGTGCGCCTGGCGGTCGGCATCGAGGGTATCGACGACATCCTCGCGGACCTGGAGCAGGGTTTCGCTGCGGCCAAGCCGTTCAACGCGGCGGGTTCGGCGGATCCCAAAGCCGCGGCGGCGTTCTGATGACTGTGCTCGATGGGGAGCTCGACGTGAAAACCGCAACGCTGCCCGCCGAAGGCGAAGTCGCCCACGTCGACATCGGCTCACTGACGCTCGAGAGCGGCACTGTCATCGACGATGTGACGATCGCCGTGCAGCGGTGGGGTGAGCTCTCGCCCAACCGCGACAACGTGGTCGTCGTGCTGCACGCGCTCACCGGCGACTCACACGTCACCGGCCCGAACGGTCCAGGCGACGAGACGCAAGGCTGGTGGGAAGGCGTCGCCGGACCCGGCGCGCCGATCGACACCGACCGCTGGTGCGCGATCGCCACGAACGTGCTCGGCGGCTTCCGCGGATCCACCGGTCCGAGCTCACTGCACCCGGACGGTAAGCCGTGGGGCTCGCGGTTTCCGCTCGTCTCGGTGCGCGACCAGGTGGAAGCAGATGTGGCCGCCCTGAAGGCGCTCGGCATCACCGAGGTCGCCGCGGTGGTCGGCGGATCGATGGGCGGGGCCCGGGCACTGGAGTGGATCATCGGCCATCCCGACACGGTGCGCGCGGCGCTGGTGCTGGCCGTCGGGGCCCGCGCGACCGCCGATCAGATCGGCACCCAGAGCACACAGGTCGCGGCGATCAAGGCCGACCCGAACTGGAACAACGGCGACTACTACGGCACCGGCCTGTCTCCGGATACCGGTATGGAGATCGCACGCCGGTTCGCACACCTCACCTATCGCGGCGAGACCGAACTGGATGATCGCTTCGCCAACGACCCTCAGGGTGACGAGGATCCGGCGACGGGTGGCCGCTATTCGATCCAGAGCTACCTCGAATACCAGGGCCGACAAGCTGCTGGCCCGGTTCGACGCGGGCACCTATGTGACGCTCACCGAATCCCTGTCCAGCCACGACGTGGGCCGCGGCCGCGGAGGTATCGAGGCCGCGCTGCAAGGCTGCCACGTACCCGTCGTGGTCGGTGGCATCACGTCCGACCGGTTGTATCCGTTGCGGCTGCAGGAGGAATTGGCCGCGCTGCTGCCGGGTTGTAGCGAGTTGAACGTGGTCGACTCGATCTACGGCCACGACGGGTTCCTGGTCGAGACGGAGGCGGTGGGCGAATTGATCCGCAAGACGTTGGAGTTGGCGTCACGCTCATGACGGACAGCCAGCAGCGCTCACTGTCGTTCGGTGCGGAGGCCGCTGCCTACGAACGCGGCAGACCGTCCTACCCGCCGGAGGCGATCGACTGGCTGCTTCCCGCGCGACGCCCGCGACGTGCTCGATCTCGGGGCGGGCACAGGCAAGTTGACGACGCGGCTGGTCGAACGTGGACTCGAGGTCGTGGCCGTCGACCCGATCCCGGAAATGCTTGAGCTGCTCAGCAATTCGCTACCGGATACACCTGCGCTCCTCGGCACCGCCGAGGAGATTCCGCTGCCCGATGACAGCGTCGACGCGGTGCTCGTCGCGCAGGCCTGGCACTGGTTCGACACCGAACGCGCGGTCAAGGAGGTGGCCCGGGTGCTCCGGCCGGGCGGCCGACTCGGTCTGGTGTGGAACGCCCGCGACGAGCGACTGGGCTGGGTGAAGGATCTAGGCACGATCATCGGCCACGAGAACGCCCAGTTCAACGACGAGACCGCCCTTACCGATGTGTTCACCGACGTCGAACATCACCGGGTCGACTGGACGAGTTACCTGACGCCGCAGGCACTCATCGACCTGGTCGCCTCGCGGAGTTACTGCATCACGTCGCCGGAGAAGGTGCGCAGCCAGCACGCTCGACCGGGTCCGCGAGCTGCTGGCCACCCATCCCGCGCTGGCCAACTCCAACGGCCTCGCGCTGCCGTACGTGACGGTGTCCACCCGCGCGACGCTGTCCTAGACCGTGCCGAACTAGCGTGTGAGCGCCGCCGCGTGTTCCATGCTGGTCGGCGTCCTGCGCCGGACCGCAGCACGAATCGGCGCGGCAGCGACGGTCGTGAACGGCGTGGCGAGCGGGAAATCGTCGTCCAGCGAGCAAATTTCGACACGCCTAACGATCGTGGCCAATGCCAGGGTGGCCTCGAGCATGGCGAAGTGATCACCGATACATGATCGGGGCCCCCGCCGAACGGCAGGTATTGCCAGCGGTCGCGACCCTTGGAATTCTCGGGACTGAACCGATCGGGATCAAATGTCAGCGGGCTGTCCCACAGGGCGGGATCCCGCTGGACCGACATGATTCCGAACAGAAGCAAGGCATGCCGCGACCACGCGGTGCTTGTGTCGGCTTCGACTCGGTAGCCACCTATCTCGTAGGTCACTACCCCAATTTCGACGGCCCGCCCGACAGGGGCGCGAACTATTGACTTGCAGACAATCACCAGTTCAACAGGTTTCGGACGAATCACCAGATCCCGCCCGGGCCGTCGGCGGCTTGGCAGCGGCGTTGTTCGCTAGCCGGTGCCCAGCGGGTCGATCGTCCAGGCGATGTACAGAATCGCCGCGCTCACGCTGGCGGTCGTGGCGACGTCGATGCCGCGACTGCGTACCGCAAGCAACCCCGCCCGATCTTCGGGCAGCGTGAGCCGCAGCGCCGCGGCGACAGCCACCCCGATCGCGAGCACCAGTGCCCCGCGCCGCCAATACCCGGCGATCACCAGCGCGAATGCCGCGATCAGGATCACGCCGGGCAGCAGGATCGGCCACTGCCCGCCGAAGACCTTGCGCGCGAACTCCTTGAGCGTCACTGCGCCGCCAGCACCTCTGCTCGCTCCACGACGTTGGTGAGCAGGAATGCGCGGGTGAGCGGTCCGACACCGCCGGGGTTCGGCGAGACGTGACCCGCCACGTCCCAGACGTCGGGGTGCACATCGCCGACGAGCTTGCCCGCGTCGTCACGGCTCACTCCGACGTCGATGACTGCGGCGCCCGGACGGACCATCTCGGCGGTCACCATGTGCGGTACGCCCGCCGCGGCGATGATGATGTCGGCTTCGCGGGTGTGTTGCGGCAGATGCCGAGTCGCGGTGTGGCACAACGTGACCGTCGCGTTCTCGGAACGCCGGGTGAGCAGCAGGCCCAGCGGCCGGCCCGACCGTGACACCACGGCCGATCACCACGACCTCGGCTCCGGCGATCTCCACCTCGTAGCGACGCAGCAGGTGCACGATGCCGCGCGGGGTACAGGGCAGCGGGGCCGGCTCGTTGAGAACCAGCCTGCCCAGATTCGTCGGATGCAGCCCGTCGGCATCCTTGCCCGGGGTCGACCCGCTCCAGGGCGGCGTTCTCGTTGAGGTGCTTGGGCAGCGGCAGCTGCACGATGTAGCCGGTGCACTCGGGGTTGGCGTTCAGCTCGTCGATGGTCTCGTCGAGCTTGGCCTGGCTGATGTCGGCGGGCAGATCACGCCGGATCGAGTTGATGCCGACCTTGGCGCAGTCCGCGTGCTTGCCCCGCACATATGCGTGTGAGCCGGGGTCGTCGCCGACCAGCACCGTGCCCAATCCGGGCGTGCGGCCGGCGGCGGTCAACGCCGCGACACGCTCCTTGAGGTCGACGAAGATCTCGTCGCGTGTGGCTTTACCGTCCAATGTGATCGCACCCAACGCAAGTTTCTCCCGTCGCTTCGCTCGCCCGTGCAGCCAGTCTGGCATGCTCAGCGTCATGGACACGGCGATGAGCCACTTGGGCGAAGAATCAACAGCTCAGCCCAATGTGTTCACCCCGGCCAAGCTCGGCCCGGTGACGCTGCGCAACCGAATCATCAAGGCAGCGACGTTCGAGGCGTCCTCCCCGCACGCGCTCGTCACGGACGACCTGATCACCTACCACCGGCTGCCCGCCGCGGGCGGGGTCGGCATGACCACGGTCGCCTATCTCGCGGTGTCGAAAGGCGGGCGCACCGAGGGCAACGTGATCTGGTGGCGTCCGGAGGCCATGCCCGGCCTCAAGAAGCTGACCGAGACCATCCACGCCGAAGGTGCGGCGATCAGCGCGCAGATCGGTCATGCCGGACCGGTCGCCAATGCCCGCTCGACGAAGGCGACTGCATACGCGCCGGTGCGATTCTTCAACCCGCTGTCGATGCGTTTCGCCAAGAAGGCCACCCGCGATGACATCAACGACATCATCGACGCGCACGCCAACGCCGCTCGCCTCGCGATCGAGGCCGGCTTCGACGCGGTCGAAATCCATCTTGGGCCACAACTATTTTGCGAGCTCGTTCCTCAGCCCGCTGATCAATCGGCGTGCCGATGAGTTCGGCGGGTCGCTCGAGAACCGGGCCAAGGTGGCGCGCGGCATGGTGATGGCGGTGCGGCGCGCAGTCGAGAAAGAAGGCAACCCGATCGCCGTCACCGCGAAGCTGAACATGGCCGACGGCGTGCGTGGCGGCATCTCGCTCGAGGAGTCGCTGCAGACCGCGAAGTGGCTCGAGGAGGACGGCGGACTCGACGCCATCGAGCTCACCGCGGGCAGCTCACTGGTCAACCCGATGTATCTGTTCCGCGGCGATGCGCCGATCAAGGAATTCGCGGGCGCCTTCAAGCCGCCGCTGCGGTGGGGTATCCGAATGACCGGAAAGAAGTTCCTTCGCGCATACCCCTACCGGGAGGCGTTTCTGCTGCGGGACGCCAAGCTGTTCCGCGCCGAGCTCAAGATGCCGTTGATCCTGTTGGGCGGCATCACAAATCGCGAAACGATGGACCTGGCGATGGCCGAGGGTTTCGACTTCGTCGCGATGGGACGGGCGCTGCTGGCCGAACCCGACCTGATCAACCGCATCAAGGACGACGGTGATGCTCATTCGATCCGATCGCTGTGCACCCACTGCAACAAGTGCATGGCCACGATCTACAGCCACACGCACTGCGTGGTGACGGGCTCACCCGGTTAGCGGGGCGGGGTGGGCATCTCCACCGCGAGCAGCGGCTGAGTGCCGAATTGCAGAACAGGCTCCGTGCGGACCCACTCGTCGGTCTTGATGATCAGTTCCTTGGCGGTGACCGTGTAGGTGGCGCCGTCTTTCTGCGCGAAGAATTCGCCGGGCACGGTGGGTTCGGCAACGACGATGAGCACCGCGTCCTTGTTGTCCAGGCGAGCACCCCGGTATTGATAGTGGCCGGCCTCGTCCACACAGATCGCCACGATCGATTGGTCCGTGCGACTGAACGCAACGGCCGATAGCGGTGCATCGCAGCGCACCTCTGAGTCGACGAATCCCCGATCGTCGGTCGGATAGCGAGTCCTGCGCCACGACGGTGGGCGACATCGGCAACATCACCGTCGCCGCCAGACCCACGGCCGCGACGGCGCTCGCCACCAGGACTGCAGGCGCCCCACACACCATGCTCAACGACACCACGAACGCGGCTGCCGCAGCTGACGACTCGCCGTACGTACCGGCACTTATTTGTCTTTTCAGTCGGCCTGCTGCAGGACCCTGGCGCGGTCGGCGACGCCGCGTTCGCTCACGTCATCAAGACGCGAGGAGACCGCATTGCGGTACTGCACCACATCACTGACACTGTTCTGACACTGATCAATGGCGCATCCCACGCCGATGACCCTGCGCTGACGACAGCCCGGACGTGCGCCGTGATCAAGGTCATACCGATAGAGTTGGTCGCGATGAGCCGACCAGCCCCGCCCGCGCTGACCGTTCGATACGACGGGTCGACCCGCACCTTCGCGCCGGGCAACGACGTAGTCGTCGGCCGCGACCTTCGCGCCGACATCCGCATCGCACACCCGTTGATCTCCCGCGCACACCTTGTGCTGCGGTTCGACCAGGGCCGGTGGGTCGCCATCGACAACGGCAGCCTCAACGGGATGTACGTCAACAACCGGCGGGTTCCGACCGTCGACCTCCACGACGGTCAGCACCTCAACATCGGCAACCCCGACGGTCCGCAGCTGAGTTTCGAGGTCGGGCGGCATCAGGGCGTCGTCGGTCGCACGCCGACCCAATCGGTGCCCATCGGCACGCAGCCGCCCCGCCGACACCCCGTGGCCCACCCAGGACCTGCGCCGCAGGTTTCACGACCGCAGATGCCACCGCCGAGCGGCCCGCGCCCACCAGTCCCCGCCTGCGTATCCCGCCGGCGCCGCCGCCGCGGTACCCGTCGGCGCCGCAACCGGCCGCGCGCGGCGGGCAGGCGTACGGGTCCAGCCCCTCAGCGCCGGTGCGGCCACCGCAGATTTCGCAGCCGATGGCGCAACCAGCGCTCGATTCGGTCACGGCGATGGGCCCGACGGCCGCCCCACGTGCGCGCGAGGGCAACCTCGCGACGAGCATGCTGAAGATCCTGCGGCCCGGCAGCGCCCGCCGCGGCGCGGTCTCCGGGCGCGGTCAAGATCGGCCGCGCGACCGACAACGACATCGTCATCCCCGATGTGCTGGCGTCGCGTCACCACGCGACCCTGTGCCCGACCGCCGGCGGGACCGAGATCCGCGACAACCGCAGCATCAACGGCACGTTCGTCAACGGCGCGCGCGTCGACTCCGCGATGCTGCGCGAGGGCGACACCGTCACGATCGGCAACGTCGACCTGGTGTTCACCGGCGGCACGCTGGCCCGCCGCACCGAGACCGCCGCGGCCACCGCGACCGGCGGCCTGGACGTGCACGGCGATCACGTGGACGATCGAGGGCAACAAGACACTGCTGGACAACATCTCGATCGCCGCGCGCCCCGGCACGCTGACCGCCGTCATCGGCCCGTCGGGTGCGGGCAAGTCGACCTTCGCGAGGTTGGTCGCCGGCTACACCCATCCGACGACCGGCACCGTGACCTTCGAAGGTCACAACATCCACGCCGAGTACGCCTCGCTGCGCTCCCGGATCGGCATGGTGCCCGCAGGACGACGTGGTGCACGGCCAGCTGACCGTGCAGCAGGCGCTGATGTACGCCGCCGAGCTGCGGCTGCCGCCGGACACCACCAAGGACGACCGCGAGCAGGTCGTCGTGCAGGTGCTCGAGGAACTCGAGATGACCAAGCACCTCGAAACCCGCGTCGACAAGCTCTCCGGCGGTCAGCGCAAGCGCGCCTCGGTCGCCCTCGAGCTGCTGACCGGACCGTCGCTGCTGATCCTCGACGAGCCGACCTCGGGCCTGGACCCGGCGCTGGACCGCCAGGTCATGACGATGCTGCGACAGCTGGCCGACGCAGGCCGCGTGGTGCTGGTGGTCACGCACTCGCTGACCTACCTCGACGTGTGCGATCAGGTGCTGCTGCTGGCACCCGGCGGAAAGACCGCGTTCTGCGGGCCGCCCAGCCAGATCGGCCCGTCGATGGGCACCACCAACTGGGCCGACATCTTCAGCGACGTCGCCGGCGACCCCGACGCGGCCAAAGCCAGCGGTACCTCGCCCAGCACGGGCCGCCGCCGCCGCCGCCGCCCGCATCGAGACACCGTCGGACCTCGGCGACGCCGACCACGACCAGCCTGCGCCGGCAGTTCTCCACGATCGCGCGCCGCCAGATGCGGCTGATCATCTCCGACCGCGGTTACTTCATCTTCCTGGCGTTTCTGCCGTTCATCATGGGCGCGCTGTCGCTGTCGGTGCCCGGCGACGTCGGCTTCGGCGTTCCCGTCCCCGCGATCAAGGGCGGCGAAGCGCCGAACGAGCCGGGACAGATTCTGGTGCTGCTCAACGTCGGCGCCATCTTCATGGGCACCGCGCTGACGATCCGGGCCCTGATCGGTGAGCGGGCGATCTTCCTGCGCGAGCAGGCGGTCGGATTGTCCACGACCGCATACCTGCTGGCCAAGGTCTTCGTCTTCGCCGGCTTCGCGCTTGCTGCAGTCGGGATCGTCGTCGCCATCAACATCTGGGGCAAGGGTTGGGGCCCCGGGGCCGTCGAGAGCGGCGCGGTGATACCCAACCGGTCCCTGGAGTTGTTCGTCGACGTTGCGGCGTGCTGCGTCGGCGCGGCGATGGTCGGCTTGGCGCTGTCGGCGATCGCCAAGTCCAACGAGCAGATCATGCCGCTGCTGGTGGTCGCGATCATGTCGCAGCTGGTGTTCCAGGGCGGCATGATCCCGGTGACCGGCCGCATCGTGCTCGACCAGATGTCGTGGGTCACCCCGGCCCGCTGGGGTTTCGCCTCGACGGCATCGACGATCGATCTGATCAGGCTGGTACCGGGTCCGCTGACACCGCAGGACTCGCATTGGAAGCACACCGCGGGCGCGTGGTGGTTCAACATGGGCATGCTAGGGTTGATCTGCATCGGCTACCTGAGCGTGGTGCGATGGAAGATCCGGCTGGCCGCCGCCAGCTAAGCCCGCGCCGGAGCCAACCGCTTGAGGGCGAGTCCGCCCTCGAACGGCCGGTAACCGAACGCGGGCGGAGAGACGTAACCCGTATCCCCCAGCGGCGTGTTCACCTCGGCGACCGTCGGCCCGATCCGGTCCGCGATCGGCGCGAGGGCGTCGAGATCGAACCGGTACAACCGACCTGCATTGCCGCCCAGAATCTTTCGGCAGTTCTCCTCGGACTGGTCGTGCAGTGCCCACCGGATGGCAAGCTTGGAATGTGGCGAAAAACCCTCCTCGTGGGGGTAGTCGCTGCCCCACATCACGTGATCGGCGCCCATGTAGTCGACCATCGACTTCTCGTACGGTGTGAGTTCGGAGGCCAGGTAGCAGTTGCGTTTGGCGTACGCGCTCGGCGCAAGTGTGAGTTCGTCGATCGACGAACCGCCGAACATCCCGTAGGTGCGGTTGCCCGCTTCGGATTTCATGCTGGGCACCATGACGTCGAGCAGCATCATCTGATCCTGCAGCCACATGGTGCCCTGCTCCGTCGGTACGAAGCGCAATGTCGGGTGACGCTCGAACACGCCGGCGAGGATGAGGTGGCTGACCGTGCGTTGCGCCCACAGCGCCATCTCGGTGACCAGTACGGCGTTGGACGCCGGCTGATCCATCGGCATCACCGGACTGCCCGCGCCTGCATGCTGAACCAGCGTCAGGTCGAGCTCGGTGCACAGCGCCCAGATCGGTTCGTAGCGGGTGTGAAAGAGCGGGGCGACGTTGGGGTCCCCCGGCGAGACCGCGGGCAGCAGCACACCGCCGAAGCACTTCTGTTGCGCACCCCAGCGGATCTCTTCGAGCGCGAGGTCGATGTCGTTGGGAAAGATCTGGATCAGTCCGCGGCGACGTTCGGGCGCCAACGCGCAGAAGTCGACCTGCCACCGGTTGTGGGCCTGGACGCCGGCCCACCGGTGTTCGAACTCCTCGCGGTTGCGCGGCAGGCTGATCGTGATGTTCGGCGAGGTCGGGAAGAACGGCGGCACGGTATTGGGCAAGAGCACCTCAGCGGCGACCCCGTCGGCGTCCATCTCCGATATCCGCAGCTCGTGGTCCCAGTTGCGCTTTGCGGTCGCGATGATCAGATCGTCGAACGGGCTGATGTAGGTCTTCGCCCACGCGTCGAAATCATCGTGCAGTCGCGTAGGCAGGTAGGCCTTGTAATCGTAGAGGTCCGCGCCGGCATGCGTATCGGTCGAGATGACTACGTAGCGATCAATCGTGTCCCAGGAAGCGCCCATCTTCTGATCATGCTCCCGATCGCCGGCACGCATACCGGATTCGCGATGGTCACCGATCGTGCATGTCCGGGTGCGCCGCCTCGAGCTGCGCGCTGTCCCAGTAACCACGCTGGTGCACGATCTGGCCTTGCGCACCTGGAAGAACCCGCATCCGCGGAAGCCGTCCGGGTCGACCCATTCCAGCGCGCCCCACTCGTCTTCGACGACGAGGTTGATCGGTGTGCAGGTTAGCGGACCGCCGGCGAAGGTGTCGCGATGAAACTGTTCGATCGCGGTGCGACCCACGACGGGTTCGAGCGCGATCTGGTGGTTGACCGCGTCGTCGGCGTAGAGCGCCGAAATCCCCTCGGCATCACCGGCGTTGAATAGCTCGACCCATTGCTCGATGGTTTCGCGTGTGCTCGTCACCGGAATCTCCAGACCACCGCCTCGACCGCCAGGCTCACACGACGTCCCGTGCCACCATCGATGTCGCTGGGTGTCACCCATTCGACGGTGGCCTTCCCCGAGACGTACAGCGTTGCACCCGTGTCGAAGTCGATGAACAGCAACGCCGCGCTCGGATCGACGGCGAGATTCCCGAAGCTGTTGAACATGTTGTTGCCCGGGTAGTCCGGCCACCACAGCCTGTCGCCCTCGACGTGGACGAACCCGGGTGGGCCGCCCCGATGCGAGGCGTCTGCGCCGCGAGTCGGATGGGCGGTGCCGAGGAAGAAGGTGTCGGCGTGGGTCATCAGCTCAACGTGTGCGGCGCTCAGCGTCGACGACCGCTCGACGGAGGTCCCGGCACCGTCTACATGTTCGAGATGGCGTGGGTGAATGTATTTGGGGCAGTTGCCGTATGCCTGGTCGACCGCGACCACCAGACCCTCGTCGCCGACATCGGTGAGCATACCGTTGATCCGCACCCTGCGGCGGGTGGCGAACTCGATGGCGAGCATGCCGACCGGCTGATCCGTGGCGAGAACTGCCAACGGATCTTCGGTACTCGGTACGGCATGGACCCGCAGTTCGCGGTCGTGCGCATCGAGGAATCCGGGTGAAGAGAACAGCGGCGACGTCCACAAGCGGCCACCTGTATCGCGGGCGGTGAGCACGGCGAAGTTACGGTCGGCGAGGAATACGCCCATTCCGCCGTTCAGATCGGGCGTGGCAAGCATGGCACTCCCGAGACGGGCCACCTGCGCGCGAACTCCTGCGCGCTGTTGAACGGCGAGTTCTCCGTCGTGAAACCCCGTCTGCGCGGTCATGTACGCTGTCAACGAGTTTCTGCAGCCGTTATTCCCCGCCGATGTCCAGCCCGTGCGCCGCGGCGTAGGCGAGCGCCTGTTCGACGTCGATCTTGGCGCCCCGCAGCGTGGCAGTCGTCCAGAAGGTCGCGTCCATGCGCGCGCTGCGCAGATCAGCGTCGTCGAGCCTTGTGTTCTGGACTCGCACACCACGCAGGTCTGCCCCGCGCAACACCGCCTTGCGCAAGTCGGCTTCGACGAGGCTCGCTTCGCGCAACCGGCATCCGGACAGGTCGACGCCTTTCAGATCGCATCCACCGAGGACGGCGAGCGTCAGGTCGACCTCCACCAGTTTCAGCGGCCTCAGCCGCGCCTCGGTGAACACCGAGCCGAGCATGCTGCAGTGCCGAAAAATGCTGTGGTGCAGCGTTGCCCGCTCGAACCGGCAGTTCCGGAATGCCGATCCGACGTGTTCGGACTCGGCAAGGTCGACCCCGCGGAAGTCGCATTCGTCGAACACCACGCGTTCGGTGCGTAGCCGGCTGAGATCCTCGTCGCGGAAGTCGTGAGCGACGAACTCCTTTTCGGTCCAGACTTCTTCGCCGTCGTAGTCCACAGCTCAGCCGGGCAGCGTGGTGAGGACGTTGAGCGCGTACTCGGTGACCTCGATCAACGCCGCCCGCCCCGAGTGGCTGTCCCGGGCGTCCACCGATACCACCGGGACACGATCCGACAGCGCCAGTGCCTTACGCACAGCGTGCGGGGAATACCTTGGTGCACCCTCGAATTCATTGATCGCAATCAGGAAGGGCAGGCGACGCGCTTCGAAGTAGTCGACCGCCGCGAAGCTGTCCTGAAGGCGCCGGACATCGACCAGGATGATCGCGCCGATAGCGCCGCGGATCAGGTCGTCCCACATGAACCAGAACCTGCGCTGGCCGGGGGTGCCGAACAGATACAGGACCAGATCCTCGTCGAGAGTGATGCGGCCGAAGTCCATGGCCACCGTGGTGGTGGTCTTCGACGGCGTCGCCTCCAGTCCGTCGACGCCGGCAGACGCGTTGGTCACCAACGCCTCGGTCCGCAGCGGCATGATCTCGGAGACAGCGCCCACGAACGTCGTCTTGCCCGCTCCGAACCCGCCGGAGATGACGATCTTCGTCGAGGCGGCGGCCCGCCTGGCGGCGGGGTCCGTCGAGGCATGTCGCCTCTCAGAGTGCCCTGAGGCCACGCAGCGTCCTTCCTATGAGTTCTCGTCGATCGTGGCTGGTCGTCGATTCGCCGAGTGTGGTGTGCACCTGCAGATATCCCTGCGTGACGAGATCACCGATCAACACCCGAACCACGCCTAGGGGCAACGCCAGTCCCGCGGCGATCTCGGCGACGGAGGGCACATCGTCGCTCATGGTGAGGATCTGCCCCCGCACGTCGTTGCCCGGCCACCGCGGCGGCTGCTCGGTCGCGAGCTTTCCGATCGGCGCCTCCAAGGGCAGATGCACTCCAGGCTCGGTGCGTCCGGCCGTCAGCGTGTACGGCCGGACGAGACTCGGTTCGTCTGCGACCTCCTGTTCCCAATCCTCCATCGGCAGCTCACGAATGCTGCGGTGCGCGCCGTCGCGCCGACTGAACGACGGCGCCCACCCGCTCCACCAAAATGGCCATCTCGTAACCGATTTGGCCGATGTCGCAGTTGCGCGAAGCAAGCGTCGCCAGGTTCGAGCCGTCACCGACCCGCATCAACAGCAGATAGCCGTTCTCCATCTCGACGACGGACTGCATGACGTATCCGCCGTCGAAAAGCTGTGCGGCACCGGTCGACAGGCTGGCCAGTCCGGACGCCACCGCAGCCAGTTGGTCGGCACGTTCGACCGGGATGTGCTCACTGGACGCCATCAGCAGTCCGTCGGCGGACACCAGAACGGCGTGGGTTGACCCCGGATACTTCGCGGGCGAACTTGGACACCAGCCAGTCGAGCGAATCACGCTGCGTCGATCGTGGCGGGTAGGTCATCGGGTATCGGTTCCTCTTGTCTCTCGCGTTGTCGCGTGTCTCTCGCGCCTGCGAGCGGCCCGCGTGAACGCCACCGAAATGGCTGCTGATACTGGCACGGACGGCATCGGGGTCGCGCTGCGGTTGGGCCGCGCCTGCGATTGATGCGTCCGGCTCTGCGGAGCCGAACTCAGCCGCTGATGCTACCTCGTCGTCGCCGTCGCTGCTTCTGTGAGCGCCCCCGTTGCGATGATGCCCACCTTCACGACCTGCGGATTCAGCCGCACCCGGAATCAGTCGCGCGCCGGGCTCGCGCACCGGCAGCCCTTCTTCGGTGTGCTTCCGGACAGGAGTTTCGTCCGCCGCCTCCGCGGCCGACCAGCCGCTGTCCCACACCGATTCCCAGTTCAGATCCGCGCTGTTGGCCAGTTCGGTCGGATCGACGAGCCATTCGGAGAGCATCCGCTGGTAGATGGCGTCATCAGAGCCCGCTGTGCTCGACGGTTCGGGCTGGAGTGGCTGCGGTTCGGGTGGGATCCGCGGTTGCGGACGGGTCGGCGGATCGTGGTGAGTCAGCGGCTGCGCCTCGGCAGCAGTCACCTGTTGCCGGGCCGCGAAGAAGCCCGCCGTGTTGGCCGGCCGCTCGGGAGGCGCCGGCGTCTGCGCCGGCATGGAGTCCTCGGGCCAGTCATCCCCCGGCCAGCCATCGTCGAACTGGTCCTGGCGCGCGGCCGCGGGCGGCCCCAGCGACGCCGGGATGTCGGATATCCCGCTGGCGCCGGGATCGCGCTGCGGCAACAACCCGACGGGCACATCGGGAGGGGCGTCACGCACGTCGGACAACCCGTCGTAGTCAGCCCAGCTGTCCCCGTGGTCTTCATCGAGCGCCAAGGCGGTCGCGATACCCGCGTGCGCGTCTGCCGGTGACGCATAGCCGGGTTCGCCGAATTGATGTGGCGCATCCGCTCCTCCGAGCAGCTCTCTGGGCACATACACCCCGGCCGTGGTGCCCGAGCTCGGCTCGCCGGCGATCGTGCTGCGCAGCCTGACCACGAGCCCATGCTGCGATGCGAGCCGTCCGACCACGAACAGGCCCATGTGTCGCGCGGTGTAGGGGTTGACCTCACCGCCGGACTGCAGGCGGGTGTTGGCCACCCGCAGGTCCGAATCGGTCATCCCAAGGCCGATGTCGCTGACCTCGATGACGAGGCCGCCGTTGCCGGTGTGCACCGCGGACACCCGCACCTGCGAGATCGGGGGCGAGTAGCGCAAGCGCGTTGTCGAGCAGCTCGGCCAGCAGGTGAACCAGGTCGCCCGCGACGGAGCCGGCGATCTCGCTGTCGGGCACGGTCGCGGTGACGACCCGGGTGTAGTCCTCGACCTCGGAGGCCGCCGCGTTGATGATCGCCGAAACGGGCACCGGCTCGGCCTGCTCGCGGGGTACCTTCGCGCCGGCGAGCACCAGCAGGTTGGCGCCGTTGCGGCGCATCCGGGCGGCCAGGTGGTCGAGGCGGAACAGGCTCTCCAGCCGCTCGGGATCCTCCTCGTTGCGCTCGAGCCGGTCGATCAGCGACAGCTGCTGGTCGACCAGCGAGCGACTGCGCCGCGACAGCGTCTCGAACATGTCGCCGACCTGCAGCTGCAACCGCGACTGCTCGCCGGCCAGCAGCACTGCCTGCTCGTGCAGCTCGTCGACGGCGTGCGCGACCTGACCGACTTCCTCGGAGGTGTACACCGGAATCGGTGCGATCGGCCCAGGGTCACCACCCGCACGCACCTGTTCGATTTCCCGGGCCAGGTCGTCGTGCGCAACCTGCAGCGCGCTGTCCCGCAGCCGGCGAAGGGGCCGCACGAGCGATCTCGCCACCACGATGACCAGGATGAGCGCCAGCAGCATCGCGCCGCCGATGATCGCCGCGTCGCGAATGGCGGCCGTGCGCTGCGCGGCGGCGCGCTCATCAACTGTCGACGTCACGGATTCGGTGCTGTCGGTGATGATCTGGCCGGCGATCTCATCGGTGACCGCTTCGGACGCGCGCAGGTCCGGGTTGTTGACCAGGACGGCCGCCGGATCCGAGATGATCGCCAAACGCTTGACCATCTCGCCCTGAAGCTGCTGGGCTTCGGCCGAGCCGACGCCGAGCGCCTGGCTCATCCCGAACAGCGTCGAGGGCTCCGTACCCGCCAGCGCGATCATCCTGGTGCGCAGTTCGGGTTCGGGCAGTTCAGCGCCGAGATCGACCAACAGCTGCTGCATCATCATCTGACCGCGGGCGCCGACCGCACGGGACAAGCCGAGGGTCTCGGCCGTGATGCGCTCGTCGTCCACGCGCACCGAACCGTTGATGGCATCCTCTGCGGTCAGCAGGATCGGCGCGTATGTGGTGATGCGTTCGAACAGGTTGATGGTGTTGGACGTGACCTTGTCCATCAGCGCCTGGCCGTTGGCGATCATGCTCGTGACGCCCGTCTTGACGTCGGCCGCGACGTCGGTGCCGGACAGTCGGCGCTGCAATTCCTGCTTGCTGGAGTCGAACTCGGTGAGCGCGGCCTGGGGATCGCTTCCGGTGGAACTCGCCAACATCGCACCGTCGAGGGCGGCCATGTAGCCCACGATCGCCGGCACCATTTCGGCGCGGTCCGCGGCGCGACGCAAATCCGTCGCCTCAGTGAAGCTGCTGTAGATACGCAAGCCGCCGAACGCGCCGGCGAGAACAAGGGGCACCAAAACGATCGCGAACACTTTCCAGCGCACCGGCCAATTCGATACCGACCACCGGCGCGGCCGCTTGGGCGGCGGCACAACTTTGGATTCGAAATTGTCAGGCGACTCGTCGGACTGCGTGAGCTCCGAGAAAGCGCTCGGTTTTGGAGGGTGATTCATAAGCTTCCTGCTAATTCGCCCGCAGCCGCGAGCTGGCGTTGTGCGCCTGGCAATTGATCGAGTATGCCAGCACCGCGCTGCCGACTCCACAATTCTTACTGAACAGACAGAGTCCATAACAGCAGCGCCAAGTCGCTTTATGACTAACGGAGCAAACACGTTTTGGACTGTCGGCCCCGCCGGCGCAATGATCTACGAATGTTTCGCGTGCTGTTCTACTCGCCGCGCATCGCACCCAACACCGGTAATGCGATCCGAATGGTCGCCGCGACCGGTTGCGAATTGCATCTCGTCGAGCCGCTCGGTTTCGATCTGTCCGAACCCAAACTACGGCGTGCCGGGCTGGACTATCACGACCTGGCCTCGGTCACCGTTCACCGCGACCTGACCGCGGCATGGGACGCCTTGGCGCCGCAGCGCGTGTACGCGTTCACCGCCCATGCCAGTGCACGGTTCGACGACGTCGACTATGAGCCCGGCGACGTGGTGATGTTCGGTCCGGAACCGACCGGCCTGGACGCCGCCACGCTGGCCGACCCGCACATCACCGCGCAGCTGCGCATCCCGATGCTCGCCGGCAGGCGGTCGCTGAACCTGTCCAACGCCGCCGCGGTCGTGGTCTACGAGGCGTGGCGGCAGCACGGATTCACCGGCGCCGTCTGATCACCACGAATCCCAGTGCGCGAACTGGTCGGCGGGCAGCCGCTTGGCGCGACGGAAGTCGGTGCCCTTCGTGTAGGCGATCGGGAAAAGACCGCCCTGGCGGTATTCGTCGAACGGGATACCGAGGACCTCGGCGGCCAGCTGCTCCCCCTTGCCGACCAGATGCAGCGTCGTCCACGCCGAGCCGAGCCCGCGCGAGCGCAGGGCCAGCATGTAGCTCCACACCGCGGGCAGCAGCGATCCCCAGAATCCGGCGCTGCCCGCCACCGCGTCGTCGGGACTGCCGGCCAGGCACGGGATCATCATCACCGGAACCTCGTGGAAGTGGTCGGCGAGATACTTGGCGGAATCGGTGACGCGCGGGCGCTGCTCGTCACGGGTGTCCCCGTAGGTGGGCTTGGGCATGTCGAGGTACGGCGTCGCGTTGTGCTTGTAGATGTCGGCGAGCGCCTTCTTCTTCTCGGGGTCCTCGACGAAGACCCACTGCCAACCCTGAGCATTGGATCCGGTCGGCGCCTGGAGCGCCACGTCGAGGCACTCCATCAGTACTTCGCGCGGCACCGGCTTCTCCAGGTCCAGCCGCTTGCGCACCGAACGGGTGGTGGTCAGGACGTCATCGACGGACAAGTTCAGTGTCATATCCGGAGACTACATTCGACGTCATGGCAGTCGAACTTCACGCAAGAGGTGTCGAGCAGGCTCTCGGCCGATCATTCGGGATGGCTGACCACGGTGGCCAAATCCGGCAGCCCGTACCGCGGTTGGTGTGGTTCTACTTCGACGGCACGGATGTCTTCGTCTATTCCGAACCCAACGCCGCCAAGGTCCGGCACATCCGGAACCATCCCCGCGTCAGCCTGAATCTGGACTCCGACGGAAACGGGTCGGGTGTCATCGTCGTCGGCGGTATCGCGACGATCGACGCGGAGAACGCGGATCCCTTGCAGGACCAGCGATATGGCGCGAAGTACGGTGATCTCGCGGCGAGCCTGGGCTTCACCGACGAGTTTCTCTCCGCCTACAACCTGCGGCTGAAGATCAGCATCGACAAGGTCTGGACCACACCGACCTGCAGGCTGACCAACTCATCGGAAGTCACGGGACTTCGAGGCGACTCGCATATCGAGCCTGCCCATGCGGTCGGCGACGACGGTGACCGCGCCGGTGGCGTTTTGCACCTGGCCGCGGACCAACAACGCCGACGCCGTCTGCGCCAGCTTGCGATGCCGCGCCCATACGCCGCGCGAACACAGGACGTTGACCATCCCGGTCTCGTCCTCGAGGTTGACGAATGTGACGCCCTGCGCCGTCGCCGGCCGCTGGCGATGTGTCACCGCCCCGGCCACCAGCACCCGGGTCCCGTCGGGCACCTCCAGCAGCTTGTTGGCCGGAACGACGCCGAGTGCGTCGAGGTTCTCGCGCAGGAACTGGGTGGGATAGCTGTCCGGACGAGATACCCGTCGCCCATACGTCGGCGGCGGCCAATTCGAGCTCGGTCATGCCGGGCAGCGAGGGTACCTGCGATGACGACCCCACTCCGGGCAGCCGCTCAGGACGTTGGGTGGCGGCCGCTCCTGCGGCCCACAGCCCTTCGCGTCGGGTGATCCCGAAGCAGCCCAACGCGCCCGCGGTGGCCAGCGCCTCGGTCTGCGGGACGCTCAGCTGAATCCGCTGGGTGAGATCAAGCAGAGAGGTGAACGACCCGTTGACTTTTCGTTCGTCGACGATGCGCTCGGCCAAATCGTCACCGATGTGGCGGACGCTGCCGAGACCAAGCCGTACTTCGGTGCCCACGTTCTCCAGGGTCGCGTGCGCGAGGCTGGCGTTGACGTCTGGTCCGTGGACGGCGACTCCGTGCCTGCGGGCGTCGGCCACCAGCGACTGCGGCGAGTAGAAGCCCATCGGCTGTGCTCGCAGCAGTGCGGCGCAGAACGCCGCAGGATGGTGCAACTTGAACCACGACGAGTAGAACACCAGCGATGCAAATGACAGCGAATGACTCTCCGGGAAACCGAAATTGGCGAATGCCTCCAGTTTCTCGTAGATCCGGTCGGCGACCTCTCCTGTGATGCCGTGCCGTGCACGCATACCGTCGTAGAACCTGCCCCGCAGCCGTCGCATCCGCTCGGTAGAGCGTTTGGATCCCATGGCACGGCGCAACTGGTCGGCCTCGGCGGCGGAGAAGCCTGCGCAGTCCACCGCAAGCTGCATGAGCTGTTCCTGAAACAGAGGCACACCCAATGTCTTTCGCAGAGCGGCTTCCATCGAGGGATGGTCGTAGGTGACGCGCTCTTCCCCGTTGCGTCGTTTGATGTACGGATGCACCGACCCGCCCTGGATCGGGCCGGGGCGGATCAACGCGACCTCGACCACCAGGTCGTAGAACACCCGTGGCTTCAGTCGGGGCAGAGTGGCCATCTGCGCGCGGGACTCCACCTGGAACACCCCGACGGAGTCGGCTCGCTGCAGCATTTCGTACACCGCGGGCTCGGACAGGTCCAGCTTGGCCAGATCGACGTCGAGACCCTTGTGCTCGGCGCACCAGATCGATGACGTAGTGCAGCGCCGAAAGCATCCCGAGACCCAGCAGGTCGAACTTCACCAAACCGATTGCCGCGCAGTCGTCTTTGTCCCACTGCAGCACGCTGCGGTTCTCCATCCGGGCCCATTCCACCGGGCAGACGTCGGCGATGGGACGGTCGCAGATCACCATGCCGCCGGAATGGATGCCCATGTGCCGGGGCAGATTGGAGATCTGCAGCGCCAGGTCGATCACCGATTCCGGAACGTCCTCGACATGAGTCGATTCGGCGAGGTTCCCCCACTGGCCGATCTGCTTGCTCCAGGCATCCTGCTGACCTTGAGAGAACCCCAGCGCGCGAGCCATGTCGCGCACGGCGCTGCGGCCGCGGTAGGTGATGACGTTGGCCACCTGGGCGGCATAGTCCCGGCCGTAGCGGTTGTAGACGTACTGGATCGCGTTCTCGCGCAGATCCGATTCGATGTCGATGTCGATGTCCGGAGGCCCGTCACGCGCCGGCGACAGGAACCGTTCGAACAGTAACTCGTTGGCGACCGGGTCCACGTTGGTGACCCCGAGGGCATAACAGACGGCCGAATTGGCCGCCGATCCCCTGCCCTGGGCCAGGATGTTGTTCTCTTTGCAGAATCGGGTGATGTCGTGGACGACCAGGAAGTATCCCGGAAATGTCAGCTGTTCGATGACTTTCAGCTCATGCTCGATCTGGGCGTACGCACGCGGTGCGCGCTCCGGCGAGCCGTACCGATGGCGCGCGCCTTCCATGACCAGATGCCTCAGCCAGCTGTCTTCGGTGTGACCGTCGGGGACATCGAAAGGCGGCAGCTGCGGGGCGATCAGGGCCAGCCCGAACGCGCACTGCTCGCCGAGGTCGGCGGCGGCCGCCACGACTTCGGGATTGTGTGCGAAGAGCTGCGCCATCTCCGCTCCCGATCGCAGGTGCGAACCCCCCAGCGGGGCAAGGTAACCGGCAGCCTCGTCCATGGAGTGCCGAGCCCGGATCGCACCCATGGCCATGGCCAGCCTGCCGCGGGACGGTTCGGCGAAATGGGCCCCGGTGGTGGCGACGACGCCGACGCCGAACCGGGGCGCCAGTTCGGCCAGGACCGCATTGCGTTCGTCGTCGAGCGGGATGCCCATGGTGGGTGAGCTCGATGCTGACCCGGTCGCGCGCCGAACCGGTCCACCAGGTCGGCAAGTGCCTTGGCCGCCGCCTCCGGTCCGCCCTCGGAAAGCGCCTGGCGGACATGGCCTTTGCGGCATCCGGTCAGGATGTGCCAGTGCCCGCCGGCCGCCTCGGTCAACGTGTCGTAGTCGTAGCGCAGCTTGCCCTTCTCGCCACCCGCCAGATGCGCTTTCGCGAGCTCGCGTGACAGCCGTCGGTATCCCTCCGGACCGCGGGCCAGCACCAGCAGATGCGGCCCCGGCGGATCGGGGTCCTCGGTCCTGTCTCCCCCGCCCAGCGACAGCTCGGCGCCGAACACCGTCGACATCGTCCAGTTCCTTGGCGGCCTCGGCGAAACGCACCACTCCGTAGAGTCCGTCGTGATCGGTCAGCGCGATGGCACGCAGGTCGAGACGGACAGCCTCCTCGACGAGTTCCTCCGGCGTGCTGGCGCCGTCGAGGAAGCTGTACGCCGAATGCGTGTGCAGTTCCGCATAGGGCACCGACGACTCGGGACGGTCGACGCCCTCGGCTTGATAGGACCCTCGCTTTCGCGACCAGGCGGGACTGTCCCCGCCGTCGCCGATCTGCTCGTCGATAGGCCAGCCGGCACGGCGCGGCTTTGCTCCCCCGGCGGGCCGGGGCAACCGACGACCGGAGAGCACCCGCTCCATTTCCGTCCAGCTCGGCGGCCCGGTATGCCAGCCCATCATCACAGTGTATCGAACACATGTTCTAACTGCATTTGGGAGCGCGCATGGGCGATCAATGTTGCCCGCCGATCCGGTCAATACAGAAAGCACACCGGAAGAGCACACCGGAAGAGGAGGCCCAACGTGGCATCAGCCCTGCCCCCAGTAGTCGACCAAAACACCTGGCGCACCGCACTCGACGACCTGCGCAAGCGGGAGAAGGCGGCAACGCGAGAACTGGACGCAATCGCAGCTCAACGGCGCCGCCTTTCCATGGTCGAGATGCTGGACTACACGTTGATCGGCGAGGACGGCCCCGTCCGCCTGGTCGACGTATTCGAGGGCAAATCGCAATTGATCGTCTACAACCACATGTGGTTCGACGACGAAGAGTGGCAGTGCGGTGGCTGCACCGGCCTCACGTCGGGCTGGACCCGACTGGAATTCCTCGACTATTTCGACGCCCGCATGGTGATAGTCACCAACGGACCGATCGACGATGCCCTCGCTTATAGGGCCAAGGTCGGTAACAAGATGGAGTGGTATTCGTCGTCGGACAGCTCCTTCGGCGCCGACGTCGACGCAGCACCAGGCGAAGGGTTCGCCGTCAACGTGTTCCTTCGTGACGGCGACAAGGTATACCGCACCTGGCACACCAACGGCCGCGGGACCGAGCAGCTCACATACACATTCGGCCTGATCGACCTGCTGCCGTGGGGTCGCCAGGAAGACTGGCAGGACTCGCCCAAAGGCTGGCCGTCGGGCCCGACCTGGTCACGTTGGCCCGACTCACCCGAGCTCGCTTCGGTCTACGGGTCGGGGTCGTTGCGTAGCAGTTCTTCGGGGTGATGGGCGTGGTTGATGTCGGGGGGTCGGGTGCCGTTTGTCCATGCGAGTCGGCCTCTGTCGGTGACGGTGGTGTGCCATCGGCCCTTGGTGAGGGCGGCGTGGTCGGGTCCGCAGGCGAAGTAGAGCATGTCGGCGTCGGTGGGTCCTCCCGCGGCCCAGTCCAGGGCGTGGTGGACCTCGCTGTGGTAGCCCACCTCGGTGCAGTCGGGCCGGGTGCAGCCGCCGTCACGCGAGTAGCAGATGATGCGCTGATCGGTGGTCGCGATCCGTTTCTGGCGGCCCAGATACAGCGGGCGGTCGCTGTGGTCGTCGAACACCGCCAGGTAGTGGATGGCGTCGGTGGCCATCCGGATCAGGTCACGCATCGGCAGCGCGGTGTCCCCGCCGGTGCGTGCCGGGGTGGGCATCGGAACTGAAGGGTCTGTGACGGCGTGGGCGGCCTGGTTGAGTTCGGCCAGGGTGGTGCGCGCGATCACCGTGACGGCATGGCCGCGATGGGATCCCAATCCGCCGGAGGCGATGCCGGCTTTGAGGCCGAGTTTGATGCCGTCATGGCAACGCTGTGAGCCGCTGCGGTCATCGCGTTGCGCATCGATGGTGCCGTCGGGCAGGTGGCGCCCGGGGCGCACCGCGGCGGTGGCGGCCTCGACATAACAGCGGGTTTCGGGGTCGATCCAGCCCGACAGCCGTGACATCCCATCACGGCCCTGCGGGCCCAGCAGCACACCGCGGCGCCGGGCGCGGTCGGCTTCGTCGAAATCGCCGTCGGGGTTGAACAGCTCGTCGATACGCGTGGCGGCGGCCGCGACGATCTCGGCGTCGCTCTTGAGGCCTTCGCGCACCAGGCTGGCCTCGACGTCGGCCCGATCATCTGCCGACACGCACGAGGGCAGCTTGTCCATCGCCGTGCAGATGACGCGCAGGTGATCCTGTCCCAGCGCACCGGCGGCCACCGCGTCGGCGACCAGCGGCAACTCCGGTGGCAGCGGCGGACCGCTGCAGTTGACGCCGCGGCGAAATCCGGGCGCCGACCTTCATCCGGCGTTTGATCTCCCTTGGCGGGATCCGTAACCGCGCCCACAGACTGTCGACCAACCCGGCCACCAACCCGACCTCATCGGGCGGATCGGCGATCTGAGCGAACACCCGATACATCAGCCCGCGATTGGTGCGTTCCTGGGTCTCCAGCCGCTCAGCCATCTCCACCCGAAACGCACTACCCACCCCGTCAGACGGCGTCGAGCGCAGCACCGCGTGGGCGTCATCGATCGCGTCGAGCGGCAGCACGAATACGCTCCCGCGCCGCCGCCCCACTGATGAATTCGCCCATACCACAACGCTATCGACATCGACCGCCAAAACTGGCCAACCCCGATCCCGCAGAGCTAAGTCTGTGGATCAATCCTCGATTGGGGATAACCAGTGCGGCTTGTCGGTGCCGCGTGCTAGTCGAAAAGCCGGACGGCGCGACCCCATGAGCCCAACGCAGCCCGCCTTCTAGCCCTGGATCTCCGCTGTCGTGGACCGGCCCTCAGCCATCGTGCGTCCCCCGAAGAATTCGGGACTTCGGAAACGCCAAATGACCATCAACACAGCGCCGAACAACAGGATGCCGAAGCCCATGTAGAACACCAGACCGATACCACCGATCGAGGCGCCGCTACCGTTCTCGGGGTTCATGCTCTCGCGGACGGAGATCACGAAGACCGCGGCCAGCATGATCCCGCCGAGCAACGGGAACAGAAACTTGAAGACCGCGTTGTGGACATTGCTGAACAGCTCTCGGCGGAAATACCACACACACGCGAACGCGGTGATGCCGTAGTACCAGCAGATCATGATGCCAAGCGCGGCAATGGTATCCAGCAGCACCTGCTCCGACAGCAGACTCACGACGGTGTAGAACGCACCGGTGACCACGCCGGCCACCAGCGTCGCGTAGGTGGGGACCAGAAAGCGTGGACTGACTTTGGCGAAACTGGTCGGAAATGCCTTGTAGGCGCCCATCGCGAGCATGGTGCGCGCAGCCGGCAGGAAGGTGGTCTGCAGGCTGGCGACCGACGAAGCGAAAATCGCCAAGAACAGGACGGGACCACCGAAGCCGCCAAGGACAGGATCGGCCAGCACGCCGAACACGTTTTCCGAGTTCTCCGGATTACCAAGTCCCAGGCCGGCTTCGCCGACTCCGGCATACATCATCACCGCAACAGACACCAGCAGATAGGTGAGCAGGATGGTCAGCACGCACAACAGCCCGGCGCGGCCCGGCACTCGCGTCGGATCCTTGCTCTCCTCACCGAGGGTCAGGCAGGTGTCCCATCCCCAGAACGCGAAGATGGAGCCCGTCACCCCGATGATGAAAGCGCCCATCGCAAGTCCGCTGAAGGGATCGAACCAGTCCAGGTTGAAGGACAACCCGGCGGGTGCACTACCGCGGCCGACGTGGATGATCGCCATCGCCGCGAACGCAAACAGCACCACCAGTTGGAAGCCCACCAGCACGTACTGCACATATTCGCTGGTGGTGATGCCACGGCTGGCGATGAATGTGGCAATCGCGATGAACGCCAGTGTGGTGACGATGTTGATCGTCTTGTTGGCGGCCAGGTCGGCGATCTCGGGGTTGTTGAAGATGCGCGCGACGAACAAGTAGAAGAATTCCACCGCGATGGCGGCGAGGTTGGACAGCACGATGATGGTCGCAATCACCATGCCCCACCCACACATCCAGCCGACATATGGCCCAAACGCCTTGGTGGACCAGGTGAACGAGGCCCCACAGTCGGGTGTTCGGGAGTTCAGTTCGCGGTATGCGTATGCAGTCAAAAACATCGGGATGAACCCGGCGATGAAGATCGCCGGCATCTTCAGTCCAACGGCAGCGACGATGAGTCCGATGCTGGCGGTGAGTGTGTATCCGGGCGCGACGGATGCGATGCCGAGGATCGCACCGGAGAACGTACCGACCTTGCCTTCAGCGAGACCCTTCGACACCCGGCCGGCGGACTCCTCGGCGTCGACACCCGCCTCACTCACGGCAGATCTCCGGCGTCGAAGGGATCCCTCGGAACCACCATCATCGGAACCTCCAAAACTCGTAACATCTTCGCGGCGGTGGAGCCCAGGAACAGGCGCCTGGGTGCACTGAGACGACTCGACCCCACCATGATCAGATCGCCGTCGTGCCACTGAAGCTTGCTCACCGCCTCCTCGACCGTATGGCCATCGACAATCGTCGATGCCACCGGAAAACCTTCGGGAAGCTTGCTTCTCGCCGCCTCGAGAGTCTGCTGCGCGTGTGCGAGCGCACGCTCACGCACGGCCTCTTCGTCGCCGCGAAGCGTGCCGAACATCGGGTCCAGCGACACCAGTGACACCAGCCGCAGCGGAGTTCCCGCGGCACCGCTGAACCGCACGGCGGTGTCGAGAAGCAGATCCGCACCTGCCCGCTCGCCGATCGCGCATGTCACCTCGCGAACACGCTCGATCGACGAATCGCGGGTACCTCGCGGAGCCACCGCGACGGGTACCGGCGCCGAATGCAGAAGTTCATTCACGACCGACCCCAGCGAGTAGCTTCCCGCCAGGCCACCACCTGAGCCACCGACGACGATGAGATCGGCCTGCACCCGGGCCGCCTCTTTGATCAGGCCGTCGGCGTACGAGTCGTCGAAACTGACGTGAGTGCCTGCGGTGACATCGGCCGGTACCGCGGCACGTGCTTTGGCAAGCCACTGCTCGGCCTGCTCGGCGAGGTGCTCGTCGTAGCCACCAACCTGCACAAGCGACGGCCCCGCACGGTCCGGGGGCAGGATGATGCTCACCCCGAGCTCGGCGTCGAGCGTGCGAGCCAACCGCACCCCGAGCGTCAACGCGTCGGCGCCTCCCGGCGTTGCCAGATAACCCACGATCAGCTTCATCGCTCAACCACCCATCGATCTCGCACACCGCTGTACGGACGTCGTGCGGTGAATCCTGTCAACGCCGGACCGCGGTTACCCGCGCTTCCGCCAAATTGGTCTGCGGTCGATCAGGCGCTGTACTCGGCGCTGCCGTCCTCGAGCACCAGGCGCGCATCCGACCCGTCCGGATTGGATGCCTCGGTGCGGAACACCGCATGCCCGGGCTCGGTCCGCCAGATCGACGTCGTCAAGGTCTCGCCGGGAAACACCGGCGACGTGAACCGCGCGGCGACGGCGCTGACTTTCGTCGCATCGCCGGAGCCGAGGTCGGCAACCAGCGCACGACCCGCGACGCCGTAGGTGCACAGCCCGTGCAGGATCGGCTTCGGGAAACCGGCCAGCTCCCGCGCGAACCACGGATCGCTGTGCAGTGGATTCCGGTCGCCGGACAGCCGGTAGATCAGCGCCTGGTCCTCGCGGGTGGGCAGTGCGATCTTCGAATCCGGTTCGCGGTCGGGTATTTCCGGGGCCGACGGGCGTTGGCCCGGCTGACCGCCGAACCCGCCCTCGCCGCGGATGACGGCCGTGGTGTGTGTTTCGGCGACCACGTCGCCCGAATCCGGGTCGGTGCCCGTCGCCTTGAGCATGACAATCGCGTTCTTGCCTTCACCCTTGTCCTGGATGTCGGCGACTTCGGCGACGACGCTCAACTTGCCCGCCGGGGGCAGCGGTTTGAAGAGCCGGATCCCCTGCGAACCGTGCAGCAGCATCGCGAAGTTGAAACTGCCGATCATGGCGGCCGCCGCGAAGGGCAGGCACGCGATGACCGCGTAGGTCGGCAGCACCTGTTGCGGGGTGTCGTGGGTGTTCTCGGTGGTGAACGCCAGATCGTCGAGTCCCGCGCCGACACCGAGCGCGTAGAGCATCGTGTCGCGGTCCGTCCATGAGAAAAGTTGTGGCTCCGTCTTCGTGCCTACGGCATTCGGGTCGAGCGGCATCGAGGCTCCCTTCGCTGATGTGTCGGACGATACACAGCACCGCCGGCCGAGCCGGCAAATCCAGCACCGCCGGCCGAGCCGGCAAATCCAGCACCGCCGGCCGAGCCGGCAGATCCAGCCATTGACGTTTCCCCCGACAGGGGTGACCATGGCTCGCATGCGCTATGTCGTTACCGGCGGTACCGGGTTTATTGGCCGGCGGGTGGTATCGCAGATTCTGGCCGACCGCGATGACGCCCAGGTGTGGGTCCTGGTGCGGCGCGAGTCGCTCGAGCGGTTCGAACGATTGGCCGCAGAGCGGCGACCGCCCATGGGGCGAGCGAGCGAAACCGCTGGTCGGCGACCTCACCGCACCGGATCTGGGGCTGACCGGCGAAGCCGTCGCCGAGCTCGGCACGATCGACCACATCGTGCACTGTGCGGCGATCTACGACATCACCGTCGCCGAGGCCGACCAGCGCGCGGCCAATGTGGACGGCACCCGCGCCGTCATCGATCTCGCGCTTCGCCTCGATGCGACCTTGCACCACGTGTCGTCGATCGCCGTCGCGGGCACCTACCGGGGTGAGTTCACCGAGGACGACTTCGACGTGGGACAGAACCTGCCGACGCCGTATCACCAGACGAAGTTCGAAGCCGAGCTGCTGGTTCGCTCGGCGCACGGCCTGCGGTACCGGGTGTACCGACCCGCGGTCGTCGTGGGCGATTCGCGCACCGGCGAGATGGACAAGATCGACGGGCCCTACTACTTCTTCGGCGTATTGGCCAGGCTGGCGCGGCTGCCCAGAATCACTCCGATGGCACTGCCCGACACCGGGCGCACGAACATCGTTCCGGTGGACTTCGTCGCGCAGGCACTTGTCGCGCTCATGCACAAGCCTGACCGCGACCGGCAGACGTTTCACCTCACCGCACCGAAAACGATTGGGCTGCGCGGAATCTACCGCGGGGTCGCCAAGGCCGCGGGCCTGCCGCCGCTGGTCGGCACGCTGCCGCGCGGCGCCGCGACACCGATCGTGCGGGCCACCGGGCGTGCCAAGATCCTGCGCAACATGGCGGCCACGCAACTCGGAGTGCCTGCCGAGATCCTCGACGTCGTCGACCTGTTCGGGACGCTTCACGTCCGACAACACCGATGAGGCGTTGCGCGGCACCGGCATCTCCGTGCCCGAGTTCGCCGCATATGCGCCCAAACTGTGGCGCTACTGGGCTGCGCATTTGGATCCCGATCGTGCGCGCCGCGACGACCCGGCAGGACCTTTGGTGCGCAAGCACGTCATCATCACCGGCGCTTCCAGTGGGATCGGGCGTGCGTCGGCTGTGGCCGTCGCCGAACGCGGTGCCACGGTTTTCGCCTTGGCGCGCAACGCCGAAGCACTCGACGAGCTCATCGCCGAGATCCGCGAGGCCGGAGGGCAGGCGCACGCGTTCACATGCGACGTCACCGATTCGACTTCCGTCGAGACCACGATCAAAGACATCCTCGGGCGGTTTGGACACGTCGACTACCTGGTGAACAATGCGGGACGGTCGATCCGCCGTTCGGTGTCGGCATCCACCGACCGTCTGCACGACTATGAACGCGTGATGGCGGTCAACTACTTCGGGTCGGTGCGGATGGTGCTCGCCCTGCTACCGCACTGGCGCGAACGCAAGTTCGGCCACGTCGTCAACGTATCCAGCGCCGGCGTGCAGGCCAGCAGCCCGAAGTACAGCGCATACATCCCCAGCAAGGCAGCTCTGGATGCGTTCGCCGAAGTCGTTGGCAGCGAGACTCTTTCAGATCACATCACTTTCACCAGCATCCATATGCCATTGGTGAAGACGCCGATGATCGCGCCGTCGAGGCGACTGAACCCGATGCCGCCGATCACCGCCGAGCACGCCGCGGCGATGGTCGTGCGCGGGCTGGTCGAGAAGCCGGCAAGGATCGACACCCCGGTCGGCACGCTGGCCGACGTCGGCATGTACTTCACTCCCAAGCTGTCGCGGCGCGTGCTGCACCAGATCTATCTGGGCTATCCGGATTCGGCGGCCGCGCGCGGGGTCGAGCCGTCTGCGGAAGCCACGCCGGAGCGCCGCCCGAAGCGACCCGCGCACGCGCCGGTTCCCCGGGTGCGTGTACCGCGTGCGGTGGCCCGCCCGGCCAAGCGGGCCCTGCGTCTGGTGCCCGGCGTGCACTGGTGAGCGGGATGGTCCTATCGTTGGCGGCGTGACGCTGCCTGTCTTCGTCGACGTCGATACGGGTGTCGACGACGCGATGGCATTGGTCTATTTGTTCGCCAGCGACGACGCCGACGTCGTCGGAATCGCGTCGACCGCGGGAAATGTTCCCGTACAACAGGTCTGCCAAAACAACCTGGGACTGTTGGAACTCTGCGGATTGAACATCCCGGTGTCCAAGGGATCCGAGCAACCGATCAAGACACCGTTACGCACCGCCGAGGACACCCACGGACCCGAAGGCATGGGTTACGCGCAGCTGCCTTCGACCGACCGTGAAGCCACCACACACGACGCCGCCGACGCGTGGATCCGGGCGGCGCACGCACACCCCGGTGAATTGGTCGCGATCGCCGTCGGCCCGTTGACCAACCTGGCGCTGGCCCTGCGGAAGGAACCGGCGCTACCACGGCTGCTGCGTCGTCTGGTGATCATGGGCGGCGCTTTCGACTACCGCGGCAACACGACGCCGGTCGCGGAGTGGAACATCAGCGTGGACCCGGAGGCCGCCGCTGAGGTCTTCGCCGTCTGGGGTGCGGCATGGGGACTCGGGCCTCCGGAGCATCTCCCAATCGTGCTCGGCCTGAACCTGACCGAGAACATCGCGATGACACCTATGCTGCTGAGCCGCCTCGCGACGGCGGCGGAGTCGTCGTCGATTCCGATGAGCGTGCTGGACAACCGCGGCACGAGGTCGGTCGCCTCCAATCCACTGATCGCGGTACTCGAGGACGCGGTGCGGTTCTACTTCGAGTTCCACTTCGACCAGAACGAAGGCTATCTGGCGCATCTTCACGACCCGTTGGCCGCGGCGGTGGTGCTGGATCCCGATCTGGTCAGGTGCCGGCCCACAACGGTCGACGTCGAGCTGACCGGCACGCTGACTCGTGGCATGACGATCGCGGACTGGAGCAACCGGTGGGGCCGTGAGCCCAACGCACTCATAGGTGTTGGCGTCGACCCCGGGGTGTTCTTCGACCGCTTCATCGCCCGGGTCGGTGCATTCGCCCGCAACCTCGGTCATTCGTAGATCCCCTCGACGTACCACCTCCGCTGCCGGTAGCACAGCAGCAGGGCCCGCCCAGGCTTGCCGCCGAGCAGCACCTGCACCCGTGCGGTGCGCCCGACCTTCGACTGCTCCGGATCCCACCACCGCTCGTCGACCGGCCACGGCCCGGCCCACCAGGACAGCCGGTCCTCCCGACCGAATGCGGCCAGATCGCGACGGGTCCGCGGAGAACATTCCGCGGCCGGTCACCCGCACCGGATTGCCGCCGGCGTCGAACAGTTCGACCGGATCGTCGAGCAGCACCGTCGGCGACGGCTCGGGCAGCTGCCCCGGCCAGGGCTGCCCCGGATCGGCGCGTGGCACCTGCTCGTCACCCAGCGGTGTGAAGGTGATGCGTTCGGCGGGTCCACGACCACCGCTGAGCATCGGCACCTGCACCGCCTCAGGTCCGAGCAGACCTTGCACCCGGACCAGCGCACGGCGAGCGCGCAGCCTGTCCTCCTCCCCAATGCCGCCCCACAGCGGCAGCTGCAGCGCCTCGGCCGAAACCAGCTCCACCGGGCGCAGCCGGATCACGGTGACCGGCGCGGTGGGTCGGTCGCCCCGGTTGCGCCGGTTCAACCAGCCATCCAGCTGCCAGCGCACCCGGTCCGCGGTGGCATCCTCGGTCAGCGGTTCGGCACAGCGCCAAACCCGTTCCAGCTCTTCACCGTTGGCGGTGATGGCGTGGATGGCCAGGCGGGTGCATCCCACACCAGACGCCTGAAGGCTGCGGTGCAGGGTGCCGGCCAGCGAGCGGCCGGCGAACGCAGCGGCATCCACCCGATCGATCGGCGGGTCGCAGTCCATCACCGCGTCGAGCTCCTGCTCGGGTTCGCGACCCGAAGGGCCTCGGGTGGACTCGCCGCGGGCGAACCGGTGTGCGGCCACCGCGTCGGCGCCGAACCGCGAGGCGACATCGCTGCGAGACAACGCCGCGAACTGTCCGATGTTTCGGATTCCCATGCGCCACAGCAGGTCCGCCAGATCCTCTCGCCCTGGCGCAGCCAGGCTCGGCTCGGCGGCCAGCTGCCGGATCGACAACGCCGACAGGAACAGTGCGTCGTTGCCGGACTCGACGATTCGTCCCGCCCGCGCGGCGAACACCGCGGTGGGCAGTTGATCGGCGATGCCGACCTGGCATTCGGCTCCGGCCGCGGCCACCGCGTCGACCAGCCGCTCGGCCGCGGTCTGTTCGGATCCGAAGTAACGGGCCGCCCCGCGCACCGGCAGCACCAACAGGCCGGGCCGCAGGACCTCGGCGCGCGGCACCAAGTCGTCCACCGCGGCCGTCACATCCTCGAAATGGCGAGCATCGCGCGCCGGATCGGCGGTGACGACGTGCAGATCCGGACACCTGGCCTGTGATTCCCGGCGACGCAGCCCCCGTCGCACACCCACCGCGCGGGCCGACGCCGAACAGGCGATGACCCGGTTGGCCAACGTCACCGCGACCGGAGCCGTGGGTGTCAGACCCGCCGCTGCCGCCGCGGCGACCGCGGGCCAGTCCATGCACCAGATGGCCAATACGCGCGACGAGTGGGATGGCGACGAGTGAGATGACACAGCAGCCCGCTCACTGCGCGACCGTTGCCAGTCCGGCCCGGCCACTGACGGAGTACGTCAGCTGCACCTTGCCGATTCGACCGAACCCCGGGCGAGCATGTCCGGTGATCTCATAGCCACAGACCCTGGCGTCCAGTCGGGCGGACGCACCCTGCCAGTCACCGTTGGTGACCAGCAGGGTGCAGCCCTTCTGCCGTGCCCGGGCAACGACCGCCCGGGCACGGGTGGCGGGCACCGAATGCCCACCCAGCCCGAGTACCACCATGTCCATGCCGTCCATCAACACCGCGGCCACCTCGACCGGATCGCTTCCGGGGTCGGGGATGACCGCGATCCTGCTCAGATCCGCTCCCATCTCCACGGCGGCCAGAAGGCCGGCATCGGGTTGGCCGACGATCGCGGCATGTCCACCCTCCGCCGTCACCGCCGCCACCATGCTCAACACCAGCGACCGGGCACCCGACAACACCGCCACCGTCCCGCGTGGCAACGGCGCAGGGAGAAGATCGCCAAGAGTTTCAGGGATCGGCAGCAAACTTTCCGAGGCCGGAAGAGGGTCGACGGCGGGCGCTGCCCCGCGCCGCCCGCCGCCCACTTTTCCCGATACCGCCGCCATCTTGCGGCGCAGATGTTCTAGCTGATCAGCACGGTCGGGACGGCGCTGATCCAGACTAAAGGCAGCTGTCACACCAGCACCTCCTGCATCACCAGAATCATCCTGTTTTCGAATGTATGTTCGATACGCCGAGTAAACACCCACCCCCCGACAACCGTCAAGCGAGTCAGAATGCCATTGTCCGATGGTGACATTGACAAATGTCATCAGTCGATGTTGTACTTCGGCAGTGCTCAACGACGAGCCCGCAACGCCCGAGCGCGGTTCGCTGCGCTCGCGCAGCGCGGCATCGATCAGCGGCCTGACCCTGCGCCAGATCAGCGCCATCCTCCCGTCGGATCAGGCCTGGGGCGTGTGGCTTTCGCGCCAGATCGTGGCCCGCATCATGGACACGCTCGGGCCGTCGCTGACGGGCACACACGTGGAACGGGTCGACACCAGAACATCCGACGGCCGTCGCGTCGTCGGCGAATGGGTTTGCGGCCAAGGCGTTGCGCGCCGCCGCGCCGACTCCGCGATCTACTTCATCCACGGCAGCGGATTCGTCCTCTGCTCACCGCGCACCCACCGTCGCCTGACTTCCTGGCTTTCCCACCTCACGGGTCAGCCAGTCTTCTCCGTCGACTACCGACTCGCCCCGGCGCACCGGTTCCCCACTGCGGCAGACGATGTCCGTACCGGCTGGGACTGGCTGACCCGCGAGGGTGGCGGGGCGCCTGAGCGCAACGTCATCGCAGGAGATTCCGCGGGCGGACATCTGGCAGTCGACCTGTTGTTGCAACCCGACGTCACCCATCCCGCGGCACTCGCGTTGTTCTCCCCGGTGCTGGATCTGACATTCACCCTGGCCCGCACCCGCGAACGGCTTCGGCGCGACCCGGCCATCCGTTCCGCGGACGCGGTTCGGCTGATCGAGTTGTACTGCGCTGGAATCGAGTCGACGCATCCTCGGCTGAAGCTAGATGTCGCGGCGGGCCGCACTCTGCCTGCCACGCTGATTCAAGCCGGCGGGGCCGAGATGCTGGCCGCCGACGCCATCGCGCTGGCCGAGCACATCCGTATCGCAGGTGGGACCTGCGAACTCGAGGTGTGGCCGGATCAGGTGCACGTCTTCCAGGCGCTGCCGCGGCTGACGCCCGAGGCGCGACCGGCGATGCGCAGAGTCGCATCATTCATCTCGCAGGCGTTGTGCGACAACGTCATCGACCGGACGGGGTGATGGGCATGGGTCTGTTCGGGGGGTCGAAGAAACGCAGCCATGACGCCGCGGCAGTCATCACCGGCGCGGGCAGCGGTATCGGCGCGGCATTCGCCGTCGAACTCGCCAAGCGGGGCGGCCGCGTGGTGTGCAGCGACATCGACGAGGAGTCGGCCAGCGCAACCGCCGACACGATCAACACCCACGGCGGTGAGGCGCTGGCCTTGCGATGCGACGTCTCGCAACTCGACGATGTCACCGGCCTGGCCGAAGAGGCACAGTCGTGGTTCGGGGGCCCACCCAGCATGGTGATCAACAACGCAGGCGTCGGCGCGGGCGGTCTGACCATCGGTGAGATGAGCATCGACGACTGGCAATGGGTGCTCGACATCAACCTCTGGGGACCGATCCACGGCTGCCACGTCTTCGCGCCCATCCTGCGCGAGGCCGGGTATGGCGGGATCATCAACGTCGCCTCGGCCGCGGCGTTCGGCGCGGCGCCGGGCATGGCCGCCTACAACGTCAGCAAGGCGGGCACGCTGTCGCTGTCGGAGACGCTGGCCGCCGAACTCTCGGGCACCGGCGTCAACGTCACGGTGCTGTGCCCGACATTCGTCAAGACCAATATCGTCGACGCGGGGCGGATCTCGGACAGCTCAACGCAACTCGCCGACCGGTTGATGCGGTGGACCGGCTTCTCTCCCGAGCGGGTGGCGCGCACCTGCCTGGACACCCTCGACCGCGGCGGCCTCTACTGTATGCCGCAACCCGACGCCCGGATCGGCTGGGGCATCAAGCGTTTCACTCCGACGGTGTACACCCGCGCCGTCGGCCTCACCACGCGTGTGACGACACCCTAGAGGAGAAACAATGGCCGCGAAATCCAAGATCGACATGGACGTGATGCTCGACAAGATCAAGGATCGGCAGTGGGCGCTGGCCGACATCGACTGGCACGCACCGGGTGCGGAACTGATCACCGACGAACAGCGGCCCAAGCTCAAGGCCTTCATGGCCGACCTCTGCTGGATCGAGAACATCGGCGCCCGCGGTTTCGCGGCGCTGGCCAAGAAGGCCCCAACGCCGACGATCGCCGAGATCTACCGCTACTTCCACGCCGAGGAGCAACGGCATGCCAATGCCGAACTCGCGCTGATGAAGCGCTGGGGCATGCTCGAGGACGGCGAGGTCCCCGAGCCCAATGTCAACATCCGGCTGGCCATCGACTGGCTGGACCGCTGGGCGGACGATATGCCGCTGTCGTTGCTGGGCACGGTCATTCCGATGCTCGAGGTCGCCCTCGATGGCGCACTGCTGAAGTTCCTTCTCGACGAGGTCGCCGATCCCTTGTGCCACCAGGTATTCGAGAAGATCAACAACGACGAATCCCGCCATCTCGTCGTCGATTTCGAAGTGCTCGACATCATCGGGCACGCCAAGATCCGGCGGTTGCTGATCGACTTCGTCGGCCACAACGCCACTCCGGGTCTCATCATCGGCGCGATCATGGGTGCACCGCTGATCAACAGGATCAGCAATGAGATCACGGCGATGGGCATGGAACCCGAGCGGCTGTACCGAGCCGTGAAGCGATTCAAGGAACTCGGCGATCGCGGCCAATACACCCATCGGGTACCGACATACCTGTTCCTGCGGCGCTACGCCGGGGTGGTGACCAACCCGCGGCACCCCTACCAGCTGCTGGCCAACTCCATGGTCTGGATCTCCGACCGGTATCCGCGGTCGCTGCTGCCGTCGGTGCCGAGCTGGGTCAAAGAGGTCACCCACGAGCCGGCGGCCTGATGATGGCTGATGGCTCTCCTGCTCTCCCCCTGCCCTCCGGGCGGGAGGTACCCCCACGCGTGCGCGGCCGAATCTACGACACTCTCATCGTCGGCGCCGGATTCACCGGGATCGGCACGGCCGTCAAGCTGTCCGAAGCCGGCGTCGACGACTTCGTCATCCTGGAACGCAGCGATCGCGTCGGTGGCACCTGGCGCGACAACACTTACCCCGGAGCGGCCTGCGATGTTCCGTCGCTGTTGTACTCATACTCGTTCGTCAAGAACTCGTCGTGGTCCCGGGCTTACTCCCCCGCCGACGAGATCTGCCGCCACATCGAGGACATGGCCGAGAAGTTCGGCATCGGACGCAGGATCCGGTTCGGTGTGGAGGTCAACGGCCTCGACTTCGACGAGACGCGCGGCATCTGGACAGTGAAGACGAAGGGCCGCAAACGTTTTAGCGCGCGCACAGTCGTCCTGGCTTCGGGCCCCCTGCCCGACCACAAGCTACCCGACATCCGCGGGCTGGACACCTACCGCGGGCACACCATCCACAGCGCGCGATGGGACCATGACTACGACTTCGCCGGCAAGCGGGTCGCGGTCATCGGGACCGGTGCCAGTGCCGTGCAGATCGTGCCGGAGTTGGTCAAGCAGGCCGAGTTCGTCAAGGTCTTCCAGCGCACCCCGGGCTGGATGCTGCCGCGACTCGATATCGCCACCCCTGCTGCGGCGCAGCTGCTCTTCGCCAAAGTGCCTGCCGTACAAGAGCTGGCGCGGCAGGCGTTGTTCTGGGGTCACGAGATCTCGGCGACGGCTCTGGTGTGGAACACGCCGCTGACGGGGCTGGTCGCCCGGCTGGGCAAGGCACACCTGCGAAGGCAGGTCAAAGATCCGTGGCTGCGGCGCCAGCTGACGCCGGACTTCACCCCCGGATGCAAGCGGATGCTGATCTCCAGCGACTACTACCCGGCGCTGCAGCGGGACAACTGCAAGCTCATCGACTGGCCGATCGCCACGCTCAGCCCGGTGGGCATCCGGACGAGCGACGGTGTCGAGCACCATCTCGACTGCATCGTCTTCGCGACCGGTTACGACGTACACCTGACGGGACCGCCGTATGAGGTCACCGGCATCGGCGGACGCTCACTGTCCGCGGAGTGGGCCACGGGGGCGCAGGCCTACAAGAGCATCAACGCCCACGGCTATCCCAACCTGTTTTTCATGACGGGACCCAACTCCGGACCAGGCCACAACTCGCTGCTGGTCTACGTCGAGGGCCAACTCGACTACGCCGCCCGCGGCATCACCACGATCCTCAAAGAGAACCTGAGGTACTTGGATGTCCGCGAAGACGTCCAGGCGCGCTACAACAGGCGCATCCAGAAGCGGCTGACCAAGACGACGTGGATGACGGGGTGCAGTAGCTGGTACCTCACGGCCGATGGCTTCAACGCCTCGATGTACCCAGGCTTCGCCACGCAGTATCTTCGTCAGATGCGTGACTTCCGATTCGGAGACTACGTGGCCGTAGAGCACGGCGCGCGTACTGGCAGCGGTGCCTTCTCGAGCGCATGACCGATCCGTCCGACAAGGCAGGGCGCCAGCAGGCTGGTGCGATCTCGGCGATCTTGAAGGGTCTGCGGCGCGCGCCTCGGCGCGTGCGGCGCGGATCTCGTGATGTCATCGAGACGGCGGTGTCGCAGCTGTTCGACGCCGCGGTTCGGCATCCGCACGGCACCGCGGCGTCCGGCGAGTACCGTATCGACGACCTCGCACGGCTGGCCGGCACCACGACCCGCAATATCCGCGTGTACCGCGACCGTGGACTCTTGCACCCACCGATGCGCGTCGGTCGAATCGCGCTCTTCAACGACACGCATCTCACCCGCTTGCGGCTGATCTCCTCGATGCTCGACCGTGGCTACAACATCGCCCACGTCCGCGAAATGCTCACCGCGTGGGAGCAGGGCAAGAACCTCGGCGACATGCTGGGAATCGAATCCGCGGTCGCGGGCAGCTGGGCGACGGAGAAGCCCGAGCGGATGAGCGTCGCCGACGCCCGACGGCTGGTCGACGACGACCCCGGATTCGACCGCATGGTCGGGTTGGGCGTGATCAAGCTGGAAGACGGCGAGGCAGTCGTCGTGCGCCCCAAGCTGATCGAGGCATTCAACGAGATCAGGCAGTACGGCGTCACCACCGACAAACTCATCGACCTACACGAACAGATTTCGCCACTGATCGATCAGATCAGCGGACTGCTGGTGCAGGCGGGCATCGATGAGGTTCTGCATCGTGTCAACCCGGGCGCCGCGCTGCCGCCGGATACCGAAGTGGCCGAACTCATCACGATGCTGGTGCGATTTCGGACCCAGGCGGTGTCGGCGGTCTCCGCCACGTTGGCCTTCTCCATCGAGTCGACCATCGAGACAACCGTCGGTCAAATCCTCGGCGAGTTCATCGAGAAGGAACCAGCGTCCGAAGAGACCTCTTGATCATTCCCATTCGATGGTGCCCGGCGGCTTGCTGGTGATGTCGAGCACCACGCGGTTGACCTCGCGGACCTCGTTGGTGATGCGCGTGGAAATGCGCTCCAGAACCTCATAGGGCACGCGCGTCCAGTCCGCGGTCATCGCATCCTCACTGGACACCGGGCGCAACACGATCGGATGGCCGTAGGTGCGGCCGTCGCCCTGCACCCCCACCGAACGGATTCCGGCAAGCAGCACCACCGGACACTGCCAGATCTGATTGTCCAGACCTGCGGCGGTCAGTTCCTCCCGCGCGATCGAGTCGGCACGCCGCAACGTCTCGAGCCGCTGCGCGGTCACCTCGCCGACAATCCGGATGCCCAGCCCCGGGCCCGGGAAAGGTTGTCGCGCAACGATTTCCTCAGGCAGACCCAGTTCGCGACCGACCGCGCGCACCTCATCCTTGAACAGCAGACGAAGCGGCTCTACGAGCTTGAACTTCAGGTCGTCGGGCAGCCCGCCCACGTTGTGGTGACTCTTGATGTTCGCGGTTCCCGACCCGCCGCCGGACTCCACCACGTCGGGATACAGCGTGCCCTGCACCAGGAAATCAACCTCGGACCCGGTATCCCCGACGTCGTCTTTCACCAAAGCCCGCACCGACTCCTCGAAGGCCCGGATGAACTGTCGGCCGATGATCTTTCGCTTGCCTTCGGGGTCGGTCACCCCGGAAAGCGCTTCCAGGAAGCGGTCGGCGACATCGACGGTGACCAGATTGGCACCGGTCGCGGCGACGAAATCACGCTGCACTTGCGCCCGTTCCCCGGCCCTCAGCAGACCGTGGTCGACGAATACGCACGTCAACCGGTCGCCGATGGCCCGCTGCACCAATGCCGCCGCCACCGCGGAATCCACCCCGCCGGACAGGCCGCAGATCGCCCGCCCGTCGCCGATCTGGTCGCGCACCTGCTCGACGAGCGCCTCGGCGATGTTGGCCGGTGTCCATGTCGAGTCGATACCGGCGAATTCGTGCAGGAACCGGCTGAGTACCTGCTGGCCGTGCGGGGTGTGCATCACCTCGGGGTGGTACTGCACTCCCGCCAGGCCCTTGGCCCGGTTCTCGAACGCCGCGACGGGTGCGCCGGAACTCGTCGCGACCACATCGAAGCCCTCGGGAGCGGCAGTGACCGCGTCACCGTGGCTCATCCAAACCGGCTGGGTGGTGGGCAGATCGGAATGGAGCTCTCCCCCAGTCACTTTCAACTCGGTGCGGCCGAACTCGCTGGTGCCGGTCCGAGCAACGGTCCCGCCGAGCGCCTGCGCCATCGCCTGAAAGCCGTAGCAGATGCCGAACACCGGCACCCCCAGGTCGAACACCTCGGCGTTCAACTGCGGGGCACCGACTTCGTACACACTCGCGGGTCCCCCCGACAGTACGATGGCCTGAGGGTCGCGTGCCTTGATCTCCTCGACTGTCGCGGTATGCGGGATCACCTCGGAGTAGACGCGCGCTTCGCGGACGCGGCGGGCGATCAACTGCGCATATTGCGCTCCGAAGTCGACGACCAACACGGGACGGGGAGAACCTGTTGTCACCCGGACAGTCTATTGACGTGCTCCCCGTCAGGTCGACGCTCATGGCCCAAGTATGCCCGCGGAGGATTCTGGGAATGGTGAACTGGAGGCACGCCCCCGAGAGCAAAGCGAGGTTCCCAGTGCTCGGCCTACCCGACCGGATCCGTGCCACCCTTTTCGACCTCGACGGAGTACTGACCGACACCGCCAGCGTGCATAAAAAGGCCTGGAAGTCGACGTTCGATGCCTTTCTCAAGGCCGAAGCAGAGCGTATGGGCACCCAATTCGTGCCGTTCGACATCGACAACGACTACCTTGAGTACGTCGACGGCAAAAGGCGAGAGGACGGCGTGCGGTCCTTCCTCGCCAGCAGGGGCATCGAAATGCCCGACGGCACTCAGGACGATCCAGGAGAAGCCCGGACGATCCACGGCCTGGGAAACCGCAAGAACGAGATGTTCCAGCGCACCCTGCACACCGACGGGATCGAGGTCTTCGAGGGGTCGCGCCGCTACCTCCAGGCGGCCGTCGACGCGGGATTCGCCACCGCGGTGGTGTCGTCGAGCGCGAACACGCGCGAGGTGCTCGAACTGACCGGACTCGACAGATTCGTCCAGCACCGCGTCGACGGGGTGACCATGCGGGAGGAGAACATCGCCGGAAAGCCCGCACCCGACTCGTTTCTGCGCGCCGCACAACTGCTCGACGTCACGCCGTCAGAGGCCGTCGTGTTCGAGGATGCGCTCTCGGGTGTCGAGGCAGGGCGTGCCGGGAACTTCGGATACGTCGTCGGCGTCGACCGAGTAGGTCAGGCACAGGCATTGCGGGACAACGGTGCTGACGTGGTGGTCACCGACCTCGCTGAGTTGATGACGCGATGATCACTGGCGAAAATTTCACCATCGAGCCGTGGCATATCCGTGAAACCTCGCTCGATCTGGACCTATTGGATGAATCTGAATCGCTGTTCGCCCTTTCGAACGGACACATCGGCATGCGGGGCAACCTCGACGAGGGCGAACCCCATGGGTCACCCGGCACGTACCTGAACTCGTACTACGAGGTACGCCCGTTGCCCTACGCCGAGGCGGGCTTTGGCTATCCGGAGGCCGGGCAGACGCTCGTCAACATCACCAACGGCAAGCTGGTGCGTCTCCTCGTCGACGACGAGCCCTTCGATCTGCGGTATGGCGAACTTCTCGAGCATGAACGTGTGCTGGACATGAGGGCAGGAACCCTGACCCGCACCGCACATTGGCGCTCGCCGGCAGGCAAACAGGTGAAGGTGGTGTCGACCCGCCTGGTGTCGCTCGCGCAACGCAGTGTCGCAGCGATCGAGTACACGGTCGAGGCCGTTGACGAGTTCGCCCGCGTCACAGTCCAGTCCGAGCTGGTCGCCAACGAACAGCTACCCGCGTCGGCGCACGACCCCAGGGTGGCCGCCGTGCTCGACAAACCGTTGGAACCCGTGCAGCACGAGCACTCCGAGTGCGGAGCGATCCTGCTGCACCGGACGAGGTCCAGTGGACTTCTCATGGCCGCGGCGATGGACCACGACGTCGAGGTACCCGGACGCGTCGAGGTGGCCACCGGTGCGGGCGAGGATTGGGCGAACACCACGGTGATCTGTGGTCTGCGGCCGGGTCAACGGTTGCGCATCGTGAAGTACCTCGCGTACGGGTGGTCCAGTCTGAGATCGCGCCCCGCCCTCCGCGATCAAGTCGCAGCGGCGCTCAGCTAGCGCGCGATACACCGGATGGGACGGCCTGCTCAAGTCTCAGCTTGAATATCTCGGCTGGTTCTGGGATTGCGCCGACGTGGAGGTCGAGGGTGATCCCGATATCCAGCAGGCGGTGCGGTTCGGGCTGTTCCATGTATTGCAGGCCAGTGCGCGCGCTGAACGTCGGGCGATCCCGGGAAAGGGGTTGACGGGCACTGGGTATGACGGACACGCGTTCTGGGACACCGAAGGTTTCGTGCTGCCGCTACTCACCTACACCGCACCTCGTGCCGCCGCCGACGCGCTGCGATGGCGGGCCTCGACTCTGGATCTCGCGAGGGAGCGCGCCGCACAGCTCGACCTCACGGGCGCGGCGTTCCCATGGCGCACCATCCGCGGTGAGGAGTGCTCTGCGTACTGGCCCGCGGGCACGGCCGGCTGGCACGTCAACGCCGACATCGCAATGGCGTTCGAGCGGTACCGCATCGTGACGGGTGACGACTCGCTGGAGGCCGAGTGCGGGCTGGCCGTCCTGGTCGAGACGGCACGGTTGTGGCTGTCACTGGGACACCATGACCGGCACGGGGTGTGGCATATCGACGGGGTCACCGGACCGGATGAGTACACCGCTGTCGTGCGGGACAACGTCTTCACCAATCTGATGGCGGCACACAACCTTCGGATCGCGGCCGAGGCGTGTCTGCGCCACCCCGACGGCGCTGAAGAATTGGGCGTCACCGAAGCGGAGATGGCCGACTGGCGCAATGCGGCCGACGACGCGTATATCCCTTTCGACGATGACCTCGGTGTTCATCCGCAATGCGCGGGATTCACGACCCTTCGGGAGTGGGACTTCGTCTCCCACACCGAGTATCCGCTGTTGCTGCACGAACCCTATGTGCGGCTGTACCCGGCTCAGGTGACCAAGCAGGCGGATCTGGTGCTCGCCATGCAATGGCTGAGCCACGCGTTCACACCCGAACAGAAGGCGCGCAACGTCAACTATTACGAGCCAAGGACAACGCGTGACTCATCGCTGTCCGCGTGCACGCAGGCGGTGATGTGCGCCGACGTCGGACACCTCAAGCTTGCGCATGACTACGCCGGTGAGGCCGCATTGATCGATCTGCGCGATCTGCATCACAACACGCGCGATGGTCTGCACATGGCATCGTTGGCAGGAGCGTGGACGGCGCTGGTCGCCGGCTTCGGCGGACTTCGCGACGACGATGGCGTGCTGTCGCTCAACCCACAACTACCGCCCGGCATAACCCGGCTGCGATTCCGGTTGCGGTGGAGGGATTTCCGGCTCACGGTGGATGTCAACCACGAAAACGTCACCTACACTGTCCGCGACGGGCCGCATCACGGCCTGACCATCCGCCACGCGGGTGCGGATCTGGAACTCAGCACCGACCAAGCGTCGACGGTCGCGATCCGCCCACGAGAGCCCCTGCTCCCCGAACCACAGCAGCCGCCGGGTCGTGAGCCGCTACGCCGCAAGCTGCTCTAGCAGGCACCCGGCACTAGGCCATCTGTTTCGAGTCCGGCAGGCCGCCGGTCTCCTCGAAGACGACCCGTCTGCCGATCTCGACGGCGTGGTCGGCGAACCGTTCGTAATACCGACCCAGCAGTGCGACATCGACCGCGGAGCAGACGCCGTCTTGCCACTTGTGGTCCATCAGCAGGCTGAACAACCGCCGGTGCTCAGCATCCACAGCGTCGTCCTCGTCGCGTAGGCGAGCCGCCTTACCGTGGTCGCCCGACATCAGCACCTCCTGCGCGGTGCTGGCCAATTGCACTGCCCGTATGCCCATTTCGGTGAAGCTGGCGCGAACGTCTTCTGGCAATGCGCATTCAGGGTGGCGCAGCCGCGAAATCCGCGCGACGTGCACCGCCAGCGCGCCCATCCGTTCGATGTCGGCCCCGATGTGGATGGACCCGACAATCGATCTCAGATCGCCGGCGACGGGTTGCTGCAGAGCCAGCAGACGCAGCGCCGCCGCCTCCGTCTTCTGGCTCATGACCGAGATGTGTTCGTGGTCGGCGATGACCTGTTCGGCCAGCGACAGCTCGGCATCGAGTAATGCGCGAGTCGCGCGCTCCATCGCGGCGGCGGCGAGCCCACACATCTCGGCGAGATGCGCGCGCATTTCGTCGAGTTGCTTGTGGTAGGCGGTCCTCACGTGCGCTAAGTACCCGCGCCAGCCATTCGGACCCTTCTAACCTGCTGAGCTGACCGGCTCGATCGGCAGCTGCCGCAGCGCCGCGGGCGCATCGGCGGGAACGACGGGGTGCTCCGGCGGAATCGGCGCGAGGCGTTTATAGGGCTGACCCTGTGCGGGACGCTGATCCGCCTGGCCCTTGTTGGGCCACAGCGATGCGGCACGCTCAGCCTGCGCGGTGATCGAAAGCGACGGGTTGACCCCGAGATTCGCCGAGACCGACGCACCGTCGTGCACCGACAGCGTCGGGTAGTTGTACACCCGCTGATAGGGGTCGATCACACCGTGCTCGGCGGTGTCTCCGATCGCCGCACCACCGAGGTAGTGCGCCGTCAGCGGGATGTTGAACAGTTCTCCCCAGGTGCCGCCCGCGACGCCGTCGATCTTCTTGGCGATCCGCCGGGTCACCTCATTGCCGACCGGGATCCACGTCGGATTGGGCTCGCCGTGGCCCTGCTTGCTGTCGAGCCGACGGAAGCCGAGCTTGCTGCGACGGGTAAACGTGGTGATCGAATTGTCGAGGTGCTGCATCACCAACGCGATCATCGTTCGTTCGCTCCACTTGCGCGGGTTGAGCAGCCGCAGCAGCTTGCGGGGGCTCGACCCGGCCTGCTCGAAGAACTGCTTCCACCGCGGGGTATCGGTGCCGAGCGGTCCGGCGCCATCGGTCATCAGGGTCTGCAGCAGTCCCATCGCGTTGGAGCCCTTGCCATATCGCACCGGCTCCACGTGCGTGTCGGCCGTCGGGTGGATCGATGATGTGATGGCCACCCCGTGGGTGAGGTCCAGATCCTTTGACACCTCGAAACGTCCGGCGCCGACGATCGACTCCGAATTGGTACGGGTGAGCACACCGAGCTTGTCGGACAGCTTGGGCAGCTTGCCAGTATCGCGCATCTTGAACAACAGCTTCTGCGTGCCGAAGGTACCCGCGGCGAGTATCACGTGGGTCGCCGTCAGCGTGCGACGCCCGCGGAGCGGCAGGAGGCCCGTGCGCGCGGTGCGCACGTCCCACAGCCCGTCCGACCGTTGCTGGAATCCCGTCACCGTGGTCATCGGAATGACCTCTGCCCCAGCCTTTTCCGCAAGGCCGAGGTAGTTCTTCAGTAGCGTGTTCTTGGCGCCGTAGCGGCATCCGGTCATACACGAGCCGCATTCGATGCAGCCGGTGCGTGCCGGGCCTGCGCCGCCGAAATACGGGTCGGGCACGGTTTTGCCGGGGGCTTTGGTGCCGTCCGGGCCGAAGAACACGCCGACGGGTGTCGGCACGAACGTGTCACCGACACCCATATCGTCGGCGACCTCTTTCATGATCCGGTCTGCATCGGTGAACGTCGGGTTGGTGACGACGCCCAGCATCCGCTGGGCCTGGTCGTAGTGCGGCATCAACTCCGCGCGCCAGTCGGTGATGTCGCGCCACTGCGGATCGTTGAAGAAGGGGTCCGGCGGTACATAGAGGGTGTTGGCGTAGTTCAGCGACCCGCCGCCGACCCCGGCGCCGGCAAGTATCATCACGTTGCGCAGCAAGTGGATCCGCTGGATGCCGTACATGCCGAACTTCGGCGCCCACAGGAACTTGCGCAGATTCCACGAGGTCTTTGCGAAGTCTTCGTCGGCGAACCGGCGACCCGCTTCGAGTACCCCGACCCGGTAACCCTTTTCGGTGAGCCGCAGCGCCGACACGCTGCCGCCGAACCCCGAGCCGATGATGAGGACGTCGTAGTCAGGCTTCATCGCCCCAGTATCTCGCTACCGGTCAGTAACCACTACCCAGGTGACCCTTACTGCAACCGTCAGTTCCCGACGGTCAGGCCGACCTTCTGGAACTCCTTGAGGTCGCAGTAGCCTGCCTTCGCCATCGATCGGCGCAGGCCGCCCACGAGGTTCAGCGAGCCGAATGGATCGTCGGATGGGCCGGTGAGAACCTGCCCCAGCGATGGCCGTTCGCCGAGGGCGACCTGTAGCAGAGCGCCGCGCGGCAGCGACGGATGCGCGGCGGCCGCCGGCCAGAACCAACCGTCTCCCAGCGCCTCGGCCGCCGTGGCCAGCGGGGTGCCGAGTACCACGGCGTCGGCGCCGCATGCAATGGCCTTGGCCAGATCGCCGGAAGTGTGGATGTCGCCGTCGGCTAGCACATGCACATAGCGGCCGCCGGTCTCGTCGAGGTATTCGCGACGCGCGGCCGCGGCGTCGGCGATCGCGGTCGCCATCGGCACGCTGATGCCGAGCACCTCGTCGCTTGTGGTCACGCCGGTGGTCGAGCCGTAACCGACGATGACGCCCGCCGCACCGGTACGCATCAGATGCAGGGCAGTGCGGTGGTCGAGCACGCCACCCGCGACCACAGGTATGTCGAGTTCGGAGATGAAGGTCTTGAGGTTCAGTGGTTCGCCGACCCCATGATCCTGGGCCACCCGCTCGGCCGAGATGATCGTGCCCTGGATGACCAGCAGGTCGATCCCCGCGGCGACGAGCGCAGGCGTGAGCGCCTGGGCGTTTTGGGGACTGACGCGAACGGCCGTCGTCACCCCGGCATCGCGGATCCGCGCGACCGCAGCGCCGAGCAGGTCAGGATCCAGCGGTGCGGCGTGCAGTTGTTGCAGCAGCCGGATCGCCGCCGACTCATCGGACGCGGCGGCTGCGGTCTTCAAGACCTGTGCGATCTTTTCCTCAACGTCGGCGTGCCTGCCGATCAGACCCTCGCCGTTCAGCACACCGAGGCCGCCGAGGCGACCCAGTTCGATGGCGAACTCCGGCGACACCAACGCGTCGGTCGGGTGCGCGACAACCGGGATCTCGAACCGGTACGCGTCCAGCTGCCATCCCGTCGAGACGTCCTGAGAAGAGCGGGTCCGGCGCGACGGCACGATGTTGATGTCGTCGAGTTCGTAAGTGCGGCGGGCGGTTCGGCCCATGCCGATCTCAACCATGTCACGCATGGCTCAGTTGTCTCCTGTCAGCGGGCGTAGTAGTTCGGGGCCTCGACGGTCATCGCGATGTCGTGCGGGTGGCTCTCCTTCAATCCCGCAGCGGTGATCTGTACGAACTGCGCCTGTTGCAGGTGCTCGATGGTGGCCGAGCCGGTATATCCCATCGCGGCGCGCAAACCGCCGGTGAGTTGGTGAATCACCGTCGACAGCGGACCGCGGAACGGGACCCGGCCCTCGATGCCCTCCGGCACCAGCTTGTCCTCGGAGAGCGCGTCGTCCTGGAAGTAACGGTCCTTGGAGTACGACCTCGCACCGGCGCGCCCGGCCATCGCACCGAGCGAGCCCATACCGCGGTAGCTCTTGAACTGCTTGCCGTTGACGAAGATCAACTCACCCGGCGACTCCGCGGTGCCCGCGAGCAGCGAGCCCAGCATGGCTGTGGACGCGCCCGCCGCCAGTGCCTTGGCGATATCGCCCGAGTACTGCAGGCCTCCGTCGGCGATCACCGGCACCCGGGCCGGTGCACAGGCAGCGACGGCTTCGAGGATCGCGGTGATCTGGGGGGCCCCGACACCTGCCACCACCCGTGTGGTGCAGATCGACCCGGGGCCGACACCCACCTTGACAGCGTCGGCGCCTGCCTCGACCAGCGCGGCGGCGGCGGTCCGGGTCGCGACGTTGCCGCCGATGACGTCCACGCGGTCGCTGACGACGGCCTTGAGGCGGCGCACCATGTCGAGCACCAGGCGGTTATGCGCGTGTGCGGTGTCCACGATGACGACGTCGACGCCGGCATCCACCAACGTCATCGCCCGCGTCCACGAATCGTCGCCGACACCGACCGCGGCGCCGACGAGCAGACGGCCATCGCTGTCCTTGGTGGCGAACGGGAACTGCTCGGTCTTGACGAAGTCTTTGACGGTGATGAGCCCGGTCAGCTTGCCGTGTCCGTCGACGATCGGCAGCTTCTCAATCTTGTGGCGGCGCAGCAGACCTAACGCCGCCTCAGCTGAAACACCCTCCTGCGCAGTGATCAACGGCGCCTTGGTCATCACCTCGGAGACCGGCTTGGACTGGTCGACCTCAAAACGCATGTCGCGGTTTGTGATGATGCCGACGAGCGAACCGCTGGCGTCGACGACCGGCAGGCCCGAAATGCGGAACCGCGCGCACATCGCGTCGACCTCGGCAAGTGTGTTGTCCGGCGAGCAGGTCACGGGGTCGGTCACCATGCCGGCCTCGGAACGCTTGACGGTCTCGACCTGGCCGGCCTGTTCGGCCACGGGCAGGTTGCGGTGCAGCACACCCATACCACCGGCGCGGGCCATCGCGATGGCCATCCGCGACTCGGTCACGGTGTCCATCGCGGAGCTGACGAGCGGGACCCTCAGCCGGATCCGCTTGGTGAGCTGGCTGGAGGTGTCGGCTGTGGCGGGCACCACATCCGAGGCGGCGGGTAGCAGCAGCACGTCGTCAAATGTGAGGCCCAGCATCGCGATTTTCGTCGGATCATCGCCGCCGGTAGGCACCGGAACGGCGAGGGGAAGGCTGCTTTCAGCGATCGACATGGGTGGGGCCTCCCGAGACGGACGAGCTAGATTCCCCATCTTATCGGCATTGATGTCGTCGGTTCGGCGTCACACTCCCGGTTGCGCCATGCCGGTGGACGGCTGGCGCGAAATGTGCGCGGCTGCGTAGTGTGGAGTCGTGCGCGACCACCTCCCGCCGGGTTTGCCGCCCGATCCGTTCGCCGACGACCCGTGCGACCCCTCGGCTGCACTCGACGCCCTCGAGCCGGGGCAGCCGCTGGACCCGCAGGAGCGGACAGCGGTCGAGGCTGATCTCGCGGACCTGGCCGTATATGAAGCATTGTTGGCGCACAAAGGAATTCGCGGACTGGTTGTGTGCTGTGACGAGTGTCAGCAGGACCACTACCACGACTGGGACATGCTGCGGGCCAACCTGTTGCAGCTGCTCGTCGACGGCACGGTCCGACCGCATGAGCCCGCTTATGATCCCGAACCTGATGCCTACGTCACCTGGGACTATTGCCGCGGCTACGCCGACGCCTCCCTCAACGAGGCCACCACGGACACCGACGGGTATCGCTGAGGGTTAGCTGCCTTCGCCGCCGGAACCAGCCTCCGGCTGCGGCGACTCAAAAATGGTTGTGACCACTGGCTTCGGCGCTTCACGCTGCACCGGCGGCGCCTCGGCGGTCGTCGGCTCCTGCTGAGCGGACTGCGACGCGGTCTCTGACGTCACCGGCGCCGGCCTGGAAGTGGCCGCGGCGCTGGTGGTAACTACGACGGTGGTCGACGGCGTCGGCAAGGCCGTAGTCACCTCCGTTTGCGGCTCGGGCGACGGTGTGGTCGCCGAGGCCTGCGTCGCGGGCGACGCCGTCGTTGCGGCCTGCGTCGCGGGCGACGCCGTCGTTGCGGAGACCGACGACGGTGGCGGGGCCTGCGCCGGCGGACTGGTCGAAGGCGTCGTCGCGGCGGTCTCCGACGGAGGTGAAGTCGGCGGCGTCGAGGTCGTCCCGGACGACGGTGTCGAGGACTCCGACGTTGACGACGGTGTCGAGGACTCCGACGGTGACGACGGTGTCGAGGTCTCCGACGGCGACGTGGTCTCCGACGGCGAGGTCGTCTCCGACGCTGCCGTGGTCTCCGATGAGGTGGTGTCGGAAATCGTCGGAGTGTCGAGCACGACCACGTCTGGGAACTCCGGCGGCGGTGCGTCGGGAGGCAGCGTCGCCGCAGCGTCTTGCGCCTCGACCTTCACCGTCAGCTCTTGCCACTGGGTGACCAGTTCCTGCTTTTGAACATCGTCGTTGACCGTGGCGACCGTCGTGGTGAGTGTCTGCAGCTTCTGCTGCGCGGCGTCCCACTGCCCTTCGTCGACCAGTTGCTGCACCTCGGCGAGTTGCTGCGAGGCAAGCATCACGGCGTCGTCCCGGGCCGCCGGCTGTTCACCGAAGAACATGGTGCGCAGCCCGTAGAGCGAGTCACCCGGTCCTGCACCCGCGACGACGCTGACGAACCCACCGAGAAACAGCACCGCCGCGGCGGCCGAGCCGACGAGAGCCAGGGTCCTGCGCGAGCGCTGGCGCGTCCGCTGTGCGGAGTCCAACGCGATCACCGCGTCGCGCGGCGTCACCGGCACCGTCAACGGCGGATGGCGAATGTCGTCGCGCCAGCCGGACAACAGGTTGATCAGTTCGGCCTCGCCGGGATCGGTGGCATACACCTGCTGTTCGGAAGCGAGCGCGTCGAGGAACCGATCAGTGCGGTTGATCTCGTTGAGCGACGGGTCGCCGCCATTGGGAGTCCAGCGTCCGAAGTCAGGCATGATCGTGCCCCGTCGCCATGATCTCTTCTTTCAACCGCGCCAATGCACGGTGCTGGGCGACTCGGACCGCGCCCGCTGTACTGCCGACCGCCTCGGCGGTCTCCTCGGCGCTCATGCCGACGACCACGCGCAGGATCAGGATTTCGCGCTGCTTCTCGGGCAAAATGGCCAGCAGCTGCTTCATCCGGGCCGATGCCTCGGAGTCCAGCGCCATCTGCTCGGGACCCGCGTCCACCGAGAGGCGTTCCGGCACGACATCCATCGGGTCGGAGCGATTTCTGCCCGCTGCGCGATGTGCGTCAGCGACCTTGTGCGCAGCAATGCCGTACACAAAGGCCAGGAACGGTCGTCCCTGATCCTTGTAGCGCGGCAGCGCCGTTATGGCGGCCAAGCAAACCTCCTGCGCGACGTCATCTGCTGAGAGGCCGCTGCGCTCAGCCGCACCCACTCTCGCGCGGCAATACCGCACGACGATGGGACGAATGGTCTCCAGCACCCTCCGGAGCGCGTCCCGATTGCCCGCTACAGCCTCAGCAACGACGGCATCGAGATGTTCTCCCGAAATTGTCATCGTGTGCGATCTCTCCAGCGTTACTTGCAGGACACTTAGCGGTGGGCAGTCGGCTCAGCTAAACAATAACTTTCAGGATGACGTGCTCCCGTCTCAGCTGGTGGACCACACGCCGCCCCGTGACCGGACTGTGTCTGCGGCCTCGTCGCGAATCGCGGCCACCTCCTCTCGTGAGCGCGTCGCGCTGCCGATACCCACCAGCAAACTCGCCAACGCCCAGCGCAGCGGGATCATTCCGAGACGTCCGGTGTCGTTCAGCGTGCCGTCCGCGACCCGCCGGGAGGTGTCGAGGTCACCGGCGCAGCACAGCGCCGCGGCCCGGACCACCTCCGACTTCACGGTGTGCCGTGCCGAGCCGAGCGCCGCGGCGCGGGCGAAGCCGATATCGGCGTGTTCCACCGCGGCCGAGCCCAGTCCACGGGCCATCGCAAGTTCCGCGGACACCCACGCGATCCGCACCTGCAGCCGGTCGAGAGCCGCATCGTCGAGCATGGCGGCGGCGCGGTGCAGCGCCCGCTCCGAGGCCGCGAACCGTCCCACGCCGAGCGCGTCCGCGGCCAGTCCGATCAATGCGTCGGCACCAGCCTGGCGATCCGATCCCGCGACGGCCGACGCCCGGCCGTCCCAGGTGCGGGCCAAGTCATGCCAGCCGAGTTGCCGCAGGAAGGACGCGCGGGTGCTGTGCGCCAGCGACAGCCATGGACCTCGCGGTCCTCGGCGTAGCGCGGCGAGGTCGGCCAGGGCGCTGCTGTAGCGGCCCTGACCGCCGGCCACGACGGCCCGCAGCCACAACTCATACGGCGTCGTTGCGGCGGGCAGCGGCCAGCGTCCCGGGTCGTCCCCGAACGCCGCGTTCGACAGCACTGCCGTGGAGGTGGTCATCGATGCCGCACGTTATCAACGCCGACGGCCGGTAACCGGTACCGCTGGGTACATATTCGGATCGCGCCAAAATCACATTGGTTAACAGTTGGTGCTGCCAATGTTAATTCCATGTAAGCCGGCGCTGCGTCGCGGAAATTTGCCGCGGTAGCGCTGTTCAACTCGATCAGGACAAATAGGCATTACCGACCGCTCCAACACGTTTGCTTAACACTGAAGTCGTTGCCGTTGGGTTCCAATGATGAACGGGAAGTAAATTCTGGACCTGCCGTTATGTCAATAAGCACATGTTCAGGCTATTGACGGAATTTCGTGAGCCCTTCTAGTTTGTGTGCACGAGAAGTCATCGGCGACTGAGCTCGGATCTGTTCCAAAACTCACGCACTCGCGTAGTTGGCGAAATGGGTGTGTAGAGAGGGGTACTCCAATGCCACAGCCGCAACAGCTTCCCGGACCGAACGCAGATATCTGGGATTGGCAGATCGCCGGCCTTTGCCGAGGCGTCGATTCGTCCATGTTCTTCCATCCCGACGGAGAGCGGGGCAGGGCCCGCGCGCAGCGCGAGATGCGGGCCAAAGAGATGTGCCGGAGCTGCCCGGTGATCGCGCAGTGCCGCGCGCACGCACTGGCCGTCGGAGAGCCCTACGGCATCTGGGGCGGCCTGTCCGAGTCCGAGCGCGAATTGTTGTTGAAGCGGGGTATCCGCCGCGCTTCGTAGTCACTGCCCACAGCCGACAAAAGGCACAAGACAATCGACCGCCCCTGACTCAGAATGAACCCCGTGATGGAATCTCGGGACTCTGACATCGCGCTGGACTCCGAATCCACGACGGCCAGCACCGCGGTCGCCGGCTCGGTAGCCACCACAGCCAGCACGGCGGTGGCGGGCTCGGCAGCGACAGTCGCGAGCACCGCCGTTGCCGGATCGGCGGCCACCGTGGCCAGCGCCGCGGTCGCCGGTTCGATCGCCACCGCCGGAAGTGCCGCGGTCGCCGGGAGTATCGGCACCGCAATGTCACTCGCCGTCGCCGGGAGTATCGCGTGTGTCGCGTGCGCGTTCTGCAAGAAGTGCGTTGCGTGCTTGGGATGCGTCGGCTGCACGAATTGCGTCGGCTGTGTGGGGTGCTACAACTGCTCAGGCGTCCGGTTCGCCGTCGGGCTGCGCGACGTGCACGTCTGATCCATCGGCGGGCTTGTTCACCACCGCGGCGGCTTTGGGTTTGCCTCCGCCTGCCAGTCGAATCACGCCGTAGACGATGGCGACGGCAACGGCCAACACCAACAGCCAGGGAAGCATCAGGCCGAACAGCAGCACCAGGTTACCGATCACGAAAACCAAGTTGTCCCAGCCGCGTTCGACCTGGCCCGCAAATCCCTGATATTCGTTGGGCGCAGGTCCGCCGATCGACTGTGCCACGAAGGTGACGTTGACGGTGCTGTATTCGATCTGGTCGCCGAGCGCTTCACGCTGCGCACGCAGGCTGTCCAGATCCGCCTGCCGTTGCGAGAGTGCGTTCTCGGCAGTGATGAGTGCATCGGGGTCCCTGGCGTCGCGCATGATGGCCAGCAGGCGATCCACCGATGTCTGCAGCGCCTTGATGCGAGCGTCGAGGTCGACTCGTTGCGCCGTCACATCCTCCGACGTGGTCTCGGCCATCTGCACGGTGCCCAATGTCTTGAGCTCCCGCACCACGCCGTCGAGCTTCGCCACTGGAACTCGCAACACGATCGAGGTGCGGGCAAATCCGCGGTCGGACCCGGCATCCTCCCTGCGACTGTCCACCCGACCGTCGGCCTTCTCCACTATGACCGCCGCCTTGTCCGCGGCCTCGGAGGTATCGGAAACACTGATGGTCATCGACGCGGTCTTGATGACATCACGCGTCACGTCGTCAACCGGCGCCGGCCCCTGGTCGGGTGGGGCTTCCGGCGCGCCGGCGACGGTGCCAGCGCCGGCGACGGTGCCATCGGACAGACGGGACTCGGGAGCGGGAACGGTGTTGTCGCGCTGGGACGGTGTCCCACACCCAGTCACGAGACCCAACGTCGCGACGCCCGTAATCGCCAACATCAGCCACTTGCGGTTCAAACTGCAGGAAATCCAGCTCATGGCAGCCACCATGCCATTAGCTGTGAACTTCGGCTGAGTCTTTAGCGGATTCGGAATCGCTGATCTTGTCCGCGTGCTTCGTCAGAAGCCGAGCCAATTGACGGGCTTGTTCGGGTGCCAACGAGTCGTCGAACAGCCGCTCGCTGTCCTCGGACACCCGCTCGAGATAAACGCTGTCACCCACCTAGTGGACCCGGGTCCACGGTTGACAGTTCCGTGACTCGAAGGCCATCACCGCCGTGTTGATGTTCGCGAACATCGGACCAATGGAGATGTTCGTCGCGACCACATGATCCTTGTTCGCATCTGGCGTGCTGTAGGTAAACCACACGCACATCGAGTCCTGTGTCGGCACGTCGTTAATCCACACGCCGAAGGCCGACGCGGAGCCGGCCGTTCGGTAGAGGCCCGGCGAGATGTCGGGTCCGACGAGAAAGAACCCGTTTCCCGGGATCGGGTCCATTGGGTCGGCACTCACCGGCTGCGCGAACGCGACCGTAGCCACGGCGGCAACAAGTCCGGCCGCTGCGAAACGCTGAATCATCACGGTCGACCCCCTAAATGCGCGACTTGGACGGCCCGCGAAACTGTCGCGTCGCAGCTTCATCGCTCCTCCCCGGCCGGGGCATGCCGTCCACCAACGACACCTGCGAATAGTACGTACCGAGGGGCCCGCAAAGGCCCGGATCGGCACTAAAAAACCACCCCCGGTCCCACATGACCGGGGGTGGCTCTTCAGCACTTCACTCAGCGGTGGTGATGACCGTGTCCGTGGCCATGGCCGTCGTCTTCCTCCTCGGCCGGCTTCTCCACGACAGCCGTCTCAGTTGTTCAAGTGATACCATCCCCGGTGCCCAACGAATGCCCAGCTAGAGCCCTTGTCGTCACCCGACTTAGTCGGGTGACCAAGCCATCTCTGAGCGGAACAAGAGTTCAGCACAGCACAACATCAAAGCAGGGAAGTACCACGGTGTCGTCTCGCCGTGGGGATACCGGCCCGACAAGGAATCCGGTGACTGGCGGCTGATCCCGGACCTTGAACAAGTCCCCGTGATTGAAGAGGTAGCACGTCGTGTGATCGACGGGGATTCTCTCAACTCGATCTGTTTCGACTTGACCCGCCGAGGGATCAAGTCCCCCAAAGGCAATGATTGGAACGTCACACCGCTTAAGCGGTCGCTGATGTCCGAGGCCCTGCTAGGCCGGGTCACTGACCGCAGCGGCAAGGCCATTCGGGGAGACGACGGCTCCCCTATCCAACGTGCTGAGCCGGTGCTAGATCGTGGCATCTGGTCGCAGGTAAGCGATGCGCTGGCCTCACGGTCGCAGGGATCGCGACCGCAGTCTCGGGGCTCACTGCTTACTCAGGTCATCTTCTGCGGGATCTGCAGTAAGCCTGCCTACAGATTCAACGGCGGTAGCCATTCCCAGTTTCCTCGGTACAGGTGCCAGACGGCTACGAAAGTCCACAAGTGCGGCAACAGAACCATCCGAGCGGATGATTTATGCGAGTTGATCGAGGCAATGGTTCTTAGGTTGCTCGGGGATTCCCAACGGCTAGAACGTGTTCGGGAGCAGGGCTCGGATAACTCCGACGAGCTGGCAGAACTTGACGAGCTTCTCGCTGATCTGGTCGGCCTTCTAGTCGGCGATCCAGCTCACGTCATATCTGGGTAGTTCCGGGGCATCCGGGACACCTCGTTCATCGGCAGTAAGAACCGTGAAATGCCCTGGCAGCCCTAGTGCTGCGCAGCCGGCTTCCCAGTTCGCGCACCAGATGCCCAATGCGACGGGAGCGTAGAACCGCGACGTGGTGGTGGCGCAGAAATCGAAGCGGATCACCTTCTCTCCAGTAGCGGTCGGTTCGGTTACCGCTGCGCATCGTGTGGTCTGACTGTTGAAGGACGACGGCGACCACTGGCACACCTCATAGCAGCGCCCAAACGATACGAAGGGGGGGTTATCCACCGGGAGAGGAACTTTGAAGTACGGATCGGCGAAGAAGAGGCACGACAGCGGGAGTCGGCGATGCTGGATCTTCTCCATCATGCGAATGAACAAAGGCTCGAAGCGGGACCGATATCCCACGGCGCACACGCAGATTACGTGATCATGATCGGGATCGAATCGGTCACCGAGGTGTCGGATGACGCTGGCCTGGTCGGCACCCGGTCCGATCCAGCAGGTGGCCAAGCCCATTCGGGTGGCACACAGCACTACCCGCTGCAGGCTGCGACCCACATCGATGACTGCCAAACGGTCGTACGTCCGCGGCGCTATCGCGACCAGGAACTCGTGCGCACCGACCGTCGGCCAGACGGTCAGCGGAGCCGCAACATATTCGAATCGAATCGGGCTGCGGCCAATCAGAACATCTTTCGGCGTGTACTCGTCAACAGCCCGAAAGACTTCAGCGCGGTCCTGGGTGGTCAGATTCCGGCTCTGAAAGGAACGACACGACCGGCGCGAGCGGATGAGGTCGAAGGTGTCAAGACCGTCCTTGCGGTGCGGCAATGGCTCGCGGGGCCGTATCTGCCACTTCACGGTTACGAGGTCGAAGACGGCCGCGCCGAGCAGCAGGATGCCGATGGCCAACGGCAGCCAGAAGAGTGGAAACCGCCAGCGTCCGATCAGCCATCCGACTGCCGAGACAGCAAGGAAAGCGATCGCAGCTGTGAAAGGGGGCATGTACTGGAGCCACCCGGTGAATTGCAGACGCTCCTTCAGCCGCCACAATGGCGGGCGAACAGCAGTTTCAGTCTGCGTCCCAGCCATCACCGGCCTTCCATCCGAGCTCGTATAGCGACCAAGGTAGTGCGGGGAAACATCTAATGCAAGTAATTACTTGCATTAGGATCGAAGGCGCTTCCCCAATCGGAAGCCCGGATGTTGGGAGCCAGATGCCCAAGCAGATCGACGTCGAAGGCCTGTTCGAGGCGACGGTCACCGTCTTCGCTGAGAACGGATACCGAGCCACCACGACGCAGGGGATCGCGAAACGCGCGGGCGTCAACGAGTCGACACTGTTCCGCCGCTACGGCGACAAGGCGGCATTGATCAATGCGGCCTTGACACAGGCGCTGGCCGAATCGCCTTTCGCGCGATTGAAAGTCACCGACGACGTCGTGGCCGACCTCGTCGCGTTGGTTCAGGCCTATTCCGAGACGACACGGCGCTACGGCGGTGCGGTCGTGACCCTGCTCACCGAAGTGCCGCGTCATCCGGAGTTGCGCGCGGCCATGACTGGGCTCATGCCGAACCTGCTCAACGCGGTGCAGGTGATCGCCGCCTACCAAGATCGGGGTCAGCTCACACGCGGTGATCCGTTCGAGAAACTCATGATGCTGATCGCGCCGCTGCTGATGTTCGGCCTGTGGGCGCGCACCGGGGCGGCATCCATGGTGGCGGAGCCCGACCCGCAGGCTCTCGTCGCCGCCTTTCTCAACGGACATCGGGCGACCTGACGACGGAGCAGCTTGGGATCAGCGGGAGTCCCGAAAGGGAGGTTTCCCCAGAGATAGCCGACGCGATAGACGCCGTAGAGGCAATCGCCAATCCGTGAAGAAGGTTCGGGGGCGGCTGAGCGCATCCGAGAACGAGGTGCTCGAGGAACGGGCTGTCCAGGTTGTCCGCGAGCATTTCGAACAGCGGCTTTGGTTATGCGACTGAGGATGTCGGCAACACGCGGTCATACGACGTTCACGCGACAAAGGGCGATTCGGCAATCTAGGTCAAGGTCAAGGGAACGACTTCTGAAGCCGCGGAGGTGGTCTTGACCCGAAACCAGGTGAAGCTCTGACCTGCTCGGCGTGGCCCCCTGCGACGCCACAGAGGCGACGTTGCGGGCATCGTCATATTGCGATGTGTGCATATGACGATCTGCCGTGTCTCCCATGACTAGTTGCGAGAACACCCACGATCATCCCGACCATGTTCACGGCCCCGATTGCGGACACGAAGCCGTCCAACACGGGGACCACGTTGACCACCTACACGACGGCCATCGCCACGCACCGCACGACGGTCACTACGACGAACACTGAACGTCCTTAGCTCGCTTATGGAGATCAAGCTGATCCGGGAGACCGGGGCGGATGCGGATGATCCCGAGGTGGGCTACAGCAGGTCACCGAAACGAATCCACCCCCGGCCCTAGAGGGACCGGGGGTGGTGTCGCCCTACCTAGTGGTGGTGATGACCGTGGCCGTGGCCATGGCCGTCGTCTTCCTCCTCGGCCGGCTTCTCGACGATCGCGGTCTCGGTGGTGAGCACCATCCGCGCGACGGACGCCGCGTTCAGCACGGCCGACCGGGTGACCTTGACGGGGTCCACGACACCGTCGGCCGCCAGATCGCCGTACGCCAGCGTTGCGGCGTTGAAGCCCTGACCGGCGGGCAGCTCGCTGACCTTGTTCACCACGACCGAGCCGTCGAGCCCGGCGTTGGTGGCGATCCAGTACAGCGGAGCGGTCAAGGCGGAGGCGAACACGCCCACGCCCAGTGCCTCGTCACCCTCGAGTGACTCACGCAGCGGACCGAGCACCGAGCCGGCCTGGATGAGCGCCGCGCCGCCGCCGGCGACGATGCCCTCCTCGACAGCCGCCTTGGCTGCCGAGACCGCGTCCTCGACCGCTTCCTTGCGCTTCTTGAGATCGGTCTCGGTGGCCGCGCCGACCCTGATGACGGCGACGCCGCCGGACAGCTTGGCCAGGCGCTCCTCGAGCTTCTCGCGATCCCAATCGGAATCGCTCGCCTCGATCTCGGAGCGCAGCTGCGCCTTGCGCCCTTCGATGGCGTCCTGCGTGCCACCGCCGTCGACGATGACCGTGCTGTCCTTGTCGACCACGACCCGGCGCGCGGTGCCCAGCACCTCCAGGCCGACCTCACGGAGCACGAGACCGACGTCGGGGTTGACGACCTGTCCGCCGGTCACGACGGCCAGGTCGTCGAGGAACGCCTTGCGGCGGTCGCCGAAGAACGGCGCCTTGACCGCAACGGCCTTGAGCGTCTTGCGAATCGCGTTGACCACCAACGTCGACAGGGGTTCACCCTCGACGTCCTCGGCAACGATCAGCAGTGGCTTGCCCGCCTCGGCCACCTTCTCCAACAGCGGAAGCAGATCGGGCAGCGAGCTGATCTTCTCGCGGTGCAGCAGCACCAGCGCGTCCTCGAGCACGGCTTCCTGCGCGTCGAAGTCGGTGATGAAGTACGCCGAGATGAAGCCCTTGTCGAAGCCCACGCCCTCGGTGACCTCGAGTTCGGTGTCCAGCGTCGAGGATTCCTCGACTGTGACCACACCGTCGACGCCGACGGTCGTCATCGCCTCACCCACCAGCTCGCCGACCTGCTCGTCGCGCGAAGACACGGTGGCGACCTGAGCGATGCCCTTCTTGTCGCTGACCGGCGTCGCCGCCGCCAGCAGCGCTTCGGAGACCGCGTCAGCGGCCTTGCTGATGCCCTGGCCGAGCGCGATCGGGTTGGCCCCGGCCGCCACGTTGCGCAGCCCCGCCTTGATGATCGCCTGCGCGAGCACCGTCGCCGTTGTGGTGCCGTCGCCTGCCACATCATTGGTCTTGGTGGCGACCGACTTCACCAGCTGGGCACCCAGGTTCTCGAACGGGTCCTCCAGCTCGATTTCGCGGGCGATGGTGACGCCGTCATTGGTCACCACCGGACCGCCGTACGCCTTGGCCAACACCACGTGGCGACCGCGCGGGCCCAGCGTGATCCGCACAGCGTCGGCAAGCTTGTCGACCCCGGCTTCCATTGCCCGGCGCGCAGTTTCGTTGAACTCAATCTGCTTGCTCATAGGATTGCTTTCTGACTGAAGTGGGATGTACGAGTGCCGCCCCGGAACTCACCCGTCGATACGGGAAGCTCCGGGGCGGGACACGGGTGCTTACTTGTTGACGACAGCCAGCACGTCGCGCGCGGAGAGAATCAGGTACTCCTCGCCGTTGTACTTGATCTCGGTGCCGCCGTACTTGCTGTAGATGACGGTGTCGCCTTCGGAAACGTCCAAGGGGATACGCTTCTCGCCGTCCTCGTCCCAGCGGCCGGGGCCGACTGCGACGACGGTGCCCTCCTGGGGCTTCTCCTTGGCCGTGTCGGGGATGACCAGACCGGAAGCGGTCGTGGTCTCGGCCTCGTTGGCCTGTACGAGGATCTTGTCCTCGAGTGGCTTGATGTTCACGCTCGCCACGATGGAGCCCTCCACTAATTTCGGGTTGTCGATCCCGGGGGATCCCGGGTTCTCAATTACCAGGTGTTCGGCATAACGTCCGTGCCTTGCGCCGTCGTCGCGGGTGCCGGCGCACGGATTGGTCGCCTGCCACCTAGCACTCTATACATGAGAGTGCTAGCACTCAAGATCGGGTTACTGCCTATCGCGAGGGGCGAACACGCAGGTCGCCGAAGAAGGCGGTCACCAGCGGATTGAACAGGTCGGCGCGCTCCCATTGCAGAAAATGACCGGCGCCCGGCAACACCACCGGACCCGTCCGCTTCGTGAAGGCCACCTCGCAGGTGTGCAGGAAGTCCGGGCCGACCACTTGGTCGTCCATGCCGTAGAGGATGAGTGTCGGCACATCGACCATGCGGTCGACGATCGGCGGCTCGCTCACCGGTCGGCCGTACTGCAGCTGATAGGCCGCCCATCCCGCACGCAGCCGCTCCTCGGTCGAGAACGGCTCGGTCATGAAGTCGACGTCGGCGGTGGCGAAGGTACCGGGCGACGCCCACAGCCGGTGGCCGTACATACCCGCGACATACCGCCTGCGCTTGGCGGGGGTGTCGAGTTCGGCCGCCAGTGCATCCGGTGTCGCGCCCTGAAGGTGGCGGTAGTCGGCGGTCGGGCCGTCACCCATGGATCGGATCGAGGCGATATCGATACCCGCCGCGGTGTAGTCGTCGAAGACCATCGGCGGCACGGAGTCGAAGAACACCAGCTTGTCCACGAAACCCGGATAGCGGTGCAGCAGATCGATCGCGATGAAGCCACCGAGGTCGCCGCCCACCACGCCACACCGCTCGTGGCCGAGGACGTCGTGTACGAGGAGGTAGACATCGCGACTCCACGCCGCCAGGTCGTACACATCGGCCGCCGACAGATCCGAGTCGCCGAAGCCGCGCAGGTCGGGTGCGATCACCTCGTGTCCGGCCTCGGCCAGCGCGCCGATGTTGCGCCACCAGATGCGCTTGGTCTCGGGCCATCCGTGCAGGAGCAACAGCGGGTAGCCGCCGACACCTTCGTGGACGAATGCGAGCGACAGCCCGTCACGGCCGTCGGTCGGCGCAACCGCACGGCGGTGGATCGTGAACGCGTCCGGCGCGGGGGCTTCGGGTTGCGCGGGTCGCAGGCGCAGCTCGTAATGCACGGTGGTCAGAAGTTCGTCGGATCGACCATCAGGTGATCGGACACATCGCCGATCATCTGGATCTCGACCTTGCGCTCGGTGAAGTGCCACCCGCTGCCGTCGCGGCCGAACGCGTCGAAGTACCGTCCGACGACGATCGGCTGGATCGGGACGGACTCGGTGTCCTGCACGACACAGAACGTCGAGCGTGCAACGGCGGAATCGCCGCTGAGCTCCACGACGGGATTGAGCACGAGGTGTCGTGTCCGGGGCGTGTTGCCGTGGTCGGGGTAGCGGCGTGTGGTCGCCGCGAAGAGTTTGGCGATATTCGCGGCTCCCGACACCGATCCCGATGCCGGACCGCCGAACGTTGCGCGGGACAGCAGCGCGCCGACGCCGTCGAAGTCACCCGCGTCGATCAACTCGGCGTAGCGGTAGAGCAGCTCGATGATGTCCAGCTTGTCCTCGGCCGTGCCGCTCATGCCACCTGTCCCTTCACCACCGGTAGACCGGGATCGCTCACCGCATCAAGAGGCGACGGCGCCGCGCCCGCCGCGATCAGATGGGCGGCGAACGACGCGATCATCGCACCGTTGTCGGTGCACAGCCGGGGCCGCGGAATGCGAAGCGTCAGACCGGCGTCCGCGCAGCGCTGCTCCGCCAGCTCACGGAGCCGGGAATTCGCCGCCACCCCACCGGCGATCAACAATGTCGATACGTCGAGCTCCTTGGCCGCTCGCACCGCCTTCAACGTCAGCACGTCGGCGACCGCCTCCTGGAAGCCAGCGGCGACGTCAGCCTGCGATGCGTCGGGATGGCTCTCGACAAAGCGCGCCACGGCTGTCTTGAGCCCGGAGAAGCTGAACGCATGGGGATCGTCGCGCGGCCCGGTCATACCGCGCGGGAACACGATCGCATCGCGGTCGCCGGTCTGCGCCAACTCGTCAAGCACTCGTCCCCCCGGATAGCCGAGGCCGAGCAGGCGCGCCACCTTGTCGTAGGCCTCACCCGCGGCGTCGTCGACGGTGCTGCCGAGCTCGATGATCGGTGCTCCCAGCGACCGCACGTGCAGCAGGTTGGTGTGGCCGCCTGACACCAGCAGACCCACGCTCTCCGGCAGGCGGACCGTGGTCATAGACATCAGCGGCCAGGTGCCCGCCCAGATGGTTGACCGCGTAGAAGGGCACCTGCCACGCGGCCGAATATGCCTTGGCGGCAGCCACTCCCACCAACAATGCGCCGGCGAGCCCCGGCCCGATGGTCGCCGCGACGATGTCCGGTTTGATGACACCGGCCGTCTTCAGTGCGCGACGCATCGTCGGTCCGAGCGCCTCGAGGTGGGCCCGCGACGCGATCTCGGGAACCACACCGCCGAATCGCGCATGCTCGTCGACGCTCGAGGCCACCTCGTCGGCCAGCAGCGTCACCGAGCCGTCTGCGCCGAGTTCGGCGATGCCGACTCCGGTTTCGTCGCAGGAGCTCTCGATGGCCAGAATGACTGTCATGACGGATCCTCTTGGGGAAGGCGCTTCATCGTATAGGCGTCGGCCCCACTGGCACGGTAATAGCGCCTTCGCAGACCCACGTTGACGAAACCGAAACTCTCATATAGTCCGATCGCAGGTGCGTTGTCGGTGCGCACCTCCAGGAAAATGACGCTGTCGGAGGCCAATTCGATGAGTTCGCCTACCAACCGTCGACCGATACCCTGGCCCTGGTAGAGGGGATCGACGCCGATGGTGTGAATCTCGTACTCGTAGGGCCGCATTCGTCCCAGCCGCGCGATTCCGGCGTAGCCGACGAGCTTTTCGACCGTCCCCTCCTTCGTGCGCGCGGCGACGTAGTGGATGTGCTTGGCCCTGAGTTCGGCCAGGAACGCGCGCTCGGGCCACGGGTCGTCTCCGGAGAACAACTGAGACTCCAGTTCGGCACATCGCGCGGCATCCGACGGCTTCAGCTTTCCGTAGACGACGGTCATCGAGCCGCCCGTTCGGCCAGTGTCTTGGCGTCGGGTCGACGGAGATACAGGGGCACCAGGGGCGCGGGTGCCGAACCCCAGTCCGCGACGGCGCGCACCAGTCCCGCGGCGGTGGGATACAGCGGCGGCTGCGCCAGCGCCTCATCGGCCCCTGGCACGTCGGCGGGGGCGGCGACGGCCGGACCCTCGACGCGTACACCGTCGCGGTAGCGCGCCCAGTACACCTCACGCCTGCGGGCATCGGTGACGACCAACAGGTTGCCGCCCGCCACGATGCCGATGGCGTCGAGGCTGCACACGCCATGCACCGGCAGCCCGAGCGCGTGGCCGTACGCCGCGGCGGTCGCCATGCCGACGCGCAGACCGGTGAACGGGCCCGGCCCGCAGCCGACGACGATCGCCTCGAGATCCTCGACGCCTACCTCGGCCTCGGCGAGTGCGGCGACCGCATTCGGTGTCAGCTGCTCGGCGTGCGCACGAGCGTCGAGCGTGACCCGCTCGGCCAGCACCTCGACCGCGTCACCGTCACGCCGGACCACTCCGGCGGTGACCGCAGGCGTGGCGGTGTCAATCGCCAGGATCAGGCTGCTCACGGCTCGCTCCACTGCCAGATCGCCGTGCGCACCTCGCTGTCGGTTCCGCGTTCGAGGCGGACGTCGAGGTGACTGTCGGACAACCGCTCGGCCACTCCTTCACCCCACTCCACGACGACGACGGCGTCTTCGAGGTCGGTGTCGAGGTCCAGCGAGTCGAGTTCGGCGAGCAGGTCGACCGAGGCGTTGTCCAGCAGACGGTAGAGGTCGACGTGAATCATCGCCGGTGCGTCGGCGTGACGTGCCCGGTGCACCCGGGCCAGCACGAACGTCGGTGAGACGACGGGACCGTCGACATCCATGGCTTGCGCAATGCCTTTGGCCAACACGGTCTTTCCTGCGCCCAGCGGACCGGACAGCACCACGACGTCCCCGGCGCGCAGCTGTCTGCCAAAACGTGCGCCCAGGGCGATGGTGTCCTCGGCCGTCGGTAGCTCCGCGGTTCCGGCACCACGCTCAGCCATTGTGTCGAACCCGGTCACGGACGCGACGGGTGAGCGCGACGAGCTTGGAGGGGGTGGCGCGTTCCACCAGCTGAACCAGCGCTTCATCGATGACGTCAGGCCGTTCGAGCTGGACGAGATGCCCTGCGCCGTCGACGATCACGAGTTCGGACTTGGGCAGGGCGTCCGCCATGTCCTGTGAATACTCCATCGGGGTGAGCATGTCTTCGTCGCCGCACGCGATCAGCGTGGGAACCTTCGCCAGGGTGGTCAGCCCGTCGGTTTCATCGTGGACTTCGAGGGCATGTAGGAACTCGACCAGGGTCTCGATCGGAGTGTCGTGCATCATCTTCTCGGAGAACTCGACGACGCTCGGACTGATCTTCTGGTCACCGTAGGAGGCCGCACGAAGAATCGGAGCGATCACCGATTTGGCGGCACCCCGGGTGCGGTGCACGGTCTTCGGCGCGTACCGGACTGCGAAGCGGACCGCCTCCAGCGCGGGATTCTTCAGGATCTCTCCGAGCGGGGAGCGTGAAACCCCCTCAGCCGCAGACGCAATCAGCGCGGCGCCGACCACCCGGGTACGGTAGCGCTCCGGGTACTGCCTGGCGTGCGACAGCACAGTCATACCGCCCATCGAGTGGCCAACCAGCACCACAGGCCCGCGCGGCGCCATCACGGCCAATACCGTCTCCAGGTCCTTGCCCAATTGCTCCACGGTGTACGTATCCGGTGACGCCTGGCCGGACTGACCGTGCCCCCGCTGGTCGTAGAACACCATCCGCACCTGCGCGCCCCACTCCTCGGTCAGGCGGGCCCGCTGGAAATGGAAGGCGCCCATGTGAAGGCAGAAGCCGTGGGCGAAGACCACCGTCAGTCGGGCCTGCGCGTCCCCCGCCTCGCGCACTGCCAGGTCGACACCGTCAGGTGTGGTGACGACGCTGCTGCGGTCGGTGTCGAGGAGGGCGAAATCCTCGTACTCGTAGGGGTCCTCGCTGCTGACACGCCGGCGCAGCGACCTGGCGACGGACGCCGCGGTGGCGGTGCCGACTGCGGTCACGCCCGCCGCGCCCGCAAGCCAGCGAGCACGCGTCTCGCTCAACGTTGGGATCCGACGTAGGTCCGGACGACCCGACCGCGTGGGCTCGTGACCACCTCGTAGTTGATGGTGCCGAGCAGTTCGGCCCAGTGCTGTGCGGTGGGTTCGCCACGGGTGCCCGGTCCGAACAGGATCGCGTCGTCTCCCTCGGCGACGTCACCGTCGGAACCCACATCGACCACCAGTTGGTCCATGCAGACGCGTCCGGCGATGCGGCGCAGCCTGCCGTTGATCAGCACATCGATGCGGCCACTGAGGTTGCGGAAAACACCGTCGGCGTAGCCGATCGGAAGCAGCGCCAGGGTGGTGTCACGTTCGGCGATCCATGTGTGGCCGTAGGACACCCCGTCGCCCGCCCGTACCGGCCGCAGCAGCGCCACAGGGCATTTCAGCGTCATCGCGGGCTTCAGACCCATGTCACCCTGCTCGGGAATCGGTGTCTGCCCGTATACCGCGATTCCGGGCCGCACCATGTCGAACACGAGGTCCGGCCGCGTCAACACCGACGGCGAGTTGGACAGGTGCACCACCTCGTAGGCCACACCCTGGTCGCGCGCCTGGGAAGCCATCTCTTTCAGCCGCCCCGCCTGAACGTCATTGAACGGATTGTCGGGATCGTCGCCATGCGCCAGATGCGACATGAGGCCACGCAATGTGAAGGCATGGTCGGCGATGGCGCGCCTCAGCGCCGTCAGCATCGCCGGATACTCGGCAGGGCTTGCGCCATTGCGGTTCAGGCCGGTGTCGACCTTGACGGTGACTGTCGCGGTGCGGCCTGTGCGCTCGACCGCATCACGGAGGTCGCCGATCTGGCGCAGCGACGACACCGCGATCTGCACCTCGTCTTGGAGGGCGGGGGTGAAATCGGTCCCAGGCGGATGCAGCCACGCCAGCACGGGAGCGGTGATGCCGTCGCGGCGCAGCGCGACGGCCTCGTCGATGGTGGCGACACCCAGCTCCGATGCTCCCGCGGCCAGGGCGGCGCGACCGGTCTGCGTCGCTCCGTGGCCGTATCCGTCAGCCTTCACGACGGCCATCACCTGCGCCGTGCCCGCGTGCTCCCGCAGAAGCGCCACGTTGTGTGCCACGGCGTCGAGGTCGATGACCGCCTCGGGGGACGCAGGCGCGGTCGTCGGCGCTGTCGTCTCTTTGGTCGTATACATGGTCATGTCACCATGGCCGATTGTCCCAGACCGACGACCTCGGCCCCCTTCAGGTCAGTGCGCGAACGGCTGTAACTGGTCGAAATGGCCTTGCGGCTTGAGCGCATCGAGGTGGGACAACGCGGTCTTGGTGTCGTCGTGCAGGGCCCTGGCCAGGTCGGCAGAGAACCCCTCGCGGACCACGACGCGCAGCATCGTGATGTCCTCGGCACCCTCCGGCATGGTGTACGCGGGTACCTGCCAGCCGTAGGACCGCAGTGCATGCGACACGTCGAACGCGGTGTATCCCAGGCCGGGCTTCAACCGGAAGCTGACCACCGGGATGGCCGAACCGTCGGCGACAACCTCGAAATGCTCGCTTTCGCTGAGCTGATCGCCGAGCCAGCGCGCCGTCGCCGACAGGCACTGCATCACCTTGGCGTAGCCGCCCCGGCCGAGTCGCAGGAAGTTGTAGTACTGACCGACGACCTGGTTTCCCGGCCGGGAGAAGTTCAGTGTGAACGTCGGCATGTCGCCGCCGAGGTAGTTGACCCGGAAGACGAGATCCTCGGGCAGGTACTCCGCACTGCGCCAGACCACGAACCCGATGCCTGGGTAGGTCAGCCCGTACTTGTGTCCGCTGACATTGATCGAGACGACTCGCGGAAGCCGGAAGTCCCAAATGAGATCGGGATGCAGGAACGGCACGACGAAGCCACCGCTGGCCGCGTCGACATGCACCGGGACGTCCACTCCCCCTTCGGCGGCGACCTTGTCGAGTGCCGCGCAGATCTCGCCGATCGGTTCCAGTTCGCCCGTGAAGGTGGTGCCCAGAATGGCCACCACGCCGATGGTGTCCTCGTCGATGTTCTCCAATACCTGTTCGGGAGTGATGACGTAGCGGTCCTCCGCCATCGGGAGATACCGCGGTTCGACGTCGAAGTAGCGGCAGAACTTCTCCCACACCACCTGAACGTTGGCGCCCATCACGAGATTCGGGGTCCGGCCCTTCCAGTCCTTTCCGACCTTTTCGCGCCATCGCCACTTCATCGCCAGACCGGCGAGCATCACGGCCTCGCTGGACCCGATGGTGGAAACACCGACGGCGCTGGACGGATCGTCATCGCGCAGATTCTCGGCGTGGAACAGGTCGGCCACCATGCAGACGCACCGCTGTTCGATGGCGGCGGTCGCAGGGTACTCGTCCTTGTCGATCATGTTCTTGTCGAACGTCTCAGCCATCAGGCGTTCGGCCTGCGGGTCCATCCAGGTGGTCACGAACGTGGCCAGGTTCAGGCGCGAGCTGCCGTCGAGCATGAGCTCGTCGTGGATGAATCGGTATGCGTTGTCGGGATCCATCGCCTCGTCCGGCAACCGCAGCGATGGGGTAGGCGCCATATCCAGCCGACAGGTGTATGCCGGATTGATCTGTTGTCCGTGAGTGACCTTGCGCGTCATGGCAAGTCCTTTCGTTATAGAGAGGCGACAGCCGCCCGGATATGGGCGAGGATGTGTGAAGCAGACGTCGGCGCCGAGCGCGGCCCGGGATCGGCGGCGGACAGGTTGGCGGCCCGGGCGTGGACATATGCCGCGGCGGCGGCGGCCTCGCCCGGCGGCAGCCCGGCAGCGAGCAGCGCGCCGATGATCCCCGACAGCACGTCGCCGGAACCGGCCGTGGCCGCCCACGATTGGCCCGCGGAGTTGAGGTACACGGGCCCACCGGGTTCCGCGATGACGGTGGTGTTGCCCTTCAGCAACACGGTGACACCGAGGCGGTCGGCGAGCTTGCGGGTAGCGCCGACGCGATCGTCACCGGGCGGTGAGCCGGCCAGCCTCTCGAATTCCCCCGCGTGCGGCGTCAACAGCGTCGGAGCCGTGCGTCCGGCGACAAGCTCGGGGTGGGCAGCGAGCATGGTCAGCCCGTCGGCGTCGACGATCACCGGCAGGTCGGTCTCCAGCGCGAACCACAACGCCGCCGCACCTGTTTCGTCGGTCCCCAGCCCGGGGCCGACGGCCCAGGCCTGTACCCGTCCGGCCGCGGCGACGTTCGGGGTTGCGATGACCTCGGGCCACTGTGAAAGCACCTGCTGCGCGGCACTTCCCGCGTAGCGCACCATGCCGGACGTCGCGGCGACCGCCGCGCCGGTGCACAGAACGGCCGCACCTGGGTAGGTAGCCGAACCGGCCAGGACGCCGGTGACACCCTGGGTGTACTTGTCGTCCTTCGGACCGGGGAGGGGCCAGCGCGCGGCGACGTCAGCGGCCTCGAACTCGCACACGTCGGCCTGCGGTAGGTCCAGGCCGATGTCGATCAGCTCGACACGCCCACAATCCCCCAGGGCATGAACGGGCTTGAGACCACCAAAGGTCACCGTCAACCCAGCGTGCACGTGCGGGCCGGCAGAAACGCCGGTATGTACGTCGATGCCGCTTGGCAGGTCGACGGCAACCACGGGTGTACCGACGGCGTCGACGGAGCCGAACACCTCGGCGGCATCCGGCCGCAATGACCCTGAGCCTGATATCCCGACGACGCCGTCGATCACCAGATCCGTTGCTACCGGGATGCTTTCGACAACCCTCCCACCGGACGCGGTGAACGCGGCCAACGCCTTGGCGTGCGTGCGTTCCGGTTTGAGCAGTATCGCGGCCGCCGACGCACCCCGACGCCGCAGGAAGGTCGCCGCCCACAGTGCGTCGCCGCCGTTGTCGCCGGAGCCGACCACGGCACAGACCCTGCGCCCGGCGACGCCGCCGGTGAGCAGAGTGAGCTCGCGTGCGATCGCGGTGGCCAAGCCGTGGGCGGCACGGCGCATCAAGGCGCCGTCGGGGAGACTCGCCAACAGCGGCGCTTCTGCCTCGCGGATCTCATCGGCGGAGTAGTAGTACCGCATCGGGATCAGGATGGCACGCCGGACCTCCTCCGCGTTGCTGCTGCGTGAAATGCCTCTGGGCGAACTTCCCGCAAGCGCGTTGTGAGCAAATTGCGCCCTCGCAACGGATCCGGTAGGGAAGACGCCGATTGTCACGATCTGATAACGTTCGGCACTCGAGTCAGCGCTTTTGGACCACCCGCTTTTCGCTGGCCAACCTCCGTGTCAGGGGTGGTCGAGCCCATCTGGCCGACCGGCCCCTAACTTGATCGGAAATGCAACGTTGTGCTTGGGTCGGCTCACCGATGACTTGACGCAACTGATTCGAAGAATTGATCGGCGGTGAGTAGCTAACTAATATGTGTGTGCTTGGTCACGCTAACCGGGCTTCCGGATCAACCAACGGGTCAAGCCGTCCCTCGTGGAATCGATCGTTGCGGGTGCCGCAGGGTTCCGACGCCATCAGCATGCATCGCCTGGCGCAGGCCACCGGGGCTCTCGACGTCAACTCGCCCTACGCGTACCTACTATGTGCGACCGACTTCGCCGATACGGCGATAGTCGCCGAGGACGACGGCGAGCTGCTGGGTTTCATCACCGGCTATCACCCCCCGACGCGGCCCGAGGTGTTGTTCGTCTGGCAGGTGGCGGTCGCCCCGTCCGCACAAGGCCGGGGGTTGGCCAGCGCGATGTTGGACGGCCTCACGGCCCGGGTACGGACCGACCGCCACGGTCATCCACTGACGGTCGAAGCGACGGTCGCACCGAGCAACGAGCAGTCCCGCGCGCTGTTCGGTGGCTTCGCGCGCAGGCACGGCGTCCCGATGACCGAACATCCGCACTTCCCCGCGGAACTTCTCGACCCTGACCTCAATCACGAAGACGAACCGATCCTTCGGATCGGTCCGATCACCGCTTCTGGCTAGAACTGAAACTTCTCGCTAGAACTCAAACCGAAACGGAGGCGCTGTGTCGCTGCTGGAAACTGAAACTTTCGACCGGGAATCGGAACTTCCCGAAGTGTTCGCAACAACCGAGTCCGAGGTGCGAAGCTACTGTCGCGCCTGGCCGGCCACGATCGAAACCGCACAGGGTTCATGGCTGACCGATACCTCGGGCCGGCGTTATCTGGACTTCTTCGCCGGCGCCGGCGCACTCAACTACGGACACAACAATCCTGTTCTCAAGCGGGCGGTGATCGATTACCTCGCCTCGGACGGGATCGTGCACTCACTCGACATGGCCACCACTGCGAAGCAGAATTTTCTCGAGACGTTCTCGCGGGTGGTCCTTGCGCCGCGCGGTTTGGACTACAAGGTGCAGTTTCCCGGTCCAACGGGCACCAACGCGGTCGAATCGGCCCTGAAGCTGGCGAGGAAAGTGACCGGACGCGAGTCAATCATCAGCTTCACCAACGCGTTTCACGGCATGACGCTAGGAGCGCTGTCGGTGACCGGCAACTCGATGAAACGTGCCGGCGCAGGCATCCCGCTGGTGCATGCGACGCCCATGCCCTACGACAATTACTTCGGCGGCGTGACGGAGGACTTCCACTGGTTCGAGCGCGTCCTCGACGACTCCGGAAGCGGGCTGAATCAGCCGGCCGCCGTGATTGTGGAGACCGTGCAGGGCGAAGGCGGCTTGAACGTCGCCCGCCTGGAATGGCTGCAAGCCCTTGCCGAGCTATGCCGCCGACGCGGCATCCTGCTCATCATCGACGACGTGCAGATGGGATGCGGGCGGACGGGTCCGTTCTTCAGCTTCGAAGCGGCCGGGATCGTGCCGGACATCGTCACCTTGTCGAAATCCATCAGCGGGTACGGATTGCCGATGGCACTGACGCTGTTCCACCGCGAGCTCGATGTCTGGGCACCCGGCGAACACAACGGAACGTTCCGTGGCCACAATCCCGCCTTTGTCACCGCCACGAAGGCACTGGAAACCTACTGGGAAACCAGCGCCCTCACCGAGAGCACGATCGCCAAGGGCACCGCCATGCGCGATCGGCTCGAGATCATCGCGGCCGGGCACGACGGTGTCTCGACCCGGGGCCGCGGTATGGCACAGGGGCTGAAGTTCGAGCAGCCGGACCGTGCCGGCGACATCTGTCGCGCCGCGTTCGACCGCGGTGTGCTGATGGAAACCAGCGGACCGGCCGACGAAGTCGTCAAACTGCTTCCCCCCCTGACCATCTCACAGGCCGATTTGACAGCGGGCCTAGACATCCTCGCCGAGTCCGTCGCCGCGACCGCCGCGTAACCTGGAGGATGGAAAGGAGCATCCCATGATCGTTCGCACCACCGACGAGATCACCGGGACGGACCGTGATGTGTCCGACGGGTCGTGGCGGTCCAAGCGCATAGTCCTTGCCGGTGACGGCGTCGGTTTTTCGTTCCACGAAACGACGATCAACGCCGACTCGGTATGCGAATTCCACTACCAGCACCACGTCGAGGCGGTTTGGGTGGTCGAGGGCGAGGGCACGCTCACCAACCTCGAAACCGGCGAACAGCACAGGTTGGCGGCCGGCACGATGTACTTGCTCGACGGACACGAACGACACCGTGTGACCTGCCACGACCAATTGCGGATGTTCTGCGTCTTCAATCCGCCGGTCAGCGGGCAGGAAGTCCACGACGAGACCGGCGCCTATCCGCCGCCCCAGCCGGCGGCGTGATCACCATGGACCGCGTCGACAACTACCCCACTCGCCTCGATCACGCGACCCCTCCGATTCCGCGAATCGAGCCGACGGTGTGGGGAACAGAAGCTCACGGCCCGCTCGAAGCGGCGGCCCTGAACAACTTCGCGGAGCAGGGCTATCTGATGCGGGGCGACGCCGTGGGCGAGGACTGGCTGCCGCCGCTTCGCCAGGAGTTGGAGCGGCTGGCCGTCGACCTCGACCACGCTGATCCGCGAATCATCCGTGAACCGGGTGGCAGCGTCCGCTCGGTGTTCGAACCGCACCTGCTCTCCGATCTCGTCGCCCAGGTCGTCGAACTCGACACTGTGCTACCGGTCGCTCGCCAACTACTGGGTAGCGACGTCTACATCCACCAGGCACGGATCAATTTCATGCCCGGGTTCACCGGAACCGGGTTCTACTGGCATTCCGATTTCGAGACCTGGCACGCCGAGGACGGCATGCCTGCCATCCGTGCGGTGTCGTGCTCGATAGCGCTGACCGACAACTTCTCCTACAACGGCTCGTTGATGGTGATGCCGGGCTCACACCGCACGTTTTTTCCATGTGTGGGTGCCACGCCGGACAACAACTTCGGCACGTCGTTGATCCGACAGGAAGTCGGCGTCCCCGATCAGACGGTGCTCACGAAGGCGGCCGACCGGTACGGGATAAACCAGTTCACCGGTCCGGCGGGCACCGCCCTGTGGTTCGATGCCAACCTGCTGCATGGGTCTGGTTCGAACATCACACCGTTCCCCCGGTCGAACGTCTTCCTGGTGTTCAACTCGGTGCACAATCCGCTCTCCGAACCATTCGCGGCGGCGAGACGGCGGCCGGAATTTCTTGCGTCCCGACAGGTGCGGGCCCTGGGCAGCGTCGCGGCCGGGACGGACTGAACCGCTTCAGCGAGACCGGTACCTCAACTCGCTACTCGACGGTGACGGACTTGGCCAGATTACGCGGCTTGTCGACGTCATAACCGCGGGCCTGCGCGACACCCGCAGCGAAAACCTGCAGTGGAATCGTCGACAGCAGGGGCTGGAAGAGCGTTGGCACCGCGGGGATCTCGATCAGGTGGTCGGCGTGCGGCCGGACGGTCTCGTCGCCCTCTTCGGCGATGACGATGGTGATCGCACCTCGAGCCTGTATCTCGCGGATGTTCGACAGCAGCTTGGCGTGCAGTGTCGCGGCGTTCTTCGGCGACGGCATCACCACGATTACCGGCAGGCCATCCTCGATCAGCGCGATCGGCCCGTGCTTGAGCTCACCGGCGGCGAAGCCCTCGGCGTGCATGTACGCCAGCTCCTTGAGCTTCAGCGCGCCTTCGAGCGCAACCGGGTAGCCCACGTGACGGCCGAGGAACAGAACGGTCTGCGACTGGGCGAAGCGCCGCGCCAGCTCGAATACCGGGTCGATGGAGTCGAGTACCCGTGCAACCAACTCCGGCATGGCCTCGAGGTCGGCGTACTCGCGGGCCACCTCTTCGGGGTACTTGGTGCCGCGTGCCTGCGCAAGCGCCAGCCCCACAAGGTAATTCGCGGTGATCTGGGCGAGGAACGTCTTGGTCGACGCCACGCCGATCTCGGGTCCGGCTCGGGTGTAGAGGACCGCGTCGCACTCGCGGGGGATCTGACTGCCGTTGGTATTGCAGATGGCCAGCACCTTGGCCTTCTGCTCCTTGGCGTGCCGCACGGCCTCCAGCGTGTCGGCGGTTTCGCCGGACTGCGAGATGGCGACGACAAGCGTGTGACGGTCGAGAACCGCGTCGCGATAACGGAACTCGCTCGCGAGCTCCACTTCGACCGGAACCCGGGTCCAGTGTTCGATCGCGTACTTCGCTAACAGCCCGGAGTGGTATGCCGTGCCGCAGGCGACGATGAATACCTTGTCGATCTCGCGCAGTTCCTGATCGGACAGCCGCTGTTCGTCGAGCACGATGCGGCCGTCGGCGAAGTGGCCCAGCAGCGTGTCGGCGACAGCAGCGGGCTGCTCGGCGATCTCCTTGTGCATGAAGTACTCATAGCCACCCTTTTCGGCGGCCGAGATGTCCCAGTCGATGTGGAAGGCGCGCGCATTCGCGGAGTCATCAGCACCGTTGAAGTCGGTGATGCGATACCCGCCGGCGGTGACGATCACGGCCTGGTCCTGGCCCAGCTCCACCGCGTCACGGGTGTGTTCGATGAACGCCGCAACATCGGAGCCCACGAACATCTCGCCGTCACCGACCCCGAGCACCAGCGGTGTGGAGCGCCGGGCGGCGACGATCGTGCCGGGGTCGTCGGCGTTGGCGAAGACCAGGGTGAAATGGCCCTCCAGCCGACGCAGCACGGACAGCGCCGAGGCCGGGAAGTCTCCCGCGGTCTGGCCGTCGCGGTACGCGCGCGCGACCAGGTGAACGGCGACCTCGGTGTCGGTGTCGCTGGTGAACTCGACGCCCGCGGCCTCCAGTTCGGCGCGCAGGGCGGCGTAGTTCTCGATGATTCCGTTGTGGACAACCGCGAACTTCTCGGCGGCATCACGGTGCGGGTGGGCGTTGCGGTCGGTCGGCCTGCCGTGGGTCGCCCAACGGGTATGCCCTAGGCCGGTGCTGCCCGCCAAAGTGCCCGCATCGGATTCGGCCAGGGCAGCCTCGAGGTTGGCCAGCCGTCCGGCACGGCGGCGGACCGTCAAGCCGCCGTTTCCGTCGAGCAGTGCCACACCGGACGAGTCGTATCCGCGATACTCCATCCGTCGCAGCGCATCGACAACAACGTCGCAGGCAGGACGCTGCCCGACGTAGCCGACGATTCCGCACATAGCCATTCAGGGTAGTGCAAGAGCGACCGGCAACCGCCTGCGCTACGGTCGTCTGGTGGCGCGAACTGCGAAGCTCTTCAACCAGTTGAAGCGCCGCGGCCCGCACCGCGTTTTGCGCGGTGACCTGGCATTTGCCGGACTGCCCGGTGTTGTGTTCACCCCGGAGTCGGGGATGAATCTCGCGGGTGTGGCATTCGGTCACGATTGGCTTACGAGTGACGACCGTTACTACGGAACGCTCGAGCATCTGGCGTCCTGGGGCATTGTCGCCGCGGCGCCCGCAACCGAGACCAGCCTCGCGCCGTCGGTGCTCAACCTGTCCTACGACCTGGGTACGACGCTCGACATCATCGCCGGGGTGCGGTTGGGGCCGGGCAAGATCAGCGTGCATCCCACGAAGCTCGGTGTGGCAGGGCACGGGTTCGGCGGATCCGCGGCGGTGTTCACGGCGGCCGGGATGCCCAGTCGGCTGAAGGCCGTAGTGGCGGCATTCCCGACGGTGACGAAGCCCCGTGCCGAAGAACCCGCGACGACGCTGACGGTGCCCGGCCTCATCCTGTCCGACCCCGGAGACCAGATGTCGTTGCGCTCCAACGCCGTCGAGCTCGCGCGGGTGTGGAAGTCCGGAACACTTCGCGCGGTCAGCAAGGTGAAGGCGGGTGGCCTCGTCGAGGGTCGCCGGCTGGCGAAGGTCGTCGGATTGCCGGGTGCGGATCGCGGTACGCAGAAGATCGTCCGCGCATTGATGACCGGTTACTTCCTGCACATGCTGACCGGCGACAAGGCCTACCGCGACTTCTCCGACCCCGAGATGGCGCTGCCAAAGGCGCCGACGCTCGACCCGTTCGCGGACGATCCGGTGGATCTCGAGAACAAGGTCGTCGCGTTGTTGAAGCCCTGAGGGCGGCCAACCAACCGGTTGGGTGTATAACTCTTGCATGTCCTCTGCGCCGTCCTTGCGAACCGGGATGCGAACCGGGATGCGAACCGGGATCTTCCTCAACTACGCGGGCGGCTTCCTGGAGGCCGTCGACCAGGTCGTGGACATGGAGAAACTCGGCGTCGACATCGCACTGGTCGCCGAGGCGTACTCCTACGACGCGATCAGTCAGCTGGGCTTCCTGGCGGCCAGGACGTCGACGATCGAACTCGGCACCGGCGTCGTCCCGATCTACATCCGGACCCCGACGCTGCTGGCGATGACGGCGGCCGGGCTCGACTACGTGTCCGACGGCCGATTCCGGCTCGGTATCGGTACGTCCGGTCCCCAGGTGATGGAGGGCTTCCACGGCGTGCCGTTCGACGCCCCGCTGGGTCGCACCCGCGAGGTCGTCGACATCTGCCGACAGGTGTGGCGCCGCGAGCGGGTGGCCTACGACGGCAAGTACTACCAGATCCCGTTGCCCGCCGATCAGGGCACCGGGCTTGGCAAGTCACTGCAATTGATCAATCACCCTGTCCGCGATCGGATTCCGATAACTATCGCCGCGCTCGGCCCGAAGAATGTCGAACTCACCGCCGAGATCGCCGAAGGCTGGCAGCCGGTGTTCTTCTATCCGGAGAAGGCCGACGATGTCTGGGGCGAGTCGCTACGGTCCGGCTTCGCCAAACGTGACGCCTCCCTGGGACCTTTGGACGTCATGGTCAGCGCCCCGCTGGCGATCGGCGATGACGTCGACGACCGATTGAATTGGGCGAAACCGCAATTGGCTCTGTATATCGGCGGTATGGGTGCACGCGGGCAGAACTTCTACCACAAACTCGCCACCCGTTACGGGTTCGGAGACGTCGCGAACGACATTCAGGATCTCTACCTCGCCGGCAAGAAGGCCGAAGCGATCGCGGCGGTGCCCGATGACCTGGTGCGGTCCGTCTCGTTGGTTGGCCCGCGAGGGTTCGTCAAGGAGCGTCTGGCCGCATTCGCCGAGGCGGGCGCCACCACGTTGTTGCTGCAACCCCTTTCAGGCGACCGGGCCGAAACGTCTGGATTCGTCGAGGAAGTGCTCGCCCTGCTGCCGTAGTGATTTAAGGAAATCGCGGGCACCGGGGTAGACTGTGTTCAGTGGCATCGTCTGTTCTGCCTTTTGCCGCTTCTCGATCGTCATACCGAGCGCCGCGGGATCACCCGCGCCGGGCAGGACGACCACACTCAAACTTTCGGAGCTTTAACCTTGTCTGTTCAAATCGCTGGTGGCTCAACCGTGCCCACCTTCTCTGACCTCGGCCTGCCACAGGCGGTCGTCGACGTCCTTGCCGGCAACGGCATCGACACCCCGTTCCCCATCCAGGCAGCGACGCTGCCCGATTCGTTGGCAGGCCGTGACGTTCTCGGCCGCGGCCGCACTGGATCCGGCAAGACGTATGCGTTTCTGCTGCCGATGGTGACGCGACTCACAAACAGTCCCACCAAGCGCCTTCCGGGCCGTCCGCGGGCGCTCATCCTCGCACCGACCCGCGAGCTGGTGGCCCAGATCCACGCGGCGCTCGCACCGCTTGCCGCTGCGACGAATTTGCGTTCCGTCGTCGTCTTCGGCGGCGTCGGGCATCAGCCGCAGATCGACAAGCTGCGCGCCGGCGTCGACATCGTCATCGCCTGCCCAGGCCGCCTCGAAGACCATGTGCAGTCCCGACATGCCGACCTGTCGGCGGTTGAGATCACCGTGCTCGACGAGGCCGACCACATGGCTGACCTCGGATTCCTGCCTCCGGTCAAGCGCCTGCTCGACAAGACACCACGCGACGGACAGCGAATGCTGTTCTCTGCCACGCTGGATCGCGGAGTGGACGTTCTCGTCAATCGCTATCTGACCAATCCGGTCGTGCACAGCGTCGACTCGGAACAGTCGCCGGTGACCGCCATGGAGCATCACGTTCTGCATGTCGAGAAGGCGTCGCGCATCAACGTGCTCACCGACCTTGCCGCATCGCCGGGCCGGAAGATCGTCTTCGCTCGCACCAAGCATGGCGCCAAGAACCTTGCCCGCCAGTTGAATTCCCGAGGGGTACCTGCAGTCGAGTTGCATGGCAACCTGTCGCAGAACGCCCGTACGCGCAACCTTGCGGCATTCTCCGACGGTTCGGCATGGGTGCTGGTCGCGACGGATATCGCCGCGCGTGGCATCCACGTCGACGATGTCAACCTCGTCGTGCACGCGGATCCGCCGGTCGAGCACAAGGCGTATCTGCACCGGTCCGGCCGCACGGCCCGCGCGGGGAACGACGGCACCGTCGTCACGTTGATGATCGATGAGCAGGTGTCCGACGTGCGGCAGCTGACCCGCAAGGCCGGCGTGAAGCCGACGATCACCCGCTTCAGCGGCCCGTCGCATCCGGTATTGCACGAGATTGCCCCGGGCGAGCGCACCTTCGGGAAGCCGATCGCGCCCGCCGCCCCCAGCCGACCCGCGCCGGCCAAACCTGTCCAGGCCCGACGGCGTCGCTCGACAAACCGTCGCAGGCGGCCCGCCAACGCCTGAAACAGGCCTGTGGATAACTTTCTGCGCGCGTCCGTGGGCTGATCTATATTCGAATGTATGTTCGATCGTGAGTTGGCAGGCGCTGATGACGCCGCGGTTGTCGCCGCGATCGAAGACTGCACACGGGCTGAAGCCGCAGCCGCGGCTCGCCGGCTGGCCGCGATCGCCGAGCTGACCCGCCGCCGCGTCCTCGACGACGACGAACGGGCATTCTGGGCCTGCGACCTGTGGGACTCCGCGGCCGCCGAGGTCGCCGCGGCGATGAACATCAGCGCACGTAAGGCCTCGGGGCAGATGCGCACCGCGACCACGCTGCGGGATCATCTGCCGTTGGTGGCCGAGATGTTTCGCCGCGGCGAGGTGAGTGCGCGAGTGGTGGGTGCGATCACCTGGCGCACGCAGTTGATCACCGACGAGGCGGTGTGGGCGGCGATCGACCACGCCGTCGCCACCGGGGCGGTGACGTGGGGACCGCTGGCGGAGGACAAACTCGTCTCGGCGGTCGACGCATTGGTGCTCGAATTCGATGAATGTGCGGTCATCCGGGCCAAGGCCGCGCAGCGGACCCGGGATTTCTTCGTCGGTGATCGCGAGGACGAGAACGGGGTGACGTCGGTGTGGGGCCGGCTCAACGCCGCCGACGCCGCGGCGTTGAAGAAGAAAATCGCCGCGATGGTGGCCACGGTGTGCGAAGACGATCCCCGCACGGTGCAGGAGCGTCGCGCCGACGCGATGGGCGCATGGAGCCACGGCAACGATCACCTACCGTGCGCATGCCAATCACCGAACTGCCCAGCCCGGCAGGGTCATCCGGCGCCGAGGTCGTCGGTGGTGGTCAATGTCTACACCGATCAAGCCACCCTCGACACCGTGCAGGACGGCGCGTCGGCGGGCACGGCGCTGTTGTCGGGTACCGAGGTGCTGCCGACACCGCTGCTGGCCGAATTACTCCGCAACGGCGCCAAGCTGAAGCCACTATGCACACCAGATGCCAAACCGGAGCCGCGGTATCGGCCGTCGGCGGCGTTGGCGCGGTTTGTGCGGGCGCGGGATTTGACGTGCCGGTTTCCCGGCTGCACCACGCCCGCGGAGTCCTGCGATATCGACCACGTCATCCCCTACCCACTGGGGGCCACGCATGCGTCGAACCTGGCCTGCCTGTGCCGAAAGCATCACCATCTCAAGACGTTCTGGACTGGGGACTGGGAACTGAAACTACTGTCCGATGGTGCGGCGGTGTGGACGTCACCGACCGGACATACGTATACGACGCATCCGGGGAGTCGAAGTTTCTTCCCCGACTGGAACACCGACACCGGGCAACGCCCACCCCCACCGACAACGCAAGCATTCAGTACCGATCGGGGCTTATGATGCCCCAACGCAAACGCACCCGCGCCCAAGACCGCGAAGCACGCATCAAAGCCCAACGCGAGCAAAACTCCGATCCACCGCCGTTCTGATATGGCACAGTTAGACGGCGACTTGCTCCGCCGGTCGCCGTTCCTTGGCCGCGATCTCGCCGAGCAGCGCGACGACGACACCGAACGCGAAATACAGTGGGACGAGCCATGGTCCAACACCGAAGAGTCCATCGGAGTCGGCGTTATAGGCGAATACGCCGACCTTGACGAGCACAATCTCGACGACAGGACCAATGACTGCCGCCAATACGCCGCACACCACCGAGGGCTTATCCCCTAGCGCGCACCAGGTTATTACCGCCATCGCGACGATGAGGGTGGTGCTCGGCACGGGAGGCGCACTGTGCACCAGGGCGGTGGTGACATAGGTAGCGATGACCGCGGCAATGCCCGCCAGCCCTTGCCGTGCAGTGACGGTGGTGCGCGGTTCGGGCAGATGCAGACGTAGTTCGGCCAAAGACACTGTCGCGGCACCGACCATGATGGGAAACCAGATCGGGCTGCTCCACACGAAGGGCACCGCATCGGTGAAGTACTCCGTGGTGCCGGTGACGACGTGGCTGTGATCGCCGACGAGCGATGCCCCCGCTCCCAGCAGGAAGAAGAACAGCAGCTCAGGCACGCGCAGCTTCACACGTCGCAGGTTACCGCTGTCATTCACCCACCTGCGGCAGTTCGTCGGCGGCGATCTCACACGGAGTACCCGTAGCCGGTGCCGGCGCGGCGAGGGGCTCTATAGGCGGTGGCGGCGGCACGGGAGGCGCTTGGGTCGGAGCCGGTGGCAGCGGGTCCGCAGGTTGCACTTCAACCTCCGACTCGGCGACCACGTCAGCCGCGGGGTCCGTCTCGGTGTCTTCTGTCGCGACGTCTTCGTCTTCCTCCTCTTCGTCTTCTCTCCGTCCTCGTCGTCTTCGTCCTCGGCCTTGTCGAGCTCGTCCCCATCGAGCCCGTCCTCGGGTTCGTCGAGCTCGGGCGAATCAAGCAAGTCGTCCTGCGAGGTCCCGAGCAGACCGCCCAGCATGTCGCCGAGTTGCCCCCCGAGCCCGGAGAGCCCGCTTCCGATATCGGGCATTCCTCCGCCACCGAGGGACGGCATTGACGGCGGCGCCATCGCGGCAGGTTCGACGGGCGGTGGCACCGGAGGCAGCGGTCCACTCGATGGAAGCGGCGGTTGCGGCGCCGACATGGGTTGTGCCGCAGGCGCAGACCATACCGCCGGAGCGGCGCCGCTGGGTGCAGTGCCACCCGAGGTCACGTCCGCGGGCGGGGTCGTTACGCCGTCGCCTGCTTGCGCGGACCACGTGGGGCCGAGATCGCCGGGCACATCGAACTCAACGGCGGCTTCGGAGGCGAGCGCGGCAACCGCCGCATCGTAAGCATCCGACACAGCAGCCATCGTCGACCGCATCGCCGTCAACCACTCGGTCCGAATGTCATTGTCGACGAACGGCTTGACCTCCTGATCGACGAGCTCGCTCGCCGTCGCGCGATCACCAGCCCCCGTCGTCACCGTCTGCGCTGCGGCCCTCCATCCCGGCTGCGAACCGCGACTCTCTGCCGCTATGGTCGCCCCGACTTTCTCGTCGATGCTGTGCCACAACCGATCTCGCAAGGCCTCCAACGATCCAGCCGCAATACGCACAGCGTTCACTACGGCCGCCGACGCCTCACCGTGACGACGCAGGAAATCCCGTGACGCCTGTGCGCCCTGGCCACGCCACGCGACCGCCATCGATACGAGCTGGGCCTCCTGGCGGGCAAGCACCCCTTCGGTCGCCGCGGCGGCAGCCCGCAACGCTTCGCAGTCGGCGTCGAGGGCACGCAGGTCGATCCCGTCCTCGCTGCCATACCAGTCGCGCACCTGCGATGGGTGCAACGTCAGATCCGGGTCCTGGTAGCCCACCAGATGGCAGGCCCACACGTAATCCTGGACAGTCTCGGCGGCGGGCCGCCCTTCGGCCAATCGTGAAGTGGCGTCGAACATTTCGACCATGGCTCATCCCACCAGGCGGCTGGCGCGCGCGTCGGTCTCGTCGTAGCGGTGCGCGGTTGCGCGCAACGTGGCCGCGATCTCGGCCGACGCCCGCGACCATTGCCGCAGTTGGTCGGCGATGACGTCAACGGCAGTACGCACCGCGTCACCACGTGCGACGTGCACCCGGCCTGCGGCGGCGCCGCCGAACTGCAACCCCGCGAGCCGCATCCGGACGACGGCATCGACAGCGTCGGCTGCGGCCTGATACTCGCCGGCAACATCCAGCAGCGCAGCGACGTCGACGCGCGCGACGTCTCGTTCTCCCATGTAGAGCTAGGACGCGGGCAAGGCCCTGCGGGTTCCCGTCAGTCTAGCTTTGTTCGCTGACCGATTCCGCAACACGAACGGCGAGCTGGCGGGCGGTGTCCTCGTCGGCGGCCTCCACCATCACGCGGACCACCTGCTCAGTTCCAGACGGTCGCAACAGGATTCGGCCCGAGTCGCCCAGCTTGGCTTCGGCCTCCGCGACGGCGGTACGCACCTCGGGCGCTTCGGCGACGGTCGCCTTGTCCGCCACCTCGACGTTGATCAACACCTGCGGCAGGGTGTGCATCGGCTCGGCGAGAGCGGCCAGAGACGCGCGGGTCTGTGCCATCCGCGACATCATCCGCAGTCCCGTCAGGATGCCGTCTCCGGTCGTGCCGAACGCAGGCATGACGATGTGGCCCGACTGTTCACCGCCGAGTGAGTAGTCACCGGCTCGCAGTTCCTCGAGCACATAGCGGTCACCGACCCCGGTGGTGCGCACCTCGATCGCCGCTTCGCGCATCGCGAGGTGCAGACCGAGATTGCTCATGACAGTCGTGACCAGCGTGTTGGACGCGAGCTCGCCGGCATCCTGCATCGCCAGCGCCAGGATCACCATGATCGCGTCACCGTCGACGGTCGCGCCGCTCGCGTCCACGGCCAGACAGCGGTCGGCGTCTCCGTCGTGCGCCAGACCAAGGTCCGCACCGTGTGCCACCACCGCGGCCTGCAAACCCTCCATGTGTGTGGAGCCGCATCCGTCGTTGATGTTCAGCCCGTTGGGCTCCGCATTGATGGCGATGACGTTGGCGCCCGCAGCACGATAGGCGCGCGGCGCGGCCGCCGACGCGGCGCCGTGTGCACAGTCGACGACGACGGTGAGGCCGTCGAGGCGGGTCGTGACGGCCTTGCCGACGTGGCGGAGGTACCGGTCCAGCGCATCCTCCGCGTCGACGACACGGCCGATGCCCGCGCCGGTCGGCCTGCGGCCGGGACCCTGATGGACCAGCTCCTCGATTCGGTCCTCGGCGGCATCGTCGAGCTTGTGGCCGCCGGGACCGAAGATCTTGATGCCGTTATCCGGCATGGGGTTGTGCGACGCGCTGATCATCACGCCGAAGTCGGCGTCGTAGGCGCCCGCCAGGTAGGCCACGGCCGGGGTCGGCAGCACACCGACCCGCAGCGCGTCCACGCCTTCGCTGGTGATGCCTGCGACGACCGCGGCTTCGAGCATCTCGCCGCTGGCCCTGGGGTCGCGACCGACCACAGCCACGCGGCGGGCGCTCCCGCCGACGCTGCCAAGCCGTCGAGCCGCCGCGGAACCCAGCGCCAATGCCAGCTCAGAAGTCAGATCCTGGTTGGCGACGCCGCGCACCCCGTCGGTGCCGAACAGTCGACCCATGCCGACAAACTTCTCATAAGAGGAGCCGAAAGAGCCAACCATCGATATCGGGTCGCATGCCGCCACCGAATCGGTACCCATTCGCGACACGACGGACTCACAGCCGTGCTCAGCGGTCAGCTCCGCCGGCTGTCGGCGGTTTCTTGGCCGCTGACGCATTCCGCCCGGTGTGCAAGTTGCACACCGGGCGGACATGACGAACAGATCAGCGCTTGCTGTACTGGGGCGCCTTACGGGCCTTCTTGAGGCCGTACTTCTTGCGCTCGATGGCCCGCGGGTCGCGGGTCAGGAAGCCGGCTTTCTTCAGTGCCGGCCGGTCCTCGGGCTGCACCAGGATCAGCGCACGGGCGATCGCCAGGCGCAGCGCACCGGCCTGCCCGGACGGGCCGCCGCCATCGAGGTGGGCGTAGATGTCGAACGCGTCCACCCGGTCCACGGTCACCAGCGGGGCCTTGATCAGCTGCTGGTGCACCTTGTTCGGGAAGTAGGCCTCCAGCGTGCGGCCGTCGAGGTGGAACTGGCCAGTGCCCGGCACCAGACGCACCCGGACCACGGCTTCCTTGCGGCGGCCGACGGTCTGGATCGGACGGTCGATGATGATCGGCTCGCGCGCGGGAGCCTCTTCAGCAGCGACGGTCTCGGTCGTGGCCTCCTCGGCGGGAGCCTGGGTCACGGCTTCGGTCACTTCTTCGGTCGTATCGGTCGTTTCGGTCACTGGGCCACCTGCTTGATCTCATACGGAATGGGCTGCTGGGCGGTGTGCGGATGATCCGGCCCCACGTAGACCCGCAGCTTCTTCTGGATCTGATGGCCGAGCTTGGTGTGGGGGATCATGCCGAGGATCGCCTTCTCGACGACCCGGTCGGCGTGCTTCTCCATCTCGTCACCGAGAGCACGCGCGCGCAGACCGCCGGGATAACCCGAGTGGCGGTAGGCCATCTTCTTCGTGAGTTTGTCGCCGCTGATGGCGACCTTGTCGGCATTGATGACGATGACGAAATCGCCACCATCGACATTCGGCGTGAATGTCGGCTTGTGCTTGCCACGCAGCAGATTCGCTGCTGCGACGGCGAGCCGGCCGAGCACCACGTCCGTGGCGTCGATGACGTACCACGAACGCGTGGTGTCACCCGCCTTCGGCGTGTACGTAGGCACAGCGCTACCTCTTCCTCTATCGGGTTGGATCCCGGAGTGACCCGGGGGCCGGTCAGGTGTGCGGTGGGGAACCCTCGGCGACCGACGTAGACCCGAGGCCCCGGCGTACCGCACGCCAACGGTGCAGCTTACCTGCGGACGTCCTCGCAGGTCAAAACGCCTCCCAGGCTTCTGAACAGGGGGTTGGGGACGGATCTGATCAAAGCCATAGTGAAACGCCTGATTTCTCCGGCTGCCGGCCCCAACGTCGCTTCGTGTGCGTCGGTCAAAGAGTGCGCGTCACTCGTTGCCGCAATTGCGCCGCTGCCCGCGACCGCGACGGCATAGCCTGCGAATAACCGCAGTTCAAATCGGTTTGCGCCACCGTGGCCGCCTCTCCCGCAGCCACGGTGGCCCAAACCTTTCACTGGCGAATCCCCTGGCTCCCCTCCAAGTGGGACCGCACAGACTCGACGGGCTATCCGCCCCAGGCGTTGGCGGCCATCCGGTCCGTAGCCGCCACCTCGTCGGAGCCGTCCCGGACCGCGTTTCCCAGCCTGACCAGGATGTCGTTGAGCGCGCCCGCCGCCTGCTCCCATCGGGTCTGCTCGATGCGATAGGCCTCGGCGGCCTGTCGTGTCCAGATTTCCTGCAGCGGCGCGATCTGAGCGCGCAGTTCGTCCAGCGCCGCATTCAGCCGGGCCGAGGTGGTGTGAATCTCCTGCCGGACGGTGTACTCGATCTCGCCGAAGTTGTACGAGAGCACGTTCTCCATGTCGGAACTCCTCAGAGGTTTGTAGCGACAGCGCCGATCTGATGTGAATGGCTCTCCGCGGCGTCGCGAAGGGTCTGCTGATTCAGGCGGATCGTTTCTGCGATCCTTTGCAATGCGGCGTGGAGCTTGACCGACTCACCGTTCCATCGGTCTACGACGTCGTGGAACCGGGACGCCGCCACCCCTCCCCAAACCGACGCCGGCACGGCACCCATACGCCCGATGAAAGAGGCCAGCATCGCGCGAATCTCCTCATTTCGCGCATCCGTCTTCGCGGCGATGGCCGTCATCAGGTCGAAGTCGGTATTGAGTGAGCCACCTACCGGTGTCGTCATCGGTGCCCTTCCGTCGTGCGGGTAGTTATGAAGTTCGACGTGAGCGCCGCCCGTTCGGTTCCCTCGTTTGCGATCGCTCTCAATACACCGCGTGCGCGGATCGAATCGCACGATCGCAGACCTCGCGCACGAGGTCTTCGCGGCCGGACACACTCTGGCAGCCGATCGCGATACGGACAGTCCCATCGACCAATACGGTCCACGCGATGTGGCGCTCTACTCGAATCTCTCGATACGTGACGGCATCTCTGCCCGCCCGGCGATCGGATGGGTTGAACTCGACGAACGCTTCGTCGGCCGCACCCCCCAATGCTTGGCGCAGCGAATCCGCGGTCGTCGTGAGGCCGGAAGGCTGCGGGACGGTCGGACTGCGTGATGTGCAGGGCGACGTTGCCGTCCGTCGGCGAAACTATCTGTACGCGAGCCGATCCCGGACCCGACGTGATGCGCCGTGCAGTCCAGTTGGCCGGCACCATTACCGCAATCCTGCCCTCGACCAGCAACGTCATCGGCATCTCGCCGATAGGACGATCGGAACCGCCGCCGGCCACGACCGTGAAACCGGCGCACAGCACGACCGCCGACACCACACCTGACAGCACAGCCAGTGCCTTGCGGTTGCTGAACCCGCCCCGCCCCTCAATCTCGTGGTGCGATCGTTGCAGAGCGGCCGCGTGCCGGACCTCGTCGTCGCCGGCGAACCTCACCGACACACCGATCGCACGCATGCGCTGGGCGATCATGGAAGCGAGGAACTCGGCGCCGTGCACCGCGGGCGGTGCGTCCACCAACACGCCCGCGGGCGCACCGACGGCCGCCGCTACCGCGTCGATGGCAGCGACTGTTTCCTCGCCCCGCGCAACGACGGCGGCGATCGTCCCGAAGGCGGTCACGACCAAGGCGTCCGAGGTGACCTCGACAACGGTGGTATCAGCCGAGATCCCCTGCCGCAGCATGGCTATTCGTTCCAGAACCACAACGTCAGTCGCCACGGTGTGCGCAGCCTGCCGAGCCCTGCCGATCCGCGCCTGCGGCCACCACGCAGGGCAGATGAGGACGGCGGTGTCGGCGTCCGCCCCAGCGACCGAACTCATGACGTCGTCCCAGACGTCCTGTACGGATACCGGGCGATCGGCGAGCAACGCAATTTCGTCGTCCACGTAGTCGAGTGCAGCTGTAATCAGTTCCTGGCGAACATCGTTGGCTCCCCGAATCGTCCCGGGTCCGACCTCGATGATGACTTCGCTCACGGCGGATCGGTCCAAGCCACCTGCAGTAGCTGGTCCGCGCCGGTTCTGGTGATCAACGTTCCCCGCCCGGGCGGCAACGCCGATGGCCGGACGGTGCCGAGCAGCGCACCCTCCTCCGGGCCGGCGCTCATCATCAACCCCATGCAACCGAGTTCACGCATCCTCGCCAGAACCGGATCGAACATCGCGCGCGCAGCACCACTGGAGCGCCGGGCGACGATGACGTGCAATCCGAGATCCCTGGCGTGTGGCAGGAAATCGGCCAGCGGGGCCAGCGGGCTACCTGTCGCTCCGGCCGCCAGGTCGTAGTCATCGATGATCAGGTAGATGTCGGGTCCCGACCACCAGGACCGCGTGCGCAGCTGCTGCTGGGTGATCTCCTCGCCCGGCATCCGCGCTTCGAGCCGGTCGATTAGCGCCGTCAGTCGTGATGCCAGCGATGCTGGGGACATCGCATAGCCCGCGAGATGGTCGGACTCGACGACGCCGAGCAGCGTCCTGCGGAAGTCGACGATCTCGAGTTGAGCCTCGTCTGCGGTCTTGGCACGGGTCAGCTCGCGACACAGCAGGCGCAGCAGCGACGTCTTGCCGCATCCGGCTTCACCGAGCACAAGCAGATGAGGCTGTTCCTCGAAATCGATGTCGATGGTCTTCAGTTCGTGCTCGCCGATGCCGATCAGAAATCGGTCGCGATCGTCGAGCACGAGGTCGGCACGACGGACCTGTGTTGGTAGCAGTTGGACGACGGGCGCTGCGCTCGGTGCCCACCGGTTGCGCAGACGTTCGGCATCGGCGGCAATCACCTCGGCGAGACCGTTCGCCGACCTGTTGCCATCCCACCGCGGCAATGCAATTGCGAATTCCCTGCCGCTGGCCGCGATGCCGCGGCCGGGCGGCCGACCGGACAGGTCGCGCGCACGCTTGCGATCCATCTCCGACTCGGCGGGATCACCGAGCCTGAGCTCGATTCGTGTCGCGACCTGGTCCTTCAGCGCGGGACGCAATTCGGCCCAGCGCGACGCGGTCACCACCACATGGACGCCGAACGAAAGGCCCTGGGCCGCAATGGCGGTGATCGGACCTTCGAGGGGATCGAATTCCTGTCGCAGCGTCGCCCAGCCGTCGACGACCAGAAACACATCGCCGTACGGATCTTCGACCAGGCCCGCCGCTCTGCGGCGACGATAGTCGGCGATCGAATCGATCGCCATGCGACGGAACAACGTCTCCCGCGCCCGCACCACCGACGCCACCACCGAGACGGTGCGGCGACACAGCTCGGCGTCCTGGCGGCCCGCCAGCGACCCCACATGCGGCAGTCGTCGCAACGAAGACAATGTTCCGCCGCCGAAATCGAGGCAGTAGAACCCCACGTCCGCTGGGTCATTGTGCTGCGCCAGGGCCAACAGCATCGTGCGCAACGCTGTCGACTTGCCGGATCTCGGAGCGCCGACAATCGCGACATTGCCTGTTGAGCCGTCTAATTCGACGACGAGCGGATCCCGACGTTGCTCGTACGGATTGTCGACGACTCCGATCGGCACCGTCAGGCCCGGCCCTGGGCCCCGCCTCAACATGTCGAGGGTCGGCGACTCGGCCAACGGTGGCAGCCAGACCTGATGTGCGGTCGGGCCGCGACCGGCCAAGCGATCTACCATTGCATCCAGCACGCTGCGAACCGGCTGTTGTGGTTGATCGGCGTCGGTTTGCCCGGTGAGCGTCGCCTCGTGTGCCGCTTTGAACAGCACCGGGCGCGCGGGTGTCATCGCCATGGACGCGCTCCGACGCTCGCGATCGCGACCCGAGACAAAGGCCGTCTGAAACCGCACGAGTTCTCCAGACGCGGATTTGAGATATGCCGCGCCGGGGTTGCTCGGCAAGTGGTGGGCGTCTGGAACACCCAGCACCGCTCGAGATTCACTGGCGGAGAATGTCTTCAGGCAGATCCGGTACGACAGGTGCGTCTCCAGTCCCCGCAGCCGGCCCTCGTCCAATCGCTGGCTCGCGAGCAACAGGTGCATGCCCAACGATCGGCCCAACCGGCCGATCGCCACGAACAGCTCGGCGAAGTCGGGATGCTGGCTGAGCAGTTCGGAGAACTCATCCACCAAAATGAACAATGCCGGCAGCGGCGCAAGATCCGCCCTCTGCGAGCGTGCGCACCGGTACTCGGCGAGGTTCGCGCACCCTCCCGCCGCCCGAAGCACCTCCTGGCGCCTGTTCATCTCACCGGCCAGCGCATCTCTCATCCTGCTGACGAGGTGTGCATCGCCGGCCAGATTGGTTATGACGGCGCCGACATGCCTGGCGCGCTCCAATCCGAAGAATGTTGCGCCACCTTTGAAGTCGACCAGAATGAGGTTGAGGATATCCGGCGGATGAGAAGCGATCATCCCGAGTGCCAACGTGCGCAGAAGTTCAGACTTGCCTGACCCGGTGGCACCTATGCACAACCCGTGCGGCCCGATGCCGTTTTGCGCCGCTTCGTTGATGTCGAGGTACACGCGAGTTCCATCGTGCGCGACGCCTATGGGCACTGGCCTGATACCCCCGTTACCGGTTGTCGCCCAATATTCCTCGGGATCGATCTCCATCAGGTCATGCCAGTCGAGCGGGTGGGCCAGTCCGCTGTCTGCGGCCGCGGGTCGGTATGGCGCGAGTTGGCGGGCGCACATCAATGCCTGCGAGATTGTCAACAGGTCGGGTCTCGCACTGACTTCGTCACCGTCCTCCCCGCAGACCACGACGGCGTCGGGATTGACCCGCAGTCGCATGCGCTGGGCATCCGCGACGGCGTACAGGCGATGCGCCCACCTCGAGGACGGTGATGCCGTGGTCGGACACATCGCGTCCCAGATCAGCCGGCTCACCGCCGTCCAGGATCATCACGGCGTGACGGGGGTTGGCGCGCAAACGCTGATGGTGTGGAAGCCATTTCAACCAGTCCCAGTCGGCGCTCGTCTCAGCGCCGACGACCGCACAGATCGTGATGTGGTCGGGGCCGTGCAGAACGGTCAATTGGCAGATCATCGACCGGATGAAAGCCCTCGCCACGTGTGCGTCACCGTCCACGCTGATCAGCGAGAACGATGGCAACGACACCGCGATGGGCGCATCGGCGACAACCGACCGGCCGTGAACCAATCTCCGTAGCGCGGTGGCGGTGACGAGATCCGGTTCGTCGACGCCGCTCAGATCCGGTGCGGCCAAATCCGTGGACAGTGCCACCGCACCGATTCCTACGCGGACGAGGCAAAAGTCCGGATCTCCCGGGCTCCGCTCCCACATCCGCCTGCCACCGGCCAGGGTCCACAACGTGCGAGGGTCGGGGTGGCACCACTGCAATGACCGACGTTGGGCCTCAGCTGTCGTTGCGATCGTCTGATCCAGGGTGTCGACGTAGCGCAGATACCTCTTGCGCTCCTCGTTGATGTCGGCGGTGCGGTTGTTCCCTCGCGCGCCGTAGACCAGTGTCCCGAGTACCGAGGTCAGCATCATCACCGGGAAGAACGCGTACATCGGGTGGCGCATTGCCGGTGAGCCAGAGGTGAAGTACACCGCCATCATCCCGATCGCCGCGACGAGCATGACTACCGGCAGCAGGCGGGCAAGCGGGTTAGCCGGCGTGGGCGTCGGAACCTGCGGTGGCGCTTCGACAACCACAGGTCCGACTGCCACAGGTGGCACCGGCATTCGCGGCTCGCGGACGAAGTCCATCGAACAGTGGACGCGGCTACCGCCGATTTGGTTCCATCCGCAATCTATCCCCAACCGGCGAAGTAGCCGCGATCACGTTCCCGCGAAGGGGGTTACGGTTCACTGATGTCAGATTCGCTGTGCCGGCTCACCGTCGCGGCCTGTACCGACGACACACATCGCGCAATCGACCTCACACTGCCGGCCGATGTTCAGATCGGACAGTTTCTGCCGCAGATCGTCGAGTTCGTTCACCACAACACCGCGGCGACCGGCGAGCGGCCGCGACTGGCGCTTGTCGAAGCTGGGCGATATGCCGATGGATGACTCTATGACCCTGCACGACAACGGTGTTCGCAATGGTGAGGTATTGCTCCTCACGCTCGTCGAGCCTCCGGTCGCCGAGTGGGTCGAGTGCGATCCCTGCCGTGCCATGGCCGAGGGGCTGAGCGCGGGCGATGCGCCGGTCCTGCGGATCATTCCGGCTGTCTGCTGCGTGCTACTCGGCGGATTCGGTGCAGGGGCGCTGGCCTGGCAGGGGGCGCATGTCACCACCGGGCATATCGTCACCGGCACGTGCCTGGCTGCCGGCGCCGCGGTGGGCGCGGCGGTCGCTCGGCGCCTTGGCGGTGATCCGCTGATTTGTGTGCCATTGAGTCTGATCGCCGTGCTCTTTGCGGGCGCCGTCGGGTTCCTGATCGTGCCACCGGGTCGGCTTGCACCCAGTCTGGTGCTCGCATCCGCGGTCACGTGCTCAGCGGCGATTCTCCTACTGCGCATGACCGGCTGCGGCAGAACCTGTTTGACGGCAATAGCAACCCTCAGCGCACTAGGCGCTGCGATCTCCGCCGCCGGTGCGAGGTGGACACTGCAGCCGACCGCAGGAGGTGCGGCCCTTGTCGCGCTTTCCCTCGCGGCCCTGGGATTCGCGCCCAGGCTCTCGATGCTTCTCAGCGGCACCGGACCCACAACGCCATCCATTGACGACTCCACGGCCGGGCTGTGTCACCGTACGTTGACCGGGCTGGTGGTGGGATCGTCCCTCGCCGCGGCACTCGGCGCAACATCGGTCGCGCTCGGGGAGCTCCGTGGTGCTGGGTCGGCGCCGCGCGATATCACTTTTGCCGGGGTGGTCGCTCTGGTTCTCCTTCTCCGGGTTCGCACTCATGTCGATCCAATTCGTCGCATCGGCCTGACCGCTGCCGCAATGCTCTCGCGCGGCTGCAGGTTTCGCCGGTGCCGCCGCCACGGCTCCGGCGCACGCACATGTCGTCAGCGCGCTTGCTGCGACGACCGGTGCTACCGCCTTGGGCTTTCTGCTGACGCCGTCGCTGAGTCCAGTCCTGCTGCGGTCTGTGGAAATCGTCGAATACGTCGCTCTTGCGGCGATCGTCCCCATGGCCTGTTGGGTGGGCGGGATCTACGCCCTGGCCCTGATATGACGACGGTCGCGGCCAAGGCCGCACGGATGGCAGGTGCGGGAGCACTTGTGGTCATGCCGCTCTGGAACGCACCGGACGCGTCGGCGGTGACGCCTCCGGTGATCGACATGTCGATGCTGCCCGAGCCGGGATCGCCCGCACCACCGCAGCCAACCGAACAACAGGGGCCATGCGTCGACGCCGCCGACCATGCCCTTGAAAACTCCCTCGACGATCCGCTGAGAGACTATGGCTTGCAGGGTGTATGGCCACTGACACGTGGTGCCGGCCAGACGGTCGCGGTCATCGACACCGGCGTCTCGCGTCACCGCCTGCTCCCCCACCTCATCCCCGGCGGCGACTACGTGTCGACCGGTGACGGCACCACGGACTGCGACGGTCACGGCACGTTGGTCGCGGGAATCATCGGGGCGTCCCCGGATTCCGTCGACGCTTTCAGCGGCATCGCCCCCGATGCCACGATAATTGGAATCCGGCAGTCCAGCAACCAGTTCCGCGCAGTCGACGATTCGTCGGGAGTCGGTTTCGGCGATGTTGACACCCTCGCGATGGCGGTGCGCACTGCAGCCGATATGGGTGCCACCGTGATCAACGTGTCGACGGTCGCATGCGTGTCGAAGGACGACGAATTGGATGACCGCGCACTGGGCGCGGCCCTCGCCTATGCGGTCGACGTCAAGAATGTGGTGGTGGTGGCCGCAGCCGGCAATGTGGACTCGTCCGGCCAGTGCTCCGACCAGAATACGACGACCGACCCCCGGCGACCCGGCAGGCCCGACTGGTCGGACGTCAGGACGGTGGCGAGCCCCGGCTGGTATGACGACTATGTGCTGACGGTCGGTTCGGTGGGCCGGGACGGCAGACCGTCCCCCTTCAGCCTCGCGGGGCCGTGGGTCGACGTCGCCGCGATGGCCGAGGGCATCGTGTCGCTGGACCCCGACGGCGAGGGATTGATCGACAGGCTCGCCACGGACGGGACACCGATTTCGGGGACGAGTTACGCCGCACCGGTCGTCAGTGGAATCGTCGCCCTGCTGCGATCGCGATCACCCGAACTGACGGCACGACAGGTCATGCAGCGCATTGAAGAAACGGCCCATCGCCCTCCCGCCGGCTGGGATCCCGTTGTCGGCCACGGGACTGTCGACGGCGTCGCTGCGGTGAGCGCAGGTCCTAGTCCGTCAAAGTCTGACGAGCAGCTACCGCAGCCGCTTTCGATTGCCGCGTCCGAGCGGCCCGACGCAGCCCCGACTCAGATTGCACTGCGCGGTGCCGCAATCTGCGTCGCAGTGTCGGTAGCGGTCATGGCGATGACGGCGTCGGCAAATCGGCTACGGCGTCGGACCGACGCTGTCCCTCCCCACTGATGCGCCCTCGACGCTGAGCTCGGGGCCGCGCGGCAACCTAGCCAGCACCGGCCACGGTGCAGGCACCGGGTTCGCCAGCCCCAGGCGTGCGGCCGCATCCTCGTCGCGTATCCCGAACACCACACCGAAGTCGTCGACGAGATACAGAGCTCCAGTCGAGGCGCCCTCACCGGATGCGCCTGTGGCGCGGACGAATGCGCTCCGCCCGGGCGGCATGACGAAGCTGTCGACACCGGGCCCCGCCCCATCGGCCTGCACCAATTGCATCGCGGCGCGGTCACCGTCCAGTGGCAGTGCATCACCGGCCAACACCGCTCCCGAGCGGGTGCAGAGAACCGGACCTATCGGCGACGCCGCCGCGATCGGGGAATCGGGCGACCGGAAGATCGTTCACGATCGGCACACTGCCGATGACCCACGGCGCCACCGCCTCGATGTCACGTCGGTGCGCATACGTGAACCTGATGAGGTCGGCCGCCACCTCACCGATGCGCTGGAGACCGTCTGCGAGCGCGACGTAGTACTCCGCGGAATCGGCGCGATTCAATCGCATCACGGTTCCAACGGGGACGCCGGGCAGTGCCGATGGCGCGCCGACGGCCGGGATGACGGGGGTGCTGATCTCGGGCACCTCAGGTACCCCATCGAGCAGCGCACGCGAAACCGGCCGTGGCGCAAGGCCGTCGAGCTTCAAGGCACGCACCACGGCGTGGTTGCGAAGATCCACCCTGGCTCTATGCCCGTCGTAGAGCAGGTAGGTCGTCGCAGCGCTCTCACCACGCGCGGTGACCAGCGCACTTCTATTCGAATCCAGTGGTGCGAGCGCCGGTCCGGCCAGCACGGTGGTCCTGCCCGTGAGGTCGTCGCACACCGTCCAGACCGATTCGTCGACGCCGAGCGGGGTCGCCACGGTGTCCGGAGCACCCGGAATACCGACCAAAGACCCGCGCTTGGTTCGGTTCAGGGCTGCGGCGCTGACGAGTTCGGGCTCGTCGGCCATGCCTGTGATCAACCGCGCAGACGCCAGATTCAACGTCGGGTGCATCGTGTCGCCGATACGCACATACAGCGCACCGGATTCGCGGACCACGACGATCGCGGCGTTCCCGACCTCACCTTTCGGCTGCAGGAAGGCGACGGACGGCGCACACGGCGACGGTGATGATCGCCAGAACGCATCCTGCGGCCAGCGAAAGCGATTGTGCACGTATTGGATCGTCGAGCATCCGAACGTCGCCGCGCACCAGTGCGTCTTGCATCCGGCGCGCCAGGAAGCGATATCCGCTGATCTGAATTCCGGTCGTCGTTCGCCCAGCCATTGCCTCCCCCGCAACGAGCCTAAGGGCAGGCAGGCGGTGGCCATGCCACCAATTCAGTCGGATTTGGCGCGGCGCTCGCGGTAGGCCGCAACGTGTTGCCGGTTACCGCAATTGCCGGTGTCGCAGAACTTTCCGGAGCGATTACGCGAGAGGTCCACCAACACCGCGTCGCAATCCGATGCGGCGCAGACCTTGAGCCGGCGCAGCTCGCCGATGCGAATCAGATCGGCCAGCGCCATGGCCATCTCCGCACCCATCCGCTGCCAAAGCGGATCGTGCACGGATGCCAGGTGCAGGTGCCACTCCGGCATCTCCGGATGGCGGGTCAGCCACGGGGAAGCATGGGTGTCGCTCAGCAGAGCGTTCACCTGGTCGACCGCTCGCTCCTCGTCATCGGCGACGGACCAGATCTTGCCGAGCCGTTCCCTGAGCCGATGCACCGAATCGAGTTCGGCCGCGTCGTGGTCACGCCTGCCGGTCCAGCCGAACGCGTCCAGGTATACATCGAGCGCGGGCAGATCCGGCAGCTCCTCACCGTCCGTCCCGCTATTGATCAGCACACACGCGGCACGCAGTGTGAGCTCGGTGTCATAACTAAAAAGCATTTGACTCATGACCTCCTTCCCGGCTAGCGTCATGACCAAAGTTGATTTTACTCATTACACGACGGAGGTGCATCCATGACCGCGACTCAGCTCGACGAACGCGCGTCCGTCGACCATTTCCGTGTCGGTCTGCTGCTCGCCGTCGGCTCGGCGCTCGCATTCGGGTCGTCGGGACCGTTCGCCAAAGCCTTGATGGAGGCCGGCTGGAGCCCGACGGCGGCCGTCGTCGCCCGCCTCGCCGGCGGTGCACTTGTCATGGCCGTGTTCGCGACCATCGTGCGGCCCGGCTGGGTTCGCGAAGCACTGCGCCACTCGAAGACCGTCGTCCTGTACGGGGTGATCCCGATCGCCGGGGCGCAGCTCTTCTACTACAACGCGGTCGCGCACCTGTCCGTCGGCGTCGCGCTGCTGCTCGAATACACCGCGCCGATTCTCGTCGTCGCCTGGGTCTGGACGACCACCCGCCGCAGGCCGACCAACCTGACGCTCGCCGGGGTCGCCCTGGCGATCGTCGGAATCATGTTGGTGCTCAACGTGTTCAGCCAAGCACACATCAACCTCATCGGCGTCGGCTGGGCACTGGCCGCTGCGGTCTGTGCCGCGTGCTACTTCGTGATGTCGGCCAACGTCAGCAACAGCTCCGGCGACAGTGAGAGCGTCAACCCGATCACGCTGGCCGCAGCGGGCCTGGTGGTCGGCGCCGCCGCGGTCACGCTGCTGGGCGTCGTCGGCATCATGCCGCTGACCTTCACCACCAACGACACTGTCGTCGCGGGGTTGACGACGTCGTGGATGGTGCCGGTCATCGCGCTCGGGGTGATCGCCACCGCGGTCGCCTACACGCTCGGCATCATGGGCATCGCGCTGCTGCGTCCCCGATTCGCCTCTCTGGTCGGGCTCTCCGAGGTGATGTTCGCCGTCCTGGCCGCCTGGGTACTGCTCGGCGAGGCGATGACGCCGATCCAGGCCATCGGCGGAGTCATCGTCCTGGTGGGCCTGGCGCTCGCCCGCCAGGGCGACCGAACCGAGGAGTCGGCCGAGGTGACACTGCCAGAGGGCGTGCCGGCCAGGCCACTGACCTCGGATAATTGACGCCTGCGTCGATAGAAGCGGTTGGCCGCGGCCACCCCCGATATGCGAAAATGGCCGACGTGACTTTGCTCCGGATGCCATCACAGCTGGCTGCGGTCCTCGCGGCCGTTATCTGCGTCGCTGCGGCGCTCATCGTCGCCCCGGCTGCGACGGCCCAGCCAGGACATCAGCCGGGACCTGTGCCCGGGCCGGGACCGGCGCCAGGGCCGATCGCGGCGAACGCCCCCGGCCCCGTCCCCAATCAGGCATCGTCATGCCCCGATATCGAGGTGATCTTCGCGCGGGGAACCGACGACACACCAGGGCTCGGAACGCCCGGCTCGGCGTTCGTCAATGCGCTGCGCCCGCTCGTCGGCGGCCAAACCGTCAGCTCCTACGCGGTCAACTATCCCGCGTCGTATGACTTCCTGGCGGCCGCCGACGGCGCCACCGACGCCGAGAACCGCGTCGCATTGATGTCGCAGCAGTGCCCCGCGACAAAGCTCGTGCTCGGCGGATACTCCCAGGGTGCCGCGGTCATCGACATGATGGCCGGTATACCGCCGCTGGGCAACAAGATCGGCGACATCGGATCCGCTGCCCCATTGCCCGCGAGCCTGCAGTCCAACATCGCCGCGGTCGTTGCGTTCGGTAACCCCGCAACGAAGTTCAGCAATCCGCTGACCAGCTCGGTCTTCGGCGGCAGAGCGATCGACCTCTGCAAGGATGGCGACCCCATCTGTTCGGGCGGCAGAAACCCCTTCGCACACAACGACTACGTGTCCGCAGGCCTGGTTCAGCAGGCCGCGAACTTCGTCGCCGGACGGGTCTAATCGCGACAACCGCTAGGCTGTTGATCTTGTGACGTTAGATCGACTCCACAGCAGGCTCATCGCCGCCCTTTCGGCCACCCTGATCGTCGCCTCGGCCGCGCTCATCGCACCTGCGACCGCGTCGGCTCAAGGGTGCCCCGACATCGAGGTCGTCTTCGCACGCGGCACCAACGATGCGCCGGGCCTCGGCAACGTGGGCGGCGCGTTCGTCGATGCGTTGCGCGGCAAGGTCGGTGGCCGGTCGGTCGGCGCCTACGCGGTCAACTACCCCGCCACGTTCGACTTCCTGCAGGCAGCTGCGGGGGCCAACGACGCCAGCGGCCACATCCAGTACATGGTCAACAACTGCCCCAACACCCGGCTGGTGCTGGGCGGATACTCGCAAGGCGCCGCGGTGATCGACGTGATCAGCGCGGTGCCGGTGCCCGGCATCGGCTTCGACAATCCACTGCCGCCCAACGTGCCCGAGCATGTCGCCGCGATCGCCGTGTTCGGCAATCCGTCCGCCAAGCTCGGCCTGCCCCTGACGATCAGCCCCGTATGGGGCGGCAGGGCCATCGACCTGTGCAACCCGGGTGACCCGATCTGCCAGACCAACGGTGAGGACGTCGCCGCACACCGGGCATACGTCCCCGGGGCCACCAATCAGGCGGCCGATTTCGTCGCAGGCCTTCTCTGAGCTGCCCTTACACCGTTACTTACGGGCGCGTTGATCACTTCAACTACCATCCGTGAAGTGATCCGTCGCCACCTGCTCACCGGTCTTGTCGCTGTGCTCGTTTTCGGTGCGGTGCTCATCGCTCCCGCGACCGTCGGCTCAGTCACGCCGTCGGCACGCGCCCAATCGTGCCCCGACGTCGAGGTGATATTCGCTCGCGGCCGGCTGGAGTCGACCGGGGTCGGCAGGCTCGGCAATGCGTTCATCAGCGCGCTGCGCTCGAAGACGAACAAGAGCATCGACGTCTATGCGGTGCAGTACCCCGCCGACAACGAGATCGATGTGGGCGCCAACGACATGAGCGGCCGCATCCAGTACATGATGAACACCTGCCCGAATACGCGGTTGGTGCTGGGGGGCTATTCACTCGGCGCAGCGGTCACCGACGTGGTGCTCGCAGTGCCCTTCGACTTCTTCGGGTTCGACGCTCCGCTGCCAGCTGGCGCGGACACGCACATCGCCGCAGTGGCGCTGTTCGGCAACGGCGTCGCCTGGGTTGGGCCGATCTCGAATTTCAGCCCGATCTACCGGGACAGGACGATCGAGTTGTGCCATGGCACCGACCCGATCTGCAACCCGGCCGATCCGAACACCTGGGAAGACAACTGGCCCGCCCACCTCGCCAGCGCCTACATCGACGCGGGGATGGCCAATCAGGCGGCCGACTTCGTCGCAGGCCGTCTCTAGTTTCCCAGCACCCGCAAATCGCGGGTTACTTTCGTCCGGGCCTCGAGCTCGTCGTCGGACGGATAATCGACGCCAACCAGTGTCAAGCCCTGCGGGGGCGCCGCCGCGAAGTCGCTGGACCGGCTCGTCGACTTCAATAGGGTGGCGCACCAAGCGGGTTCACGGCGATGCTCGCCGACCGCCAGCAGTGCGCCCACCATCGACCGCACCATGGCCCAGCAGAACGCATCCGCGGTGACGTGCACGGTGATCCGGTCGCCGTCGCTCGACCAGTCCAGCCGCTGCAGGTCGCGGATGGTCGTGGCGCCCTCGCGGTGGCGACAGAATGCCGCGAAATCGTGCAATCCCAGCAGCTCCCGCGACGCCGCCGCCATGGCGTCGACATCCAGCGGGCGGGGCCACGGCGTCACGAAGCGCGCCTCCTGCGGTTCGACGCCGTACGGCGCCGTCGACAATCGGTAGGCGTAGTGCCGGCGCAGCGCCGAGAACCGCGCGTCGAAACCCGGTGCTGCGCGGCCGATGTCGAGCACCCGCACATCGTGCGGCAGGAACCGGGCGAGACGTTGCACCAGCGGGCGGAATTCGGCTTCACCGGCACGGGTTGTGCGGGGATACGCATGAGGCAGGGCGTCCACCGGCACATCGACGTGGGCGACCTGACCGGTGGCGTGCACGCCGGTGTCGGTGCGTCCGGCCGCGCGGGTCACCACCGGTACGCGGAATACCGTCGACAGGGCGTCGTCGAGCACTCCGGCCACGGTGCGCTGCCCAGCCTGTGCTGCCCAGCCCGCGAACTCGGTGCCGTCGTAGGCGATATCGAGCCGAAGACGAACGAGCCCGCCACCGTTGTCGATGGCGGGCTCGTTCATCGCGTCGTCAGGACTTGTCGGCCTCGGCCTCGGCGACCTCTTCGGCAGCCTCAGCTTCCTGGGCCTCCTCGATCGCGGCGTCTTCGGCCTTGGCCTCGTCGACGGTCTCGAGCTCGGTCGGACCCTCGGCAGCCTCGGGCTCGACGGCAGCCTGCGGCGCCGCGGCGGCGGCGACAGGAGCGGTGGCCTTCTTCGAGGCGGCCGACCGGCGGGCACGGTTGGCCTCGTCGGTCACGGTCTTCTCCCGCACCAGTTCGATGACGGCCATCGGGGCGTTGTCGCCCTTGCGGGCCTCCACCTTGATGATGCGGGTGTAGCCGCCATTGCGATCGGAGTAGAACGGACCGATCTCGGCGAACAGCGTGTGCACCACGTCCTTGTCGCGGATCTTCTTCATCACCTCACGCCGGTTGTGCAGTGTGCCCTTCTTGGCATGGGTGATCAGCTTCTCCGCGTAGGGCCGCAACGCCCGCGCCTTGGGCTCGGTCGTCTTGATCCGGCCGTGCTCGAAGAGCGATGTGGCCAGGTTGGCCAGTAGCGCCTTCTGGTGCGAGGACGACCCGCCGAGGCGAGGGCCCTTGGTGGGCTTAGGCATTTGAAACCTCAGGCATTGCGACTTCTCCTAAATGGGGCCGGCCCCCGTATCAGGTAGGACCGGGACGGATTTCGGGCGGGTAGAGCTGGGTGGGAATGTGCCTGTTAGAGCTGTTCGGTTTCGGCGTAGTCCTGGTTGTCGTCCAGGTCGTAGCTGGCATCGCTGTTCCAGGTGCCGGTGGCGACGTCGTAACCGGCGACCTCCGACGGATCAAACGTGGCCGGGCTGTCCTTGAGCGACAGACCCAGCTGATGCAGCTTGATCTTCACCTCGTCGATGGACTTCTGACCGAAGTTGCGGATGTCCAGCAGATCGGACTCCGTGCGGGCAACGAGCTCGCCCACCGTGTGCACGCCCTCGCGCTTGAGGCAGTTGTACGACCGAACCGTGAGGTCCAGATCGTCGATCGGCAGGGCGAACGACGCGATGTGATCGGCCTCGGCAGGCGACGGGCCGATCTCGATGCCCTCGGCCTCGACGTTGAGTTCCCTTGCCAGACCGAACAATTCGACCAGCGTCTTGCCCGCGGACGCCAGGGCATCCCGAGCGGTGATCGAGTTCTTGGTCTCGACATCGAGGATCAGCTTGTCGAAGTCGGTGCGCTGCTCGACGCGGGTGGCCTCCACCTTGTAGGTGACCTTGAGCACCGGGCTGTAGATGGAATCGACCGGGATACGTCCGATTTCGGCGCCCGACGCCTTGTTCTGTACGGCAGGCACGTAGCCGCGGCCGCGCTCGACAACCAGCTCGACCTCGAGCTTGCCCTTGTCGTTGAGGGTCGCAATGTGCATCTCGGGGTTATGCACGGTCACCCCGGCAGGCGGAACGATGTCACCCGCGGTGACCGCACCGGGGCCCTGCTTGCGCAGGTACATGGTGACCGGCTCGTCCTCCTCCGAGGACACGACCAGACCCTTGAGGTTCAGGATGATGTCGGTGACGTCTTCCTTGACACCGGGAACGGTGGTGAACTCGTGCAGCACACCGTCGATGCGAATGCTGGTGACCGCTGCGCCCGGGATGGACGACAGCAGTGTGCGCCGAAGCGAATTGCCAAGCGTGTAACCGAATCCGGGTTCCAGTGGCTCGATGACGAACTGGGACCGATTCTCCGACTTGACCTCTTCGGACAGAGTGGGTCGCTGAGAAATCAGCATGTGTTTCTTTCTCCTCCTCGGCACCCGCTATTTGATGCCGTTTGAGATTTCTCCCGCGGCGGCTGCCGCGGCAGAAGACTGTGTTACTTCGAGTACAACTCGACGATCAGCTGCTCGGTGAGCGGGATGTCGATCTGCGCGCGCTCAGGCAACTGGTGCACGAGGATGCGCTGACGTTCGCCGACGACCTGCAGCCACGCCGGGATCGGACGCTCGCCCGCGGTTTCCCGCGCGACCTCGAACGGCAACGTGTTCAACGACTTCGGCTTGATGTCGATGATGTCGTACTGCGACACCCGGTAGCTCGGGATGTCGACCTTGACGCCGTTGACGGTGAAGTGGCCGTGGCTGACCAGCTGGCGCGCCATGCGGCGGGTGCGGGCCAGGCCTGCGCGGTAGATGACGTTGTCCAGCCGGCTCTCGAGGATGCGCAGCAGGTTGTCACCGGTCTTGCCGGGCTGCCGGTTGGCCTCTTCGTAGTAGCGGCGGAACTGCTTCTCCATCACGCCATAGGAGAAGCGGGCCTTCTGCTTCTCCTGCAGCTGCTGGCGGTATTCGCTCTCCTTGATCCGCGCGCGGCCGTGCTGGCCGGGCGGGTAGGGGCGCTTCTCGAACGACTGATCTCCGCCGACCAGGTCGACGCCGAGACGGCGTGACTTGCGGGTTGCGGGTCCGGTGTAACGAGCCATATTTGTTGTTCCTCCTAGACCCGGCGCCGCTTCGGCGGACGGCACCCGTTGTGCGGCTGCGGCGTGACGTCGGCGATCGCGCCGACCTCGAGGCCGGCGGCCTGCAACGAGCGGATGGCGGTCTCGCGGCCCGAGCCCGGGCCCTTCACGAAGACGTCGACCTTCTTGACACCGTGCTCCTGCGCCTTGCGGGCGGCGTTCTCCGCGGCCAACTGCGCGGCGAACGGGGTCGACTTACGCGAACCCTTGAAGCCGACGTGTCCCGAGGACGCCCATGCGATGACGTTGCCCTGCGGATCGGTGATCGTCACGATCGTGTTGTTGAACGTGCTCTTGATGTGCGCAGCGCCGTGCGGGACGTTCTTCTTTTCCCGGCGGCGGGTCTTCTGACCCTTCTTGGGCGCTCCGCCTGCTGCCTTCTTTGCGGGTGGCATTACTTGGCCTTCTTCTTACCGGCGATGGTGCGCTTCGGGCCCTTGCGGGTGCGCGCATTGGTCTTGGTCCGCTGGCCACGCACCGGTAGGCCACGGCGGTGCCGCAACCCCTGGTAGCAGCCGATCTCGATCTTGCGGCGGATGTCGGACTGCACCTCGCGGCGCAGGTCGCCCTCCACCTTGAGGTTGCCCTCGATGTAGTCGCGCAGCTGGGTCACCTGATCGTCGGTCAGGTCCTTGGTGCGCAGGTTCCGGTCGATGCCGGTGGCCTCCAGGATCTCCTGGGAGCGCGTACGGCCGACGCCGTAGATGTAGGTCAGCGCGATCTCCATGCGCTTATCGCGCGGGAGGTCGACGCCCACTAGACGTGCCACAGTGGTGTGTTCCTTCTCGTTGCGGAGGTCTGTTCCCAGTCCGTTCCTGCTACGCAGGGTTTGGCCTCCGTGCCAAACGTGTGCAAGCGGCCTATCCGCTCAGTGGTACTGGGATTTCGTCATTAAGTTGTATTGAGCGAACGACTCAGCTGTGTTGTCTGGTCTTCGCGCAAGCGCTCATCCTTGTTCTCTGGTCTTCGCGCAAGCGCTCATCCTTGTTCTCTGGTCTTCGCGCAAGCGCTCATCCTTGCCGCTGCTTGTGGCGAGGATCGGAGCAGATCACCATGACCCGCCCATGCCGACGGATCACCCTGCACTTATCGCAAATGGGCTTGACGCTCGGGTTCACCTTCACGGCTGTGTCGATCCTTCTGTGCTTCTAGTCGTTACTTGTACCGGTAAACAATGCGGCCCCGGGACAGGTCGTATGGAGACAACTCCACGACGACGCGATCCTCGGGCAGGATGCGGATGTAGTGCTGCCGCATCTTGCCGCTGATGTGGGCGAGAACCTTATGACCGTTCTCCAGCTCAATACGAAACATCGCATTGGGCAGGGGCTCGACCACGCGACCCTCGACCTCGATGGCACCGTCTTTCTTGGCCATTATTTTTCGGAGATCCTCCGTGTCCTGACGATTCGTTGGCGCCTTCCCGCCGCGAGCGGCGGGTCCTACTCATGCGCAGCTAGACTCCGACTACAAAACGTGAGCCTGTAGCCAGAAATTCCAGCGGTTCGAGGACAGAGGCACGCAAAGAGCCGGCGCGGAAGCCGCACCGTCGGTCCATACTACCCGCTCGGCCGTCGCTCCCAAAATCGCTGAACCCCCAGCTCGAGCGGAGGTTCGCTCACGGCGAACCGTACCGCTGACCCCGATATCGGCTGGACGACGAGCGCATACTTATAACCGATGACTGCACCCTGCTGCGGAGGCCCGCAAACCCGCAATTCTCACCGTCGACGACGACCCCGCAGTGTCGCGCGCGGTCGCCCGCGACCTGCGCCGCCACTACGGCGAGCGGTACCGCATCGTGCGCGCCGAATCCGGCGCCGACGCCATCGCGACCCTGAAGGAACTCAAGCTGCGCGGCGACACCGTCGCGGTTTTCGTCGCCGACTACCGGATGCCGCAGATGAGCGGCATCGAGTTCCTCGAGAAGGCGATGGACTTCTTCCCGCTTGGCGCGGCGGGTGCTGTTGACGGCCTATGCCGACACCCACGCCGCGATCGACGCCATCAACGTCGTCGACCTCGATCACTACCTGCTCAAGCCGTGGGATCCGCCGGAGGAGAAGCTCTATCCGGTGATCGACGGGCTGCTCGAGGAGTGGCGCGCGGTGGGCGACCGGGCGCATGCCGTACACCAAGGTGATCGGCCATCGATACAACGAGCGGTCGTGGGAGGTGCGGCAGTTCCTGGCCCGCAACGAGTACTCGTTCCGCGCCGTCAACGCCGACGAGCCCAAGGGCGCAGCAGCTACTCGAAGCCGCCGGGCTCGACGACAAGCCGGCTCCCGGTCGTCATCACCGAGAAGGGCGAGACGCTCGTCGAACCGACAGACGTCGAGCTGGCCACCCTGCTCGGCCTGTCGACCAGCCCGCAGCTGGAGATGTACGACCTTGCGGTGATCGGCGGCGGACCCGCGGGTCTGGCCGCAGCAGTATACGGCGCATCCGAGGGCCTCAAGACCGTCCTGATCGAGAAGGCCACCACCGGCGGGCAGGCGGGCCGCAGTTCGAAGATCGAGAACTACCTGGGCTTCCGCGAACGGCATCTCCGGCGCCGACCTGACGACGTCGGCGCGCCGCCAGGCCGAGACGTTTCGGCGCCGAGGTCATCACGACCCAGGAGGCCGGCCGGCTCGAGGTCAACGGTGTCGGCGCGGCCCACTCGATACGCTCAACGGAGACAGCACCATCGGCGCGCGCGCCGTCATCCTCGCCACGGGCGTCGACTACCGCCAGCTGCAGATCACCGGATGCTGGGACGACTCCCGACGACCCGACGCTGCAACTACATCGGCCGCGGCGTGTTCTACGGCGCCTCGGTGTCGGACAACAGCGAATGCGCCGGCGAAGACGTCTACATCGTCGGCGGCGCCAACTCCGCGGGCCAGGCCGCGATGTACATGTCGCGAGACCGCCAAATCGGTGACCATGCTGATCCGTGGTCCGTCGCTGGAGGCGGGCATGTCGCAGTACCTGGTCGACCGGATCCTCAAGACCCCGAACATCACGGTCCGGACCTGCACCGAGGTCGTCGACACCGTTGCGGAGGACGACCACCTGTCCGGGCTGGTGCTACTCGACAAGCGCACCGAGGAGACCGAGACGGTCACCTGCGATCGGATGTGCTGCTTCATCGGCGCGACACCCCGTACCGATTGGCTCGAGGAAGCGGGAATAGCCCGAGACGATCACGGCTTCATCCTGTCGGGACCCGATCTGTCGCGACAAGTCGCGGTGGACGCTGGACCGTCCGCCGCACCACCTGGAAACAAGTGTGCCGGGTGTGTTTGTTGCAGGAGATGTGCGTTCGGAGTCCGCGAAGCGGGTTGCGGCCGCTGTCGGCGAAGGGTCGATGGCGGTGATGTTGGTGCACAGGTATTTGGCGGAAGCGTGAGATCGGGCTGAGGGATCGGCCGAGGGACGGCTGAGGGATCGGGCTGAGGGAAGGACAACCGATGGGCGCACAAGACGGCGAGGAATGCGTGCGTGACGAGCTGCGGACCCTGTTCCTGTTCGAGGACCTTTCCGATGAGCAGCTCGACATTCTGTGTACCGCCGGGCACATCGAGACGTTCCCTGCGGGCCCCATCGTGCAGGAGGGCGAACCGGCGACCTGCTTCTACGTGATGATCGACGGCGAGCTGATCATGTCGAAGCGCTCGGGCGGCGTCGACATCCAGACCAACCGCACATCCCAGCGCGGCGTGTACTTCGGCGCATGGTCGGCGTACATCCCCGGTGAGGAGCAGGCCTACCAGGCCTCGGTACGGCTGACGAGGCCCGCGCGCTGCTTCGTGTTGGACTCCAACCGGTTCGCGGACTTCATGCGGACGCAGTTCCCCATGGCCGTCCATCTGCTCGAGGGTCACCTCGTCGGCGGCCGCAGACAGAGCCAGATCATCGGCCAGCGCGAGAAGCTGCTGGCACTGGGGACCATCACGGCGGGCCTGACCCATCAGCTCAACAACCCGGCCGCTGCCACGGCACGTGCAGTAGCGGACCTACGCGAGGGCGTCGGTCACATGCGGCACAAGCTCGCGATGCTGGCCGAAGCCAAGTTCACCCCGGAGGCGCTGCGCGTGCTGGTGAGCATTCAGGACGAGGTCGCCGAGCAGGTCGCGAAGTCGCGCGATCACGAGCTGTCCGCGATGGAAACCTCCGACCGCGAAGACCAGATCGGCGAATGGCTCGAAGACCACGGCATCGCCGGTGCATGGGACTACGCGCCGACGTTCGTGGAGGCGGGGCTGGACACCGATTGGCTCGAGCGCGTCTCGGCGCTGGTCGACGACGTCGACACAACGGCGTCACTGCAGGGCGCGATCGGATGGCTGAAGTACACGATCGACAACGAACTGCGGATGAACGAGATCGCCGAGGCCAGCAAGCGCATCTCGGCGCTACTCGCCGGTGCCAAGCAGTACTCGCAGATGGATCGCGGCTCGTACGGGGCCGCCGATGTCCACGAGTTGCTGCGGAGCACGCTCATGATGTTCGGCGACAAGATCGGCATGGAAGGCAAGGGCAGGCCGGTCACCCTCGTCAAGGACATGGACAAGACGCTGCCCGAATTGCAGTGCTATCCAGGGGATCTCAACCAGGTTTGGACGAACCTCATCGACAACGCCATCCAGGCGATGGATGGGCACGGCACCCTGACCATCCGCACCGCGCGTGAGAACGACGAGATGATTCGCGTCGAAATCTGCGACGACGGCCCCGGAATCCCCGAGGACATCATCGACCGCATCTTCACCCCGTTCTTCACCACCAAGCCGTTCGGCGAGGGCACCGGCCTCGGGCTGGACCTGGCGTGGCGCATCGTCGTCGAGAAGCACGCCGGAAATCTGGCGGTGCAGTCCGCACCGGGCGACACTCGCTTCATCGTGTGCCTGCCGTTGGTGGCACCCGCGCCGATCGCGCCGACTCCGGGCGAGCTTTCGGCCGCCGGCACGGAATAGGCTCCCGCCCGTCCTAGGTTGGAGCAACCATGACGACCCCTGATCTCGGCAAGTACGGCGTATTCGGCCACTATTCGCAGTGGCGGCAGTTCTCCCCGCAACAGCTCAAGGACATCGAGTCCCTCGGATACGGCGCCATCTGGGCCGGTGGTTCCCCGCCCGCCGAGCTCGAATGGATCGATCCCATTCTCGGAGCCACCGAGTCACTGCAGCTGGCGACCGGCATCGTCAACATCTGGACCGCCGACGCGGGACCGGTCTCCGAGTCCTTCCACCGAATCGAGAAGACCTACCCCGGCCGGTTCCTGCTCGGCATCGGCGTCGGCCACCCCGAGGCACATCAGGAGTACAAGAAGCCGTACGACGCCCTGACCGACTATCTCGACAAGCTCGACCAATACGGCGTTCCGAGAGATCGGCGCGTGGTTGCCGCCCTCGGGCCGCAGGTGCTCAAGCTGTCCGCGCGGCGCTCTGCAGGCGCACATCCCTATCTCACGACACCCGAGCACACCGCGAGCGCGCGCGAGCTGATCGGCCCCGACGCTTTCCTCGCACCGGAGCACAAGGTCGTACTCACCACGGACGCAGAGAAAGCCCGCACCGTTGGCCGCAAGGCGCTCGACATCTACCTGAACCTGCAGAACTACTTGAACAACTGGAAGCGGCTGGGGTTCACCGACGAAGACGTGGCCAAGCCCGGCAGCGACCGCCTCGTCGACGCCGTCGTCGCCTATGGCACTGTCGAGGCGGTAGCGGCACGGTTGAAAGAGCACCTCGACGCGGGCGCCAACCACGTACCCGTGCAGGTGCTGACCGGGCCCGACAAGCTGGTCGACGCAGTGGCTCAGCTGGCGGGGCCGCTCGGCCTGCAGTGAACCGCGCAACCGGAGGGGGTCTCCCATGACTGAGCTCAAGCCCGATCTCGGCCGCTATGGCGTGTGGACCTTCGGCACACCCAAGCCTGAACAGGCCGTCGAGATCGAGAAGCTCGGCTATGGCGCAGTGTGGATCGGCGGGTCACCCGCCGGCGACCTGAACTATGTCGAGCCGATTCTCGAGCGCACCGAGACGCTCCAAGTGGCCACGGGCATCGTCAACGTCTGGACGGCGCCGGCCCAACAGGTCGCCGAGGCCTACCACCGCATCGAGGACAAATATCCGGGGCGGTTCCTGCTCGGGGTCGGGATCGGTCACCCCGAGCACACCGAGGAATACCGCAAGCCCTACGACGTGCTCGTCGAATACCTCGACGTCCTCGACAGTGCGAAGGTGCCGACGAGCCGGCGGGTGATCGCCGCGCTAGGGCCGAAGGTGCTCAAGCTTTCGGCGCAACGTAGCGCGGGCGCGCACCCCTACCTGACCACCCCACAGCACACCGGAGAAGCACGAAACATCTTGGGGCCGACGGTGTTCCTGGCACCCGAACACAAGGTGGTCCTGGCGCGCGACGCGGAAGCCTCACGCAAGATCGGCCGCGAAACCGTCGATTTCTACCTCAACCTCTCCAACTATCTGAACAACTGGAAGCGGTTGGGGTTCACCGACGAGGACGTCGCCAAGCCGGGCAGCGACCGCCTGATCGACGCCGTCGTCGCCCACGGCACCCCCGATGACATCGCCAAGCGGCTGCACGAGCACCTGGAGGCCGGGGCCGATCACGTCGCGATCCAGGTGCTGGGCGGCTGGGACAACCTGCTGCCGACGTTGGAAGAACTGGCGGGCCCACTGGGGCTGAAGGGCTGAGAACCGGAAGGGTTCAGCCGAATACTGGGACGAACCGGACCTCGACTAGGGTTTTGACCATGCGGTTGCTCGTCACCGGTGGCGCGGGGTTCATCGGCGCCAACTACGTGCACAAGGCGGTGGGTGAGCACGAAATAACAGTGCTCGACGCGCTGACCTACGCGGGAAGCCGTGAGTCGTTGGCACCGGTCGAGGACCAGATCCGACTGGTGCAGGGCGACATCACCGATTCCGGGTTGGTCGACAAGCTGGTCGCCGAGGCCGATGCGGTCGTGCACTTCGCCGCCGAGACCCACGTCGACAACGCGCTGGCCGAGCCCGAGCCGTTCCTGCACGCCAACGTCATCGGGACGTTCACCATCCTCGAGGCGGTGCGCGCGCACGGGGTTCGGTTGCACCACATCTCCACCGACGAGGTGTACGGCGACCTCGAGCTGGACAGCCCGCAGCGATTCACGGAGTCGACTCCTTACAACCCGTCGAGCCCGTACTCGTCGACGAAGGCCGCCGCCGACATGCTGGTGCGCGCATGGGTGCGCTCCTACGGTGTGCAGGCGACGATTTCGAACTGCTCCAACAACTACGGGCCCTACCAACACGTCGAGAAGTTCATTCCGCGCCAGATCACCAACGTGTTGACCGGGCGGCGCCCCAAGCTCTACGGAGCCGGCGCCAACGTGCGCGACTGGATCCATGTGGACGACCACAACAGCGCGGTGAACCGCATCCTCGCCGACGGCCAGATCGGGCGCACGTATCTGATCGGCGCGTCCGGGGAACGTGACAACCTCACCGTGATGCGAACGATCCTGCGCCTGATGGATCGCGATCCCGACGACTTCGATCACGTCACCGACCGCGCCGGCCACGATCTGCGGTACGCGATCGACGCATCGACGCTCCGCGACGAATTGGGCTGGAGTCCCGCGCACACCGCGTTCGACGACGGGCTTCGCGACACCATCGACTGGTATCGCGCCAACGAGACATGGTGGGCGCCCCTCAAGGAGGGCGTCGAAGCCGGGTACGCGGGGCGAGGCCAGTGACGGTTCGTGAGCTCAGCGTCCCCGGTGCGTGGGAGATCACCCCGCGGGTGCACGCCGATTCGCGAGGCGGGTTCTTCGAATGGTTCAAGGAATCCGAATTCACCGCGTTCGCCGGGCACCAGTTCGATCTGCAGCAGGCCAACTGCTCGATATCAGCCGCCGGCACGCTGCGCGGACTGCATTTCGCCCAGCTGCCGCCGAGCCAGGCCAAGTACGTCGGATGCCCGAGCGGCAAAGTCCTCGATGTTGTCGTCGACATCCGCGTCGGGTCCCCGACTTTCGGACGCTGGGATTCGGTCGTCCTCGATGACCGGGACCGGCGGTCCATCTACATCTCCGAGGGCCTCGGCCACGCCTTCTTTGCGCTGGAAGACAATTCGACGGTGATGTACCTGTGTTCGGCGCCGTACAGCCCCGAACGGGAACACACGATCAACGCGCTCGATCCCGAACTGAACATCGTGTGGCCGGAATTCGACGGCGGGCCGATTCTGTCCGATAGGGATCGCGAGGCGCCGACACTGGCCGAGGCCAAGGCGGCCGGACTGTTGCCGACCTGGGACGAGACCCGGGCGTTCATCGAGGGACTGAGTTCGTAGCTTCGACGCGCGCTGCCCCCTCCGGCAAGTGACTCGGGCGCCCAGAAACGGCCTTGCGTACGCCACCCGGAAATTACTAGGATATCCAAGTATCTACAGCGAGGACACGATCATGACCACACAGATTTCGCATTTCATCAACGGCCAGCGCACGAGCGGGCAGTCCAAACGCACCGCCGACGTGATGAACCCCAACACGGGCGAGGTCCAGGCCAAGGTGCCGATGGCATCGTCGGCCGACGTCGACGCTGCGGTCGCCGGTGCCGCAGAGGCGCAGAAGGAGTGGGCCGCCTTCAACCCGCAGCGCCGGGCGCGCGTGATGATGCGCTTCATCGACCTGGTCAACCAGAACGCCGACGAGTTGGCCGACCTCCTGTCACTCGAACATGGCAAGACTCATGCCGACTCGCTCGGCGACATCCAGCGCGGCATCGAGGTCATCGAGTTCGCCGTCGGCATCCCGCACCTGCTCAAGGGCGAATACACCGAGGGCGCGGGAACGGGTATCGATGTGTACTCGCTGCGCCAGCCACTCGGCGTGGTCGCAGGGATCACCCCGTTCAACTTCCCGGCCATGATCCCGCTGTGGAAGGCCGGACCCGCGCTGGCATGCGGCAACGCCTTCATCCTCAAGCCGTCCGAACGCGATCCGTCGGTGCCCCTCCGCCTGGCCGAGCTGTTCATCGAGGCGGGCCTGCCGCCCGGGGTCTTCCAGGTCGTGCACGGTGACAAGGAGGCCGTCGACGCCATCCTCGAACATCCGGTGATCCAGGCCGTCGGCTTCGTCGGCAGCTCCGACATCGCGCAGTACATCTACAGCAACGCCGCGGCCAACGGGAAGCGCGCGCAATGCTTCGGCGGCGCCAAGAACCACATGATCGTGATGCCCGACGCCGACCTCGACCAAGCCGTCGACGCGCTGATCGGCGCGGGCTACGGCAGCGCGGGCGAACGCTGCATGGCGATCAGCGTCGCAGTGCCCGTAGGCGAACAAACCGCGGATCGGCTGCGCGCCAGGCTGATCGAGCGGGTCAACAACCTCCGAGTCGGGCACAGCCTGGACCCGAAGGCCGACTACGGGCCGTTGGTGAGCGAGGCCGCGCTGGCCCGGGTGAAGGACTACATCGATCAGGGTGTCGAGGCGGGCGCCGAAGCCGTGGTCGACGGCCGTGAACGCACCAGCGACGAACTCTCTTTCGGCCTGCCAGACGGGACCGCGAACCTCGAAGGCGGCTATTTCATCGGCCCGACGCTGTTCGACCATGTCACCACCGATATGTCGATCTACACCGACGAGATCTTCGGCCCGGTGCTGTGCATCGTGCGCGCCAAGGACTACGAGGAGGCACTGGCGCTGCCCTCTGAGCACGAATACGGCAACGGTGTAGCGGTTTTCACCCGCGACGGTGACACCGCCCGCGACTTCGTGTCGCGCGTCCAGGTCGGCATGGTCGGCGTCAACGTGCCGATTCCGGTTCCGGTGGCGTATCACACCTTCGGCGGCTGGAAGCGGTCCGGCTTCGGCGACCTCAATCAGCACGGGCCCTCGTCGATCATCTTCTACACCAAAGTCAAGACGGTCACGCAGCGTTGGCCGTCGGGCACCAAGGATGGCGCCGAGTTCGTCATCCCGACCATGAAGTAGATGGACTTCTTCGGGCTCGACGAGCACGAGCGCGTGATCGCCGAGACGGCGGCCGCGTTCGCCGAAAAGCGTCTCGCGCCATATGCGTTGGAATGGGACGCCGCCAAACACTTCCCCACCGACGTGCTGCGCGAGGCCGCCGAGCTCGGCATGGCCGCGATCTACTGCCGCGAGGACGTCGGGGGCAGCGAGCTGCGCCGGCTGGACGCCGTGCGGATCTTCGAACAGCTGGCGGCGGCCGATCCCACCGTCGCCGCGTTCCTGTCGATCCACAACATGTGCGCCTGGATGGTCGACACATACGGCACCGACGAGCAGCGCAAGTCCTGGGTGCCGCGGCTGGCCTCCATGGAGGCGATCGCGAGTTACTGCCTGACCGAGCCGGGCGCAGGTTCGGATGCGGGGGCGTTGCGCACCAAGGCGGTCCGCGGCGGGCCAAATGGTGACTATGTGCTCGACGGCGTCAAGCAGTTCATCTCCGGCGCGGGGTCTTCCGACGTCTACGTGGTCATGGCCCGCACCGGCGCCGAGGGCCCGCGCGGCATCTCCGCGTTCCTCGTCGAAAAGGACTCGCCCGGACTCAGTTTCGGCGCCGACGAACTCAAGATGGGATGGAATGCGCAGCCGACGGCGCAGGTCATCTTCGATGGCGTCCGGGTGCCCGCGGAAGCGATGCTCGGCGGCGTCGACAATGAGGGCACCGGGTTCGGCATCGCGATGAACGGGCTCAACGGCGGTCGCATCAACATCGCCGCGTGCTCGCTGGGTGGGCGCGCAGGCCGCCCACGACAAGGCGGCGGGATACCTCGCCGACCGGCAGGCATTCGGCAGCTCGCTGCTCGACGAGCCGACCATCCGGTTCACACTGGCGGACATGGCCACCGCCCTGCAGGCATCGCGCGTCCTGTTGTGGCGCGCCGCGACAGCGCTTGGACGATAACCACCCGGAGAAGGTCCAGTTGTGCGCGATGGCCAAGCGCTACGTCACCGACGCCTGCTTCGAGGTGGCGGATCAGGCGCTGCAACTGCACGGCGGATACGGCTATCTGCGTGAGTACGGTCTGGAGAAGATCGTCCGCGATCTGCGGGTGCATCGGATCCTGGAGGGCACCAACGAAATCATGCGTGTGGTCATCGGTCGGGCCGAGGCGGCCCGGGCCCGCGCGTCGGCTTAAGGGAGAGCAATGAGCACAATCGCGTTCTTGGGGTTGGGCCACATGGGTGGGCCGATGGCGGCGAACCTAGTCGCTGCGGGGCACACGGTGCGGGGCTTCGACCCCGTCGCCGCGCTCAGGAACGCCGCCGCGGATAAGGGTGCGGAGGTTTTCGACACCGGCGCACAGGCCGTTTCGGAAGCCGACGTCGTCATCACCTCGCTGCCCAACGGAGACATCGTCAAGTCGGTGTACGCCGATGCACTGCCCGCGGCCACCAAAGGAACGCTGTTCATCGACACCTCCACCATCTCGGTCGACGACGCGCGCGCGATTCATGCGCAGGCCGCCGAACACGGGCACGCACAGCTCGACGCACCGGTCTCCGGCGGCGTCAAGGGCGCGGTCGCAGGCACACTCGCGTTCATGGTGGGCGGCGAGGCAGACGCCGTGGAGCGCGCACGGGCGGTACTGGAACCCCTGGCGGGCAAGATCATTCACTGCGGCGATTCCGGCACCGGACAGGCCGCCAAGCTGTGCAACAACATGGTGCTCGCCGTGCAGCAGATCGCCGCGGGCGAGGCATTCGTGCTGGCGGAGAAGCTCGGGCTGTCCGCGCAGTCGCTCTTCGACGTGATTACCGGCGCGACCGGCAACTGCTGGGCGATCCACACGAATTGTCCTGTGCCGGGGCCGGTTCCGACGTCTCCGGCGAACAACGACTTCAAGCCGGGCTTTGCGACCGCGTTGATGAACAAGGACATCGGCCTGGCGATGGACGCCGTCAACTCGACGGGCTCCGCTGCCCCGTTGGGCACACATGCCGCCCAGATCTACGCTGAGTTCATCGCGGTCAACGAGTCCAACGCCGACAAGGACTTCAGCGCGGTGATCGAAGTGATCCGCAAAGGTTAGAACGGGGCTGGTGTTGCGTTGCGCGCACGTTCGGCCTTGATTCGCGCGCAGTTCTCGGCGGCCCGAGTACGTCGCCGTTTCGGCATCATGAGATCGCGGACGGCGTCAGTTGGACGCAGCAGCGGTGGAGGCGGAAGGTCGGCGGTTGTCGTGTCCCAATTCTCGAAGAACAGCCGGCTTCCCGGTTTGGTGGTGTAACGCCGACCGCTCGGTGACGTCCAGATGACGGTGCCGTCCGGCAATTGAACGTCATGCCATCCATCAAATGTCTTCATCAAGTGATTCTTTCGACAAAGACACTTGAGGTTCGATGCGTGGGTGGGCCCGATCGGATACGGGATCGTATGGTCGATATCGCAGCGATCGGCCGGAACGTCACAGCCGGGCGCCCGGCAGAATAGGTCTCGTCTCCGCACGAACTCGGCCAGATCTGCCGACGGCTTGTAGCGTGGCTCGGGGTCGTCGCCGGGCATTTTGATCGGACGGACCTTCGCGCCGTCGCGAATCAATTCCGAAAGCCTCGGCGTCGAAATGATGCCCTCTCCGGCGATCAGTGCCATTGGCGGATTGCGCGGCACCCACTTTGGATGCCTTCTCCCGTGACGCCGCGTCGACCGCTGATTGTTCTGCCAGGACATGGATCACGATGTTCGATTTCGGCGCCGGCCCTACGGGGCAGTCGTGGGAGCCGCATCTGCACGCCAATCGGAATGTTCCTGCCGCCAAGGCTCCCACCGCGTCGGCGCGGCGTTCGGCGATGGTGCGTGGATCGTCGTCGCAGACACTCGCCACGATTTCAGCCAGCCGACGTTTGAGAACCGCGGCATCGGTGGCCAACAGCCGACCCCACACCGATGTGGTATCCGCCGGGTCATCGCGATCTCCGACACAGAAATCTCTTGTGCGCGTCGATGATTCGGACCGCCGCACTGCCGCGGGGTCGAATCGCTCAATCCAGGAATCGATCGCCTGCTCGAGTCTGTGCTCACGACAGGGGACCCCACTTGGTTCGAACCCTCCGCCAGCGCGGCATCAATCAACGCGATCGCTTCGGGTTCTTCCACAAGTTGGGTGCGCCAGGTAATCGCGGCGACCACACGCGAGCTCACCAAACCCTGCATGTACAGCGCAGCGACACAAGGAAGTCGGTCGCGCAGGGCGACAGCTATCCGCATCTGTCCTGAGGCTCTGCGCTGTCCGACCGTCATGGCAGCCGCGACTTCAGCGGCCGCCGAATCCCACCCATCGAACGCCCAATTCGCCCGTTCGTCGTCATCATCGACCCGACGGCGGGCGAGCTCGGCGATCGCGGCCAGGCGACGTGCCGCCGCCGCAGCCTCGGCCCGCGCGCCCTCCTCGATAGCGGCGATCACAGCGTTATCGTCGACGGCCGCGAAATCTGAATCGAACATACATTCGATTATGCCATCGCCAGGTGACCACCCGAACACGTTATCCACAGCCACTAGATCTGCGTTCTGGCCCCGACTACGTCGCGGAACAGCGCCTGGCGCAGGGCGAGTTCTCTCGGGTCGCTGTTGACGTGGAACCCCATCTTGTTCATCACGTACCCGTACCCGATACCGGTGTCGGGGTCGGCAAATCCAAACGATCCGCCGGCCCCGTTCCATCCGAACGCTTTGTCGGAGGAACCGAACACATACCTCGGCGTCGGCTTACCGAAGCCCAGCGAGAACGACGTGTCGAGGAACATCACCTTGTCGCGCAATCCCTTGGAGGGTGGCACCGCGGGCCCTTCGAGGGCATCACGGACACGGCGGCTCAATCCGAGTTCTCCGCTCCCGGTTGCGGCGGCACCGTAGAGCTTGGCGACTGCGCGCGCGTCACCTGTGCCGTTGACGGCCGGTATCTCCGGGACTCGATACTCATCGCGGTTGAACACACCCGCGTCGAAAGCCTCGGCGGTAACAGTGAACGCGCGCGTGGTCAGGCTGGATTTGTTGAACATCGCAAGCGCGAACATCGTTGGCAGCGTGTGCACATGCCGGATCAGTTCTCGACGCGAGACTGGCCTCAGGCGCGCCACCCGACTGCGCTCCACCGAAGCGGGCAACCCGATGAAGAAGTCGAGGCCCAACGGCCCTGCGATCTCGTCCGCGAAGAATCGGCCCACCGTTCGGCCCTGCGGATCCACCTGACGGAGGAGCGCGGACTGGTACCAACCGAGGGTCACCGCGTGATAGCCGTGCCTGGTGCCTGGCGTCCATGCGGGGCGCTGCGCCGCGATCTTCGCCGACAGTTTCTCCGGGTCGGCGATGTCGGCGAGTGTCAGCTGGCGGATCGATCGCGACGAGGCCGGCCTGGTGGCTCAGCAGCTGCCGCACGGTGATCGAGCCCTTGCCGGCCTGCGCGAACTCCGGCCAGTAATCGGCGACCTTGGCGTCGTAGTCGAGCAGTCCGCGCGACGCGGCGACGGCCAACGCAAGCGACGCAACACCTTTGGTGGTCGAGAACACGTTGACTATGCGTGTCCTGCTGCCAGGGTGCCTGCGTCTTCCCATTGCGCGAGCCGCCCCATATGTCGACGACTTTGCGACCATCGCGGTACACCGCGACGGCGGCTCCGATCTCCTTGCCACTGCCGAAATTGCGACGGAATGCGTCGGCCACCTTTCCATATCCCTCGTCGACGTCGCCGGAGATGGGTGCCCGTTCGGTCATCTTTGGGGCCTCGCACCGAGGACATCGCGGAACAGCGCCTGACGCAGGCGAAGTGCTCGCGGGTCGCTGATCAGATGGAAGCCCAGCTTGTTCATCACATAGCCGAATCCGACTCCGGTATCCGGATCAGCGAAACCGACCGAACCGCCGGCACCGGGCGCCCCGAATGCCTTGTCGGAGGATCCGATCACATACTTCGTACTCTTCGGAATGGGCCTCCCGAAGCCGAGGGAGAACGACGTGTCGACATGCAACACCTTGTCGCGCAATCCCTTCGTGGGGGGTACGGGGGGTGCCGTCAATGCCGCGAAGACCTCTGGGGTCAAACCGATCTCGGACCCGCCGAGGGCAGCATCGCCGTAGATTCGGGCGACTGATTCAGCGGTGCCCGTTCCGTTCGCTGCGGGTATCTCGACGACACGGACGTCTTCTCGATTGAACGTCGAAAGGCCGTTGGCCCCTTCGAATGCGACACCCGCTTGCGCCGTCAAGGTCATCGGAATGAACCAGGCGGCCGCCAATCGCGGCGGTAGAACGTGCAGATGCAGAAGCGTTGCGATCTGGGAAGGCACGTGCAGATGCGCCACCAGATCACGGTCGACGGAGTCCGGTAAACCGATGTGGAAGTCAAGCCCGAGTGGTCGTGCGATCTCGTCGGCGAAATACCGGCCGAGAGTGCGCCCCGCGGGATCGGCATGCCGAATGAGTTCGGATGCGTACCACCCGAGAGTCACACCGTGGTAGCCATGCCGCGTGCCGGGCGGCCAGGCAGGGACCTGCGCCGCCAGTCGCTCCGAGAGTTTTTCGGGCGCGGCGATATCGGCAAGGGTCAGCAGCGGCTTGATCACCGGCAGCCCCGCCTGGTGGGCCAGCAGTTGGCGCACGGTGACCGCTTCCTTGCCGCCCTGCGCGAACTCGGGCCAGTAGTCGGCCACCCGCGCGTCATAGTCCAATAGCCCACGGGAAACGGCCAGCGCGACTGTCAGTGCGGCAACACCTTTGGTCGTCGAGAACGCATTGACCAACGTGTCCTTCGTCCACGGCGCTCGCGTGATCCCATTGCGGAATCCACCCCAGAGATCCACGACCTTACGGCCGTCGCGGTAGACAGTGAGCGCGGCACCGATCTCCGCACCGCTGGCCAGGTTGAGTCGAAATGCGTCGGCGACTCTTCCGTAGCCCTCGTCGACGTCACCGCACACGCGCTCGGGTGAGACCCCAGTACTGGAAGCCATGACCTAGTTCACCGCCTAAACGGCGGCCTCAGCCAACGACACACCGCCGTGCGCGCGAATTTTATCTGCGCAGACGCTGCGGAAACCGCAAATTGGGTTAAGCGGCGGACGGCTTGCGCGTCGCCCACCAACGGCCGTGCATTCGTTGGCAATCGGCCACACTAAGCGGCGTACTGCCGCCGAAGTCCGGACGCACCGAAACCGCGGCCGGGATATCGGGCTCGCCCTCGCCCGTGATGACGACGGTCGCCAGCCCCGCTCCGTTCGCTGCGCGCAAACCAGATGCCGAGCCGCTGATCGCGAGCGCATTCTCTGCGCTGATCCCCAGCTCGCCTAGTGCGAGGCGATGGGCCTCCGGATTCGGCATCAGCGTCTTGACGTCCTCGGCGGTCACCACCGTCTCGACGATTCCCTCGCCGACCAGCTGTCGCACCAGGGGCTCCGCCCAGCTCCGGTGGCCACTCGTCACGACGGCGACCTGCACTCCCGCCGCGAACATGTCCGTCACGAAGTCCGCCAGGCCGGGCCGCGCTGCGAGATCGCGGTCCAGGATCAGCTCGTCGAACATCATCGTCTTGGTCGTATAGATATCGTCGGCGAGCAGCTTGGTGAGCACATCGGACTCGGTCGCCACACCGCGCTTGCGCAGTTCGGCCGCGACACGTTGCCGTTCGTCGGGGAGCGCCAGGAGCTGCCTGTATCGCGTCACTGACCACTGGAAGTCGAGTCCATGGGCGGCGAACGCCGCGTTGTACGCCACCCGGTGACCGTCGCATTCGATGTCCGTCAGGGCATCGAGGTCGAGGATCACCGCGCGCAGCGGACATCCGGCCCCGGCCGGCGAAGCGGAGTCCCACCAGAAGCGTCCCGCGCGCCAAGTCGTCTCATGCGTAATCGGCATGCAGCTAGGGTGGCCCACATCACAGCGTTCGAACCTCCCCCATTTGGGGGATCGGCGATGCCAACTTCTCGTAGCCGACGAAAATACCAGGTCATGTGCCAGGTCATAAGGTGGTGAACATGGCTTCCGGCAGCCCTCCGGTGCGCCTTGTGCTGGTCGACGACCACGAGATGGTCATCGAAGGCCTCAAGGCCATGCTCGCCGCATTTCGCGAGCGGGTAGAGGTGGTCGGCCAGGCCGTCGGCGCTGAGCGGGCGCTCAGCGTGGTCGACGAACTGAACCCCGACATTGTGCTCTCGGATGTGCGTATGCACGGCTCCAGCGGACTGGACCTATGTATGGAGCTGCGCGAACGCGACCCCGAGCGCAAGGTCGTGATGTTGTCGGTCTACGACGACGAGCAATACCTGTTTCAGGCCCTGCGTGTCGGAGCATCCGGATACCTGCTGAAAAGCATCAGCAGCGACGAGCTCGTCCGCCAGCTCGAGTACGTCCACCGCGGGGAGACGGCGATCGACCCGACCATGGCGGCCCGGGCGGTGGACACCGCGGCACGGATGCAGCGCGACGAGTTCTGGCCCGGCGCGCGGCAGGGTTTGACGCAGCGGGAGAGCGAGATCCTGTCGTATGTGGTCAACGGCCTGTCCAATCGCGCCATCGCCAGCAAGCTGGTGATCGGCGAGGAGACGGTCAAAACGCATCTGAGTTCCATCTACCGCAAGCTCGGGGTCAGCGACCGCACCGGCGCAGTGGCAACGGCGCTCCGCGAAGGTATCTACCAGTGACGGGCCGGACCCGATGACAGGGCCGGACCGTCCCTCCAACGCCGTCCGCGACCTCGTCGACACCGACCGCGAACTCGCGCTGCTGCGCGAACTGATCCAGGCCGCGTCAAAGGGGCCCGGTGTCGAGCCACTGGCCGCCGCGGCGGCACGGATGATCACCGCCGCCACCGCCAGCGACGTGTGCTTCGTGCATGTCCTCGACGACAGCGATCGGTCACTGACGCTTGCTGGTGCGACGCCACCGTTCGACGCGGAGGTTGGCAAGATCCGGTTGCCGTTGGGTCAGGGCATTTCCGGATGGGTCGCCAGCCATCGCGAGCCCGTCGTGATCCGGCAGGACAAGGAGACCGATCCGCGCTACCTGCCGTTCCAGTCGTTGCGTGGCAAGGATTTCACCTCGATGGTGTCGGTGCCGATGGAAACCGACCCGGGCGGGCTGGTCGGAGTGCTGAACGTCCACACGGTGCGAACGGCGCGACTTCACCGAGCGCGACGTCGAGCTGCTTCTCGTGATCGGCAGGCTCATCGCCGGTGCGCTGCATCAGGCCCGGCTGCACCGACAGCTGGTGGCCCGCGAACGGGCACACGAGAACTTCGTCGAGCAGGTGATCGAGGCGCAGGAGCTCGAACGGCGGCGACTGGCCGGCGACATACACGACGGGATCTCGCAGCGATTGATCACCCTGTCGTACCGGCTCGACGCGGCCAGCCGCTCGGTGCCCCGCGATCCGGCCGCAGCCGCCGAACAGTTGGAGATGGCTCGCGAACTGGTCGACCTGACATTGCAGGAGGCCCGTGCGGCGATCAGCGGGCTGCGGCCGCCGGTGCTCGACGACCTGGGCCTTGCCGGTGGTCTTGCCAGCCTCGCGCGCTCCATCCCCCAGATCGGTATCGACGTCGACCTGGTGGAGACCCGCGTGCCCGACCACATCGAGCTCGCGCTGTACCGCATCGCGCAGGAATGCCTGCAGAACGTCGTCAAGCACGCAAAGGCCACGTCCGCACGGCTGACCTTCGCCGTCGAGGCGGGGGAAGCCGGCGATATCGCCCGACTCGAAATCATCGACGACGGAGTCGGTTTCGACACGTTCGAGCATCCGCTCGGCAGCGACGAGATGGGCGGCTACGGACTGCTGTCGATGGCCGAGAGAGCCGAGATCGTCGGCGGCCGGCTCAACATCCGATCGCGCCCCGGTTCGGGCACGGCCGTCACGGCGACGATCCCGCTGCCGCGCTCCTAGAAGTCACCCGAGTTGCGGCGCAGCGTCTCGATCGAATCGGCCAGCGCCCGGGATTCGTCGTCGGACATGCCGATGTCGGCGAACACCTCGCTGTTGAGCGTGACGGTGGCGTCTTCGACCGTCGACCGGCCGAGTTCGGTGATCTGCACCAACGTGGTACGGCCGTCGGTCGGATGCGGGATCCGCTCCACCAGACCGTCGGCCTCGAGGCGGCGGATGGCATGCGTGACGCTGGTGACGTGTACCTGCAACCGGTCGGACGCCTTGGTGATCGGCAACGCGCCGTCCCGGCTGAACGCCAACAACCGCAGCAACTCGTATCGGGAAAAGCTGAGGTCGTACGGACGGAGTGCGTTCTCGACCCGGGCCAGCAGAATCTGATGCGCCCGCATCACCGACGTGACCGCGACCATGCCGTCGGCGACCTCGCCCCAGCCGAACCGCTCCCAGTTGGCGCGCGCCAACTCGATGGGGTCGCGCTTGCGCTGCCATGGCGGTTGCGGGGGCACGCCTCTTCATACCGCACGGACCAGGCTTCGGTCCCAGTACTGAGCGCGGTCGCCCGGCGACGTCACCGGCGCCGGCAGCGCTCACCTGTCGGCGATCGCAGACCGACGGGACACGATCAGCCTGATCGGCGGATCCGGTGGACGACCGGCCGAGTCAGCACGCGGCCCACGCGGTCAGCACCGCGCGGGTGGACTGACGGCCCGATGGTGATGCGCACACCACCGTCGGCGTAGCCACGCACCTGCAATCGGTGTCGTTGAACACCTCCCGCCACGGCCGACCCCACGACGGCAGATAGACAAAGTTCGCCTGGGCGTCTGTGCTGTACACACCCATCGCCCTCAGCCGCTTGCGCATATAACGACGCTCCGCGGTGATCATCCGGATGCGTTGTTGCAGCTCGTTTTCCGCGTCATAGGACGCGGCGACCGCCACCAGTCCGGTGATGGCGATGCCGAATGGCAGCTGCATGGTCCACAGTCTGCGAGCCAGCTCGGGGGCGCAGAAGCCGTAGCCGACGCGAAGCCCGGCCAACCCGTACGCCTTCGAGAAGGTCCGCACAACCACGACATTCGGGTACCGCGCGACGAGCGCCGGGCCGTCGATCCGATGATGCGGCGAGAGGAACTCCACATACGCCTCGTCGAGCAGGACCACGGTCTCCGACGGGACCCGTCGAGGAACCGCTCGATATCCGCCGCCGGCTCAACGGTTCCCGTCGGATTGTGCGGCCGGCACACCACCACCACTCGGGCCTTCGCCGGCGGCGTCGGCCATGGCGTCGAGATCGTGGTGACCATGCTCGTCGAGCGGAACGGTGACCGACTCGAGTCGGGCCATCTGGGCGAAGATCGGATAGCCGTCGAACGTCGGCGACGTCATCACCATCTTGTCGCCCGGGCTCGGTCACTGCGTTGCAGCACCTGCATGATCGACGCCGGTGGCGCCCACCCCGATGACGACCTGCTCGTCCGCGCACGCCGACATGGTCGGCGATCAACGCGCGGAGCCGCTCGGGCAGGAACTCCGGATACCGGTTGCCCGCGTCGATCGCGGCGACAATGCGCGGACCGCACCGCGGGCAGTGGCGGGAAGGGATTCTCGTTGAGTGACAGGGCCATTGAGTTCACCGCACCGGGTAGAGCGCCGACAGCGGCATCGGTCACTTCGCGGTTCGGGGTGGTCATCAGCCTCGACCACCCCACCGCACGGCGGCGGCTCCAGCGAAGTCCCCGGCGTGGGCGAACGCCGACATCATCACGATGTCGCCCTTCTTCAGCTGGCCCTCGGCGATGGCACGGTCCAGGTTGATCGGTATACCCGCGGCGAACAGGTTCCCGCAGTCATCAAAAGTATCGAGGTGTCGCTCCTTGTGCAGTTCCAGCGCCTCGCGCCAGTTCCGCAGGAAGGCCCGATTCGGCTGGTTGGTGACAAGGAGGTCGAGATCCTTGGGCTTCACTCCGATTCGGTCACAGACGGCGTAGCGACACCTCCGGCACCTGACGGTTGCCTCGGGCGAGCACCTTGGTGATCTTGCTTTCGGTGAACCCGATGCAGCCCTCCCCGGGACCGGCCTGCCACCACTTGCGCGGCGGATCGACCGCGAGCGTCATATCGCCTGCGAACTCGCCGTAGGTGCGGCATTCGATGTCGAGGATCGGCGACTGGTCCGACAGGGTCACCAGCCCGACCGCGGCGCCGTCGCCGGGAACTGACGCCTGCGCCTTGCGCCGAATCGTCGGCTGGTCGAACGCCTGCCCGGCCGCGTTCTGGGCTATCGCGATCAGCGCGGTGCGCCCCTCCCCCGACTCGATCAGAGTTGCGCGCCACCTTCAGACCGAGCACGAATGCCGCGCATCCGCCGTTGTGCAGATCGAGTACCCAATTCGGTTTCATACCAAGGCGATGCGCCATTCCGCCGCCTCCGCCGTAGAACGGCATGTCCGGCATCTGGGTATGGGTGATCAAGATGTCGGCGCCCGTGACCGTGTCCTGGCCGTGGCGGTCGATCAGGCCGGCCGCGGCGCGCTCCACCATGTCGATGGCCGTCTCGTCCTCGGCCGACGTGATGCCGGAACTTCGGCGCCCGGAACATCACGTTGTCCCGCAGGTCGTCAGATTCGGCGTACTGCGCGTAGTAGTCCGCGCTTATCGGCTCCCCGGGCAGATACGTCGAAACATCGATCAGACTGACGCTCATGGCAGGTGCTCATCTTCATCCAGTCCGGGTGTGACGGAAAGACCGTTGCGGTGGCGGTATTCGGCGATTGCCTTGAGGTTCTTCAGCTCCAGCAGATGCCCCGGAGCCGAACATGTCCCAGAAGTCACCGACCCACACCGGTCGCTGCGGCGGTGCGGTTTCCGGGTAGGGGTTGTGGTCGTAGAACGGGTGGTGACAGTTCGTCCACAGCACCACCGAGCCCGGCTTGTCGAGCACCACCTGCGCGTCGACGATGCGCATCAGATAGATCATCCACAGGTGCTTGCCCTGGTCCCATGCGCAGTGGTAGTCGACCGTTCCGGCATCTTTGTTCGCCACGGTGCGGGTGAATATCGGGCTGCCGGTCTCACCGCCGAGCTTGTCGTACGCGACCCACAGGCCGGGCTCCTCGGTGGGTTCGAAACCACGCAGGCTGTACGTCCACTCCTCGAGGCAGCGGGTGTCGGCCATGTAATCGAATAACTCATCAGGTGGACAATCGACGTAATCATTGACGGTGCAATACTGTTCCGTATACCTCGTCGTGCGGGTAGACCGAACGCATCATCTCCATGATGATCGGCGTCGCCTTCTCCCTCGGCGACGTCTCGATACGGATCACGCCCGTCGATCGGGTCGGCTGTCGCCCCGATGGACCGTGATGTCCTCAAGCGCGGGCAGCGGCATTGGCGTGCTCCTTCTTTGCGGTGGGCGGTTGACGGACTCCTTCGGCGGCGCTGCCGAGAAAGGCTGCGAAAGGCGGAATTTCATCGGCAGAACACTCGATGCTGATGACCGATGGGCCGTCGACGTTCAGTGCCCCGGCAAGCGCGTCGGGTAGCGCGTCGAGGTCGGTGACGTCCGTCGAGCGCAGGCCTGGGAACATCGCGGCCAGCCCGGCGCCGAGCCGGCTCGGCCCGAATCGGTTGTAGCTGTAGATGGTCGCCGTAGAACAGCTGCTCGCGAGTCACGCACATCGCGTGCGCGTGGTTGTCGAACAGCAGGAACGTGATCGGCAGCCGGTATTGCAGCGCGGTGTGAATCTCCATGCCGTGCATGAAGAATGAGCCGTCTCCCGCAATCACGACCGTACGGCTGTCGGTGTCCGTTGCGCGGCCGAACGCCATGCCGATGCCGGCGCCGAAGCTGTAGCCCATCCCGCCCATCCCCAGCGCGACGGTGAATCGTCCACCGCGGCGGACTGGCAGGTGGTGTATCGCAGCAGCGCCGATGTTGCCGGCGTCGACGACGACGTCGACGGCATCGGGCAGCATCCGGTCGAGCACCGTCATCGCATCGCGGTACCGGATCCCCGGGCCGTCATGGACGGCGGTGACAGCTCGGAACGGCGCACCGTGTCGGGTACGCGGACACGCGGCCGGGCGGCCGTTGCCTGAAAGTGCTGCGGTGAGCAGTGACAACGATCCGCGTAAGTCGTCGGTGTGCACATGGGTGCACGGCAGGTACGGCGTCTCGGCACCGATCGAGTAGACCCGTGCCGAACGCGCAGCGCGTCCTCCAGTCCTGCGCGCGCCGTCACCGACATCCGGGTGCCGATCAACAAGGCACAGCGCACTCTCGGCGATGGCGTCCGCGACACCGGTATGACCCATGACGCCGGTCACTCCGAGTGCGGATGACGATCCCAGCCCGGGAGTACCCGCGACATCTTTGGCGTCGGGAACGCATGCCACCCGCGCGCGTAACAGCGACCGCAGCCGTTCGAGTTCTGCGCGGGCATCGTCACGGGCCACTTGTTCACCCGCGATGATCGTGACGGGCCCGTTGGCACGCCGAAGTGCCCGCGCAATCGGATGTGGGTTCCCGGTGTAGCTTGTCACGTCGATCCATCGAGGGTCGAAGCCGTTCACCGATTCGAGGGTCGCTTGCTGAATGTTCTTTGGCAGCAACAGCACTGCCGGACCACCGGTGCGCGCCGCGGCGATTGCCTCCGGCAGCGCCGTGACGATGTCCTCCGGTGTCGTCACCCGCCTGCAGTAGACCGACACCGCTGAGAACAACGCCTGCGCGTCGAGTGCACCATTGCGTCCGCTGGTGTCCTGAAAGGCGCCACGTCCGTCAAGAGATGTCGGCGCCTGCCCGATCAGCGCCAGTACCGGGACCCGGCTGGCGAAGGCTTCTCCCAGACCGGGCACTGTGTTGAGGCATCCGCCACCCGACGTCGCGGCCACCACGCCCAGTCCCGCGCCACTGCGGCTGTAGCCGTCGGCCATTGTCGCGGCGGAGAACTCGTGCTTCGCCAGCACCGCGGTGATGTCCTCGCGGTAGAACGCCGCGTCGTAGAGGTCTTCGATGTTGGCGCCGTCGACGCCGAAGCAGGTAGTCGACTACTCGATGCCTGCCCATATACAAGACACGATTGGCTAAAAGATTCGGTTCACCCCGCGGCTCGAATCACATGTGCTTTTCGAGCAGTACCTGTCCCGAATCAGACGAAACCAGTTGCACGGCAGCGATTTCCTGCACAGGAAGGGGGGTGTTCGCGCTGGGCAACGCTGTCGCACCGGACAGCCCGAGCCACGTCGCGACCTCGCTCCGGCTGCCGTCGCGGCCCACGACGACCATGCCCAGGTTCTGCGGCGGCGCGTCGCGCCGGCCCCAGTCGCCGTACGTGCACGCCATGTCGATACGGGTGCCCCAGCCGTAGCCGGTCAGGCTGATGGTCGCGTTGATCGGCGTCTCGGATACCTTCGTCATCTCCATCGCGGTTCCGGCGACTTGATCGGCGCCCGTCTGCAGTCCGAACGTCTGCGGCCGGATCCCGATCACCAAGGCGATCGCCAGCACGGCAGCCGCGGCGGCGAGCGCCGCGGTGGTCGCCCAGCGGGAGCGCCTGCGCCGCGCCTCGACGCGTGTCAGCAGCGAGTCCAGTGTCCGGGGCGGCAGCTGTGGCCCACGCTGCTCGCCTTCGATCGCCGCAACGTCTGTGCTGTCGAGTTTGGCGAGCAGAGGTGGAATCGCACTCAACTCAGCGACAGCGGCACGGCACCGCGGACACGTCGACAGGTGCGCTTCGTATTCGCGGCGGTCGTCGGCGGACAAGGAGCCAAGGACGTAGGCGGCGTCCCAGGTCGCGTAGCGATCTTCGTCCAACTCCCCACCGTCCGTGGGCAATCCCATTCGTGTCATCGTGTCACCCCCATTTCCTGCAACTTGAGCCGCAAGGCCCGCATCCCGTAGTGCATCCGCGACTTGACGGTGCCCTCGGCGATCTGCAGGTCGGCAGCAATCTGTGCGGTCGTGGCGCCCTGGTAGTACGCGCGGCCGATGACCGCCCGGTGATCATCGGACAGCTGGGACATGGCCTCGCTGAGCAACATGCGGTCCAGAGCCGTCTCCACCTCGTCAGGTCCCGCGTGGTCCGCAGCTTGTTCCATGTCGGGGGTACCCGATTCGCTGCGAAACCTCGCGCTGCGTCTCTCGTCGATGACGAGATTACGCGCCACGGTGAACAGCCACCCGCGCGCCGATCTCTCGCGGTCGCCGGTCACTTCGGGATGACGCCACGCACGCAGTAGCGTTTCCTGCACGACATCCTCCGCCCGAGCTGTATCCCCGGTGAGCCGCACGGCATAGCGCCAAAGGGCCGCGGCATGCTCTTGATAGAGCACCCGCATGACCTGCCCTTCCAGACCAGCCTGGGTCTCCGGGTCGTCCAAATTTCAACCTCCGCTGTTAATACGAGGTTGCAGGCCATCGGGTTCAGTGTTGATGGGCTGCGTGGCGGGTGACCCACGTTCAGCGCGGAAATCTAGAGCGATGTCAGAATTCGCGGTCCGTCATCCGTGACGGCCACGGTGTGCTCCCAGTGCGCAGCGCGAGATCCGTCGGAGGTGACGACGGTCCATTGGTCGTCGAGGACCACCGTCTTCGTCGTGCCGAGGGTGAGCATCGGCTCGATGGCCAACACCGAACCCGACGCCAGGTGAGGACCCCGGCCGGGAGCTCCTTCGTTGGGCAGGAACGGGTCCATGTGCATTTGCCTGCCGATGCCGTGACCGCCGTAGCCGGCGACGATCCCGAATTTTCGGCCATGGCGATCCTCGGCGGCGTGCGTGCCCACCTCGATGGCGTGTGACACATCGGTGAGCCGGTTACCGGGCACCATCGCAGCGATGCCGGCCTCCATCGCCTCGCGAGTGGCCGCGGAGAGCGCTTCGTCCACGGGGATGAGCGCGCCGATGCCGAAGGTTATCGCCGAGTCGCCGTGCCAACCATCGAGGATCGCACCGCAGTCGATGGACACCAGATCCCCCGCCGCCAGGGTTTCGCTCGCGGAGGGAATGCCGTGCACCACACGGTCATTGACCGACGAGCAGATGCTGGCGGGGAAGCCGTGGTAACCGAGGAACGACGGGGTACCGCCACCGTCGCGGATCACCGATTCGGCGATCTCGTCCAGTGCGAGCGTGGACACTCCCGGGGCGGCGGCATCGCGAACCGCCCCCAGCGCGGAGGCGACCAGTGCGCCCGCCGCGGCCATCGCGTCGAGTTCGGTGGGGGTGCGCTGCGGGACCACCCGGCGGCTCCGCAGCCCTGGCAGGCCCATCGCTTACTTTCCGAGCGTCCGTAACGCCCGGGCGAAGACCTCGTCCAGCGCGCCGACCGCATTGACTGTCTGCAGGTTGTTGTGGGAGTAGTACTCCAGCAGCGGCTCGGTCTCGTCCCGGTACACCTGCATCCGGTTGCGGATCACGTCTTCGGTGTCGTCGGCACGGCCACGGGACTTGAGCCGCGTGAAGAGCTCGTCCTCCGAGACGGCGAACTCCAGGACGGCGTCGAGCTTGGTGTTGTGGTTGCGCAGCATGTCGTCGAGGGCCTTCGCCTGCTCGACCGAGCGCGGATAGCCGTCGAGGATGAATCCGGCGGCCGCATCCTCCTGCTCGATCCGGTCCTCGACGAGCGCATTGGTCAGGGTGCTCGGCACCAAGTCTCCGGCGTCGAGATAACGCTTGGCCTCGACCCCGAGCGCAGTGCCTTCGGTGATGTTCTTGCGGAACAGGTCGCCCGTCGAGATCTGCGGGATGCCCAGCTTCTCGGAGAGCTTCTGCGCCTGGGTGCCTTTGCCCGCGCCGGGCGGGCCGAGTAGAACGACTCTCACTTCAGGAACCCTTCGTAGTTACGTTGCATGAGCTGGCTCTCGATCTGTTTGACGGTATCCAAACCGACACCGACCATGATCAGAACCGCAGTACCGCCGAAGGGCAGATTCTGTACGGAGCCGGTGTTGCCGATCTGCAGGAACAAGTTCGGCAACACGGCGATCACGCCCAGATAGATGGAGCCCGGAAGGGTGATCCGGTTGAGCACATATCGGAGATACTCGGCGGTCGGCCGGCCCGGGCGGATGCCGGGGATGAACCCGCCGAACTTCTTCATCTCGTCGGCACGTTCATCGGGGTTGAACGTGATCGACACATAGAAGTACGTGAAGAAAATGATCAAGCCGAAGTAGACCGCGATGTAGACCGGGTCCGCGGGGTTCGTGAGGTATTCGGCGATGAATCTCGAGAACCCGCTGTTGGCGGCGTTCGGATCTCCGCTGGTGATGAGCTGAGTGATAAGGTGCGGGATGTAGATCAGCGACGACGCGAAGATGACCGGGATGACTCCTGCCTGGTTGACCTTGAGCGGCAGGTACGTCGATGTTCCGCCGTACATGCGTCTGCCGACCATGCGTTTGGCGTACTGGACCGGGATGCGTCGTTGTCCCTGCTCGACGAATACCACGCCGACGACGATGCCCAGCGTGGCTACGCAGACCGCGGTGAAGACCAGGCCGCCGCGGCTGTCCAGGATGGACTTGCCCTCGCCGGGGATCGCCGACGCGATGCTGGCGAAGATCATCAGCGACATGCCGTTGCCGATGCCGCGCTCGGTCACCAGCTCGCCCATCCACATCACCAGCGCGGCGCCCGCGGTCATCACCAGCACCATCACCACGAGGGTGAAGATGTTCAAGCCCTCGCTCTGCCCCTGGATGATGTCCAGCGTGCAGCCCTGCAGCAGGCCTCCATTCGCCGCCAGCGCGATGATGCTGGTGGATTGCAGCAGTGCCAGCGCGATCGCCAGATAACGCGTGTACTGCGTCATCTTGGTTTGGCCGGACTGACCCTCCTTGCGCAGTTGCTCGAACCGCGGAATCACGACGGTCAGCAGCTGGACGATGATGCTCGCGGTGATGTAGGGCATGATGCCGACCGCGAACACCGACAGCTTCAGCAGCGCGCCGCCGGAGAACAGGTTGATCAGCGAGTAGACCTGGCCCGACGCGCCTCCGCTGACATCTGCAATGCACTGTTGCACGTTCGGGTAGTTGACGCCGGGCGACGGAATCGAGGCGCCCACCCGGTAGAGAATGACAATGCCGATTGTGAAGAGGATTTTTCGCCTCAGGTCGACTGTCCGCAGTGACGAGATGAAAGCCGAAAGCACTCTTCCTCCTGCGCAGCCGACCTGTGACTAGCGGCATGCAAATGTGGCTGGTCTGACCAGCGAGTTCTGGTTAAGTCGGGTGTGCACCCTCGTCAGGCGCGCAGCCTGCGAAGTCACGCGTCAAACAGTCTACGAGACTAACAGTTGCAGCTCCTTGGCCCTGCATCATGCCGTCCTGATCGGCACTCACAGTTCCTTCTCAGCTCGGGAACATACCGTGGCACTCATCTCGTTATATCCACTAAGTAAATGACTGATTTTTAGGGGCGAAAAATGGCAAGGACTGACAACGACACCTGGGATCTCGCATCGAGCGTCGGTGCGACGGCGACGATGGTCGCGGCGGCGCGCGCGATCGCGACCAAGGCCGACGACGCGTTGATCGACGATCCGTTCGCCGAACCGTTGGTGCGCGCGGTCGGTGTCGACTTCTTCACCAAACTCGCAAGTGGAGAGCTGCGTGCCGAGGATCTCGACGTCGACCAGGCATCGGTCGGGATGGCGCGCATGACCGACAACATGGCGGTGCGGACCAAGTTCTTCGACGACTTCTTCACTTCTTCGGCGGCGGCCGGCATCCGGCAGGCGGTCATCCTCGCGTCCGGCCTCGACTCCCGGGCCTACCGGCTGGCGTGGCCTGCGGGTATGACGGTCTATGAGATTGACCAGCCCGAAGTCATCGAGTTCAAGACGAGGACGCTCGCGGACTTCGGCGCCGAACCGACCGCCGACCGCCGGACCGTGGCCGTGGACCTACGCTTCGACTGGCCGTCGGCCCTGATCGCCGCAGGGTTCGACCCGAACCAGCCCGCCGCGTTCAGCGCCGAGGGCCTGCTCGGCTACCTGCCGCCGGAGGCCCAGGACAAGCTGCTCGACACCATCACCGGGCTCAGCGCCGTCGGCAGTCGCGTCGCCGTGGAAAGCACGGCGAGCATCGATCCGGCGGACCACGAAAAGGCGATCGAGCGGATGCAGCAGGCAGCGCAGCAGTGGCGAAACCACGGCTTCGACCTCGACTTCGCCGACCTGGTCTACATGGGCGAGCGCAACGAGGCGTCGAAGTACCTGGCCGATCACGGCTGGCGGGTCTCGTCGCAGAGCGTCAAGCAGCTGCTGAGCGAGAACGGTCTGCCGGAAATCATCGAAGAAGACGAGGACGTCGCACGCTTCAGTGAGCTGCAATACGTGACCGGCATACTCGAGTCATGAGCGGGACGGACATCCGGACGGACGGGGACAGCTGGGATCTGTCGTCGAGCGTCGGCACCACCGCGACGATGGTCGCCGCGGCGCGCGCAGTGGCCAGCCGTGAGGACGACCCACTATTCGACGACCCCTACGCCGCAGCGCTGGTGCGGGCCGTGGGCCTGGACTTCTTCACTCGTCTCGTCGACGGGGAGGTCGAACTGCCCGACAGCGGGAGCCCCGGCGGCCCTGCATTCCTGGCCACCTCGATCGCGGTGCGGACGCGGTTCTTCGACGATTTTTTCGTCGACTCAGGCGCGACAGGAATTCGCCAGGCGGTGATCCTGGCGTCGGGCCTGGACTCCCGCGCCTACCGGTTGCCGTGGCCGGACGGGACCGTCGTCTACGAGATCGATCAACCGCAGGTCATCGAGTTCAAGACAGGCGACGATGGCGTCGATCGGTGCATCCCCCGCCGCCGAGCACCGGACAGTCGGCATCGACCTGCGCGACGACTGGCCGAAGGCTTTGTGCGACAGCGGTTTCGACGTAAGCCAGCCGACGGCGTGGAGTGCCGAAGGTCTGCTGGTCTACCTGCCGCCGGACGCGCAGGACCGGCTCTTCGACGACATCACCGCGCTCAGCGCGCCGGGTAGCCGGCTGGCCACCGAGTACCACCCGGACGCTGCCGCGAGCATCGGCGCGCGCCTGCAAGAGATGAAGGACCAGTGGGACGAGGCGCCCGTCGACATGGACATCACCAAGTTGTTCTACGACGGCGAACGCAACGGCGTGGTCGACTACCTCACCGACCACGGCTGGCAGGTGTCCGCCCGTCCCCGCCCGGAGGTCTTCGCCGATTACGGCCGCGTCTTCCCAGATACCGACACCCTTGTGCCGCTGCGAGATTCACTGGCCGTCATCGCAACCAGGAAGTAGGATTCATGCCCCGCACCGACAACGACTCATGGGATCTGGCATCCAGTGTCGGATCGACCGCGACGATGGTCGCCGCCCAACGCGCGCTGAGCAACCGCGAGGGACTCATCGACGACCCGTACGCCGAGCCGCTGGTGCGCGCGGTCGGCCTCGACTTCTTCATCCGTGCGCTGGACGGTGAGATCCAGCTCGAGGATGTCGACCCTCGTTTCAACATGCGCAGAGCGGCGGAGGGAATGGCTGTTCGCACACGCCATTTCGATACATTGTTCACCGACGCGGCCGCCGCGGGAGTTCGCCAAGCGGTGATATTGGCCGCCGGCCTGGACGCGCGAGCGTATCGGTTGGCCTGGCCCGCTGGTACCAGCGTCTACGAGCTGGACCAGCCCGAGGTCATCACATTCAAGGGCGAGACCCTCGCGACGTTGGGCGCCCAGCCAGCTGCGGACCGGAAACCGGTGGCGATCGATCTCCGCGAGGACTGGCCGAAAGCGCTGCTGGACAATGGCTTCGATCCCAGGCAGCCAACAGCGTGGATCGCCGAGGGCCTGCTGATCTACCTGCCGCCGGAGGCCCAGGATCTGCTGTTCGACCGCATCGACGAGCTCAGTGCGCCCGGTAGCCGTGTCGCCACCGAGCACATACCCGACATCAGCGCATTCTCCGACGAGCGGTCGCAGCTGATCGCCGACAGGCTCAAGCAGTACGGTCACGACATCGAGATGTCGGAGCTCATCTATCACGACGAGCGCAACGACGTCGTCGACTATCTCACCGCACGCGGTTGGGACGTCACGGCGCAGACGGTGCCGGACGCCTACGCCGCCAACGGGTTTGAATTCCCCGAGGATGGGGCGATGGGCTTTTTCGCCGATATGAGCTACCTGTCCGCGATCAAGGCCTAGTCGTTCACTCTGCTGGTCTCTTCGCCAGTTCACAGAATCTGCCGTAACGGTCCTCGACCGCCGCGCTCCAGGCATGGATCCGGCTCGACGACGCGTTCCACCGACGCCCACCGGGCCGCGTCGGTGACCGACGATTCGAGTCCGGCCGCCATCCGGCCCAGAAACGCCGCACCGAGCGCCGCACCTTCGGCGACGCCTGACACGCTGACCGGAAGCCCGGTGGCGTCGGCGATGGCCCGCATCCACCCCGCGACGCGGGTGCCACCTCCCGTGGCGACGATGCGTGATGCCCGCGCACCGCTCATCTCGATGAGTTGGCGCACAACGAATCCCGATGCTTCGAAGGCGGCCCGTCGCACCGATGCGCCGTCGTGGGTCAGGTTCAGCCCGTCGAGTACGCCGCGGCGATCCGGATCGTGCAGCGGGACGCGTTCGCCACGCAGGTACGGCGACCACACCGGCACCCGTCCCGGTTCGACGTCCCCGCCAGGCCCGACGAGGCGATCGACCCAGCCGAGGAACAGGCCTCCCGCGTTGCTCGGGCCGCCGATCTGGAACCTGCCGGGCGTCGGGTGCGGCAGCGTCCACACGCGGGGAACCTCTCGGAACTCACTGACGGTCACCCACACGATCAGGGTCGTGCCGCACATCACGAGTACGTCGCCGGCCTGATCGGCGCCCGCGACGATCTGCTCGCACACCGCATCGACCGCTCCGGCAGCCAGCACGGCGTCGGTGTCGCGGACCCGGCCCACCGCGGCGCCCGTCGTCTCGACGCGCGGCATGGCCTCCACAGCTGTCCCACATTCGGCGCAGACGGAATCGCTCCAGCCGCTGCCGTCGAACAACGGATACGCAGTGCTGGCCGTGGAGTTGTCGATCACCGCCTCATCCGCCAGGGCATGATTCGCCACGGCCGCCGCGGGCCAGTACCCGTGCGCCTCGGGCGCCTCCCCCGCCGTCCAGCGCAGGAACTCGACGGCCTCGCCCGACAGAAACGTGGTGTCCGAACCGGTGGCCGACCGACCCCGGACATCGCCGTACAGCAGGCCCGGCGTAAGCGGGCGCCCAGCCTCGTCTACGGCGGTCAGCGACGGCACCATCGCAGTGACCGCCACCGCCGCGGCGTCGTGCCTGCGCAGTTCGGCCAGCGCCGTCAACGGGCCCTGCCGCCAGGCCTCGTCGGCGTCGTGCTCGAGACGATCCGGGGCGGGCACCTGTAACCGGTGCGGGATTCTCGCCCTGACCGTCACCCGGCCGTCCTCGTCGGCAGCGACGGCCTTGACCGCGGTCGTGCCGATATCGATGCCGATTGTGACTGCTTTTGCTGACACGCGCGCCACCGTACGCCAGCATGTCCATTCGTGACCCGACTTCGTGCGCTCGTGACGGCTCCCCTCCGCGGTCCGGGTTTCGACAAGCTGAACCAGCTGGCCGACGTGGTGTACGACCCGTGGATCGAGCAGCGCCCACTGCGGATATATTCCGGCGAGCAGCTCGCAGAGCGAGCCACCGCCGAACACGCGGACATCCTTGTCGTGGAGAGTGATTCGGTTAGCGGGCCGGTGTTCGACCTGCCGCTGCGCGCCATCGCGTCGACCCGCGGAGATCCCAACAACGTCGACGTAGCTGGGGCGACCGCGGCGGGCATACCGGTGCTGCACACTCCCGGCCGCAATGCCGACGCCGTCGCGGAAATGGCGATCGCGCTGATCTTCGCCGCGACCCGCCACGTGCTGACCGCCGACGCGGATGTCCGTGCCGGGGAGGTGTTTCGCGACGGCACCATTCCCTACCAACGATTCCGGGCATGGGAAGTCGCGGGGCTGACGGCCGGCTTGGTCGGCCTCGGCGCGGTGGCGCGCGCACTGCGGTGGCGGCTTCAGGGACTCGGTGTGGCGGTGATCGCATACGACCCGTACAACGACGAAGCCGACCACAGCCTCGACGACCTGCTCGCTGAGGCCGACCTCGTCTCGCTGCACGCGCCCGTCACCGACGACACCGTGGGGATGATCGGCGCCGAGGAATTCGCGAAGATGCGCGACGGCGCGGTGTTCGTCAATACCGCTCGGGCCCAACTGCATGACACCGATGCGTTGGTCGACTCCCTGCGTAGCGGCAAGATCGGTGCGGCCGGACTGGATCACTTCGCCGGCGAATGGCTACCCACCGACCATCCGCTCGCGTCAATGCCCAACGTCGTGCTCACGCCCCACATCGGCGGGGCCACGTGGAACACTGAGGCACGGCAGGCGCAGATCGTCGCCGACGGCCTCGAGGCGCTTCTGTCCGGGCGCGTGCCCGCGCATATCGTCAACCCGGAGGTGCTGACCTCGTGAGATTCGTCGCCAACCCCGAGGACGCGGTACTGGCCGCGGCCAAGGACATGCTGCGTCGCGGCCTCGTCGAGGGCACGGCGGGCAACATCTCGGCCAGGCGCGAGGACGGCAACCTGGTCATCACGCCGTCATCGGTGGACTACTCCGATATGACTCTCGACGACCTCGTCCTCGTCGACCCGGACGGTGATGTGCTGGCCGCCAAGGACGGTCGGGGCCCGTCGACGGAGATGGAACTGCATCTGGCGTGCTACCGCGCATTCGACGACATCGGCAGCGTGATCCACAGTCACCCGGTGTGGGCCACCATGTTCGCGGTCGCGCATCAGTCGATTCCGGCCGCGCGTCGACGAGTTCGCCGTGTACTGCGGCGGAGAGATCCGGTGTGCGGACTACGCGGCATCGGGAACACCCGATGTCGGTCACAACGCCGTGAAAGCGTTGGCGGGCAGGGCCGCAGCGCTGATTGCCAACCACGGTCTGGTGGCCGTCGGGCCCCGGCCCGACAAGGTGCTACACGTCACCGCGTTGGTGGAACGGACCGCGCAGATCGTCTGGGGCGCACGCGCTCTCGGCGGGCCGGTGCCGATCCCCGACGAGGTCAACACGAACTTCGCGGCCGTGTACGGCTACCTGCGCACCAACTGAGTTCAGCGAGCCTCAGAAGCGGTAATCGCCCAACCACAGCGCGCTGACACCGCTCAGCGTGCGGTCCGCCTGGCTGAGCACCCCGGCCACCGAGCGGCCCGCGAGCACCGCAAGGGCATCGGGCAACGACGCGGCCGCGGGCGCAGATGACGGCTTGGGCCGCAGGATGTCCATGAACGACGAGCCGGGGTAGCTGACCAGGCGGACGTCGTCGTCGGGTTCGAGGCCGGCCAGCACCTTGGCCCGGTTGATCGCGGTACGAAGCCCGCCGAGCTCGTCGACCAGGCCGCGCTCCAGCGCGTCCGCCCCGGTCCACACCCGGCCGCGCGCGACCGCATCGACGGCCTCGACGGTCATCTTGCGCCCCGCGGCGACCCGCTCGACGAAGTCGGTGTAGAGCAGGTCGGCCTCCGCTTCGACCTGCGCATGCTGCTCCTCGGTGAACGGCTGGTTGATCGACCATGCGTCGGCGTTGGCGTTCGTGCGCACCGAATCCGAGCCCACGCCGAGGCGGTCCTTGAGCCCGCGGGCGACCAGCTTGCCGGTCACGACGCCGATCGAGCCGGTGATGGTTCCCGCGTTGGCGACGATCGCATCGGCGGACATCGACACGTAGTAGCCGCCGGAGGCAGCAACGGCACCCATCGATGCGACGACGGGTTTGCCGCCGTCTCGGGCCCGGTTCACCTCGCGCCAAATGGTTTCCGAGCCGGTAACCGATCCGCCGGGACTGTCCACGCGCAGCACGATCGCGGCGACGGAGTCGTCGGCTGCGGCCTCACGCAGCGCCGCGGCGATGGTGTCGCCGCCGGCGCTCGAATTGCCGATCGGCAACACCTGCGGCCCGCCTCGACCACTGACGATCGGCCCGTCCAGGGTGACGACGGCGATCGTCGGCTTTCTCTTGCGGCCGGGTACCGGCGGCATCGGCGGCGACGGCCGCGCGGCGACAGCCTTCGCGTAGCGCGACAGGTACAGCCGCGGCGGCGCGTCTTCGGAATCCGCGTCACCTGCTTCGGGTGAGATCCCGGCTGCACCGACGAGTTCGCCGATGCGGGCATACGCCTCGTCGCGAAATCCGATTCGATCGACCAAGCGCGCCGGTCACGGCGTCGCCGCGCAACAGCGGTGCCTTGTCGGCCATCGCGTCGACGTCCGACGGCGTCGAGGTGCCGCGATTCGGCAACCCCCTGCCACACCTGGGCATGCAGGCTCTCGATGAGTCTGGTGTCGGCCTCACGGTGCGACTCGGTGTAGCTGCTCTGGGTGAAACGGTTGGCCGCGGACTTGTATTCGCCACGCGCGACGAACTGCGCCTGGATGCCGGCCTTGTCGAACGCGTCGCGCAGGAACATCGCGTTGGTGGCGAATCCGACCAGCCCGACGGTGCCCGAGGGCTGCATCCACACCTCTCGGAACGCCGAAGCGAGGTAGTACGACAGCGTGCCCGGGTAGGTCTCGGCCCACGCCACCGACGGCTTCACATCGCTGAAGGCCGCGATGGCCGCGCGCAGCTCCTGTACCGGCCCCGGCGAGGCGGCGGGGAGCTGCACCCGCGCGATCAGGCCCGCCACCCGAGCGTCGTCGGCGGCACGGTGAATGGCCGCGACGGCGTCGCGCAGCACCAGCGGCCGGTTGCCGCCCGCGATCATCGCCATCGGGTCGAACCCGCCGGTCTCCTGCGGCGCCGACATCAGATCAAGTTCCAGCACGCACCCGTCCGGAACCCCGTGATGCCGGGCGGTGTCGACCCGCCTGGCCAAGCGCGCGAAGGTCATCGATCCCGGGTACGCCGGGCAGAAATGCGAACATCCTGTGAGCCTACCGAGCCTGAGAGCACCCGGCGCGAAGCGGCGGGACCGGTCAGCGGCCGATGAAGCGCACGAACTGCGGGCAGTAGATGACCACCGACGCCCGCATGAAGCCGATGGCCTGCTCACGACTCAGGTTGCTGTTCTCCAACGAGGCGACGATGCCCCGAACCAACGGCGGCGGATTGGGGTTTTTGGCCATTTCCGTGGCCAACGTGTTGCACACGTTCTTCCCCAGAGCGGGCAGGTCCGTTTCGTCGCCGGCGGTGATGCCGATTGAGTTGACCGCCTTCTCGAACTGCTCATCAGCGTCCTGAGCGTGCGCCGGCGCCGCGCCGCCGAACACAGCGACACCGGCGGCGACCATCACCACGGTGACGGCGCGACGCAGAGTGGTCATTTCAGCTCCTGAAGTTTCGGCACGCGTTAGGTAGATCGCAGCGACGACCGACCGCGTTACCGCAGTCAGAGAACACAAGAGCCCCCACCGTAACGGCAGGGGCTGGTGTGTACAACTTGATCTACAGTTCGGTCGCAGACCCGCCCGCGACTTCTGTGCATGATCCGCCCGCGACTTCTGTGCATGTTCCGCCCGCGGAAGTGATCTTCTCGCGTGCGCTGCCGCTGAACTTGTGTGCGGTGACGTTGACCTTGACGGTCAGCTTGCCGTCGCCGAGCACCTTGACCAACGAGTTCTTGCGCACCGCACCCGATGCCACCAGTTCGTCGACACCCACATCGCCGCCCTTGGGGAACAGCTTGTTGATGTCACCGACGTTGACGACCTCGTACTCGGTGCGGAAACGGTTGCGGAAGCCCTTGAGCTTCGGCAGCCGCATGTGGATGGGCATCTGGCCGCCCTCGAACGTCGCCGGGACGTTCTTGCGGGCCTTGGTGCCCTTGGTGCCGCGACCGGCGGTCTTGCCCTTGGAGCCCTCACCGCGACCGACACGGGTCTTCGCGGTCTTCGACCCCGGCGCCGGGCGCAGGTCGTGCAGTTTGATCGTCATGATTTTGCCTCAGACCTCCTCTACTTCGACGAGGTGGTGGACGGCCTTGATGAGTCCACGGGTCTGCGGGTTGTCCTCACGAACGACGGACTGCCTGATCTTGCGCAGTCCCAGGGTCCGCAGGCTTTCCCGCTGCTTCCAGCGCGCACCGATGGTGCTGCGCACCTGGGTGATCTTCAGTGACTTTTCGGATGCCATGGTTCTCAAGCCGTTCCTTCACGCGCGGCCGATGCGGCGACCGCTTCAGCTTCGCGTCGCGCCCGCAGCATGCCCGCCGGCGCGACGTCCTCGAGGGGCAGGCCACGTCGGGCCGCCACCTCTTCGGGGCGCTGCAGCAGCTTGAGCGCGGCAACGGTGGCATGCACCACGTTGATCGCGTTGTCGCTGCCCAGCGACTTGGCCAGGATGTCGTGCACGCCAGCGCATTCCAGCACCGCGCGGGCAGCACCGCCGGCGATCACACCGGTACCGGGGCTGGCCGGACGCAGCATCACCACGCCTGCGGCGGCCTCGCCCTGCACCGGGTGGACGATGGTTCCGCCGATGAGCGGAACGCGGAAGAAGCCCTTGCGCGCTTCCTCGACACCCTTGGCGATGGCCGCGGGAACTTCTTTGGCCTTGCCGTAACCGACACCGACCATGCCCTTGCCGTCGCCGACGATGACCAGAGCGGTGAAGCTGAACCGCCGGCCACCCTTGACCACCTTGGAGACACGGTTGATCGCAACGACGCGCTCGATGTAGTTGCTCTTGTCGCCGCCGTCGCGGCCGCCACGGCCACCGCGGTCGTCACGACGACCCCGTCCGTCGCGGTCGCCACGCGAACCCCTGCCGTCGGACGGCGGCCCGGCTGCTCCTGCTGCCTGCTCGGCCATCATGCAGTCCTTCCGTTAATCAGTCATTAGAACTTCAGCCCGCCCTCGCGCGCCGCGTCGGCAAGTGCCGCGATGCGGCCGCCATAGGTGTAGCCACCGCGGTCGAACACCACAGCGTCGATGCCTGCGGCCTTGGCGCGCTCGGCGATCAATTGACCGACCCGCACGCTATGGGCCTTCTTGTCACCCTCGACCGCACGTACGTCGGCCTCGATCGAGGAAGCGGCCGCGACGGTGGTGCCGTCGAGGTCGTTCACCAACTGCACGTGGATGTGCCGCGATGAACGGTTGACCACCAGGCGCGGGACCTCGGCGGTGCCGGCGATCTTCTTGCGCAGTCGGGCGTGCCGACGCACTCGCGAGACACGCCGCGCCTCGGACACGTTCTGCCCCGCGGGCTTACGTGTTGCTGTCTCAGTCTTGGCAGCCATTTCTACTTACCTGTCTTTCCGACCTTGCGGCGGATCTGCTCACCCTCGTAGCGGATGCCCTTGCCCTTGTAGGGATCGCTCTTGCGCAGGCGGCGGATGTTGGCCGCGATCTGGCCGACCTTCTGCTTGTCGATGCCCGAGATCGAGAACTTCGTCGGTGTCTCCACCGCGAATGTCACTCCCTCAGGGGCGTTGATCAGCACCGGATGGCTGTAGCCGAGGGCGAACTCGAGGTTGCTGCCCTTGGCCACCACGCGGTAACCGACGCCGAAGATCTCCATCTTGATGGTGTACCCCTCGGTCACACCGGTGACGAGGTTGGCGACCAGCGTCCGCGACAACCCGTGCAGTGAGCGGTTGCGCCGCTCATCGTCGGGCCTGGCCACCACGATGGCACCGTCGTCGTCACGCGTCACCTTGATCGGCTCGGCCACCGCGAGCGCAAGGGTTCCCTTGGGACCCTTGACCGACACGTTCTGGCCGTCGATCGTCACATCGACCCCGGACGGGAACCGGGACCGGTTGCTTTCCAATTCGCGACATTGGTCTTCAGCTCCTACTCCCACTACCACACGTACGCGAGGACTTCGCCGCCCACGCCCTCTCGGGCTGCCTGGCGGTCGGTTCGCAAACCCGACGACGTGGAGATGATCGCCACGCCCAGACCGCCGAGCACGCGCGGCAGATTGGTGGACTTCGCGTAGACGCGCAGGCCGGGCTTGCTCACCCGGCGCAGCCCCGCGATGCTGCGTTCACGGCTCGGGCCGTACTTCAGTTGCACCACAAGCGACTTGCCCACCCGAGCATCCTCGGTGTGGTAGTCGGAGATGTAACCCTCGCTCTTGAGGATCTCGGCGATGTTGGCCTTGATCTTGCTGTGCGGCAGCGTCACCTCATCGTGGTACGCCGAATTGGCGTTGCGCAGACGAGTCAAGAAGTCTGCGATCGGATCCGTCATGGTCATGACAGCCGGTTCACCTTCCTCGCGGCGGTTCCCACTGGGTTCGATCCCCTTTGGGGCCTACCGCAACCTTTTTGGTCAGTACTAGTCGTGCTCGCGGCTCTTCGCGCAAGCGCTCATCGCTGTTACCAGCTGGACTTCTGCACACCCGGCAGTTCGCCGGCGTGCGCCATCTCGCGCAGGCAGATGCGGCACAGCCCGAACTTGCGGTAAACCGCGTGCGGGCGACCGCACTTGCTGCACCGGGTGTAGCCGCGCACCTTGAACTTGGGCTTCTTGTTGGCCTTGTTGACCAGTGCCTTCTTTGCCATCTGTTCAGTTCTCCTTGAACGGAAAGCCCAGCGCCCGCAACAGCGCTCGTCCTTCGTCGTCGTTCGTCGCCGAGGTGACGACGGTGATGTCCATGCCACGGGGGCGGTCGATGGAGTCCACGTCGATCTCGTGGAACACCGACTGCTCGGTAAGCCCGAAGGTGTAGTTGCCGGTGCCGTCGAACTGCTTGGGCGACAGGCCGCGGAAGTCGCGGATACGCGGCAGCGCGATCGAGATGAGCCGGTCGAGGAACTCCCACATCCGGTCGCCGCGCAGGGTCACGCGCGCACCGATCGGCATGCCCTCACGCAGCTTGAACTGCGCGATGGACTTGCGGGCCTTGCGGATCTCGGGCTTCTGGCCGGTGATCAGCGCCAGGTCGTTGACCGCGCCGTTGATCAGCTTGGCGTCGCGGGCGGCGTCGCCGACGCCCATGTTGACGACGACCTTGACCACGCCGGGGATCTGCATGACGTTGCCGTAGCCGAATTCGTTGACTGCAGCGAGTCCTTGATCTCCTCGCGGTAGCGCTGCTTGAGTCGGGGCACAGGCCTGTTCGGCTCCGCCGAACGTGTCTTGTCTGTCTTCTCAGCCGTGGTCATCTCAGATGTCCTTGCCGTTGGTCTTGGCGACGCGGACCTTCTTGCCGGTCTCTTCGTCGGTGCGGTAGCCGATTCGGGTGGGCTTGCCGTCGGAGTCGACGACCATCACGTTCGAGACGTGGATGGCCGCCTCCTGCGTGACGATGCCGCCGGACTGCGCGCCGCGCTCGTTGCGCGAGATCGCGGTGTGCTTCTTGATCCGGTTGACGCCCTCGACGAGGATCTTCTCCCTGGTCCGGGTACGCCTGCAGCACCTTGCCCTTGGCGCCCTTGTCCTTACCGGAGACGACCAGCACGGTGTCGCCCTTGTGGACCTTCATCTACAACACCTCCGGGGCAAGCGAAACGATCTTCATGAAGCGCTTCTCACGCAGCTCACGGCCGACCGGGCCGAAGATGCGGGTACCGCGCGGGTCGTTGTCGGGCTTGATGATGACGGCGGCGTTCTCGTCGAACTTGATGTAGCTGCCGTCGGCGCGGCGACGCTCCTTGACGGTGCGCACGATGACGGCCTTGACGACCTCGCCGCGCTTGACGTTGCCGCCGGGGATGGCGTCCTTGACGGTCGCCACGATGATGTCGCCGATGCCGGCATAGCGCCGCGCCGAGCCGCCGAGCACGCGGATGCACAAGATCTCCTTGGCGCCCGTGTTGTCGGCGACCTTCAGCCGCGATTCCTGCTGAATCACTCGATCTCCTCGACCTGGTTAATGTGTGCACGGCAGATGCCGACCTGACGTGCGCGGTCTTGCTGTCACCGAAGGGCACGCGGGGCCTATCCAAACGGATCGGCCGAGGTCTGCCCAAGGCAACCCCTTGATTCTAGGTGACGACCTGCGCATAACCAAATCGCCGCTGGTCGGCGGAAGACCACCCGCGAACGTGGGTTACCCGCACGCTTCCACGCCGGTCAGCGTGTGTTGACTCCACTGTCGATCATCAACGATCAGCCACGCAGCGGAAGCCGATGTGGGTGGTCGCGCTGTCCTGCGACTGAGGCGAGCGTGCCGCGGCTCGGTACCGATGGCAGTACTCGGGCGCGCACAGGTGCGATCCGCCCTTCAGCGCCTGGTTCACGGCCGGGTCGGCCGTCTGCCCCGGGGTGCAGCAGCCCTGTTCGTCGTCCAGCCGATGATGCCCGGAGAACTTCGTGGTGGTCCACTCCCAGACGTTGCCGATCATGTCGACCAGGCCGAAGGCGTTGGCCGGGAAGGTGCCGACCGGCGACGTGCCGATCCAGCCCAGCGCCCCCTCGTTGAGATAGGGAAAGCGGCCTTGCCACGTATTGGCCATCAGCCGTCCGCCGGGGGTGGCCTCCTCGCCCCACGGATAGGTGGTCGTGCCGCCCGCGCGGGCCGCGTACTCCCATTCGGCTTCCGTCGGCAGTCGGCGACCTGCCCACCGCGCATAGGCCGCCGCGTCCGGATACGCGACCTGCACCACCGGATGCTCGAGCCTGTCGTCAATGTCGCTGTCGACACCGAACGGATGTCGCCAACTCGCCCCCGGCTCCCACGTCCACCACTGACGCCAGTCCCGCAGGTCGACGGGGCCGCTCGTCGGCCGGAACACCAGCGCGCCAGGCACCAGATCCTGCGGTGACGCACCGGGATACAGCGCCGGATCCATGGGCTGCTCGGCGACGGTGAGATAACCGGTGGCATCGACGAATTCGGCGAACTGCGCGTTGGTCACCGGATGCCGTTCGACGGCGATCGCGGCCACGTTCACCGTGTGCGCGGGCGCCTCTTCCGGATAGAACTGCGTCGAGCCCATTCGAAACGATCCGCCCGGCAGCTCGACGAGCTCGGTGAGCATGACTTCAGGGTATTTCGACGTCAAGGTATTTCGATGGCGAAATCGTTCATCATCGGCGAGGTGAACGGGTCGAAATCCGCGCCGGCAGGCCCCTGCACGTGCACGGCGACCAGGTAATCGCCGGAATTGGTCCAGACATGAGCGACGCGGTCACCGAATTCGACCGCCTGCTCGGGCGAATCGGACCAGGACCCGAGCAACTTCTGACCGCTGTACCCGCACAGATCGGCGGGCAGAACGCTGACACTGCTGACGGCCGAACTCGCCATTGCATCGTCGGAATACTTGTTGAACGCCGCCGCGGGGTCCAGCGTCGTCTTGGCGATCGTGATCTCCGCCGAGACCCCTTCGGGGCCGGTCAGTTTCGCTCCGACGTCTCCGTCGCCGGGCGCCGTCGACCAGCCCTGCGGTAGGGCGACGGTGATTACCGGCGCCCCGGGATCCGAAACAGTCGCCGTCGCTACGCCATCCGGCGGAGACTCCGGCAGCTCACAGGTGATCGTGCCTGCCGGCACCGTGGTGCGCGTGGTGGATACGACGCCTGGTTCGGTGAAGTCGGCCTCCGCGGTCGGGATGGCCCGCGTCGACGGGGTCGATGTCGCGGTCGTAGACGGTGTCGCCGTGGCGGGCGGGTCCACATCGTCGGCCACAGCGGCGCCGTCACTTGTCCTACCGCAGGCCGACACCATCACCGCCGCCAGGCACAGCCCGACGAGCGCCGCCGATCGAGTTCTCATCAGTCCCTCGCTTCTGTCAATCGCTTCAGTCCTTCGCGAAAGCGCGCGCAAAGTCACGCTCCAGATCCACATACGGCTGACCGGAGACGTCGACGTTCACCTGGGCGATCGTGCCGCCTGTGAACGCGAACGGAGCCTTGTATGCCCGCGATACCGGCGATCCGGTGTTGCGTCCGACGCTCAGAGTGGCTCCGGCGAGGCCGAAGGTGCCGGGGTGGATTTTGACGCCCGGCTTGGACGCGACCTCGGTGTCGTCGATGTAGAGCGCCGCGTCGCCGAGCGGGGTATGGCTGCCCTCGACCGTTCCGGTGCGGGTGTAGGCGACACCGAACGTGTGCGTTCCCAACGGAACAGGTCCCGGTGACGACAACGCCTGTTCTTCCTCTCCGAGGAAGTTGTAGATGTAGTGCAGCCGCCCGTCCTGGATGAACAGGACGTGGCCACCGTGCGCGCCGCCGTGCTTGAACACCACGCCCTCGGCGCCCGTGGTGTCCACGGTCACCTCGGCCATCACCACAAACGACCGGCCGCCGATCTCGACCGCGGCGCCCATGCCGACGTCTGCAGTGCCGGGATAGTAGAAGTAGGACTCCCTGGTCGCCGGTCAGATACGGGCGGAACCGTGACATCGTCTCGAGGATGTTCAGGTCCGACAACGGCAGACCGTTGTACTTGTCGGCTTCGCTGAACCACAAGGCCTTGAGTTCTTCGAGCTTGCTCGGCGTTCTCCGCAGCGACGTCGTGGCATTGACTGCGGTCGGCCTCGATGTGGAACAGCTCCCAGCGGTCCTTGTCGAAGTTCGACCAACCGGCAGGCGACGCCGCGTGCACGGTGTTGGCGAACCAGCCGTCGTGCCAGATGCCGCGGGTTCCCAGCATCGCGTAGAACTGGGTCTCCTTTCCCGTCGATGCCTCCGGATCGTCAAGGGCGGCTTTGAAACTGACACCGTCGAGCGGCTTCTGGACGATGCCCTTGACCGTTGCGGGCGGCGTGATGCCGAGCAGGTCGTACACCGTCGGGGTGATGTCGCAGACGTTGATGTAGTTGTCGCGCACCTCGCCGTGCGCGGCGATGCCGTCGGGCCACGAGATGATCGCGGTGTCGGCGATGCCGCCCTCGTGCGAGGCGTAGCGCTTGAACAGTTTGTACGGCGTGTTGAACGCCATCGCCCAGCCGATCGGATAGTGGTTGTAGGTCTCCGGACCGCCGAGGTTGTCCATGACGCGCAGACCGTCCTCGACGGTGTCGATGTAGCCGTTGAAGAACTTGACCTCGTTCACCGAACCGTTGGGGCCGCCCTCGCCGCTGGCGCCGTTGTCGGAGATGACGACGATGATGGTGTTGTCCAGCTGGCCGGACTCCTCCAGATAGTCCAGGACGCGCCCGATCTGGGCGTCGGTGTAGGACAGGAAGCCGGCGAACACCTCGGCCATCCGCGCGAACAGCCGCTTCTCGTCGTCATCAAGGGAGTCCCATGGCCGCACGGTGTCCTGCGGTGGCCATGGTTCACCGTTGGGACCCTTGACATCCGAGTAGGGATTGATCGGCGACAGCTCGGTGTCGGGCGGCACGATGCCGAGCCGCTTCTGGTTCTCCAGCACGATCTCGCGGTAGCGCTCGTAGCCCATGTCGAACTTGCCCGCGTACCGGTCTGCCCACTCCTTGAATACGTGGTGCGGCGCATGCCCTGCGCCGGGGCAGACGTAGGAGAACCACGGCTTGTCAGGGGCGATCACCTTGGCATCGCGGATGAATTCGATTGTCTTGTCGGCGATGTCCTTCGACAGGTGGTAGCCGTCCTCGGGAAGCCCCGGCGGCGCGACAGGATGGTTGTCGTAGACGAGTTCGGGATACCACTGGTCCGTCTCGCCGCCCATGAAGCCGTAGAACCGTTCGAAGCCCCGCGCCAGCGGCCAATGCCGCCTGGTCGCAGCAAGATTCGACTCCTCCAGCGGCGTCAGATGCCACTTGCCGACGCAATAGGTGTTGTAGCCCTGCTCGGCAAGCACCTCCGACAGCAGCGCGGTGTCGTCCGGGATTCGGCCGTTGCAGCCGGGGAATCCGTCGGTGAACTCCTCGATGGTGGCCATCCCGACGGTGGTGGCGTTGCGTCCGGTCAGCAGGGAGGCGCGCGTCGGCGAGCACAGCGCGGTGGTGTGGAACTGCGAGAGCCGAACGCCGCGCTCGGCGATGCGGCTCATCGTCGGCATCTCCACCAGACCGCCGAAGCAGTCCCAGGTCGCGATGCCGATGTCGTCCCACACCAGATAGAGAACGTTGGGCGCACCTTCGGGTGCCGTCGGCGCGGCGTAGGGACCCCAGTCCGGCTCCGAATCCCGGATGTCGAGTTCGATTTTGCCGTTGAATTCCGTCGCCATGGCTGCCCTGTCCGGTTCGCTGATCGCCGCTGCTCGACGATCGCGGTGGAGATTACCCCGGCGATATGAGTTCAGACTGAGAAATTGACGATGGCGCCGCCGCCGGCCTGCGCGTCAGCCACCGCTGCACGGTGGCCAGCGGAATGGTCCAGCCCAGCCACGCGCCCAGGCCGGTCACCAACCACAGATACCGCTCCTCATTGCCGTCAAAGACGCTGTCCTGCAACGGCTGCAGCGTGATGAACAGCAGCGGCGGCCAGATCTGCGCAGCGGCCGACACGATGGCGACGATGACGGTGAGAACCGGGGTGAAGGGGCTGTGGGATATCTAACGTCGACACCCTTGGAATCTGGCGGGCGCAGCCGTCGGTCCGCCCGCGGACCCGGCCGCGTGGCCTGGCTCAATGCCGGATTTCCGCGCTCGGGGGGACGGGGTTGTCCGAACGCGACAAGCTCGCCGCGGCGATGAAGGCCGGCGCGGCGCCGAGCGTCCGGTTTGTAACGTCGACGTGGCGGCAACCCTTGTACCCGTGCAGGAACCTGGCCCTGGTGGGAGTATGCCCAAGGTGGCGACAAGCAAACCGCAGACCATTTCCTATCCGCATCCCGGCACGGGTCCCGATCACCATGACGACTATGCGGTGGACCCGCACGTTGTCGTTCTGTTCGGTGCAACGGGCGATCTGGCCCGGCGCAAGCTGATCCCCGGCCTGGCTTATCTGGATCAGTCCGATCTGGCGCCCCACATCGAGATCGTCGCCACGTCCCTTGAGGACATCTCGACCGAGGACTTCCTCAAGCTCGCAAAAGACGCCATCGACGAATTCGGCACCCACAAACTCAGCACGGAACAGTGGACACGGTTCGCCGAGACCGTCACCTATGTGCCGCAAAGCGATGGGCCCGAAGCGCTGGCCGAAGCCGTCGTCACCGCCGAAGCCAAGCTCGGCCCTGACGTGCGCCGACTGCACTACCTGTCCGTGCCGCCAAAGGCGGCCCGCGCCGTGATCACGATGCTCAAAGACGCCAACCTGGTGGACCGCGCCCGGGTCGTCATGGAGAAGCCGTTCGGCACCGACCTGGCGAGCGCTGTCGAGCTGAACAGTTTTGTCCACGAGACGTTCGACGAAAAGCAGATCTTCCGGATCGACCACTTCCTGGGCAAGGAGGCGGCACAGAACATCCTGGCTTTCCGCTTCGCCAACGGCCTGTTCGAACCGATCTGGAACCGCAACTTCATCGACCACATCCAGATCGACATCCCCGAGACTCTGGGCCTGGATCAGCGCGCCAACTTCTACGAGAGCACCGGCGCCTACAAGGACATGGTGGTCACCCATCTCTTCCAGGTGATGGCGTTCGTCGTGATGGAACCGCCGACGGCGTTGGAACCGCGCGCGATCAGTGAAGAGAAGAACAAGGTTTTCCGGTCGATGCTTCCATTGAACTGTTCGGACGTCGTGCGGGGCCAGTACACCGGATACCGCGACAACGACGGTGTGGCAAGGGATTCCGATACCGAGACGTTCATCGCTTTGAAGGTCGGCATCGACAACTGGCGCTGGGCGGGCGTGCCGATCTATCTGCGTACCGGAAAACGAATGGCCGAGGGCATCCGGATCATCTCGATCGCGTTCAAGGAGGCGCCTCGGACAATGTTTCCCTCGGGATCGGGAGTCGGCGCGCAAGGCCCCGACCACCTCACCTTCGACCTGGCCGACAACTCCAAGGTGTCGTTGTCGTTCTACGGCAAGCGGCCCGGTCCCGGCATGAAGCTCGACAAACTGTCGATGCAGTTCTCCACTCAGGAGATCGATACCGCAGGCGATGTGCTGGAGGCCTATGAGCGACTGATCCTCGATGCTATGCGCGGCGATCACACCCTTTTCACCACCGCCGAGGGCATCGAATCACTATGGCAACGCTCGGAACCACTTCTGAAGGACCCGCCTCCCGCGAAGGTCTATCAACCGGGCACCTGGGGGCCCAACGCGATCCATCAACTCATCGCGCCCAACGCGTGGCGGCTGCCGTTCGAGCGGGCGTGGCGTGAAAGCAATAACAACGGCGCCTGACCGCTACACACGTGCGACGGCGGCGCGCAAGAACCACCACAGCAAGGGCGATCGAGCACGCCGCAAACATGCGAATTCCAATGCGGGTCGGATAACGTTTGTTACGTGCCCGCCTCGCTGTACACGGTTCGACGAGTGGCTGAACCGCGTGCTCGAAGAGTGTGCGCGCAAGGCCGGCGAGGACGTGCAGACCTATGTCGCACGCGCTGTGGCATCACAGATGATCGCCGACCAAAGGCGCACCGAGACGATTTCGCTCAAGGAACTGCTTGCCCATCTCTCCGATTCAGGGGTACTCGAAACCGACTCGATGCCGGACGTGATGGGTGCAGTAGACGACCCCGATCGGCTTAGCGTGCTCTCCGGGCGACGGGTCTGCTCGACAGCCCTCCCGAGGCGATTTACGACCGAATCACCCGCGCGGCCGCCGACGCGCTGGATACCCCGTTCTCGGCGTTGACCCTCATCGATGCCGACCGGCAATACTTCAAGAGCGGCGTCGGAATGGGCGATATGTCCGACCCGCAGAATCGTCAATCGCCACTCGACCTGTCCATCTGTCAGTACGCAGTGGCGGACGGCAATCCCTTGGTTCTCGAAGACGCGCGAAGCGACCCGGTATTCATGAAGCATCCGGTGGTCCGCAGCGGCGGAGTCGTCGCCTACCTCGGCATACCCCTGATCGATCACGACGGACATGCCATCGGCACGCTGTGTGTCTTCGACGGCAAGCCACGGCAGTGGGGCACCGGCCACGTCCAGGTGCTTGACCGATCTGGCGCAGCTCGCTGCGGAACGAATTTTCGGTCCCCGTCCCGACACTGCCGCCGAGGCGCTAAGGCGGGGACCACCAGCTAATGTGGGTACCGATCTCATGAGTAACGAAATTAACTGACCCTTGACGTGGCCGCTCATTTACCTGGATCGTGGGCAGGCGCACGCCTATGATCAGTTGCCAGTTCCGTCCGAGAGTATGACAGATGCAGCTAGAGGCTAGGGCCACGACCCACACACCTAGTAGCCGGCCCACCACGCCGCGACTTCGGGTGGTCCCGGTTCGCCATGACGTGCCCACGCCGCCTCGCTTTGTCGAAATCATCAGGGTTGACCCGGGGTATTCGGTGATCACCTTGTTGATTGACGTCATCTGGGCCTCGATGGCGGTATTCCTGGCGCAGTTGTGGATCCCGGGCACGCTCGACCAGGACCGCAACATCGCCCTGTATTCGTGGATTTTCGTGCCGGTAGTGCTTGTCGTATTGGCCACCCGCGGGCTGTACCGACAGAAGCTAAACCACGGGTTCCTCGACGAATTCGAACCGGTGGAGACGTCGATTGCCGTGGCCGCCCTGGCGACGTTGATGATCATGCAGCTGCTTGTTCCTCGCCTCGCGACAGGCGATGTTGTTGTCCCCTACGTCCGCCCCAGCGACATGGTGTTGCGGATCTGGGTGCTCGCGGCGATTCTCATACCGGCGCTCCGCCTGTTCAGATCTGCCGCAAACCGCTGGATTCGGCGGAGATTCGATGTCGGAGTGCCTGCCCTCGTCGTGGGCTCCGGACCAGTTGCCCATCAGCTCATCTCGCGAATGCGTCAGGTGCGGGATTACGGTCTGTGGCCCGCCGGCGTGATCGACGATATGCGGCCCAACGACGCGGAGACCTTCGACGTGCCCTACCTGGGCACCACGGGCAATCTCGAAAGCGCGGTGAAAGCCACGCGCGCTGAGGAGCTCATCGTCGCTCCGTCATCGATGCCGGACGAACAGTTGGCGCGGACCATTCAGCAGGCGCAGCAACTCGGAATGCGGGTTCGGGTGGTCCCGCGAGTGATGGACGCCGTCGGCACCAACACCTATATCGAGCACCTGGGCGGCGTACCTCTCATGGTGCTGAACCGCGTCGACCCCAAGGGCTGGCAATTCACCTTCAAGCATGCCTTCGACCGGACCGCTGCCCTGTTCGGAATCGTGCTCATCTCGCCGCTGCTCATCGCGCTGGCGCTCGCAGTGCGGTTCAGTTCACCCGGGCCCATCCTGTTCAGGCAGGAGCGGATCGGGCGCGACGGGAAGGTCTTCAGCTGTCTGAAGTTCCGCAGCATGCGTCCCGAGGATCCGGCGAAGGCGGAGTTCGCATTGCAGGACGGGGCGGCGCCCGGGGGTGTGGAGGGCGAGGATCGGCGCACGTGGATCGGCAAGATCATGCGCAGGACATCGATGGATGAGCTGCCCCAGCTGTTCAACGTGTTACGGGGCGATATGAGCCTGGTCGGCCCGCGTCCCGAACGCCCGGAATTCGTCGAACTGTTCGAGATGCATGTGCGCCGCTACGGCCAGCGGCACAGGGTGAAGGCAGGCATGACCGGCTGGGCCCAGGTGCACGGCCTGCGCGGGCAGACCTCGATCGCCGACCGGGCGGAATGGGACAACTATTACATCGACAACTGGTCGCTACTCCTGGACATCAAGATTTTGTTGCTGACTGTCCTGGCGGTGCTGCGTCCCCCCGAAGATTGATCTCCGCCTCATCCGGGTAAGCGCACTCTTCGCGCTTTTCGGCATTTGCCGACGCAAGAAATGAAGACCGATTACATTTCTTGAACAGCGCTTTTTTGCGGGTTTGGGGGTTCACGGTGCATCCTGAACCAGCTCATGTGGGGTTGATTCCCGACGGCCTGCGGCGGTGGGCGAAAGCCAATGACGCTTCATTGGGGGAGGCATACCTCAAGGGCGCGGAGAAGGTCACCGAGATCATGCTGACGCTGCAGCGAAACGGCGTGCAGACCGTGTCGGTGTACAACCTCAGTCGAGCAAATCTCGCGCGAAAGAAAGCCGAACTGGACGCGGTGTATGAGGCGTCTATGCAATTTCTGACTGAACTGATTCCCGATCGCTTCGATCGATCCGTCTGCAGTGTGCGGTTGCATGGCGACCGGAATGCGTTGCCGGACAAGTACGTCGCAGCCGCAGCGGATTTGGAAGCCGCGATGAAAGGGAGCGAATTCCGGATCAACATTCTCGCCGCATATGACGCCAACGACGAGTTGCGCATCGCGTGTGAACGGGCTCAGCGCGAAGGGTGTGACATCAGCGCGGCACTCGACATTGGCACCGTCGACTTGGTCATCAGGACCACACCTGAGCCACTGCTGTCTGGATTCCTGCCATTGCAGAGCCAATACGCCCAGCTGATCTTCCTGCCGACCCCCCTCAATGACCTCACCGTGCAGGACATCGACGATCTCATCGCTGCCTACCGGCACTTTCCACAGCTCAGAGGCCGGTAGTACTGCCATGGAGTCGACGCAGGAATCCCTTGATCATCGGCGCAGGCCCCGCCGGTCTCACCGCGGCGCTGGAACTGGCGAAGAGGGGGGTCACACCTCGCATCTTCGAGGCGTCGGGAAACGTCGGCGGCCTGGCTCGCACGCCGACCGACGGCGCCTGGAGCGCCGATCCAGGCGGTCACCGGTTCTTCACGAAGAGCGAAGAGATCGCCGCCCTGTGGAGGTCCCTACTTCCTGCCGACCAGTGGCTCTCGGTGCGCCGGCGCTCCGCCATGCTCGTGAACGGTCAGTATATGCAGTACCCGCTCGTTGGTCGTGATCTCCTGAGGCAGAATGGATTTCGAAGCGGATTGCATGGACTGAGCAGTCTCCTTGGAGCCAGGCTGCGCGGCGGGATGCACCCGATCGACAATGCGGCAAGCTTCCGCGATTGGGGCACAAGACAATTCGGCAGCTATTGGTACAACATCTTTTTCGACGGCTATGTCCGAAAGACGTGGCTCTCCGACCCCGACGAGCTGTCAAGTGACTGGGCAAATCAGCGAATAAGGCCGATCGACTGGCGTCGGCCGCGCAGGGCTGATCTCATGGTTCAGGATGTCTTTCAGTATCCCCGGTGTGGACCTGGCCAACTCTGGGAAGCCGCGGCTGCGGCGCTGGCGGACGTCGGAATACGCCCTTGCCTGAACTCTTGCGTAACCAGCATTCGTCGGGTCGGTGAAACCTGGGTAGTGGAACTCGAGAGCGGTGAGACCGTATCCGGGGATGCCGTGTTCTCGAGCATGCCGCTGCAGCGGCTGATCGACGCCCTGCAACCCGATCCCCCGCAGCATATTCGGGCGGCCGCCGCGTCTCTCAAACACCGCTCTGTGATCATAGCCGCGGTCGCCCTGCAGAAGCGCTACGACATTCCGTACCACTGGGTATACACGCCCGGCAATAACCTTCGAGTGGGCCGGATCCAGAACTACGGAATGTGGTCAAGCGCGCTCGCTCCGGACGGCTTCAGCGGCACACACCTGGGCCTCGAATACTTCACACTTCCGGGCGACGATCTGTGGGTGAAGGGCAGTGAAAGCCTTGGCGACATAGTCGAACAGGACCTCCGCACGCTCGGCCTCGGAGACTCCGCCCTGGACCACTTCATGATCGTCCGCTCAGAGTTTGCCTACCCGATTTATGACCCGGCTCGGGACCGAAGCGTCGCTCGGATCCGTAATTACCTGTCGTCAGGCTCACCCCTCGCTTCGCCCCATAGGACGTAATGGCATGCACCACTACGACAACCAAGACCACGCGATGCTGACCGCCATCCACAGTGTCGCCCAGTACTTCGGTCAAGAGGTCGATCCGTGGCAGGTGAACACGGACCGTAGCTACCACGAATCCGATTTGACGAAGGCCTAGCCGCGACGCCGTCGGTGAATGGCCAACCCGGCGCCGCACGCACCGATCACCACACCAACTGCCGCGGTGATCCACCACACTGGGTTGGCGCCCGTGTCTTCAGCCGCCGCCGGCACACCTCCATGGGCGTCGTACGACAAACGCGGTCCCGCGATCGGTCGCGAAAAGGTGGTGTCCTATGGGGCGCGAAAAGCCCCCGACACGCCGTGTGTGCGGGGGCTTTCCTGTTGCGTTCCGGCTTATTTCGCCTTTTCGAGAATCTCGACGAGACGCCAGCGCTTGGTCGCCGACAGCGGCCGCGTCTCCATCAGCGACACCCGGTCGCCGATACCGGCATCGCCCTTCTCGTCGTGCGCCTTGACCTTCTTGGTGGTCCGGATGATCTTGCCGTAGAGCGGGTGGCTCTTACGATCTTCCAGCTCGACGACGATGGTCTTCTGCATCTTGTCACTCACCACGTAGCCGATGACCGTCTTGCGGCGGCCGCGCTGCTCCTCGGCGCGAGGAGTGTGCTTCGGCCCTTTATCTTTGGAGGCCTGAGTTTCTGCCATTACGAATCCTCACCTGCGGGCCCGGATGCCAGACCCAGTTCACGTTCGCGCAGCACGGTGTAGACGCGTGCGATTTCCTGGCGCACCGTGCGAAGCCGGCGGTTGTTGGCCAGCTGTCCGGTCGCCATCTGGAAGCGCAGATTGAACAGCTCTTCCTTCGACTCGCGCAGCTTGTCTTTCAACTCGTCGTCGGTCAGTTCGCGCAGTTCGCCCGGCGTCACTCCCACAGCCATCAGAAGTGCTCCTCTCGGGTAACGATGCGTGCCTTGATCGGCAGCTTGTGGATCGCGCGGGTCAGCGCCTCGCGCGCGGTCTTCTCGTCGGGATAGCTGAGCTCGAAGAGCACGCGGCCCGGCTTGACGTTGGCCACCCACCACTCCGGCGAACCCTTACCGGAACCCATGCGGGTTTCGGCGGGCTTCTTGGTCAGCGGACGGTCCGGGAAGATGTTGATCCACACCTTGCCGCCACGCTTGATGTGCCGGTTGATGGCGATACGAGCGGACTCGATCTGCCGGTTGGTGATGTAGGCGTGCTCCAGCGCCTGGATGCCGTAGTCACCGAAGCTCACCGAGGTGCCGCCACTGGCGATGCCGCGCTGCCTCGGGTGATGTTGCTTGCGGTGCTTGACCTTGCGGGGAATCAACATGGTTAGCTCTCCGATGGGGTTTCCGTTGCGGCTGCCTCGCCGGCAGCGGCCGAGGCGTCGGTTGCCGAACTCGAGGCCTCGGCGACTGCCGGGGCTTCCTCAGTGGCGGCACGACCGGCTTCGGTGCTCGTCGCGGTGGTGCCCGAGGCGCCGCTGCGGCGCGGACGGGTGCCCGACGGACGCTCGCGACGCGGACGGTCGGCGCCAGCCGGCACGGCGGCGGTCAGCTCACGCTTGCCTCCGACGATGTCGCCCTTGTAGATCCAGACCTTCACGCCGATGCGACCGAAGGTCGTCTTGGCTTCGTAGAGGCCGTAGTCGATATCGGCGCGCAGCGTGTGCAGCGGCACCCGGCCCTCGCGGTAGAACTCCGAGCGGCTCATCTCGGCACCGCCGAGGCGGCCCGAGCACTGCACCCGGATGCCCTTGACGTTGGGCTGGCGCATCGCCGACTGGATGGCCTTGCGCATGGCGCGACGGAACGCGACACGGTTGCTCAACTGCTCGGCGACGCCCTGGGCCACCAACTGAGCCTGCGACTCAGGGTTTTTGACCTCGAGGATGTTCAGCTGAACCTGCTTGCCGGTCAGCTTCTCCAGGTCGGCGCGGATGCGGTCGGCCTCGGTGCCACGGCGGCCGATCACGATGCCCGGACGCGCGGTGTGGATATCCACGCGGACCCGGTCGCGGGTGCGCTCGATCTCCACGTCGGCGATGCCGGCGCGCTCCAGACCGGTGGCCAGCAGACGACGGATCGCCACGTCTTCCTTGACGTAGTCCTTGTACTGCTTGTCGGCATACCACCGGGACTTCCAGTCGGTGGTGATACCGAGCCGGAAGCCGTGGGGATTGATTTTCTGGCCCACTACTCCGAGCCCTCCTTCGCTTCGTCAGAAGCTTCTGTGGTCTTTTTTTCGGCGGCCGTCTTCGCAGCAGCCTTCTTGGCCGGCAGCCTTCTTGGCCGGAGCCTTCTTCGCGGCGGCCTTCTTGGCCGGCGCCGTCTCCACACTCACCGTCTGGGGCTCGGCCACGTCCGACGTCGCCGCCGTCTCGGCTCCAGACGCCTTGGCGGCAGGTGCCTTCTTCGCCGCAGCCGCCTTGCTGCCCTGTGCGCGACGCGAACGTGCGGCACTGGCCGACGATGCGGACGCCCCACCGCGCCCACCCTCACGGCTGGGCCTGCTCTCCACGATCACGGTGATGTGGCTGGTGCGCTTGCGGATCCGGAATGCACGGCCCTGCGCACGCGGCCGGATGCGCTTGGCGGTCGGCCCCTCGTCGGCATAGACGGTGGCGACCACGAGGGTGGACGGATCCAGTCCCTCGTTGTTCTGCGCGTTGGCCGCAGCGCTCGCGATCACCTTGGCGACCGGCTCGCTGGCCGCCTGCGGTGCCCACCGCAGGATGTCGAGCGCCTCGGTCACCGACTTGCCGCGCACCAGGTCGATGACCCGGCGCGCCTTGGTCGGCGAGACGCGCACGAAGCGCGCCTTCGCGACGTCGCGGACGGATATTCAGTCGTCTGCTACCGTGCAAGCGCTCATCGCCGCTTGGCCTTCCGGTCGTCCTTGATGTGACCCTTGAACGTGCGGGTCGGTGCGAATTCGCCGAGCTTGTGCCCGACCATCGCCTCGGTGACGAACACCGGGACATGCTTGCGGCCGTCGTGCACCGCGAAGGTGTGCCCGATGAAGTCGGGGATGATCGTCGATCGACGCGACCAGGTCTTGATGACCTGCTTGGTGTTCTTCTCGTTCTGTACGTCGACCTTCTTGAGCAGATGGTCGTCGACGAACGGACCCTTCTTCAGGCTGCGTGGCATCTATCTCTTCCTGCCTACTTCTACCGGTGCTTCTTGCCGGTGCGCCGGCGACGGACGATGAGCTTGTCGCTCGGCTTGTTGGACTTACGGGTACGGCCTTCGGGCTTACCCCACGGGCTGACCGGGTGACGGCCGCCGGAGGTCTTGCCCTCGCCGCCGCCGTGCGGGTGGTCGACCGGGTTCATCACGACACCACGGACGGTGGGGCGCTTGCCCTTCCACCGCATACGGCCGGCCTTACCCCAGTTGATGTTCGCCTGCTCGGCGTTGCCGACCTCGCCGACGGTGGCGCGGCAGCGCACGTCGACGCGGCGGATCTCACCGGAGGGCATACGCAGCGAGGCGTAGGCTGCCCTCCTTACCCAGCAGCTGGATGCTGGCGCCGGCTGACCGCGCCAGCTTGGCTCCGCCGCCGGGCCGCAGCTCCACCGCGTGGATCAGCGTGCCGGACGGGATGTTGCGCAGCGGCAGGTTGTTGCCGGGCTTGATGTCGGCGTTGGCGCCGGACTCCACGACGTGGCCCTGCGCAAGCCCCTGCGGCGCAATGATGTAGCGCTTCTCGCCGTCCAGGAAGTGCAGCAGTGCGATGTTCGCGGTGCGGTTCGGGTCGTACTCGATGTGAGCGACCTTGGCGTTGACGCCGTCCTTGTCGTTGCGACGGAAGTCGATCACGCGGTAGGCGCGCTTGTGCCCACCACCCTTGTGACGGGTGGTGATCCGGCCGTGCGCGTTGCGACCACCCTTGCCGTGCAGCGGGCGCACCAGCGACTTCTCCGGATGGTCGCGAGTGATCTCGGCGAAATCGGAGACGCTGGCACCGCGACGACCCGGGGTCGTCGGCTTGTACTTGCGAATTCCCATGTCTTCTCTAAGTCTCTCTAGTCTTCCGCCGGCCTGGAAATCAGGCCGGTGCTCCGAACAGGTCGATCGGCTTGCTGCCCGCGGCCAGCGTGACGATGGCGCGCTTGGTGTCCTTGCGCTTTCCGTAGCCGGCGCGGGTGCGCTTGCGCTTACCCTGCCGGTTGAGCGTGTTCACCGAGTCGACCTTGACTTTGAAGATCTTCTCGATCGCGATCTTGATCTGCGTCTTGTTCGAGTCCGGGTGCACGACGAACGTGTACACGTTGTCCTCGATGAGCCCGTAGGACTTCTCGGAGATCACCGGCGCCAAGATGATGTCGCGTGGATCAGTGACGGTCGCCATCAGGCCGACACCTCCTCGTCTGACTTCGTGTGAGCTGAGATGTAGGCATCCAGCGCCTCAACGCTGAACACCACGTCGTCGGCCTTCAGCACGTCGTAGGTGTTCAGCTGGTCCGGCGAAATCACATGCACGCCGGGCAGATTGCGAACGCTCTTGGCGCCCGTCTCGTCAGTGCGGCCGATGACGATCAGCACCTTGTTTTCGGCCGTGTCTCGGTGAGCAGCGTGGCCAGGAACGCCTTGGCGCTCTTGGTCGACGGCGTCCTGGCCCTCGACGAGCTCGGTCACCGCGTGGATGCGGCCGTTGCGCGCCCGATCGGAGAGCGCCCCGCGCAGCGCGGCGGCGATCATCTTCTTCGGGGTCCGCTGGCTGTAGTCGCGCGGCTGCGGGCCGTGCACCACGCCACCACCGGCGAACTGGGGTGCACGCGTCGAACCCTGACGGGCGCGGCCGGTGCCCTTCTGCCGGTACGGCTTCTTGCCGCCACCGCGCACCTCGCCACGGGTCTTGGTCGAATGCGTGCCCTGACGCTTGGCCGCCAACTGCGCCGTCGACAACCTGATGCATCAACGCGATGTTGGCCTCGACGTCGAACAGCGCGGCGGGCAGCTCCACGGAGCCGTCCTTCTTACCCGCCGGGGTGTGGACGTCGATCTTCTGACTCTTGAGGTCTTCTCGCGCCGGCGCTTTTGCTCCTCGCGTCCGCGGTCACTTCTCACTCCTCTTGATCGCGCTGCGGACCATCACCAGTCCGCCGTTACGGCCGGGGATGGCGCCCTTGATCAACAGCACGCCGTTCTCGGCATCGACCTTGTGCACCAACAGGTTCTGCGTCGTCACACGGTCACTGCCCATGCGGCCCGACATGCGGGTGCCCTTGAACACGCGGCCGGGAGTTGCGCAGCCGCCGATGGAACCCGGGCCGGCGGTGCACCGCCTGGGCACCGTGGCTGGCGCCCTGACCCTTGAAGCCGTGACGCTTCATGGTGCCGGCGAAGCCCTTGCCCTTCGAGGTCCCCGTCACGTCGACGTAGGCGCCGTCGGCGAAGATCTCGGCGGTCAATTCCTGACCGACCTCGTACTCCGCGGCAGCGGCCTCGTCGTCGAGCCGGAACTCGGCGAGGTGACGGCGCGGGTTCACCCCGGCAGCCGCGTACTGCCCCGTCAGCGGCTTGTTCACCTTGCGCGGGCTGATCTCGCCGTACGCAAGCTGCACTGCGCTGTAGCCGTCGCGCTCCGGCGTACGGATCATCGTGACGACGTTGGGCCCGGCCTTGACGACCGTCACCGGCACGACCTTGTTGTTCTCGTCGAACACCTGCGTCATGCCCAGCTTGGTGCCCAGAATGCTCTTTCTAGCCATTTCTCTTGGGATCTCCTACTGGGATGACTATTGGATATTGACGTCGACACTGGCCGGCAGATCGATGCGCATGAGAGCGTCAACGGTCTTCGGCGTCGGGTCGAGGATGTCGATCAGCCGCTTGTGGGTACGCATCTCGAAGTGCTCCCGCGAGTCCTTGTACTTGTGCGGGGACCGGATGACGCAATACACGTTCTTCTCGGTCGGCAGCGGCACCGGGCCGACCACGCTGGCGCCCGTTCGGGTGACCGTCTCAACGATCTTGCGCGCCGAGGCGTCGATCGCCTCGTGGTCGTAGGCCTTCAGCCTGATGCGGATCTTCTGTCCCGCCACGCTTCTCCTACCTCACTACTAACGGGCTTCCGCGCTGGGGCGTGGAAAACCTCTGTCTGCTGCCACACGCCGGGAGCAAACCCGGTCGCGCGGCTGTGCCGCCGCTGTTTACCTGTCTGTGGTTCACCGGCCCCCGCGCTCGGGTGTGTCGCCCTCGCGCACGCTCGCCCGCGTCGGAAATCCGTCGCGATCGAGGTTGGGACCGGACGCGCCCCTGAGGGCGCAGGTCGTATGCCCCGCCAGGCGCGAACCCGGCTCAAGGCAACCCGAACAGTATGCCCTAGATCTGGGCCTGCTCCAAATCCCTGGCCATGGGAAACCCGCTCGGCGGGCCGGTCCGCCGCCGAGGCTACCTTACTCCAGAGTAAGGTAGCCCGGCATGGCGGCCCCGACCACGACATATCGCATGCTGGGGAAGCGCCTCGCCGAGCGGCCTGGCGGCAGTCGACTGTTCGCGGTCGCGGCGATGGAACGCCGACATCACCAGCTGGATGACACCGGTCTAGTCCAGGTATGTGCCGTGGCCTTCGACGCACCATGCCGTCGCGATCGAAGATCAGCACTTCGTTGACCAGACCGCCGAGGTGATTGCGGCAATTGATCACCAGTGTGGATTCGCCGCGGTAGAGGTTGACGATCTCGAAATGCAGATCCGGCAACGACTTCAACGCCGTCGTCCAGTAGTGCCGCAACGCATCCTTACCCGCGACCGCTCCCCCGGTGTCCGGCAGGACGCGCGCTGCAACGGGTGCCTCAGTCCTTGAGTCCGGCCCAGAAGCCGCACTTGTGCACCAGCCCGTAGTCGGTGATGACTCGATTACCGCTGGGCTGCAGTGATATTCGCTCGCCGGTATCGTTGAACGACGGCCAGCCGGAGCCCGGCGAGCCTGTCGAGATGAATCCGACCCAATAGTCGATCATCTCGTCGGACAGCCGCTGTTGTGCGGGATCCAGCGGGGAGGCTCCACCCACGTCGAACAGATACCGCAGCTCCAGCGAATGGCCCGCGCCGACGGGGAACGGCGCCTCGTGCAGCGGCTCAGGCGCCGGCGCATCGGGGTCGTCGAACTCGGAGAAGTACACGGGCTGTGCCGCGGACAACGAGTCCGCGAGCCGGTCGGCCACGCAGGCGAACGCACCGTCGGTGACTGCAGCCGAATACGCAAGTGGCACACTTCCCCCGAACTGCTCCGGCGGATATTGCTGCGCGACCGCCGCCGCGTTGGGACCGAACGCCTGGGCGAGCAGCTCCGGATAGTGCACGGCGTCGATCGGTCGTCCGCGGATGTACTGCAGAGCGGTGAAAAGGGTGAACTCATCGGCCGTGGTCCCGATCATCACCGGCACCTTGGCTGCCCGCCCCTGCGCTGCACCGGTCATCGGATCGACCGGCAGCGTCGTCGTTCCCGCGACGGGCCCGCTCAACTGTTCGGTGCCGATGCGTCCGTAGAGCACCGGCCGCTGCAGCTGCTCCGGCGGAAGTGCCCGAAGGCAGGCCGCTGCGGTGGCGCGATCACCGCATCCCACCTCTGCGGCGTACTCCTCACTCGTTCGCTCCGCGGCGGGGAGATCGTATTGCGCCTGGCACGGCCCGCTTTGGATGATCGCGGCACTGAACAGTCCGGCGGAGCCGGGAGCGACGAGGTGGTCGCACACCGCCATACCCCCCGCAGACTCCCCCGCGATCGTCACCTTGTCCGGATCACCGCCGAACGCGGCGATGTTGTCGCGCACCCATCGCAGCGCCGCCTGCTGGTCGGTCAGACCGTAGTTGCCCACATCGCCGGCCGGGCCGAGCGCGGGGTGTGCCAGAAATCCCAGCGCACCCAGCCGGTAGTTGACCGTGACGACGACCATGTCACCGCGGCCGGCCAACCTCCGCGCGTCGTAGATGTCGCCGCTGCCGTTGATGAAGCTCCCGCCGTGAATCCACACCATGACAGGCCGCGCCTCGCCCGACGGCGGTGGCGTCCACACATTGAGCGTCAGGCAGTCTTCGCTGGTTTCGCTGCTGTCGACGTCGGTGCTGACGTCCTGGATGCATCGCGGGCCGGGACGGGTGGCATCGAGAAATCCGCTCCACTCGGCCGCCGGTTGCGGTGGCTGCCATCGCATCGCCCCGACGGGCGGTGCGGCATATGGGATTCCGGAGAAAAGCCGGTGATCCGATGCCACCTGACCGCGCACCCAGCCCGATTTGGTCTGCACCACGCTGGAATCGGCAGGCAGGTCGATGGTCGCGGTTTCTCCATGCCCGCACCCGGCGATCAGCACCACGACCATGCCGAACAGAGCCAGGACGACGTGGCCTCGGCGGCGGAACAGGGCGGGCGACACGCCTCCCGACACTACTGACGGGCCTCCCTTCCCCTACGTGGCCTCCGTCACATAGACTCGTAACTTGACACCCGTCAAGTTACGAGTCGCCCGGAAGTGAAGGAGCCCGTATGAGCACGCCGACGATGGATGACGCCGCGAAAGTGTTCACCGATCCGACGGCATATGCCGACGATGCCCGGCTGCATGCGGCGCTGACTCATCTGCGCGCGAACAACCCGGTGGCGTGGGTCGACAATCCGCCGTACCGGCCGTTCTGGGCGATCACCAAGCACGCCGACATCATGGCTATCGAGCGTGACAACAACCTGTTCCTTTCCGAACCCCGTCCGGTGCTCGCCACCGCTGCGGCCGACGATCTGGCCAAGCAACAACTCGAGGCTGGCACGGGGTTGCGAACACTCATCCACATGGACGATCCGCACCACCGCAAGGTGCGCGCCATCGGTGCGGACTGGTTCCGCCCCAAGGCGATGCGCGACCTGAAGGTCAACGTCGACGCGCTCGCCAAGCGCTACGTCGACAAGATGGCAGACATCGGCCCGGAATGTGACTTCGTCACGGACATCGCTGTCAACTTCCCGCTGTACGTGATCATGTCGCTGCTCGGCCTGCCCGAGGAGGACTTCCCGCGCATGCACCAGCTCACCCAGGAGCTGTTCGGCGGCGACGACGAGGAGTACAACCAGCGCGGCAAGACACCCGAAGAGCAGCTGGCGATCCTGGTCGACTTCTTCACCTATTTCGCGCAGCTGACCGCGTCTCGTCGGGAGCACCCGACAGACGACCTGGCATCAGCGATCGCCAACGGTCGCATCGACGGGGAGCCACTGTCCGAGGTCGACACCGCGTCCTACTACGTGATCGTCGCCAGCGCGGGCCACGACACCACCAAGGACGCCATCTCCGGCGGGCTGCTCGCGCTGATCGAGAACCCTGACGAACTGGACCGACTCCGCAATGATCCCGGCCTGATGGGCACCGCAGTCGAGGAGATGATCCGCTGGACGACGCCGGTCAAGGAGTTCATGCGCACAGCGGCCGAGGACACCGAGGTCCGTGGTGTTTCGATCGCCAAGGGCGAATCCGTTTACCTCGCTTATGTTTCCGGCAATCGTGACGAAGAGGTCTTCGACGAGCCGTTCCGATTCGACGTCGGCCGCGATCCCAACAAGCACGTCGCCTTCGGGTATGGCGTGCATTTCTGCCTCGGAGCCGCACTGGCGCGAATGGAGATGAACAGCCTGTACTCCGAACTGCTTCCCCGGCTGGAGTCGATCGAACTCGCCGGCGAACCGGAACTGGCGGCCACGACGTTCGTCGGCGGACTCAAGCACCTGCCCATCCGGTATTCGCTGCGCTGATTCGGCCGCGGCGCCGGTGTGTCGTTGGCGCTGTGGAAATGGCGGTCGCGCATACGCAGCAGCGCGGTCGACGTCAGCCGATGAACTCGGCGGCCCGGTGCCCCAGCATGACAATGGTCGCGTGGGGGCCCCGGCTGGTGATGGTGGGAAGCACCGAGCCGTCGACCACCCATAGCGCGTCGACGCCGCGCACCCGGCACTGCGCGTCGACCACCGACGCCTCGTCGTCGTCCCGGCCCATCGGTGCGGTGCCGCAAAGATGCTGCGATGTCGACCACGACGCGACCGCTGATTTTGCCGCCGCACCGGCCAATTCGCGCGCGAGTTGCCCACCGGCACGTAAGGCCTCGACATCTGCGGGTTCACTGTCGTACCGATGCTCGATGGCGGGAAGAGTGCCGGCGTCGGCAGAGACCAGGCGGACCGTGCCACGCGATTGCGGTTGCATCAGCGCGACCCCGACGTGTGGGTGGTCGGCCGGATCGTCGCGACGCCCACTCACCATCGCACCGAAACCCGCGGTGTAAGGCCTGATTTCGAGACCGCTATCGGTCGTGAGCACAGCCTCCAGCGGAGGTAGCCCGTGGGTTTCGGTCCAATCCACGGGCAACACCCACTCCGGGTGATCCGACGATCCAGACCCGACCGGTAGGTCGACCTCCACGGGAACTCCCGCGGCACTCAGTACGTTCTGCGGGCCGATGCCCGACAGCATGAGCAGGTGAGCCGACCCGATCGCCCCTGCCGACAACACGATTCGATCCGCAGTCAATTCGGCAGGCCCACCCGGTCCGACACACTCCACTCCTACCGCCCGGCCACCGACGATCCGGATGCGCGTGGCCCGGGTATCGGTCACCACGGCGAGGCCGGTGCGCGACATCGCGGGCTTCAAGTACGCCCCACCGGGCCCGACCCGCGTGCCTCCGTTGATGTTCAGCGGCACCGCACCGATGCCCGCCGGCAATGGCGCGTCCGCTGCCGATCCGTTGAGATCGTCGATCCACCGATACCCCGCTTCGATCACAGAGTTCACGAATGTGGCTGTGCAGCCGTCGAATTCAGAAACACGCCGAATCTGGATGGGACCGGTGCTTCCATGCAGGGGACCCTCGAAGTCCACGTCGGTCTCGATCGCCCGGAAGTGCGGCAGAACGTCGGACCACGTCCATCCCGGCAGCCGCCACCCGTCGAAGTCCGACGGTAGTCCCCGGCAGAAGTAGCCGCCGTTGATCGCGCCTGACCCGCCGACGACAGCGCCCCGCATGATCTGTGCGTGCCGTTGGGGGGCATCGGTCAGTAGCGTCGGATAACGCCGGACCACTGAGCTTGCGGTACCGATCGGCAACCGCAGGCCGTCGCTGATCTGGGCCGACACCAGGGGATCGGACGGACCCGGCCCAGCTTCGACCACCGTGACCCGACGACTTGAGTCGGCCGAAAGCCGTTCCGCCAATACAGATCCGGCGCTGCCTGCACCGATGATCAGCACATCGCTGTGCAAGGCCGGCTTCAGGTCCGGATCTGGGGCTTGAGCGCACCGACGTGTCGCTCACGCACGACTCCGGTCCACAGTCCGGCGCCGTAGGCGATGTCGTCGAGCCGTTTCAGCAGGATGTAGGTGAGCAGACCCACCGGCTTCGTGTCATCGTCGCCGTTGCCGTTGCGGGTGATCCAGTCGACCACCCCGTCGACGATGGCCGCCACCAGCACCACCTGGCGGCATCGTCGCGACAGTAGTGCGGCGACGAACGCGACAGGCCAGTAGTGCCGGCAGATGGCCGACGCCAGCTGCAGGGCCGCGGCCCACAGTCCGTGGGCAGCCACCACGGCCACTTCCTTCGGTTCGGTCTCGACCGTCGACAGCGATCTCGCGATCCGGCGACCGGTGACCGCGGCAACCACCATCGACGCCAGGTACCCGATGCCCGAGCCCATCGCCATCAGCATCCAGACGACCAGCGTCCAACCAGAGATGACGAGCGGTGCGGTCTTACCAGGGTGCCTGACCGACAACGGCGCGGCGGATTCGCCGTAGAAAGACTTGCGCGCGAGCCATTCTCGCAGTTGCGTGCGGTGGTCGTGGGCCACCAGAGCGACCGGCTCGTAGCGCAGGCGGGCACCGGCCTCGATCAGCCGCCAACACAGATCGACGTCTTCGCCCGACTTGAGTGTCTCGTCGAAGCCGCCCAACTCCTTGAGCACGGTGCTTCGGCAGATGATCGCGGCGCTGGGGACATATGACACGGTCCCGTAGGGAACCACCGGGGCTTCGCGCAGTCCGAGGTCCAGCGAGGACCTCACGGCCTCGTAGCGCGCCACCAGATTGTCCGGCTCGCGGAGACCGATGATCCGCGGGGCCACCAGGGCTACGGCTGGATCACAGAAGTGCCCCAGCAGCGCTTCCAGCCACCCGCGTCGCGGTACCACGTCGGAGTCCAGGAATGCGATGTAGTCGGTGTGGCACGCCGCCATACCGGTGTTGCGGGCGGCCGCCGGGCCCTTGCTGCGGTCGTGTCGCAGGATCTGAACATCGCTGTACATCTGCGCGAAGTCGGCTTGCTGCACCGGTGTGGCCGAGCCGTCGTCGACCACGATGATCCGCATCCCACGAAGGGCAGCGACCAGCCGGCGTAAGCCAGATATGTTGTCCCGCACGGGAATAACGACTGTCACGTCGCGGTGCGAGGGGCCGGTCGCGGGCCGAGGATGTGCAACCGTCGCGTCGAGAAGAGTGCGTGCCAACTGTGCGCTCACCGCGTCGTGGACCTCGAGCCGCCCGCGGGTGAGCATGGTCTGCGCGGCGGGCGCCAGCCGCAGCAGCCGCGTGGGAGAACCTCCGAGTAACGCCGACCCCTCGCCGAGAACCTTCACCCGGCGGTCCACCTGGACGGCGAACCCGTCGGGTAGCCGTGGTCCGGTCATGTCAGCATCCCGTCCCGGTCAGGCGCCCACCGGGTGATGCGCCGCGAACACCCGTCGACCATCTCTGCAAAGATGAGCGCGCCCTCCTCTGCGGTCGCAGTGGTGGGATCACCGAGGATACCCACTTCGCTGACCGCGGCGATGCCGCCTTGGCGCATCGCGGGCATCAGCTGTCCCAGCGGCGCCCTGTTGCCGGGAATCCGCTCGTCAATCCACACGTCATCAGGCGAAATATGTAGCAATACAGAGGTTTCGGTATGTCCGGCGTGGGCGTCCGCGTTCGCAGCGCTGCAGGAGCACCAGCCCACGTCGCGGCCCTCGTATCGAAGCAGCGCCGCGGCCGCGGTCAGCGCCTCCACATTCCCACCGTGCCCATTGACGAAGACGAGCCGCGACGCCCAGCGCGACGCGGACCGGCCGAACTCCACCAGCAAGAGACGCAGGGCGGAGGTGCCGATCGAGACGGTGCCGCTGAAATCCTCGTGCTCACCGCTCGCGCCGTACGCGATTGCGGGAGCGATCATCCATTTCAATTCATCCGCAGGCGCCAGCCGGTCGGCGACCGAGCGGGACACGGCGGCGGCAATGCGGGTGTCGGTGTCCAGCGGCAGGTGGGGTCCATGCTGTTCAGTGGAGCCGACGGGGACGATCACCGCTGATGACGTGGTCTGCAGCTGCCGCGACGTTGCGCTCGCGAGCTCGCTTCCAGAGGCCACCCCGCGATGGTAGGCCGAATTCACCTGGTGTGCACCAATTGTTGGCGCATGCGCAGCAATTGATTTCCAGAAATCTTCGCGAGCGATAGTCGCTCGTTCACGTCAGTCCCCTGAGCCCCGCCTGTACCAGGAACATCGCCTGGCCAAGCGGGTGGTGGTCAGGCAGTCGGGGTGCCGGGCACGCCGAGCGCTCGCGTGAAGCCGTCGGGCACCAGCACGTCGTCAGGACAGAGGTCGTGCACGGACGCATGACCAAGACCCATCAGGGCGGAGTCGATGCCGCCCCGCAGAACGTCGAGGATGTTCTCGACGCCGGCCTGTCCATTGGCGGCCAGGCCCCAGAGGTAGGCCCGCCCGATCATCACCGCGCGTGCACCGAGGGCAAGGGCCTTGACCACGTCGCTACCGCGCCTGATGCCGCCGTCGAGCACCACCTCGACATCCTCGCCGACCGCGGCGGCTATCGCCGGCAGTGCCCGAATCGACGCAGGTGTGCCGTCCAGATTGTTGCCGCCGTGATTGGACACCGAAATGGCCGAAACACCCGCGTCCACAGCACGTTTGGCGTCGTCGACTCGCATCACACCCTTGAGCATGAACGGACCGCCCCACAGCTCGCGCAGCCAGGCGATGTCCTCCCAGGTCGGCGGCGGGGTCCCCATCCACTCGCCGTACGCCGCGAAGAACGGCGGCCCCGCTTCGCCGCGGGCCGCCTGGTTGGGCACCCGCAGGTTCGGCGGCCGGAAGGTCTTACCCCATTGCCACATCCACCCCGGCCTGGTCAGTCCCGTCGGCAACATCCGCACAGTGGTGCGCAGGTTCATTTCTTCGGGAATCGCCGGGCTACCCCAGTCGCGGCCGTGCGAGAAGCTCCAGTCGGTGGTGACGATCAGGCCGACGGCGCCGGCCGCACGCGCGCGCTCAACCCGCGCCGCGATCGCGTCCCGGCCACCGAGCCAGTACGCCTGGAAGAAAAGTTTGGGGTTGGCGGCGATAACCTCCTCGATCGGCTTGCTCGCGAAGGAGGAAAGACCCATCGCGGTACCCCGCGCAGCAGCCGCGCGCGCCACGGCGGTCTCACCCTCCGGATGGACGGCTTGCACACCCGTCGGCGATATGACGACGGGCAGTGAAATATCCTGTCCCATAACGGTTGTAGCAAGATCTCGCTTCTCGGTGGCACCAATGACATGCGGCGCGAAGCCAAGCTGGGCGAATGCGTCGACGTTGTCGGCGACGGTCACGCCTCGCTCGCTCGCCGCCAGCAGAGCCGAGTACACCGGCTTGGGCAGCCGCCGCCTGGCGCGTTCCTGGGCGGCAGCGACAGTCTCGAACCAAATGTCGGCCATGAGCTATACCGGGCTTTCGTTACAGAGCCGCCTAGGAGCCGCCCCGGCGGCGACATCAGGGCGGGGCGGGCTTGTCAATAATTTCAGCATGACGGGCTGGCCGCGCGAGTGGTCGACGCTGGACTTGGGCTTGACTCGTTCACGGGCCAGCGCGGGAGCGCCGAAGCCCTCCACGCACTCTGGATCCGGGCCGTCCATCGGCAGACCGGTGAAGAACTTCGCGGCCATACACCCGCCGCGGCAGCTGTCGTAGTGATCGCAGCTATTGCAAGCTCCGGCCGACTGCGGCTCGCGAAGCTCTCGGAACAGCGGAGCGTTCTTCCATACGTTGGCGAAGCCAGACCCAGAATCGTTGTCGGTCAGGACATTTCCTGCGAGGAAACGGTCATGGATGGCGAACGGACACGCGTACACGTCCCCGACCGGGTCGATGAGGCAGACCACCCGGCCTGCTCCACACAGATTCAGACCCGCCAGCGCGCCGGGCTCGCCCAGCCCGGACAGATGGAAGAACGAGTCACCGGTGAGCACGCCGTCCCCCTTGGCCACCAACCAGTCGTACAGTTGCACCTGCTGCTCCGCGGTCGGGTGCAGTTCATCCCAGACATCGGCGCCGCGACCAGAGGGGCGCAGTCGGGTGATCCGCAGGGTGGCGCCGTAACGCGCCGCCAGAGCGGCGAAGTCGTCGAGCTGGTCGACGTTGTTGCGGGTGACCACCACGGAGATCTTGGCGTCCTTGAACCCTGCATCGGCGAGGTTCTCCAGCGCCCGGATCGCCATCGCGAACGAGCCCGGTCCACGGACGGCGTCATTGACTTCTGCCGTCGCGCCGTCCAGCGAAATCTGCACGTCGACGTAGTCGCTGGCTGCCAGGCGCGCCGCCACCTCGGCGGTGATGCGCACCCCGTTGGTGGAGAACTTGACGCCGACGTGGTGGGCGGTCGCATAGTCGACGAGCTCCCAAAAGTCCGACCGCACAGTGGGTTCGCCGCCTCCGATGTTCACGTAGAACACCTGCATGCGCTCGAGCTCGTCGATGATGTCCTTGCACTGTTGCGTGGTGAGTTCGCGCGGGTCGCGCTTACCCGACGAGGACAGACAATGGACGCATGCCAGGTTGCACGCGTAGGTGAGTTCCCACGTCAGACATATCGGCGCATCCAGTCCGTGCTCGAACTGCTCGATCAGCCGTGGAACAGGTTGTACAGCCGGCGCGGGCGCCGAATCAACTTCGCGCGCGCGCAATAATGCGCGCGCGCGAATAAACAGATGTCATTGTGGCACCAACATTTTCGATTGAGCGAGCACGCGAAGCGCGTGAATGTATGGGGCCTGCTGCGCGTCTTCGACTCCGGCGGCGCGACAGGCGGACCGGACGTCGGGGTGGTCAGCCAGCGAGTTGACCACCTCGACGATCGTCCGGTTCTTCAGGAACGACAGCTTGCGCGTACCGAAGTGGTAGAGCAGCGCGCCGAACGGCTCGGGCCGCACGGCCACCTGATGGTGTAGCCGCCAGCTGAGGTCTGGGTCGAACGCTGTTTCGTGCTCGGTCTCAGCTGCTGACGACGTCACGTCAGTAGACCCCGCACATCCCGTCGATCGACACCTCTTCGACCAGGGTTTCGGTGACCAGCTCGTCGCCGGATGTCTCCACTGTCTGATTCGGCTCCACTATCCGCACCTTTCGTTGACACTGTCTCGACAACTGTGATCGAGATCGCAATAATATGGCATCGAGTGCCAGAATGAAAGCCGACCCGGAAAACAGGAGCTCACGTGCACCCAGAGTCTCAGCATCGCGTGGGCCGTCGGAGGTCCACGAGCTGGGACCACATCAGCAACGTGGCGATCGATCTGTTCACCGCTCGCGGATTCGACGACGTGAGCGTCGACGACGTCGCCGAGGCCGCCGGCATCGCGCGGCGCACGCTGTTCCGCTACTACCCGTCCAAGAACGCACTGCCATGGGGAGACTTCGAAGCACACCTGGCCCGAATGCGTGACCTGCTCTCCGATCTCGATCCCGAGGTGGGAATCGAGGCTGCATTGCGCACGGCGCTGTTGGCGTTCAACACCTTCGACGAAGCCGAGACCGCACGCCACCGACAGCGGATGCGGGTCATCCTTCAGACAGCGGCGCTGCAGGCGTACTCGATGACCATGTACGCGGGCTGGCGCGCAGTCGTCGTCACCTTCGTCGCACGGCGGCTGGGTATGAAAGAGGCCGATCTCGTGCCGCAGACAGTGGCGTGGACGATGCTCGGCGTCGCGCTGTCGGCCTACCAGGTGTGGCTTGACGACGAGTCGGTGTCGCTCCTGCAGGCGCTCGGCGATGCCTTCGACACCGTCAGCAATGGGCTGAAGGCACTGGACGACCGCTCCGATCCAAGAAATTCGTGATTAGGGCGTCGGAGTTCGGGCCGCCGCAGCGACGATAAGGGTGTGAGCGCCGAACCGGATGGCAACGACGCTCCGCGCAAGCTGCTGGCGATGTATGACGAATCGATGCCCGTCGTATACGGGTATTTCGTCCGGCGTTGCAGCGATCGCGGAACGGCCGAAGATCTGACGTCGGACACATTTCTGGCGGCGATGGATGCCGCACGCAAGGGTGTGCCGCCGCCGATGACCTTGCCGTGGCTGCTCGGAGTGGCTCGCCACAAGCTGGCCGACCACTACCGCCGACGCCACGACCGGTTCAACGTGCCGGTCGCCGAATTGCCGGAACCCGTCGCTGCGGGCGACGACTGGGATGCCGAGCTCGACCGCATCGTCGCCGAGAGCGTCATGGCCCGGCTGCCCGAGCACCATCGCACCGTGTTGGCGCTGCGCTACATGGACGACTGTTCGGTGCCGGAGTGCGCGGAGCTGATCGGACGTACTGTGCACGCCACCGAGGCGCTGTTGGTACGGGCGCGCCGGGCCTTCAGATCCCACTATCCGGAGCCGGAGGGAGGCAAGTCGTGAACAACAGCCACGATCCGTTGACAGTGCTGCATGGCGATGAGCTTGTCGTCCAACCCGATCCGGCGTTCGCAGCCCGGCTGCGCTCACGCCTCGAAGGTGCGCTGAACCTACCCGATCGAACCGAAGGAGTTGACATGAGCGGTACCGATACCGCCATCGCCGAACTGACCGAATCCGCCCCGGCCGATGGTTTGCCCAGGCCCGCCGCACTGCCCTATCTCACGGTGGCGAACGCACGCGACGCGATCGCCTGGTATGTCGATGCGCTGGGCGCCGTCGTCGTCGGCGAACCTTTCGTGATGGCCGACGGCCGTATCGGACACGCCGAACTCGCACTCGGCGGCGGAGTGCTGTACCTGGCCGACGAGTATCCGGAAATCGGCCTGAGAGGTCCAGCGCCGCAGGCGAACTCCGTCAGCTTGATGCTGGAGGTACCGGATACCGACGCCGTGCTCGAACGCACCCGCGAACGCGGTGCGCATGTGCAGCGGGAGCCGTACGAGGACCACGGGGCACGAGGTGCGACCATCATCGACCCGTTCGGGCATCGCTGGATGCTCAGCGGCCCCGTCACCGGCACCGTGGTACCGATCCAGCACGGCGACGTCGGCTACGTCTCGGTATGGACGCCCGACGCCGAGCGCGCGGCGGCGTTCTACGGCCACGTCCTCGGCTGGCAGTTCGACGCGGCCACCCACCAGGTGACCAACACCAAGCAGCGCATCGGCATCTACAGCGTGCCGGGGCAGGCCACCTTGTTCTGCAGCTACGCGGTGGCCGATCTGCCGGGTGCACGGCAGGCGATCGTCGACGCCGGCGGCACCGTCGATCAACTGGAGGAGTTCGACTTCGGAGTCCTGTGCGGCGCCACAGATCCGGCCGGAACGAGCTTCGCGGTGTTTGCGCCTGCGCCGGGAATCACCCGTCCGGAGTTGAATGGGTCTGGGCCGGGCGAGGTTTCGTACATCACCTACGAGGTTCCGGATTCGGCGGCCTTCCGGTCGTTCTACAGCGGGCTGCTGTTCTGGACGTTCGAGCCCGGTCGGATCGACGACGGCTGGCAGGTGCAGGGCACTCACCCGATGGCGGGCGTCGCCGGCGGCGCCGCGCAGCCGAGGACCGTGCCGATGTGGACCGTCGACGATGTCGACGACGCCGTCGCGCGGGTGCGTGCCGCGGGAGGCACCGTCATCGACGAACCGTCGCAGCAGGCGTACGGGAAGTCGGCACTGTGCACCGACGATCAGGGCGCGCGGTTCTACCTCGGCGAGCACTGACGGACTGCGATTTCGGTGTACTCAGTCGCGCCAGCCGCGACCAGCTACACCGAGATCACTCTCGCTACTAGCCGAGGACGTCCGCGATCGGTGCGCCGTTGGCGATCTTGGCGCGGGCCTTCATGACCTTTCCCGGCATGCCGCCGCCGACCACGCCGGCCACCACACCGTCGCGCTCGTAATACGCCAGGAACTTGCGGCCGTCATCCTCGACGACATGGACGACATCGTCGGCCTCCGGCTCACCCAGGCACTGGATCTTGACGTCGTACTGGTCGCTCCAGAAGTACGGCACCGACACGGTGGCGGGTGGGTCCTGACCCAGCATCGCGGGCACCAGCACCCGTGCTTGGTCGGCCACGTTGCTCCAATGTTCCACGCGCACTTGGTGTCCAAGAGTGTGGCGCCATGAGGCGACGTCCCCGATCGCCCAGACGTGGGGCGCGCTGGTACGTCCACGGTCATCGCAGACGACACCGTTATCGATTTCCAGACCACTGCCATCGAGCCATTCGGTGGCTGGATTCGAACCGATGCCGACGACGACGAGGTCCACGTCGAGCTCGGTGCCGTCGTCGAGGACCACCTTCTGCACCCGGTCGGTTCCGCCGACTTGCGAGACTGAAACGCCGCACCGCACGTCCACGCCTTCGGCGCGGTGCAGTCGGGCCACCAGATCGCCGATCTGCCCGCCGAGCACCGACGCCAGCGGCGAGGGCTGCGGCTCCACCAGCACGACATCGACGCCCATTCCGCGTAGGCTCGCCGCCACCTCACAGCCGATGAATCCCGCCCCGACGACGACCGCTAGTCGCGCTGAGCCGGCCTCCTTGCGCAGCGCAAGGCTCTCGTCGAAGTTCCGCAGCACGTGGATGCCGTCCAGGTCCGGGAACGACGGGATGCGCTTGGGCACCAGGCCCGTCGCAATGATGAGTTCGTCATAGGAGATTTCGGTGCCGTCGGCCAGGGTCAACGTCTGCGTCGCGGTGTCCACCGACCGCGCTCCATTGCCGAGCAGCATGGTGATGTCGTTCTCTTGGTAGAACTCCGCCGGTTTGAGCGTGACGTCGTCGGTTTCGGCGCGCAGCACTTCCTTGGAAAGCGGTGGCCGGTCATACGGCAAATGGTCCTCGTCACTGACGATCGTGACCGGACCGGTGTACTCGGAGCGCCGCAGCTGTTCGGCCGTGCGAGCCGCCGCCAGGCCCCCGCCGACAATGACGACTCCCCCATTGGTGGACATGGGCAAATTTTGCACGATGCCTTCGGTCAATTGGCGCCCACCCCGTCAGCCGCGCTCCCGGTCGATGATGTTGGTCAGCACCACGATGCTCTCGCTGCGTTCGACGTCGGCTGCCGAGCGGATCCTCTCCAGCGCCTCCTCGAGATGGCGCATGTCGCGGGCAAGCACGTGGAGGATCGCATCCGCGGTCCCGGTGACGGTGGCTGCGCCGATCACTTCCGGGATACCGATCCAGGCCGCGCGCAACTGTTCCGGCGCGATGGTGCCGTGACGGAACACCTGCACGTACGCCTCGGTGCTCCAGCCCAGCGCACTTCGGTCGACGACGGTGGTGAAGCCTCGGATGACGCCATTGTCGAGCAGTCGGTCGACCCTGCGCTTGACCGCGGGCGCCGATAGGTTCACTCGGTCACCGATCTCGGCGTAGGTGGCCCGCGCGTCATTGGCGAGCGCGGCAAGAATGCGCTCGTCGGTCTCGTCCAGACGATCCATGACCACCTCCACGCAACAGATCGCCGTAATTCTACATCTGACGACAATAGATAACCCGCCAATACGCAACAAACGGCGATTGATTGCAAAAAAGATCGGCCATATCGTTGATTTATGACGATTTCAGATCTCGCCGCACCCGCGGCGCCGGTATCCGATGTCGCCCGCCGGAGGCGCCCCGGCGCCGACAGAACGCCGGAGCGCGTGCCCGCGATACGAACCGCCCGCCGCCGCCATTACGCCATGACGGCGCCGACGTTCTTCGCCGTCGACTACGCGATCAACCCGTGGATGGACATGTCGGTGTCCGTCGACACCCATGTCGCACTCAGCCAGTGGGAATCCCTTCGCCAGACCTACAAGGAACTCGGCCACACCGTCGAGTTGGTCGAGCCCGTCGCGGGGCTGCCGGACATGGTCTATGCGGCCAACGGCGGCCTGCTTGTCAACGGTTATGCCGTCGTCGCGCGCTTCGCCTATCCGCAACGCGCTGGCGAATCTACGGCTTACGCGGAGTGGATGACTCGCCACGGCTTTGACGTCGCCGAGACCCGTCACACCAACGAAGGCCAGGGCGACCTATTGGTCGTCGGCTCGATCATCCTGGCGGGACACGGATTTCGGACCGAGCGCCAGGCGCACGACGAGATCGCCGCAGTCGTCAAGATGCCCGTCGTCAGCCTCGAACTGGTCGACCCCCGCTTCTATCACCTCGACACCGCACTTGCCGTACTCGACGACACCACGGTCGCCTTCTACCCGCCTGCATTCACTGACGACTCCCGCGCGAGATTGCTCGAGCTGTTTCCCGACGCCATCGAGGTGGGCAGCGCCGACGCCTACGTGCTGGGTCTCAACGCCGTGTCCGACGGTCTGAACGTGGTGTTGCCGTCCGCCGCGACCGGCTTCGCCGAACAGCTGCGGAACGCCGGATTCCGGCCCATCGGTGTCGATCTGTCCGAACTACTCAAGGGCGGCGGATCCATCAAATGCTGCACATTGGAGGTACATCCGTGACGATCCTTGATGCCGTGACCACCGAAACCGAGGCGGCGATCGCCACCGACGACCGCTACGTCGCACACAACTATTCACCACTTCCGGTGGTGGCCACCAGTGCCGACGGTGTGTGGATCACCGATGTCGAGGGCCGCCGCTACCTGGACTGTCTAGCGGCCTATTCGGCGGTCAACTTCGGCCACCGCAATCCGGAGATCACCGCCGTCGCCCACGCGCAGCTGGACAGCCTGACGCTGGTGAGTAGGGCGTTTCACTCCGACCGGCTCGGCCCGTTCTGCGAGGCGTTGGCGCAACTGTGCGGCAAAGACATGGTGCTGCCGATGAACAGCGGAGCCGAGGCGGTGGAGAGCGGCATCAAGGTCGCCCGCAAGTGGGGTACCGATGTCAAGGGTGTGCCTACCGGGCAGAGCAACATCGTGGTGGCGCGCAACAACTTCCATGGTCGCACCACGACGATCATCAGCTTCTCCGACGACGAGACGGCGCGCAGGGGATTCGGTCCCTACACGCCCGGATTCCGCGCGGTGCCTTTCGGGGACGCCGACGCCCTCGCCGCCGCGATCGACGAGAACACCGTCGCCGTGCTGCTCGAGCCGATCCAGGGCGAGGCCGGGATCATCGTGCCGCCCCGCGACTTCATGCCACGGGTACGCGCCCTGTGCACCGAGCACAACGTGTTGATGATCGCCGACGAGATTCAATCTGGTCTGGCGCGAACCGGCCGCACGTTCGCCTGCGACCACTTCGGCGTGGTGCCCGACATCTATCTGCTCGGCAAAGCCCTCGGTGGGGGCATCGTTCCGCTGTCCGCCGTGGTCGCCAACCGTGACATCCTGGGCGTGCTGCACCCCGGCGAACACGGCTCGACATTCGGCGGCAATCCGCTGGCCGCGGCGATCGGCACCACCGTGGTGGCGATGCTGCAGCGCGGCGAGTTCCAGTCGCGGTCAGAAGAACTCGGCGACCACCTACACGCCCGACTGCGCGCACTGATCGGGTCCGGCGTGGTCGGCGTACGTGGCATGGGGCTGTGGGCCGGCGTGGACATCGATCCTGCGCTCGGCACCGGAAAGCAGATCAGCCGCAAGCTCGCCGAACGCGGTGTGCTGGTTAAGGACACCCACGGGTCGACATTGCGTTTCGCACCGCCACTGGTGATCACCGCCGAGGAGATCGACTGGGCGATTGAGGTATTAGCCGACGTTCTCGCCGAAACGGGTCCACACTTGTCCGGTACCAGCCGATAGCGCACAGGAGGCCCCATGACCGCCCCATCGCCCAGCCTCTCCGCTCAGATGTTGCGGCGCCGGCCCGTGATCGGCGCTCCAGTCGCACATGGCGCCTCCGACCATCTCAAACGAAGTATCGGCACGTTCCAGCTGACGATGTTCGGCGTCGGCGCCACCGTCGGCACCGGAATCTTCATCGTGCTCCAGCAGGCGGTGCCGAAGGCCGGTCCGGCGGTACTGATCTCATTCGTGATCGCAGGCATCGCCGCGGGCCTCTCGGCGATCTGTTACGCGGAAATGGCCTCCGCTGTACCGGTTTCCGGATCAACCTATTCGTACGCCTACACCACCATGGGCGAGGTCGTGGCGATGGGTGTGGCCGCATGCCTACTCCTCGAGTACGGGGTCTCGATGTCGGCGACGGCGATCGGTTGGAGCGGCTATCTGAACAAGCTGTTGGACAACGTGTTCGGCTTCACGCTGCCGCATTCCCTCACCGCGGCGCCGTGGGGTGAAACCCCGGGCATCGTCAACCTGCCCGCGGTGTTGCTCATCACGATGTGTGCACTGTTGCTGATCCGCGGCGCCAGCGAGTCCGCCACGGTGAACACCGTCATGGTGATCATCAAATTGGGTGTGCTCGCGCTGTTCGTCGCGATCGCGTTCACCGCGTTCACCACCGACCATTTCGCCGGATTCTGGCACAAGGGCTTTGCCGGAATCACCGCCGGCGCGGCCACTATCTTCTTCACCTTCATCGGACTCGACGCGGTTTCCACCGCCGGCGACGAGGTCAAGAATCCACAGAAGACCATGCCGCGCGCGATCATTGCCGCGCTGATCGCCGTCACCACCATCTACATCCTGGTGGCGTTCGCCGGCTTGGGCACTCAGGAAGCCGATGCGTTCGGATCCGAAGAACAGTCCGAGGCGGGGCTATCGGTCATCCTGGAGAATGTTCTCAGCGGCTCGACCTGGGCCAGCACGATTCTCGCCGCCGGAGCGGTGATCTCGATCTTCTCGGTCACGCTCGTGGTGATGTACGGCCAGACCCGCATCCTGTTCGCCATGGGTCGTGACGGGCTGCTCCCTTCCATGTTCGCCAAGGTGAACACGAAGAGCATGACACCCGTGAACAACACGATCATCGTGGCGGTCATCACGGGGATTCTGGCCGGCTTCGTGCCCCTTGACTACCTGTGGGACCTGGTGTCGATCGGCACCCTCGTCGCGTTCATCACGGTCGCAGTCGGCGTGATCATCCTGCGCCGACGCGAACCGGATCTGCCTCGTGGCTTCAGGGTGCCGGGCTATCCGGTGACACCCATCCTGTCCATCGCCGCCTGCGTATGGATCCTGTGGGGGCTGCCCACGAACACGTGGCTTTGGTTCGGGATATGGGTGGTCGCGGTATTGAGCTTCTACTTCCTGTGGAGTCGGCGCCACAGTGCGCTCAACGACCGCGGCGACGGCTTTACCCCGATCGCAGCGCAGGACGACGAAGTATCGACCCCGCCGAAGGATCCTCAGTGAGCGTCGCCGTCGGCTACCTGGCCGGCAAGGGCGGCCGGTCGCCGCTGTTCCTCGCGGTGGAAGCCGCAAAGACGCTGAAGACGTCACTGACCGTGGTGACCGTTGTGCCCCTGCCCTGGATGACTCCCTCGCTAGCCCGCATCGATGCCGAATACGCGCAGTACGCCGAGCAGTTGGCTGCCGACTCGGCCAGAGAGGCCCGACAGTGTCTCGATTCGATCGGCGTCGGCGTGACGATCGACTTCCACAAGGTCGCCCACCGCTCGGCCTCCGGCGGCCTGATGGAGGCCGTCGATGAGCTCAAAGCCGAAGTGCTGGTGCTCGGCTCGGCGGCGGACGGGAAGCTGGGGCAGGTCGTCGTCGGCTCGACGGCGGATCGGCTGTTGCACTCCTCTTCCGTCCCGCTCGCCATCAGCCCGCGCGGCTACCGCGGCTCGAAGGTTGCCCGTATATCCCGCCTCACATGCGCCTACCCCGGCACGCCCGAGTGTGTCACCGATGTGGAACGGGTTGCTGTGCTGGCGGAAAGACTCGACGTACCGATGCGGGTCATCACCTTCGCCGTCCGCGGCAGAACGATGTATCCACCCGAAGTAGGGCTGCGCGTCGAAGACTCGATACTGGAGGCCACTGCTAAGCAGGCACGAGAAACATTGGCGGAGTTGAAGAAAAAGGGTGTGGTGGGTACGGACGTGACACTGCAGGTCGCCACGGGCCACGGCTGGGATCAGGCCATCGACAACGCCGACTGGCTCGACGGCGAGTTACTGGCGCTCGGCACCAAGCAGTCCGGGGGAATCGCCAGGGTGTTCCTTGGATCCCGAGGGTCAAAGATTCTGCGGCACAGCCCCGTACCAGTTCTGGTGCTGCCGGGCTAGCTCCGGTGGTTGCAGCCAGTGCGGACGGCGTTCGGCTCAGCGCCGCCGAGGCCGGCGCCACCTCGATTACTGTCGCATGCGCGTTCTGCGAGAGCGTTGGCCGGAATCTGCGGGGCGATTGATCAGTTCGCCGACGCTCTGACCGATCTGGGTTAACACTAGTCGGGTACTTACCTGACGCTAGGTATGCAGGAGGCAGCATGACGTCACCCACGGTGACCCTGTCCGAACAATTGCTGCGCCGTCGCCCGGTCATCGGGGCAGCGGTCGCGCACGGCGCCGATGATCACTTGAAACGGACGATCGGCACATTCCAGCTGACGATGTTCGGCGTCGGAGCCACCGTCGGCACTGGCATCTTCTTCGTCTTGCAGGACGCGGTGCCGGTCGCGGGCCCCTCAGTGGTCGTCTCGTTCATCATCGCGGGCATCGCGGCCGGCTTGGCAGCGCTCTGCTATGCCGAGATGGCGTCGGCAGTACCGGTTTCCGGGTCGACGTACTCCTATGCGTACACCACGCTCGGCGAGTTCGTCGCCATGGGAGTGGCGGCGTGCCTGCTGCTCGAGTACGGCGTCTCCACCGCGGCGGTCTCCGTGGGGTGGAGTCAGTATCTGAACAAGTTGCTCTCAAACCTCTTCAACGGGTGGCAGCTGCCCGACCAGATCGTCGCGGCGCCGTGGGACGAGGTGGCCGAGGGTCATGCCCAGGGCTGGATCAACCTGCCCGCCGTCGTGCTCGTGGTGCTGTGCGCGCTGCTGCTGATCCGGGGCGCCAGCGAGTCGGCGGTGGTGAACACCGTGATGGTCGTCATCAAGCTGGGCGTGCTCGGCCTGTTTGCGATCATCGCGTTCACCGCCTTCAATGCCGACCATTTCGCCAACTTCGCACCGTTCGGCGTCGCGGCGGTCGGTTCCGCGGCGGGCGTGATCTTCTTCTCCTACATCGGCTTAGATGCAGTGTCCACCGCGGGCGATGAGGTCAAGAACCCGCAGAAGACCATGCCGCGGGCCATTATCGCGGCGCTGCTGATCGTGACCAGCGTCTACGTCCTCGTTTCCATCGCCGCGGTAGGCGCCCAGCGCTGGGAGCTGTTCGAAGGTCAGTCCGCCGGGCTCGCCCAGATCCTCGACGACGTCACCGGCGCCACCTGGTGGAGCACCGTGCTTGCGGCGGGCGCCGTCATCTCGATCTTCTCGGTGACGCTGGTGACGATGTACGGGCAGACCCGCATCCTGTTCGCGATGGGGCGAGACGGCCTGCTCCCTTCGATGTTCGCCAAGGTGAACCCGAAGAGCATGACGCCGGTGAACAACACGATCATCGTCGCGATCGTGGTGAGCCTGCTCGCCGCGTTCGTCCCGCTGGACAAGCTGATCGGCATGGTCTCGATCGGCACACTGACCGCCTTCATCGTGGTGTCGATTGGCGTCATCATCCTGCGGGTGCGCGAACCCGACCTGCCTCGCGGATTCAAAGTGCCCTTCTACCCGATCACGCCCATCCTGTCAGTGCTGGCCTGCGGTTACATCCTGTACAGCCTGCACTGGTATACGTGGATCGCTTTCAGCGCGTGGGTCTTGGTGGTGTGGGCGTTCTATCTGCTGTGGGGGCGCAAGCACAGCGCACTCAACGACGGCGGTGACGGAATCATCGGATCCGCCGGTCCCGGTGTCGATGATGTCGAGATCGTCACTCCACCAAAGGATGCGCCGTGACGGTGATCGTCGGATTCCTGACCGGCAAGGCCGGCATCTCCGCACTGCACCTCGGCGTGGAGGCAGCGCGCACTCTGAAGACATCGCTGTCCGTCGTCACGGTGGTGCCCAAGCCGTGGACGACGGTGTCGCTCGCGCGCATCGATGCCGAGTACGCACAGTACGCGGACAGGCTCGCCGCCGACTCGGCGACTCAGGCGCGAGAGTGCGTCGCGAAGCTCGACCCCAACCTCGAGGTCAGCTTCCACAAGTACGCGCATCGCTCGGCGGCCGGTGGATTGCTGGACGCCGTCGCGGAGCTGAAAGCCGAAGCGCTGGTGCTGGGTTCGGCCGCCGACGGCAGTCTCGGGCAAGTGGTGGTGGGGTCGACCGCGGACCGGCTGCTGCACTCATCGCCGGTACCGTTGGCGATCTGCCCGCGGGGCTACCGCGGATCGAAATCACACGGGCTGAACCGGCTTACTGCCGCGTATCCCGGCACCGAGGAATCGCTACACGTCGTGGAGCGCGTCGCGGCGCTGGCAACGCGGCTCGAGGTACCGATGCGGATCATCACATTCGCGGTGCGCGGGCGCACCATGTACCCGCCGGAGGTCGGGCTGCGCGCCGAGGACTCGCTGCTGTCAGCCTGGGCGTCACAGGCTCGAGAAGCGCTGGCCAAGTTGAGGTCCGACGGCATCGTCGGTGACGACGTCGAGCTCCTCGTCGTCACCGGCAACGGCTGGGATCAAGCGCTCGATGCCGCCGAATGGGAGGACGGCGAGCTGTTGGCCATCGGCACGTCACCGCAGGGCACCATCGCGCGGGTGTTTCTCGGCTCGAAGGGCACCAAGATCGTCCGGCACAGCCCGGTGCCCGTGTTGGTGCTGCCGAACTAGAACTTCGCCGTTCCGCGGTCGACGGCGATCTGGCTGCCCGAGATCGTCGCCGACCCGTCGCTTGCCAACCACGCGACCACGTCCGAAACCTCTTCGGCCGTCATGAAATCCTGCAGGCTGGACATGCCCTGCTGGCTGACGGGTTTGTACGGGAATGGCGAGAAGCTGTGGATGAAGGCCGGGTGCTTGCCGAAGAGCTCCATCATCGCGTCCTTCTCGACCATCGGAGTGTCGATCGAGTACGGGTGAATCGAGTTGACCCGGATTCCGAACTCCCCCACCTCGATTGCCAATGCGTTCGTCAGTGCGACGAGTCCGTGTTTGGACGCCGAGTAGTGCCCGTTGCCCGGCGTGGCCTTCAGCCCCGCCGACGAACTGACGATGATGATCGAGCCGCCGTTGCCCGCCTCGATCATCGCGGGCACCGCCGCGCGGATGGTGCGCCACGTGCCGTTCAGGTTGACGTCGATGACCGTGTCCCACTGCTCTTCGGACATCTCGAACATCCGGCCCCAGCTCAGGACCCCGGCGTTGGCGACCAGGATGTCCAGCCGGCCGAACTGTTCGATGCCGTCGGCGACCACTTGCTGCTGACCTGCCAGATCGCGGATGTCCACCTCACGCGCGAGCGCTTTGCGACCGGTGGCCTCCACCTCGCGGACTGTCTCGGCGAGATCCTCGGGCGTCGGCATCGGGTAGGTGACGGTGTCCGAGATCGGCGCGCAGCGGTCGATGGCGATGACGTCGGCACCGTCTTCGGCCAGCCGCACCGCATGGGCGCGACCCTGACCACGTGCGGCGCCGGTGACTAATGCCACTCGCCCTTCCAGAGGCTGACCAGATGCCATCACCACTGCTCCTTTTCGCGAGGCTGCCGAACAGGCTAACAGCCGAACTGGAACGTGTTCTAGCAGCCGTCAGTCGAGGCCGTCGCGGATGATGGGACAGGTCATGCAGTGCCCGCCGCCGCGGCCGCGGCCAAGCTCGGCGCCCACGATGGTGATCACCTCGATGCCTGCCCGGCGCAGCAACGTGTTGGTGTGGGTGTTGCGGTCATAGGCGAACACGACCCCTGGCTCGACGGCGACCAGGTTGTTGCCGCTGTCCCACTGCTGGCGCTCCGAGTCGTATTTGGTCCCGCCGGTTTCCACCACCCGCAAGGCATCCAAGCCAAGCGCGTCGGCGACCACTTCGACGAACGGCTTGCTCGCCTCTTCCACTTCGACGCCCGGATCGGAGTCACTGGGATGCAGGACGAAGGTCTGCACCGAGTCGACGATGTCCGGATAGAGCGTGACGACGTCACGGTCGGCGAAGGTGAACACCGTGTCGAGGTGCATGGCCGCACGCAACTTGGGCATTCCGGCGACGATGACCTTGGTGGCCGCATTCTCGGCGAACAGCTTCGCCGCCACCTGCGTGATGGCCTGACGCGACGTCCGCTCGCTCATCCCGATGATGACGACACCATTGCCGGGCACCAGCACATCACCGCCCTCGATCGTCGACATGCCCCACGACTCTTCGGGGTCTCCCCACCACACCGTCGACCCGACGAAGTCAGGGTGGAACCCATAAATGGCCTTCATCAACAGCGTTTCGTCGTGCCGTGCGGGCCAGAACAACGGATTGAGCGTCACACCTTGATATATCCAGCAGGTGGTGTCGCGGGTGTAGAGCGTGTTCGGCAGTGGGGGCATCAAATATTCGGTGACACCGGTCCCCTCGCGGGCCAGGGCGCGATACCCCGACTTGATCTCGGACGGCAGGTCGCGGGTCGACATGCCGCCGATGAGCAGCTCGGTCAACCGGCCGGTGGTCAGCGAGTCCAGGAAACCGCGCGTGTCATTGACCAAGCCCAGGCCGACTTCGTTCGGCACGATCTTGCGGTCCAGCAGCCAGGCTTTCGCCTCTGGGATCTCCATCGTCTCGGTGAGGAGCTCGTGCAGTTCGACCACCTCGACGTCACGGTCGCGCATCTTGTCGATGAAGTCGAAGTGATCGCGACGGGCATTCTGCACCCACAGCACATCGTCGAACAGCAGATCATCGCAATTGGTCGGGGTGAGCCGCTCGTGTGCCAGACCAGGCGAGCACACCAAAACCTTGCGCAGCTTGCCGACCTCGGAATGAACGCCGTAGGTGGCAGACCGATTCGTCACTTCAGTTCCTCTCGAGTGGGTCGCTAGATCTCGATCGCTCCAGTTGCCAAGGACACCACACCCGCGACGGCGCCGAGGAGAATCACCCCGAACAGCACCGCCTCGGCCGGCCGGAAGACGCGCAGGCCACGTTCGCGTCGGGCCTTGTAGTAGAGCGCGGCCGCCGGGGCGTACAGGATGCACGACAGCAGGAGCTTGTCGACACCCGCCGCGTAGATCAGGAACAAGGTGTACACCGTGCCAGCCGGCACAGCGCAGGCTCGTCACGGTCGCCGTCAGCACCTGCAATATCGTAGCGCGCTGCAGGCCAGCTGACAGTGCGGCGAACAGCAACGCCACCAGCAACATCGAGATCAGGCCGGCGGCCATGACCAATGCGGCGACGGGCGCGCCATGACTGTTGGTACGGGCCAAGAACCGCGGCATGGTCTCGGACTTGGCCGGAATGTAGAGGACCTCTGCCGACATCAATGTCCACGCAAGATATGCGCCGAGCACCGAGACGATCACGCCGACGCCGATGAAGATCGAACCCCAGGGCCCGACAATCGATTCCAGCACCGCCGCCATCGACGGCTGGCTGACTGCGGCGAGTTCACCCTGTGGCATCACGCCGTAGGACACCATCGTCACAAGCGCGAAAACACTGAGCACACTGAGGAATCCGATGACCGTGGCGCGTCCCACGCCCTCCCGCTTGCGGGCCATTCTTGAATAGACGCTTGCACCCCTCCGAACGAGTGTTAGAGATCTTCGAGTATTTGCTGCCGCTTTGCCGTGTATTCGTCGTCGGAAATGGCACCCGTCGCACGAAGAGTCTCCAACTCCTGCAGGCGCTGTGCAGTCGAAGGCTCGGGGGGCGCGGCCGGATAGGACGCCGCCGAGGGCGCAGCCGCTTGCGCCGGGGGCGGCGGTGCCTGTGCGGCCACGGCGCGCCGCACGACGGCTTGTACCTGTTGGCGGGCAGCCGGATTCGAGCGCAGATCAATCATGTTGTTCAGGCCGATGTTGTTGACCCTGAGGATCTGCAGGATCTCCATCAGCGGACCGACCTGCCCGGAGAGGTCGTAGGTCCTGTTGTCCTCGGCAATCGTGAAGGTCGCCGGCATCACGCCACTGACCAAACTGCTTCGTTCCCAATCGATCTGGTACTCCATCGTGGTCGGGTCCACGAGGGCGACCAATTTGCGGTTGGTGATCATCGGCAGGCGCGTGATGGAGGCGATCACCCGGTCCTGGCTCGCGAATGGGGCTATGCCCGGTCCAGAGATCTGCAGATCGATCTTCACCAGCGGCTGCTCGTTGATCCGTGTTCCTGTCTCGTGGATGCCGACGACTTGAGCCAACGCCAGCACACCGGTTTGTTCGAGCACCTGGGTCTTGGCGGCCGACCGTGCGCCCATACTCGTGATACCCAGGGCAATCAACACGTCGAGGGCGGTAATCGCCAGACCCGCCCAGAACATCCACTTCATGATTGGCTGCGCCCCGGTGGCGAAGTAGATGGCCAGGAAGATCGGCCCGACGATTCCGCACAGCAGCACGAAGGCCTGGATCTTGACGTACCGCCAGAAAGTGGACATAAGCCAAACTCCTATGGAATGGGGCGTCGCCTCGCGTGTCAGATTAGCGCCGATTCGACGCTTGCGAGCCTTATCGTCGGGCGGCGGCCATGGCCTGCGGGCAAATCGATTGCTTCGCCGCCAATCTCGCCACCAAAGATGGCGTCCGGTTTCGACGGCACAACGGCCGGCACCGCGGTGTCGGGCGTGGCGTCGGTATCACGCGCTCTCGCGCCGTCGCTTCCGATGATCCCCGGAGTGAAGGCACGAGAAGATCGGGTTTGCTTATGGCATAGCGGGTTTGGGCGTGAGCTGGGACTCGGACTGTGCCCCTACTGCGTCGGTGCGGTCGCGCTCAGCGGAATGATCGGCTGCGGATCGATCGGCTGCGCCTCGGGTGCCTCCGGCGCGGGGCCCAGCAGGAAGTACAGCGGGGCCGTCCAGTCCAGAACGGCGGTCGTGCCGTAGCTGGTGTGGATGGCCACGCCCCGTGCGTAGGCCGCCGGCGTCTCCTCGTCGTCGGGGTTGTAGTCGCAGACCGCATCGCCGAGATCGCAAACGCTGATGGTCTTCGCCCCCATCGCCGGAGACATCTCGTCGGGCGCATGCGCCAGGATGGGCCAATCCTGCGCCGCCCCCTTACCGCGCTCGGGAATGCCGCTGGCCGTCCCCAGATTCAGAGTCGGATCCTCTGGCAGGCGATCGCCGTCGGCAACCAGCAGTACCGCGGCCAGATTCGGGCTGGCCTCCAGCGCCTCCAGGTTGCGGTGCACGACCATCGCGCCCTGCGAATAGCCGGCCAGCACCACCTTGGAGGTCGGGCACGTCTGCACGAAGGCCTCATACTGCTTGCCCAGCGCCGCCGACCCGGCGTCGACGCTTCCGATGAAACCGAGCCACTCACCCACGCCGCCGTCCTCGCCGGGCGCTTCCACGGCCGGATACTCGACCGCCTCGGAGGTCATCGTGCGGCCGTCCTTCTGCACCTCTGCGGACAGCTCCTGCAGCGACTCGTAGACCACCCGGCCCATGCCGTCGTTCTGAGTTATTTCGGCAGGGGTGCGCTCACCGGAGCCAGCGGCGCCGATCCAGTGCACATCCGGGCAACTGGGCTGCGCCGAGGCGACGCCCAGGGAAAGCCCAGACAGGCCGACGAATGCGGCGACGGCGAAAGCAGCGCTCGCAACCGTAGTGACGCGACGGAACATGAAAACCCCTTCTTTTGCCCCGACCAGGGGATACGGGTGGTAAATCGCTTCTGTAGCGGCCGGTGTTACAAGATCGGGCGCACGGATTTCGCCGAAGCGATACACCTCACAGCCTGCGGTAATGTCCGTGATGTGGCCACGATGAAGATCGCCCGCATTCCCGCGGCGAACGCAAAGTTCGAAATCACCGACGTCGACATCCCGGAGCCAGGTCGAGGGCAAGTCCGGGTCAAGGTGCACGCGTGCGGCGTCTGCCACTCCGACGTCCTGACCGTTATCGGCGCGCTGGGCAATTCGTACCCCCGCGCGCCGGGCCATGAGGTCGCCGGCGTCGTCGATGCGGTCGGAGACGACGTCAGCTCGTGGACGGTCGGCGACCGCGTCGGAGTCGGCTGGTTCGGCGGCTGCGATTTCACCTGCGAGCCCTGTCGACGCGGAGACTTCATCTCGTGCGAGAACGGCGAGATTCCCGGCATCTCCTACGACGGCGGCTACGCCGAGTACATGGTGGCGCCCGCCGAGACCCTCGCCCGCATCCCGGCCGATCTTGCCGACGTCGACGCTGCGCCGCTGCTGTGCGCAGGCATCACGACGTTCAACGCGCTGCGCGAATCCGTGGCTCGGCCGAGCGACCTTGTGGCGGTCCTCGGAGTGGGAGGCCTCGGCCACCTCGGCATCCAATTCGCGGCGAAGATGGGCTTCGAGGTGGCTGCGATAGCGCGCGGCAAGGACAAAGAGCCGTTGGCCAAAGACCTTGGCGCACACCACTACATCGACTCCAAAGCCGTCGACGTCGCCGAGGAACTCACTAAACTCGGTGGCGCACAGGTCGTCCTCGCCACCGTCACCGTGGCCGACGCGATGGCGGCGACGATCGGGGGCCTCAAGGCGCGCGGCCAGCTCGTCGTCGTCGGCGCGCCTGCCGAACCGATGGAGACGCCGTTGGCGCCGTTGATCTTCAAATCTGCGGCGGTTCAGGGCCATGCTTCCGGTACATCGCAGGATTCGGAAGACACGCTGCGCTTTTCGACGATCACCGGCGTGCGGCCGATGATCGAGACGATGCCACTTTCGGAGGCGCAGGCTGCCTTCGACAAGATGATGAGCGGCGATGCACGGTTCCGTATGGTGCTGACGATGACCTAGGGCCCCTGGGCCAAACGCAAAGCGGCGCCCACCCTTTCGGGTGAGCGCCGCTTCGCGGTACTGGCTTAGATCACTTGACGATCTTGGTAACCCGGCCGGCGCCGACGGTACGGCCACCCTCGCGGATCGCGAAGCGAAGACCCTCGTCCATGGCGACGGGCTGGATCAGCTTGACGGAGATGTCGGTGTTGTCACCGGGCATCACCATCTCGGTGCCCTCCGGCAGCGTCACCACACCGGTGACGTCCGTGGTGCGGAAGTAGAACTGCGGACGGTAGTTGTTGAAGAACGGCGTGTGCCGGCCACCCTCGTCCTTGGACAGGATGTAGACGCTGCCCTCGAAGTCGGTGTGCGGCGTGGTGGTGCCGGGCTTCACGACGACCTGGCCGCGCTCGACGTCCTCGCGCTTGATGCCACGAAGCAGCAGACCGACGTTGTCACCGGCCTGACCCTGGTCGAGCAGCTTGCGGAACATCTCCACACCGGTGACCGTGGTCTTGGTGGTCTCCGGGCGGATGCCGACGATCTCGACTTCCTCGTTCACGTTGACGATGCCGCGCTCCACACGACCGGTGACCACGGTGCCGCGGCCGGTGATCGTGAAAACGTCCTCGACGGGCATCAGGAACGGCTTGTCGGTCTCGCGAACCGGGTCCGGAATCGACTCGTCGACCGCTTCCATCAGATCCTCGACGGACTTGACCCACTCCGGGTCACCCTCGAGCGCCTTGAGCGCCGAGACCTTGATGACGGGAGCGTCCTCGTCGAACTCCTGGGCGGCCAGCAGCTCGCGGACCTCCATCTCGACGAGCTCGATGAGCTCCTCGTCGTCGACCATGTCAGCCTTGTTCAGCGCCACCAGGATGTAGGGCACGCCGACCTGACGGGCGAGCAGCACGTGCTCACGCGTCTGAGGCATGGGGCCGTCGGTCGCGGCGACCACCAGGATCGCGCCGTCCATCTGGGCGGCACCGGTGATCATGTTCTTGATGTAGTCCGCGTGGCCGGGGGCGTCGACGTGCGCGTAGTGACGCTTCTCGGTCTGGTACTCCACGTGGGAGATGTTGATCGTGATGCCGCGCTGACGCTCTTCAGGCGCATTGTCGATCTGGTCGAATGCGCGCGACTCGTTCAACTCGGGATACTTGTCGTGCAGAACCTTGGTGATTGCTGCGGTCAGCGTGGTCTTGCCGTGGTCAACGTGACCAATGGTCCCGATGTTGACGTGCGGCTTCGTCCGCTCGAACTTCGCCTTCGCCACTTCTGTGTCCTCCTGGACTTGTTGGTGCTTCTTCTATCTGGGTTTGAAGCAGTGCTTTGATCTTTGCAGTTGTGTAGTCCCGCGAAACCAACGGGTCAGGTTACTGACCTGTCGCCTTCGCGGAGTCCATTGCTCGCCTCCGGATCAGCTCCGCTCCTCGACGCTGGCGCGCCTCGATGCTCACTGACCCGTCGCCTTCGCGATGATCTCCTTCGACACGTTCGCCGGAACTTCGGCGTACGAGTCGAAAACCATGGAGTAGTTCGCCCGGCCCTGGGTCTTCGACCGAAGGTCTCCGACGTAACCGAACATCTCCGACAGGGGCACGTGCGCCTTGACGACGCGTGCACCGGACCGCTCCTCCATGGCCTGGATCTGACCACGGCGGGAGTTCAGGTCGCCGATCACTTCACCCATGTAGTCCTCGGGTGTGGTGACCTCGACAGCCATGATCGGCTCCAGGATCACCGGCTGAGCTTGGGCCGCAGCCTTTTTCAGCACCTGTGATCCTGCGACTTTGAACGCCATTTCCGACGAGTCGACCTCGTGGTAGGCGCCGTCGAGCAGCGTGACCTTCAGATTCACCAGCGGGTAGCCGGCCAGCACGCCGTACTGCATGGCGTCCTGCGCACCGGCATCCACCGACGGGATGAACTCGCGCGGGATGCGACCACCGGTGACCTTGTTCTCGAACTCGTAGGTGGCACCGTCCTCGCCGCTGAACGGCGCGAGGGAGATGAGCACCTTCGCGAACTGGCCCGAGCCACCCGTCTGCTTCTTGTGGGTGAACTCGACCTTGTCGACCGTGCGCTTGATGGTCTCCTTGTAGGCCACCTGCGGCTTGCCGACGTTCGCCTCGACCTTGAACTCGCGCTTCATGCGGTCCACCAGGATGTCGAGGTGCAGCTCGCCCATGCCGCCGATGACGGTCTGGCCCGTCTCCTGGTCCAGGTGCACCTTGAAGGTCGGATCCTCCTCGGCCAGCTTCTGGATGGCCGTGCCGAGCTTTTCCTGGTCGCTCTTGGTCTTGGGCTCGATGGCCACCTCGATCACCGGATCGGGGAACGTCATCGACTCCAGCACGACCTGCTGGTTGGGATCCGACAGTGTGTCGCCGGTGGTGGTGTCCTTGAGGCCGATGACGGCGTAGATGTGCCCCGCGGAGGCCCGCTCGACCGGGTTCTCCTTGTTGGAGTGCATCTGGAACAGCTTGCCCAGCCGCTCCTTCTTGCCCTTGGTGGCGTTGATGACCTGCGAGCCGGACTCGACAGTGCCGGAGTAGACGCGCACGTAGGTCAGCTTGCCGAAGAACGGGTGGGTGGCGACCTTGAACGCGAGCGCCGAGAACGGCTCGTCGGTCGACGGCTTGCGGATGACCTCCTCGTCCTCCTTGCCCGGAGGATGACCCTCGGCCGGCGGCACGTCCAGCGGCGACGGCAGGTAGTCGATGACCGCGTCGAGCATGGGCTGAACGCCCTTGTTCTTGAACGCGCTGCCGCACAGCACCAGGTACGCCTCGGAGCTGATGGTCAGCTTGCGCAGCGCGCCCTTGATCTCCTCGACCGACAGCTCCTCACCGCCGAAGTACTTCTCGAGCAGCGACTCGTCGGTCTCGGCGACCGCCTCGAGCAGCTTGGTGCGGTACTCGTCGACCTTCTCCTGAAGGTCGGCCGGGATGTCGATGGTTTCGTAGGTCTCACCGAGCTTGGTCTCGCCGCGCCACACCTTGGCGTTCATTTCGACCAGGTCGACGATGCCCTCGAAGTCGCCTTCGGAGCCGACGGGCAGCTGGATCGGGATGACGTTGGCGCCGAGGCGGTCCTCCATCGTCTTCACGGAGAAGTAGAAGTCCGCGCCGATCTTGTCCATCTTATTGACGAAGCAGATGCGGGGAACGTCGTACTTGTCGGCCTGGCGCCAGACCTGCTCGGACTGCGGCTCGACACCCTCCTTGCCGTCGAACACCGCGACCGCACCGTCGAGCACGCGCAGGCTGCGCTCCACCTCGACGGTGAAGTCGACGTGGCCGGGAGTGTCGATGATGTTGATCTGGTTGTCGTTCCAGAAGCAGGTGGTAGCCGCGGAGGTGATGGTGATCCCCCGCTCCTGCTCCTGCTCCATCCAGTCCATGGTGGCGGCGCCGTCGTGCACCTCACCGATCTTGTAGCTGATACCGGTGTAGTAGAGGATGCGCTCGGTCGTCGTCGTCTTACCGGCATCGATGTGCGCCATGATGCCGATGTTGCGGACCTTGGTCAGGTCGGTCAGCACGTCCTTCTGTGCCACAGAAGTCTTCTCTCTCGCTTGGTAGTTGTTCTGGTTGTGGCCCCGGCAACTCTGCCGTATGTCGCCGCCCGCGGCTCCGGCACGCGGGTGGCTAAATCACCAGCGGTAGTGCGCGAAGGCGCGGTTCGCCTCGGCCATCTTGTGGGTGTCCTCACGCCGTTTGACGGCGGCGCCCAGGCCATTGCTGGCGTCGAGGATCTCGTTCGCCAGACGCTCGACCATGGTCTTCTCGCGGCGGACCTTGGAGAAGCTGACCAGCCAGCGCAGTGCCAGCGTGACCGAGCGATCCGGACGGACCTCGACGGGAACCTGGTAGGTGGCGCCACCGACGCGGCGGCTGCGGACCTCGAGGGCCGGCTTGACGTTGTCGAGAGCGCGTTTGAGGGTGACGACGGGATCAGTGCCGGTCTTGTCGCGGGCCTGTTCGAGCGCACCATAAACAATGCGTTCGGCCAACGATTTCTTCCCGTCCAGCAACACCTTGTTGACCAGCTGGGTGACCAGCTGCGACCCGTAGACCGGATCGTTGACCAACGGACGCTTGGGTGCGGGCCCCTTGCGCGGCATCAGCTCTTCTCCTTCTTGGCGCCGTAGCGGCTGCGCGCTTGCTTGCGGTTCTTCACACCCTGGGTGTCGAGCGAACCGCGGATGATCTTGTAGCGCACACCCGGCAGGTCCTTCACGCGACCGCCACGCACCAGCACCATCGAGTGCTCCTGCAGGTTGTGGCCCTCGCCGGGGATGTAGGCGGTGACCTCAACCTGGCTGGTCAGCTTGACGCGGGCGACCTTGCGAAGCGCCGAGTTCGGCTTCTTCGGGGTGGTGGTGTACACGCGAGTGCACACACCGCGGCGCTGCGGGCTGCCTTTGAGGGCCGCCGTCTTGACCTTGGCGATCTTGTCGCGGCGACCCTTGCGGACCAGCTGCTGAATGGTTGGCATCTACCGGCTTCCTGTGTTGCTCGTTTGTTCTCTAGGTCGTTCTTAAGTCTCTGTACTGCTGTTACGCCCCGCTCGCGTACCCCGCGATCGGGTGTGTCGCATGCGCCCGCCGCGAAGATTTCCTCTAGGCTTCGTGGACACGCGAATTGGCCCGGCGTGCAGGCATGCTTGCGGGTTGTCGAATCGCAAACGCCTTATCTGCCAGGCACGATCGTCCACAATACCAGGGTGGCGCGTGCCGACCAAACCCGTCGATAACAGGCTAACCGCAGGTCAAAGCTAGCTTCAGACTCTACTCTTCGCGCAAGCGCTCATCGCTAGCCCATCTTCGCGCAAGCGCTCATCGCTAGCCTTTTTACTCTTCGCGCGAGCGCTCATCGTCGCTCCATTCCGGCCGCCAGCCGCATCATCATGTCGGTGAAGACCGCGTCGGTGTCGATCCCGTGCATGGCGCCGGTCATCTCCAACAGCACGAATCCGTGCATCGCCGACCAGAACTCCAGCGCCGCGTAGAACGCGCTGTCCCCTTCCAGTCCATATGACGCCAGGACGTTGATCACCGGCGCCGCGGTTGCGCGGGTGGCCTCGGTGAACTCCGGATCGTCTCCGCCGAGCGGCATCCGGGTGAACGCCGAGTAGCGGCCCGGATGGTGGTGGGCATAGCTGCGGTAGGCGGCGGCCATCGCCATCACCGCATCGTCTCGGGTACGGCCCTGCGCGACGGTGGTGAGCATGTCGATGATGTCGCCGACCACCCGCATCCGCACGGTGCGTCTCAGGTCCTCGAGGCTGTGTACGTGGTTGTACAGCGATGGGCCCTTGGTGCCGAGCTGCGTCGCCAGCGCATTGATCGTGAGCGCATCCCAGCCCTCGCGATCCAGGAATGTCAGTGCCGCGTTGACGATGGCGTCCCGGCTCAGTCTCGCGGGACGCCGGCCCTGGGCACTCGAGGGCTGAGCTGCCATGTGCGCGTCGCCCCCTTCCAGGTTTTGTCCGGATCCGGTCTCCCCGGTTGACGCAAAACTAACACCTCTAGTTTTTCCAGCTCAGTCTGTGTCGGTTGAAGTCAGTTGACGCGCTCTTGGCTGAGTTCGGCGAGTTGTTCGGTGACCGCGCACAGATCAGGCAGCGTCGCCGGATTCAGCGTCTGGATCGACCAGGTGATGACGTCACCGCCCTTGGCCACGTAGATGCTGCAGGCGTTGCCGTCGTAGGCCTTGAAGCCTTTGTTGCCGTCCAGCGAGAGTTCGGTGATCGTGCGCCCGGCGCTCTGTTCCAGGGACCGCTCGGTGTCCACGTCGCTACCGCGATACCACCACGTCGAGATACCCATCCCGGCACCGACCATGCCGAATATCGAGTTCTCCTGCCAAAAGCATCCGGCGTCACCGACGACGGACATGGTGAACTTCGCCGGGCCGGCGGCCGCGACGACGTCCGCGTCCGTGATGCCGTTGCAGTCACCGCCGCGGAAGCCGGCGCCCGCGGCGGTCGCTGCGGGGGTTGACGGCGCGGCTTGCTGCTCCGAGGGGCCGCAGCCGACGAGAAGGGCCGCCGCGGCCGCCACCATCAACCACGACACCACTTTCGGTGCACCCGTCATCACAGGTCCGACCGCAGGGTGGCGGCGAGCAGTTTCTCGGCCTCCTGGCACGGGTCTCCGCTGGACTGGCCGCGGAACTGGACCCACCAACTGAGCACCCCGGTACCGGCCGCGGCCGTGGCTGAACACGCCGCGCCGGTGGTGTCGCGCCGGGCCAGGAACCCCTCGTGCCGTTCGACGTCGCTGGCCGTGATCGTCGCGCCCCGTTCGGTGGCCAGGTCCCGCTCGCGCTCCAGGCTGCCGGATTCGAACCAGGAGAACGTCACGTCGATCGTCCTGCCACCCCGGGTCAGCACGTACTGGCACACAGCACCGCTGTACGGGCGCACCACATGATCGGCCGCGAGCGTCTCCTGAACAGAGGAGTCGAGCAAGAGTCCACAACGATCGTCGACGTAGCCGTAGCTACGGGTGGGATCGGGGACGCCGGGTTGTGCCCGTCGCGCGGCACCGCTGACGGTCGAGGAACATCCTGCAACGATCGCCGCCGCCGCGACCGCCGCGACAGCAACCCGATTGACACGCCAACGCATCAAAACGACACGCTACCCAGCACAGTCGTGAATAGCGACTTGGACGAACACCGCCACCACCTGGGCGCAACGACGTAATCTCTCCACCATGATGCGGACTGTGATTTCCCGGTCTCTGGCGGCGTGCGTGGTTTCGTTGCCGGTCGCATTGACAGTGGGAGCACCGGTCGCCGATGCGCAACCGCCCGGGGTCTGCAACCCGTACCTGCGTCAATGCGCGGGCAACGTGGTCGTCGGTGACGACGTCCAGGGCGACACGCACATCACCGGTGTCGGCATCATCCAGACGGTGGATTGCAACAACCGCACACTGCTGGTCAACGGTGGAGGTAACCAGATCACCGCGCTGGGAACCTGCTGGGCGGTGACTGTGCAGGGCAACGGGAACACCGTGGTGGCC
>CAWDVX010000011.1:0-78433 GCA_963805835.1 uncultured Actinomycetota bacterium | reverse complement strand
CCTCGGTTCGCGCGGTCGTGCTGCACGGTGACGGCAAGAGCTTCTGCTCCGGGCTGGACGTTGCAAGTTTCATGAGCGGTGAACGCGGGACGGGCATTCTGCTGGACCGCGACGACGACCGGATTGCCAATTTCGCTCAGCGGGTGACCTACGACTGGTCGTTGGTGCCTGCGCCCGTCATCGCCGCGATTCACGGCAACTGCTTCGGCGGTGGACTGCAGATCGCGCTGGGCGCCGACATCCGGATCGCCGCGCCGGACGCGAAGCTGAGCATCATGGAGATCAAGTGGGGTCTCGTGCCGGACATGGGCATCACGCAGACGCTGCCGCGACTCTTACGGATCGACGTCGCCAAGGAGCTCACGCTCACCGGTCGCATCGTTTCGGGCAGCGAGGGTTTGGAGCTGGGGCTGGTCACGCGGAACGATGCGAGATCCGCTGTCGGCGGCGCTCGCGCTCGCCGAGGAGATCGCACAGAAGTCCCCTGATGCAGTCCGCGCCGCGAAGCGCCTCTACGACGAGACCTGGGCAGGCAACGATGCCGCCACAGCCCTCGCATCGCGAGTCGGAGCTTCAGACCGGCCTGATCGGCACGCCGAATCAGATCGCTGCTGTGATGGCCGGAATGTCAGGAGAGAAGCCGGTTTTCGCCGACCCCGCTTAGGCGAGTCGAGCGCGTAGCAGATCGAGCGAATCGAAGTCGCGAAGCGCGTGCACCGCTCGATCGAGACCTGCGCGCGTGGTCGCTTCGCCCTGTAGGCGACGGCCGAATGCCGCCGTGACACCGGCAGCGATGTAGGCGGTGAAAGCGAAGAGTCGGTACGAGTCCCACGCGTCGTCGAAGGTCAGCCGGATAGTGCCGTCCGAGTTGAGGGAATCGACGTACGTGCGCACCAGATCGGTGTCGATGGCACGGCGGGTGTCGGAGTCGATGGACGTTGCGGCGAAATAGGCGAGGTCTTTGACGGCCGGCCCGCATGACGTGACCTGCCAGTCGAACAGGATCGGCCGATTGCCGACGAAACACATGTTGCCCAGATGCGTGTCGCCGTGGACGAGTGCGTGCGGGTAGGTGCGCATCAGCGCCGCGATAGCCCACCGTTGCTTGATGAGCATCTTCGCCTCATCGCGGATCTCCTGCGGCACAACGTCGCTGAAGTCCTTCGGAATGGTGCGGAGCAGGTGCCAAGAATGCGGGCCCAGCCGGGTGTTGCGGGAGCGCATCGGGCTGAGGTATGCGAGGTCGCCGTCGAATCGTGGTGACTTCCAGAACTTCTGATGGACGGTCGCGAGGGCGGCGGCGACGGACATCGCCTGCTTGTCGGTGGCCCCGGTCGCCAACGGCGGAAATACTGCATCGCGGGCGGCGAGATCCTCGAGAATCACCACGGCGTGGCCGCGCCCATCGGAGGCGGCGCCGTAAAGGTCTGGCATCACCTCCGACAGTTCGGAATGCAGACGACGGTAGGCCTCGGCTTCGTTGTGTGCCAGAGCCATGAATCGGTTGAAAAAGCGTTCGGCAGGTCGGGTGGGGGCGAGTTTGACAAAGACGGTGCCGGGAAGGTCTGGAGCTCCGGTGATTTCGAGTCGCGCCCGCGTCGCCGTGCCGTGATCGACATCGCGCACGCGCACGGCAGTCGCATCGTCGCGCGACGTGAGAGCCGCGGAACACCGCCACGTCGATGTCGTGCGGTCGGCGTGGAACGCTCAAGCGGCTGATTTCTCCAGAATATGAACGCCGCAGGCGGAGCCCAAACCGATGACGTGCGCGAGGCCGACTCGCGCATTCTCGATCTGGCGGTCGCCGGCTTCGCCTCGCAGGTGGTGGCAGACCTCCCAAATGTTGGCGATGCCGGTGGCCGCAATGGGATGTCCCTTCGACTCCAGCCCGCCCGAGACGTTCACCGGTGTCGCGCCGTCCCGCCAGGTGGCGCCGGAGTTGAAAAAGTCTGCGGCGCCGCCCTCTTCGCATAACATCAGGTTGTCGTAATGCACCAGTTCGGCCGTCGCGAAGCAGTCGTGTAGCTCGACCAGATCTAGGTCCTTCGGGCCTACGCCGGACTGCTCGTAGGCGATGGCGGCGGCCTTGCGTGTCAACGTATTGACGTTGGGCAGAACTTGGCAACCCTCTTCGTACGGATCGGTGGTCAGCACCGACGCCGACACCTTCACCGCGCGACGCCGCTGTTCGAGCGACAGGGAGTTCAGCGTCTCGCCGTTGCACACCACCGCGGCTGCGGCGCCGTCGCAGTTGGCAGAACACATCGGGCGCGTGTTGGGGTACGCGATCATGACGTCGTTCATGATCTGGTCCAGCGTGAACCTCTTCTGGTAGGACGCAAGGGGATTCAGGGTCGAATGGGCGTGGTTCTTTTCGCTGATCTTGGCGAACAACTCGAAACTCGCACCACCGTACTTGTGCCCGTATTCCATGCCGATCTGGGCGAAGACGCCGGGCATGGTTTCTGTGCCGATCCGCCCGTCGATCGGGGCGACCGCGCCATATCGACCGGCCGGTGTCCAGGTGTCGGCATCCTTTTTCTTCGTGCCACCACCGCCGAGTAGGCCCGCGCCGGAAAGCTTCTCGACGCCGACCGCGAGACCGTAGTCGACTTCGCCGGCCTTCACCGCCATGATGGCGGTGCGCAGCGCGGTGGCGCCGGTCGCGCAGGCGTTGGCGACGTTGTAGACCGGGATGCCGGTCTGACCGATCTGCTTCTGAAGTTGTTGTCCGATACCGGCGCTGGCGTTCATCAGGTTGCCCGCCGCGAGCACACCGATATCCGCCATCGTGACGCCGGCATCTGCGAGTGCGCCTGTGGCTGCCATCGCGGCCAGGTCGACGGTGTCGAGATCGGGGTGCTTGCCGAACTTGGTCATCTGAATGCCGATGATCCAGACCTCGTCGCTCGCGCTCATCGTTGAAGCTCCTTCGTCAGAGAGTTGGTGGATCTGCGTCAGTCCGACGGGCTCGAAGCCGAACCCGATCGCCTCGGTACCGTCGGAGTCGGTGCCGATCGACTGGGTGGCCAGTCGCACCTTCATGCCGTCGCGGACGTGCTCGGGATCCGCCTCGACGTTGATGAGGTTGGCGCGGACCTGGGTCCCCCCGCAGTCGACGACCGCGGCGACGAATGGAACGGGGATTCCGGGCGCTGCGAACGCGACGATCGTGAACGCGCGGACCGTGCCCTCGGTCGCGATCGGCACCGTCGTGAAGTCAGCGGCGAAACAGTTGGCGCACGCATTGCGCCGGTCGAAGAACCGGGCGCCGCAGTTCGTGCACTCCTGTGCGACCAAATGTGGCTCGTCGCCGTCGAGCACCAGATAGTCGACCAAGGGTATTCGCCCGGCCATGCGCACCTCCGTCGTCGGTGTCACCGACGTTAGTCCTGGCCGCTCATCGAATTGAAGGCAACCCACGACTATTCGCGCTGCGCGCAGCGTTACAGGACGACGAACCAGACGGCGATGTAGTGACTGATCGCCGCAGCCGCGGTGAACGCGTGAAAGAACTCGTGATAGCCGAACGTATGCGGCCACGGGTTCGGCCAACGAATCGCGTAGAGGATGGCGCCGACGTTGTAGAGCACCCCGCCGAGGACGAGCAGCCCGACAACGATCGGACCGCCGCCGTCGAGCAAGCTGCCTGCGAACCAGATCGCCACCCAGCCGAGTAACAGGTAGAGCGGCACACCCACCCACCGAGGAGCCGACGGCCACCACATCTTGAGCGCCACCCCCGCTGCAGCGCCCGTCCACACGATGGTCAGCACCAAGTTTCCGGTGCGCGGCGGCATCGCCAGCAGCGCGAACGGCGTATAGCTGCCTGCGATGAACACAAAGATCGCCGAGTGGTCGAGCCGTTTCATCCACTTCAGAACCACCGGATTGTGCCAGTGCTTGCGGTGATAGATCGCGCTGACACTGAACATCGCGACGATGGTGACGGTGTAGGTCAGGGTCGCAAGGATCGCCCTCGGCGACGACTCGATGACCGCCACCGATACCAGAGCAATCCGCCCACCGTGGCGGCGACCGCGGAGCACAGATGGATCCAGCCCCGGGCGCGTGGTCGCCCGATGAGGTCGGCGACGGTATCTGCCAGCCCCTGCGGCAGGTCGTCGACGACAGGAACAGCCGGAATCTCAGGCCCCGGCCTCGCGTCAGTGCGACGGGATGCCACGTGGTGGTCGTCGCTGATCAGCGGGATAAAGCGTCTCCTGGTGCGTGCGGCGGGCCGATGGTGGGCCATCGCGGACCGCGACGACGCGAGACTGAGTCTACCGTCGGGGCGCTCTCCGGGACGATTCGCGCCTGGCGCGGGCCCGCCGCTTGCCTTCGTGCATCGCCGCCACCCGCGCGACGGGGATGGTGCGGCCGTGTTCGATCAGGTCGATCGGCAGGCGCTGAGCCGGCGGCATCGACTCCGTCCATGTCTTGCGGTCCCGGAGCGCATCGATCGCCGTGTGGACCGTGAAGTCGGCGGGGGTGATCGAGTCGAGCTCCCAATCGAGGGGAAACGCAGTGCGGCGTGTACTTCGGCACGTTCTTCTGCATGAACGGCGCGCGCCCGCGTAACACCCGCAGCACCGTCAGCGGTCGATCGGCGAGACCGGGCAACATGCGGTCGGCGACCGCATCGAGGAAGTCGACGAGGTCACGCTTGGTGGCGCCGGCATCGGGGGTCAGCGGGTCGTCGAGATTGGTGAGGTCGACACCGGCGCGCTGTTCCTTGGCGGCCACGTCACCCGCTCGCGGTGGTGGCCAGCCCCCCGTCGACGGGGATGACCGCTCCGGTGAGATACGAGCCCGCCCGGCTGGCCAGGAACACTGCGATGCCGGCCATGTCGTCATCGCGTCCGATGCGACGTAGTGGCGCCGCCGCCGCGATCGAGTCGCCGAACGTTTCGAGGGTCGCCGCCATCATTTTCGAGGGGAAAGGCCCTGGCGCCACGGCATTTACGGTGATGCGTTCCGGCCCGAGATCGGCCGCCAGCTTTCGCGTCAGCTGGTGCAGCGCCGCCTTGCTGCTGACATAGGAGTACACCGGCAGCCGGCTGGGGCGAAGGCCGTCGATGCTGCCGACGTTGATGACCCGTGACGGATCGTCCGCGGTCCCGGTTTCGCGGAGTGCCGGCAGCAACGCCTGCACCATCCAGAACGGCGACTTCACGTTGAGGTCGAGCACCTTGTCCCAGGCCGAGTCCGGGAAGGACTCCAGCGGCTCACCCCATGTCGCGCCCGCGTTGTTCACGAGGATGTCCAGGCTTCCGCCGCGGGTGACTTCCTCGGCGAGCCGCACACATTCCTCGTGCCGGGACAGGTCGGCCGGAACGGCCTGCACGTCGCCGAAATCCGAGAGGTGTGCCCGGGCGTCCTCGCACGCGTCGGCCTTCCGGGAGCTGATCACCACACGGGCGCCGGCCTGCAGCAGTCCGCGGGCCATCATCAGTCCGATACCTCGGGTGCCACCGGTGACCAGGGCGCGCTTTGAAGTCAGATCGAACAATTGGGCGTGGGTGCTGAACTGGCCGTCGCTCATCCTCGAATAGTGCCCTATCGGCCCCGCGCTTCGTTCCTTGCTCGTCGCCTCGGCCACGCCGTAGCCTCGTGACGTGGCCGGCCTGTCTGTCGTCAGACCCGACGAACTCGCCGAACTGGGGGTCTTCGCCGGCTGCTCTACCGAGGCCTTGACACCGCTGGCGGCGCGGTTGCAGCCACTGGTCGCAGCGCCAGGGCAGGTGCTCATGCATCAGGGCGAGCTCGCCGTTTCCTTTTTGCTGATCGGCTCCGGACGCGCTGAAGTGACGCATGCCGGAATTGACGGACACGACACCGTCGCCGAACTGCAGCCCGGTCTCATGGTCGGTGAGATCGCTTTGCTGCGCGACACGCCGAGGACTGCCACCGTGGTGGCGACCGAGCGGCTCACGGGATGGCTCGGTGACCGCGAGGCCTTCGCCACCATGCTCGAAATCCCGGGCATCCTGGAAAGGCTGGTACGCACGGCGCGGCAACGGCTCGCTGCGTTCATCACACCGATCCCGGTCAAACTGCGCGACGGGAGTGTCTATTACCTGCGCCCGGTGCTGCCTGGCGACAGTGAGCGAACGACGAACGGGCCCGTCGAGTTCTCCAGCGAGACGCTGTACCGCCGCTTCCAGTCGCCGCGTACTCCGACGAAATCCTTGATGACCTACCTGTTCGAGGTCGACTACGTGCACCATTTCGTCTGGGTGATGACCGAGGGAGCAGAGGGGCCGGTGGTGGCCGATGCGCGCTTCGTGCGTGACGAGGACGACCCGGCGGTCGCAGAAGTGGCGTTCATCGTCGGCGATGAGTATCAGGGCCGCGGCATCGGCACGTTTCTGATGGGAGCGCTCGTCGTCACGGCGAATTATGTTGGTGTCCAACGCTTCACCGCGCGGGTACTCACCGATAACCACCCCATGCGGGCGATACTGGATCGCTTCGACGCGGAGTGGCATCGCGACGACCTCGGTGTCGTCACCACCGTCGTCGATGTGCCGGACCCGCGTTCCTTGCGGCTGCCGTCGTCGTTGGTCAAGAAGATCCGAGGCGTGACATTCCAGGTCATCAAGGCGGTTGGCTGATGCAGGGCCCGCTGATCGCCGACGGCCGAAGGCCGGCATTGAACAAGGACACGCGGCTGTGTATCTCACTGTCCGGTAGACCGAGCAACATCGGTACCCGGTTCCACAACTACCTTTACGACCTGCTCGGTCTGGATTTCATCTACAAGGCGTTCACCACGACCGACATCGCCGCAGCGATCGGGGGCGTTCGCGCGCTCGGCATCCGTGGCTGCTCGGTGTCAATGCCGTTCAAGCAGGACGTCATTGAACTCGTCGACGACGTCGAGCAGTCCGCGAAGTCCATCAACGCCGTCAACACGATCGTCAACGACGACGGGCACCTCACCGCGTCGAACACCGATTACATCGCCGTTCAGCGTCTCATTGCCGAGCACGGTCTGCAGCCGACGCAGTCGGTGCTGCTGCGGGGGAGCGGTGGGATGGCCAACGCGGTCGCCGCGGCATTCCGGGACAACGGTTTTCAGCAGGGCACCGTTATCGCACGCAACACCGACACGGGACCGGCGCTCGCTGATCGGCTCGGCTACGAGTACGCCTCCGACGCCGGCACCCGGACGGCCGATGTGCTCGTCAACATCACCCCGGTGGGGATGGCGGGCGGTGCCGAGGAGAACGACCTCGCCTTCAGCGCCGAGGCAATTGCCAAGGCGCACACCGTATTCGACGTTGTCGCTCTGCCGTCGGAGACGCCGTTGATCACGACCGCACGCGCTGCGGGCATCGCCGTCATCACCGGGGCCGAGGTGATCGCGCTGCAGGCGGCCGAACAGTTCGAGCGCTACACCGGCATGCGGCCGCGCGCCGAGCAGATCGCCGCGGCATCCGCGGTGTCGCGCGCCTAGGGCGTGATCGTGGTCTCGTCGTCGATGGCCGCGGTGGCATCCATCAGGGCGCCGATCTGGTCTTCGAGGCCGTCGGCGTTGAGTTGCAGGACGTAGAGCCCGTCCTGGCCCGGGATCACGACGGTCTTCTGTGCGATGGCGCGTGAGACGCCGTTCTTCTTGTAGGTGCCGCCGATCTGAACGGCGTCGAAACCGCTGAGCTCGTCGGGGGTTCCCTCTTCGGCGCCGTCGAAGCCGGGCAGGTTCTTGATCTCGCCCGGCGCGAACTCGAGGATCTTGTCCGGGTCGACGTTGCCGGTCAGCTTGGAAACCAGCGCGATGACCGAGGGTGGATCTGCTTCGAACGCGGGATCGTTGGAAACGATTGCGCCGTAAGCCCACTCGGGGGTGCGGTTTCCCGCGTCCTCCCATCCGGACGGGGTGGGGAGATTGATCGTGGGTGAGCCGGGATCCCCGCGCTTCACTGGTTTCTCGACGATGCCGTTGTCGCGGATGTAGTCAACGATCGTGTAGTTCGGTCCCGCGGCCTGCGCCGACGTGGTCGGCGACGCCGCGCTCGTCTTGGTCGTCGTCGTCTCGCTCGACGTGGTGTTCGTCGCGGACGGCTCGGTCTTGGTGTCCGATCCGCAACCGGCCAAGCTCAGGCCGAGTGCGACGGCGGCGATGGCAACAACTCCTGCCCTCATTGACATGGTCATTCAGTCTCCTCGTTTCTTCAATTTCGCCGTAGCCTACGGTCGGTCCCCCGATGACGCCACGACGAGTTTTGCTATACAGTGGCCAGAAGTTTGCTGGCTCGGAGAGAATTTCTGGAGCTGGTGGCAGAAGGGGCGGGGAAATGCGGGGGCTGATTCGTTCGCTGGGCGTGGTGGCGCTCGCGTTGCTGAGCGTTGTCGGGCTGGCATTGGCATGGACCGCCGCGACAGTCGTACAGCTGGCTGCGACGGCGCTCATCATGGGCGGTACCGATCATCCGCTGAGTGCATCCGGCGACGACCGCGACTACATCGAGAGATACCTGGATAACGCGGTCACCCTCTTCATCAACCCGGCGTCGGGCGCGCCCACCGGCACCGGCGGTGATCCGATCGCCGGGGTGGGGGATGACGATGACCGCTACGCAGTCACCTATCCCGCTTCGTTCTTCCCGGTATTCGGGTCCCAGACCTTCGACTCGTCCGTCGGGGCGGGACGGGGGAATCTGAACGGTTGTGTGCGCGGGTCGGTATGCACGTACAACGAGGACGTCGCCGACCCCACCTCCCCCGAGCTTCCGCCGGGTCCCGAATTCGTGGTCTTCGGCTACTCACAGAGCGCCGTGGTGGCCGCGCTGGCGAAGAGGGACCTGATCGCGAACCCGCCGGATGGCACCCACGTGTCCTTCTTTCTGTTGGCCAATCCGATGCGACCCAACGGCGGCATCTTGTCGCGAGGACCCGAGGGGCTGACGATCCCGATCCTGGGGGTGACCTTCTACGGTGCCACTCCGACGGACAGTTGCGAGATGGGGGAATGCTACGAAACCGACGACCTCGCAGCGCAATACGACGGCCTCGGCGGCGACGCGCCCGTCGGCATCACCAATCTGCTGGCCGTCGCGAACGCTGCTCTGGGCTACTACTACCTGCACGGTGATCTGCAGAACAGCAATTTCGACGAGGCCCGATATCAGGGCTCGTACGGCGACACCGACTACTACATAGTGCCCGCGCGGCGCCTACCGATTCTGATGCCCTTCGAGAGCTTCGTGCCGTCGCCGATCCTCACCTTGCTCGAGGCGCCGCTGCAGGCCGCGATCGAGGCGGGCTACGCGCGAGACGTCAGCCCGGGCGTCGCCACCAAGGTGGGGCTGCTGCCGTTCACGAACCCGGTGCAGGCCATCGTGAACATCATCAAGGCGATCCCGGTGGGTGTCGACGACGCAATCGCCGAGGCCAGCGGGGATCCGGACGATCGACCGCTGGGAACCGCGCCGGTGACCAGTCCGTTCGGCGTCGGCGGCCCCGAGCTTCCGGAACCGCCGGCCGCCGCGGGTGGCAGCGATCTCTTCACGTCGGCACGGGTGAGCGAAACCCCCGCCGTCGAGGGTGATGTCACCGAAGAGGTCATCGGCGAAGAAGACAACACCGGGGAGACGACTGAGCAGATCACCGCGGGCGGTGTCGTCGCGGACGAAGCGGAGACCGAGGGCACCGAGGGAACCCGGAAGCTCGAGTCGACCACGCCCCACGCCACCACGAAGCCACGAACCCCGCTCAGCACGCTCCGCGGTGCTCTCGACGGAATCCGCTTGCCGAAGCCGAAGATCAGGGGTCCGATCAGGTTCGACTCGCAGCGCGAGGCCAAGACTCCGTCACCGACGCGAGCCGGCAACGGCCGTACCACCACCAGCACCAGTAGCACGGGCGAGCCGGATTCCACCCCGAAAGACGCGGGAGGCGAGGCGCCCGCCTGACGGCCGGATCAGACGTCGCAGTTCAACGACACTGTTATCGACTGGCTCACGACGACGGTGATGTACTCGCGGTACTTGCCCTCGCCGACGGGGATTGTCTGGGTCACCTGTTGCGGGTTGCGCACGTTGGTGACGAGACATTCGCCGATCGGCGCGCTACCGACCCGATCGATGACGACGTTGTAGCCGGCGGATTCCAACTCTCCGATCGTTTGATACGCGTTGCCCGGTTGGTTGGGATCCGCAGTCGCGGCGCCCACGGGGGCGAGGATCACTCCTATCGACGCTACCGTTGTTGCTAGACCCCATACTTCTTGCATAAGGGCCTCCGTTCTTTAGTTTGCCTGGTACTTGTGCATCGGCGGACGGACACATTTCGTTGCATGGATAGCGGCAAGCGTTCCCTGAGGGTTCAATCCCGGGTACGCGCAATGTGCGCAGCGGTGGCTTTGCTGGCTGCGGGCTGCGGTGCGACGGACGACACCGCGCCGGGAGCCGCCACATCCCCGGGTGTATCGGCGCGGGTCAACCCGGCTCGGATCGATCGCGTGCGCGAAGATCTGCCCGACGGGTACGAGGTCGCCGACCTCGCAGGCCCGGTCGCGCCGACGACGTTGTGGGGGTACGGCGCCGTGTGGTTGGCGGATCCGCCACAGTGCGGCCTGCTGGCGGATCCCGTCGTCGACCCCGCGTCGACGAAAGGCTGGTCGGGGTCGGGGGCCGGCGGCATCGTCTACGCCGTCGTCGCGGAGTTGACTGTGGGCCTCGATCCGGCGGTGGCCGCCGAATGCGGGCACTGGACGTTGTCGGCCGGACAGACGAGCGGCACTGTCACTCTGACGACCGCGCCGACGATCGAGAGCGCCCAGACCGTCGCGATGGCCACCTCGACGAAGACCGTCGTCGAGGGCGGTACCGAAACCCACTCCCACGCCGATACCGTCACCGCCTATCTGGACGACCACATCGCGTTCGTCATCGTGGTGACCGATCCCGGATCGCCGAATCCGCAACTGGGCGCGGACTTCGCCGGAGCATTGATGTCGAAAACGGTGGCGGCGTTGCGGGGTTGAGGCCGCGAGCGTCGCGAGACCGAAGGGGTACCCTGTGCGGCGATGTCCAAGAGCGCAAAGCTCGTCAGCCAGTTCACCCTGGTCTGCGTCGGAGTGCTGACCGCGTGTTCGACCGGACAGTCGGCCGACGTCTCAGACGCCGACATCGCTCGTGTGAAGGATGTGCGGTCTGAGTTTCGGTTCGCAATTCACGGTGACGGAGGTCGGGCCGACGCGAATAGACCCGCGACTGCTCGGACCGCAGGCCATGCCCAACGGAATGAAATTCGACCCGGCCGCCTGCGGATCGTTCGCCACCGCGCAGGTGCTGCCGCCCGGAGTCAAGGGCAACATGGCTGCCATCACCGCCGAGGGCGACGGCAATCGCTTCATCGCGATTGCGGTGGAAACCTCCGAACCCGTCCCGGTCAACCGCCCCGCCGACAACTGCCAGAGGGTTGGTTTCGCCGGCGGTGGCGTACGGGGAGTCGTCGAGGTTGTTGAGGCGCCAGAGATCGACGGCGCCCAGACGATGGGCACTCACCGTGTGCTGCAGACCGTCGTCAACGGCAAGCCGAGCACCGGGGAGATCTACAACTACATCGCAAGCTTCCAGACGTTTCTCGTGATCGTCACGGCGAACCCGTTGGTGCTGCCCGACAAACCCGTGACGCCGGTCGACACCCAGCGCGCCCGCGACCTCCTCACCGCGACCGTGCGCGCAGTGCGGGGTTAGCGCACGTCGTGCGGGCGGAATTGAATGCTGATCCGCGGGCCGGTCGGACGCGTCGTCTTCGGTATCGCATGCTCCCAGGTGCGCTGACACGAACCGCCCATCACCAACAGGTCGCCGTGCCTGAGTGCCATTCGCAGTGTTCGATGTCGCCGGCCCTCCGCGTCCCGGTGACCCGCCGCCGCCACGCGGTCGCAGCGCGAAAACCCTTGTGGCGCCGAGGCTGATGATGGCCACCATGGTGTCCTCGGTGCTGCTGCGGCCGACGGTATCGCCGTGCCAGGCCACGCTGTCGTCGCCGTCTCGGTAGAGGCACAGGCCCGCGGTGGTGAACGGTTCGCCGAGTTCGCCCGCGTAGGCGTCGTTGAGGCGCCGGCGGATCTGCTTCAGCCGGTGATGCGGCGGCGGTTGCTCGACCAGATCGTGAAAGCTCACCAGCCGCGGCACGTCGAGCACGCGGTCGTACATCTTGCGCCGTTCGGCGCGCCACGGGATGTCCTCGCGCAACCCCTCGAACAGCGAGTCGCCGTCGTCCAGCCATCCGGACCGGTAGTCGATCCAGGCGCCGTTGCCGAGATGGCGCCGTTCGGCGTGCTCGAACAGCGAGCTCTGTAGAGCCAGCTCCATGTCGCCGATCTTATCGCACAGACGTTCGAAGGGTCAGAGGCGCACGGCGCCGGGCCCTTCGGTGGCCAGCACGTCGCCGGGGTTGGAAAGCGCGCAGCTTTTCAGGCTCAGGCAGCCGCAACCGATGCAGCCGGTGAGGTTGTCGCGGAGCCGCTGGAGGTGCAGGATGCGGTCGTCGAGATCCTGGCGCCACCCGGCCGACAGCCTGGCCCAGTCCTTGCTCGTCGGGACGCGGTCGGTCGGCAGGGTGGCCAGGGCCTCGCGGATGCGCGCGAGCGGAATGCCGAGTCGTTGGCTCATTCGGATGAACGCGACTCGGCGCAGGGTTTCGCGCGCATACCGGCGCTGATTGCCACCGGTGCGCTTGCTGGTGATGAGCCCCTCGCGTTCGTAGAAGTGCAGCGCCGATACGGCGACGCCGCTGCGGACGGCCATGTCCCCGGGTGTGAGTTCGTGGATCAACTCCATGACCTAAACCATAGTTGAGGTACGTGTGTGGAGTCCGCACGTTACGGTGCTAGATGTGACGTTGGGCTGCGATTCCGAGGTTGGCCGGCTGCGTGCCGTCATCCTGCACCGGCCCGGCGCGGAACTGCAGCGGCTGACGCCACGTAACAACGACGTGCTGCTGTTCGACGGTCTGCCGTGGGTGGCGAAGGCGCAGCGTGAACACGACGCGTTCGCCGCGCTGTTGTCCTCGCGTGGCGTCGAGGTGCTGCTGCTGGCGGACCTGCTGACCGAGGCGCTGGCCAAGAGTGGGGCGGCGCGTATGCACGGCATAGCCGCTGCGGTCGATCCGCGTCGCCTGGGACTGCCTTTGGCGCAGGAGCTTTCGGCTTACCTGCGCACGCTGGATGCGTCGCCGCTGGCGTCGGTGCTGATGGCGGGGATGACGTTCAACGAGCTGCCGCTGCGCGGCGGTGAATTGTCCTTGGTGCGACGGATGCACCACGGCGGGGATTTTGTGATCAACCCGCTGCCGAATCTCCTGTTCACCCGCGACTCCTCCTTCTGGATCGGTCCCCGGGTGGCGATCACGTCGCTGGCATTGCCTGCGCGCGTGCGCGAGACGTCGCTGACCGACGTGATCTACGCGCACCACCCACGGTTCCTTGGTGTGCGCCGTGCGTACGAGTCGCGGTCCGCGCCCGTCGAGGGTGGCGACGTGCTGCTGCTCGCGCCGGGAGTGGTCGCGGTGGGAGTGGGCGAGCGGACCACGCCGGCGGGGGCGGAGGCGTTGGCGCGCAGTCTTTTCGACGATGGCCTCGCGCACACCGTGTTGGCGGTGCCGATCGCGCAGGAGCGGGCGCAGATGCACCTCGACACCGTGTGCACGATGGTCGACGTCGATGCGGTCGTGATGTACCCCAATGTTGTCGAGTCGCTGTCGGCGTTCACGATTCACCGCGACGGCTCCGGCGGCGTGCGGATCGACGACGCGCGACCGTTTCTGATCGCCGCAGCGGACGCGATGGGTATCGAGAAGCTGCGGGTGATCGCCACCGGCCTCGACCCCGTCACTGCGGAGCGGGAGCAATGGGACGACGGTAACAACACGCTGGCCGTGGCGCCGGGCGTGGTGATCGCATACGAGCGAAACGCCGAAACCAATGCACGGCTTGCAGATTCGGGTATCGAGGTGCTGCCGATCGAGGCGTCAGAGCTCGGTACCGGCCGCGGCGGGCCCCGCTGCATGTCGTGCCCCGCGTCGCGCGACCCGCTCTAGCGTCTTCGCGTCGCTATCTACGTTCTGCAGGGAAAGTGTGAGTAACGGCCTGCAAAACGTGGATACCGTTGCGGCCGCAGAGCTAGCTCCAGGACGGCAGCCAGATCTGCATGTTCCAGGTCGCCTGTGAAATCGGTATGCCCGTCAGGATCGGGTACATCCAGGCGAAGTTCGTCAGCACCAGCGCGATATAACAGCTGACCGCGATCAGCCCGAGCGTTCTTCGCTCCGAGTTCTGGTTCGGTTTGTGCAGGATGTCGCCGAGGATCATCGCGATCGCCATAACGAAGAACGGCGCCATCGTCGCCGCGTAGAAGAAGTACATCTGCCGGTCGATGTCGGCGAACCACGGCAGGAAGCCGGCGCTGTAGCCCACCAGGATCGCGGCATAGCGCCAATCCCGCTTGACGAACGCCCGCCACAGCGCCCACGCCAGCACCGGCACCGCGATGAACCACATGGCCGGCGTGCCGACGAGCATCACCGCCTTGACGCACGATTGCGCGCCGCAGCCCGGGACATTCTCGTTGTCGATCGCGTAGAGGACGGGCCGCAGCGACATCGGCCACGTCCACGGCTTGGACTCCCACGGGTGGTGGTTGCCGTCCGCGTTGGTCAGACCTGCGTGGAACTTGTACGCCGCATACGTGTAGTGCCACAGCGAACGCAGCGCATCGGGCACCGGCAGGATGCTGTCCTCGCCGATCGACCTGCCTGCCTCGTGGCGATTCACTCCCGTCTCAGACGCGAACCACGGCGTATACGACGCCAGGTAGACACCGAGCGGTATCAGCACGATCGCATACAGCGACGGACCCAGGTCACGCCGGAAGGCGCCGAGCCACGGTCGCGGGACGCGATACTGCCGGCGCGCGGCGATATCGAACGCCAGCGTCATCACCCCGAAGAACGCGACGAAGTACAGCCCGGACCATTTTGTCGCGCAGGCCAATCCAAGCAGCACCCCGGCGCCGAACCGCCACCACCGCACACCGAGTCTCGGACCCCACGGCGTCTCGCCGATGCGGCCTTCGAGCAGTGCGATGTGCATTCGTTCGCGCACCTGGTCGCGGTCGACGATCAAACAACCGAACGCCGCCACGACGAAGACCACCAGGAATCCGTCGAGCAGTGCTGTGCGCGCCGCGACGAAGCTGACGCCATCGGCGACGATCAGCAGCCCGGCGATGCCGCCGACGACGGTGGACCGGCTGATCCGCCTCGCGATCCGCACGACGAGCAACACGGTGATGATGCCGCAGACGGCGCCCGCGAAACGCCAGCCCAGGCCGTTGTAGCCGAATATCCACTCGCCGACCGCGATCAACTGCTTGCCCACCGGCGGATGCACGACCAACCCGTAGCCGGGGTTGTCCTCCACGCCGTGGTTGTGCAGCACCTGCCACGCCTGCGGCGCGTAGTGCTTCTCGTCGAAGATGGGTGTGCCCGCGTCGGTCGGCGATCCCAGGTTCAGGAACCGAGTCACCGCGGCCAACGCGGTGACGACGGCGGTCATCGCCCAGCCCTGCAGTCGGTCCCAGGGTCCGAAGTCCGCGACCGGCACCAGCGGCGCGGGGCTGATGACGGGGACCGCGCGCGAAGCTTCGGTTGCGGGGGCGGTCACGCAAGCGATCGTAGGCTGTCCCGCATGAGTCCCGGCCGACTGCTTATCGGCGCCACGCCATTGGGTCAGCCCGCGGATGCATCTGCGCGGCTGGTCAGGGCGCTGGCCAGTGCCGACGTGGTCGCCGCCGAGGACACCCGGCGGATCCGCGGCCTGGCTCAGGCCCTCGACGTCAAACCCGCGGGCAAGGTGGTCAGCCTGTACGACCAGAACGAGGCGACGCGGGTGCCGGCGCTGGTCGCCGAGATCGCGGCCGGAGCGACGGTGCTGTTGGTCAGCGATGCCGGTATGCCGCTGATCAGCGATCCGGGGTACCGGCTGGTGTCGGCGTGCATCGATGCCGGGGCAGCGGTCCATTGTCTGCCGGGCCCGTCCGCGGTGACGACGGCGCTGGCGGTCTCCGGCCTGCCGTCCGAGAAGTTCTGCTTCGAGGGTTTCGCCCCGCGCAGGCACTCGGCGCGGATGACCTGGCTCGGCACACTGGCCGCCGAGCCGCGCACGTGTGTGTTCTTCGAGTCGCCGCGGCGCCTGGCGGAGACGCTCAAGGACGCCGTCGAAGCTCTCGGTGGCGACCGCGAGGCGGTCGTGTGCCGTGAACTGACCAAGACGCACGAGGAGATCGTCCGCGGCTCGCTCGGCGAGCTCGCCGAGTGGGCGAAAGAGGGTGTGCTCGGCGAGATCACAGTCGTGCTGGCCGGGGCGACGCCGACCGCCGATGTGCAGGCGCTGGTCGCCGAGGTGACCGCGCTCGTCGACGAGGGCATGCGGGTCAAGGACGCGTGCGCCCAGGTGATCGCAATGCATCCCGGCGCGCCGTCGCGGCGCGAACTCTACGACGCGGTTCTACGCTCGCGCGGCTGAGTCATCGGCGCCGACTTGTGCAGGCATTCGTCCCACTCGTGGCCGGGATCGGAATCCGCGGTGATACCGCCGCCCACGCCGAGCACCGCGTTGCCCCGGTCGTCGAACTCGACCGTGCGGATCGCCACGTTCAGTTCGCATCCGGCCATCGGTGACGCCAATCCGACTGTGCCGCAATACACTCCGCGCCGATGCGGTTCCCAGCCGGTCAGCAACTGACGCGCCCGCCGCTTGGGTGTGCCGGTCACCGACGCGGGTGGGAACGTCGCATCGAGCACATCGGCCATCGGCACGTCGACATTGACGCGCGCCGTCACGGTCGACACCAGATGCCAGACACCCGGTGCGGGACGGACGACGAGAAGTTCGGGGACGGACACGCTGCCGGTGACCGCGACCCGGCCCAGATCGTTGCGGACCAGGTCGACGATCATGATGTTCTCGGCGACGTCCTTGACCGAGGCGCGCAGCGCCGACGGATCAGCATGCCGCGGCATCGTGCCCTTGATCGGACTCGACGTCACCGCCTCGCCGTGTCGTCGCAGAAACAGCTCGGGAGACAGTGATGCCACCGCGCCCCAGTCGCCGCCGAGGTACGCAGCCCTGGCGGGCGAGGTACGGGTCACGGCGTCGACGAAGAAATCGATTGCAGCCCCGTCGATCCGGCCGGCAAACTGCGTGCACACACAGGCTTGATAGACCTCGCCCGCCGCGATCGCCTCCAGGCAGGCCAGCACGCCGCGGCGGTGCGCGTCCTGGTCGGGGGCACCCCACACGACCGTGCTCGAGCGGTGCACCTCAGCCGCGCCGAGTGCCTCCTGAATCCATCCGGAAAGCTTTGCCCCGGAGAGGCTTTCGTACCACCACTGGCCGTCCCGGTCCTGGCGCAGCACGCAGTCCGACCAGCCGCCCGCGGCCTCGGGTACGCGTGGCCCTCGGCCGTCGGCGCCGGCATCCGGGTACGACAGGTAGCCGAACCATCCGCCGCCGACCACGTCATCGGATGCGCCGGGGGACACGTCGAACACCTCGGAGGTGCCGACGGGGGTCACCGCCACCGACGGCGCGATGACCGCACGCGAATCGAACCATTCGCCGATCAGTGCGGCAGGCGGCGGAAGGTCGCGCCGTCGCGCCGCGTCGGCGATGGCGCGCAACACCGCGGGGGCACCGCCCACGTCGCCGATCCGCTCGATCCGCACACCTCAAGCGTGTCAGAGGGCTAGCGGCTGATCTCGCGCGGGATGTCGACCCCGGCCAGCTTGTCCGGGTTACGCATCGCGTAGAAGTGGCTGATCCGGCCGTCGGTGATCTCCACGGTGATCACTCCTTCGAAGCTGTCGCCGAGGTAGAGCTTCAGGGCGGGCGCGTTGTTGTACATCGCGGGCTCCACCCGGCCTGACTCCCCGGCCAGCCGCACGAGCCCGACAACCAGTTTGGCCACCCGTTCGGCACCCGAGACGGGCCGGCGCGCCGCGCTGACCTTGCCGTCGCTGTCGGCGGTCCACACCACGTCGGTCGACAGCATCTCGATCAGCCCGTCGACGTCACCGGTCGAAGCTGCGGCGAAGAAGCGCGCGGTGATCTCCATGGAGAGTTTGGGGTCGACGGGTTCGAACCGCTTGCGTCGCGACTGAACATGCTCGCGGGCGCGGTGTGCCATCTGGCGGACCGCGGCCGCCGATTTGCCGATTGTCGAGGCGATCTCGTCGTGGCTGAAGCCGAACACCTCGCGCAGCACGAACACGGCGCGTTCGTCCGGGCTCAGCGTCTCCAGGACGACCATCATCGCCATCGAAACCGATTCGGCGAGCACGACATCGGTCGATGCGTCTGTGTTGTCACCGGTCTCCAGAAGCAGCGGCTCCGGCAGCCACGGGCCGACGTACTCCTCACGCCTGCGGGACTGCGCCCGCAGCGCGTTGAGGGACTGCCGGGTGACGAGCTGGGCGAGGTAGGCCTTGGTGTCCTGCACGATCGACAGGTCGACCTCGGCCCAGCGCAGGTAGCTCTCCTGCAGCACATCGTCGGATTCAGTTGCACTGCCGAGAATCTCGTAAGCGATCGTGAACAGCAGCGGCCGTAGGGCCGTGAATCGTTCGGCGTGTTCGTCGGTCATGGGCGCACCGGTTGACCCGCTGACTCCAACTGCTTCTGCCGCTTACCGCCCTTGAGCCAGAAGTAGCTTCCCGGCTTGCGCGCCTCCCGCTGCAAGGAAGCAGACGGTGCCCTTGCAGACCGCCTCCTTGATCTTGGCTGCGGTGCGACCGCCGATGTGCAGCGGCATCACGGTGTCGTCGAGATGCGCGAGCTGAACGAGACCGCCGTTGCGGCCGAGGCTGATGCACTGGCCGGTGAACGCCTGGTTCAGTCGCTTGGGCTCGGTGCCCGCGATGCGGCTGAGCACCGTGTTGGCGGCCTGTGCGCCCAGCGGGATCGCGGCCTGGCAGCTCATGCGCAGCGGCAGGTTCGACGGAGCCGCCGCATCGCCCGCGGCGACGATGCGCGGATCGTCGACGCTGGTGAGGGTCTCGTCGGTGAGGAGACGCCCGGCGGCGTCGGTGCTCAGCCCGCTGCGGGACGCCAGATCGGGCACCCCGAAGCCGGCGGTCCAGACCGTGACCGCGCTGGCGATCGTGCGGCCGTCGGCCAGGATCACGCAGTCGGGGCGCACCTCGGTCGCGGTGCTGCCGGGGCCGTCGATGATGGTGACGCCGAGCCGGTTCAGTCGCTTGGCGGCCGCGCGGCGACCGCGGGCGTGCAGGTACGGGCCGAGAACCCCGCCGCAGACCAGGGTGACGCGACGGCCTTCCTCGGCGAATTCGGCGGCCACCTCCAGGCCCGTTGGACCCGCGCCGATCACCGTCATCGGCGCGTCGGCACCTGCTGCGTGAAATGCCGCCCTCAGCTGCTGGGCATGCTCGAGTTCTGCGATCGGGTAGGCGAATTCAGCGGCTCCGGGGACGACCGGTGCGGCCCCGTGACTACCGATGGCATAGATCAGGTAGTCGTAGGTCAGCTCGCCACCGCCGGCGAGTTCGATGCTGCGCCGCGGTGCGTCGATTCGGGTCACCGAGTCAACGATCAACTGGATCCCGTCACCCAGGATCTCGGCGTAGTCGACGACCGCGTCGTCGGTGCCGGTCACCAACTGGTGCAGCCGGATGCGCTCGACGAACTTCGCCCTAGGGTTGACCAGCGTGATGTCGACGTTCTCGTTGAGCCGCAGATGGTTGGCCGCCAGCACGCCGGCATATCCGCCGCCGATGACGATCACGCGGGTCTTCTGGTCGGTCATCTCAATCTCCTCAGGGTCATCCTCGCTCTTCGCCGGCCGCCGGAGGCGGCCTTTCAGCTCGGAGCTGGTCTGTCCTCGAGACACCGCGGAAACGCGGAGTGTGACACCTCGGCCGTGGGATGTGTCGGACGTCACTAACGACTGATCACCCGCGGAGTCGTGACCCCGATCAGTTTGTCCGGGTTGCGCATCGCGTAGAGGTTCGTGATCTGGCCGTCGACCACCTCGAACAGGAAGACGCCTTCGAGGTGGTCGCCGGTGTAGACGACCACCGCGGGTGCGCTGTTGTAGACCGCCGTCTCGAATCTGATCTCCGGCATCTCGGCGGCGACCTGGAACAGGCGCGCCATGATGCGCGGCGACCCTTCGCGCGCCGACGACGGGCCTGCGGATCGCGGTGGCCTTGCCGCCGTGGTCGGCCGTCCAGGTGGCCCCCGGCGCCAACAGCGCCATCAGACCGTCCATGTCGCCCGTGGACGCGGCGGTCAGGAACTGCTCGGTGACCTGCTGCGTTCGTTGCGGCGTCGACGGGCCCGAACCGATTGCGCCGGGCGTGCACGTGCTCGCGGGCGCGGTGGGCCATCTGACGCACCGTCGGCGCGGATTTGCCCACCGCTCCGGCGATTTCGTCGTAGTCGAATCCGAACACCTCGCGCAGCACGAATACCGCCCGCTCGTCGGGAGTGAGCGTCTCGAGAAGAACCAGCATCGCCATCGAAACCGATTCGGCGAGAACGACGTCGGCGGGGCGTCGCGGTCGTCGAGCAGCAGCGGCTCTGGCAGCCACGGGCCGATGTAGTCCTCGCGGCGGCGGGCACCCTCGCGCAGTGCGTTGAGTGCCTGCCGGGTCACCAGTTGTGCCAGATACGACTTGGTGTCCCGCACCGTCGCGAGGTCCACGTCCGCCCATCGCAGATAGCTGTCCTGCAGCACATCGTCGGATTCGGTGGCCGAACCGAGGATCTCGTAGGCGATGGTGAACAGCAGCGGCCGCAGATGGGTGAACCGTTCGGCGTGTTCCGGCGGCCGAACCGGCGATGGTCCGACGTTGGTCACGTTTCCGTGACCACCTCGGTGAGCGCCGGCTGCTCGGGACGCGGTGCCGCCCTTGAGCCAGAACGAGAGCCCGGCTTGCGGCCTCGCGGCGCAGCGCCCACACGTGCCCTTGCAGATCGCCTCCTTGATCCTGCGACGAGGCGGCCGCTGAAGTAGACGTTCACCGGCGTGTCGTCCTTGCGGGCGAGCTGCAGGATGCCGCGCTGCGGCCCAGGCTGATGCAGGCCCGCCGAAGCCGTACTCGAAGCTCGCCGGTGCGGTGCCCGCGATCCGGCTCAGCACCGTGTCGGCGGCCTGAGGGCCGAGCTGTGACGCCGACGCGCAGCACATCCGCAGCGGCACGCCCGAGGGCGATGCGCAGTCGCCGGCGGCGACAATGCGAGCGTCGTCCGACGCTCGTCAGTGTCTCGTCGGTGAGCAGCCGGCCCATCTCGTCAGTGCGCAACCCGCTGGCGGCCGCCAGTTCCGGGCACTCCGAAGCCCGCCGTCCAGACGGTCACCGCGCTCGGGCCGCACCGCGCCGTCGGCGAAGACCACTGCGTCGCGCGCGTACCTCGGTCACCACGTCGGCCTCGAGCACCACCGACCCCGAGCTTGCGCAACACCTTGGCGACCGACCGACGACCGGGCTCAGACAGGTACGGCGCCGAGCTGGCCGCCGCAGACGAGTGTGACCTTGCGGCCCTGTTCGGCGAGTTCGGTGGCGGTCTCGATCCCGGTCAGCCCGGCGCCGACGACGGTGACACGGGCGTCCGGGTGCAGCTCGTCGATGACAGCACGCAGCCGCTGCGCCTGCTCGAGTTCTGCTATGGGATAAGCGAATTCAGCCGCGCCCGGACACGAGGCCGGAGCCGCGCCGGTGCTGCCGACCGCGTAGATGACGTAGTCGTAGTCGCAGCGCCGGGCCCGACGCCAATTCAACGGTGCGATTGGTGGTGTCGATGCGGGTCGCGGTGTCGACGACGAGCTTGATGCCCTCGCCGAGCAGGCTGCCGTAGTCGACGGTCGCGTCGTAGTTGCCCGCCACGTGCTGATGCAGCCGGATCCGCTCGACGAATTTCGGTCGCGGATTGACCAGCGTGATGTCGGGGTTCCACCGTGGCGCATCCGCAGACGGTTGGCCGCCAGTGTTCCGGCGTATCCGCCGCCGATGACGACGACCTTGTGCGCGTGCGGCCGCGAATTCTCTCTGTCGATGTGTTGAGTCATGTCCTCAAGACACCGCCCGACGCCCCGATCGTGACAAAAAGTGACGTGCGTCACTCCAGCTGATATCGCGGGAACACACCCACCGGGGCCGGCAGCGCCGTGCCGGGTGCGATGCGTGTGCCGACGGAGGCGAACGTGCGCTGATCATCTGTCTGCCCGAGCAGGTCGAGCAGCTTGGCCGTCGACTCGGGCATCACCGGTTGGCTGAGCAACGCCGCGATCCGCACAGTCTCCAGCGTGGTGTAGAGCACGGTGCGGAACCTGGCTTGATCTTGGGCCTCGTCGGACTTGCGCAGCACCCACGGTTCCTGGGCGCTGAAGTACTTGTTGGCCGCGCCGAGCACCGACCAGATGGCTTCCAGCGCGAGATGCATTGCGGTGGCGTCGAAATGCGTGCGCACCCGCTCGAGCAGGCCGTCGGCCAAATCCAACAGCTCAGTGTCGTCGGGCGTGAAGTCGCTTGGCTCAGGCACAATCCCGTCGAGGTTCTTGGCCACCATCGACAGCGACCGCTGCGCGAGGTTGCCCAACTCGTTGGCGAGGTCGGCGTTGATGCGCCCGATGATCGCGTCCTCGCTGTAGCTGCCGTCCTGACCGAACGGCACTTCCCGAAGGAAGAAGTAGCGCACCTGGTCGACGCCGAAGGCGTCCACCAAGGCGTTCGGATCGACGACGTTGCCGACCGACTTGCTCATCTTCTCTCCGCGGTTGAGAACGAAGCCGTGCACAAACACCTTGCGCGGCAACTCGATTCCCGCCGACATGAGAAAAGCCGGCCAGTAAACGGTGTGGAACCGGATGATGTCCTTGCCGATCATGTGCAGATCGGCGGGCCAGAACCGCTGGAACATCTCGGACGAGGTGTCGGGAAAACCGACGCCGGTCAGGTAGTTGGTCAGCGCGTCGACCCATACGTACATCACGTGATCGGGGTGGTCGGGCACCGGCACACCCCAGTCGAACGTCGTGCGGGAGATCGACAGATCGCGAAGCCCACCGGAGACGAAGCTGACCACCTCATTGCGCCTCACACCAGGCTCGATGAACTCCGGGTGCGCCTCATAGTGCGACAACAGCTTCTCGGCGTACGCCGACAGTCGGAAGAAGTATGTCTGCTCCTCGGTCCACGTCACGGGGGCTCCGGTCTCGGTGGCAATCCGCACACCGTCGGCGTTGAGACTGGTTTCGCCCTCGGTGACGAAGCCTTCGTCACGCACCGAGTACCACCCCGAGTAGGTGTCGAGGTAGATGTCGCCGGCTTCGTTCATCCGCTTCCAGATTTCGATCGACGCCGCATAGTGGTCGGCATCGGACGTCCGGATGAACCGGTCGAACGAGATGTTGAGCTTCTCCTGCATGCGCTCGAACACATCGGAATTGCCGCGCGCCAACTCGGCGGTCGGGATGCCAAGGGCGGCCGCCGTCTCGGCCATCTTCTGGCCGTGCACATCGGTGCCCGTCAGGTAACGCACATCGAAGCCATCCAGCCTCTTGAACCGGGCTATCGAGTCGGTGGCGATGTATTCGTAGGCGTGTCCGATGTGCGGCTCACCGTTGGGATAGGCGATGGCCGTAGTGATGTAGTAGGGGTCCCCGGGGGTGCGCGTCCTGGCGCCGGGGGAAGACGGGGTGCTCATTTGGGCCTCAGCTTATGGTGTGGCGGTGAGCGACAAGCGCCCAGCCAGACGGGAGAAGCCACCGGCCCCGGAGCCGCTCTCGCCCCTCATCGACGCACACACCCATCTCGATGCCTGCGGTGCGACCGACGCCGCCAGCATCCGCGCGATCGTCGACCGGGCCGAGGCCGTCGGCGTACAGGCTGTCGTGACGATCGCCGACGACCTGACGTCCGCGCGCTGGGTCGCGGACGCCGCCGATGCCGATCCTCGCGTGTATGCCGCCGTCGCTCTGCATCCCACGCGTGCGAACGCGCTCACCGACGAGGCCAAGGCCGTCATCGAACGGCTCGCCGGGCATCCGCGGGTGGTGGCCGTCGGGGAGACCGGTATGGACATGTACTGGCCGGGCAAACTCGACGGGTGCGCCGACCCCGCGACCCAGCGCGAGGCTTTCGCCTGGCATATCGACCTCGCCAAGCGCACCGGTAAGCCGCTGATGATCCACAACCGCGACGCCGACGCCGACGTTCTGGACGTCCTGAGCGCCGAGGGCGCGCCCGACACCGTGATATTTCATTGCTTCTCGTCGGACGCCGAGATGGCCAGGATCTGCCTGGCCAATGGTTGGTTGCTCAGCCTGTCCGGAACGGTCAGCTTCCGGAATGCCACCGCGCTACGGGAAGCGGCGTCGCTGATTCCCGTTGGGCAACTGCTCGTCGAGACGGACGCGCCATTCCTGACACCGCATCCATACCGAGGTGCCCCGAATGAGCCATACTGCCTGCCCTACACTGTTCGAGCGTTGGCTGAGCTCCTCACCAGGCCTGCCGAGGAGCTTGCGCAGGAAACCACTTCGACGGCGGCCCGCACGTACGGGCTGGCGAGTTGCTGGCCGTGAGGCTTTTCGTTACCGTCTTGTGATCAATCGCGGATGGCTTCGAAGGTTGCCCTCCGTCCGATAGTCGGGAAAAACAGCGTTTTGAATATTTTGAATAAGATTCACGAAGAGCGGTCGCCGCTATTGCGACTTGTCGTCGGGGCGACGTTGCTTGCGCTGGCGTGCGCAGGTGGTGTCGCGGTAGCTGCGCACAAGACCGTGACCCTGGCCGTCGACGGCACGTCGACCACCGTGGCCACGATGAAGTCGCGGGTGATCGACGTCGTCAAGGAGAACGGGTTCGACGTCGGCGAGCGTGACGACCTCTACCCAGCGGCCAACGAACCGGTGCAACAATCCGACACCATCGTGCTCCGGCGCAGCAGGCCGCTGCAGATCTCGACCGACGGCCGTGACAGCCAAGAGGTGTGGACCACTGCGTCGACGGTCGCCGGGGCGCTGAGCCAGCTGCAGATGACCGACAAGGCACCTGCAGCGGCATCACGCGGCAGCCGAGTGCCGCTGTCGGGTATGTCGCTTCCCGTGGTCAGCGCGAAAACCGTCCAACTGGACGACGCCGGAGTGGTGCGGTCCGTGCACCTGGCCGCGCCGAACGTCGCCGCCCTGCTCGAGGCGGCGGGCGTCCCCCTCGAGCAGAGCGATGAGGTCATCCCCGCCGCATCCTCACCGGTCGTCGACGGCATGCAGATCCACGTGAAGCGGATTCGGATCGAGAAGGTCACCGAACGCGTGCCGCTGCCGCCGGCGAATCACCGCATCGAAGATCCGACACTCAACATGAGCCGCCAGGTCGTCGAGGATCCCGGAACGCCGGGAACACAGGACGTAACCTTTGCCATCGCCAAAGTGAACGGTGTCGAGTCCGGGAGAATGCCAGTAGCCAATGTCGTAGTCGTCCCTGCTCGCGACGGTGTTCTCCGAGTCGGTGTCAAGCCCGGCACCGAGGTTCCGGAAGTCTCCAACGGAGGTGTCTGGGACGCCCTTGCTCGGTGCGAAGCTGGAGGTAATTGGGCCATCAACACCGGCAACGGATTTTACGGTGGTGTCCAGTTTGACCAGAATACCTGGGAGCGAAACGGCGGTCTGAGGTATGCTGGCAGGGCCGATTTGGCGACCAGAGAAGAGCAGATCGCGATTGCTGAGGTCACTCGGGCACGGCAAGGTTGGGGCGCGTGGCCGACGTGTAGCGGGAGGATTGGGGCGCGCTGACCATTCGACTACTCGGGCGGACCGAGATACGACACCTGGCGAGAGAGATTGATTTCCGGCCTCGCAAATCGTTTGGCCAGAACTTCGTCCACGACGCCAACACTGTTCGTCGGATCGTCTCGGCGTCCAGCATCAACAGGCAAGACCACGTCCTCGAGGTCGGTCCGGGTCTGGGTTCACTGACCTTGGCCCTGCTCGACCGGGGTGCGCGCGTCACCGCGGTGGAGATAGATCCTGTGCTCGCCCGGCAGTTGCCCATCACCGTCGCCGAGCATTCGCACAGCGAAATCAACCGGCTGAGCGTGCTGAACCGGGACATCCTCAACCTGCGCCGCACCGAGATCGCCGACGAGCCGACCGCACTGGTCGCGAACCTGCCTTACAACGTCGCCGTCCCCGCCCTGCTGCACCTGCTGGCCGAGTTCCCGTCGATTCGCACCGTCATGGTGATGGTGCAGGCCGAGGTCGCCGAACGCCTGGCGGCCGAGCCCGGTGGCAAGGACTACGGCGTGCCCAGCGTCAAGGTTCGCTTCTTCGGTAACGTCCGGCGCTACGGCATGGTCTCGCCGACGGTGTTCTGGCCGATCCCACGCGTCTATTCCGGCCTGGTTCGCATCGACCGCTACGAGACGTCGCCGTGGCCCACTGACACAGAGTTCCGCGAACGAGTGTTCAACCTCATCGATATCGCCTTCGGCCAGCGACGTAAGACGTCTCGCAACGCCTTCGCCGAATGGGCGGGCTCGGGCAACGAGTCGGCCAGCCGACTGCTCGCCGCGAGCATCGACCCATCCCGACGCGGTGAGACACTGTCGATCGCGGACTTCGTCCGGCTCCTCCAACGGTCAGACGAGAGCGAGGAGCCCGAACCGGAGCCCAAGCCCGTGGTGCACCATCGGCGGCAACGCGAGGGCACTGTCCCGGTGTGATCTAGCACCGGCCCTCTAGCGCCCGGGCTATCAGCGAGACGAACTCGCGACAGGACGGATAGCGGTCCCTTGGCGTCTTCGCCAATGCTTTGGCTGCGATCGAGTCGAATATGCGTGGCAGCCATGAGATTTCACGTGACCAGCGTGGCGGCGGCTCGTGCAGGTGCGCTTCGATGAGGCCGAGCCCGGTGGGCGCCGTGAACGGCGGCGACCCGGTGATCAATTCGACGACGGTGCATGCCAGCGCATACTCGTCGGTGGCCTCCGTGGGGGCGTGGCCGGTGATCAGTTCCGGCGCAGCGTACGGCAGCGATGCCTCGATCTGCGCGGATCGGTGGCCGATGTCGTCGGCGATCGCGCGAGCGACTCCGAAGTCGATGAGGACGGCGCTGGAATTATCCTGGTGGACGAGGATATTCGCCGGGCTTCACGTCGCAGTGCACGATCTGGCGGTTGTGCGTGTAGTCCAATGCGCCGGCGATCTGCTCCAGTGCGGCTAGGCGCTTCGGGATGGTGTCCACATCGACGATCCCGCCACCGGAGACCAGTTCCATCGACAGCCACCCCGGGCCGCGCTCGTAGACGGTCACGATGTGCGCATGGTCAAGGCGGCGGGCGAATTCGAACTCCCTTCTCATCCGCGCGATGTGTGCGAGGTCGCTGTGACGCCCGTCGAGGACCTTCAACGCCACGTTCCGATCCGCATCCACGTCGTAGGCCCGGTACACCGTCGCGTATCCGCCGTGGCCGACCACCTCGTCGACAACGTGACCTTCAAACTTCTCGCCGGGCGAGAGCACGCCTTCAGCCTAGGGCTTTCATCAGCCACATTGACCTGCCCAGACGGCTGCTCGTGGATGGCGTACTCCGATAGTGTCGACAGGTGTCCAATGGCAACACCGCCTCCGAGTGGGTTCCGACAGGATCGGTCACGGTGCGGGTGCCGGGCAAGGTCAATCTCTACCTCGCGGTCGGAGATTGCCGCGATGACGGCTATCACGAGCTCACCACGGTTTTTCATGCGGTTTCCCTACTCGACGAGATCACCGTCCGCAACGCCGATGTGCTGTCGCTGGAGTTGGTGGGCGAGGGCGCGGACACGCTGCCGACCGATGAGCACAACCTCGCATGGCGGGCCGCCGAGCTGCTGGCCGACCACGTCGGACGGGCGCCGGATGTGGCGATCGTCGTCGAGAAGTCGATTCCAGTGGCCGGCGGGATGGCCGGCGGCAGCGCCGACGCGGCCGGGGTGCTGGTCGCGATGAACACGCTGTGGGAGCTTGGCGTTCCGCGCCGCGACCTCCACGTGCTGGCCGCCCAGCTGGGCAGCGACGTCCCGTTCGCGCTGCACGGAGGCACCGCGCTGGGCACGGGTCGCGGCGAGGAGTTGGCAACTGTGCTCGCGCGCAACATGTTTCATTGGGTGCTGGCCTTCGCCAACGGCGGGCTGTCGACGCCATCGGTGTTCGGCGAGATCGACCGGCTGCGTGCCAGCGCGGGGCCGGACCGCGATGCCCCGCCGCGTCTCGACGATCCCGAGCCGGTACTGGCGGCCCTTGCCTCCGGCGATCCGGCACAGCTGGCACCGCTGCTCGGCAACGACTTGCAGGCGGCGGCGCTGTCCCTCGATCCCGAACTGCGACGCACCCTGCGCGCCGGCACCGAGGCCGGGGCCCTCGCGGGCATCGTGTCGGGCTCGGGGCCGACGTGTGCCTTCCTGTGCGCATCGGCGGGCGCGGCGGTCGACGTGGCCTCCGAGTTGGCCGGGGTAGGCGTCTGCCGGACGGTGCGCGTCGCCAGTGGCCCCGTGCAGGGCGCACGGGTGGTGCCGACGCCGTCGGCCTCAGTGTGACTCAGCCCTCAGTTATCGCAATATTTTGGCAACTACTTAAGAGTTGTTTAAGATGATGGACGGTGAAAACTAGCGGTCAAGGAATGGACGCGACTTTGCCCACCGACAGCCTCGGTGGGTATTTCGTCTTAGCCGGTAGCCCGCCAGAATCACCAATTCGAGACTTAACCGCTCCCCATTTGTGTGCGCGCCTGCTGGAAAGCGCCTCTGATCAGGCGGAGTATGACACCCGGGCATTTGCTGTTCGGGAACCGAGGAGGTCGTGGTGAGCAGATTCACCGAGAAGATGTACCGCAACGCCCGCAGCGTCACCACGGGCATGGTCACCGGTGAACCGCATGAGCCCATCCGACACACCTGGGGCGAGGTTCACGAGCGGGCCCGCTGCGTCGCCGGCGGCCTCGCGGAGGCCGGCATCGGACTCGGGGATTCGGTCGGCGTGCTGGCCGGCTTCCCCGTGGAGATCGCGCCGACCGCGCAGGGCCTCTGGATGCGCGGCGCCAGCCTGACCATGCTTCACCAGCCCACACCCCGGACCGACCTGGTGATCTGGGCCGAGGACACGATGAACGTCATCGGCATGATCGAGGCCAAGGCCGTCATCGTCTCCGAGCCGTTCCTGGTGGCGATCCCGGTGCTGGAGGAGAAGGGCATCAAGGTTCTCACCGTCGCCGATCTGTTGGCGTCGGACCCGATCGACCCGATCGACGTCGGCGAGGACGACCTCGCGCTGATGCAGCTGACCTCCGGTTCGACCGGATCGCCGAAGGCAGTGCAAATCACGCACCGCAACATCTACTCCAACGCCGAGGCGATGTTCATCGGAGCCGAATACGACGTCGACAAGGACGTCATGGTCAGCTGGCTGCCCTGCTTCCACGACATGGGCATGGTCGGCTTCCTGACCATCCCGATGTACTTCGGTGCGGAGCTCGTCAAGGTCACGCCGATGGACTTCCTGCGCGACACGCTGCTGTGGGCCAAGCTCATCGACAAATACAAGGGCACGATGACCGCGGCGCCGAACTTCGCGTACGCGCTGTTCGCCAAGCGGCTGAGGCGCCAGGCCAAGCCGGGCGAGTACGACCTGTCCACGCTGCGGTTTGCGCTGTCGGGCGCGGAGCCCGTCGAGCCCGCCGATGTCGAGGACCTGCTGGATGCGGGTGAGCCGTTCGGCCTGCGGCCCGACGCGATCCTGCCCGCCTACGGCATGGCCGAGACCACCCTGGCGGTCTCGTTCTCGCCGTGCGGTGCCGGCCTGGTGGTCGACGAGGTCGACGCCGACCTGCTGGCCGCACTGCGCCGGGCCGTGCCCGCGACCAAGGGCAACACCCGGCGCCTGGCCTCGCTGGGCCCGCTGCTGAAGGATCTCGAGGCCCGCGTCATCGACGAGCACGGCAACGTGATGCCTCGCCCGCGGTGTCGGTGTCATCGAACTGCGGGGCGAGTCTCTGACGCCCGGCTACATCACCATGGGCGGCTTCATCCCCACGCAGGACGAGCACGGGTGGTACGACACCGGTGACCTCGGCTATCTGACCGAAGACGGCAACGTCATCGTGTGCGGACGCGTCAAGGACGTGATCATCATGGCCGGCCGCAACATCTATCCGACCGACATCGAACGTGCTGCCGGTCGCGTCGCGGGCGTCCGGCCCGGCTGCGCCGTCGCGGTGCGACTGGATGCCGGTCATTCGCGCGAGACGTTCGCCGTGGCCGTGGAGTCCAACGCCTGGCAGGACCCGGTCGAGGTGCGCCGCATCGAGCATCAGGTCGCCCATGAGGTGGTGGCCGAGGTCGACGTGCGGCCCCGCAACGTCGTGGTGCTCGGACCCGGCAGCATCCCGAAGACGCCGTCGGGCAAGCTGCGCCGCTCCACTTCGGTCTCGCTCGTCACCGGCTGACTCTTTGGCCCGCGCAAGCGCCTGAGCTGTACACTGGCACAAGTAATTTGCGGTGAAAGTGGGATTCTTCTCGAATTCGTCCGAAAACGCGTGCGGCTTTTACTACATTCTTTCGCAGAACTTCTTTGACGAGAGGATCGGGAATGGCCAGTACTCGTTCGGTTTCGGCGATCGCGGCTGCGGGCGTTATCGCTGCGGGCGTCACGGCAGGCACCGCCTGGGCCGATGGCCCCGGTGGTTACGTTGAAGATCCCGAAGACATCTTCGCGGCCGTTGGTACGGGCGAATTCATAGATACCTTAGCGGGTTTCACCGCTACTGGTGACACCAGTGAAGAGGCCTCGGCCGCGGTGATCGCGGCTTGCACGGCTGCCGGTGGCGTGGAATGCACGGCCGACGAAGTAACCAACGACAATCTCTGCATCGTGTCCGTCGCCAGCGCTAGCAACCATGCTGTGGCCGGCGGTGCCGGGGCGACTGTGGAGGCGGCTCGTGCGGACGCGTTCAATCGGGCGGCGGCAAACAACACCCCGCTCGATTCGGATTCACCCGTTATCGTATCGGCCTGCCCCTGATCAACAAGAAATGCCAACGCGCTCAGCGCATGACCATTCTGGTATCGCGGTTGTAGCCCGGAAGGGAAAGAACATGATGACATGTCGCGGCAAGTTTGCCTTCATGATGGCGGGTTTGGCGGCAGTGTCGGTGCTTTCGGCGCCTATGGCGGCCGCTCGACCGACCTGCCAGGACGCAGGCAGCAATACCGTCTGCTCGACTAGTGGCAGCACGTCGATCAAGGTGAGGCCCGGAACAACCGCGCCACCCGCCAACCAGCCGGTGTTCCCGTGGCTGGGTATGCCTGGCCGCCGCCGCTAGCAAACCAACGATCAGCGCGAGCGTGCGTGTCTGCTGTCAGGGGCGCCGCTCGCGGTGAAAGTGACCAGAGATCGAGTGGAACCCGGTGTCATCGCTGGCGCAGGCGATGCGTCAACTCTGGGGCAACGGTCCGCCCGCCCCACCGGAAGCCCAACTGCCGCTGCACCATCCAGTACTTGCGACCATCCTGTGGTCATTGGCTCTGACGGCGGTCATCGCCCCGTTCGCTCTGCGGGCGTACGCGCGACGCACGGGTGACTAGGCGCGGACCGCGTCGACCGTCCACCCGGGGAGAATCGGCGCCCGCGTGAGGAAGTGGTCGGGCTGGCCATTGCTGCGCAGCAACACCTGCGTGCGCAGAATGCAACAGCCCATCCGCACCATCGCGAAAATCTCATACCGGTCGAGGTTTTCGAGCTGCCGGCCGATCATCTCCTCAAACCTGCGGACCACTGCGGCACGGCTGTCGAAGCCGGGGAGTTCGGGGTCGAGGTCGAGCCCGTTGACCTCCAGCATCTGCTTGCGGGTGGCCAGCCACCACGCGAAGTCGGCTTCGGCCGGGCACACGCACGCCTGCTCCCAGTCCAGCGCCGCGACGATCTGGCCGCTGTCGTCGAAGATTGCGTTGGACATCCGGGCGTCGCCCCAACAGATCGTCGGCGGCCCGGTCGTCTCGGGCTGCCGGCGGCGGAGCCAGTCGAACGCCTCGGTCATGACGTCGGGGACCTCGTTGTCGGATCCCCACCGCGCGTACTCGTGCCACCACTCGAGCTCCGCGGACACACCGAATCCCGCGGGTCGCTCGAGCCACGTCGCCTCGCCGACCGGAACGCGGTGCTCGCCCTCGTGGCGCGATACCCCGAACTCGAGCGGTGTTACGAGGATGCCTGCAAGGCCTACGACCGACTCATCGCCGAGCAGCCCATCGAATTCCACGCCGCCTACATCGCCAACCTCGAGGCGACGTTCACCCCGCTGTTCAAAGTGATTCTCGACAACAGGGATTCACTGTTCACGGCGGGAGACCAGCGCGTCGCCTCGCTGATGATGTGGCACTTCGTCGAGGAAATCGAGCACCGTAGCTCCGGCCTGATCCTGTGCAGGCATGTCAACCCCGACCCCTGGTACCGGGTCAAACACATCAGGGCGGCGTTCCGCCATGTCGGCTCGGTCTCGGAGGCGATCGCGAAGACCTTCGACGACGTCGTTCCGCTCGAGGATCGTGGCCTCTCGGCCGTGGAACTGCTGTCCGGCGGATTCCCCACCCGCGAGCTCAAGAGCCGCCTGCCTGGACCTCGCGGCCGTCGGCCCCGATCCCGGGACTGCCGCGTGGCGGCAGCAAGCTCAAGCAGATGTTCATGACCTGGCTGCCCATGACGATGACGCCCCAGGACGGGTCGACCTACTCGCTGTTCGTAATTTACCAGGAAGAACGCGGCGATGGATTTCTCGAGATCCGTTGTCAGGCAGAGCAACAGAACGACGACGGCAGTTCACACCGGTTCGTCTCCGTCGAACAGGACATGCACTTCCAGGACGACAACCGCCGGTTCACCCACGGCACCGTGACCCTCATCGATTCCGACGGCACCACACGCCCGCTCACCATCACGGCGGCCGGGCCCGGTGGATTTCATCTCGGCACCGCCGGCTACTACGGCTGGAACGACTGGGTGTACGGCCAGTGGGTCGGTGACCTCAAGGTCGAGGGCAACCACGTCGTCGACTGTGACAAACCCGAGAATGCCCGCCGACTTCATCAGCTACGGGATCTGCTGGTGCGTGTTGAGGACCCCGTCGGAGGTGGGATCGGACTCGGCAACGCCGAGACGTTCGCGCTCGGCGGGTTCCCCGAACGCGGACTCGCCGCGGAGAACTCATTTCTGTGATCGGCTTGCGCGGAGCACCAGGCGGCGCCTCCGGTGTGGGCTCCGAACGCTTTCTCAACAGTGACTCGGCAGACGTTCACGACCGACAGTCTGAGTATTGTGTACTATATCTAGCATGACGGACGGGATCCCGCCCCGGCTCGCCGACCATCCCACGGTCCGCAAGGTGCGGTCGCGAACCGTGCAACGACCGGGCGTCATCGACGCAGACTGGCTGCGGCGGGTGTGCCTGGAGGCTGGTGTCGACGACGTCGCATTCGCCAGTGTCGACTGCCCGGCACGCTGAGCTACATATCGCTGGTCGTGAGAATGAACCGTGACAATGTCCGGTGCACCGCGCGCAGCATGGCCAATCAGGAGTTCCATCGGAGCGGCGAAGTGATGAACGAAGCCGCCCGCCGGATCACCCGTGCGCTGCAAGACGCGGGATACCGCTAGATCAACCCGTCGATGTCGTTCCCGATGGAGATGGACCGATTCCCCGGCCGCAAGTGCCGGTGTGTCCGCCAGTCTCGCGGCCGATTCGGAGTTGGTGCATGGGCCGTGCGCGCCAAACCTGGCCTGCCGGTGCCGTGTTCGCGTCAGCTGTAGCCCCAGGCGTGCACGGTGTTCTGGGCCGGCTCCAACCCCTGCGAGATCAACAGCTCGGTGGCGTCGGCGGCCTGCTCGCAGATCGTCGGCACCTCTTTCCACTCGGTCGAGGTGAAGGTGCCGAGCACGAATGCCGCGCCCTCCATCCGACCGGGGGGACGGCCGATCCCGATGCGGACTCTCTGAAAGTCGTTGGTGCCCAGCGCCGATCCCACCGAACGCAGGCCGTTGTGTCCGGCCACTCCGCCACCTGACTTGAGCCTGATACGCCCGAAGTCGATGTCGAGCTCGTCGTGAATGACGATGATGTCGGTGGGCGCCACCGAATAAAACTTGGCCAGCGGTGCGACCTGACGCCCGGACTCGTTCATGTAGCAGCGCGGTTTGGCGAGCACCACCGGACGGCCGGCGAGCTGTCCGGTGACGGCCTCAGCCCCTGACTTCTTGTGCACCTTGAAACCCGAGCCGATACGGTCGGCCAGGATGTCGGCGACAAGAAAGCCGACGTTGTGCCGCGTCGTGGCGTACTGCGGACCGGGATTGCCGAGGCCGACCACGAGTTGGGGTTCGGCCATGTCGAGCTACTCGGATTCCGCGGCGGGCGCCTCGTCGCCGGCTTCGGCTTCGGCCTCGCCCTCGCCCTCGCCGGCCTCGCCCTCGGGCGCTTCGCCCTCGGCCTCGCCCTCGGCGGCTTCGCCCGCACCCTCGGACTCGAGGTCTTCCTCGGTCGGGGCCGCGACCACGTTGACGACGAGCGTGTCCGGATCGGACACCAACCTGACACCGTCGGGCAGGGTGAACGCACCGGCGGAGAACTGTGTGCCGACCTCGGCGCCCTCGATCGACACCGTGAGGTTTTCGGGGATGGACTGCACGTCGGCCTCGATGGTGATGGTGTTCGTATCCTGGGTGACCAGGGTGCCGGGGGCCGCCTCGCCCTCGATGATGACGTTGACCTCGACGGTGACCTTCTCGCCGCGGCGAACGACCAGCAGGTCGGCATGGGTGATGCTGCGGCGGATCGGATGGATTTCGAGCGACTTGGTCAGCGCCAGCTGCTCGGTGCCCTCGATGTCGAGGGTGAGCACCGCGTTCGTGCCGGCGTGACGCAGCACCGCGGCGAAGTCATGGGCGTTGAGTTCGAGATGCTGCGGGTCGCTGCCGTGGCCGTAGAGGACGGCGACGACCTTGCCGTTGCGCCGTGCGCGACGCGACGCACCCTTGCCGGTTTCCTTGCGAATTGCAGCGGGGAGATTGTTCGGTGCGTTCTTGGCCATCGGGTTCTGCTCCTGTCGTGTACTGAGCACGGCCAGGGCGACACCCCTCGAAAAGGTTCGCGTCGATAACGGTGGCTATCTGAATTTCCAGTCACCCTCGCCGTGATTAACAGCCAGGGTAGCGGGAGCCGCTGCTCAGGCCCAAATCAGAGTCCGAATTTGGTGTCCGTGAGCTGCTCGGAGAGCTCCCAGAGGCCGGTGGCCTTCTGGGCGTCACGGGCCAGCGGGCTGCGGAACGGGGTGGGGCCGGTCGGTCCCCACATCCCGAATCGCGGCCCGATGAACGAATCGCCGGGCAGGTCCTGCGCCACCGCGTACAGCGTCTGGCGGGCACCGAAATCGGCGTCGGTGGCCAGCTTGTTCCCGAACGTCATCAACGCGTCGCCGAGCTTGCGGCCGGTGTTGCCCTGCAGGTTGGTCGCCGAGTAGCCGGGGTGGGCGGAATGTGCCTTCAGTCCAGACCCCGCCGCGTCGAGTCGCCGCTGCAACTCGCTGGTGAACAGGAGGTTGGCCAGCTTGGACTGCCCGTAGGCCCGCCATGGTGAATAGCTCCGCGACTTCCAGTTCAGATCCTCGAGGTTGATCTGGCCGATGAAATGCATCCCCGACGACACGGTCACCACGCGTTCGGTGAGCTTGGGCAGCAGCAGGTTGGTCAAGGCGAAGTGGCCGAGGTGGTTGGTGCCGATCTGGCTCTCGAAGCCGTCGACGGTCAGCGCGTAGGGGACGGCCATGATGCCTGCGTTGTTCACCAGCACGTCGACGGCCTCGACGCCCTCGGCGAAGGCGCGTACCGACGCCAGGTCCTGCAGGTCGAGCGATCGGACATCGACATCGCCCGTGATCGACGCGGCTGCCTCGTCGCCCTTGGCGGTGTTGCGCACGGCGAGAATCGTCTTGGCCCCGACGCGGGCCAGCTCACGCGCGGTGATCAGACCCAGTCCGCTGTTGGCTCCGGTCACGATGACGGTCCGTCCGGCGAAGGACGGCAGATCGGCGGCGGTCCATTCAGCTCATGCCGCCCACCCTAGTGACGTGTTTCCGCCGAAATGGAATTCCAGCAGGAGAAGCTCGAGTAGAGGCCTGCTGGAATGCAATTTCGCGGGGGTGTCGGTGCCGCGTCATGCAGTATCTCGACCATGGGGGAGGTATTCATCGGAACCGAAGCCGTCGCGGCCGGCGTCGTCACCCGACATGAACTCGCTCGGTGGTACCGGCCGTTTTTCCCGAACGTGCATGCTCCGCGAAGTCAGCAGCTGATCGCTGCGCCGATCAGAACCACCGGCGCATGGCTGTGGGCGAAGCGCAACGGCATTGTCACGGGAGTTGCGGCATCTGCATTGCACGATGCCGAATGGGTCGACGCTGATAGCCACGATCGAGCTGGTCTACAACACCGCCCGTCCGCCGAAAGGCATCATCGCGCGCAACGAACGGATCATCGATGACGAATTCACCTGCGTCGGTGGGCTGCCCGTCGCTACACCCGCGCGCACTGCATTCGATCTCGGCCGCTACCTGTCGCGCGGGCAGGCCATCGCACGGATGGACGCGTTGATGCGTGCACGACCGTTCCCCGCAGAGGACGTACTACTGCTGGCCAAGCGGTATCGCGGCGCGCGGGGCGTCAAGCTGCTCAAGGACGCATTAGCGCTCGTCGACGGTGGTGCCGCCTCGCCGCGAGAAACCCGGCTGCGACTCCTCTTCATCGATGCCGGCCTGCCGAGACCAGCCACGCAGGTGCCGATATTCGGCTCCAACGGGCGAGTGCTCCGCACCGTCGACATGGCCTGGGAGGAATTCATGGTCCTGGTCCGAGTACGACGGCGATCAACATCGGACGTCTCGAGAGCAGTACGTGAAGGACCATCGGGTCATACCGATGCTCGAGAGTCGCGGCTGGATCGTCGCTCCGCGTCATCAAGGAGGACCGTCCGGATGATGTCGTCCGACGGGTATGGAATGCGATGGTCTCCCGCGGTTGGAGCCCGAGCTAGCTTCCGCGAAACTGAATTCCAGCAGGCTGCTACTCGTACTTTCGCTGCTGGAATTCCGTTTCGCCAGTTTCGCGCAGAACTAACGAGGCGGAGGCGCCTTCGGCACCGTGATGTTGAAACCCTTGATGATCGCCTCGATATCGGGCGCCTCCTCGACGGCCTTGTCGGCGAAGCCCGTCACCGTGAACTGGACGAGATAACGCTGACTGGCCGGCGGTGCTCCGGTCGCGATGACGATGCGGTTGTAGGTGTGCATGCGGGCGCCGTTGAGGTCGTAGCTGCCCTCGATCATCGACGAGGGGAATCCCCTGAAGTTGTCCATCGAGGCGTTGAGGCGCTTGAAGTTCTCCGACATCTCGGCGTCGGCGTAGCCGTGGGAGATGGCCTCGTTGACATCGAAGTCGCCGTTGAGCTTGAACACGATCACCATCGCCATCGGATAGGTGGTGCCTTTGGCGATCACCCGCGTGCCCGGCGACAGATTCGAGTTGACGAACGGCTTCCAGCCCGGCGGCGTCGGATACGTCACCGTCAGGTCGGTCAGCTTGTCCGCCGGGATGGGTTCGCCGACGACGCCCTTCTGCTCCAGGTACGTCGCGATGGGCACCGCCGCTCCGGAGTTCTCCTCGGTGGTGGTGGTGGTCGTCGGTGTCGTCGACAAGAGTGACTGGTAGTCAGGAGCTTTCGGTGCACAGCCCGACGCGACGAGGACCGCCAGTACGGCGGCCGCCGCGCAGTGGCGAACACTCACAGAATCTCTCGTACTGCGTCGATCGGCCGGGCCAGCCGGGTGCCCTTCGCCGTGACCACGAACGGCCGTTCAATGAGAATCGGATGCTCGGCCATCGCGTCGAGCAGCGCGTCGTCGCTGGCATCGGCGAGTTTCAGCTCGCCGTAAAGCGATTCGCGTTTGCGCACCGCGGTCCGTACGTCGATGCCCGCATCCTTGATCATCTTCACGAGTTCCGCGCGGGTCGGCGGCGTCTTCAGGTACTGAATGACCGTCGGCTCAATGCCGTTGTCCCGCAACAGCTCCAGCGTTTTGCGTGACGTGCTGCACTTCGGGTTGTGATAGATGGTTCCGTCTGGCACTACGCGGACCCGTCGAACAGACTCGTGACAGAACCGTTGTCGAACACCGCGCGAATGGTGTTGGCCAGCAGCGGCGCGATCGACAGCACGGTCAACTGCGGGAAGCGCTTCTCGTCGCTCGATCGGCAGCGTGTTGGTGACGATGACCTCGCGCGCACCGCAGTCGGCGAGCCGCTGCGCCGCGGGATCCGACAGCACGCCGTGGGTGGCGGCGATGATGACGTCGCTGGCACCGTCGGCGCGCAGCAGGTTGACGGCGCCGGCGATGGTGCCGCCGGTGTCGATCATGTCGTCGGTGAGGATGCAGGTCTTGCCCTTCACATCACCGACGACGCGGTTGGACTTCACCTGGTTGGGCACCAGCGGGTCACGGGTCTTGTGGATGAAGGCCAGCGGAACGCCACCGAGCGCGTCGGCCCATTTCTCGGCGACGCGCACGCGGCCCGAGTCGGGGGAGACCACGACCATGTCGTGGTCGGCGTAGTTCTCGGCGATGTAGCCGGTGAGCAGCTTCTGCGCCCGCATGTGGTCGACGGGACCGTCGAAGAAGCCCTGGATCTGATCGGTATGCAGATCGACGGTCAGGATCCGGTTGGCGCCCGCCGTCTTGAGCAGGTCGGCGACCAGCCGCGCCGAGATCGGCTCGCGGCCGCGGTGCTTCTTGTCCTGGCGGGCGTAGGGGTAGAACGGCAGGATCGCCGTGATGCGCTTGGCGCTGCCACGTTTGAGCGCGTCGATCATGAGCAGCTGTTCCATCAACCACTGGTTCAGCGGAGCAGGATGGGACTGCAGCACGAACGCATCGCAGCCGCGGACCGACTCGTCGAAGCGGACGAAGATCTCACCGTTGGCGAAGTCGCGCGCCGTCTGCGCGGTGACGTGGACGTCGAGCTCTTTGGCGACCTGCTCAGCCAGTTCCGGGTGTGCACGACCCGAGAACAGCATCAAATTTTTGCGGTTGTCGGTCCACTCGGTGCCCACATTGCCCTCATTGCTCGGGGTCGATATCGGCTCAATCGTACGGGTTGCCAGATCACCAACACCCGGCAACCGGCTCACGGCTTTTCGGGTCGTCCGCTTTTCGCCGGCGGCCCGACGCGCGGCCTTATCGGCGTCTGAACCCGGGCCGCTTGCGCGCCACCCAGCCCTCGACATTTCGCTGGGGGCCGCGCCGACACCGCCAGCGCTCCGGGCGGCACGTCCTCCCGCACCACGGTGCCCGCGCCGGTGTAGGCGCCGTCGCCGATGGTCACCGGTGCGACGAACATCGTGTCGGATCCGGTGCGCACATGGGAGCCGATCGTGGTGCGGCTCTTGGTCTCGCCGTCGTAGTTGACGAACACGCTGGACGCGCCGATATTGCTGTGCTCGCCGATGTCCGCGTCGCCGACGTAGGTCAGGTGCGGCACCTTCGTGCCCGCCCCGATCGTCGAGTTCTTCGTTTCGACGAACGCGCCGAGCTTGCCCTCGGCGCCCAGCACCGTGCCGGGCCGCAGGTACGCGAAGGGACCGACGGCCGCGCCGTCACCGATCGCCGACTGACTGCCGTGCGTGCGGACCACCATCGCCTCATCGCCGACGGTGACGTCGGTCAGCGTGGTGTCCGGGCCGATCTGGCAGCGCCCGCCGATGCGGGTGGCGCCCAGCAGCTGGGTGCCGGGATAGACGACGGTGTCGCGGCCGATCGTCACATCGACGTCGATCCACGTGGTGGCCGGATCGGTGATCGTCACCCCGGCGCGCTGGTGCGCGGCCACGATGCGGCGGTTCAGTTCGGTGCCCAGTTCGGCCAGCTGCACCCGGTCGTTGACGCCGGCGACCAGCATGGCGTCGTCGACGTGCTTGGCCCGCACGACCCGGCCGTCGGACCGCACGATCGAGATCACGTCGGTCAGGTATTGCTCCTGTTGCGCGTTGTCCGAGCGCAGCCGACTCAGGGCCGACCGCAACGCGGTGATGTCGAAGGCGTACACGCCGGCGTTGACCTCGGTGATCGCGCGCTGCGACGGGTTGGCATCGGCCTGTTCGACGATGCCGATGACCTCCCCGTCCTGGGTGCGCAGGATGCGGCCGTAGCCCGTCGGATCGGGCAGCGTCGTCGTCAGGACGGTCGCCGCCGCGGACTCGCCGCTGTGCGTGGCGATCAGCTCGGCGAGGGTGTCGGCGTCCAGCAGCGGGACATCGCCGAGGGTGACCACGACGGTGCCGGTGAAGTCGGCGGGCAGCGCGGTCAGGCCGCAGCCGACGGCATGGCCGGTGCCCAGCTGCTGGTCCTGTACGGCGACGTCGATGCCGCGGCCGAGGTCGCCGGCGAGCTCCGCGATCGCGGGCTCCACCTGTTCGCGGTCTTTGCCGACAACCACGACAAGGTGCTGGGGAGCTGCCTTGGCGACGGCGTGCAGGGCGTGCGACAGCATGCTGCGGCCGGCAAGCGGGTGCAGCACCTTGTTGGTGGCGGAGCGCATCCGCGTGCCTGCGCCTGCGGCCAAGACCACGGCCGCGGAATCGCGATGCTGGTTGCTCATCTGGATCCTTGCGTAGAAAGCTCCGTCGCCAGGACTCGAACCTGAACTATCTGAACCAAAATCAGAGGTGCTGCCGATTACACCACGACGGATCGATCAACCCGTGATGCTAGTCGAAGGGCATACCCTGAAACCCGTGGCAGTGCCCGATAAGCCAGAGCCCGAAAAGCCAGAGAGCAATGTGCGTCCCCGCGCCAGGATGACCGGCGCGGAGCGACGGCATCAACTCATCGACATCGCCCGGTCGTTGTTCGCCGAGCGCGGCTACGAAGGCACCTCGATCGAGGAGATCGCGCAGCGTGCAAACGTCTCCAAACCCGTCGTCTACGAGCATTTCGGCGGCAAGGAGGGGCTGTACGCGGTGGTGGTCGACCGTGAGATGTCGGCACTGCTCGACCGCATCACGTCGTCGCTGACGAAAATGACCAACAACCGGTCCCGCCTGCGCATCGAGCGGGTGGCGCTGGCGCTGCTGACCTATGTCGACGAGCGCACCGACGGGTTCCGCATCCTGATTCGCGACTCCCCGGCGGCGATCACGTCGGGCAGCACCTATTCGACGCTGCTCAACGAGGCCGTCAACCAGGTTTCCTCGATCCTTGCCGGGGACTTCTCCCGCCGCGGGCTGGATGCCGAGATGGCGCCGCTCTACGCCCAGGCCCTGGTCGGATCGGTCTCGATGACGGCGCAGTGGTGGCTGGATGTGCGGGAGCCCAAGAAAGAGGTCGTCGCCGCACATCTGGTCAATCTGTGCTGGAACGGGCTGATGCACCTCGAGCACGACCCGCCGCTGCTCGACGAGTAGCGATTTCGGTGTCGGCGGTCGCGCTGAGCGTGACCAGCGACACCGAAATCACACGCCGTCGGCGACCTACGATGGACCCATCATGACCGCATCGGGGATCAACCATGCCCAGACCCCGATCGCCGGGCTCGTGGACCTGGCGCTACGGGATCCTTCTCTGCAGGCGCTGCAGGAGGTCGCCGGCGCCGCGGACAGGCCGCGCGATCTCGCCGTCGTCGGGCCGGCCAGCGCCCGGGTGTACGTCGCGAGCGCGTTCGCTTCGGCGGGCCCGTTGCTCGTGGTCACCGCGACGGGGCGCGAAGCCGACGACCTGACCGCGGAACTGCAGGGTGTGTTCGGTGACGCGGTCGCGCTGTTCCCGTCCTGGGAGACGCTGCCGCATGAGCGCCTGTCGCCGGGCGTCGACACCGTCGGTGCGCGTCTGATGCTGCTGCGTCGGCTGGCCCATCCGGACGACGTGCGCCTCGGCCCGCCGCTGCGGGTCGTCGTGACGACCACCAGGTCGCTGCTGCAGCCGATGGCGCAACGGCCGGGCGACGCCGAAGACTTCGAGCCGGTGACGTTGACCGTCGGTGCTGAGGCCGATTTCGAAAACGTGATCGCCAGGCTGGTCGACCTGGCCTACACCCGCGTCGACATGGTCGGCAAGCGCGGTGAGTTCGCGGTGCGCGGCGGCATCCTCGATGTCTTCGCGCCCACGGCCGAACATCCGGTGCGCATCGAGTTCTGGGGCGACGAGGTGTCGGAGATGCGGATGTTCTCCGTCGCCGACCAGCGCTCCATCCCGGAGATCGACGTCGAGGTGCTCATCGCGGTGCCGTGCCGTGAGGTGCTGCTGACCGACGACGTCCGCGACCGCGCCGCCAAGCTGGCCGCCGAGCATCCGGTCGCCGATAACACCGTGTCCGGCAGCGTGCCCGACATGCTCGCCAAGCTGTCCGAGGGCATCCCCGTCGACGGTATGGAGGCGCTGCTGCCGCTGCTGCGACCCACCGACCTCGCGACGCTGACGGCGCACCTACCGGCACAACACGCCGGTGCTGATCTGCGACCCCGAGAAGGTCCGCACCCGCGCGGCCGACCTGATCAAGACGGGGCGCGAGTTCCTCGAGGCGTCCTGGTCGACGGCGGCGGTGGGCGGAGACGTGCCGATCGACCTCGAGGCGATGGGCGCATCGGGATTCATCGAGCTGGACGGACGCCCGCACCGCGGCCCGCGACGGCGGCCACCCGTGGTGGACGTTGAGCCAACTGTCCGACGAGGACGCGCTGGAGATCAACATCCGACCTTCGCCGTCCGCGCGCGGTCAGCAGTCGAACATCAACGACATCTTCGCCATGCTGCGCGCCCACGTCGCGACGGGTGGCCATGCGGCGGTGGTCACCCCCGGCACCGGCACTGCGCACCGCGTCCTCGAGCAACTCGCTGAATCTGACACTCCCGCAGCACTTTTGGAAGCGGGCGCGGTCCCCAAGAAGGGTGTCGTCGGGGTGCTGAAGGGCCCGCTGCACGACGGCGTCGTGGTGTCGGGCGCCAACCTCGTGGTGATCACCGAAACGGATCTGACGGGCAACCGCGCCGCGGCCGCCGAGGGTAAGCGGCTGGCCGCCAAGCGGCGCAACGTGGTCGATCCGCTGGCGCTGACCGCCGGCGACCTGGTGGTGCACGACCAGCACGGCATCGGCCGGTTCGTCGAGATGACCGAGCGTGTCGTCGGCGGTGCCCGCCGCGAGTACCTGGTGCTCGAATACGCCTCGAGTAAGCGAGGTGGGGGCTCGGACCGGCTCTACGTCCCGATGGACTCGTTGGATCAGCTGTCCCGCTACGTCGGCGGGGAAGCGCCGACCCTGTCCCGACTCGGCGGCAGCGACTGGGCGAACACCAAAACGAAAGCCCGACGAGCGGTGCGGGAGATCGCCGCGGAGCTGGTCTCGCTGTACGCCAAGCGGCAGGCTTCGGCTGGACACGCGTTCGCCCCGGACACTCCGTGGCAAAACGAGATGGAGGATGCGTTCGGGTTCACCGAGACCGTCGACCAGATGACCGCGATCACCGAGGTCAAGGGCGATATGGAGAAAGCCGTGCCGATGGACCGGGTGATCTGCGGCGACGTCGGTTACGGCAAGACCGAGATCGCGGTTCGGGCGGCGTTCAAGGCGGTGCAGGACGGCAAGCAGGTCGCGGTTCTGGTGCCGACGACGCTACTGGCCGATCAGCATCTGCAGACTTTCACCCAGCGGATGGCCGGGTTCCCCGTGACCGTGAAGGGTCTGTCTCGCTTCACCGATCCCGCCGAGTCGCGCGCGGTGCTCGACGGCATGAAGGACGGCTCGGTCGACATTGTGATCGGCACGCACCGGCTGTTGCAGACGGGCGTGACCTGGAAGGACCTCGGTCTGGTCGTTGTCGACGAGGAGCAGCGGTTCGGTGTCGAGCACAAGGAGCACATCAAGTCGATGCGCACCCATGTCGATGTGCTGACCATGAGCGCCACCCCGATTCCCCGCACGCTCGAGATGAGCCTGGCCGGCATCCGGGAGATGTCGACGATCCTCACCCCGCCCGAGGAGCGCTACCCGGTGCTGACGTATGTCGGCCCGCACGACGACAAGCAGGTGGCCGCGGCGCTGCGGCGCGAGATGTTGCGCGACGGGCAGGCCTTCTACATCCACAACCGGGTGCGGTCGATTGATCAGGCCGCCGCCCGCGTGCGTGCCCTGGTGCCCGAGGCCCGCGTGGCCGTCGCGCACGGGCAGATGCCCGAGGAGCAACTGGAACGCACAGTCGAGGGCTTTTGGAACCGCGAATTCGACATCCTGGTGTGCACCACGATCGTCGAGACGGGTCTGGACATCTCCAACGCCAACACGCTGATCGTCGAGCGTGCCGACACATTCGGGCTGTCGCAGCTGCATCAGCTGCGCGGCAGGGTGGGCCGCAGTCGTGAGCGTGGCTACGCATATTTCCTGTATCCACGGGAGGTCCCGCTCACCGAGACCGCATATGACCGGTTGGCCACGATCGCGCAGAACAATGAGCTCGGCGCGGGTATGGCGGTGGCGTTGAAGGATCTCGAGATCCGCGGGGCGGGAAACGTGCTCGGCGCTGAGCAGTCCGGCCACGTCGCAGGCGTCGGCTTCGACCTCTACGTGCGTCTGGTCGGTGAAGCCGTCGAGGCCTATCGCGCCGCGGCCGACGGGAAAACCGTTCTGGCGCCTGAGGAACCGAAGGACGTGCGGATCGATCTGCCGGTCGACGCGCATCTGCCGCCCGACTACATCGGCAGCGACCGATTGCGGTTGGAGGCCTATCGCAGGCTGGCGGCGGCGGCCGACGATGCAGCGGTGGATGCGGTGATCGACGAGCTCGTCGACCGATACGGACCGCTGCCGGAACCCGCCAGACGGTTGGTCGCGGTGGCGCGGCTACGACTGCTGTGCCGGCAGTACGGGGTCACCGAGATGAGCACGGTGTCGGAGGCGACGCTGAAGCTGTCTCCGTTGCAGTTGCTGGATTCACAGCAGCTGCGTCTGAAGCGGCTGTATCCGAGCGCGACCTACCGCGCAACGACGTCGACGGTGCAGGTCCCCATCCCGCGCGCGGGCGGCGGTGTCGCTGCGCCGCGCATCCGTGATCTTGAACTTGTGGTGATGGTCGCGCGTTTGCTGTTGGCGCTCGATGGAAAACCCCAGGAAAATGCTGATATAACGAAGTTCGGAGATAGCCGGGATGAGGCTGTCGGCAGAGGGTGAAACAGCGATGACGAACAACCGGCCAGCAACGTGACAGTCGTTTTGGTCGACCCCCGCCGCCCGTCCCTGATCCCGATCGATGCGATCGATCTGCTCACCGGCGATGTGCAGTACACCGAGGAGATGCCGATCAAGGTGCCGTGGTCGCTGCCCGCGGCCAGGCCATGCTCGTACGACGCGTCCAGCGATGAAGCCGCGCCCGTGCTGCTGTCGTCAGACCCCGACCATCCGGCGGTGCGGACACGACTGGCGGCCGGGGAGAGGCTGATCGAGACGACGGTAGCCTCCGCGGGTGAGCGGCTGGTGGACGCGGTGGCCATGATGGACAAGTTGCGCACGTCAGGCCCGTGGGAAAGTCAGCAGACACACGATTCGCTGCGCCGCTATCTGTTGGAAGAGACGTACGAGGTCTTCGACGCAGTGCGCAACGGAGATGCTGACGAGTTACGCGATGAGCTCGGAGATGTGTTGCTGCAGGTGCTCTTTCACGCGCGCATCGCCGAGGATGCTCCCGAGCATCCGTTCTCGATCGACGACGTCGCGGACTCCCTCATCCGCAAGCTCGTCAATCGGGTGCCTGCGGTCCTTGCCGGCGAAGAGATATCGCTGGAAGATCAACTCGCGCAATGGGAACAGCGCAAAGCCGAGGAGAGGTCGAGTAAGGGCGTCCGATCGGCGATGGATGGCGTGCCGACCGGGCAACCCGCATTGGCGTTGACGCAGAAGGTGATTGAGCGGGCGACGGCTGCAGGGCTACCCGCCGACCTGATCCCGACGTCCATGACATCGGTGAGCGTGGCTGCACACGTCGACGCCGAGAACGCATTGCGCTCGTCGGTTCTGGAGTTCATGGACGCCGTGCGTACCACCGAGCTCGCGATCGCCGCCGCCCGTCGCGGGGCCGAGGTGCCGGCGGAACTCGACGTATCGTCCCTCGGAGACATCACTGACGAGGAGTGGCGAGCGCACTGGCCCGCCGGCGCCGACGGCCGAGGCCGGCGGCGAGCTCGGCCCGGCCGAACTGCAGGATGAACTGCAGGATGAACTGCCGGATGAAGAGGTAGTCGCCGAATCGCAATGATCCCGGTTAACTGGGAATCGGTGTAGGGGGCGTCGGCCATGCCTTCCCGCGGTGTCCTGAACGCGTGGCACGATGGCATGACCGAGGTTGCTTTGAGGGAGTTTGGTGTCGCGCGTGCGTTGGGTGCGGGCGGTCGCGGTTGTGGGAGCGACGGCGCTGCTCATGGCTTCTAGCTGTTCATGGCAGATAGGCACCCCGATTCCAGAGGGGGTTCCGCCTCCTGCTGGTGATCCGGTGCCCAAAATCGACACGCACGCCGAGGGTCGTCCCGCCGATCAGCTGCGCCAATGGGCCGCCGAGCGCGCCCCCAAGCTGGGAATCCCCATCGAGGCCCTGGAGGCCTACGCCTACGCGGCGCGGGTAGCCGAGGTCGAGAATCCGGACTGCCATCTGGAGTGGACCACGCTCGCGGGTATCGGCGAGGTGGAGAGCCACCACGGCACGTTCCGTGGCGCGACGATCGCCGGGAACGGCGACGTCACCCCACCTATCCGGGGCGTCCGCCTGGACGGCACCAACGGAAACCTCGAGATCATCGACAGCGAGGGCGTCAGCCACGACGAGGACTCGATCCATGCCCGCGCGATGGGCCCGATGCAGTTCATCCCCGACACCTGGAAGCTTTACGGCGTCGACGCCAACAACGACGGCGTCATCAGCCCGGACAACTTCGACGATGCGGCGCTGTCGGCCGCGGGCTACCTGTGCTGGCGGGGTAAGGACCTGTCCACCCCGAGGGGCTGGATGGACGCCCTGCGGGCGTACAACCATTCCGACCAGTACGCGCGCACCGTGCGTGACTGGGCGACGGCCTACGCCGACGGACACCCCCTCTAAGCACGCCACACGGCGGCCCAACCTCTAGGCTCGATCTCGTCCCCCCTCTTCATTCCAAGACCACGGAGGCGCAAGTGCCCATCATCGAGCAGGTCGGAGCCCGCGAGATCCTCGATTCCCGCGGCAACCCGACGGTCGAGGTCGAGGTGGCCCTGCTCGACGGCACCTTTGCCAGGGCTGCGGTGCCGTCGGGTGCGTCAACCGGCGAACACGAGGCGGTCGAGCTGCGCGACGGCGGCCCCCGCTACGGCGGCAAGGGCGTGCAAAAGGCCGTGGAGGCCGTGCTCGACGAGATCGCACCCGCGGTCATCGGGCTCGGCGCCGACGACCAGCGGCTGGTTGACCAGGCCCTGCTGGACCTCGACGGCACCCCGGACAAGTCCCGGCTCGGCGCCAACGCCATCCTCGGCGTTTCGCTGGCCGTGTCGAAGGCCGCGGCGGAATCCACCGGGTTGCCGCTGTTCCGATACCTCGGCGGGCCCAACGCCCACATCCTTCCGGTGCCGATGATGAACATCCTCAACGGTGGCGCGCACGCCGATACCGGCGTCGACGTCCAGGAGTTCATGGTCGCCCCGATCGGTGCGCCCAGTTTCAGGGAGGCGCTGCGATGGGGGACCGAGGTGTACCACTCGCTCAAGGCGGTGCTCAAGAAGCAGGGTCTGTCCACCGGCCTCGGAGACGAGGGCGGGTTCGCGCCGGACGTGGCGGGTACCAGGGCGGCGCTGGATCTGATCCTGACGGCGATCGAGGCCGCGGGCTACAAGGCCGGGTCCGACGTGGCGCTGGCAGTCGACGTCGCGGCAACCGAATTCTTCACGGAGGGAACGGGTTACAAGTTCGAGAAAGAGACCCGCACCGATATGCAGATGATCGAGTTCTATGCCGGGCTGATGGATTCGTATCCGCTGGTGTCCATCGAGGATCCGCTGTCTGAGGACGACTGGGAGGGCTGGGTGGCTCTGACCGCGGCGATCGGTGACCGCGTCCAGGTCGTCGGCGACGATCTGTTCGTCACCAATCCCGAGCGTCTCGAGGACGGGATCGAACGCGGTGCGGCCAACGCACTTCTGGTGAAGGTCAACCAGATCGGCACGCTCACCGAGACACTGGATGCGGTGGCGCTGGCCCACAACAGCGGCTACCGCACGATGATAAGCCACCGGAGCGGCGAGACCGAGGACACCACGATCGCCGACCTGGCCGTCGCGGTGGGCAGCGGCCAGATCAAGACCGGTGCGCCCGCCCGCAGCGAGCGGGTCGCCAAGTACAACCAGTTGTTGCGGATCGAGGAGACCCTCGGCGACGCCGCGCGGTACGCGGGTGACCTGGCATTCCCGCGCTATACGGTGGAGACCAAATAGCCCGTGCCCGAAGCGAAGCGGCCCGATCCGAAGCGGCGATCCCCGACATCTCGACCAGGCAAGTCGGGGAAGTCCGAGGCAGCACGGGGCCGTCCGCGTAGCGCGTCGCCCGCCCGCAGGGAGCCGCGCGCGACCGAGCCGCGGCCCGCGCCGGAGGCCGAACCGTCTGAGTCGAAGGACACCGCCGACTCGATCCGCAAATCCATTGCGGTGGCGGCCGAACAGCAGTCCGAGCAGCGGTTCGGGTCCGCGGCGCGGCGGGCCGCGATCCTGGCTGCGGTGGTTTGCGTGCTGACCCTGACGATCGCAGGTCCGGTGCGCACCTACTTCGGGCAGCGCACCGAGATGAAGCAACTCAAGGCCACCGAGCAACAGCTGCGCGCGCAGATCGCCGAGCTGGAGCAGCAGAAGATGAAGCTGTCCGACCCCGTGTTCGTCGCCGCGCAGGCGCGTGAACGTCTCGGCTTCGTGATGCCGGGCGAGACTCCGTATCAGGTGCAGCTTCCTCCCGGCAGTGCCGTGCCGGTGACGCCCGGCGCAGAGCCGGTCACCTCCGATCCCGACCAACCCTGGTACACGGCGCTGTGGAGCACCATCGCCGATGCGCCCTACGGTGTTGCGCCCCCACCGGTACCCGGCGCGCCCGGGCCGGGAGACCCGGCCGCGCCCGCTCCGCCCGCCCCGCCCAGTTCGCCCGCACCCGGTGGTTGAGCAGGCGGATCTGGAGGCGGTCGCCAAGCAGCTGGGTCGTGCGCCTCGCGGCGTCCTCGAAATCGCCTACCGGTGCCCCAACGGTGAGCCCGGCGTCGTCAAGACGACGCCCAGGTTGCCTGACGGCACACCGTTTCCGACGCTGTACTACCTGACGCACCCACTCCTGACGGCAGCAGCCAGCAGGTTGGAGTCGTCGGGCATGATGCGGGACATGACCGAACGCCTGCAGCACGACCCGGATCTGGCCGCTGCATACCGCAGGGCGCATGAGTCGTACCTTGCCGAGCGTGACGCGATAGAGCCTTTGGGCACAACGTTTTCCGGTGGCGGCATGCCCGACCGGGTGAAATGCCTGCATGTGGTGATCGCGCATGCACTGGCCAAGGGGCCGGGAGCCAACCCGTTCGGCGACGAGGCATTGGCGGTGCTGGCCTCCGAGCCGGCGATGGCGGGGATTCTGGAACGGGAGACGTGGAGCGTATGAGCACCGAAGACGACGACGAGTGAGGATCGCAGCGAGGTCACGCCAGCGAGGACCGGAGACGAGAAGGAGTCGAGGCATGAGCAGGGTCGGCGCCATCGACTGCGGCACCAACTCGATTCGGTTGTTGATCGCCGACATCGAAGATGACGGAGTCGGCCCCCAGGTTTCCGACGTCCATCGCGAGATGCGGATCGTCCGGCTCGGCCAGGGGGTCGACGCCACCGGCCAGTTCGCCCCCGATGCGCTGGCCCGCACCCGCGCGGCGCTGACCGACTACGCCGCGTTGCTGCGCGGACATGACGTGCCGACGGTGCGTATGGTCGCCACCTCCGCGACGCGCGATGCGTCGAACCGCGACGTGTTCTTCGCGATGGCCGCGGAGGTTCTCGGAGGGGTCGTGCCGGGCGCGGTGGCCGAGGTGATCACGGGTACCGAGGAAGCCGAGCTGTCGTTCCGCGGGACGGTCCACGAATTAGACATGGCTGCAGCGCCTTTCGTCGTCGTCGACCTTGGTGGGGGATCGACCGAAGTGGTACTCGGGGTGCGCGACGTGGACGCCAGCTTCTCCGCCGACATCGGGTGTGTGCGGTTGACGGAACGCTGTCTGCACTCCGATCCGCCGACGGCCGTTGAGGTCGCCGCGGCGCGCGAGGTCGTCCGCGAGGGACTGGGGCAGGCGTTCCGCGCGGTGCCCGTCGAGCGCGCGCGCACCTGGGTGGGTGTGGCGGGCACCATGACGACGGTGTCGGCGCTGGCGCAGAAGATGACGACCTACGATTCCGACGCAATCCATTTGTCTCGCACCCCTTTCGGCGATCTGTTGCCTGTCTGCGATGAGCTGATTGCGATGACACGTGCGCAGCGCGCAGCGCTGGGGCCGATGCACGAGGGCCGGGTGGACGTCATCGGCGGGGGTGCGATCATCGTCGAGGAACTCGCATATGCGCTGGCTCAGCGGTCCGGCATCGATGAGCTGGTGGTCAGCGAGCACGACATCCTCGACGGCATCGCACTGTCGATCGCCTAGCTCGCGACGGTCGGCGCTATTGGTTAGGCCGCAGCGTAGCGAATCGGCGGTCGAGCGCGGCGATCATCCGGTCCAGGTCGCGGCATTCGGATTCGTTGGCGCGGATATCGCGGCGCAGCCGGCTGATGGTCAACGCATCCGACCTGGTGGACAACCCGTTCAACTTGCGCGTTTGTCTGACGATCTCGGCGGCGATCAGCGCCCGCTGATCGGCCAGCTCGCGACGGAAATACGCTGCCTGGAGTGAATCGGACGCCTGCTTCTTGGCGTAGTCGAAAGGCATCGTCGGAGTTGCCACGCGAAAACCGTAACCGAGGTTAGGGACGCAAGCGAGCCGACGGCGTAAATCTGTGACCGCGGGTCGTCAGGTCGGCGCCGATGCCGTCTCGGGCGGATCGGCGGTGAACAGCTGGTGGCCGTTCGTGTTGAGCGCCTCGGCACGCGCGCACATCTCAATCGCCTTTTCGGTGTACACCCGAAAGCCGAATTCCGGCTTGTATCCGTGGATTTCGAGGGTATCGAGATCTCGGATGAAGGTCAGGATCTCCCGGCTGAACAGCTGGCCGGGCACCAGGACCGGAAAGCCGGGCGGATAGGGCGTGACGAACGTCGCAGACACCACGTCGACTCCCGCGTCGAGCTTCTCGAAGATCTCCTCGCCGGTCAGATACTCGCAATTGGCGTCGTTATAGGACAGGTAGAACGCGCGACGCACGTCACCCTCTGGCGTGCCTTCCGGCACAGCCTCGGTGCCACTGTGGTCGCGGAACGCCTCGTGAAACCCGCTGAAATCCGGTTGAGACGTCGTGGCCGCCATGAGCCCGCGGACTCGCTGCTCGAACCGGCTGCGCTCACCCAACCCCATCTCCGAGATGCGCTCGTCGAGTTCTCGCGCGATCTTGACCAGTACCTCGACCAGGAATGCCACCGAGCTGCGGGTCGTGCCGATATTCGTCATGAACAACACGGTGTTTCGTGAGGTCTTGTTGATCTGCACGCCGTGGCGGTCCATCAGTTGTTCACGTTTGAACGTGTCGCCGTCATAGCCCGTCCTGCCAATCGACAGTGTGATGCGCGACGGGTCGAGCACGAACTCGTCCTTCGCCCACACGGCCATCATGTTGCGCAGGCCCGACCGCAGCGGCTCCGCGATCTGCGCAGGACGGAACTCGTCGGGGATCAGGTCCGAGGTGCGCAGGCACGCCATGTATTTCGACAACAGGGGATGGTTGTCGATCGCATCACGAAGCTGCATGGCGTTTTCGATCTGCCGCTGAACCAGCTCGACACCCTCCAGGGCGACCTGACGGCGGCCCAGATCCAGCGACGCCAGGATCTGATAGTTCGGCGACGTCGACGTGTGCGCCATGTATGCCTCGTGGAACGGCTCGGCGACCTTCTGGGCGAAGTCCTGGTCGAAGACGTGGATCATCGAGCCCTGGCGCAACGCCGTCAGCGTCTTGTGCGTCGACTGGGTGGCGTACACGCGGACGCGCGCCTTCGCCGGATCGGGGATCAGCCTGCGGTCCAAGAGCTCATCGTCGGTCGGTGGCCGACCGGCTCGTCTTCCAGGCCGGCCTCCAGTGTCGACTCGAACTGACGGCGGTAGTCCTCGTCGCACAGCTTGTCCCGAAGCGCCCGTGCGGCCGTCATCGCGGTGCGCTCGCGGTACACGGGGTGGAACCGCGCGAATGCGAACCACGCCTCGTCCCAAAGGAACACGAGATCAGGTTTGATCGCCAGGCATTCCTCCATGACGCGGCTGACGTCGTACACGATGCCGTCGAACGTGCAGTTGGTCAGCGAGATCATCTTGACCCGATCGAGCTTCCCGGCACGTTTGAGCGACAACAGCCTTGACTTGATCTCCCGCAGCGGCACCGCACCGTACATCGAGTAGGTCGGCAATGCGTACGCCTCCAGGTAGATCACCTGGGCGCCGGCCAGCATCATTCCGTAGTGATGCGACTGATGGCAGTTGCGGTCGAGCAGGACGATGTCGCCGGGCGCCACCAAGGACTGGGTGACGATCTTGTTCGCGGTGGACGTGCCGTTGGTGACGAAGTAGGTATGTCGCGAACCGTATGCCTCGGCGGCCAACTGCTGGGCATCGCGCAGCGGCCCGGTCGGCTCCAGCAATGAGTCCAATCCGCCACAGGTCGATGAGGTTTCGGCCATGAACACGTCGAGTCCATAGAACCCGACCATGTCCTTGATCCAGTGCGAGTTGACGATCGACTTGCCCTGCGAGATCGGTAGGGCGTGGAACACCCCGGTGGGCCGGTGACTGTATTCCTTGAGTGCGCTGAAGAACGGGGTGCGGTAGCGCGCCGCCACCCCCTGCAGAATCGACAGGTGCAGCTCCAGCACGCCCTCGCGCGCATGGAACACCCGGCGGAAGTGCTGACCGAGCCTGCCCGCGACCTCCTCGACCTCGATTTCGGTCATCAGGTAGAGGTCGAGCTCGGGCCGCAACTTCGAGAGCGAATTCGCGAGGATCTCGACGCGTTCGTCGGGGGTCTTGTGGTCGGCGAGCTCGTCGGAGATCTTGGTGTCGACGAACTCCGACAGCGTGGACAGGTCGCGGGTGGACTGGTGCGAGAAGCGGCGGCGGATCACCACGGCCTGCAGGTTGACGTTGAGCCGTGCGGCGATCAGCGCCTCGTCGCCGCTCGAGACCACGACCAGCTCGTAGACGAATTCGTCGTCGGTGCGGCGCCAGCTGCGGACCTCGTTGCGCAGCGCCCGTTCCTGCTCCTCGGTCATCGACTCGACCACGAGCACCTCAAAGTAGGGCACGCCGCCATTGGTGTTGGGCTGGCTTTCGAGCTGGCGGGGATCGGTGGGGAACAGGTCATGCTCGTCGAGGCCCGCGTGCTCGACGTCGCCCGATCGATACGACTCGGTGGTGAGCGCTCGATTGATCTGTCCTACGGCGTGCCCGAACTTGTCATAGTCGCCCGCGGCGAACAGCCGCGACACCCGAGAGAACTGCGGCATGCCCGGAAACGCCCAGTAGGGCTCCAGCGGGGTGAGGATCGCCAACAATTCCTGGCAGGTCGCGATGTACTCGTCCTTGAGTGCGCTGTTCGCCGGACACCGCGGCAGCTTGTCGCTGGCCTCGTCCAATCGACACCAGGAGTCTCCGCGCAGTTGCCACACGCTGTTGTAGGCACGCGAGTTGTCGCTCATCGCCGCCCCTTTCGTCGGGGTCAAGCGTGGACAGCGAGGACATCCGCCACGCGATGAGAAGACTAACGCCGTGTGACGACCGTGTTACGGGGATTTGCTGCAATTTTCCTAGTGAGCTGGTGCGAGGTCGGGGTGGTCGCGTTCGTTGAAGCGCCGCAGCCCGTCGAGGGTCTCGGGTTCCGCGATGGAACGGCCGAAGCATTCCGCCTCGATGCGCAGGCCGTCGTCGAGCGGCCTGCCCTGCCCGCTGCGCGCGGCCTCCAGATCGGTGCGCAGCGCCGGCTGGGGCAGCGCCGCGATGGAGTCGGCCAGTTCGAGGGCCCGCTGCAGGCAGGTTCCGCGCGGGACGACCTCATTGACGAGGCCGATGCGCTGTGCCTCGCCGGCGTCGATGACCCGTCCGGTGATGATGAGCTCGATGGCCCGGCGGTAGCCGAGGATGCGGGTGAGGCGTTGCGTGCCGCCGTCGGCCAGCCCGATGTTCCAGCGCCGGCACGTCACCCCGAACGTGGCGTGGTCGTCGGCGATCGCCAGGTCCGTCCAGCACGCCCATTCCAGCCCGCCCGCGTAGGCGACGCCGTTGACGGCCGCGATGGTGGGTTTGTAGACATCGGTCCATCGCGACGGGCCGAGCACGCCGTCCGCCGGGGCGGCGTCGATCTCGAGTTCGCCGGCCATCGCGGCCTTCAGGTCGCCGCCCGCGCTGAACGCGTCGGCGCCTGCGCCGGTGAGAATTCCGACCAGCGCAGTGTCGTCGGCCCGGAAACGGCCCCACGCGTCGACGAGTTCTCGATGTGTCTGCGGGCCAATGGCATTCATGCGTTCCGGCCGGTTGATCGTGATGACCGTGACCGGTCCGCGTTGCTCGTAGACGAGGTGTTCGTAGTCGCTCATCGCAGCTGTCATCGCACTGCCGTCAGTCGCTCGTCGAGGGTGGCGTGGAAGTGCCCGATCGCGCTCTCGTGTGTGCCGAACTCCACGAAGTCGTTGGCGCCGGCATCCAATCCGCGTTGTACGCCCTCCGACATGTCGTTGTCCTCGACCCCGCCCTCGTTGAGCAGATTGCGCGCGCCCGCGGCGGCTTCGCGGTCCTCGGACATCCTGCGGTCCACGTCGGCCGTGACCATGGCGTAGATCGTGACCGTGGTGTGGTCGACGTCGACGGGATCGATGGTGATCATCAGCACCTGGTTGGGGAACGTCGCGACCATGACGTTCGGGAACAGGTGATACACGTAAGTCACCCGATGATCCACCGTCCACGTCGATTCGGGACGGTCGCGTAGGCGTTCGATGTTCCGGTACGGGAACGTAATCCGGCTGTTCGGCCCGAACATCTCGACGACGTTGAGATCGTCGTACTGCAGCGGATAGAAGGTGTCCTTGTGCGTGGTGCGGATGTGGTAACCCTCGAGGAACTGCTCGACGAGAACCTTCCAGTTCATCGCGCGCTCGGCGGGTCGCACCGTGAAGAGCCGCGTCGCGGGCATCAGCTTGTCTCGCCACGGGCTGCCGTCGGCGAGGGCCGCCATCGCGGATTCGGCGTGTGGGCTCGGTGACTGCAGCGGGCCGATGATGATCAACCCGTCGACTTCGGAGCTGTCGACCTCGACCAGCCCACGCGCGGGCATGTCCAGGTCAGGGAACGCCTCGGCGTGCGGAACGTGCGAGAGCGCACCGTCGAGACGGTAGGTCCACCCGTGATAGCGGCACACCAACGCCTGCGCACAGCCCGGCCCTTCCACCAGTGCCATTCCGCGGTGCCGGCACGCGTTGCGGAACACCCGCGCCCTGCCGTCGCGCCCGCGCACCGCGAACAGTGGCACTCCGAAACTGATCCGTTCGGCGTGATCACCCGGCTTGGGCAGGGCCGCGGACGGTAGGTACACGCTGGGATATGAGCGCAACAGCTCGAGCTCCTCGGCGAACCGCGTTGCGTCCAAATAGTTTCTGACCGGCTCTCGCCAGGCGGCGCCTACGTCGGTCGTGCCGGCGTCGATATGCGCCAGGATGCGGCGAACGATGTCCCGATCATCCGCGAGATCGTGAGCTACCGACGCCCGTGTCGGAGTGGCCATGCTTCGGAAGTATCACACTCAAGACGCTACGTGTCAATTAAATCGTGAGATAGCATCATGGAACCTTGGGAGACCACGCAACCGATGTGACGGCACGACGACTAGGAGAGACATGGCCACGGATTCGCCAATGCAACTGGGAATGGTCGGCCTCGGCCGCATGGGCGCCAATTTGGTGCGACGCCTGATGCGCGACGGGCATCGCTGCGTCGTCTACGACATGAACGCCGAGGCGGTGTCCGAGCTCGCCGGCGAGGGTGCGACCGCTGCGGATTCCCTCAGTGATTTCGTGCAGAAGCTCGAGAAGCCCCGCGCGGTGTGGTTGATGCTGCCCGCCGCGGTTGTGGACTCCACGCTGGATCAGCTGGTGGACCTGCTGGAGCCCGGCGACGCGGTGATCGACGGCGGCAACTCCTACTACCGCGACGACATCACCCGCGCCAAGAGCCTGCTGACGAAGAACATCCACTACGTCGACTGCGGGACCAGCGGCGGGGTGTGGGGACTGGAGCGCGGCTACAGCTTGATGATCGGCGGCGAGAAGGAAGTGGTGTCTCGGCTGGATCCTATCTTCAAGACGATCGCACCGGGAGAGGGCTGTGCCGAGCCCACGCCGGGCCGTACCCGCACCGACGGCACCGCCCAGGACGGCTATCTGCACTGCGGGCCAAGCGGCGCAGGGCATTTCGTGAAGATGGTTCACAACGGGGTCGAGTACGGAATGATGGCCGCGATCGCCGAGGGGCTGAGCATCATCAAGCACGCCGACGCAGGCAAGGTCAACCGCACGGTCGACGCCGAGACCACCCCGCTGCGTGACCCGTGGGCATACGAGTACACGATCGACGTGGGCGAGGTCGCCGAAGTCTGGCGGCGCGGATCGGTGGTCGGCTCGTGGCTGGTCGATCTCACCGCCGATGCGCTTGCTCGCTCGCCGGAGCTCGACGACTTCAGCGGTCGGGTGTCGGACTCCGGGGAGGGCCGCTGGACGGTGCTGGCTGCGGTGGACGAGGGGGTTCCCGCACCAGTGATCACCACCTCGCTGTTCGAGCGGTTCTCCTCGCGAGATCTCGGTGAGTTCACCGACAAGCTCCTGTCCGCCATGCGCAGCGAATTCGGCGGCCACGCCGAGAAGAAGAAGGCCTAGCGTCGTGACGGACCCGGCAACCACGCCCGCAGACGTGCTGGTGATCTTCGGCATCACCGGGGACCTGGCCAGAAAGATGACCTTCCGGTCGCTCTACCGGCTCGAGCGCCGCAAGCTGCTGGACTGCCCGATCGTCGGAGTCGCCCTTGATGATTGGTCCGAGGCGACGCTGCACGACCATGCGCGCAGTTCGATCGAGACCGCAGGCGAGACGATCGACGAGGACGTCTTCGCCCGGTTCGCACAACGCCTGTCGATGGTGTCCGGCGACTTCGGCGACGCGAACACCTATGAAAAGGTGGCCCGGGCGATCAAGGGCAAGCACACGCCCGTGTTCTACCTCGAGATCCCGCCGTCGCTGTTCGGCACAGTCGTCGAAGGCTTGGCGCGCGCCAACCTCACCGATCGCGCTCGCGTGGTGGTGGAGAAGCCGTTCGGCCACGATCTGGAATCGGCGCGCGCCCTGAACGCACAACTGCGCAGCGTGCTCCAGGAGTGGCAGATCTATCGCATCGACCACTTCCTCGGCAAGGAACCGGCGATGGACATCATGTTCCTGCGGTTCGCCAACTCGATTTTCGAGCCGCTGTGGAATCGCGACCGCATCCAGTGCGTGCAGCTCACGATGGCCGAGAACTTCGGTGTGGAGGACCGCGGCGGTTTCTACGACCCGGTCGGCGCGCTGCGCGATGTGGTGCAGAACCACCTGCTTCAGCTGATCGGACTGTTCGCTGCCGAGCCGCCGAGTTATGCAGGAGCCGACGGGCTGCGCGATAAGAGAGCCGAGGTGTTCCGGGCGATCCCGTCGATCGATCCGGAGCACTACGTTCGGGGCCAGTACGACGGGTATCGCTCAATCAAGGGAGTGCGGCCGGACTCCCAAACGGAGACGTTCGCCGCGCTGCGGCTCGAGATCGACAACTGGCGGTGGGCGGGAGTGCCGTTCTTTATTCGCGCGGGCAAAGCACTTCCGGTGCGGGCCACCGAAATTCGGGTGTTCTTCAAGCGTCCGCCCAAGCTTGCGGTCATGCCGGAGCGACCCGATCCCAACCAGCTCGTGCTGCGTATCGACCCGAACCCCGGCACCGATTTGATCGTTCAGGCCAAGGAGCCCGGCGCGAACACCACACGATGCGTCGATCTGTCGCTGACGTTCGCCAAGGAACTCGGCGAGGCGCCCGAACCCTACGAGCGGCTGCTGTCCGACGCGATGCGCGGCGACTCCGCCCAGTTCGCCCGTGAAGACGGTGTCGAGGAGACCTGGCGCATTGTGCAGCCGCTGATCGAATCGCCACCCGAACTGCATACCTACGAGGTCGGTTCGTGGGGTCCGGCTGCGGCGTCCAAACTCGTTGCCGGATACCCGAGTTGGCGTGAGCCCTGGCTGGAGTCGTAGGTGCCCACCGCGTCTCGTGCCGGGGTCGCCGATCTGATCGGCGACCGCACACTGAGCGCGCGATCTGTTCTTGCGACGGCCTTGTTGGGCGCCGACGAGCCGCACCTCACGGTGGGGGAGCTCGTCGCGGTCGCCTCGTTGTTCGGTATCAGCGACGGCGCCGCCCGCACCTGCCTGTGGCGCATGGTTTCGGCCGGTGAACTCACGGGCGACGACGGAATCTACGCGCTCGCCGGGCCGCTGCTCGAACGTCGGGAACGTGTCGACGAGGCGGCCCGATTCGACGACGCTGCGGTGCGATGGGACGGCACATGGGAATTGGCGGTCGTCTCGCTGGACCGCCGTTCTGCGGCCGATCGGCTCGCGCTGCGCAAGGCCGCGACCGGGTTGCACCTCGCGGAGTTGCGCGAAGGCGTCTGGATACGCCCGGACAACCTGGATCCGGACCGCTTGCCGACGCTACGCGCTGTGCTGGACCGCCAGTGTGTGCATTTTCATGGCGCTGCGACCGACGTTCCCGCAGATGAGCGTGAGATCGCTTTTCAATCTTGACGATTGGGCAGCCGACGCGCGCCGACTGACTGCGGCCATGCTCGACGAGCTGCACGTCGAAGCGGTCGAGGCCGACGATTTCATCTATCAGTTCGCCCTGTCCATCACCGTCGTCCGGCATCTCCAACTCGACCCGCTGCTGCCCGCCGAGCTCGATGCCGACGACTGGCCGGGCCATGATCTGCGCAGCACCTACCGACAGTTCGACGAGGTGTTCAAGCGCCAGCTCGCGTCAAGGCGAAAAGTGTTCTAACTGATTCCTGCAGAATGGGTTTCAGCGTGTCGAGCACCGTCGGATCTTCGATGGTCGAGGGCACCGGTTCGTCCTTGCCGTGGGCGATGCCGCGCATCGTCTTCCGCAAGATCTTGCCCGACCGTGTCTTCGGCAGCGCCGGTACGACATCGACGAGCCGCAGACAAGCGACGGCGCCGATCTCGTCGCGTACCAGCTTGACCAGTTCCTCGGCGAGACCGACATCCGATGCGCCGGACTTGAGTACGACGAAACCGCGCGGCACCTGCCCCTTGATCTCGTCGGCGACGCCGATCACCGCGCACTCGGCGACGGCGGGGTGCGTGGCCAGCACCTCTTCGATGGATCCCGTCGAAAGTCGGTGGCCCGCAACGTTGATGACATCGTCGATGCGACCCATTACGTACAGATAGCCGTCCTCGTCGAGGTAGCCGCCGTCCCCGGTGAGGTAGTAGCCGGGATGTTCACACAGATACGAGGCTTCGAAGCGGTCGTCGTCACCCCACAGCGTCGGCAAGGTGCCAGGCGGCAGCGGCAACGCGATGCAGATCGCGCCTTCCTCACCCGGCCCGCACCGGGAACCGTCGACGTGCATGATGCGGACGTCGTAGCCGGGCATCGGCACCGTTGGCGAACCCGCCTTGATCGGCAATTGCTCCACCCCCATCGGATTGGCGGCGATGGCCCAGCCCGTCTCGGTCTGCCACCAATGGTCGACGACCGGGATGCCCAGCTTCTCCGACGCCCACGCGTAGGTATCGGGATCGAGTCGCTCGCCGGCCTGGAACAAGTACTTGAGGCCTTGATAGATCGTAACGGCCGATGTGGGCGCCGTCGGGATCTTCCTTGCGGATGGCCCGAAGCGCCGTCGGCGCCGAAAACAGTGCTTTCACATCGTGTTCCGACGCCACCCGCCAGAATGCGCCTGGATCCGGTGTGCCAATGGGCTTACCCTCGTAGAGCACGGTCGTCGCCCCGGCGAAAAGTGGGCCGTAGACGATGTACGAGTGGCCGACCACCCAGCCGACATCGGACGCGGCCCAGAACACCTCGCCGGGGGCGATGTCATAGATATTGCGCATACTCCACAACAGGGCCACCGCATGTCCGCCGTTATCGCGGACGATGCCCTTGGGTTTGCCGGTCGTACCCGAGGTATAGAGCACGTAGAGCGGATCGGTGGCCGCGACGGGGACCGGGGCGACGGGTTCGGCCCCGGTCAGGTCCTGCCAGTCGATGTCGCGGTTGGGCGCCAGCTCGCAGTGGTGGCTGTCGCGTTGCACGATCACGCAGTTGCGGGGTGGATGCTCGGCCATCTCGAGCGCGGCGTCGAGCATGGGTTTGTAGGCGACGGTCCGGGTCGGTTCGATGCCGCAGGACGCGGATACGACGACGGTTGGTCGCGCGTCGTCGATCCGGGCCGCGAGTTCATGAGCGGCGAACCCGCCGAACACCACCGAATGCACCGCGCCCAGCCGGGCGCACGCCAGCATCGCGATCACCGCTTCGGGAATCATCGGCAGGTAGATCACGACGCGATCGCCCTTGCCCACCCCGAGCGCGCGCAGCGCGCCGGCGAATCGCGCCGTCTGGTCCAGTAGCTGCTTGTAGGTATAGGTGCGCTTGGACCCCGTTACGGGGGAGTCGTAGATCAGCGCGGGCTGGTCGCCGCGACCGCCGTCGACGTGACGGTCCAGCGCGTTGGCGCAGGAGTTGAGCTCTCCGTCGGGGAACCATCGATAGAACGGCGGATTGGCGTCGTCGAGGGTCTGTTGTGGCTCCCGGGTCCAGGTCACGGCTTTGGCGGCGTCCGCCCAGAAGCCCGTCGGATCGGAGATGCTGGCGTCGAAGAGGTCGCGATACCCGCCCATACCCCGCACCGTAGCGCGGTCGCCGTCTGGAATAGTCCGATTCATGACCACTCAGCCGCCACCCATCGACGGAGTACGCCGGTCGTTCGTCGAAGCCAACGGCGTGCGCTTCCATGTGACCGAGGCCGGCCCGCCGGACGGCCGTCCCGTCGTCGCGCTGCACGGATGGCCGCAGCACCACTACGAATGGCGCGACCTACTGGCCGATCCGCCGCCTGGCATGCGGATCATCGCGCCGGACCTGCCCGGATACGGATGGTCCGGGCCTGCGCCCCACCGCTGGGCCAAGGAGGACATCGCCACCGACGTGCTCGCCCTTCTCGATGTGCTGGGGCTCGACCGCGTCCTGCTGGTGGCTCACGACTGGGGAGCGTACGCCGGTTACCGGATGATCCTGCGGGCGCCGGAGCGGTTCGACGGCTTTCTGGCGATGAACATCAACCATCCGTGGCAACGGCCGAGCAGTGTCCTGCCGCACTTGTGGAAGCTCGCGTACCAGGTGCCGCTCGCGACGTTCGGCGTGTTCGTGCAACGGCGCACGAAGTTCGTGGAGAAGCTGATGTTCGGCATCGGGTCCGACCTGGCTCCCGAGGATGCACGTCTATTCGCCGAACGGTTCCGCGACCCGGTGTGCGCACGCGCGGGAAGAGACACTTATCGCACGTTCCTGACACGCGAATTGCCCCACGCGGCAAGGAATCCCGAGACCCGACGTGCGACGGTGCCGATCCGTGTGCTATTCGGCACCCGTGACCGCGCCGTTGCCCTCTCGATGGTGTCGCCGGAGACAGCGAATGCCGACGACTACACGCTGGAGACGGTGGATGCCACCCACTTCGTCGTCGACGAGCGACCGGACCTGGTCCGCAAGAAGCTGATCGCCCTGGCGGACGAGACGGCGGGCGTTTGACGTCGTCGTGACCGGGTAGCCCGTCAAGGTGACCGGACCCGCCGCGATCGACAGCTCGCTGACCGCCAAACGCAACACCACCGCCACCCGCCGGCAGGTGTGGGACGTGGTCGCCGACGGCTGGACCTACACGCAATGGGTGGTCGGTAACAGCCGCATGCGTGCCGTTGAGCCGAGCTGGCCTGCGGTCGGCAGCAAGATCCACCACACCATCGGCATATGGCCGCTCGTCATCAACGACGAGACCGAAGTCGAATCCTGCACGCCGCTGGAGGAACTGGTGCTGCTGGCCCGCACTCGCCCCTTCGGCGAAGCACGGATCACGTTGCGGCTGCACGACACAGCCGACGGGTGTCGCATCGAGATGGCCGAGGTGCCGGTCGGCGGGCCACTCAACGTGATTCCGCGGCGGCTGGCTCTGGCAGCGGCGCTTCCCCGCAACCGCGAATGCACGTGGCGGTTGGCGGCCCTTGCAGAGCGTCGCACGCAACTAGAGTGAACCTTTGTGGTGGACCGCGATCGCGACGAGTTCGGCAACGCGCGCAACAGTCGACCGCGTGACGCTCTAGGACGTCCGCTACCGCACGGCAGCAAGGGCGTCGAGCGCATCCCCGACGATCTGGACCTGTCGCCGGGCGATTCGCTGACCTATGCGCAGGAGCTGTTGGACCGTGGGCTGGCGTTCAACGCACATGAAGTTCTCGAGGCGGCGTGGAAGAACGCACCCGACGACGAGCGCGGGATGTGGCAGGGATTGGCACAGCTCGCCGTCGGCATCACTCATGTGCAGCGCGGGAACTGCGCCGGAGCATCGGGTGTCCTGGCCAGGGCCGCAGACCACCTGGAGGAGGGCGGCCCTGCTCGCCACGACGTCGACGTCGACGGCTTGATCTCCTATGCCAGAACCCTCATCGGCGATCTTGCGCAGGACGTCGACATCGGCGCCGAACGCCTGCGGCCACGGCTACGGTCTCAGCGCGACAAATAGTCACTGTTGGAGGTACAGGCCCCCTGCATGTAGTCGCCCAGTGGCACGTGGACGACCGCCCAGCCGACGATGAGGAACACCGCGATGGGAACCGCGAGCACGAGGCCGACGATCACAGCCCCTCGGCCCACACTCGTCGGGCTTCAGCGGGCGCGCCCGAACCGCCGCTTGGCCTTCTTCGGCGCCTCGTAGGAGTCCTGAATCCAGGCGTCCCACGTCGCTTCGGAGTCCCCTTGGACGGGGCTGTTGCTGACATGCCAACCGAGGGCCTCGACTTCCGTTGTTGCCCAACGAATTAGCGTGCCGTCGCCACCGATCTCCTGTGCGAGAAGCACGCGCTCGTCTGACTCCAGCCGGTCGCTGAACGCCTGCATCGTGTTCTTCAGGCGGAAGTAGGGGACGGCTTCGTCGAATTCCCGACACAGTGTCGCGAGTTCTCGTCGCGCATGGTCGAGAAGGGTCGTCGGCTCCGTTTCTTCGGGTTCCTCGGTCGGGCCGTCCTGCTCCACCTCTGCCGGGGACTGATCCACCCCGTACTTGGCGCGCAGCGCGTCGAGTTCCGCGGTGGCTGCCAGAGCTTTTTCGCGCCACCATTCGAGGTGGTACAGCACCAGCTTTCGTTCGCAGTCAGGGCAGACTGCGTCCGCACTGCCTGCTTGGGGCAGCGTGACCGCATCCTGGAGCGTTGCTCCGCAGAGCGCGTAGTTGTCGCGACGTACGAGGTAGTCCGCGTGGTGCACCACCGAGGCGGATGTCTCCCGTACGTAGCTGTGGGGTGGCTCCACATAGGCGAACATAGCCCACCGTCCCCGGATCGCGGCGTTAAGGATTCTGTGGTTGCCAGTGAAGAGACCGCTGGGGCACTGGCTCTCCACAGGTTCTCGGTCGATCCTCAGTGTGATGACGCTATCGATGAACCTTCTGGCACGCGCCGACCATGCGGCGGTGCCGAAAGCTACACCGCCCGCGCCGGTTGATGAAACCGCTGTCCTGCGCCGCTGTACGCAGTATCGCGACGGCCTGAAAGGAACCGCGGTCAGTTTCCCCGCCGCCTTGCTTCGATTCACCAGCGTGCGGGAGTGGATACGACGCCAGCGGGCGGCTGTCGACGTCGCCAGCGACGGTGAGCTCGCTCAGGCAGTGATGGCCGGGACTGAGCCCGGGCGCATTGTCATTCATCCGCGTGACGGAATCGGCGGGCCAACCCGCCGGGCCGCGAACATCGACGCGGCACGGTTCGTCGTGAGGTCGAATCGCCATGCCGCGACGCTCGCCGCACACACCCAGCAGCGGCAGCAGGTTCTCGTCGATGCGACGGCCGACGACGTCGGCGCGGTGGTGGCGGATGTGTTGGCACACGGAGAGCTCGACCTCGTCGGTCTCCATTGCCGGCTGGATCCCGGCGACGTCGTCGGCGCGTTGACTTTGAGCCGGGCGATCGGCGAGATGTCCTGGATTCGGCGCCGGCACGACGTCCTAGTTACCCAGATCAGCCTCGCCAACCTCGATGTCGGTGAACGGTGCGAGCGATGGGTCCTTCGACGCGTCACCGACGCGATCTCCGAAGTGATCGACGACGCGTGCGCGCGGCACCGGTTCCCGCGGCCAGCACTCACGCTGGCGCCTTCCCGCGGCGCCCTCCTGCTGGGCCACTAGAGACTGACGCGAAAGCGCCGCTGCCGGTGCGTGAGGCCGGTGTCGTTGAGGCCGGTCGTAAACTCAGGCGCGGCCTGCGACGGGCCCGGGCCCCCATAGCCCAATTGGCAGAGGCAGCGGAGGCGGCCAACGTCGCTGCGACGACTGCCTGGACGCGTTGATCCTTCTGGACCCAGATCAGTGGCCTGGAGATCTCGCGCAACGAGCGGCCGCGAAGATCGGAACGAGGCTAGCGTCCCAGGCCCCAACTCTCGCGGCTACCGCGCAAGCCGATGAGTGGTTTACCTGAGCAGTCTGGGTTAGCTGTTGCTTCACGGACGTGACTTGGAAGCAACAGGCCAGCGCCGAGTGGGCCCTTTGCTGATCTCCATCGTGCGCGCTATGCGACAAGATATGCGCGGTCCGCGCTCCTCGCGGTCCTCAGTGCCGCAGACCATATTGGTGGCGGCGCCCCGGATTTCGGCCGTCGATATTCGGCCGATCCAGATCCGTAGTGCAAGAGGTGTGTGTTCCCGGTTGGGAGATGATTCAAGGGGCTGTGATGGGTTATTCGAGATGCAGCGAGGGTTACCACCTTGGGCACTCTTCGCGGTGGCCTGACCCCGTTCGCAGGCCATCCTCGCCGGATCGGACAGTGTGATTGAGTCTATTGATGTCTGCCTCGCCCGCCATCGTCGGACTCGGCTCTATCGACGTGTTTGGCGAATCAATTTCGCTGAACGCCGTCGCAGTGTCTCTCGGCATCCTGGTGTTGACTATGCTTCTCGCGCTGCTGTCGCGACGGGCGCTGCTGCGGTATGCGGGACGCGAGAGCACCGCTCACCGCAGCACCTGGCACACGGTGTCACGAGTCCTCGCGTACACCCTGCTCGTGATTGGCGCCCTCGTCGCCGTCTCGGTGCTGGGGCTGCCATTGAGCCGGTTCGCCTGGCTTGCCGGCGCGCTGGGCGTAGGTCTCGGCTTCGGACTGCAGACAATCTTCAGCAACTTCATTTCCGGGCTGATCCTGCTGTTCGACCGGACGATTCAGTGTCGGCGACTTCGTCGAACTCGAATCCGGCGTCACCGGCGAAGTCCGCGACATCAAAATCCGCGCAACGCGAATTGTCACTAACGACAACATCGACATCCTGGTTCCCAACTCGGAGTTCGTCACCAAACAGGTCGTGAATTGGACGCACCGCGATGTGTCCCGCCGCTTGCGGGTGCCGTTCGGCGTGGCCTACGGCACGGACAAGAACACCGTGAAGCGCGCCGCGCTGGAAGCCTCGGCTGAGCTGCCATTCACGCTGACTCTCGAAGGACCACATCGTCCGCAGGTGTGGTTGACCGAGTTCGGGGCGAGCTCGCTGAACTACGAGTTGGTGGTATGGCTGAGCGAGGACGCCACCGTGCGCCCCGCGGCAGTCACCGCGGCCTACAACTGGGCCCTGCACTCCGCTCTGCAGCGCCACGACATCGCGATCCCCTTCCCCCAGCAGGACCTACACGTCCGCAGTCTATTCGGGCTGACCGGGCCAGGACGCCCGCGACGCGGTAGGCCTGGAGGACGCGAGAACCCACGACGAACCCCAAGACGACACATCGGCGTCGCGACAACGACGCCGTTGACGACGTCAGCGGCGCCGGGCGCGAACTGCCGGGCACGGCCGAGGATCTCGAGGGGTGACTGAGTATTGCTCTCCTGGGACTTGTTGCAACATCAGTGCGGAAATCAGCTGGCCGATCGGCAATTTGCGTTGACCACTTAGTTCGCGCGGATCGGACCGCCCGAATCCGCCAGCGATTACCCGATGGCTCTGTTTCGGTTCTTGATGATTTTGGTCGGTATGGAGATGGCAGTCTCCTCGGGAGCGGTCGCCCCCAAATCCAGTCCTATTGGCGAGTGCAAACGGCCTAGCTCCTCCGAGTTGCGCCAGCAAGACGTAGGCGGTGCCCCCAGTGGGACTCGAACCCACACTGTGCGGATTTTAAGTCCGCTGCCTCTGCCAATTGGGCTATGGGGGCGTTGCAGCTCAGAGGCTGCTTTTCGCCATTTCCACGTCCAAATTTGGATCTAAATACCTCAGTGATACCGCAGTGCTATCGATAGCCTCGCCCAGTGCATCAGCCACACCGCTCAAATCGTCGTTGAGGAGGTGGCCGTATCGGTCTAGCGTCATTGCCGCTGTCGAGTGTCCAAGGAGCCTCTGCACGACCTTGACGTTAGCGCCCTAGCCGCGGGTGGGTTCTACGGAGTCGGCGCGCGCTGGCCTTTTTCGCCAACGCCAACGCATCCGTTTCGGTGCGGATAGTGGCCGTTGGGCTGTATGTATCCGACGGGCAGCGCCAGGGGACAAGGAAGGGGACCGCCATGGACCTGCTGACAGCCAGCGGCGACTTGCTGGCCAGCTGGGTCGGGTGGGTCATCATTGGCTTGATGGGTTATATCGGGGGTGGGCTCGCTCAGCGCATTCCTAAAGTCCAGTTCGGCCCGCCACCGAAGTGACGGGCCGAACCTCTTCGCCGGTGAGGTTTCTAGCCGGAGTAGGTCGATTTCGGCGGCGGCTGTCAGCGGGGAAACCCTTGGAGTCGCTCGTCATGTACGGCTGGTATTCCCACCATTTGGCGCTTCGGGTAGGTCAGTCTCGCATCGGGCTGCGTCGCGTCGCCGTTATCGGTGGACTGCGCCTCGACGTCGTTGCCGCCGGTAGCGTCGGCCTCATCGGCTAGCGCCATAACCCGCTCAGGGATGACGTCCGTGTGCGTTGCGGCTACGGCGGTTCCAGCGCCGATGAAGCTGAGCCCGGTCAGCGCAGAACAAACAGTGGCGACCTTCCATGTGGCCGGTCGTTGCATCATGTTCTTCCTACTTTCTTCTGTCCCCACGTGTTTCGCGGTTGTGTCCAGGTTGCTGGGCCGCGGTGAAGGCGCGATGTGGCGAAGATGAGTGGTTTCTCATGGCCTCGCCACGCTCGTGACTGCGTTGCTTAGCGCCGAAGGAACGCGCTGTACTCAATCGCCGCCGGGTCCAGATGGCGGCATCGACATCATCGCCGGTCGCGGACCCTGCGGATGGCCGCCAAGGTTATCGCTGACAAGAGCCTGCTGAAACTGCAATATCGGTCTCTCGATTGCGCCGGGGGCCAATTCCCCATAGAACCGCAGTCTGGCTGGGCATACCGACGCGAAGCCGCCGGACGGTTGTCTCAGCTGGCTACTTCGACCTGAAAAAGTCGGAGCGTTGATCCGCGGGTTGGTGGCGCTGAACAGGGAAGTCCGGCCGGCGAGGTCATGCTGGCTGTACGACACGGCCGGCCAAGGCCGGAACCGTCGAGCCTGGCCGAGCCGGTACAAACGATGCTACAAACATCAACGCAGCGAAATCAGCAGCGGACCCGCGTCGGGGACCTTCTCCCCTACCCCGCGAAGATCCCCGAGGCGCACGCTTTCCTCTGCGCCATGGAGCGTCGGCCCGCCAAATCGCCAAGGAGCGACAGATGATTGATTACGACCTGGACACCGCGCATTCCATCCTGCTGGTTCGACCGCAGTCCCGGCTCGAAAAGCAGGACTTCGTCGAACTCGCAAAGGCGGTCGATCCCCAGATCGAGGCAAGCGGCGACCTCGCCGGCCTCGTCATCGACGTCACGTCGTTTCCAGGATGGGCAGATTTCAGCTCGATGGTCAGCCACTTCCGTTTCGTTCGAGACCATCAGAAGCACGTGAAGAAGGTCGCCGTCGTAACGGACTCGGCGATCGGCGATATCGCAGAACATCTCGCTGCACATTTCATTTCCGCGGAGATCAAGCATTTCCCCGCCGGGCAGGTGGAGGAAGCCAAACAGTGGATCTCCGGCGGGTCGTGAGCAACGATGCGCTGCCGAGGCGTTCACCACCTCGAGCTCAATGTAATCGACTACCAGAAGTCGATCGACTTCTATGACGCCATGTTCGGCTGGCTCGGCTACCTGAGTTTCTGGACGCTCGACATCGACTATCGATCGACGTACTACATGGCTCGATTCCCGTTCCCGCACAGCTACATCGGCATTCAGCCGGCAGCGACGGGGGAGAGGCTGCAACACACTGCCCAAGCGGTCGGCATCAACCACGTCGCGCTGTGGGCGAGACGCCGAAAAGAGGTCGACCGCTTCCACGCCGATTTCCTGGTCCCGCGGGGAGTTACGGTGACCGACCCGCCCGGGGAGTACCCCGAATACACTCCGGGCTACTACGCCGTGTTCTTCGACGACCCGATCAACGGCATTCACTGGGAACTCGCACACCTGCCGGCCATTCCGTCCCCGGCGGGCATCTGGCGCTCGTATCGCGTCCTCCGCAGAATCGCCTCAGCCCACCCGGAGTGGACGCGCTCGGTTCCGCGTGAAGCGTTCCGGACCCTACCGGGCCGCACCCGTTCACCGTGATGCCCTCGCCGAAGGCGACCTTGGTGCGTTCGGCGAGGGCGTCAGTCGTGGCGCTCGGATTCCACCAGGTTGCAGTAGTCGACTACTTGGTGCCAGGGCATAGATTTCGTTACCTCGAGTCCGACTGGGGGCGCGTTCGGAGGCGTTGTCGCGGCGAATGGATCGCTAGCGCCGCTCGTGTACGCCATCTGTATGCGGGCTGACCCGGTCGCGGAAGCGACCCGCATCGCAACACACCGAGTCGAAGTAGCTAGGGCACAGTTACTTTCGGCTGACGCTCGACGTTTACGGCGACTACATCCCCGAAGATGGGCGGTGCGGCCAACGACTAGCCCGACTAGCGGCCCCGCCGGCGCCGCGACGAACATGGTGCCGTTTTCCGGGCGGCAATCGGGCTAACGACGATTGATCCAGGCGATCCGATCCGAGGAGGAGCTGAACACAGAATCGAACAGCACAACGTATGTGCCTCGGGGCGATCCCTGTGGGTCATCGAAGCAAACGTCACCGGAGGCGGTACCGCCGTTTACCGCGACTTCGCCGGAACCCAGCTGATTATCGCTGCCGGTAAACGATGGGTCCCAAACGGTGCCGGCCGGGTCTTGCAGGCTCCAGTCCCATTCGTTGTAGTTGTCGGTCTGGTTGCTGTCGTTCGTGATGGTCACTGTCGTACAAAGGTAGTCCGACCCGAATTGGCTCGTACTGTTGAACAACGGCGATGTCGTTGTTGTCACGCCATTGATTGTCACGGAGTCCCCGGCATTGGTGGCCGTATCCGTCGGCTGCTTCCCCGGAAAATCCGGGCCTCTGCCACCGCTGTCGGGCTGATTGGTTTCGCTGGCAGAACTAACGGTGGGTTCGTCACTGTCGGGGGCCTGGCCGACCAAGACTACGAACGCCACATATCCGCCGAAGAGCAGAACGAAAACGCCGATCACACCACCCAGGACCCAGGGCCACACCTTCCGCTTCTTCGGCGGCTGGTAATAGCCGGGTGGCGGAGGGTAGTAGCCTCCGCCAAGGGGCGGATATTCGGGCGTGCCCGGATTAGCGCCGTGAGGCTCATCCCCCTGCTGCTGCGGTGGGTTCTCCGGTGCGTCGTCCGTCATCGAAACGGTCCCTCCTTCGCAGGCCCTCGCGATGGGTGGTGAGGCTGCGGCCCACTCTCGCAGCGAACAACTCCATCCCGGCTTTCACTCTGGCGACTGGGACGATTGTAGCCAGGCCGCAGCCGAACGTCGGCCCGTATTGGCAACGCCCAGATGTGGGCAGTCGCAGGCGATATGTTGTCCACCAGCGAACTGTTTCGCACAGCCGCGAAAGGCTTTTGAAACCCGCCCACGGTCGGTTCGAGTCCGACTGGGGGCACGGGGAAAGGCCAGTTAGAGGGATTAATCGCTACTTTGCGATGCTCGCGGCGGCAGTTCGGGTACGTGCCCTGTATGCCCGGGCGAGCCCATCAGCCACCTGGGCCCCTGGGCCCACTGGGCGCTATCGAAGTGGCCCCGGGTGCCACCGAAGTCGACGGATCTGCCGGACCTTCGCCGCGTAGCCGTTCGTCGATCTCTGGATACAGCTGAGCGAATATCGGCCTGAAGAGCGCGTTCTGCGGCGGGTCGCCCTGCGGAGTGAGATACACCGTGGCCAAGACGACCACGGTGTTCCCGGCGATGGGGTCGTGTACGGCCAGGCCGGCGAAGCCGACCATGTTCCCGGGATGCCCGTACATCGGGCCCGCGCCCTCTAACCCGAAACCGTAGGTGCCGAACCCCAGATCTGCCGTGTCGCCCGCAGTCATCGGTTTCAGGCTCGCCAGGCGCCATTGGCGGGTGGTGTCGTCGAGCAGAGATCCGGCCACCATCGCCTCGGTGAAGTCGGCGACGTCCTCCGCCCGGGAGATGACCCCGCCGGCCGTCCACGCCCACGATGGATTGTCGTCGGTGTGATCGGCCGGCGAGAGTTCACCGGCTAGCGCAGATTTCAGCTGAGCATCCGGCAGTGGACCCTCGAAAGCCTCATTGGGCCCCCACATGTAGCCGCGCGGGTGCGGAGTCGCGAACGCAGAGTCCGTCGGGGCGGGCAGCGTAGTGTTCCGCAAGCCCAGTGGGTCGAAGATTCGGGTATGGAACGCAGCCGAGGCAGACATCCCCGTCAGCTTCTCGATCACCAGCCCGAGCAACACGTAGTTGGTATTGCTGTACTCGTATTGGCTGCCGGGCAGGAAGTTTGGTGCGTGTGTGAACGCGATGTCGAGGAGCTGCCACGGAGTCCAGACGGTTTGCGGACGCTTCTCCAGTGTGGCGGCGAACGCCGGGTCGTCGGTGTAGCTGTAGAGGCCGCTGCGCATCTCGGCCAGTTGATGGATAGTGATGTTCTCGCCGTTGGGCACCCCGGGCAGGTAACGCGAAATCTGGTCCGTGATCGCAAGCTTGCCCTCGTGCTGCAGCTGCAGAATGACCGTGGCCGTCAGCGACTTGGTGATGCTGCCGATGCGTACGTGATCTTCTGGCGATGGTGGTGTGTCGGTTCCGATGCGGGCAACACCGAATGCCGCACTCCAGTCGCCTTTTTCGGGACTGCGGACCAACACGATGGCTCCCGGGATCCCGTTGGCCTTCAGGATCGCCGGCATCTGATCGGTGAGGGCTCGTGCGTACGCGGGCGTCGGCGGGGCTGGCGTGGCGCCTGGTGGTCGAGCGTTTCCTGCGCAGGCCGGTATCGCGGCTTCGGCGCCTACGGCACCAGCGAGGAGGAGCAGCGTTCGGCGATCAATCATCCCGGTTACTGCTGACGGAGACCTCGCACAGATGTGGCATCCCTGATACTCCCATAGTCAGCGATTGCGCAGAGCCTTCTCCAGCTCGGCCCGGACAGGACCCGCCCGTGGCGCGATTAGGCTCGAACGCGCCGCGCTCCTGGGTCAGCCCCTACGCCGTGGCGGCAGAGAGTGCCTCTGACATCGCGGCAGCGGTGAACTTCGCGCGCGACAAGGGAATCCGCCTGGTCGTAAAGGGCACCGGCCACGACTACCTCGGGCGTTCGAACGCGGCCGATTCGCTTCTGGTGTGGACGCACAACATGCGAGACGTCACCTTTCACCCCGACTCCCGCCCCGAAGGCGCCGGTGACAGCACGCCGCCCGTCAAGGCGCTGAGTGTCGCGGCGGGGGCTCGGTGGTTGGAGGTCTACAAGGTGGCCACCGCGACGAGGTCTACGCCCAAGGCGGCGGCTGCACCACGGTCGGGGCGGTCGGTGGCTTCACCCTCGGTGGCGGGTTCGGCAGCTTCTCGAAGCGATTCGGCAGCGGCGCCGGCAGCGTGCTCGAGATGGAGGTGGTGACGGCGGACGGCAAGGTTCGCGTCGTCAACGACACCCAGGACGGCGATCTGTTCTGGGCACTGCGGGGCGGCGGTGGTGGCACGTTCGGCGTCGTCAGCCGCATCACCTACCTCGCGCACCCGATGCCGCAGACACTGGGAATCCTCGGCGGCAGCATCAAAGCCTCTGGAGACGATGCCTTTCGCGAATTGCTCACCCGCTTCGTCCAGTTCTTCCCCGATGCGCTCAACAACGCATCGTGGAGTGAACAAATCGCGGTCAAGACCCGACAACTCCTTCGGGCTGTCCATGGTGCGGCTGGACCTCACGACCGAGCAGGCCCAAGCGGTGTGGGAGCCGTTCACGGCGGCGTTGGAGGCCGACGGGATCGCGACCGCCGACTTCGCCTTCGAGAGGCATCAGTTCCGCGACATGTGGAACCTCGACTACTGGCTGCAGACGAATCCGGAGATGGTGACCGTCGATCCCCGCCCTGATCAGCCAGGCGGCCAGTACTGGTGGACGACCAACCAGGTGGAGGTCTCACAGTTCCTCGACGCCTACGTGTCCCGTTGGATCCCACTCGCGATGTTCGTCGACACCCCCGCCGATCTCGTCGACACCCTTTTCGCGGCTTCACGTCTGGCTGAAGTCGGCATCCACGTCAACAAGGGTCTGGCGGGGGTTTCCGAGGAGGTCGTCGCCCGCGAGCGGAACACCAGCGTGAACCCGACCTGTCTCGACGCCGCCGCCCTCGTCATCATCCGGTCACGACAGGTCACGGCCTACCCCGGAATTCCCGGTCACGAGCCCGACCTCGTCGCCGGGCGGAAGGTTGCCGAATCGATGAACAAGGCGATCGGCATCATCCGCGACGCCACGCCGGGTGCCGGCACCTATTCCAGCGAATCGGACTTCTTCGAACCCGACTGGCAGGCCGCGTACTGGGGTACCAACTACGACAAATTGCTGGCGGTAAAGCGGAAAGTCGACCCCGACAACCTTTTTCACGTTCACAACGGCGTCGGCAACGAGTAACGCCACCTCCACTGGCCGGTGCCGAAACGTGCCGCCGGTTGCGCCACGAACTCACGAGTTTCCAAGGTGAACGACATGATCGGCGGGCAACTACCTGGGGGCCGACTATTGGGCATGATTCAGGTGCCGCCATTCCTGCGAGCCCGCGCGCGGCACGGGCTCGGACCTGCCTCGTCTCCAATACGAAGGGAGAAGACAGGCGCCTCTTCGCTTCCTCACGAGTTCGTGCGGTATGCGTGTCGGCCGGCGATGCGGGGGTCAGACTGATACTCGCGGGTTGACTACCGTAGGAAGGGGTTTCGCGAAGTGCACGAAGTCGGCGTTCTGGGGGGCTCGCCCCCCTAGAGTCGAGGTGCCCGCCCAACCCGTCCGCATCGGGGCACCCTTCGTGGGTCGCGTGATTGCTTGGCAGGAGTGTGAACTGTGATTCGTTGGCTGGTGAGCAACGTCCCGAGCTGGCTGCTGTTGGTCGGACTCGTCATCCTTGTCGCCGGCGTGTCGGTGCTCATCCTGGTATTTGTCCGGCGCTCGTTTCCGCAGCTCAGAGGCGAACAACACAACGATGCGATGCGGTTCGCCTTTGGTGTTATCGGAATGGTCTACGCGTTCTTCATAGGCTTTCTTGTCCACGCGATGTGGGGTCAGCTCGACGACGCCCAAGCCAGAGCACGTGCCGAGGGCGCGGACGGAGTGCAGCTGGTCAGATACCTCGCGGATTTCGAGCAAGTCGACCGCGACCGAATCCAGCAGCGTCTGCTGGAGTATGAGCGTGCCGCCATAGCCGAGTGGCCTCGTGCCGCTAACGACCAGGCTCTGCCCGAGGCAGAGGAAGCGCTCGGACGCCTCTATACCGCTTACAGCCAAGTCAAGCCGCAGAACGAGACGCAAAAGACCTTGCTCGCCTCGTCCTTTGATTCCCTCAACAGCATCGCTCAGGCACGCGCCGAGCGACTGATCCAAGCCGGTACCGAGGTCGGACCGCCCTGGTCGCTATGGGTGGTCATCATCCTGACCAGTTCGTTGGTCCTTGGCGGCTCGATCATTTACGGTGTCGAGGCACCCGCAAGGCATTGCGCCCTAGTCTCGGCAGTGGCCGTGCTGGTTGCTACCAACTTGTTCCTCATCATGGAATTCGCGCACCCGTTCATTGGTGACGTCGCCGCCTCCGCGAAACCGCTGCAGGCCGTCGTCGAAGTGCTGGCCCCGACGCCGAGGTAGGTGTGCGCTATCAGACGACGCGGTCGGTGTGGGAACCGAAATATCGGTTCAAAACCGTTCGCAATTCTTGCGCCGCGGCCGGTCGCTGTCACAATCCGAAACCAGTCTGCTGCGCGCAACAGCGAACTCACACCGGCTGCGGCGAGGCGGTGCGGGGCTGCATCATCCGGGGCCACCAGAACCAGCGTCCCAGCAACACGGCGATCGACGGTGTCATGAATGACCGGACGATCAGGGTGTCGAACAGCAGACCTAGGCCGATCGTGCTGCCGGCCTGGCCGATGGACCTCAGATCGCTGGCGACCATGGACATCATCGTGAAGGCGAAGACCAGGCCGGCGGCGGTGACGACGCTGCCGGTACTGCCCATGGAGCGGATGATGCCGGTCTTCAGCCCGGCGCCGATCTCTTCCTGGAACCGCGATACCAAGCAGCAGGTTGTAGTCGGACCCGACCGCCAGCAGAATGATCAAGCCGAACACCGGCGCTATCCAGTTCAGCTCCAACCCGAGAATGTGCTGCCACACCAATACGGAGAGCCCGAACGCGGCTCCCAGCGACACTAGCACCGTGCCGACGATGACCACCGAGGCGACGAGGGCCCTGGTGATGATCAGCATGACAGCGAAAATCAGTGTGAGCGCGGCCAATCCGACGATCAGCAGGTCGTACTTCGCGCCCGACTGGATGTCGCGGTACACCGCGGCTGTGCCGGTGAGGTAGAACTGGGCATTGGTCAGGGCGGTGCCCTTGACTGCTTCGTGAGCGGCCTGCAGCTCGGGAGTCACCGCGTCGATGCCGGCCGGGGTCGCGGGATCCTTTTCGTGGGTGATGATGAAGCGCGCGGCCGTGCCGTCGGGTGACAGGAACAGTTCCAGGCCGCGCTGGAAATTCGGGTTATCGAATGCTTCGGGAGGAAGATAGAAGTAGTCGCCGGTCCGGGACGCGTCGAAAGCCTGTCCCATGGCGCTGGCGGTGTCGGTCATCCGGGACATCTGGGTGACCAGGCCCGAGAAGCTACTGTGCATCGTCAACAGGCTGTCCTGCATCGATCTGGAGACAGCGATGATGGGCGGGAGCTGCTGGAGCAGTTGAGGCATGAGCGAGTCGATGTCGGAGAAGTCGGTCAGCAGTGCCTGCATGTCGGTGCTGAGCTTGTCGACCCCGTCGATCGACTCGAACACCGATCTGGTCGCCGAACAGATCGGGATGTTGAAGCAGTGCGGTTCCCAGTACAGGTAGTTGCGCACCGGTCGCGCGGTGTCATCGAAATCGGCCAGGTGGTCCCGTACTTCGTCGAGGGTGGCCTTCATCTCGGTCACGTCGCCGAGGGTGCGGTGGGTGGAATCGGTCATTTTCTGCAGCAGCGCGTACATCCGCTGCATCGAGTCGATCGTCGCACCGAGATTATCGGCCATAGTGAGCATGTCGGCGGTGCGGTCCTTCATGAACTGCAGGTTCTCCTGGATCGGAATCGACTGCGCGCTGATCTGGAAGGGGATCGAGGCGTGGTCGATGGGGCCGCCGAGCGGCCGGGTGATGCTCTGCACCAGTGCGATGCCCGGCGTCTGGAAGATGTTCTGGGCGATCCGGTCGAGGATGATCATGTCGCCGGGATTGCGCATGTCATGGTCGCTGTCGATCATCAGGATGTCGGGGTTCATCGTGGCCGCGGTGAAATGTCTTTCCGCGGCGGCATATCCGACGTTCGACGGTAGATCCTGGGGGACGTAGAAGCGGTCGTTGTAGTTGATCTTCATGGTCGGCATGATCAGGATTCCGACCAGTGCGAGCGCCATCGAGGCCACGAACACCGGTCCGGGCCAGCGCACGATGACGGTGCCGATGCGGCGCCAGCCCCGGACCTTGGCCTTGCGCTTTGGTTCGAGCAGTCCGAACCGGCTGGCGACCGCGACGACGGCCGGTGCCGCGGTCATCGCGCCCGCGACCACGATGAGCAACCCCAGCGCCGACGGGATCCCGAGCGCCTTGAAGTAGGACAACCGCGCCAGGTGCAGGCAGAACGTTGCGCCGGCGATGGTCAGCCCGGAACCCAGGATGATGTGCTGGGTTCCGCGGAACATCGTGTAGTAGGCGGTCTCTGGGTCTTCGCCGGCTAGGCGTGCCTCTTGGTAGCGGCCGACCAGAAATATCGCGTAGTCGGTTCCGGCTGCGATGGCCAACGACGACAACATGGCCACGACGAAAGTCGAGAAGCCGAGTAGCTCGTAATTACCGAGCAGGGCGATGACTCCTCGGGCAGTACCCATCTCGAACCCCACCATCACGAGCACGAGCAGCATCGTGCTGATGGAGCGGTAGGTGATGAGCAGCATGATCATGATGACCACGCCGGTCACGCCCATCATCGTGAGCATGCTCTTGTCGGCGGCTTCGTTCATGTCGGTGGTCAGCGCGGCTGGACCGGTGACGAACACCTTCAGTCCCGGGGGCGGGGCGGAATCGTTGACGATCTCGCGCACCGCGTCGACCGATGCGTTCCCCAGCGTGCTGCCCTGGTCGCCGGCGAGGTTGAGCTGGACGTAGGCCGCTTTGCCGTCCCGGCTCTGCACGCCCGAGGCGGTCAGCGGGTCACCCCATACGTCGTGCACGTGTTGCACGTGGGTGGAATCGGCCGACAGCTCGTCGATCAGGTGTTCGTAGTAGCGACGGTCCTGTTCCCCGAGTTCGGTGTCGCTTTCCAGGACCACCATCGCGATGCTGTCCGAGTCGGACTCCCGGAACTCCTCACCGATCCGCTGCGCCGCGATCATCGACGGCGCGTCCTGGGGCGACATCGTGATCGCGTGTTCGCGGGCGACGGCCTCGATCTGGGGGACCAGGACGTTGACCGCCACGGTCAGCAGCAGCCAGGCCACGATGATCGGCACGGCGAACGTGCGCACAGTCCGCATGAACCACGGACGGTCCTCCCCGGCGCGACTCATGCCGCTTTCACCAGGCAGAACGTTTGGGCGTGATGTCCGCTGGATGACTGCTCGTCCTCGAGCTGTCCGTTGACCGTGATACGGCACCCGATGCTGTTGCTGTCGCCTTGGGCCACCACGTTGGCGACGACCGACGGTGTGGTCGTCTCGATCGTGTAGGTCCACGGCAGGCTCGTGAACGTCGCTTCTTCGGGTACGGCATCGCCGTTCAGATAGCTGATGCTGCCTGCGGCGCCGGGCGGCCCCAACACCTCGTACGTCACCTGCTTGACGTTGGTCTGCTCGAGAGGTTCGGCATAGCTGCCGGTAGCGGAGAAGATTGCCTCGGAGCCGAACGCGCCGCGGAGCTGGTCTACGCCGAGGCCGCCGAGCGCGACGGCCGCGACGACGACGATCGGAATCCACAGCTTCTTCACTAGCCTGCTGATGACGTGTTCCTTTCGCTGCGCCCGATGTGCCGTGCCGAGCATCCGCGGTCGGTCGATCAGCCTCGGCCGTGTCCCGGTCCATTCGCGGAACCCCGGCGCTCGGCACGCCGGAGACCAAATTATATATACCCCATGGGGTACCTGTTGCGAAAGTCTTGCGGGCCGCGTCCCGGCAGCGTGGCGAGACTGGCACCAGGTCTGTGAC
>CAWDVX010000010.1:0-84597 GCA_963805835.1 uncultured Actinomycetota bacterium | reverse complement strand
GTGCGGGCGAGCAATTCGTCCTCGACGGAGACCTTGGGGCCCCTGCCCAGCTTCGCGTCGAAGGCACGCAGCAACGCGTACTCGCAGCGGGAAGCCGCGGCGAGGTCGGAGGCGCTGTAGATGACGCTGCCGCCGGAGACGAACACGCTGCCACTGTAGGTGAGCGCTACGACACGTCAGTTCCCGCCGAACACTCAGCCCAGCGCTAGCCCGTGTTGCCGATAAGCTCCACTCCGTTGCCGTTCCAGCGGAACCTAACCACGCTGGCCAGCCCGGAAGCTTCGTTGGAGTACCGCAGCGCGACGGTGTCGCCGGTGCTCAGGGCCTTGTCAATACCGTTGAAGCCGTAGGTATCCGGCACACCGGTGGGGATGAACTTGCCGAGATGGAACATCACTGCGCGGGTGTTCGGGTTCTCCGAATTGGTGTTGGCCTCCACGATCACCACGGACAGCGGCGCACACTCGTTGTAATTGCCGGCCAGCGGCGCGGGACTCCATCCCTGATTGCTTCGCGGATCGCGCGGCAACGCCGAGACCGCACTGGCGATCTCCGGTGCGGCCAGGTTCACGTCGCACGGCTCGGCCTCGACGGCCGGCGCCGCGATTGTGGGACTTGGGGCGCCCGTGGGGGGCGCCGTGCTGACGTACGGCGCCGTCGGTCCGGGAGTTTTAGAGGCCGTGGAGTCGCTCGAGCCACATCCAGCAACTGCGGACGCCACCGCGACCGCCATCATGCAAATCCTCACCGCCGACTTCACGCTGCGCACCGTACCGAAACCCGGCGCGGCGATCGGGCAGGCCGTGCGGCGGGTCGGGCACCTGACGGGCACTAGACTCATCGACTGATGACGTCCTCCGACCCGGACGCGAACCGGGCAGATCTGACCTTCGACGACCTGCAGATACACCCTTCGGTACTGCGGGCGGTCAGCGACGTCGGATACGAGTCGCCGTCGGCCATCCAGGCCGCCACCATCCCGCCGATGATGGCGGGCTCCGACGTGGTCGGTCTGGCTCAGACGGGCACCGGCAAGACCGCGGCGTTTGCCATACCGATTTTGTCGAAAATCGACCCCGCCAACAAGTCCACGCAGGCGCTGGTGTTGGCGCCCACCCGGGAGTTGGCCCTGCAGGTCGCCGAGGCATTCAGTCGCTACGGCGCCCATCTGCCTCAGATCAACGTGCTGCCGATCTACGGCGGCTCGTCCTACGGTCCCCAACTGGCTGGCCTACGGCGCGGCGCCCAGGTGGTGGTCGGCACCCCGGGCCGGGTGATCGACCACCTGGAGAAGGGCACGCTCGACCTCACTCATCTCGACTATCTGGTGCTCGACGAGGCCGATGAGATGCTCCAGATGGGTTTCGCCGAGGACGTCGAACGCATCCTCGCCGACACGCCCGAGTACAAGCAGGTGGCGTTGTTCTCCGCCACGATGCCGCCCGGAATCCGCAAGATCACCAAGAAGTATCTGCACGACGCCGTCGAAGTGTCGGTCAAGTCGAAAACGGCCACCGCCGAGAACATCACACAGCGCTACATCCAGGTCGCCGGTCCACGCAAGATGGACGCCCTGACCCGGCTCCTCGAAGTAGAGCCGTTCGAGGCGATGATCGTCTTCGTTCGCACCAAGCAGGCCACCGAGGAGGTCGCCGAGAAACTGCGGGCCCGCGGTTTCGCCGCGGCGGCGATCAACGGCGACATCGCTCAGGCACAGCGCGAGCGCACGATCGCGGCCCTGAAGGACGGATCCGTCGACATCCTGGTGGCGACGGATGTCGCGGCCCGCGGGTTGGATGTCGAGCGCATCTCGCATGTGCTGAACTACGACATTCCGCACGACACCGAGTCGTATGTGCACCGCATCGGACGTACCGGTCGCGCGGGTCGCTCCGGTCAGGCGCTGCTGTTCGTGTCGCCACGCGAGCGGCACATGCTCAAGTCCATCGAAAAGGCGACCCGCCAACAGCTGACCGAAGCCGAACTGCCCACGGTCGACCACGTCAACGCGCAGCGCGTGGCGAAGTTCTCCGACTCGATCACCGACGCTCTCGGCGCGCCCGGCTTCGAGTTGTTCCGGCGAATGATCGAGGACTACGAGCGCGAGAACGACGTCCCGATGGTGGACATCGCCGCCGCGCTGGCGGCACAGTCGCGCGACGGTGAGCAGTTCCTGATGTCGGAGCCGCCGCCGGAGAAGCGCCGCGAGCGGCCCGAGCGGCCCGACCGCGGTCCCAAGCAGTCACGTAGGCCGGGAGAGGGATTCGCGACATATCGGATCGCTGTGGGCAAGCGGCACAAGGTCAGTCCGGGCGCGATCGTCGGCGCCATCGCGAACGAGGGCGGTCTGCATCGCAGCGATTTCGGGCACATCTCGATCCGTCCCGACCATTCTCTGGTGGAACTGCCCGCCAAGCTGTCGCACGACACTGTGAAAGCCTTGGAGCGCACCCGTATTCAGGGCATTCTCATCAACTTGCGACCCGATCGTCCGCCACGAAAAGGCGGGAAAACCGGCCACAAGTCCAAATGACCCTGTCGAACAGTGTCGACGCACAGGGCGGCCTGGAATCCGTCGGTAAGGCCGAACGGAACGCATCGCTTACGGGAATCCGGGCGGTGGCGGCGTTGCTCGTCATGCTCACCCACGCCGCTTACACCACGGGCAAGTACACGCACGGCTATATCGGTCTGGTGTGGTCACGGGCTGAGATCGGCGTGCCGATCTTCTTCGTGCTGTCCGGGTTTCTGCTCTTCGGTCCGTGGGTGCAGGCTTCCGCGGCGAGCCGCGAATCGGGCCCCGCGGCGAGCCGCGAATCGGGCCCCGCGGCGAGCCGCGAATCGGGTTCAGCGACGGGCGCTGCGCCGCCGTCGGTGCGCCGCTACGCATGGCACCGGGTGCGACGGATCATGCCCGCTTACGTCGTCACGGTGCTGGCGGCGTATCTGCTGTACCACTTCCGCACGGCCGGGCCCAACCCCGGACACACCTGGGAAGGCCTGTTCCGCAACCTCACGCTGACCCAGATATACACCGACAACTACCTGTATTCGTTCCTGCACCAAGGTCTTACGCAGATGTGGAGCCTGGCGGTCGAGGTGGCGTTCTACGTCGCGTTGCCGGTACTGGCCTACCTGCTGCTCGTGGTGCTGTGCCGGCGGGAATGGCGGCCGGGTCTGTTGTTGGCCGGCCTTGGCGGGTTGGCGCTGCTCACCCCCGCCTGGCTGATTCTGGTGCACACCACCGACGTCCTGCCCGACGCGGCGCGGCTGTGGTTGCCCACGTACCTCGTGTGGTTCATCGGCGGAATGGTCCTCGCAGCGCTGCAACCGCTGGGGGTGCGGGCGTACGCACTCGCGTGCCTTCCGCTTGCGGTGATCTGCTACCTCATTGTGTCCACGCCGATTGGAGGTGCGCCCACCACGTCACCCGCGGAGTTGCGCGAGGCGCTGGTGAAAGCGGGCTTCTACGCCGTGATCGCGACGCTGATGGTGGCACCGCTCGCGCTGGGGGACCGCGGTTTCTACGCGAGGTTCCTGGCTTCGCGACCGATGGTCTTCCTCGGCGAGATTTCTTACGAAATCTTCCTCATCCATCTTCTGACGATGGAGCTGGTGATGGTCGAGATCGTCCGATACCCGATCTACACCGGCTCGATGTGGAACCTCTTCATCGTCACGTTCGTGGTGACGATGCCGCTGGCCTGGCTGCTACATCGCTTCACCCGCGTGCGCACCTCCTGAGGAGCGAGTTAGGTTACCCTAACTCGCATGTCGGACACGAAGTCCTCGCGTGGATTCCCGGGTGCGGTTCTCAAGTTGCTCAGGGTCGGTGATTACACGCTGACCGTGACAGGGCGACGTCAGCTCAGCCCGCACTGCCCGCGGCTGAGCTTCGATGCCGGCGGGATGCTGACCGAGCAGGCACTGCATCCGACGATGTGGATCCGGATGTGGTTCGCCGACGCCGACAAGCTGCATCAACGCGCCTACACGCTCGCGAATCCGAACCGGGGGCGGGCACGGTGGACATCGAGTTCGCGTTGCACGACGGTGTGGCGGCCAATTGGGCGCAAAACGCGAAGCCGGGCGACACCGTGGAGGTGACGGTCCTGGGCAGCAACTTCGGACTGCCCGAGCCGCCGCCCGCCGGCTACATCATCGTCGGCGATACCGCCTCGCTGCCCGCGATCAACTCGCTTCTGGACGCGATCGGCGACACGCCCGTCGTGGGTGTTTCTCGAGGCGAGTCACGAGGAGGACAAGCAACTGCCGGTGGGCGGGCGGGCCGCCGACGTCGAGTGGGTTGACCGCAAGAACAACGGCGAGGCACTGCTACAGGCCATCGGCTCGTCGGTGTTCGATGCCTCCGACCACTTCGGCTGGGTGGCGTGCGACAACCGCACCACCCGCGCGGTCGCCAAGGTGCTACGCGAGGACTACGGCATTCCGCGCAAATCCATCAAGGCGCAGGCCTACTGGGTGGCCTGACGTCGATCGGCATCAGGCGGTCAACACGAGTTCGCGGGTATCCGCGGCCGGCGCGACGTTGGAGGTGAATCGCAGGTTCTCGTCATCGACCGGACCGTCGCGCAGGATCTTTGCGTCGTAGCTGTAGTCCATCACGACGCGCCAAGGCCCCTCGTCACCCTGCCGGGGGAACTGGTCGATCGACCGCGCGACGTAACCGGAGCCGATGCCCAGGAACGGCGCCGTGGTCATCTGCGGATCGCCGAGCTGCGGGACACAGATGTTGTGGCCGTTGGCGTCCATATGGGCGAGTAGTCGGCAGAAGTGGTCACCCACCAGGCCGACCTTCAGCGTCCATGACGAGTTGGTGTAGCCGAACATGAATGCGAAGTTCGGGACGCCGTCGAGCATCAGGCCCTTGAACGCCACCCGGTCTGCCACGTTCACCTCAACACCGTCGACGGTGATCTTCACTCCACCGAACGCCTGAAGGTTCAGGCCGGTGGCGGTGACGATGATGTCGGCCTCGAGTTCTTGCCCGGATTCGAGTTTGATTCCGCGCTCGGTGAAGGTGTCGATCCGGTCGGTGACCACCGAGGCATTCCCACTGCTGATGGCCTTGAACAAATCGCCGTCGGGAACGACGCACAACCGCTGGTCCCACGGGTTGTAGGCCGGCTTGAAGTGCTTGTCGACGGGATAGCCCTTGGGGAGTCGCTTGGCGTTGAGGTGGCGGATGACCCGCTTGGCCGTCCGCGGGTAGCGCTGGCACAGCCGGTAGATCGCGCGCTGCTGAATGACGTTCTTGCGGCGGGTGATCGCATACGCCAGCTCGGCGCCGAGCAGGTTGCGCAACCCGTTGGCGATGGCGTCCTCCGACGGCAGCGGGACGACATACGTTGGCGACCGCTGCAGCATCGTCACATGCGAGGCCGTGCCGGCCATCGCCGGGATCAACGTGACAGCGGTTGCGCCACTACCGATCACGACAACCCGCTTGCCGCTGTAATCCAGGTCCTCAGGCCAGTGCTGAGGATGCACGATCTTGCCCTCAAAGCGATCGCGGCCCTCGAATTCCGGGGTGAACCCTTGGTCGTAGCGGTAGTAGCCGCCAGCGCAGTACAACCAGCCGCAGCTCATCGTCCGCCGCTCGCCGGTGTCGGTCTGCTCGGTCTCGACAAGCCACCGGGCATCCTCGGATGACCAGGCCGCGTTGAGTACCTTGTGGTGCAGGCGGATCTTGCTGTCGATCCCGTTCTCGGCGGTGGTCGCACGCAAGTAGGCGAGGATCTTATCGGCGCTTGCGATCGCCTTGTCGTCCTCCCACGGCTTGAACTCGTAGCTGAAGGTGTGCAGATCCGAATCGGAGCGGATGCCCGGATAGCGGAACAGGTCCCACGTACCACCCGTCGCGCCCCTGGCCTCCAGAATCGCGAACGTCTTGTCCGGTTGCTCGGTCTGCAGGTAGTACGCCGCCCCGATGCCGGAGATGCCTGCGCCGACGATCAGCACGTCGACGTGTTCGATGCCGGCTGAAAGAGGTGTTGTGGACATTCGCGCGTCTCCTGAGGGTGGTGTGGTGGTGGCCTCAATCATGGGCGAATGAGTCGGGCCGCACGAGGTCAAAATGCATCGACATTGCCTATGGATAGTGCAAACTGCACCAATGAAACGGGAGCGACCGTCCAACCGGGTTCGTGAGCTGATCAGGCAAGGCGCCGAGCTGGTCCTCAACACCCAATCCGAATGGCTGGACGAACTCGATCAGGCCACACTGTCGGCGGCGAATGTGGAGGAACTCGCCGCAGATCCCGTCCTGAACGCGGCGACCCGCAGGAGCACCCGCGCCAACCTGTTGCATTGGGCGGCTGCCAACGTCAGCGATCCCGGTGCGCCGGTACCGGCGAATCTAGGTCCTGAACCGCTCAGTATCGCCCGCGATCTGGTGCGCCGAGGGCTCGGCGAGTCGGCCCTGCAGGCCTATCGGGTCGGACAGAACGTCTCGTGGCAACGCTGGATGGCGATCGCTTTCGCGTTGACCTCGGACCCCGACGAGTTGCGCGAACTGCTCGACGTGTCGGCGCGATCGCTGTTCGGGTTCGTCGACGCCACGATCGCAGGGATCGCCGAACAGATTCAGATCGAGCGCGACGAGCTGACGCGGGGGTCGCACGCGGAGCGGCGGGAGGCCGTCGCGCTGATCCTCGACGGGGCGCCCATCAGCAGACAGCGAGCAGAAGCGCGGCTTGGATACAACCTCGAACAGACCCACACCGCGGCGATCGTATGGGGTGATGAGCCGGACTGCGACTCCAGCCGGCTGGACCACGCCACCGAGGCATTGATTCACAGCGCGGACGCACAGCGCCCACTGAGTGTCATCGCGAGCGCGGCCACCCGCTGGGTCTGGATTCCGGGCAAGGTGGCGCCGGATCTCGGACACCTGGAGCAAGTGATGGACCGGACACCGGGGGTTCGCATGGCCATCGGATCGACCGCCCGTGGCATCGAGGGATTCCGCCGCAGCCACCTCGATGCGGTCACCACGCAAACCATGTTGGTCCGACTGAATTCCACCCAACGTGTCGCCGGCTTCAAGGAGGTGGAGCTGGTGTGTTTGATCAGTCAAGACCCCGATCGGGCAGACGCGTTCGTCAAGCAAACGCTGGGATCGTTGGCGACGGCCACGCCCGATCTCCGCGCCGCGGTGCTCACGTTCGTCAACGAGCAGTGCAACGCCTCACGTGCGGCCATGCGGCTGTACACCCACCGAAACACTTTGCTGCGGCGCATTTCCCGTGCGGACCGATTGCTGCCTCGACCGCTGAACGAGAACAGCGTACAGGTCGCGGTTGCGCTGGACGTGGTCCGCTGGAGTGGCAACGGCGACGCCAATATGACGCGTTGGTGACGCGATCTTGCACCTGCATTAAAACTCGGCGGCGGCCGGTGCCGCCGCATAGTCTGGCTCTCTCGGGCCCAATCGTTGTGGTTCGAGATTCCCGAGAGGACGACAATGGACCCGGCACGGCGCGACATCCTTCCGATTCCCGACGTAGCGCATGTCGGCTTGACGACGTACGACGCGAAGGACCCGGACACCAGTTATCCGCCGATCCGAGACGTGCGTCCACCAGAAGGCGCCCCCAACGTGGTGGTCATACTGCTCGACGACGTGGGTTACGGCGCCAGCAGCGCGTTCGGCGGGCCGTGTGACACCCCCAACTTCGAGAAGCTCGCCGCGAACGGGTTGAAGTACACCCGCTTTCACACCACCGCCTTGTGCTCACCCACGCGACAGGCGCTGCTGACTGGGCGCAACCACCACTCGGTCGGCATGGGCGGCATCACCGAGATCGCCACCGCGGCGCCCGGGTACAGCTCGGTGCGGCCGAACACGAAGGCGCCGCTGGCGGAGACCCTCAAGCTCAACGGCTATTCGACCGCTCAGTTCGGCAAGTGCCACGAGGTGCCGGTCTGGCAGACGAGCCCGGCGGGGCCGTTCACGGGATGGCCGAGCGGCGGGGGCGGGTTCGAGTACTTCTACGGCTTCATCGGCGGCGAGAACAACCAGTGGGACCCGGCGCTGTACGAAGGCACCACTCCCATCGAACCGCCGAAGACACCGGCCGAGGGCTATCACTTGACCGAGGATCTGGCGGACAAGGCGATCGCCTGGGCGCGGCAGCAGAAGGCCTTGATGGCCGACAAGCCGTTCTTCATGTACTTCGCGCCCGGCGCCACCCATGCCCCACACCACGTCCCGCCGGAGTGGATCGAGAAGTACAAGGGCAAGTTCGCCCACGGCTGGGACAAGCAGCGCGAGATCACCTTCGAGCGACAGAAGGAACTGGGGGTGATTCCGGCCGACGCGGTGCTGACGCCACGGCACGACGAGATCCCGGCCTGGGACGACATGGACCCCGACCTCAAGCCGGTGCTGGAACGCGAGATGGAGGTATACGCCGCGTTCATGGAGCACACCGACCATCACGTCGGCCGACTGCTCGACGCGCTGGAACCCATCAAGGACAACACGCTGGTCTATCTGATGATCGGTGACAACGGTGCCTCGGCGGAGGGCACGCTGCAGGGCGCGTTCAATGAGATGGCCAACTTCAACGGGATGGCCGCCATCGAGACTCCCGAGTTCATGATGTCGAAGATCGACGACTTCGGCGGTGAGGGATCCTACGGCCACTACGCAGTCGGCTGGGCCTGGGCGATGGACGCGCCGTATCAGTGGACCAAGCAGGTCGCCTCACACTGGGGCGGCACCCGTAACGGCACCATCGTGTCCTGGCCCGCCGGGATCACCGAAAAGGGCGGCGTCCGCAACCAGTTCAGTCACGTCATCGACGTCGCGCCCACGGTGCTCGAGGCGGCGGGCATTCCGGAGCCGACGTTGGTCAACGGGGTCATGCAGAGCCCGTACGAGGGCACCAGCATGCGGTACAGCTTCAACGAGGCCGAGGCGCCAGAGCGGCACCAGACCCAATACTTCGAGATGTTCTGCAACAGAGGCATCTACCACAAGGGGTGGAGCGCGGTGACCAAGCACCGCACGCCCTGGGAGATGAGTGGCGCCGTCATGCCGACGTTCGACGACGACGTCTGGGAGCTCTACGACGGCAACGTCGACTGGACCCAGTCCAATGACCTATCCAAGGAGAACCCGGAGAAACTGCACGAGCTGCAGCGCCTCTGGTTGATCGAAGCGGTGAAGTACAACGTGCTGCCCTTGGACGACCGACAGGTCGAGCGCTTCATCCCCGACATCGCGGGTCGTCCCTCGCTGATCAAGGGCAACACTCAGCTGCTGCTCGGCGGCATGGGCCGACTGTCGGAGAACAGCGTGGTGGACATCAAGAACAAGTCGTTCGCACTCACCTCGGAACTGGTGGTGCCCGACGGCGGAGCCGAGGGCGTGATCATCGCCCAGGGGGGCCGGTATGGCGGATGGAGCCTCTACGCGAAGGACGGCCGCGCCAAGTTCACCTACAACGTGCTGGGCATCGAGTCCTACGTCGTCGATGCCACCGAAGCGATTCCGGCGGGTACGACTCAGGTGCGCATGGAGTTCGCCTACGACGGCGGTGGCATGGGCAAGGGTGGCAACGTCACGCTGTATTGCGACGGCAAGCAGGTCGGCGGCGGCCGCGTCGAGCAGACCCAACCCGTCGTCTTCTCCGCCGACGAGACGACCGACATCGGCCGGCAGACCGGCACCACCGTCAGCCCCGACTACACCGCGCACACCAGCAAGTTCAGCGGCACGGTCAATTGGGTCCAGATCGATCTCGGCGATGATGCCGAAGATGCCGACCACTACATCGACCCCGACGAACGCTTCCGGATCGCGATGGCGCGACAGTAGTCAGGTTTGCGTTCTCGCGCCCATGATGTCGTGAAGCAGGACTTGGCGCAGAGCCAGTTCCCGCGGATCGTTGTACAGGTGGAAGCCGGCCTTGTTCATCGCGTAGGCAAATCCGATACCTGTATCGGGATCGGCGAACCCGAACGAGCCACCGGCTCCGGGGGTTCCGAACGCCTTGTCGGATGAACCGAACCTGAATTTGGGGAAGGGTTTGAGGTAGCCAAGCGAGAATGCGGTGTCGACATGGAGCACTTTGTCGCGCAACCCCTTGGTGGGTGGAATCGCGGGTTTCGCCAGAGCATCCAGGACGCCTACGGTCAAGCCGAGCTCAGAACCACCTGTCGCGACGCAGCCGTAGGCTTTGGCCACCGACCGTGCGGTTCCGATGCCATTGGCTGCGGGTATCTCAACCGCGCGTACCTCGTCTCGGTTGAAGGCGTCGAGATTGCCGATGCCTTTGGGGTTAGCGAGTGTTCGAGCTGTCAGGCCAAACGGATTCAATAATGCCGCCACAAAACGTGCCGGCAATGTGTTGAGGTGCCGCAGCAGTTCGACCCGGGCATGCGCGTGCAGGTAGGCCACCCGGTTGCGGTCCACCGAGTCCGGCAATCCAATGTAGAAGTCCAGCCCGAGTGGTTGGGCAATTTCCTGTGCGAAGAACTGTCCGAGCGAACGCCCTGCGGGGTCGGCATGGCGGATGAGTTCGGATTCATACCAGCCGAGTGTGACGGCGTGATAGCCGTGTCTGGTGCCAGGGCTCCACGCGGGGGCCTGCGCCGCGAGCGCAGCCGACATCTTCGCCCGGTCCGCTAGGTCATGCACCGTCAGGGGCGTGTCTATGGCGGGCAGTCCGGCTTGATGTGAAAGCAGCTGCCGGACTGTGATCGAGCCTTTGGACGCTTGGGCAAATGTGGGCCAGTAGTCAGCCACCTTGGCGTCATACGAAATGAGTCCCTGAGCGACGGCGACTGAGATCGCTAGCGCCGAAACACCCTTCGTGGTCGAGAACATATTGACGAGCGTGTCCTCTTCCCAGGGCGATTTCGTGATTCCGTTGCGGTAGCCGCCCCACAGATCGACGACTTTGACGCCATCGCGATAGACGGCGACAGCCGCACCGACTTCTTCGCCGCTGAGCATGTTGCGGCGAAAGACGTCAGCAATCATTCCGTAGCCCTCGTCGACGCCTCCGCCGATGAGATCAGGCGATACTTCAACCCTGAAAGCCATTACTGGATGATGTCCTTCCGTGTCGCGAGCCAACGGCCGAGTGCAGGTACGAATCGCCGCGCGTGGTACGCGACGTGAGCTTCCGGCGTCACCGGTACGATCGACTTCTTCTTGGCGACCGCGCCCACAATCCGTTCGGCAACCTTATCGGGCGTGTAGTGCCGCTTCTCATAGAGACGATCAAATTTCTGTTGCTTCTCGGCTTCGGTTCCAGCGCTTACACCGGAGAATTGAGTGTTAGCAACGATATTCGTATGCACGATCCCGGGACAGATGGTACTTACGCCGATGCCCGATTCCGCGAACTCAGCGCGTAGGCAGTCGGAAAACATGAATACCGCGGCCTTGCTCGTCGAATAGGCGGTGAAACTCTGCTGGGGCGTGTATGCGGCCATCGAAGCCAGATTCACGATGTGGCCGCCCGAACCGCGCTCGACCATTTTCTGTCCGAACGCGCGGCAGCCGTTGACCACCCCGTAGAGGTTGATGTCGATCACGCGAGTGAAGGACCTCGATGAAGTTGCCAGGAACGGTCCTGCCTGTCCGATGCCTGCGTTGTTGATCAGGATGTCTGGAACACCGTGCCTTTCGGCGACTTCATCGGCGTGCGCGTGCACCGCGGCCTCATCAGCAACGTCGAGTTGATAGGCGTGTGCACTGCCGCCGGCCTCGTCGATCATCGCCGCGGTTTGTTTCGCGGCATCAAGGTTGACGTCGGAAAGGACGACCTCGGCCCCGAGTCGCGCGAAGGCAAGCGCCGTTTCGCGTCCGATGCCGCTTCCGCCGCCGGTGATCACTAACAGCTTGCCCTGAAAATTTTTGGAATTCTTGGTCATTCGAGTGCTTCCGGTGTTGTCGGTGAAGTTCTAGCGCTGTTGACTGCGGCTGACCGGTCACTGGTCAGCCCAGCCTTGGATTCTCCAGAGTTGTTGCGTCAGGCGGTGAACGGGTTATTTGCCGGGAGTGGCTTGATGAGCGGAGCGAGCAACTTGCCCGACTGTTCGGCGGTCAGCACGTCGGCGGGGTCGAGCGCAATGATCTCGCGGACCGACTCGTCGTACTCCCAGACGTCCTCGCCGACCAAAAGGCCCTTGTCGTCGTAGGGCCAGATCATGTGCTCGGCGGACTTCACCAAGTACATGGCGTCGGGATCGACCGGGGCCCCCTCGGCGGCAAGGACGCTCCCGAGAGTCTGCTGGTACATCGTCGAAGTCGAGACGATCATGTGGTCGCTGACCGCGAGCTTCTCGTCGTCGGTATAGAAGATGCACTGATCCGTGCGGGTCCACTCGCTGTACACCGCCTGAACGGCCTCGGCTCCGTCAAGTGTGATGATCTTGCCGAGTATGTTGAAGTGATAGACCGGCTTCTCGACCGTCATGTCGGGCGCGAAGATCTCTTCCCAGCGGCCGGCCATCTCCAGGTAGCGGTGCCTGTTGTAGGCGTGCAAAAGGTAGAGGTGACGCTTGTTCTCCGTCGTCTCGATCAATCGCTCGACTGCGATGTTGGTCTGGGTGATGTCGAAGCGGCTCATTTTCGTTTCCTAACTGTCGGGACTGTCGGGTTGTGACGTTGACGGGGTCAGGCTGACGCAAACCGGTCGCGCAGCGCTGTCTTCTTGAACTTGCCGGTGGCCGTGCAGGGGATGGCCGCCACGAACTCGAAGCGATCCGGCAGTTGCCATTTGGCGAAGTCCTGCGCGAGGTGCTGACGCAGCTCGCTCGGTGAGACCTCAGCGCCGGCGCACAGGGCCACCACCGCCAGCGGCCGCTCGCCCCACCGGTCGTCGGGTACGGCGATTACGGCGGCCTGCGCGACGGCAGGATGCGCCATGAGGTGGTTCTCCAGGTCAACCGAGGAGATCCACTCGCCGCCGGACTTCACCAGATCCTTTGAGCGGTCGCAGATTCGGATGCAACCTCGCGCATCTATGCGGACCACGTCTCCGGTCCTGAACCAGCCGTCGGCGGTAAAGCTGTCGGCGCCCCGGCCCCCGTGGTAGCTGGCCGCGACCCACGGCCCGCGGACTTCAAGCTCGCCCGTGGCCGCGTCGTCCCAGGCGATCAACTGCCCGTCATCATCACGAGCGCGGATGTCGAACAACGGGCTGGCGACGCCCTGCCTGCCGCGGAAGCCGTACTGCTCGTCGGCACCGCTCTCGTCGAGGCCGGCCGGCAGCCGGCAGACTGAACCCAGCGGGGCGGTCTCGGTCATACCCCAGGCCTGGACGACAGTGAGGCCGTGGCGGTCGAACCCCTCGAACATCGATCGCGGCACGGCCGCCCCGCCGACGATCAACCGGTCCAGGGCCGACAAGTCCCACCGAGTCGGCTCGGCGTCGAGCGATGCCTGCATCGTCATCCACACGGTGGGCACGCCAGCCGCCATTGTGACACGCTCGGCGGCGCACAGGTCGAGCACGCTCTCGGCGTCCAGGTGCGGACCCGGTAAGACCAGACCCGCTCCGGCGAGCGCCGCAGCGTACGGCAAGCCCCACGCGTTTGCGTGGAACATCGGGACGACCGGAAGGATTGTGTCCCTTGCCGATACGGACAGCTGATCGGGCAGGGCCGCGACCATCGAGTGCAGCACCAGGGCGCGGTGCGAGTAGACGACGCCCTTGGGCCGGCCGGTCGTGCCTGAGGTGTAGCACATTGCCGCCGCGCAACATTCGTCCAGTGCGGGCCACTCGAGCGGTTCACCGCCGGCGACGAGCGACTCGTAGTCGAGCGTTCCGGCCGGCGTCTCACCTTCGTGAGTGACGACGATGACGTGCGCGAAATCGTGTGTTGTACGGAATGTTTCGAATACCTCAAGGAGTGACTCGTCGACGACGATCACCTTGTCCTGCGCGTCGTCGACGATATAGGCGAGTTCCTCAGGAAACAGGCGCGGGTTGAGCGTGTGGATCACGGCGCCCATCGCGGGGAGCGCGAAGTACAGCTCGAGGTGCTCGCTCTGGTTCCACAGCAGGGTGGCAACCCGGTCTCCGTCGCGAATTCCGAGTTCGGACAGCACTCCGGCAAGCTGGCGGGCCCGACGGGCGCAGGAGCCCAGCGTGGTGCGGGTGATCGCTCCAGACGGGCGGCGGGACACCACCTCTTGATCGGCGTGAAAGCGTTCGGCGCGCTCGATGATGCCCGTCAGGGTGAGCGGGTAATCGTCCATGCTGCCGCCGCTCTGATTGCGTTCGGTCATCGGGCTGCCTTCTTTTCGGTCGAACGGCTTGCGCCGGTGTGGTTTTTTGCGAGGTCGCGAAGTTCGTCCAGCCCAGCCCGCAGAGCGGCGAGCAGGGGCCACGGGTCATCGAGCTGTTCGCGATCGACGACGATCCCGAACTCCAGAGAGTCCTGGTAGCTGAACACGGTGATGTTCAGGCCGATTCCATCGAGCACCCCGGAGATCGGGAACTGCGCACGCTGGCGTGCACCGCCGAGATACAACGGCGTCGGGGAACCCGGAACGTTCGAGACCGCGACGTTGACAGGCTGATTGATACCGCGGATGCCGGCCAACCGAGACGTCGCCCGGCCCGCCTGAGCCAGCAGAGCCGGCGGGATGAAGTGGTTGGCATCCTGCATCAGTGATGCCGGCAGCGCCCTGTGACGATCCTTCGCCGATTTCATCGACTCGTTGATTCGGCGTAGACGCTCCACAGGGTCTGCCGTCTCGGTCGGTAGCTCAGTGATCATTACCGAGACCCGGTTCCCGAAGGTCCCCATCTGCTCGGGCGTTCGGACCGATACCGGAATGAATCCCAGCAGCGATTCGGCCGGAAGTTCGCCTCGCTCATCCAGCCATGAGCGCAGGCCCGCTGTGCAGATGGCCAGGACCACGTCGTTGACCGTGCACCCGAAGGTGTTCTTGATCATCTTCACGTCGTCGAGCGGCATCGACTCGAACGCGACCCGGCGGTGCGCCGATATGCGGGTCTGAAATCGGGTCCGTGGGGCGACGAGGTTGTTTCCTTGCAGGGCGGGTCCGCCGCTGCGCATTGGCAGGGCCCGCTTGACCAGTCGACTACTCCGGGCGATCGCCTTCACCCCGGGCACGTGGCGGAGCGTCGCTACGTCGTCCAGGTGCGGCAGCGTGGTCGGCGCCGCCTTCAACGCGCGCAGCGGCTGGCGCCACATCCCGACCAGGCCGCGGCCCAGCATCTCCACTTCGGACGGGAACCGCTCGGCCGTGACCGCGGGTGCGGCCTCGAGCTCGCGACCGGTCGCCGTGTCGTCGAGTAGCACGCTCAGCACCTCGGCGCCGGAAACACCGTCAACGGCCGCGTGATGCATCTTTGTCAGCACCGCCACCGAGCCGTCTTCCAGCCCCTGGATGACGTAGAGCTCCCACAGCGGGCGGGCGCGATCCAGCTGCCGTCCAATCAGATGAGCCACCAGGTCGGCCAGCTGCCGCTGGGTGCCGGGCGCGGGCAGCGCGGCGTCCTGAACGTGGTACTCAACATCGAATGTGCCGTCGTCGACCCAGTACGGATGGTCGAGGCCGAACGGGACGGGGGCCAGGCGCCAGCGGAACGTCGGCAACAGGTGCATGCGCGCCGTCACCAGCTCCCGAACGAGCACCGCATCCAGTGGGCGTCCCGACGCGGTTTCGGCGTCAAACACTCCCAAAACGCTCACGTGACCTTGGGTGCGCCCGTTTTCCATGGCCAGGAACTGGGCATCGAGGCTTGTAAGTTGTCGCATGCATTGATGGTCGTTCCCGGCGGCCACCGACTGCTCGTCTGCTTGCGCCAACAATGGCTGCCGCCATTGTCGAATATGCACACCTTCTCGACGTGCAGCGATAGCGTGAAACGCATGGAGCCGGCCTGGGTGGGTGCTCAGGGCGAGAGTGAGCGACGCCTCTGGTCGACGGTTGTCCAGAAGGCCGCCGTTGAACTCACGGAACGCGCCCGCGAGATCTCCGATGCGGTCACGTTCTACACGAAGGAGCGGCTGCCCGATCTGTTCGATAATGCCGAGGCACTGGAAGCGAACCGGGCCAGCACGGAGGCGAGTATCCGCGGCTTCGCGGAGGTGCTGCGATCTGGTGCCGATCCTGTGGAGGCTGTAAAACTCCCTTCCGCGACCCTGGAATACGCGGTCGATGGCGCCCAACACGGCGTGCTGCTGACCACGTTGATGCGCAGCTACCGACTTGGCCACGCCGCGACGTCTCCGCACCTGAGGGCGATCCTGGCCAAGCACGCGGCCGACGCCGATGAACTGACCTCTGCGAGTGATCTCTGTTCAGCGTGGCTGTTCTCCTATGTCGACACGGCGCTGTGTCTGGTCGAGGAGGTATACGTCACCGAACGTGAACGGTGGATACGCAGCGCCGCAGCCACCCAAGCCGAGGCGGTCAGCGCCATCCTGTCCGGCCATCCCATCGATATCGACGTGGCCGGCCGACGGTTGCGCCACGATCTGCGCCGGGTGCATGTCGCGGCAGTCGCTTGGCTGGACGCTCACGAAGAGGGTCGCAACACCCTTGCTCTGCTCGAAGCCGCGATCCGCGACATCGCCGCGGCGATCGGTACCCAGCGACCTCTCATTCAGCCTCTCGGCACACTTTCGGTGGCTGCGTGGATCAGCACCAGCACTCAGGTGCCGTCCAGGGTTCTCGACGAGCTGCGGTTCCGGACTGCGACCGCATCGGGCGTGCGTGTCGCGATCGGCGAACCGGCGCGCGACATCGCCGGATTTCGCGCTAGCCATGTCGAGGCACTCGAAGCCCAGCGCATCGCGCGGTTAGCGGGGCGCCGCGAGGGCAGCATCACCCGCTACAGCGACATCTCTCTGCGTGCCCTCACCACCACGAACATCGACCAGGCCCGCGACTTCGTCGCATGCGAGCTCGGCGCGCTGGCGGCTCGGCGATGACACCACCCGCCGGCTCGCTGCGACTGTGCGTACCTATCTCGACGAGAACGGTAGCCGCGGCAGAACCGCCAAACGACTTAGTATCCACGAGAACACGGTCACCTACCGGCTCCGGCAAGCCGAGGAACTGTTGGGCCGCTCGGTGGACAAGCGCACCCTCGAGTTGCGGGTCGCACTCGCCTTGGCCGAACTCGTCGACTCAACGCCTGACCGAACCTAGACCGGCCCGGCCAAAGCCTCCAGGGTTTGAGCAGCAGTGTATTTGGGGGCCCACCCGAGGAGGGACTTGGCCTTGCCGGTGTCCATCAACAGTGACGTTCGTCCCAAGTGAAATATGGCGGCTTCGGGGGGAAGGAACGGCAGTCGGGCCACCACCGCCGAGCCGATCGTGGCGGTAGCGGCGGGCACCCTTACCGGCCGTCCGCCCAGCGCCGCCGCGATGTTCGACAGCGTCACCTTGTCGTCTCCGGCGATGTTGTAGGCCCCTGGCGGAGCTGACGTCGTCGCCGCCAATGCGATTGCGGCGGCGACGTCGTCATGATGAACGAGCTGTAGCGCGATACCAGGGTCGGGGAGGGGTAGTTTCAGCAGCGGTATAGCGCGCGTGAACGACCTGATTACGGAAGGGAACCGATTCCACGGCATCGCGTCGGCCAGCGCGGTCGCCTTCGGGCCGGCGACGATGCACGGCCGGAGCACGAAGACTTCCAGCGAAGTGCCATCGGTGATTTCGGTCAGCGCGGCTTCGCAGGCCGCCTTCTGCGCGGAATAGTCGTGCTCGGGTGATCCGCGGGGCGGGACGTCTTCGGTGATCGGATCCGGGTTATCGGCGTAATACCCATAGGCCGCGGCCGAGGATGTATAGACCAGCCGCTCGACCCGCTCAGCGGCGGCAGCCGCCTCGAAGACGATGCGTGTACCCGCCAGGTTGACACGCTCACTTTCCGCGCGAGAACCCAGGACGATGAACGCAAGATGGATGACGACATCGGCATTGGCGACCAATTCGTCAACAGCGGCCCGGTCCATGATGTCGCCTTGCTGATATGTCGTCTTCTTCCACCCATGCGAGGCCGGATCGAATGGCCGGCGGGCCATCCCGATGATCCGTTCCACGGCGGGGTCCTGCTCGAGGGCGGTCACCGCCGAGATTCCAATCTCGCCTGTCGGTCCGGTCACAGCCACGGTGAGTCCTCGCATGGGATCACGATCGCTGAGCGAGGCCGTCCCGCGCTCGTCTGTTTGCGCCATTAACAGAGCGTCTGTTTGTTTAATCTCCGCAGACGATTGCCGTCCTTGAGCGACGCGGACGACGTTGCTGCCGACCGCGCGCGGGTGTGCATCACATCGGGACAGTCACGGATCCGTTTGGCACAATTGCGAAATCCTGGCCCTCAGGCGAGGAGGGCGCGGGACATCACGATGTGCTGGATCTGGTTGGTGCCTTCGTAGATCTGGGTTATTTTGGCGTCGCGCATCATGCGTTCGACCGGGAAGTCGCGCGTGTAGCCGGCCCCACCGAAGAGCTGCACGGCCGACTCGGTGACGTCCATGGCGGAGTCGGAGGCGAAACATTTGGCGGCCGCTGAAATGAATCCGAGGCCGCTTTCGCCGCGGTGGGCACGCGCTGCGGCGGTGTAGACCAGCAGCCTCGCGGCCTCGACTTTCATCGCCATTTGTGCGAGTTCGAATTGGATGGCCTGAAAGCTCGCGATCGACTTGCCGAATTGTTTGCGCTCCTTGGTGTAGGCGATCGCGGCGTCCAGCGCGCCTTGAGCCACGCCGACCGCTTGGGCGCCCACTGTCGGCCGCGTGTGGTCCAGGGTCTTCAACGCTGTCTTGAAACCGGTGCCGGGTTCGCCGATGATCCGGTCGCCCGGGATGCGGCAGTTCTCGAAGTACAACTCGGTAGTGGGCGACCCTTTGATGCCCATCTTGCGTTCCTTCGGCCCGACGGCGAAGCCTTCGTCGTCTTTGTGCACCATGAACGCCGACACACCGTTGGTGCCGTGGTCGGGGTCGGTCACCGCCATCACGGTGTACCAGGTCGACCTGCCGCCGTTGGTGATCCAGGCTTTGGCGCCATTGATGACCCAGCCGTCGCCGTCGGCTGTTGCGCGGGTCCGCATGCTGGCGGCATCGGATCCGGCCTCGCGCTCAGACAGCGCGTAGGAGGCCATCGCACCGTCGGCGATTTCTGGCAACACCTGCTGTTTGAGTTCCTCGGACCCCGACAGGATCAGACCCATCGTGCCGAGCTTGTTGACCGCGGGGATCAACGACGACGAGCAGCACCCACGGGCCACTTCTTCGATCACAATGCAAGTGGCGACCGCATCAGCGCCCTGCCCGCCGTAGGCCTCGGGGACGTGGATGGCGTTGAAGCCGGACTGATTCAGGGCGTCGAGGGCCTCCTGCGGAAAGCGCTCGCGTTCGTCACAGTCTGCCGCGTACGGCGCGATGTCGCGCTCGGTCAGCCCACGGATCGCGGCGCGAAGGTCGTGATGCTCCGCGGTGAGGCTGAACAGGTCGAACGAGGAATCGACGGCGGTCATGGGTGCTCCCTATTTAGAATTGCCGAGCTACGTTGCGCCCCTGAGTGTTCGACTGTATGCACACCCAGCGTGTGCGTCACGTCGGGACTGACACCGAATACTGTTCGCGCAGAACCCGTTTGAGGATCTTACCCGTCGGGTTGCGTGGAATGGTTTCGGCGAAGATCACCTTTTTCGGCATCTTGTAGCGCGCGAGCCGTGTTCCGCAGAACTCGACGATTTGCTGCTCGCTGACCTCGCTTTGGTCGGCAACGACTATGGCGCAGGCGATCTCACCCCACTTCTCGTCGGCCAAGCCGATGACCGCCACCTCGTTGACCCCGGGAATGCCGATGATCACGCTCTCGATCTCGGCCGGATAGATGTTCTCGCCGCCGGAAATGATCATGTCCTTCAGACGATCCTTGATGTACAGATAACCCTCATCGTCGATTTCGCCGATGTCACCGGTACGGAACCAACCGTTGTCGAAAGCGGCGCGGGTGGCGTCCGGGCGATTCCAATACTCCTTGAGCAGGATGTCGGACTTGATCACGACTTCGCCTTCCCCGTGTTCACTGATCACGCCGTCGTCGCTGCGCACGCGAACGTCGGTGAACATCGTGGCGCGTCCGGCCGAGCCGGCCTTGCGCAGCGCGTCTTCGCTGAGCAGCAGGGTCCCGCCGCCGCACGATTCGGTGAGCGCGTAGCCCTGCACGACCTCCATGTCCTTGGCGGCATACAGCTTGATGAGGGCCTCCGGCATGGGCGCACCGCCCGTGATGAAGTAGCGAAAGTCCGGCGCGTTGAGTTCGGCGAACTCGGGCACCTGGCGCATGAAGTTGAGGATCGCCGGCACGGCGCCGCCGATGGAAACCCGTTCGTCGACGATCAGTGACCACACCTTCGTCGCGTCGAACTGCGGCATCGAGATCAGGCTGACGCCGCGCATGGCACAGAAGATGACCGTCGTCAACGCTGCCACGTGGAACATCGGCAGGGGTAGCAGTAGGCGGTCCTGGTAGCGCACGTCAATCGTCGAGACCCACGAACTCGCCGCCGAGTGCACCGAGTCGTGGGTATGCACCACTCCCTTTGGATGTCCGGTGGTACCCGATGTGTACATGATGAACAGGTTGTCGGCGCCGCCGCATTCGCTGGCAGGCTCGTCGGCGGCCGCGGCCGAAAGGTGTTCGCCCAGCGCGTCAGTGCTGCCCCCTGCCGGTACCCAATGGCTGACGGTGCAGGACGAGTCGGCATCCGCCTTGATGGCGTCGACCACCGTCGCCAACTCCGCGCCGTAGATCACTACGTTGCTGCCGCTGTCGGACAGAATGAAATCCAGCTCAGGCGCCGCAAGGCGGGTATTGAGGGGGACCGCGACGGCCCCGATCTTGGCGGCGCCATAGAACAGGCAGCAGAACTCGACACTGTTGGGCATCAGTAAGCCCACCCGGTCGCCTTCGCCGATCCCGAGCGAGCTGAGCACGTTGGCGCACCGGTTCGCCAGTGCGTTCAGCTCTGTGTAATTCATTCGCACGTTGGTCGATGGTTCGACGTACGCCTCGAGCTGCGGAGAAACCGTTGCCCGTTGTCTGAGCATGGAGCCGATGTTCTTCATGGGGTTCTCGACTTCCGTGTCGTGCTGCTTGACGTTCGTTGTGCTTCAGCGGCGATTTGGAGTGACTGGAAGGCCTGCTCCATGAGTTCGGCAAGCCGGAAGGGCTCGTGCACGGCTTCCGGCGCGGCGCCGATGGCGATGCACAGCCCAGAGCCGATGCTGGCAAAGGTGACGTTGAGTCCGGCGCCGGGCGGCACGATGGGCAGGCCTTGGAATGCCACCATCGGCGCGCCGGCGAGGTAGAGCTGCTCGCTCGGCCCCTTCATATTCGATATCACCAGGTTGGCGCTCGGCACCTTTCCGAGCCAGGGCACGGCATCCGCCATGGTGAGGCTGCCAAGCAGTAAGAGCGCATAGACCTGGCGCGACGTCGTTTGCATGCTGCGCCCCTTGTCCTTTGCGCGCATCGTCGCCGCGTTTATTTCCTTGAGCCGCTCAAGGGGACTCGCCTCGGGTGCACCCATCGGGATCAGTTCGGCGCTCACCTGATTTCCCCCACCCCCACCCGATTTGTCACGCAAGGACATGGGCATGAAGGCCACCAGCGGCATGTCGGTGGCAGCCTGGTGTTCGCCGAGGTAGTGATGGAGCGCATCGTCGATGACGGTCATGACCACGTCGTTGACGGAGGTGTCGGTCGCCTTGGCGAGGGCCTTTACGTCGGCGAGTGGCAACTCTATCTCCGCGTAGGCGCGCGCAGCGGACTTCGGTGTGTTGTTGAAGAGCGTACGGCGCGCGGTGAAAGGCAGAGACGCCTTGCGCGCCTTGAGGTTCAGTGTTTGCGCGCCGAGGTCTGCCACGTCTGCGCCCACGCCGATAACGTCGCCCGGCAGATTGCTCAGTCCGGCCAGCATGCCTTGCAGCCGCTCGCTGCGCGAGACGGTGGTGTCGGTTCGGCGTGGCTTCCCAGCGCCTTCGAAAGACATCCAGGGGCCGGCCAGGGTCTTGTCGTCTGGTGAATCGCTGAGGAAGTTGCGCATTGCGCGCAGTCCGCCTTCACCGTCGATGAGCGAGTGGTGCACCTTGATCATCACGGCGATGCGGCTGTGCTCGATACCGTCGATGACGTAGCACTCCCAAAGCGGGTGTCCCCTGTCGAGCAGGCTGGTGTTGAGAAACGAGACCATTTCGTTGAACTGCTGCATGGAACCCGGTGCTGGAACGGCGATGTGGCGAATGTGGTACTGCATGTCCGGCTCAACGGTTTCCCACGCCGCGACATCCTTGCCCAGCCACTTCAGCTTGTGATTGAAGGGCTTCGCCGCTTCGCTCTGTCGATACGCGTCGAACAGGCGCGGCCCGAAGGTGGACTCCTGTCCTGCTGGCTTCTCGAAGATGGTGTAGGCAGCCATGTGATTTGGCCGGTTGGCCCGCTCCAGCAACAGGAACGACAAATCGGTCGGGCTGATGCGGGTCATGTAGCCATCTCCTTGTTGTTGACCAGTGCCACAACAGCCTTCAAGCCGGCGAACCTGCTGGGGCGGCCTGCGCACGGGCCACCGCGAGCAGCTCGTCGAGCGAGGACCGGAAGCCGCGGACCAGCTCCCAGGTGTCTGGGACGGCCACCGCGTCGGCGAGAACGCACAGATTGAACTGGTCGCAATAGCTCCAGACGGTCATGTTCAGCGTGGCGCCGTGGGAGATCTGCCCGGTGGAGAACCAGTGCTCGACGCGCCAGCGACCCAGGTACCGCGGCTCACGCGGCCCCGGCACGTTGGACACGACGATGTTCTTGAACGTGTCGAAGCGGCCCTTGGTCCGTGCGTTGCCACGGGCAAGGCCCGAGATGAGGCGTTCGGGCAGGAGTTCGACCACCGCGCCGATGTCGGCGTCCTTGGTCTTGGCGAAATGCTCCTTGGTCGCCTCGGCGGCGACGCTTGTCGCGCGCAACCGTTCGAGCGGGTCGGCGATCTCGGCGTGCAGCCAGACGTAGTCGACCGACGAGTAGTTGCCGGGGTGAGCCCGCTCGGCCGCCGGCGTGACCGCGAGCGGCATCGTGGCCACCATCGCCTCGCCGGGCAGTGAGCCGGTCTGCTCGAGGTGATGGCGCACGCCGCCTGCGACACACGCCATGAAGACGTCGTTGATGGTGGCGCCGAGCGTCTTGCTCACCTCCCGAACATCGGCGAGCGGGAACGTCTCGCAGGAGAACCGTCGGCTGCGCGAAAGCCCGACCTGGAACGGGCCCGGCGGTGTGGAGCGGTCGAAGGCGGATGGGACGCGGCCCTCGCCGCCTTTGGCGAAGTCGCGCTCGATGCGCACCCGATCGCGCAGTGCCCGTGCGGTCGGCGCAACTTTGCCGATCCTGGCGGGCAGGTCTCGTAGTGCCCAGCCCAGGCGCTGCCTTGACGACGGCAGCGGTTGCGGCGCCCACGGCTCCGGGGACACCGCGGCATCGTCGGGCGTGTCGTTGTAGAACGACGCAAGCATGTCCAGCACGCCGACGCCGTCGGAGTAGGCATGGTGCAGCAGCGTCACGAGGGCGACCCGGCCGCCTTCGAGTCCCTCGACCACCCAGGTCTGCCACAGCGGGCGGTCCCGATCCAGCGGGTGGGCGTAGATCTGTTCGACCAGCGTCGCAGAACTCCGCCATCCCGCCGGGAGCGGGACAGACGACGCGGCGTACGTGCGCGTCGAGATCGAAGTCGGGGTCCTCGACCCAGATCGGGTGATGCAGGTTCAGCGGCGTCGGCAGGTACCGCAGCCGGAAGACGGGAAGCAGGTGCACGCGTTCGGAGAACATTCGGCGCGCCTTCGGCCACGACCAGCCGTCGGGGTCCGTCGACGGGTCGAGCACGCTGATCTTCAGCGTGTGGTTGTAGGCGCTGCCGCCATCGAGGTACAACATCAGGGCATCGATGCCGTTGAGTCTTCTCACGACGTCAGGGACTCCTTTCAAGCTATCGCCCGCGGGTGGGGTTTCGCGCCGCCCGCGGCAATGATGCGCCGGAAACGACCCCTATCGGGTGCGACTCCGCGGACTCGCTTGAGTATTGTCGCGGCAGCCAATTCCGGAGGGTGAATCGCCAACCATTTGTCGATGAACACGTGAGTACGATTGCGCCGAGGATCCGCTCGGCGTCGCGCAGTCTGGTAACCCTGGTTCACCGTTTTCGAGGTGTACGTGCGGGTCACCAGCTCGTCGAGTTTTAGCTGACCGGCCTCAAAGAGGCGCAGCAGTCTCGCGATGTCGTACTGCGGATTGGATGAGCCGAACGGGTTTACGTAGATCCCTGGAGGCCAGCTCGGTACTGCCGAGGTGTCTTCCCGAACCAACGCCGGCATGCCAGGTTCAGCGTGCTCTGTTCGGCATAGCCGAGCAAGCCCGCGACCTGGCAGAGGTGTAAGCCCGGTTCGGCGAGGTATCTCGCGGCGAGGGCGCGTCGTTCGCGCTCGATCAGGTCATGGCATCGCACGCCCTCCTTGGCAAGGCGGCGTTGAAGCGAACGTGGATGCATGGCGAGTTGGTTGGCGATCGCATCGACACTGCATTGGCCGGTGGGCAGCAGCCTTCGGACCAGCTCAGCCACGCGTTCCGACAGCGATACGGTGGGCGGAAGATAGTTGGCCTCAAGGTATTTCGCCGCAATACGCTTCGTCTCCGGATCGGCGCTCTCGATCCGTCTGCCGGCTAAGCTCTCCGATATCTCGAATCCGCACCACGTCTGCCCGAAGCGCACCGGGCATCCCAGTGCTTCTCGGTAGGCCGCATCGGAGCCCTTTTGGTCGTGCATGAACGAAATCGCGCTGGGTCGCGCTTCCGGACCGCCCAGTAGGCGAAGGATCCGGACCACGATGGCCATGCTGATCTCGTAGCCCTGGTCCACAACGGTGAGGGCCGGTTCGGTCACCTCGTACGAGAACGTGAGGTTGTGCTCTGCGGTGCGCGGCGCGGGCGCCAGCGTCAACGCAGGCGAGTGGACGTAGAGGTAGCGTCCGATCATCTCCAACCCAGCGAGCACGGTCTGCGCATTTCGCGCGATCACCGCGATGGGTCCGAGGATGTCCAGACCCTGCCAGCGCGACAGTCGAAGTCCGAAGTCCGGACAGCGCAGGTCCTCGGCGCTGGCCTCCAACATGCGTGCGTATGCATCGATGGGGATGAACGCGTCCTGCTGGTTTTCAACACCCGGTGGGATCCGGAATCGCTGCCTCAAGCGCTCAGGGTCCTCACCAAGTTCTTGCACCAGCTCGCCGTACCCCCACAGGGCGGTGGCCCGGATCAGGCTGCTCATCCAATCATCTCCCCATGTGTCGGGAAATAACAAAAGTATGTCAGGAATTGTCAAGACGCGTGGTCGCGCTGACAAGCATCGTGATTCCGCACGCCCATGCGCACACACCACAGCCGTATGGCGCCTCGACGCCCAACCGGCCACATCGCACCGGAGGAGATCTCCATGTCCGTCGATCGCAGCGCATTCTTCATCAACGGTGACTGGGTGGCACCGTCCACGTCGTCGCGGATCACCGCGCTGAATGCGGCGACCGAGGATGTGCTGGGCACGGCTCCCGAAGCGGGCCCGGCCGATGTGGATCGAGCGGTGGCCGCGGCGCGCACCGCTGTCGAGAACTCCGAGTGGTCGACAATGACCCCGGCGGATCGGGCTGCGGCGATGAACCGGTTCGCGGACGAACTGGAAAAGCGCGCAGGTGAATTGACGCGAACCGTCAGCCAGCAAAATGGGATGCCGATCGGACTGAGCGAGGCATTCGAGGGCGATTTCGCGATCGGCTTGCTGCGCTACTACGCGGAGCTGGCAGCGACGATGTCGGTTGAGGACGTGCGGCCATCGCAATCGGGCCTGGAGACGGTGGTCCGGAGATCGCCTGTCGGTGTCGTCGCGGCGATCGTGCCGTGGAACTACCCGGTGGTGCTCGCGATGAGCAAGATCGCTCCGGCACTGGCGGCCGGGTGCTCCGTCGTCGTCAAACCCTCACCGCCGGCGACGGTGTTGGACAGCTTCATACTGGCCGAAGCCGCGCAGGCAGCAGCACTGCCCCCCGGCGTCATCAACTGGGTCCCCGGCGGGCCAGACGTCGGCGCGTATCTCGTCTCGCATCCCGGAGTGGACAAGGTCGCCTTCACCGGGTCGACGGCGGCAGGGCGTTCGATCGCCACCGCCTGCGCGGGACTGTTGCGCCCGGTGACCTTGGAACTCGGAGGCAAGTCGGCGGCAATCCTGCTCGACGACGTCGACATGGACGCGATCATGCCCGACCTGCAGTTCATCACCTTCATGAACAACGGGCAGACCTGCGTCACCTGCGGCCGGATCCTGGCACCCTCACGGCGCTACGACGAGATCGTCGACGCGCTGTCCTCGCGGGTATCCTCGTTGCGGGTCGGCGATCCGTTGGATCCGAGCGTCGAGATCGGACCCATGGCGACCGCGGCCCACCGTGACCGCGTCGAGAGCTACATCGAAAAGGGCAAGGGTGAAGCACGATTGGTGGTCGGCGGGGGTCGCCCGAAGGGCCTGGACAAGGGCTGGTTCATCGAACCGACATTGTTCGCCGACATGGGCAACGACGCGACCATCGCGCAGGAAGAGATCTTCGGCCCGGTGCTGGCGGTGATCCCCTACGACGACGAGGCGGACGCGGTGCGAATCGCCAACGACTCCGTCTACGGGCTGGGCGGCACGGTGTTCAGCGCCGACACCGAGCGGGCCAAGGACATCGCGCGCAAGGTACACACCGGCACCATCGGGATCAACGGCTACCCGTTGGCCATCGGATCGCCGTTCGGCGGAGTCAAGGACAGCGGTCTGGGCCGCGAATTCGGTCCCGAAGCGCTCAACAGCTACCAGGACCTCAAATCGATGTACATCGCCACACCCGCACAACCTTCAACCGAGAAGGGCTGAGGCCCGCCCCCACCTTTGTCGCGAATCGCAAAGCCGTGTCAGGAAATGTTGATGCTCACCAAGCCGCCCCAACCATTCTGGGTGGACCGCTCGCTATGACTGCGCACATGGCGCGTGAGGAAGCATGAAACGCAAAGCCTTTCGAAGTCCTGATCATCGACGCGGGACCTTCTCCGCCGAAAGCGCGGTACCTGGCGGCCTCCGTTGACAACGACTGAGGCAGCGGCCGTTGTTCAGACGTCGGCCCCGCGCGAGATCCGCGACTGGGGACATCGGTACCTGGACAACCATCCGCTGGCCTCCCTGCGAACCGTCGGCGGCCAGGTGGTGTTGGCCATCCGGACCGTCCAGTATCTCCTCGACGACGTCATCCATCGCAGATTCCAGTTCGAAGAGTTCATCCGGCAGGCCGCATTCATGGCCGGAACTGCCTTTGTGCCAACACTGTTCGTGACGATTCCGATCGGAGTGACGCTGTCCATCCAGTTCAGCCTTTTGGCCGGGCAGGTCGGCGCCACCTCGTTGGCCGGAGCGGCCACCGGGCTGGCGGTAATCCGGCAGGGTGCTCCACTGGTTGCGGCGATCCTGCTCGCGGCAGCGGTTGGGTCGGCAGTGTGCGCGGATCTGGGTGCACGAACGATGCGCGAAGAGATCGACGCGATGGAGGTGATGGGCGTATCGCCGATCCGACGCCTCGTTGTTCCCCGCTTCGTCGCGGTCATCGTCGTTGGGATCGCACTGACCGGCTTGACGTGCTTTGTGGGATACCTCGCGGGCTACATGTTCAACGTCTACATGCAGAACGGAACGCCGGGCTCCTTCGTGGCCACGTTTTCGTCCTTCGCCACGATCGGGGATCTGGTGATGGCACTTGTCAAGGCGGTCGTCTTCGGGGCAATTGTCGCGATCGTAGCCTGTCACAAGGGGTTTGACACTCGCGGCGGTCCCGCAGGTGTGGCGAATTCAGTCAACGCTGCCGTGGTTGAGGCCATTCTGCTGTTGATGGTGGTCAATGTCGTGATGACCCAGCTTTATGTCCTCGTCTTCCCCCGCCAAAGCCTCTAGTCATGGCAGCCCCGACGCGTTACATTCCCACCGCGGTTGGCCCCGCCCTTCGCGCGGTGGGTGCGCTCGCGTCGGCGGTCGCCAAAGCCGGCCATATGACGTACTTCTTTGGCCGCATCATCGCGTCGATCCCGACCGCCGTGCGTCGCTATCGAAACGAATTCATGCGCATCCTGGCGGACATTGTGTGGGGGAATGGCTCAATCGTCGTCGGCGGCGGCACCATTGGGGTCGCGTTGGTGTTGGGGCTCACTGCCGGCACGCTGATCGGCGTGGAGGGCTACAACGCGCTGAACCTGCTGGGGTTGGGCCCGGCAACGGGGTTGATCTCGTCGTTCGCAGGAACACGAGAACTCGCACCAATCATGATCGGGCTGGCCTTCATCGCGCAGGCAGGGTGTCGCTTCACGGCGCAGCTGGGCGCGATGCGCATCAATGACGAGATCGACGCGCTCGACACGCTGGGAATCAACTCGGTCGCCTACCTGGTCGCCACCCGAGCGGCGGCGGCGGTAGTTGCCGTCGTTCCCTTGTTCCTGGCGTGTCTGGCGGTGGCGTATGTGTCCAGTGCGCTGGCGGTCAGTCTCGCCGCCGGTCAATCGTCGGGGACGTACCTTCATTACTTCAATCTGGTCCTGAGTGGACGCGACATCGGGTTCGCAACGATCAAAGCTGTTGTCTTTGTCTTTGTTTCGACGACCATACAGTGCTATTACGGGTACTACGCGAGCGGCGGCCCAGCGGGTGTGGGCGTGGCGGCAGGGCGTGCAATGCGGGCCGGCATCACGGTCGTGATCGTTCTCAACATGCTGCTGACCATGGCGCTGTGGGGCGTCGACGCCGGCGCGAGGTTTGGTGGATAGCAATGCCAAATTCATTCGACTCCGACAGCCGCGGCCCATCCAACCGCCGACTGTTCGTGGTGGGGATGTGCTTCCTCCTGGTCGCGGCTGTGTGCATCGCAACCGCGATCGTCAAGTCCAAGGGTGGGTTGGACCGACTCGTGCTCGTCAGCGCCGAACTGGTCAACGTCGGCGACGGCCTTCCTGCTAAGTCCGATGTGAAGTTCCGCGGAGTTCTGGTCGGCGATGTGTCCGATGTGGAGCTGCGGGGGAGGGGCCGTCCCAACATCGTCCGGATACGTCTCAAGCCCGAATACGCATCGGGCATCCCCGACACCGTTACTGCACGCGTCGTCCCTTCGAACGTGTTCGCGGTATCGTCGGTGCAGCTGGTCGACGATGGCACCGCAGGCGCGCCTTTGCAGGCTGGGGCGGTCATCCATGAGGACACTCGTCTTTCGACGGTCCTGTTCCAGTCGCTGTTGACCAAGGTCCGCCAGCTACTCAAAGGAGTGGGTCGGGAGCCCACCGATCGCAGCGTGGGAATACTGGCTGCCCTCAGTGAAGCTACCGAGGGCCGAGGCGACCAAATCGTCGATGCCGGCCGTGATCTGAATGAGATTGTGACCCAACTAAATACGGTGGTCGCGACCGAAGCCGGCCCCTCAACCATCTCTGCAATCGCCGATGCCACCCACGCCCTGCAGGACGCTTCGCCCGACCTGCACGACGCACTCGACAGCGCGATATCGCCGATGTTGACGTTCACTGAGAAGCGGGCGGAGTTGGAGAACCTGCTGTCCGCGGGCCTTCGCACCGTCGGAACCATAGGCGACGCATTCGACAATCAGACCGACAGATTGATCGCGATCACCACTCAGTTGACCCCTGTCGTGGGTGTGCTCGCGGACAACGACGGCCAGTTCCAACCCATCTTCACCCGTGTGCAACGGCTGGCAGAGCGGCTGGATTTCGCGCTCGACAGAGAGACGAATCTGTTCACCATCAAGATAGTCGTCAGTTTGACCCCGTTCCGGACCTACGTTCGTGCCGACTGCCCGCGCTACGGCGCACTGGAGGGTCCGAGTTGTCAGACCGCGCCGGAGGTACCGACCGCGCCGGCGTTGTACCCCGCTTTGGGATCGAAGGGATATCCGCCAACCCCCGGGGTTCCGGAGAACCGTCCCAACCTGGCCCCGCCGCGCGATTCGGTCCGACATGCGGGCGAAGTTCCCGGTGGTCTCGGGCAGGCCCCGCCGTTACCCGGACCTGTGGAACAGCCGCCCCCGCCGGGCCGTGCTGAATTGCCCGGCCCGCCGGGCCGTGCTGAATTGCCCGGCCCGCCGGGCGACGTCCAACCCCAAGCGGTGGAGATCGGCGGGAACGTCGGGCCCGTCGGCAGCGACCAGGAAACACACCAGCTCAGCCGAATCGTTGGCGGCCAAGCGAACTCATCGACCGAGTTGCTGTTGGGGCCGCTGGTGCGCGGAACAACGGTCAGCATCGCGCCCGATTCCGGAGGTGACAGGTGAAGTATCGCAAGCCGCTGATCGGTCTGATCCTATTCATGGTCTTGTCGGTCCTGGTGACCTGGATGGTGTCGGTCACGTTGCTGCGTGAAGTCGCGGGACCGACCAACACCTATTCAGCAATGTTCTCCGACGTTTCCGGACTGCACCCCGGCGACGACGTCCGGGTTGCCGGAGTTCGCGTCGGCCGGGTGGACAAGATCGAATTAAAGGACACGCTGGCAAAAGTCACTTTCCGGGTGCAGCGGGAGCAGTCTCTCTACGCCAACACTGTGGCGGCGGTGACCTACCAGAACATCATCGGGCAGCGATACTTGGGATTGTCTCCGGGTAAGAGCGGTAGCCAAGAGAAGTTGCCGCATCACGGCCAGATTCCGTTGGAGCATACCGAACCGTCATTCGATATCACCCATCTACTCAGGGGATTTGAGCCGTTGTTCTCGCTGCTGGACCCGGAGCAGGTAGACAATCTCACTACTGGCATCGTTCAAGCGCTGCAGGGTGATTCCGGTTCACTACTGGCACTGGTGACCCAGACCTCAGCATTAGCCGAGATGTTCGCGGGCCCGGACCAGATCCTGGGCGACGTCATCGTCAACCTGAACGACGTGGTGACCAACTTGGCGAAGCAAAACGCCAACCTGCAGAACGTCATCAGCCAAACCCGCGACTTGATGGTGGGTCTGGGAAGCCGTCGAGAAGAATTGGTGGCGTCCGTAGGCTCGATATCGGCAACACTCGGCCGGTTGTCAACGATCGCCGACAGCGTCTATCCCGACCTTCACGAGCTGGTCACTCGCCAGCCAGGATTCGCAGCGCACCTCGCCGGCGACGGCAGACAGCGATTCGCCTACCTGGGAGCCAATCTTCCGGCCCTGCTGAAAGGTGCCGCGAGAATCGCGCAGGCAGGCAGTTATGGGGACATCTACGCATGCGACGTCAACTCCACCATCTTCGCGTTTCTGGGCCGTCTGATTCCGTCAGTCGTGCGCCACGCGACTCCAGGCAATGTCATCAAGCACTCACCGATTTGCAGGTAACCGAAAATGCCCGAACCACTCAAACGCAAACGCCCCCTTGAGGAATACAACAAGCTGTGGCTGGGGACACTCGCGGTGGGCGTCATCGTCGCGACGGTGGCCGCCATACTCGGAATTGGCGCGCTCGACCTGGGCAAGACCCAGTACCGGGCCGAGTTCGCCCAAGCCGCTTCGATCCGCCCCGGCGAGCAGGTGACCATCGCTGGGGTCCCGGTCGGTAGCGTGGAGAAACTGAGCCTTGCCGGCGACCGCGTCGTCGTCAGATTCATGATCCGCGACGACGTGCACCTGGGCGATGCCACCCGGGCCGCGATCAAACTCACCACGTTGCTCGGGTCCCGGTACGTCGAGTTGTCACCGGCCGGAGGTGGCGAGCTGGACAGCCACACGATCCCGTTGGCCAACACGTCGGTTCCCTACGACCTGCAGAAGACTCTGGCCGATTCGACTACCACGTTCGAGCAAATCGACGCGGACAGCATCGCCGAGTCCTTCACCACCGTGTCTCAAGGCTTGGAAGGTGTACCCGAAGCGCTACCGCAGGCACTGAAGAACCTCAGGTCGCTGGCCGCCACCGTCTCCACCCGACGAGACCAAATCGGCACCCTGCTGACGAGCACGGACACCGTTACCGCGATGATCCGGGACCAGAAAGCCAACCTCGGCGCGCTCATGCTGCAGGGCCGAGATCTGTTGGCGGAGATCACCACTCGGCGTGCGGCGGTACAACGACTGCTGGCCAGTGCCACCGCCCTGGTTGACACCCTCAACCGGGTCCTCAACGACGAGCCGGCGCTCAACGAGATGCTCGCCAGCACGCGGGACTTCGCACGGATGATCGCCGAACACGACGCACTTTTCCGCAACGTGATGCAGACCCTGCCCATTCCATTTCGCAACCTGGCCAACGCCAGCGGCAGCGGGGTGGGCTTTGACGTCACCTATCCCGCCGGTCCGCTGATCGATTCCTGGATGTGTGCGATCAGCGGGCGGGCAAAGCAGTTCGGTGTCGTCGAGTACTTCCAGGATTGCCAATGAGCCGCAAGCACGTATTCACAGTCGCTGCGGTGTCCGCGGCAGTGATCGTGGCCGCATTCCTATCGATCCCACGCGTCGCCGACCGCCCCATCTCGGTCACTGCGCAGTTCGAGGACACCGTCGGGTTGTATGAGGGCAACGCGGTTTCGGTGCTCGGGATGCCGGTCGGGAAAGTGGCCAGCATCGTCCCGAAGGCCACGTACATCGAGGTGAAACTCGAGATCGACAAGGGTGTCGACATACCCGCCGACGTACAAGCCGTAACCGTGTCGACCTCCATCCTGACCGACCGGCACATCGAGCTCACGCCGCCCTACACCATTGGACCGAAACTGACGAACGGCGATGTGCTGGGCTTGGGCCGGACCCGCACACCGATTGAATTCGACCGGACACTCGCGATGGTCGACAAGCTGGCGATCGCTCTACGCGGAGACGACGATGGGGGTGGACCGATTGCAGACCTCGTCAACATCGGCTCGACGATAACGACGGGCAGCGGGCCTGACATCAAAGCCACGTTGGACCAGCTTTCGCAGGCGTTGCGTCTCGGCGTCGACAACGGCGGGCAGACCAAGGAGTCGATCCAGGCGATCGTCTCCGGCCTTGACGAGCTGATGCAGTCGGCCGTCGACAATGACGCCGCGATACGCGAATTCGGTTCCAATCTCCGTCAGCTGACCGATATCGTCGCCGCCGAGAACCTCGGTGCCGGCGCTACCGGGGCGAAGATCAACCAGATCCTCGCGCAAGCTACATCGCTACTGGAGGACAACCGCGACGGGCTGAAGAGCACGACGACCGACTTCCACATCCTCACCACCGCGCTCGTCGACTATCAGCGTGAGATTTCTGAATTCTTCGACGTGGCGCCCTTGACAATCGACAACGTTTGGAACGCGACCGACCCCAACGCGGGCGTCGTCCGCGTGCATGGGCTGTTCGACAAGACTCTGGCCGACAGCTTGCTTGGGAAGGAAGCGTGCAACCTCATGGGTTTGAAGCAGCTCGGGTGCGCAACCGGCACTTTAAGGGACTACGGACCCGATTTCGGACTGTCCAGCATGCTCGAGGCCATGGCGGGAGGCCAGTAATGGGCCTTCGTCGATGCGCCCTCGCGCTAGGAACCGTCACGCTTCTTTCCGGCTGCGGGGTCGGGCTGGAGAGCGTGCCAGTGACTGCCCCCTCGGCCAGCGGTGACAGCTATGTGCTGACCGCGCTGTTCTCCAATGCGCTGAACCTGCCGGCCCAGGCAAAGGTCAAGATATATGGCGCCGATGTCGGTGAGGTCGATTCGATCCGCGCGAAGGACTTCACCGCGATCGTGAACATGCGGATACGCAAGAATGTGCCACTGCAGGCAGGGGCGACCGCCGAGCTGCGCTCGGCGACACCGCTCGGCGACCTGTTTGTCGCGATCCAACCCGGTCCGAGCGGTGCTGCCGCACCACTGCGCGACGGAGACACTATCCCGCTTACGTCAACCTCTGCGGGCGCAACCGTCGAAGAACTACTCGGCTCGGCGGCACTGATCGTCAACGGCGGCGCGATCAAGAGCCTGACATCACTGCTCAACGGCGCGGGTGCGGCGGTAGGCGGACGCGGGGAAAACATCGCCCGGCTCATAGACAGCTCCAGCGAGCTGATCTCACGGCTCAACGCGCGATCAGAGCAGATTAAGACTGCGCTGCAGCGCACTTCCGATCTGGCCACCACGTTGTCGGCCCGGCAGAACACCCTCAACGCGGCAATCGCGGCCGCGAGCCCTGCGATAAGCGTCGTCGCCGACAACAGGGATCAAATCGCCGATCTGATCAACGCCGCCGCCCGCATCACCGCCCAACTGTCGCGATTCCCGTCGCTGCAGGGCACAGACAGCCGCAGCCTGATCGCTGACATGAATCATCTCTCAGCGGCGTTCAACGCCGCCAGCGTCGACCCCAACCTGTCGTTGACGGCGTTGAACCGGGTCATCTCGGCGGTCATGAAGCTGACGAGCAGCACATCACTGCACGGTATCGGGGAAGTCACCCAACTCGCGTTCGGCTCGTTGCCCGACATGAACTATCCCGGTGATCCTCAGTTCCACGGGCCCGACGGGACCGACTGGCACGCGATGGTCGGCAGCCTCAGATATCAATGGAACCTGTTGCTGGGCAGAATCTACGGCCCCGAGCGATGACCGCGAACGCTAACCCGATCGGACGGTCGGCACGAGTTGTCATCGACTGTGTCCGCGCCGTGGCTCGACGCCGCATCGCGGTGGCATTGACTGGTCTCGCCGTGGTGATGGTCATCGCGTCCGCTTACATTCTGGTTGGGACGTTGGGTGTGAACCCGGCTCGCTCAACGATCTCATTGCGTATTCCCCTGCCCCAGTCGGGCGGGCTGTTACCTCGCCAAGACGTCACACTGCGCGGCGTCCCGATCGGGCGGGTGCAATCGATCCTGCTCTCCGACAACGGTGTGACGGCGGTCGCAGACGTGGACGCCGACGTGGCGATCCCTCACGACAGCACATTCCGCGTCTCGGCTCTCTCGCCCGCCGGCGAACAGTATCTCGACATCAGGCCCGCAACCGACAGTGGACCATACCTAGGCGACGGAGACACGGTCGGCGCTGGCCAAACCACCATCCCGGTGCCGTTCTCACAACTCGTCGGCGACGCCGAAGGCGTGCTGGCTCAGCTCGATCCGGACAAGATCGCGGCGATGACGCGTGAGTTCGGAGTGGGGCCGCAAGGACCGCACAAGCTGTCAGCGCTCCTCGACGGCGGCATCTTCATGGTCTCCACACTCGATTCCGTGCTCCCGCAAACAATCAGCGTTCTGCGCAATAGCCGGACGGTCTTCACCACCCTGGCGGATGTCGGCCCCGGCCTGCGCGCCACGACGATCAATTTGCGGGAGATCGCGGGCGGGGTAAACCGAATGGACGGCGGATACCGCACCCTGGTCGAGAGGGGCGCGGCACCGCTGACGGAGCTCGACAAGGTCATCGCCGACAATTCCGAGACCATGGTGCAGCTACTGGGGAACCTGACCACCATCGCTCAATTATCGTACGTTCGAATTCCGGCCCTCCAGGCGTTGTTCCCGCCGCCCACGGTCCGCGGATCGTTGGTCGACGCCCTGGTCTCGGCGATCCACGACGACGGTGGTGTCTGGGTGATCGGGGACCCCTACCCGCGGTACTCCTGCGACTACAACCTCCCGCGGCGTGCGCCCTCGCAGGCGGATTTCCCGGAGCCGTACCGCTACACCTATTGCGCCAACCCAGATCCGTCCGTCTTGATTCGTGGCGCTCGCAACGCGCCGCGGCCACCCGGCGATGACACGGCGGGCCCGCCGCCGGGCTACGACCCCCTCGCGGTGACCGACCCGGCACCCGTAGGTCCGAACACAATCCCAACGCCGTACGGCGGCCCAGATGTGAACGCGGAGCCACCGAGATAGGGCTTAGCCAACAGGAGGAACAATGTTCAATCGAACTAGCACGAAAGATGTGTTCGACCGGATCACTCAGCCGGACGATCCGGTCGATGTCGGGGCGGCCGACAAGGCTAGCGATACCGAAACTGCGCTAAGCACAACGGAAGTCGACTCCGACTCGGTAGACGGTCCTACGATAGGACCCGATGGCCCGACGACAGATGAGACTGCGGCACAAGATGACGAGGCAGCGATCAAAGACGACAATGGTGAGCAGACACCATCGAGTCACAGGCCGCTGATTCGCCGCACCGTGGCCGCGGTGGGAGTCGTTGCGTTCGTGGCCGCATTGGGGTTGGCGGGGTTCTTTGGGTGGCAACTCAAGCTACAGCGCGACACGGCTGCCGCCGGACGCACTGCACTGGAGGTGGCGCGGAACTACGCCGTCATCTTGACCAGCGTCGACAACGCGAAAATTGACGAGAACTACGCGCAGGTGCTCGAGGGCGCCACCGGCGAATTCAAGGACATGTACAGCCAGTCGGCAACCCAGCTGCGTCAGTTGCTGATCGACAACAAAGCTAATAGCCACGGCACGGTCGTTGACGCGGCCATCAAGTCGGCCACCAACGACAAGGTCGAAGTGCTGCTGTTCATAGATCAGTCGATCAGCAATATCGTCAATCCCGAGCCTCGAATCGACCGCAGCCGGGTGGCGATCACCATGGAACGTATCGATAATCGTTGGCTAGCAAGCAAAGTCGACATCATATAGTGCGATGGTGACGAGCCTGAGGTCCGCCGTTGCGGCTGTGCTGAGCAGCATGATCGTGGTGTGGTGTGCGACGGCGCTCGCCACGCCCGCGGGCGCAGACAGCGCGTGCACGGCAGTGCTGGGCGGGAACTGGGACGAGCAGAACGGTGTCTGTGCGACGTCGCTGACCTCGGTTCGCCAGGCCATCATGACCCTGTCGGTGGGCATCCCACACCAACTGATCGACGACCCCACTGCGGGGCCGTTGATCCGCGGCTACCTGCGGGCCCGCGTGGACGACTGGCGCAAGACCAGCGAAAGTATGGTGCGCGCCAACGAGGCCAGCGTGGACTACCGCATCTATTCGCACGGGCCGGTGACGTCGGTTGTGTTCCACGAATATTGGTGGACGGTGGGAAACATGCAAAATAACGCCTACCGGACGTTCACCTTCGATCTTGGACAGGGCAGGCGACTGGAACTTGCGGATCTTTTCAAACCGGGCGTTGACCCGCTCACCGCGCTACCCGCGCTCGTCAGGCCCTATCTGAGCGATGTACTCGACCGGGCACAGCCGCCACATGTGCCGGGAACCTATCCATTCACCCCCGACAATTGGGAACCACAGCCCGATGGATCCGGGTATTCGGGCAACTACCGGGCATTTGCGTTGACCGTCGACGAGCTGATCCTCTACATGCCCGACGCCCCGATGGCGCACGAAAACCCTTGGCCCCGGGATCGATTGGTGTGGTCGATGGACGGCAACACGGTGGAGGCCCACATTCCGCTGGCCGCGCTGGCGCCGATCCTGCGTCCCCTCTGACGGAGCAACCTTGGACATCCTGAGAACTCCGGAGTCTCGTTTCGAGAATCTCACGGGCTATCCCTTCGCTTCCCATTATGTCGAGGTGGCGGCGCCCGGTACGGGGCCGCTGCGAATGCATTACGTCGACGAGGGGCCCGCCGAGGGCCCACCGATCGTGCTGCTTCACGGTGAGCCGACCTGGAGCTACCTTTACCGCACGATGATTCCGCCGCTCGCCGACGCCGGTCGGCGGGTGCTCGCGCCTGACCTGATCGGCTTCGGCCGCTCCGACAAGCCGACCCGGATCGAGGACTACACCTATCTGCGCCATGTCGATTGGGTGACGTCGTGGTTCGAAAACCTCGACCTGACCGGCGTCACACTCTTTGTGCAGGACTGGGGTTCGCTGATCGGTCTGCGTATCGCAGCTGAGCAAGGCCACCGGATCGACCGCATCGTGGTGGCGAACGGGTTCTTGCCCAGCGCCCAACTCCCAACGCCGTTGGTGTTCCGGCTGGGGCGGGCGTTGGCGCGATACTCGCCGGTGCTTCCCGCCGCCGGGCGGATGGTGGCCGTCGGCAGTGTCACGAAGGTTTCGGCCGATGTGCGGGCCGGCTACGACGCGCCGTTCCCCGACGCCAGCTTCCAGGCCGGAGTTCGCGCGTTCCCACGGCTGGTGCCTACCAGACCAGACGATCCCGCCGTCCCGGCGAACCGGGCCGCGTGGGACGCCCTGGGTCGATGGGACAAGCCGTTTCTCGCGATTTTCGGGACGCGCGACCCGATCCTCGGCCGCTCGGACCGCCCGCTGATCGAGCACGTACCCGGCGCAGCGGGGCAGCCGCACGCTCGCATCAACGGCGGCCACTTCGTGCAGGAAGACTGCGGCCCCGAACTCGCCGCGCGGGTCCTTGCTTGGAACCCTTCGCCGACACCGTGATTCCTCGGTAGCGGCGGTTGCCAATCGATCCGATCAGCGGCGGGCGCGCTACTGCGCTACGAGTCGCGCGATCCCGGGCACGACGTACCGCCCGAGATATTCGCGCAACCCGTTGTCGTCGTAGAGCGGGATCGGACCTTCCGGTGAGAGAACCAGTGACACACCGAGTCGTGTAATGCCTTCGGCGACCAGCTCGGCGTCCTCGTCGCCTAGCGGCCCGCCCCCGCTGCTGCCGAGCCACGCGCTGACGGAACGGCGGATCATCTCGATCATGTTCAACCCGTCACCCGTGAGCGATCGCAGGAACACCTCGGGTTCCGTCCTGAGCACCTTCACGAACAGCGGGCGGTCGCGCAACGCCTGGACGGCCAGGACCAGCGCCTCGGTAAGCCCAGTCTCGAGGTCCCGGGCGCCGGCAAACGCAGCTCGGGCCAGTTCCGTCACCTCGACGCCAACTCGCATCAGCACGATATGCGTGAGCTGGTCCTTGCCCTCGAAGCGCCGGAAAACGGTCATCCGGCCAACTCCGGCCGCGCGGGCGATGTCGTCCATCGAGGTCCGCCGGATCCCGACCTCCTCGAAGCACTTGAGCGCGGCGTCGAGAATCCGCTCGCTGACTTCGTCTTCGGAATCCTGGCTGGGCATGCGCCAACGATAGAAGTCAAGCGCGGTCGAGGACAACGCGTGCACCGTGTTTGGGGACCAGCGAGATGTTCATCCGTACCGGCGGCTCGACGGGCGTGGTCGCCACGCGCAAGCGCGCGTGGCGCAGAATCGTCCGCAGGATCACGCGGAGCTCCAACAGCGAAAAGGCCGCGCCGAGGCAGTGGCGCGTGCCGCCCCCGAAGGGTATCCACTCCGAGGTCTTGGGTCGCTTGCCGAGGAAACGCTCGGGCAGGAATCGGTCGGGTTCGGGGTAGAGGTCCGGGCGGCGGTGCACGGCGTACGTGAACGGCATGATGATGCGGCCCGGCGCCAGCTCCACGCCATCGTCGAACGAGAACGGCTCGGCTACGTAGCGCAGGTTGAACATGACGGGTGGATGCATCCGAAGCACCTCATAGATCGTCGCGTCGAGCCATTCCGGGTCGTCGCCCTGCGCAGATTCGGTCAGACGATCGAGCAGCTCGGGCTGGCGGATGATCTCGTTGCCCAGCCAGGACAGCGATTGACTGGTGGTCTCATAGCCGGCGATCAGTAACCCGGCGATCTGTTCGCGCAATGCGATATCGGGCAGCGGATGGCCCTCATCGTCGCGGACGCCGAGCATGATGCCGAGCACGTCGTCACTCGGGTCGTTTCCGGAGCGACGACGCTCGTCGATCTCTTCCTGCACCAGCGCTTCGACCGCGAGACGCCTGTTCGTGATCACGTCGTAATTGCCGGTCCATTTGCCGCCGCGGGTTGTCGCCCATGCGGTTTGGATGGCCAGCCGTGTGCTCCGAATGGAGTCCAGCCACGCGATCGCCGCATCGCGTACGCGCACCGCGCGCTGCTCATCGGTGACGCCGAAGATCACCTCGGCGACGATGTCGAGCGCTATCGGGCCGGTGCGGTCGCGGAAGCTGACCTCCTCGCCCATCGGCCACGACGCCAGCGCCTTCTCGGTCAGGCGGACCATGGCCGCTTCGTACGACTTCAGGGCCTTGCCGTGGAACGGCGGGCTGGCATATCGACGGTTGGTGGCGTGCTGCTTGCCTTCCATGCTGATCAGCGTGTTCTCACCGAAGACCGCATGGTGCGGGGTGAAGCGATCCATTGCGGGGGTCAGCTGCAGAACCGAATTGCTGGCAGTGAAAACCTGTCTGACGTCCTCGGGATTCGTCACGCAGAGGGCGTCGACGGCACCCGGCAAGTTGAGCAGAAAGCGGTCTCCCAATCGTGTGGTGCGGGCGAAGAATCGCTCGGGGGCCAACCAATATTCCGCCGCATAGGCGATCGAGGGCATCCGCATGAGTTCCTCCATTAGGACGATGAGACTATTTCAATCCCACAGTATCATGCGGCGACTTTGATCTCGGACCGGCTAGCACCGCGGATCCCGGATCTTCCCAGAGGGTTAGGGCATGGCCTCGCAAAAGGATTGCGGCTTGCAGCTCCCCGACAATGAAGCCCAGAATCGCTCCCACCACGACGCCGCAAGTGACTGCGGCTCCGGCTCTGCGGGCTGATCCACGGCAACCGACTCCAATCGCCGGGCGAGTTCACGCAGCAGAAGGCGCTCGACGTCGGCGACCTCGCGCTGTACGACCCGCTCAACGCCCGCGACTTCGCGCATACAACCCGTTCCACGTGTGCGATGCGCAGGCCGGCAGCCTCGCCGACGAAGTGCGCCGCCAACCGGCCGAAACCTAATCCGGCACCAGTCACCACCGCCACACACCTACACTCGTTTCCTTCTGGTTGCGGGTCGCAGTCGCGATGCTTGGATGTGTCAGGTCGACGTGAACTGCTCACGCAGCGCTGTCTTCTTGAACTTGCCGGTGGCAGTGCACGGGATCGTCGCCACGAATTCGAAGCGATCCGGCAGCTGCCAAGTGGCGAACTCCTGGCCGAGATGCTCACGCAACTCGACCGTCGAGACCTCGGCACCTGCGCACACTGACACAACCGCCAGTGGGCGCTCGCCCCAGCGGTCGTGGGGTACGGCGATGACCGCGGCCTGCGCGACGGCCGGGTGTGACATCAGATGGTTCTCCAGGTCCACCGAGGAGATCCATTCGCCTCCGGACTTCACCAAATCCTTCGAACGGTCGCAGATCCGGATGCACCCACGCGCGTCGATGCGGACCACGTCCCCGGTCTTGAACCAGCCGTCGGCGGTGAAGCTGTCGGCCCCGCGTCCGCCGTGGTAGCTGGCTGCGACCCACGGTCCGCGAACTTCGAGCTCACCGGTGGCCGTGTCGTCCCAGGCGATCAACTGCCCCTGATCATCACGTGCGCGCGTCTCGAACAACGGGAGCGCAACGCCCTGCCGGCCGCGGTAGCCGTACTGCTCATCGATATCACTCTCGTCGAGGCTGGCCGGCAGCCGGCAGACCGAGCCCAGCGGGGCGGTCTCTGTCATGCCCCAGGCCTGGACGACGGTCAGGCCGTGGCGGTCGAACCCCTCGAACATCGACCGGGGCACCGCCGACCCGCCCACAACCAACCGATCAAGGGCCGAGAGGTCCCAACGACTGGGCTCGGCGTCGAGCGACGCCAACATTGCGATCCACACAGTGGGCACACCGGCTGCCATCGTGACACCTTCCTGCGCGCAGAGGTCGAGGACACTCTCCGGGTCGAGATGAGGACCCGGCAGCACCAGACGTGCTCCCGCGAGCGCCGCCGCGTAGGGCAGTCCCCACGCGTTGGCGTGGAACATCGGGACAACCGGAAGGATTGTGTCCCTCGCCGATACGGACAACTGATCAGGCAGGGCAGCGACCAACGAGTGCAGCACAAGAGCGCGGTGCGAGTACACGACGCCCTTGGGCCGGCCGGTGGTGCCCGAGGTGTAGCACATCGCCGCTGCGCCACGCTCGTCGAGCGCCGGCCACTCGACGGCTGCACCGCCCACGATCAACGACTCGTAGTCGAGCATCCCGGTCGGGGCCTCATCCGAGTGGGTGACGACGATGACGTGTTCGAAATCACCCGCCGCCCGCAATGTTTCGAAGACTTCGAGCAGCGATTCGTCGACCACGATCACCTTGTCCCGCGCATCCTGGATGATGAAGGCGAGTTCGTCGGGGAACAAGCGAGGGTTCAACGTGTGGATGATCGCACCCATACCAGGGACCGCGAAGTACAACTCGAGGTGCTCACTCTGATTCCACAGCAAGGTGGCGACCGGGTCTCCCTCACCTACGCCGAGTTCGGCCAGCGCACCGGCAAGCCGACGGGCTCGGCCGGCGCAGGAACCGAGCGTTGCGCGGGCGACCGTTCCAGACGGCCGCCGGGACAACACCTCTCGATCGGCGTACAAGCGCTCGGCGCGCTCGATGACGCTCGTGAGCGTGAGAGGGTAGTCATCCATGCTGCCACCGAGATCGTTCCCGGTCATCGTGCCGCCTGCTTTCCTGCCGAATGGTGGATAGGGCATCTGGGTGCGATCGTCGAAGATCGGGTCAGTGCACGATGACGCCGCGGATGTTCTTGCCGTCGCGCAGGTCTTGGTAGCCCTGGTTCACTTCTTCGAGGGTGTAGGTACGCGTGACGAGCTCGTCCAGTTTTAGCTGACCGGCGTCATAGAGACGCAGCAGCCGCACGATGTCGTACTGCGGGTTACAGGAGCCGAACAGCGATCCCTTGATCGTCTTCTCGTTCAGCGTCAGGTCCGCTCCGGAGACGTGCACGGTGAGCTTGGCCGGGTTGGCCAGGCCGGTGATGACCACGGTGCCACCCTTGCCGATCACCGCGGTGGCTGCCGAGACGACCTCTTCGTCCACCGTTCCCACCAGGATCAGCGCCGCGTCGGCACCCTGCCCCCAGGTGAGCGCCTCTACCTTCTGCGCGGCGCCGGCGGCGTCGGCGAAGGCGTGAGTCGCCCCGAATTTGAGCGCGGTGTCACGTTTGAGTGCTACCGGGTCCACGACCACGACGTACTTGCAGCCCGCCGAGATAGCCCCCTGGACCGCGTTGATGCCCAGACCACCGGCACCGTAGATGACGGCGGTGTCGCCGGGCCGCAGACTTCCTGCGTTGACCGCGCTACCCCAGCCGGAGGGCACGCCGCAGCCCACCAGCACCGCGGTCTCCAGCGGCAGCCAGTCGTCCACTTTGACGACCGAGTGTTGCGAGATGGTGGCGCGTTCGGAAAACGTGCCGAGCATGCATACGGCACCGAAATCGGTTCCGTTGGAATGGAATCGGAAACTGCCGTCCGGCATACAGCCCTCGAGGATGGTGGCACCCATGTCGCAGAGGCTCTGCCGGCCGGTCGAGCAGTAGCGGCAGGTCCCGCAGTTCGGGATGAAGCTGCACACCACGTGGTCGCCCGGCCTGACTTTGGTGACACCGGGGCCGACCTCCTCGATGACCCCGGACCCCTCGTGGCCACCAACGATCGGATACCGCGGCGGCAGGTCGCCGTCGGTGAGGTGCAGGTCCGAATGGCACAGGCCTGCGGCGGTGTACTTGATCAGCACTTCGCCGGGACCTGGCCCGTCGAGGTCAAGTTCCATGAGTTCGAACGGCTTGCCCGCTTCAAGAAGTACTGCGGCAGTGGTTTTCATCGCTTACCCCTTCTAGGTGGTGCTGGCTACTTGGCCCACGGGAAGAATCTCGCCGCTGCTGCGGCGATGACCCGCTGATACGACGAGCCCGTGATCCGGGCAAACAGATCGACCGCCTTTGCCTCCAAGCCGATGACGATCCGCGCGTGGCCCTTGGCGACGCCGTTGACGATGGTCTTTGCGGCCATTTCGGGCGAATGGATGAGGAGCCACTTGTCGTAGAAGTCCGCCAGGGTCCGCTGATCTTCCCCCTGGGCGACGGTCGCATTGCGTGCGACGGCGGTCTTGACACCGCCGGGATGTACGCAGGTCACCTTGACCGGATGCTTGCCGACCAGCATCTCCTGGCGCAGCGACTCGGTGAACCCGCGTACGGCGAACTTGGCGGCGTTGTAGGCGCTCTGGCCGGGCACCGCGATCAAACCGAACAGGCTTGAGATGTTGACGATATGCCCGTCACCGGACGCGATCACGTGCGGCAGAAAGGCTTTGGTGCCGTTGACGACGCCCCAGAAGTCGATGTCCATCACCCGCTCGATGTCCTTGAACTCGGAGGTGTCGACGTTGCCGTTGTAGGCGATGCCGGCGTTGTTGTAGACCTGGTTGACCGTGCCGAAGTGCGCGACGACCTCGTCGGCGTAGGCCAGGACGGCCTCGCGCTCAGCGACGTCGAGTTTGTCGGACTTCACGCTTGCGCCGAGGGCTTGGGCCTGGCGAACGGTTTCGGCGAGTCCGGCCATGTCGACGTCGGACAGCGCCAGGCTGGCACCCTTGGCCGCGAGATTGAGGGCCAGCGCCCTGCCCGATTCCGGAACCGGCCCCGGTGATGACGGCGACTTTGCCTTTGAATGAGCTCATTCCGTTGTGACCTTTCGTAGTTGAGGCTTGGAACGTTTAGACAGCGATGCGGCTTCGCGAAGTTTCGCGCCGAGGTCGGCGACCGCGTCGCGTGCATCGGGGAGCAGGCTGACCTGGAGATGGAAGTCGTGCCACATGCCATCGAACCGGCGATGGTCGAGGGCCGTCTTCGAAGCGGTGCAGGCAATTTCGATCTTGTCCGCATCGGCGGAGATCGGATCGTCGCCAGCGGTCTGCATGACGATCGGCGGCAGGCCCGTCATGTCCCCGTAGGCGGGGAGATGCCGGGCAACCGCGGATCGGATGACCCGACATAGCGCGGCGCCCATTCGGCGCACATGAATGGCAGAATCAGAGGGTCGCGAAGTACCGGGCGCTTCTCGTCGATATCGATGGCGAGGTCGGCCCAGGGGCAGATCAAGCCGAGCGCTGACGGGAGGGCGATTCCGCGATCGCGCAAAGCCATGGCGAGCGCCAGGGTCAATCCACCACCAGCCGAATCGCCCGCGATGACAATGGTTTTCGGGTCGAGTCCGTCCTCGAGCAGTCGGGAGTAGACCGCGACCATCTCCTCGAGGGCGATCGGGTACTGGGCATCTGGTGCGCGTGAGTAGTCGGGCACCAGTGCCGCCATGCCGGCAGCCGTGGCCAGCTGGGCGGCCAGGCCCCGGTAACCCCTTGCGCTGCCTAAGGCGTAGGCGCCGCCGTGGATGTAGATCAGTGTCCCGTCTGGTGCGGCGTGTAATGGCGTCGCCTCGATCGACGGGAACGCCCGCGATGATGGTGCGCTCAAAGCGAGTGCCTTTGGGCGGGCGAGCGGCGGCCGTGAGCGCCTCGAGCATCAGACGCCGCCCGAGGACTCCCATCCGGCGGGATCCGAAGAGTGGCCGCGCGCCACGCAGGACTGTCCGGATAGCTCGCTTGTTGACTCTCATGGTGACCTCACTATGCGAGAATGGCTGGTGGACAGGATCACTCAGGCGACAGAGGTGCCGACGGTGGTGTTGTCAAACTGGAGTAGGCCGTCTTCGACAGGGTCGTCGAGCAGCATCTTCGAGTCTTGCTCGTAATGCATGAGCACCTTCCACGGATGCGTCGAACCTTGGCGAGGCAGGGTGTCCTTCGCGCGCTGCACATAACCGGAATTGAGCTGGTCGAACATCCCGACGTCCAGCCGCGAGTCCGCAATATCACGGGGCGTGGCCACGGTGTGGCCGTTGGCCTCCATGTGTTTGAACAGCCGGCACAGGTAGCTTGCGGCGATGTCGGACTTCAGGGTCCACGACGCGTTGGTGTATCCGACGATCCAAGCGAGGTTGGGAATGTCCTCGACCAACACGGCCTTGTAGGTCATCTGGTCGTGCAGTTCCCGGGGCTGGCCGTCGACGAAGAGTTTCATGCCTCCGAGCATCTGGACGTTCAGTCCGGTGGCGGTGACGATGATGTCGGCTTCGAGTTCCCGCCCGGACTTCAACAGGATGCCGTTCTCGGTGAACGTATCGATCTGGTCGGTCACTACCGACGCGCGACCGGATTTGAGCGCCTTGAACAGATCGCCGTTCGGAACCGCACACAACCGCTCGTCCCAGGGCATGTACTTCGGAGTGAAGTGGCTCATGTCGACGGACGGCCCGACCTGTTGGCGGACCAGCCAGAGCAGGACGCGGCGCATCTGGACGGGCCAGCGGCGGCAGGCCTGGTAGAGCCGGCGCTGGACCGCGATGTTCCGCTTTCGCGCCAACCCGTACACCCACTTCGTGGGAAGGAACCGATCGAGGAACGAGGAGATCTTGTCCATGGCGGGCAAGGTGAAGATGTAGGACGGTGAGCGCTGCAGCATGGTGATGTGTTCGACGTCCTCGGCCATAGCCGGGATAAGCGTGACGGCCGTTGCGCCACTGCCGATAACGACGACCTTCTTGCCGGCGTAGTCCAAGTCCTCCGGCCAGAACTGGGGGTGGACGCTGCGGCCTTCGAATCGGTCGGCGCCGGGGAACGTCGGGAGGTAGCCCGCGTCGTGGTTGTAGTAGCCGGTGCAGCTGATGAGGTAACGGCAGGTGTAGGCGCGTGTTTCACCGGTCGCCTCGTGTTGCGCGGTCACCGTCCAGCGACTCTCGGGGCTGGACCACTCGGCGGTCAGCACTTTGAGCCCGTAGTGGATCTTGTCGTGAATCCCGAACTCGGCGGCCGTATCCGCGATGTACTGCTGGATCGACGGCCCGTCGGCGAGGACCTTCACGTCCATCCAAGGGCGGAACTTGTAGCCGAACGTGTACATGTCGGAGTCCGAGCGGACGCCGGGATAGCGGAACAGGTCCCAGGTGCCGCCCATCCGCTCGCGCCGCTCCAGAAGGGCGACGGATTTGTGGGGGAGTTCGGCCTGGAGGTGACACGCCGTGCCGATGCCGGACAGGCCGGCTCCGACGATCAGGACGTCGAAGTGTTGTGCGTTCATGGCTTCCTCGCGCTCCTTGTCTCGCTGTCGTAGCGGGGCGTTGAAACCAGAATGAGCGCCATGGTGTTGCCAAGTATTGACACTTTCCGACATGTTTTTGTCATTACCCGACACCTTGTGGCGGTCGTCACTGAGCCGTCTCCGAGGACGGGTTCGCGGGCGCGTGCCCGGATCTTGACTGATTGCGACATACTCTTATCAGTTCCCGACACAGGGAGTCGATTGATGGGCAGTCTGATCCGGGCCACCACCCTATGGGGGTACGGCGAGCTGGTGACCGAGCTTGGCGGGGACCCGCAGCGCTTCTTGGCGCGCTTCGGCATCCCGCCGGGAGTCGAAGACCAGCAGGAAGCGTTCATCTCCATCGACGCGTACGTGCGCTTGTTGGAGGCCAGCGCCGAGGACCTGCGCTGTCCGGACTTCGGACTTCGCCTGTCGCGGTGGCAGGGTCTGGACATCCTCGGGCCCGTCGCGGTGATCGCCCGCAACGCCCAGACCGTGCTCGGCGGGTTGCAGATGATCGGGCGCTACCTCTACGTCCACTCGCCTGCCTTGCAGCTCACCCTCGCGCCACGCGCCGCGAACGGCGATCTCAAGTTCACCTATGAAGTGAACGAACCCGGCCTCGGCGTCGTCGTCCAGGGGCATGAGATCAGCATGGCCATCGTGGTTCGGATCCTTCGCCTGCTGGGCGGTCCGGAAGCGCGGCCGAAAGCCATCTCCTTCGTGCACGGCCAACAGGGCTCGGATGCGGCGTACCGAGAAGCACTGGGATGCCCGGTGCGCTTCGGGCAGGCGTGGTGTGGACTCGAGATATCCCAACTCCTGGCGGATCAGCGGATCGAGAGTGCTGACCCGGAGACCAGACGCATCGCGGAGAAATACCTTGAGTCCAACTACGTTCCACGGACCGCGTCGCTATCCGACCGGGTGGCCGAGTTGGCGCGCCGACTCGCTGCCCACCGGTCAATGCAGCGTTGATGCGATCGCCGACCAACTCGCCATGCATCCGCGTTCGCTGCAACGACATCTGATGACGGAGGACATCCGATGTCAGGACCTGATCGAGCGCGAACGCCGCGCCCTCGCCGCGAGGTACCTTGCCGAACCGGGGTTGCACCTCGGCCAGATCGCGGGCCTACTTGGCTACGCTGAGCAGAGCACCCTCAATCGATCGTGTCGACGCTGGTTCGGGAAGACGCCTCGGCAGTACCGGGCAGAGCTGCCGGGAACGGCATAACGTAGATCTCGCAATATGCCGCCACTTCGGCGATATCGTGACCGCAAATGGCCGATGTCGATCCGCGTGCGACACAACGGGACCTGGTCCCGGATGTTCCCGCGGAGCTGCGAGCGGCGGGATTCGATGACGTCGAAGAAATCGGACGCGGCGGATTCGGGGTCGTCTACCGCTGCGCCCAGCCCATGCTGGATCGCGCCGTTGCCGTCAAGGTGTTGAGCACCGATCTCGACCCGGAAAATCTCGACCGCTTCCTGCGCGAGCAGCGCGCCATGGGCCGGCTTTCCGGACACCCGCACATCATCAACGTTCTGCAGGTGGGTGTGTTGGCGAGCGGCCGGCCCTTCATCGTGATGCCCTACCACGCGAAGGATTCGCTGGAGGCACTGATCCGCCGGCACGGACCGCTCGACTGGTGCGAGACGCTCAGTATCGGCGTCAAGCTTGCGGGTGCGCTGGAAGCCGCGCATCACGCGGGCACACTGCACCGTGACGTGAAGCCCGGGAACATCCTGGTGACCGATTACGGTGAACCGCAGTTGACCGACTTCGGCATCGCCAGAATCGCGGGGGGCTTCGAGACGGCGACCGGGGTGGTTACCGGTTCGCCGGCTTTCACCGCTCCTGAAGTGCTCGAGGGCGCGTCGCCGACGCCGGCATCCGACGTGTATTCGCTGGGCGGGACATTGTTCTGCGCGCTGACCGGCCATGCCGCGTTCGAACGCCGCGCAACGGCGAGCAGGTAGTCGCCCAGTTTCTGCGGATCAGTTCGGCAGCCCATCCCGGACCTACGCACGCAGGGTCTACCCGCCGATGTGGCCGCGACCATCGAACGGGCCATGGCCCGGGATCCGGCGGATCGTCCGGCGACTGCGGCCGAATTCGGCGACGAGCTTCGTGCGGTTCAGCGTCGCAACGGCGTCAGCGTCGACGAGATGCCCCGTCCTGTCGGTCTGGGCGTGGAGCGAAGAAAGTCGGCCGTGGCGCGCCCGGTTCATCGGGATACCGGAGGCACCCCGACGTTCCAGACGCCTCCCGACACCCGCGACGAAGTACCGGCCGCCGGTCCCCACCAGGTCACTGGTCGCCCGCAGCCGACTCACCGACGTCCTTCGCGCCGGCGAACGGCGGCGACTGATCCTCATGCATGCACCGTCGGGGTTCGGCAAGAGCACGTTGGCGGCGCAGTGGCGCGACGAACTCTCGAGCGAGGGCGTCGCGGTCGCCTGGCTGACGGTCGACGACGACGACAACAACGAGGTGTGGTTCCTCGCGCATCTACTCGAGGCGGTCCGGCGGGTCCGTCCCGAACTCGCCGAGTCATTGGGTCAGGTACTGGAAGACCACGGCGATGACGCCACCCGCTACGTGTTGACATCGCTGATCGATGAAATCCACGAAAAGGATGATCGGATCGCAGTGGTGATCGACGACTGGCATCGCGTGTCCGACGGCCAAACCAGCGCCGCCCTCGGTTTCCTGCTGGACAACGGATGCCACCACCTGCAGGTCATTGTGACCAGCTGGTCGCGCGGCGGATTACCATTGGGCAAGTTGCGGATTCGCGATGAGTTGGTCGAGATCGATTCCGGTGCTTTGCGTTTCGACACCGACGAGGCGGCCGCACTCCTCAACGATGTTGGTGGCCTGCACTTGTCGCGCGACGACGTTGAGACGTTGACCGCATCGACAGACGGGTGGGCAGCAGCCCTGCAGCTGGCCGCATTGTCGCTTCGCGGTGGCGACGAGACGAGCAGCCTCCTGCGCCGACTCTCTGGTTCCAGCGACGTGATCCGCGAGTTCCTCGCCGAGAACGTGCTGGACACCCTTGACCCCGATCTCCGTGAGTTCCTGTTGGCTACATCGGTCACCGAGCGGACCTGCGGCGCACTGGCATCGGTGCTGGCAGGGGTGACAAACGGGCAGGCGATGCTGGAAGAAGTCGAGCAACGCGGCCTGTTCCTCCTGCGCATCGACGATGACCCGAATTGGTTCCGGTTCCACCAGATGTTCGCCGAGTTTCTCCACCGTCGGCTCGAACGTGACGGGCACGATCGCGTCGAACAGCTGCACCGCACCGCGTCGGCGTGGTTCGCCGATAACGGCTACCTCAACGAGGCAGTCGACCATGCGCTGGCTGCGGGCGATCCCGCCCGCGCGGTTGAGCTTGTCGAGCAAGACGAGACGAACCTGCTCGAGCAATCGAAGATGACCACGCTGCTAGGGATCGTGAAGAAGCTACCGCCGCAACTGGTGGTTTCGCGGCCGACGCTACAGCTGATCATCGCGTGGGCGAACACCCTGCTGCAACATTCGGCGCCGGCCGCTGGCGCGCTGAATCGCTTCGAGGCCGCGCTGGGCCGCGCGGATCTCGCCGAGACGACACGGGCGGATCTAAGGGCCGAGGCCGACGTATTGCGAGCGGTCGCCGAGATTTTCGCCGATCGGGTCGAGCGGGTGGACGATCTGCTCGCCGAGACAATGTCGAGACCCGACACATTGCATCCGCGGGTGCCTGGGACCGCCGGGAACGCCGCGGCGTTCGCCGCGATCTACCGCTTCGATTTCGCCGCCGCGCACCGGGTGCTCGAATGGGCCGCGCCCTACCAGGAAATGATGGGACCGTTCGCGACCGTTTATGGGCGATGCTTTGCCGGCATGGCCGCGAGGTATCAGCTCGACATTCGCCGCCGCTCTGGAGAACTTCCGAGAGGCCTTCGAAATCGGCATCGGGATAGGCCCCCACTCGCATGCCGCGCGGCTCGCGGGCTCGCTTCTTGGCGAATTGCTCTATGAGACTGGCGATCTGGCCGAGGCCACCCGACTGATGGACGAGAGCTATCTGCTCGGATCCGACGGTGGCGGAGTGGACTACTTGGCCGCGAGGTACGTGATCGGTGCGCGGATCAAGGCAGTGCAGGGGGATCGCGGTTCAGCAGCCGATCGTCTTAGCGCCGGCGCGAAGGCCGCCGACCAGCTGCGGCTGCCGCGTCTTGCCGCGCGGATCAACAATGAGCGCATCCGGCTGGGCATCGAGCTGCCACAGGCCGTTGCCGCCGGTCTGCGATCGCCGCGCACCATCCCGCGCGACAATGGAATCGCCACGCTGACAGCCGAACTCGACGAGGACTCCGCGGTTCGCTTGTTATCCGCGAGTGATTCGGCGCAAGACCGCGAGCAGGCGTGCCGGCGCGCCAACAAGCTGGTCGCGGGAATCGACGGTGAGCGCAGACCCCTCGCTGCGCTCCAGGCAGAACTGCTCCTCATCGAGACGCTCGCAGCCGGCGGCCGGACGATTGACGCCCGAAACGACCTGGCGCCCCTGGCTGCGAAGTGTGCGGAACTAGGGGTGCCACGTCTGCTGGTCGACGCGGGACTCGCGTAGCGCACGGTCGGGAATGGGTCGTCAGGCCGGCAGCGGCGTGCGGTGACCCGGCGCGGATGGTTCGGGCTTCTTCCGTTGCCAGGCGCCGACGGCGTGGAATCCGGAGATGACCAGTGGGACGAGCACGGGGGAGAGCACCAAGATCAGCATGGCGATGCCGGTGAAGTAGTCCATGGTTTCGCTCGATTTCTCCGCTCGATGAGCGGCTCGGTTGGAAAGGTGGATGAATTTCTTCGTCGAGATGCTTGGCGGTGGCACTCGGATGAGTCGGATGAGTAGGTCCCGCTGAAAACAGGATCGTCGATGGCGACGCCGAGGGTCTTGGCAGTTCCCGACATGTTTTTAACATTTCCCGACAGTTCAAACGCTGGCCGACTGACAGCCTGTCGACGCGCATTGGTCACCTGCTCGGTGATCGGAAAGCGCGAGTTGCGGTCCGTGATCGGTCCAATTGCGACATTGTGGCCGGCGGTTGTGATTGTGTTATCGCCGTCGGTAGCCGTCTCACGTGAGGGCTCCCCATCCTTGAACGAACGGAGCGAGAATGGTGATATCGGGCCGCACTGCACGGCGTGCAGTGGCCACAGTGATTGGTAGCGGGGCCATGGCCGGCGCGATGCTGTTTGGGGGCGCCGCAGTTGCATTTGCTCAACCCACGCCCGCCCCGCCACCTCCGGCGCCCGAGGCCCCGGCGCCTGGGTGTACGGCCGCCGACCTGGCGCAGGCGTCGGGCACAGTCGGAACGGCGACGGGGCAGTACTTGTTCAGCCACCCGGACGTCAACAACTTCTTCACCAGCCTCCGTGGGCTGCCGAACGACGAACTCCGGGGCAGGGTGCAGACCTATATGGACGCCAATCCTCAGGTTGAAACCGAGCTCAACGCGATCCGTCAGCCGGTGACGGATCTGAGGAATCGCTGCGACGCGCCAGCCCCTATGGATGAGTGACGACCGGAGCAGTGCCACGCCCATCTATCGGCTTGATATGCCAATCGAGCGCCTGTAAGGAGATAACCGAAATGACCCAATGGACACGGTCCTGGGCTGTCGCGGCGGCGATCGTCTTCGCCTTCGCGGCCGTCCCCGGGGCGATCGTCACAGTTCACGCTCCGGGGATCGCAAACGCCGACGTATGCGTGAACGCGGGCCGACGGGTATCCGTGAGCGGCTGCGCGAATATCGCCGACGCCGTTGCGCCTTACGTTCCGCCGCCGGCGTACTACGCGCCCATGCCGTATGACCCGCCGCCGCCCCCGAACGTCAGCGCGTGTGTCGGCTACAACGGCCGGTGGGTGAACGCCGCGGGATGCAACTAGGCCGCGGTCGCTAGCCCAGGCGTTCCTGGGTCGCAGGCACCACGATCGGCACGACGAATTCTTCGAGCATCGCCCGCTCATCGGCCTCGTCGTGGCCGGGGAAGACCAGCAGCGAGGTGATCACCCGCACCAGCCAGCGGGCTCGGTGCGCCACAACCTCGGGGTCATCGGGCGCCAACGAGATGACGAACGCCTCGGTCAAGGCCTTGATGACTTCGGACTGTTCGGCCATGTCGCCGCCGATCGGTCGCTGCGTCATGGCGAACCATGATGACAGCGCCGGACTTTCACGGACATTGCGCAGCGACGTGACGATGCCCTCGATCAGGCGATCGCGCGGATCGACGACTGCGTTGATCTGGTCGGTCATCTCGCGGTAGAGCCGGTAGGCCTCGCGATGCACGTACGCGGTGTAGAGCGCTTCACGGTTCTCGAAGTAACGGTACAGCGTTGCGCGGGAGCACCCTGCGGCCGAGGCGATTTCGTGCATACCGACGGTCGCGGCGTCTTTCGCGGCGAACAGTTGGCCCGCCGCGTCGAGAATCCGGTCGGCGGCGACCTCGGTGCGCCGCGCGGCCAGCCAGTCACCGGCCATCAGGTGACTACCTGGAATGGAATCGACAGTGGTCGACGCACGTAACTACCTCCGGCCCAGATGATTCCGTCCTCATCGACCGCGAAGTCGGGGATTCGGGTCATCAGCTCGGTCAGTGCAACCCGCGACTGCATTCGGGCGGCTGCAGCACCGAGGCAGTGGTGGGCGCCGTGGCTGAAAGTCAGGATGTTGCGCGGCTTGCGCGTCACATCGAGTTCACCCGCATCGTCGCCGTACTGGCGTTCGTCGCGGTTGGCCGATCCGTAGAGCAACATGACGCGCCTGCCCTCGGGAATGGTGGTATTGCCGACGGTGACGTCGCGGGTCACCGTCCGGCCCAGCATCTGTACCGGCGAGGTCAGCCGCAGGAACTCGTCGACAGCGTCAGGGATCAGATCGGGATTGTCGGCCAGCAGCTTTCGTTGGTCGGGGCGCTGGTGCAGCAGCTGCACGGAGCCGCCGAGCATTCCGGTCGTGGTGTCGTTGCCGCCGGTGACCATCGTGAAGGTGAAAGCAAGAATGGACAGCACGCCCGCGATGTCGCCGTCCGCGCCGACACCGGCCGCCACGAGATGGGAGACCGTGTCGTCCTCGGGCTCGACGCGACGCTTCTCGATCAGCGCGGTGAAGTAGGCCATCATCTCGCCGAGCGCGTCGCCGAGGTTGCCGAGGGCTCCCGCAACGCCGCCTTCGGCGGTGTTCGCCGCGACGATCGCATCGGTCCAGCCGTCGAATTTGTCGCGGTCTGATTCGGGCACACCGAGGTAGTGCGCGACCACCATCGACGGCAGCGGCTTGAACAGTTCGGCGACGATGTTGCCGCCGCCGTTTTCGCGGATTCGCTCGACTCGCTCGATCACGTAGTCGCGCACCCGGGGCTCTACGGCCTCGACTTGGCGCGGTGTGAAGCCTCGCGACACCAACCTGCGGAACTCGGTATGCACCGGTGGGTCTTGCATGACCATCGGCGGGTTGTCGGCCAGGCCGATGAGATCGAGTTCGCCGTAGTTGACGGTCAGGCCCTGCGCCGACGAGTAGGTCTCGTGGTCGCGTGCCGCCGTGAAGATGTCGGCGTGCCGCGACATCACGTAGTAGTCGTGGTCGGGCCTGTCTGCGGGCACGACGTGGTGCACGGGGTCGTGGTCACGCAGCGCCCTGTACATCCCCCATGGATTCACCCACGATTCGGCGGTCGCGAGTTGAAACCGGGCGGATGAGCTCTGAGACAGAGCAGCTGTCATGTCTCATTCGTATGACGACGCCCCAGAACTTGTCAATAGCTGGAAGCAGATTGTCCGATGTGTCGCAGATAGCGCACACGATATGTGCGTGAAGAGGAGCGGTGAGCGCACCGAAACGCACAAGGTCAGATCGCCGCGCCGGGGTTGAGAATGTCGTCGGGATCAAGCGCGGCCTTGATGCGCCGGTTGAGTTCCATCGCCTCCGGCCCGATCTGGCCCTCGAGCCACGGTCGTTTCAACCGGCCGACGCCGTGCTCGCCGGTGATCGTCCCGCCGAGGCCGACAGCCAGGTCCATGATCTCGCCGAACGCTTGATGGGCGCGCTCGGACATGGCGGCATCTGCGGGGTCGTAGACAATGAGCGGGTGGGTGTTGCCGTCGCCTGCGTGTGCGATCACCGAGATCAACAGATCGTGGTTGGCCGCGATCTTCGCCACCCCGCTGACGAGGTCGGCCAGCGCCGGCAACGGGACGCCCACATCCTCGAGCAGTAGCGAGCCCTTCAATTCCACGGCGGGGATGCAGAATCTGCGCGCGGCGACGAAGGCCTCGCCCTCGTCGGGATCCGATGTGGAAAACACTTCCTTCGCACCGTGCTTCGTGAACACCTCGGCCATGAACTCGGCATCCTCGATGCCTGACGCTCCACGGTCATCGGTTGCCGCCACCATCATCGCGGCGGCGTCCCGGTCCAGGCCCATCCGCAGCTTGTCCTCGACGGCGTTGATCGATGCCGAATCCATGAACTCCAGCATCGACGGCCGCATCTTGCCGGTGATGGTGACGACGGACTTAGCGGCGGCTTCGACCGAATCAAACGTGGCGACGACCGTGCTGGCCACCTGTTGCGGTGGCAGCAGGCGCAATGTCACCTCGGTGATCACCCCGAGCGTGCCCTCGCTGCCGACGAATAGCTTGGTCAGCGACAACCCCGCGACATCCTTCAGCCGTGGTCCGCCCAGTCGCACCGCGGTGCCGTCGGCCAGCACCACCTCGAGGCCCAGCACGTAGTCCGTCGTCACGCCGTACTTCACGCAGCACAGCCCGCCTGCGTTGGTGGCGATGTTGCCGCCGATGCTGCAGATTTCGAAGGACGACGGATCAGGCGGATACCACAGCCCGTGCTCGGCGACCGCCTGCTTGACCTCGGCTGTTGAGCAGGCCGGGCTGCGCGACGGCCGTGCGGGTGACCGGGTCGACGGTGATGTCGCGCATCTTCTCGGTGGTCAGGATGATGGCGCCGGTCAAGGCCGTCGCGCCCCCGGAAAGCCCGGTGCCCATGCCGCGGGGCACGACCGCGATCTTGTGGGCGGTGGCCCATCGCAGCGCCGCCTGGACGTCCGCGGTGCACCGTGGGCGCAGCACTGCCAGCGGCGTTCCCGCGGTCGGGTCGAATGCGCGATCCTGCCGGTATGACCCCAGGATGTCGGGATCGGTGACGACGGCACCCTCGGGGAGTTCGGCGATCAGGCCAGCAAGGGCATCGGCGCTCACGTATCGATCCTACGAGCGCGCGTCACGGAACCATCCAATCGACTACCGGCGAGGCCTGCAGCCCCGAGAGGATGCACATCAGGAAGAGGAACCCCCAGGCTCCACAACACCACCCGGGTGATGCCTCTGGAGTTGCGCGTAGCCGCGAGCTCGCTGACCAACTCCGACTGCCGCTGAACTTTCGCCGTCCAGATGATCGCATCGCGGTAGCGTGGCCTGGTGGCCGCTTTGCTGGACGAGGTAATCCAGGCACACGGGGGGCTGCCGCGGTGGCGGTCGGCGCGGACGGTCCGCGCGCGCACGCGTTCGGGCGGGCTGCTGATCCGAACACGGGTCCCGGGCAACCGGCTTGCGGACTACCGGATCACGGTGCATGTCCAGGAGCCCCGGACGGTGTTCGATCCATTCCCGCTTGACGGGCAGCGCGGTGTCTTCGAACGTGGGGCGGTGCGGATCGAAGGCTACGACGGCGAGGTCATCTGCTCGCGCGCGAACGCGCGGGCCGCGTTCTTTGGCCGCGCCGGCCTGCGCCGCAACCTTCGCTGGGACGCGCTGGACTCGGTCTACTTCGCCGGCTACGCGATGTGGAACTACCTCACGACGCCGTACCTACTGATGCGCGACGACGTCGAGATCGCCGAGGGGGAGCCCTGGCAGCAGGGCGGCGAGACGTGGCGACGCCTGGACGCCGTTTTCCCGCCGAGCATCGACACCCACTCGCCCCGCCAGACCTTCTACGTCGACGCCGATTGTCACCTGCGACGCCACGACTACGTCGCAGAGGTCGTCGGCTCGTGGGCACGGGCCGCTCATTATTGCGACGGCCCCGTCCACGCCGACGGGCTGCTGTTTCCGACTCGCCGGTGGGTCCATCCCATCGGACCGGGGAATCGTTCGCTGCCTTTTCCTACCCTGGTGTCGTTGCGACTCGGGGATCTGCAGGTCGAGACCGACTGATGTCACGCGCCGCTTCGACGCTGGTCGAGCCGGCTCAGAAGCTCTGCGGCAGAGCCGTTATGGGCATCCGCGGTTAGTCGGGCGCGCGATCCAGCTCACGCAACGCAGGCAGGAAGACGGCGATGACGCCGAGGAGCAGCATCGGCAGGGACAGCGCGAGAAAGGTCGCATGAAGTCCCGCCGCGTCGGCCAGCGGGCCGGCCACGATCAACCCGAGGGGCCCGGCGGCGTAGGCCAGTGATCCCATCACCCCGACCACCCGGCCGCGCAGATGCGTTGGTGCGCGCGTCTGCATGACGTAGTTGTAGATCGGTGCGATCGGACCGTACACGAGCCCGACGACGGCGCACAGCGCGAGGATCGTCGGCAGAGGAGGCAGAAACGCGATCACCGTCATGGCCACGCCGAGGGTGATGACCGCGGTCAGCATGGTGCTGCGTCGGCTCATGTACTTCGACAGCACCGCATATCCCAACGCGCCGACCAGGCCGCCGATGCTCAGCGCCATCAGGACCCAGCCCAGTTGTGCCGGCTCGTTGCGATCGGTGAAGTACTTCGGGAACAGAACGCTTTCCATCGGCATGTACAGGCCGGTGGCCACCAGGTCCACGATGGCCAATGCGCGCAACACCCGGTTGTGCCAGACGAATCGCAGGCCTTCGACGATGCCCGCCCAGACGTTCTCCGGGAGCGACTCCTTGTTGGGTGTACCGGCGCCTTCCAGCTTCAGCACGCTGATCGCGATGATCGAAAGCCCGAACGCCGACGCGGTCACCCACATGGTGTTGACGCCCCCGAGCGTGGCTATCAGCAGGCCGCCGATGCCCGGCCCCACGATGTAGGCCAGGTTGAAGATCGCCTCGTAGACGCTGTTCGCGTGGTCCAGGGTCCAGCCGGCACGACCGGCCGCTTCGGGCAGCATCGTCTCGCGGGCGGTCAGTCCCGCCGGATCGAAGAACGCGCCGAGGGCGGCCAGCGCCGCAAGCACCGCGACGTTGATGACGTCGACCCCAAAAGTCAGCGTCAGCACAGGTACCGCAGCCACCGACAACGCAGACAACGTGTCGGCGATCATCGAGACGCGCCTGCGGCCGAGGTAGTCCACCGCGGCGCCGGCAATCAGGGTGGCGGCCAGCAGCGGCAGCGTCCCGGCCATCGCGACGATCGATGCTTCGAGCGCAGAGCCGTTGCGCTGCAACACAAGCCACGGGAACGCCACGATTGTGATGCCGTTGCCGGCGCCTGCCATCAACGCGGCGAACAAAACCAGGAAAAGAGGACCGCGCTTGGTATTCGTCATGGGGATCGGGACAGAATCTAACAGCGGCGAGGGCCGCCCGGCGTGCCATTTTGCCCCGCATGCACAGTGTTCTTGTGACGGTGAAGCTGCCCCATCCACGGACCGGTGCGTTGTTCGACTCGCCGGTACCCCCGGGTGCGGGGTGGCCAGGCGACGTGTCCTCGTCCGCGACAGCCATCGCAACGACGCCCGCACAGGTGGCCCGCCGGGCGGCCGCGGTCACGACGGTCGAGCAACTGGACGCCGAGGTGTCAGTGTGCCGGGCTTGTCCCCGGCTGGTGAAGTGGCGTGAGGAGGTCGCCGTCGTCAAGCGCAAGTCCTATGCCGACCAGCCGTACTGGGGACGGCCGATACCCGGATGGGGGTCGCCGAGGCCGCGGGTGATGGTCGTGGGATTGGCGCCTGCGGCACATGGTGGCAACCGCACTGGCCGGGTCTTCACCGGCGACCGGTCCGGCGATTTCCTCTTCGCCGCGCTGCACCGCGCCGGTCTGGCGAATCAGGCGGTCTGCGTCGACGCTGCTGATGGGTTGGCGCTCAATGACATTCGTGTCGTCGCGGCGGTGCGTTGCGCACCGCCGGCCAACGCGCCGACGCCGGGGGAGCGGGCGGCATGCGCTCCGTGGCTCGATGCCGAGTGGCGCCTCACGCATGCGGCCGTTCGGGTGATCATCGCGCTCGGTGGTTTCGGTTGGCGGGCGGTGCTGGACATGGTTCGCAATGCCGGTGGTCTTGTCGGGTCGCCGGCGCCGCGGTTCGGTCACGGCGCGACGGTCGATCTCGCCGACGTCACACTCATCGGCTGCTACCACCCCAGCCAGCAGAACACGTTCACCGGCAGGCTCACTCCGCAGATGCTCGACGACGTGTTCGCGCGGGCCAAGGCGCTGGCGTCCATCGAATAGATGTGCTGGTCGGGAACGTACGCCGGCCGCGCAGCGTTGACCCTGCAATGCGGCTTTCTGTCTTAGACCTGATCCCGGTACGCACCGACCAGTCCACGTCGGATGCGCTGGCGGCCTCGACCGCCCTGGCGCAGACGGCGGACCGTCTGGGTTATACCCGCTATTGGGTCGCCGAGCACCACAACATGCCCTCGGTCGCGGCAACCAGCCCGCCTGTGGTCATCGCCCATCTGGCCGCGCACACCACCCAGGTACGGCTGGGCTCGGGCGGTGTCATGTTGCCCAACCATGCGCCGCTTGCGGTCGCGGAGCAGTTCGCGCTGTTGGAGGCCGCGCACCCGGGGCGTATCGACCTCGGCATCGGCAGGGCGCCCGGCTCAGACCCGGTGACGTCGATGGCGCTGCGCGGTGCCGCGGGTCGCGACGATCGGGATATCGAGGCATTCCCCGACTATCTGGACGATGTCGTCGCGCTGATGAGCGCACAAGGTGTGCGGGTGCCAATCCCGAACCAGCGTTACGTCCTCAAGGCCACCCCGGCCGCGGTGACCGAGCCGAAGGTCTGGCTGCTGGGGTCGTCGATGTACTCGGCGCACTTGGCGGCCGCGAAGGGGCTGCCGTACGTGTTCGCACACCACTTCTCGGGACAGGGCACCGCCGAGGCGCTGGCGCTGTACCGCTCGGAGTTCCGTCCCAGCGATCTGGCCCCAGAACCCCTGACGTTCCTCACCGTCAACGCGATCGTGGCCGAAACACACGACGAGGCAATGGCCCTGGCGCTGCCGAATCTGCAGATGATGGCGCGGCTGCGGACGGGCCAGCCGCTCGGTGCGCTGGATGTTGTCGAGGACGCCCAATCCGCGGTGCTCAGCCCTCAGACACAGCACATCACCGAAGCCGTCCTGCGTCGTTCCGTCGTCGGGTCACCGACCGAGGCGGCCGATCAGATTCGTGCGTTGGCCAACGAGTTCGGCGTCGACGAGGTCATGGTCAACCCGGCCGCTTCCGCGCGCCGCGGCACCGACCCCGCGACGTCGCCGGCACGGGACAAGACGCTGGAACTGCTGGCGAAAGAGCTGTTCTAGTCAGGACTTTGGGCTCAACACGACGACCGCGATCGGTCGCGTCGTCCTCTTCTGGTAGCCAACGTAGCGGTTCTTGTTTCCCCGCATATTGTTCACGATCGGCCACAGCCGCGGGTAATCAGGATCGTCGGGCATCACCGGCCTCGCTGTGACGCCGAACCGCTTTGGGCCGACGTTGATCTCAACGTTGGGATTGGCCTTGAGGTTGTGATACCACCCCGGCGCCTTGGGGTCGCCGCCCTTCGATGCGACGACAAGGTAGTCGCCACCGTCTCGGGCGTAGCTGAGTGTGTTGGCACGCTTCTGGCCAGTTTTTGCGCCGATGGTATGGAGGATCAGGTTGGACGGGCCGCCAGGGATCGTATGCCCGATCCTGCCCTCGGTGCCCTTGTAGATCTTGTCGTGCAGCATCAGTAGCCGGGCTCCGACGTTCTGCTCTAACCACTGGGCGATGTCCATAGGGTCAGTCTTGCGGAGCGGAGTCGAGTTGCGCCAGTGCTTCCCGCAGAAGCCGGCCGCTTTCCTCCCGGTCTGGGTCGCGCCGCAGCAGCATGCCTTTCGCAAAGGACAGTTTGTCGCCGCTCTGCCTTGGCAGTACATGCAGGTGGATGTGGAACACGCTCTGAAAGGCGGCCTTGCCGTCGTTGATGACGACGTTGTTGCCGTCGGCGTGCAGGCCGGACAGGCGCGCTGCCCGGGCGATTCGCTGCCCGATGGTCACCATGGCGGCGATCGTTTCCGGCGGCGTGTCGGTCAGGTCAACCGTGTGCTGCTTGGGAATCACCAGCGTGTGGCCCCGAGTGAATGGCCGGATGTCGAGGAGTGCCAGGTAGTCGTCGTCCTCGTAGATCTTTATGGCAGGAGATTCGCCGGCGACTACGGCACAGAACACACACGACATTCCGCTACGTTAACGGTTGACCGGTGGGCCGGCTCGGGGCGAGTACGGAGGTATCAGATGGACGATCGTGACGTCGCCTTCGCAGGCGCTGCGCAGCAGGCCCGCCTTCTGGCGGACGGAACCACCACCGCACCGGAGTTGCTCGATGTGTACCTGGAACGCATCGCCCGCCTCGATCCCGAAATTCGGTCCTATCGCGTGGTCCTCGGCGAGAAAGCCCGGGACGATGCGGCCGCCGCCCAGGCTCGACTGGATGCGGGTGAACGGCTGCCTCTGCTCGGTGTGCCGATCGCGATCAAGGACGACGTCGACGTCGCGGGGGAGGTGACGACCTACGGATCCGCGGCCCATGGCCCTGCCCGCACGGCCGACGCCGAAGTTGTCAGGCGGCTGCGCGACGCGGGCGCGGTCCTCGTCGGCAAGACCGCCGTGCCCGAGATGACGCTGTGGTCGTTCGCCGAAACGGTCGAATTCGGCGCGACGAGAAACCCGTGGAACACCGACTACGCCCCGGGCGGCAGCAGCGCAGGTAGTGCCGCGGCAGTGGCCGCGGGACTCGCATCGATGGCGTTGGGGTCCGACGGCATGGGGTCGATCCGGATCCCTTCGACGTGGTGCGGGCTGTACGGACTCAAGCCGCAACGGGACCGGGTGCCGATGGCGCCCCACGACGACGCGTGGAACGGCTTGACCGTTAACGGCCCGATCGCGCGAACGGTCGAAGACGCCGCGCTGTTTCTCGATGTGACCAGTGACGAGTCCGGCTTCGTCGCCGCGGCGGCGAAAGAGCCCGGGCAGTTGCGAATTGCGTTGAGCGCCAGGGTGCCTGCTGGGATCGTGACCCGAGTGGGAGCCCGACAACGGGCGGCCGTGGAGGAATCGGCGGCGCTGCTCCGAGAGCTCGGGCATCAGGTCGTCATGCGCGATCCCGACTATCCGCCGACCGCGATAGCCCATGCGTTGTCGCGATACTTCCGCGGGGCTCATGACGACGTCCAGACACTCCCTCGGCCGGAGCGGCTTGAACCGCGCACCCGAAACTTCGCGCGTATCGGCGGGCTGATCTCCGATGAGCGGATGAACCGGATCAGAGCGACGGAGAGTCAACTCGCCGAACGCATCATGTCGATCTACGACGACGTGGACGTCGTCATCACCCCGGGCACGGCATTGGGTCCGTCGCGTATCGGCGCCTACCAGCGGCGCGGTGCGATCTCGACGCTGACGTTGGTCGCGGCCCGCGTGCCGTTTCAGGCGCTGTTCAACGTGACGGGCCAGCCCGCCGCCGTTGTTCCGTGGGGCTTCGACGGCAACGGAATACCGACGTCGATCCAACTGGTGGGCCGGCCGTTCGACGAGGCGACGCTGCTGTCACTGAGCGCCCAGATCGAGAGGGCGCGACCGTGGGCGGACCGCCGACCCCCGGTCTCTTAGTCTGCGGTCAACGCGTCGCGCCAGAAGACCAACTTGTCTTCGTAGCGCATGGTGTGGGCCGGACTCGTCGACGGCAATCGCCGATAGCTCATATCGGGGGCGAGCCCGACGAAACGGGTGAAGTTCTTCTCCGCGGCAGCGCCGTTGAAGAAGACCCGCCGGATACCCGCATGCGCATCGAACAGCTTTCCAAAGTCGTTGGGCACCATGCTGTCCGGCTGTACCGCGGAATCCAGACTGCCTGCGCGGCGACATGTTTTCAGCGCGTCCCACACGGCGATGCCGTGGGCAACGAGCGCAGCGGTCCGGTCGTCGTACGGATCGTCGGCAGCGAATCCGTAGAGCTCACCGGTGATCCGCCAGAATGCGTTGCGCGGATTTCCGTAGTACTGCTGGGACGCAACAGAGCGCACGCTGAGCATGTTGCCCACGATCAACGTGTGCGCGCCCTTGCCGACGATCGGCGGAAGCCCACGCACCAGTGGCGCCGTCATGGGGCGAATATCGCATGCTCGGGCGGTATACGTTGAGCCGGTGGCCGAAGATTTCGACATCGACGCGTCCGGGCTGCTGGACGGCCTCGAGGACCAGGCCCGCACCGAGCGGGCGGAACTCATCGAGTGGCTGCTGACTGAAGGCTTCACCGTCGAACAGATCAGAGCCTCGTTCATGCCGATGTTGCTCGCCGCTCGCCGAGTTCTGGGTGAGGACGGAACCTATGTGTCGGCCCGCGAGACCTGCGAGAAGACCGGCATCGACCTGGAGCTGCTCCAGCGCTTGCAACGCGCGATCGGCCTGCCGACCGTCGACGATCCCGATGCCGTCGTGCACTCGCGTGCGGACGCCGAAGCCGCGGCCTACGGGCAACACTTCATCGAACTCGGTATCGAACCCGATCAGGTCGTACAGATCACCCGACTGCTGGCCGACGGCCTGTCGCGGGCGGCCGAAGTGATGCGTTACGCCGGTCTCGCTGCGATCCTCGATCCGAACGCAAGTGAGTTGACCATCGCGAGAAATTCGGAACTGCTCGTCGGCAAAGCAGCTCCGCTGCTCGGCCCCATGATCCAGGAGATGTTGCGACTGCAGCTGCGACATCTGCTGGAGACCGAGGCCATCAGCGCATCTGAAATCGCAGAGGGTCAACGCCTTCCCGGTGCGCGCCTGGTGAGCATCGCCTTCGCCGACCTCGTCGGATTCACCAGGCTGGGCGAAGTGGTGCCGCCGGAAGAACTGGAAGGACTGGCGCACCGCCTGGCCGACCTCGCGCACGAGGTCGCTGTCCCACCGGTGCGCTTCATCAAGACCATCGGCGACGAAGTCATGCTCGTCAGCCCCGATGCGGTGCTGCTGCTCGACGCCATGATGAGGTTGGTCGACGCGACGGAGGGCGACGACGAGTTCCCACGAGTACGAGCGGGAATGGCGACCGGTATGGCGGTCAGCCGGGCCGGCGACTGGTTCGGCAGTCCGGTGAATCTGGCCAGTCGAGTGACCGGTGCCGCCCGCCCCGGCTCGGTTCTGGTGTCGGAGTCAGCCCGCGATGCCGTCGGCGACGACGAGGCTTCACATGGTCTTTCGCAGGCGCGCGCCACCTCAAGGGCATCTCGTCCGACGTCAAGCTGTTCCGCGTCCGACGGTCGGCCGACTGACACCGATCACGGGTGGCGCGGCCCCATCATCCCGCCGTGCCCCATCATCTGCTGCATCATCGCGGGCATCCCTTGTTGCACGAAGCCGGTGACCTCACGGGCGTGGGTGCGTATCACCTCGGTGATATGAGGGATGTCCGACGTTTCCTCGGCGATCACACCTTTCGGGGTGAACGTCAGCTGACGTCGGTACGCTCCGGCGTTGCGGAAGAGTGTCGGCAGGGACGAGCTCATGCACATGACTTCGTTTCCCTGACTGATATGCGCGTACATGCTTGATACGTGCGCCTGCAATTGGGCGACAAGGTCCGGGGAGTTCGATTCACTCGTGGTGCGCACGCCGCCAGGAATCTCTTCCACGGTGCGGCTGATCTCGTCGTGCCGAGCGAACATCTCCATGTAGTTGCTCATGTCGATCGGGTCGGCACCCATGAACCCATGTCCGTCGGTGAGACGGACGGGCGGTGCAGGCACTTCGGACACGCTTCGAAGCGCGTACCCCAGACCCAGAACGCCGCCCATCCCCAACACTGCGAGTACGCGGCGCCGCGTCAACCCGGCCATCGTCGTCAGCGGTGTTCGTGCAGCACCGTGATGCGCCGCCGGTACTCGTCTTCGTCGATCTCACCGCGAGCGAAGCGCTCCGCGAGGACATCTTCTGGGCGCGGCGGCGCGTAAGAGGGAGGTCCACCGGCGGAGTTGCGTGAGCCGCCCGCATAGCGGATGGCAAGGACGATGGCAGTGATTACTGCCGCCCAGAACGCGACCGTCAGCACAAGGAAAAGCACCCATCCCGCCCAGCCGTTCCCCCACATCCAGCCGTCGTACATCATCGCGCATTCCTCCAAGACGCCAGCTAGGCAACCACCGGCAACGTCAGCTTCCTCTCAAGGCGTCGGCCTTGAATAGGGCCGATAGTCCCTACCCTGGGGGGGTATATCGATGCCGGGTGGCCCGAGAGTCGGGTCAACCACTGCCACCACACTGAGCGATGTCTACTACGGCGATATCTACTACGCGTAGACCAGCGCGAAGAGGGAGGCGATGGGTTTACGATCCAGGAATGAAGCGGGCCGCCATGGTTGTCGGATTGACCTCAACGGTCGTGCTGGCCGGAATGGCAGGCGCCGGCTTGGCGCACGCCCAGCCGCCGATACTGCCCGGTCCCTGCAACTACACGATTTCGCCGCCACAGGTGATCCAGGTCGGCGGTGTCGCGAAGGTGACCGCGACCTTGACCCCTGTCGGCTGCCTGGCTCCATGGCGGCCCAAGTTCGCGGTGGCGTGCCTGTCCATCGTGGGCGGGGCCGATCAGTGCGTTCAGTCCAGGGATGCGGCGCCGGCGCAGGTCTTCTACGAGCCCTATCAGCCCGGCCAGGTCTACGAGTCTTCGGGCAGGGGCTGTGGCGCGGTCTTCGACTACACGACAGATCCCAACTGTCTGCTGGTAGGACCGGTCACCGCCGCCCTTTAGTCGTTGCACGGTCGCTTACGATCAGCCGATGCGCGGTTCAAAGATCCTCATCACCGGCCCGACCGGACAGGTCGCCACGCCAGTTGCCAAGGCCCTGGCAGCCGACAACGAGGTGTGGGGCATCGCCCGCTTCACCGACGCCGCGGCGCGGGAGGGCCTCGAAAAGGCGGGCGTGCGCTGCGAGACGGTCAACATGGCCGGTGGGGACTTCGCCGCGATTCCGTCCGACTTCGACTACGTCATCAACCTCGCGGTGGCAAAGAGCGGGAGGTGGGACAAGGACCTCGCGGCCAACGCCGAGTCGGTCGGACTCCTGATGGCGCACTGCCGCGAGGCGAAGGCCTTTCTGCACTGTTCGTCAGGGGCCGTCTACGACCCGCCCGACGACGAGCCCCGCACTGAACGCACAGTATTGGGTGACAACCACAAGCCCTTGTTCCCAACGTATTCCATCTCCAAGATTGCGGGCGAAGTCGTCGTCCGCACGATGGCACGTGCTCTCGGCATTCCCAGCACCATCGCCCGGCTCAATGTTCCCTACGGCGACAACGGTGGCTGGCCGCTCTTCCACTTGGAGATGATGCTCAGCGGTGCGCCGATTCCCGTCCCGCCCGGTGGGCCGGCCCGCTACAACTTGATGCACGAGGACGACATCATCGCCACCATCCCGAAACTCCTTGAGGTGGCATCGGTTCCGGCGACAACCATCAACTGGGCCAGCGAGCAGTTCGTCAGCATCCAGGAGTGGTGCGCATATCTGGGCTCACTGGCCGGCATCGAGCCGTCGTTCGAAGAGAGCGATCAGGCGTTGCGCGGTAATCCCCTCGAAGTCACGCTCATGCGTGAACTCATCGGACCCGCGACCGTCGATTGGAAAGACGGCCTACGCCGGATGGCGGTGAAGTTCCACCCGGAATTGGTCGGCTGAACCCCACTACCGAAATTCGCCTGATCTCAGTTGGTTGTCGGTGGTGGGTTTGGTTCGAAGGGCGTGTACCACCGCCAGTCGGCGCGTTCGCCGAGGGGTCCGCGGTAGGGCGCCACGTCGGGTGGGGGCCGATTCGGTGGGCGGGCCAATGATCCGGAGCTGAGTTGGTGGCCGTCACTGTCGGTGACGGTGAGGCTGTCGGGGGGTCCGGTGATGGTGATGGCGCCGCGGTGGTGCAGGCGGTGGTGATAGGGGCAGACCAGCACCAGGTTATCTAGTTCGGTGGGTCCGCCGTCTTCCCAGTGCCGCAGGTGGTGGGCGTGCAGGCCGCGGGTGGCCCCGCAGCCGGGCACCGCGCAGGTGCGGTGGCGGTATTCCAGGGCGCGGCGCAGGCGGCGGTTGATGGTGCGGGTGGCCCGTCCGGCGCCGAGGGGTTGGCCGTCGCGGTGAAACCACACCTCGCAGGTGGCATCACAGGTCAGGTATCGGCGTTCAGAGTCGGTGAGCAGCGGGCCCAGATGCCACTGCGCGATCCGGTCCTCCACGTCGAGATGCACGACCACGGTGGTGCGCTGCCCGTGCGGGCGGCGCGCGACGTCGGCGTCCCAGCCGGATTCGATCAGAGCCATGAACGCATCGCCGGTGCTCGGCCGCGGCGGACGTGGTTCCGGTGCGTCGTTGTCGTTGTCGTGGTCGTTGTCGTGGTCGCGCTTCCATTCGGTGATCAACGCGTCCTGATGCGAGGCCAGGGCGGCATCGAACGTGGCCGCATCCACGTGGGGAAGTTTGATTTTCCACGTGGTGGACTGCTGGTCGCTGGTCTTGGTGATCGAGCGTTCCGGTTCGCGCCAGGGTTCGGGTTCGGGGTCGGGTTCTGGGCGTGGTTCCAGTTTCAGTGCGGTGCGTAGTTGGTTGACGGTGGCGACTTCGGCCAGTGACAGTAGTGCTCATCGGATCCTGTTCCGGCCTTCTCGGCGATGATGCCGACCTGATCCAGGGATAGCCGGCCTTCGCGCAGGCCCGCCACGCAGCGCGGGAACTCTTGCACCCGGTGGGCGAGGGTGGCGATCGTCTGGGCGTTTCTGGTCGAGCTCCCGGTCTTCCACGCCACCAGCGCCGCGACCGAGCGGGCACCGGTGATGCCCACCAGGTTGTCGTGATCCATCTCGGCCACGATGTCCACGATGCGTCCATCGATGGCGTTGCGCTGGCCCATCAACTCGCCCAGCTCGCTCGAACAACACCTCAAGACGGTCCTTGGGACGCACCACCGGAGCGTCAGACGTGGCGATCGAGGACATGACCCCATCAAAGCACCGGGGTACGACATCTGAGTCGGCTGATCAGCGCGACGGCTTGAACCGGCGCAGTCGAAGGCTGTTGCTGACGACGAAGACCGAGCTGAAAGCCATTGCGGCACCGGCGATCATCGGGTTGAGCAGACCGGCGGCCGCCAACGGTAGCGCCGCGACGTTATAGGCAAACGCCCAGAACAAGTTGCCCTTGATCGTCGCCAGCGTCCGCCGCGACAGCCGGATCGCGTCGCCGACGGTGCGCAGGTCATTGCGAACGAGCGTCAGGTCGCTCGCCTCGATCGCCACGTCTGCGCCGCTACCCATCGCCAGCCCCAGATCCGACTGTGCGAGCGCGGCCGCATCGTTGACACCATCACCGACCATTGCCACGATCTTGCCCTCGGCCTGTAGCCGCTTCGACCACATCGACTTTTTCCGCAGGCAGCACACCGGCGATCACCTCGTCGATTCCGACCGCGTCGGCGACTGTTCTGGCTGTCGCCTCGTTGTCGCCGGTGAGCAGCATCGGGGTAAGGCCCAGAGCGCGAAGCTCCTTGACGGCCTCGGCCGACGTCGGCTTGACCGCATCCGCGACCACCAGCACACCGAGCGCGGTACCGTCGCTGCCGACCACCACCGCCGTTTTCCCCTCGGATTCCGCGCGCTCAATGGACTCGATGAGGCTCCGCGGGCACCTCCGGGAAAAGCCGCTGTCGTCCGACGGTCACATCGACGCCGTCGACGACGCCCCGGACGCCAAGCCCCTGCAGACTGGTGAAATCCGCCGCGGCAGGCAGTTCCCCGTCCGTCGCCTCGGGCAGCCGTTGCGATTGCCTTGGCAATCGGATGTTCGGATGAATGCTCCAGCGCGCCCGCGAGTCTGAGGATCTGGTCCCGCCGCTGACCATCGACGGTGATCACATCGGCCAGCGTCATCTCCCCGGTGGTCACCGTTCCCGTCTTGTCGAGCAGGATGGTGTCGATCTCGTGCGTGGATTCCAGCACCTCCGGCCCCTTGATCAAGATGCCCAGCTGCGCACCCCGGCCGGTACCGACCAACAACGCTGTGGGGGTCGCGAGTCCCAGGGCGCAGGGGCACGCGATGATCAGCACCGCCACCGCTGCCGTGAACGCCGACGCGACGGGTCCGCCCGTGCCGATCCAGAATCCAAGTGTCGCAACGGACAACGCGATGACGATCGGCACGAAGACACCGGAGATCCGGTCCGCCAACCGCTGAGCGTGCGCCTTTCCGTTCTGAGCGTCCTCGACCAGTCGGCTTATCTGTGCCAGTGCCGTGTCGGAGCCGATCCGGCTCGCCCGCACCACCAGTCGTCCGTCGGCGTTGACTGTTGCACCGACGACGTCGGAACCCGGTTCGACCTCCACAGGTACCGACTCACCGGTCAGCAGCGACGCGTCGACCGCCGAACGTCCCGCTACCACCACGCCATCGGTGGCGATCTTCTCGCCCGGGCGAACCACGAACTCGTCGCCGACGGTCAGCTGACCGATCGGGATGCGTTGCTCGGCACCGCCTCTGCGCACCGTCACATCCTTGGCGCCGAGTTCCAGCATCGATCGCAATGCCGCACCTGCGCGGCGCCTGGACCGGGCCTCGAAATATCGGCCGGCCAGAATCAGGGTGGTGACTCCCGCGGCGGCCTCGAGATAGATGTTCCCGCTTCCATCGGTGCGCCCGATCGTCAGCTCGAATGCGTGTGTCATGCCCGGTGTGCCCGCGGCACCCCAGAACAGCGCGTACACCGACCACCCCAGCGCCGCCAGGGTTCCCATCGAGATCAAGGTGTCCATGGTCGCGGTCCCGTGGCGCAGGTTCGCCCACGCCGCCCGATGGAACGGCCATGCGCCCCAGAGGACCACCGGCGCAGCCAATGCCAGCGATAGCCACTGCCAGTAGGTGAATTGCAGGGCCGGAACCATCGCCATCGCGACGACCGGCACGGTCAGAGCCACACAGATCAGCAGCCGCGTTCGAAGCGCGGCGGTCGGATCCGTCGTCCGCGGTCGGTTCGGCCGTCGGCAGATGGGCGTGATATCCGGCGTCCTCGACCGTCGCCACGAGTTGGTCGGCGGTGACGTCATCGCCGAACTCGACCCGGGCCTTCTCGGTCGCGAAGTTGACCGTCGCGGTGACACCGTCGATCTTGTTGAGTTTCTTCTCGATTCGATTCGCGCACGACGCACACGTCATGCCATCGACCGAGAGTTCGAGGACCGACATATCAGTGGTGGTGGCCGCCGCCACCGCCGGCGGGTGGCGTCTCCTGCGCCGCTTCGCTGACGTCGACAGTGAACGCGGCGGTGCGCACCACGTCGCCGTGCTGGAAATCCAGGAACAGCCGGTAGGCGCCCCTGCTCGGGAAGGTCGTGTGGAACACGATGTCCGGACCCGAGGCGGTGGTGCCGTCACCCGGCCCGCCCATCGGATGGACGTGAAGATAGGCGAGATCGGATGCGCGTACCGCAACGAGATGCCCGTACGCGCCGAGGTAGGGCTGGAGGTCCTCAACGGGCTTGCCGTTGCGGCTGACCGACAGCGTCAGCATCGACGCTTCGTTGGATTTCGGTGTGCCGCTGAGCTTCACCGTGAAGCCGTCGACCTCCGCTGTCGCCGACGGCGGAGGGAGTGGCTGCGGGTCGTATCTCCCCGCGACGTGCAGGTTGGCTCCCAACGTCAGTGCCGGGCCGCCTGAGGGCATGAAGTCGGCGAACACGCGGTAGTCACCTGCGCGGGTGAGGTTCAGCGGCGCGGTCCACGTGCCGTTCGCATCGAGGGTCGGATGGACGTGTTGGAAGACGGCGAGGTCGTTGCGGACGACGATCAGGTGCAGCAACTTCTCGTGGGTCTCGACGTAGCGCTTCACCGGCACTCCGCTCGGACTCAGGATGCGAAACTGCAGTGGCACGTCGGGACCCGCCGGCGGGATAGAACTGCCCAGTGCGAGCGTGTAGCCCTCCTGTGTCGACTGCAGTCCGCCGGGCAGCTCCTGGGCGGCCGTCATCGTCGCTTCCTGAGGGCCGACGGCGTTGCCGATCCAGACGGACACGGCGAACACCGCAGCCAGACCGACGAGGAACGCGGTGACCTTCTGTCCGGTTTTCATCAGCTCGCCAGCTGGTAGCCGGCGTCCTCGACGGCGGTCCTGATCGCGGCCGGCTCGACCGCGCTGTCACTATCGATGGTGACACTGCCGCTGACGAGGTCCACGGCGACCGCGCGGACACCGGGGATCTCGGTGATCTCCTCACGCACCGAGGTGGCGCAATGTCCGCAGCTCATTCCGGTGACCGTGACCGTCGTCGTCCTCATGTCTCCATGAGTACCATACCCCCACGGGGTATGCAAACAAGCGTGCGCGCACGTCAGTTCTTGCGCGCCGCGCCGACGAACAGCGCGCCGCCGAAGTGCTCCTCGATCCGAGCGCTTCCGTGTAATCCGTGGCGACCGAGTTCAGCGGCGAACTCGTCTGCTTCGAACCGATTCTCGCGGGGGTGCACCGTGAATGTCCGCATCACCCAGTTGTCGAGCACGCGGCGGGGCAACTCCTCGAAGAGCATCAATCCGCCTGGCCTGAGAACCCTGCCGATCTCCGCGATGGAATGCTGCCAGGCGGGGACGTGGTGGATGATCCCGAAGTCGATGACGGCATCAACCGACCCGGCCGGCATCTCGATCGCGCAGATATCGCCGACCGACAACGAGACCGGCCGGCCGGCCAGGCGTCGTTGGGCCAGTTCGACCATGGTCTCGTCGAGGTCGAACGCGGTCACCTTCTCGGCGCCGAGCCGGTCGAGGATCACCTCGGCGCCGACGCCGCGGCCGCAGCCGACCTCCAATACGTGCTGGCCGGCGAGGTCGCCCCGGGCCAGCCGGCGGAACCATGCGGCCTCGCGGTGATGTTGATGTGCCGCGCGCACCGGATTGTTCATGGCGGCGCGTTCGATGGCGTTGAGCTTCATGCGGCGGACTGTACCCCCGCGGGGTATGGCCCGACAGGCCTACGTCGTGGAGCTCATGGCAGCATCGGCGACCATGCGCATTCTGGTGCAACGCGTGACGTCGGCGGCTGTCCGAGTCGACGGCCAGGTCGTGGGAGCCGTACGGCCCGCCTGCCAAGGGTTGGTCGCGCTGGTGGGCGTCACGCATGACGACGACACCGCAAAGGCGCAGCGGATGGCCGAAAAGCTCTGGCAGCTACGAATTCTCGACGACGAGAGGTCGGCGAGCGATGTCGGCGCGCCGATCCTCGTCATCAGTCAGTTCACGCTCTATGCGAACACCGCCAAGGGGCGCAGGCCCGCATGGAACGCCGCCGCTCCGCGCGCCGTCGCCGAACCACTGGTGACGGCGTTCTCCGACGCCCTACGCGCGCTGGGCGCACAGGTCGAGACCGGCGTTTTCGGGGCGCATATGCAGGTCGAGCTCGTCAACGACGGCCCCGTGACGGTGCTGCTTGAGTTGTGACCCCGAGGTGTGACCCCGAGGTGTGACCCCGAGGTGTGACTAGGCCGAAGCGACCGTGGGAATGCCCTCCGACGGCTGGACGATAACGAAACCCTGCCCGTAGAACGACACCTGGATGGCCTCGCCCGAGCCGCGGCCGATCAGTGCGCCCGCCTTGAAACTCGTCTTCAGTTGCGTCTGCAGGTTCGCCGACCACGCCACCACTGCGTTGGTGTCGGCAAACGTCGGTGCCTCTGCCGCATTGAGGACGACGGGTGGGCCGTCGGTGGTCAGCGCCACCCAGCCCGTGCCGCGCAACGTCGTGTTGAACAGCCCGCCCGTCGCGATGCTGCCGCCTTTGACGCGCTCGATGTTCCAGTCCAAGCTCGCCGAGAAGGCCAGCACGTTCTTTCCGCTGATCGACAGGCCGGAGTTGTTCAGGTTAAGCAGGTGGACGTCGCACGCCCGCTCGGCGAGGAAGACGTCGCCCTGGCCTTGGCATCGCATCAGCGGAAGCCCCTCGCCCGTGAGCGCCTTCTTGATGAACTTCGATGCTCCGCCGCCCTCGAAGGCAAAGTCGACGTTGCCTTGATAAGCGACCATGGCGCCTTGGCGCGCCATGAACGGTTCGCCGAGGCGCACCCGTAGCAGCTTGGAGTTCTGGTTCGCGATCGGTTTGGCTTCCTTTTCGCTGAACCGCCCGTCGACCAAATCGCCGGTGATGCCGGCGAATCCGTCGCCCGCAGGCTGCCCGCCCACGACGGCCGCCTGGGGCGGGCCGGCTTGATGCTTCGGCGCCGCTCCGCGAGGCGGTGCGCCCAGCGGTGCCCGGCCGACCTGCCCTTGGTGAGAAACCTGATCCGTCCACTGCTGGCCGTCCCACCATCGGTGCTCGTAGCGTCCTTCCGGATCGGGCCGCCAGCTTCCGTTGTTAGGTCCTGTCATGGCGACAAAAGTAGCCCGACGACTGGCATCCTGGGGGCATGGCAAAAGAAATTGACCGGGTGCGCGCGCAGAGCGCCCTCGCGGTCATCAAGCAGCACCCGGGCATGGTGCTGTTCGTCGCCTCACCGGTGATCATCGGGCTGGGTCTGGTGTGGTGGCTGGTCAGTCCGACGCTGGCCGTCCTGCTGTTCATCGGTGCAGTTGCCGGCGGCGGCGCCGTCCTCCTCATGGGCCGCAAGTAGTCGCGCGTAGTACCGCGCAGACACCCGTGTTCGCTTCCGGAGAAAGCCGTCCCATCGGTGCTGTAACGATGTAATGATGTAATCATGCGACATCATCATCCCCACGGTCGACGGTCCGGACGCACCGGCGGCTGGCAGCAGGCCCAACAACCCGACGCAAGCGACGCCGCCGACTGGTTCGCCGGGCGTTTGCCCGAGGGCTGGTTCGCCGGCGACCCGACGGTCGTCGTCGACCGCGAGGAGATCACCGTCATCGGCCGTCTCCCCGAGTCCGAAGGCGGCGAAGAGAGTGAAGCTCATTCATCCGGCAGAATCGCCCGCTTCCGCGAGGAGACTCGATCCGAACGCATGCGCATCGCCGACGAAGCCGAGAGCCGCTACGGGCGCAAGGTCGCGTGGGGCGTCGAGGCGGGCGATGACTCCGAACGAGTCCTGTTCACCCACATCGCCGTACCCGTGATGACCCGTCTACGGCAGCCGGAACGTCAGGTGCTCGACACACTGGTGGATGCCGGCGTGGCGCGCTCGCGCTCGGATGCGTTGGCATGGTCGGTCAGGTTGGTCGGTGAGCATGCCGACGAGTGGCTGGGCAAGCTGCGCGACGCGATGCGCAATGTCGACGACTTGCGCGCCGAGGGCCCGCAGGTCTAGATGCGCTCGACGCCGACGTACGACGAGTTCAGCGGCGAGGTCTGCGACAGCGGATCCACGGATGCGTTGTCGACGAGCAGGTTTCGGTTGGCGCCGTAGGTCTCCGGTTCGCCGTCACCGTCGAGGATCGAAGATCCTTGAGCCCCAACCGTGATCGACGATCACGATGCCCCGCCGGGCTCGATCGCTGATCGACGCGGCCAAGTTGATCTCGGCGACTTCGGAGAACACCCGAACCGAATCGCCGTCCGCGATCCCCAGCGCTGCGGCGTCGTCGGGGTTGATCACCACATCGTTGCCCTTACCCGAGGGATGCAGGCCGGGAAGTTCGTTGAGCCAGGAGTTCATCGAGTGCCGATTGCGCCGGTTCGCCAACTGGAACGGGTATCGATGCGGAGGCTGCGGAACCGGCTCCGCGAGTAGTTCACGCGCACGGGCCACGAACTCCGGTGGGGCCGCGTGCACCTTCTTGTCGTCGGTACGCAGCGCGGCGCGGAAGTGCCCGAACTCGCGCGGGCCGAGTACCAGACCGTGCGGGTTCGTCACCAGCTCGCGCCAACTAACCTTGTGTCCATTGACTTTCCGGCTGGTCGCGATGAACAGCCGGTTCAGCCATCGCGGCGTGAATTCCAGCGCCGGCCTGCGGGTGACGCGGGCCAAGGCGCGGGTGGCGCTGACAAAGCCGTTCATCCCCTTCACGCCGAACAACGGTTTGCGCATTGCAATCGCGAGATCGACGAAGATGCGCCATTCCTCACGCGCCCCGGGCGGTGGATCGACCGCGCGGCGCCCGTACTGCACGTACGGTTCGTCGTGAAGATTGCTGGTCAACGCCAGCAGGTCGTCGCGCTCCAGCCAGTGCACAGCAGGCAACAACCAGTGTGCGTGCCGGTGACTTTCCCGCTGCACCAGGTCGATTGCCACCAACAGGTCCAGATCGGCGAGTGCCGCGTCGAGCTTGGCGCCGTGAGGTCCCGACACCACGGGGTTGCCGCAGTTGATCACCATCGCCCGTATCTGGCCGGCTCCCGGTGTGAGGATCTCGTCGGGTAGTTCGGCGAGTGCATGTGCGCCTGCGATCAGGTCACGCCCGCGCAGGCGGCTCTTGTGCGACGGTGGCTCGGCGAGGCCGGACAGCCTGAGCGCGTCGATATACCCGGGTTCGAACCTGCGTCCGCCGGGTCGGTCCATCCGGCCGGTGATCACATTGAGCACATGGCCCAGCCACTCGCCGATCGTCCCGGCGACGTGGAGTGAGACGCCGGTGCGAGTGACCACCATGGCGCGCGCCGCGATGGCGAAATCCCTTGCCACCCGCTCGATCACCGAACGAGGGACATCACAACGTGCGGCCAAATCGTCGAGGTCGGAGACTGCCACGAGGTCGCGCAGTACATCGACCCCCGTCGCCAGTTCGCGGCAGTCCATGGCATTCTCGAGGCCTTCATCGAGGATCACCTTGACCATTCCGAGCAGCAAGGCCCAGTCTTGTCCGGGCCGCACCGCGATGTGAAGATCTGCCTTGTCCGCGGTCTCGGTGCGCACCGGATCCACCACCACCAGGGTGGCACCTTGGCGCTGCCGTTCCAGCGTTCGCTTCCAACCAGCCGGGCACGGTTTCCAACCAGTTCCACGCGCTCACCGCCGGGTTCGCACCCACCACCAGGAAGTAGTCGCAGTTGTCGATGTCGGACACCGGTGCCATCAGAATCGATCCGTACATCGCATCCGCCACGACGTGCATGGCGTTCTGGTCCACCGAGCCGACGGCGTAACGGTTCTGGGTTCCGACGGCATCGAGCCAGGCGATCATGAACAGCACGTTCGACGACGAGTACCCGGCAGGGTTTCCGTAGTAGAGGCCGATCGCGTCGGGACCGTCGGCGTCGACGGCGGCGGTCATCCTGGCCGCGATGTCGGTGATCGCCTCATCCCAGCTGGCTTCGACATAGGAATCGCCGACCCGCCGCATCGGCTGCAGGATCCTGCGCGGATGTTCGACGAGCTCACTCGCGGTTCTGCCCTTGGCGCAGAAGTCCTGCCAGCTGTGCGGATTCTGCTTGTCCGGCGATATCCTCGTCGCCCTGTTGTCCTCGACCGTGACTTCGATCCCGCAGGCCGCCGAGCAGTATCTGCAGAAGGTGTACACGGTCGTGCTCATCACTTGGGAGACTACGACGACTAGGTCTGTGTCATGGACCAATAAGCGCCACGCTTAGCCATCAGCTGGGCGTGGCTGCCCTGTTCGACGATGCTGCCGGCCTCGAGGACGACGATGACATCGGCGTCGCGAATTGTCGAAAGCCGGTGCGCGATTATGAAACTCGTCCGGTCGCGGCGAAGCTCGGCCATAGCCTGCTGGATCAGCAGCTCGGTGCGGGTATCGACCGAACTCGTCGCCTCGTCCAGCACCAACAGCTGCGGGCTGGACAGTGCCGCACGGGCGATCGTGATGAGCTGCTTCTCGCCGGCGCTGATGTTGCCGCCGTCGTCTCTGACCCACGTCTGATAACCGTCGGGCAGTTGGTGCACGAACCGGTCGACGTAGGCCGCTCTGGCCGCCTCGATCACGTCGTCCTCGCTGGCATCCGGCCTGCCATAGGCGATGTTGTCGTAGATCGTGCCGGCGAACAGCCACGTGTCCTGCAGCACCATCCCGATGCGGGACCGCAGCGATTGACGACTCACCGTGGAGATGTCGACGCCGTCCAGCAGGATCTGGCCGGAATCGACGTCGTAGAAACGCATCAGCAGGTTCACCAACGTCGTCTTGCCCGCGCCGGTCGGTCCGACGATCGCCACCGTGGTTCCCGGTTCGGCGATCAGCGACAGACCACCGATGACGGGCGTGTCAGGGCGGTAGCCGAAGCTGACGTCCCTGAACTCGACGCGGCCGGGCCGCTTGTCCTGCGACAACGGCATCGGCGCCGGTTCGGGAGATTCCTCCTCGGCATCGAGTAGGTCGAAAACCCGCTCCGCGCTGGCCACGCCGGACTGCAGCGTGTTGTACATGCCCGCCACCTGCGTCAGCGGTTGGTTGAACTGGCGGACGTACTGGATGAAGGCTTGGATACTGCCGAGGGTGATCTGACCCGTCGCGACCTGCAGGCCACCGACCACCGCCACGGCGACATAGCTGATGTTGCCGATGAACACCGTCGCCGGTGATACAAGGCCCGAAAGGAACTGCGCCCCAAAACTGGCGTCGTATACGTCGTCATTGAGCTCGGAGAACTTCTCCTGGGCCTGCGCGCGATGGCCGAATGTCTTGACGATGGTGAAACCGCTGTACGTCTCCTCGATGTGCGCGTTGAGCCGTCCGGTGTTGGCCCATTGCGCCACGAACAAGCGCGCCGAACGGCGGGCGATTACTCTGGTCGCCCATAGCGAGAGCGGCACAGTGACCACTGTGAGCAGCGTCAGCAGCGGGGAGATGGTCAACATCATCACCAGTACCGCGAACACCGTCAAAACCGATGTCATCAGCTGGCTGATCGTCATCGACAGGGACGTCTGGATGTTGTCGACATCGTTGGTGACCCTGCTCAGCACTTCACCGCGCTGCCGGGAGTCGAAGTAGGACAACGGCATTCGGTGCACTTTGTTCTCGACGTCGGAGCGCAGGGTCACCATCGTGCGCTGCACCGCGACGTTGAGCAACCTGGCCTGAAGCCAAATCAGCAGCGCGGCAACCAGGTACAAGGTCAGTGCCAACAGCAGCGTGCGTCCGACTGCGGCGAAGTCCACACCTCGTCCGGGCACCACGTTCATACCGGACAGCAGATCGGCGAAGGTGTTGTCGCCGCGCGCCCTGGCCGCTTCGACGGCCTGCTCCTTGGTCAGGCCGGCAGGTAGCTGACGCCCGATCACGCCGTTGAACAGCAGGTCGGTTGCGTGTCCGAGGATGCGTGGTCCGACAACGCCGATCGCGATTCCACCGACACCCAACAGGATGACCGTGGTCGCCAGCGCCCGCTGGGGGGTCAGCTGCCTCACCAATCGGATCGCCGACCCCGTGAAGTCACGCGACCGTTCGGTCGGCGCCTGCACCGCGCCGCGGATCGGACGCGCCATCGGCCCGCTCACGGACCACTCCCCTCGAATGGGTCCACGCGCTTGGGCCCACGCGCAAGCAGGGGACTGGGGACGGCGGGGCCGCCCGCCCGCGCGCCCAACGCCTGTGAGTCGGCGAACTCCGCGTACTCGGGGCACTGGGTCAGCAACGCCTCGTGGGTGCCCAGTCCGAGGATGCGACCATCGTCGATTACGACGATCTGATCTGCCTGTGCCACCGTCGAAATGCGTTGGGACACAATCACCACCGTGGAGTCCGCCGATGCCTCCCGGAGTGCGGCGCGCACCTGCGCATCGGTATGCACGTCGAGCGCCGAGAACGCATCGTCAAACAGGTAGACGGCGGGACGGCGGATGACCGCACGCGCAATGGCCAGTCGTTGACGCTGACCTCCGGAGAAGTTCATGCCGCCCTGGGCGACGCGCATGCTCAATCCGTCAGCATGAGCGCGCACGAAGTCATCGGCAGCCGCCACCTTCAGTGCGTCCCACATATCGTCCTCTGTCACCACCTGTCCTGGGGCCGCGCCCAGCTGCAGATTGTCGGCGACGGTTCCGGAGAACAGATACCCCCGCTGCGGCACCACGCCGATCGCCGCCCACAGGTGCTCGGGATCAAAGTCGCGCACGTCGATGCCGTCGATGCGCACCGACCCGGATGTCACGTCATACAGACGGCAGACCAGCGACACCAACGTCGACTTGCCCGACCCCGTTGAGCCGACGATCGCCGTCGTCGTTCCCGGCCGCGCGGTCAGCGACACATCCTGCAGCACAGGACGCTCGGCGCCCGGGTAACTGAACGATGCGGCGTCCATGCGGATCTCACCCTGGATCCTCGCGGGCCGGACGGGATCCTGCGGGCTGGTGATCTGCGGCTCGGTGGACAGCACTTCCCCGATGCGGTCGGCGCATACCGACGCTCGCGGAATGACGACGAGGATGAATGTCGCGAGCAGCACCGCCATCAGGATCTGCATGAAGTACGACAGAAACGCGATCAGCGAACCGACCTGCATCTGGCCGGCGTCGATTCGCATACCACCGAACCAGATCAGCGCGACGCTGGAGATGTTGATGACGAGCGTGGTCGTCGGCAGCATCAGCGCCTGCCAGCGGCCGCCTTCGACAGCGGCGTCCGCCAGCGCCTGGTTGGCCTGTCCGAATCGGTTGCGCTCGAACGGCTCCCGGGTAAATGCGCGGATCACCCGGATACCTGCGAGTTGTTCGCGCATGACCCGGTTGATGCCGTCGATCAGCCGTTGCATGCGCCGGAAGATCGGCAGCAGGTGCGACACGATCCAGTAGTTGGCGGCGGCCAGGATCGGCACACTGACCAGCAGCAGCCACGACAGGCCGGCGTCCTGATGAATGGCCATGAAGATGCCGCCGATCGACATGATGGGCGCCGTGATGAGCATGGTGCAGGTCAGTTGCACGAGCAGTTGTATCTGCTGGACGTCGTTCGTGGTCCTGGTGAGCATCGACGAGGCGCCGAACCGTGCGGTCTCCTCGGCCGAGAAACCGGTGACGTGATGAAAGATCGCTGAGCGGAGATCGCGGCCGAATCCCATGCCGGCGCGCGACCCGAAGTACACGGCGCCGATCGCACAGACCACCTGTAATGCGGTGACCGCGAGCATCACCCCACCCAGTTCGACGATGATTCGCAGATCGCCCTTGGCGACGCCGTCATCGATGATCGCGGCGTTGACGGTCGGCAGGTACAGCGATGCCAGGGTGCTGATCAACTGGAACACCGCCACGATGGCGAGCAGCCACCGATATGGCCGCGCGTACTGTCGCAGCAGCGCCCACAACATGGGAGCTACTGTCGCATACCGGCCGTCCGTCGCTGTCAGAGGTATCGCCTGAGAATTGCATAAATCGGCAGGTCAACCGGCATGTCGGTGGTTGACCTCCTGACCTGCCGCTACAGTGCATGGCGTGACTTCCACGACGCGGGCGACTAAGACGCGCCGAAACGCCACGGCGCTGGCGGTGGCGGCCGCAGCGATCATCCCGGTGTTCGCCGCATGCTCGGATTCAGAGCCTGCGAACCCGGGCGAGGTGCCACAAACCTCGGCGCCGACGGGAAATGCCTCTCATGGCCCGTTCTTCCCCGAGTGCGGCGGGATCAGCGACCAGGAGGTCATTTCGCAGACGCGGGTGCCCGGCCTGGTGAACACCGCGAAGACGTCGGTGGGTTGCCAGTGGTTGTCCGGCGGCAGCATCCTGGGGCCGCACTTTTCCTTCACGTGGTTTCGCGGCAGTCCGATCGGGCGCGAACGCAAGACCGAGGAACTGACCCGCGCCAGCGTGGAGGACATCAACATCGAGGGTCACGACGGCTTCATCGCGGTCGGCGATGACCCGCTTCTCGGAACCAATCTGTGTGAGATCGGCATCCAGTTCGAGGACGACTTCATCGAATGGTCGGTCAGCTACAGCGAGAAGCCGTTCCCGGACGCCTGCGAGGTTGCCAAGGAACTCACCCGCCAGTCGATTGTGAACTCCAAATGAGACTTGCCCGTCGCGCCGCAGGCGCACTGATCATCGCGCTGGCTGCACTCTCGGTGCTCGCAGGGTGCACGAGCACCGTCGACGGCACCGCGACCAAATCAGGTTCCGGCGACGTGCCGCGGAACAACGACTCCCAACGGCAGTACCCGAACCTGCTGAAGGAGTGCGACGTCTTGACCGAGGACATCCTCGCCGAGACGGTCAACGCGGATCCGCTGGACATCCAGAGCACGTTCGTCGGCGCGGTGTGCCGCTGGCAGGCGGCGAATCCGACGGGACTTGTCGACATCACCCGGTTCTGGTTCGAGCAGGGCAGCCTGGACAACGAGCGCGAGGTCGCCGAACAGCTCGGTTACCAGGTCGAGAACAAGACGGTGGCGGGTATCGAATCCATCGTGATGCGCCCGAATGATCCCAACGGAGCCTGCGGGGTCGCCAGCGACGCGGCAGGCGTGGTCGGGTGGTGGGTCAACCCGCAGAGCCCGGGTAGCGACGGATGCGCGATGGCCTTGAAGCTGATGGAGCTGACGCTGGCGACGCGCGCCTGAGTGGGGCATCACCGGCGCGAAGCGCAGGGGATCATCGGGGCACGTGAAAGGTGACCAACGCGGCGCCGTCCGGCGCGAGCTGACTCCAGCTCTCGCTGGTACGCAGGACCGCGATGGCCGAAGTCGGAAACTTCGCCAAAATGCGTTCGGCGGCAGCGCCGTTGCTGCCTTCGTCGGTGGCCAATCCGAGCGCCAGGGCCGACATGGTCGGCTCGTGGCCGATGACCAGCAGGGTGGCCACGTCGGAGGCGAATCGTGTCGGAACCCGGTTGATTTCGTCGATCACGTCACCGGGTGTCGCCTCATAGAGACGGTCGACGAACGCGACCGGCGCGTCGATGCGGGTGCGTTCTAGCGTTTGGCGGGTGCGGGTGGCCGTTGAGCACAGCACCGCATCCACCGCGGGCACATGCGCCCGCAGCCAGTCGCCTGCCAGTTCGGCCTCCCGGATACCGCGAGGGGCGAGCGGACGAGCGTGATCAGCCACACCCGGCGGATAGTCCGACTTGGCGTGGCGAAGCAGCAACAGCGTGCGGTAGGAGTCGCTCACTGTCTCACCGTAGAGGTGGTGGGAGCGGCGCACCGTCGATGTGCTGCGATCACCGGGTCTACTAGGTGGTGTAGTAGCCGCGGCGGTAAGGTGCGGCGCGTGAGTACGCCGAAGTCGCGGGCGCGCTGGGTGCGCAGCGCTCTGGTCGGGGGGTGCTCCGCGGTGGTCACGGTCGCTGCGCACGCCACCGCGGGCGGAGTCGTACCGGTTGGCGGCCGACTCGTCGTCGTGATGCTGGTGTGCGCAACCGTCGGCGCAGTGCTCGCCGCGGCTCCGCTCGAAGGCCGGCGCACCCGACTGCTCGGTGTGATCGGTGCGCTCACCGTCGCCCAGTCCCTCGGTCACCTGTCGTTGATGGCGTCGGCGGCACATCATCACGGCGACCCTTCGGGTGTCACGCCGTTGATGACCGCCGCGCATCTCGCGGCCGCAGTGATGCTTGGCGTCGCGATCACTTCTGTCGAATATCTCTACGCCGTCTGTGCGTCGGTGCTGTGTTGGCTGCGGTTATTCGCGATCGCTGCACTACGACCGGCTGCGCGCTTGTTGCCGTTGGCGACCAGTGACGTTGTCGCACAGTCGGTGCGGCGTATGCTCCGGCCTCGGTATGCGCGCACCCCCACGGTACGCAGCGCTGACCGCATAGCCGGTCGATTACTCACCCACCACACCACGCCGACACGTTCGGTCCGTCTTCGGGTGGGTTCGTGCAGCGAAGTGTCGGATGTGTCGCCTTCGCTGTCGACTCTGTTGTGAAGCGTTCGGTTCGTCTGGGCTGCAACAGATTTTGTTCTTGCTTGATCTGACCAAAGGAAGTGAATCAGGTGTTCAACACGCCTCTCGAAATGCTGCGGAGCGTTCGATGAACGCGCCATCCGCCGCGAAGCGCCGCGGCGACGCGGCTGTGCTCCGTCGTATCTGGCGCCTACATTTCTGGGTGGGCCTTTTCGCCGCACCGGCATTGGTGCTGCTGGCGTGTTCTGGACTTGTGATCCTCTACACCGCGCCCTTGAACGATTGGCTGAATCGCGATCTGTACGTCGTCGCCGAAGGGCCTGAGACGATTCCACTCGACGACCAGGTCGCCGTCGCCGAGCAGCACGTGCGCGAGGATTACGCGCTCGATGCCGTCACGCCACCGGGTGCCGCGGGGCAGTCGACTCGGGTCGACTTTGTGCCTCCCGGAGCCCTCCAGCTACCTGCCGGTGAAGCCAACCTCACCCAGGTCTTCGTCGACCCGTACACGGGAAGATATCTGGGACAGCGCAGTGAACTGTCGGACCTCGTCGGCTGGGCCAATCAGTTGCACCGATTGTTCGGCAACGACGGGCCGCAAGTGCACCTGCCGGCACTCGGTCACCTGATCGCGCCGTCGTCCTATCCCGATGCCACGATCGGTGTCGGAATCGGGAACCTCTGGATGGAGCTCACGGCGGTATGGATTCTCGTGCTGCTGGCCAGCGGCATCTACCTGTGGTGGCCGAGGGCGATCGAGGCGGCGAAGCCGCTCCTGGGTATCCGGTGGCGAAAGGGCGGCCGCATCCGGTGGCGTGATCTGCATGCGCTCACCGGCGTGGTGATCGCGGTCGTTCTCGTCTGTTACGTGCTCTCGGGATTGACGTGGTCGCGTTATTGGGGAGAGAACTGGCGGGCCGTTTCGTCCACGATCAGTCCTTCGACCGAAGCCGACGCGCCGTCGACGCCGGCGACGATGGGCGATTACGACCGTCTGGGACGGCGCATCGCCTGGGCGGCCACCGACGATCCCGTCTATGTGTCAGGCGCAGCCGGTCCGGTGCCCACCCGCTTGTCGTTCGCCGATGTCGACAGGATCGCCAGGGACGAGCACATGGTTCCTGGCTACGCGATCATCCCGCCCTCGGACGTCACCGAGAACGGAGAAACGGTCTACGGCAGCTACACCGTGGTCAATGCGTGGCCTCAGAAGCTGTCGGAGCAGCGCACGTTGTATCTCAATCAGTTCACCGGACAGACGATCACCAATGCCACAGCTGCACAGGATGGCACGCTCGCACGGCTGACCAGCTTCGGTATCGCGATGCACATGGGCAATCAGTTCGGATTGTTGACTCGCATCTTGGCGACGATCGCATGCCTTGGTGTGATCACCAGTGCGCTGACGGGCCTGCTGATGTGGTGGATTCGCCGTCCCTCGGGCCGTAGCGGATTGCCGGGTCCGGCCAGCGCCGGCACCCGTGCCAGTACGCCCAAGCGTGCGGTGATCGCAGTCTCCTTGGCCGCCGTCGTGCTAGGGCTGATCTTTCCGGTGTTCGGGCTATCGCTCCTCGTGGTACTCGGGGTGGAAGCCGTTCTCGCCATGCGGGCCGGCACGCGCGAACCCGATCGCGAGTCGGCGAAGCAGGCCGACGAGGACGAGGTTCCGGTGGGCGCGCTGCAATGATCTGCCACGC
>CAWDVX010000009.1:0-134066 GCA_963805835.1 uncultured Actinomycetota bacterium | reverse complement strand
TCTCCACACATCGAACCTAGCGCCTGGACTGTGGTCAGGCTTCCAGCCTCGCGCGGATGCTCACCAGCCGCTCCCTGAGTTCGGCCTCATCGATGACGCCGCGGCTCACCAGGGAGTGCGCCAAGGACATCAATTGGTTCTCCGGATACGGCAGGTTCGAATACACACTGGCCGACAGCACATCCTCTTCGTCGCGGCGCTCCTTGAAATCGGGGATGTTCTCGTCGCACGAGGCGCGATCGAGCGCGTCGCACATGCCGTCCAGGCTTGTCTTCCACGGCGGCACGGGATTCTCGACGCCCCACTTTGCGGCCATGCGCGACCACACCTGGTCGCGTTCGACGATTTCCTTCAACGGTGCGATGGGGGCGGGGTCCTGCGCCGCGCTCATCCGGCGTTGCCCGGGTGAATAGCCGGCCGAGTATCGACGATCATGTTGGTGGTGACACCGGCCTTGGGCAGCGCCACACCGATCAAGCAGTCCCGGGTGATGATCTCGACTAGCTGATCCTCGGTCCAGCCCTCGGTGCCTTCGGGTTGCAAGGGCATCACCATGAAACGGTGCTTCTGGTTGGAATCCTGCACATGGACGGTGATTTCGTCAGGCAGGTAGAGGCCAAACTCAGCGAGCACCTGCCGCGGCCACCGGACCAGACGCCGCCGGTAATTGGGTGTCCGATACCACTCGGGCGAGTTGCCGAGGATCGGCCGGGGGTAACACGAGCACAACGCGCAGACGATCACGTTGTGCACCGTCGGAGTGTCCGCGAGGATCCGGAACGCGGTGAAGTCGCTCGGTGTGCCCCAGCCGGTCGGGTGCAGCCAGTCGACACCGACCTCCTTGCTCGCCGTCATCGGTTCCGCGAGAGCGAGTTCCTTGAACTTCGGATCGAGCCAAGCCTTGGCCACCAGACGCGCGGCGGGCGTAGGCCCGATCTGCTCGGCGAATTCGGTCATGAGGCGGTGTTCCTCGGCGGTGAAGATGCCCTTCTCGATGCACAGCTCGCGTAAAGCGATCTCCAGGACCTCGAAGTCGGTGATCTCGTCGACCGTCGGGGCGACAGTCCGGTCGTGGTCGTGGTCGGACTCGTGGTCGTCGTCGGACAATGCGAATTCCTCTCTCAGGAGACTATTTGACGGCTTCCAGCCAATGCTCGGGAATCTCGGTGGCGACGACGTCGTCGGCTGTTCCCGTGTAGCCGTACCAGAGGTCGGCCATGTTGAACTTGACGACGTAGAACCACTCCGGTCGGGCAGGACGGTCCCAGGTCTCGTCCTCGGCGGCCGGACTCTCATATGCGACGGCCTCGATCTCGCCCGTTGCGCCACGCACGTACTCGGGGGTGCGCGTGTAGAAGATCACCGGAAGTTCGCGCACCACAACCGCGTCGCCGACCTTGAACTTCGGCGTGCCGGCCTGGCCCGAGTAGCACTGCGGATCGCCCTTGCCGTCGGCTTCCTCGGCATGCTCATTGCGCTTGACGTGCGATCCGTCGCCTTCGGACTTCGGTTTCGCCTCGAGCTTCTTGCCGTCAAGACCGCCGGCATAGCGCTCCTGCACCTCGGCCATCCGCTCGCTCAGCTCGGTCAGTCCGATGTGGTGTTTCTCGACCAGAACCCGAGCGACGGCAATCAACCAGCGGCCGTAGTACGGCAGGCCCAGGTATTCCGCCCGCCCGACATCCACATTGCCGATGCGGCGTCGTTCCTCCGACAGCCAGATGCCGCGCCACCCGAGGACCTCGCAGATGACATACGTCATGTGCTCCCACAGTTCGTACTGCTTGTTCTCGTACTTCATCGGCGCATCGGGCTCGCCGCCGACATCGTGGACGGGCTTGAGGTACGCCGTGATCCGCCCATGGTCCAACATGTCGGGTGTCGGTGCATCGGGGAGCTCGGGGTATGCCGACTTCAAACGGGAGGTCAGTGCCAGCTGAGCCGCACGCTCGGCCGCTGTGCTCATCGAGGGTTCCTTTGTCGGTTGGACACGCCGCCGCCCAATGGTTAATGGATGATGTGGTCGAGAAAATCGGGCGGGATCGCAAGCAGCGGGCATGGTCCAGCAACGCCGTCGAAGACAACAGCGTCGTTGGCCATCGCCACCTCCAGGCTGACCCGTTGAGCCACTGCCGACTCTATCCGTCGACTTGAATCTATACAGCCGAATCGAGGACGATCGGCACCCAAACCATTGACGATCCCGTAAGCAAAATCCGGCCGTTCGGTCCGCTCATATTCTGTGCCGCAGGCGATCTGACAACCACCATCTCTGCCAACAACTGTCCGATCTGCAGAATGCCGCAAACCTTTGTGGTGGGACTAGAGGCGAGTTTCGGCCCTCAATCGAGGTCGGTGACGTCAGAATGGGCTGGTGACCACCGGCAGTCGGGTCTTCGACGTGTTGCGGCCGCCGACGCCGGACATCGGCGCGGTGGCTCGCGGCCTGCTCGGGGTCGCGGCGATGGCCATCCTTGCGCTGGCCGTCGACACCGGCGCCGCCGCCGTGTGGGCGGCCGGAGCTGGAATCGTCTGTGCATCCATCGCGTTGCAGGACAGCCCCGGCGGACGCGTACAGCTTGTCGTCATCGTGGCGATGCAGATGGGTGTCGCCGTCCTGGTCGGTTCGTTCACAGCGGCCTACACCATCGTCTTCATTGCCGTGATCGCGGTGTGGTGCTTCGCGTCCGGAATGCAGTGGGCGCTCGGCAACAATGCGGGGCTCGTCGCGGCGGCAGGCAGTGCACTGCTCGTGATAGCACCTCCGGCCGCGCCGGCGGTGGCGTCTGTCGCATTGCCCACGATCCTCACGATCGCGGCGGGCTGTCTCCAGGCGGCACTGATCGCGGTCTGGCCACCGCAACGTTGGCGAACCCAGAGCGACGCGTTGGCCTGGGCCTACCGCTCCCTGGCTGCCGACGCCCGGCGCATCGCCGCGGATCGCGAGTCACCGCTGGAGGCGGCGCAACTGACCTGGCTGCGGGATGCGTTCGCCGACACCCAGGCCACCAGGCGACCGGAGGCCTACCACGGAGGCCATCGGCTGCCCGAGCGGCTGATGGGGGCACTGCTCGCCCTTCGCGGCACCCAAGAAGGCGAGCGTGACCGCGTTTCGCAGATGCTGAACGACGCGGCGGTGGCCCTGGACGCGATCGCCGAAAACAAGCACAATGCACGACGTGAGGCCGAGCACGCCCTGGTCCGGGTCGACACGGCATCCGCGGCGTTGACGGGACCGGAAGCAGCAGCGGCACAACGGTTCTCGAAGCATCTTCAGGAAGCGGCCGAGTTCCGGTTCCCGGAACTCCTCCAACCCGACGTGATAAGCCCCCTCCGCACGGCCGCAACCGAAATCCGTAAGCATCTGACGTGGACGTCGCCGATACTGCGGCACGCAGTGAGGCTGTCGGTGGCGGTCGCGCTGGCGGTCGCCGCCGCCCGGACCGCACCAATCGCGTACGGCCAGTGGATGGCGCTGACGGTCCTCTTCGTACTTCGGCCGGAAACGGCGCACACCTACACACGCTGCTTCGGGCGTGTGGGCGGCCTCGCCGGCGGGATCATCGTCGCGTCGCTGATCACCACGATTTGGCAGCCGACGGGTGCGGTCGCCGTCCTGGTGACCGTGGTGTGTCTGGCGATCACGTTCTGGGTGGTGCGGTTCGGCTACATCGCGGTAAGCGTGGGCGTGGCCGCTGCTGTGGTGTTCCTGTTGGATATCGACGCCGCCGCAGCCGGCGCAACCGTGGAAGACCGGCTGTTCTCAGTGGTGATCGGTGGCGGACTCGCGGTGGTGGCACACGTCGTTTTGCCCGACCACGCGCTGACACGTCTGCAGCAGCGCGCGGGCGAACTGCTCAAGACCGAAATCGATTACGCGGCAACGGTGGTCAAGGCATTCGTCCATGAGCTCGATCATCCCGCGGATACGATGGCGACAGCCTGGCAGCGAGCGTTCCGGGCGCGCGCCGCGTTCGAAGCCGCGTCCGGGGCAGCGCGCATGGACTCTCGGGTGCTACGTCGATGGCTGCGGTCCTACCGCGCCGCGCTCAACGCCGTCACCAGTGCCTGCACGACACTGGAACGCAGTCTCCCTGGGCAGTCACCCGCCACGCTGTCGCCCGACTTCGTCGCGGCGATCGACGACTATGTCGAGGCGTTGCGTGGGGCACCCCCCAACCCGGCCCTTCCCTGGACGGTCGACGTCGCAGCGCTGACTGCAACCGAGAAACAGGTGCGAGAGCACGCGGCCCTGCATCCCGGGGACAGCAGTGCCGCGCGGGTGCTGGTGTCCGAGATTGCCACCATCACGCGCAATCTCGTCGGAATCGTCCCTAGCCGCGAGCCCACTTCGGCTGGATGAATACGCCCTCCGCCTCGACGGTGATGCCTTCGTCGTCGGCGAGATGACCGGACGCATAAGCCTTGATTCCGTCCGTCCGGGTGATCCGCGCCTCGGCATGTAGCCGCCCCAACCGGGTGGGCCGCAGATAGCGCAGCGTGATGGTGCCTGTGAAGCGTGGATTGTCCGCATTGGCCGCCACCTCCCCGAGCACGTGGTCGAGGACCAGCGCCGAGACGCCGCCATGCACATGCCCCGGCGGACCCTCATACGCCGCGCCAAGGTGAAAGTCGGTGAAGACCCGGTCGTCGGCGTCGCGGTGGATGGTCAGCGGCGGTGCGATGGGATTTCGGATTCCGATCACCGGGTTTCCCCACGCCATGCTTTCGCCACCGGTGGTGTAGCGCACTCCGAACGGGCCCTGGCACTGTATGGATCGCAGCCGTGCCGTCGCCGCATCGATCTCGGCCTTCACCGCGGCGACGGTGTCGGCGTCGACCTCCGTACGGATCGTTGCATCGATGAGCTCGCGGACCGACTCGGCGAGTGGCTCGTAGACAGTGCGCATGCGCGCGACCTCCGCAGCGGAGACGTCGCCGATATCGGTGTACTGCACCACCCCAGCACTAGAACACGTTCTAGTGGAGGTTGTCGAGTCGACCCGGGCGACCGCCGGCTCATCCGGCCAGATCGTCGAGAGCGGCGCGGGTTCCGCTACGCGGCGATCGGCTCGGCCATCGGCGCGGTGCTGTCGTTCACCGGCTATGTGTTATTCGGAATCGTCTGCGTCGCATACTCGTTCCTGCCGGGCGCAAAGGATCCGGTCGAGCTCGACTAATCCGACGTACTGGCGGGCCACTAATCGATCATCGACGGCTATTCGGCAGGCAGCCCTTCTTCGATGAGCGTGGCCTGCTTCTTGGCGATGTCGGTTGCGACGTCGGGCGGAACAGCGTCGTCGGGGGCGCCCTCGAAGTTCAGAGACACCAGTGCCCTGCCCTGGCTGAACAGGATGGCGGTCACCGACTTGCTTCCGTCAGGCGATGTGCCGATTGCCATCACACCCTGGTCACCGACCTCGATTGGCTCCGGAGAACCGGTGGTCACGGTGTTGAGCGTGGCCGAGTTGCTCTGGAAGTTCGAGTCGGCGGCCGCGACGTCGGGGAAGACCAGGATGGTGTCGATGATCTTCTGCAGACCGTCCGGACTTGAATAGACCAGGCCAGCACCGGGATTGCCGCCAGGATTCAATTGCACACCGCCGGGAGTCTGGGTGTCCTCGCCCATATCGGCGGCGGGAATGAGAAGCGCGCCATAGTCACTCGGCTCAGCCGCGGGAGTACTGGTCTCTTCTGCTGAGCTCTCCTCCGACGAGGTGGCCGCGGCGGACGTGGTCGATGATGTCACCGAACCCGACGACTCAGACGTGGAGTCGTCGCCCTTACTGCAGCCGGAGGCGGTGACTCCGATGACCAAAGCCGCGACTGCCAGGCTCGTGGTGGACAAACGCGCGATATCCATGGATTTCCTCTCGGGAAGCTGAACGGTCAAGCTGACCGGCGGTTATACATCTACATCACCGTCCATAGATTTGGTGTCGTTCGCGACATCAAGATCGTCATGCCTGTTAACCGGGCGCTCCCCGGTCCGTTGCCATCGGCGACGTTTCAGTTGCGGCTCATCGGTGCGCGCGAACGCGCGCGCTTGGTGGGAGCCAGTGATCGGTGTTGCACTCGCGATGGTCGCGGCCGCACGTCACACTTCTGACGTCGCAGCCGTCACACCTGCACAGGCAAGTGTGCTAGATAACCTAAGTTATCGTGGTCAATTGTCTACGAAATGGCTTACGCTTCTGTGCATGGCAGCCCGAGCTCACAGCTCCGATCCCCGCGCCGAACGGGTCCGCACGCGCTTGCGCGATGCGGCGTTCGAACTCGCGCACGCCGGTCCGGTCGACGCCTTGACGGTCGGCGACATCGTCGCCCGCGCCGGTGTCAGCCGCCAGGCTTTCTACCAACACTTCCACGATCGCGACGATGCCGTCGCGACCGCGGTGTCCGCAGCGTTCGCCGCGGCGACCGCTGACCACAGCGGCGATGCGCGGACACGGATCCTCCGTCTGTTCGACTTCGCCGCTGAGCACCGTTCGGCATACCGCAACGTCGTGCCCAGTGCGGTGATGCAACGGGTGGTGACCGCTTTCCGCGCCGAACTACTGCCCGCATGCGAGGAGATCGCCGCGCTGGGCATGCAGGCGGTGACCACCGTCGCGAGCCTGACGCCGGAGGCGGTGACCCGATTCCTCGTCGGCGGATTCATGGAGGTGCTGCGGTCCTGGATGGAAGATCCCGACTCGACCGATCTCGGCGGGCGCGTCAGCGCCGCCCTGGACACCGTCAACGCGCTGCTCGGCCTGACCGCACCTACGAACGGATCTCACCATGGGTAGACATCACGCACCCGAATCACATCCGGCGCGCGATCGCAGCGCGATCCGCACCACGGTCCTCGCGATGATCGGCCTGACGGTCTTCGTCGTCGCGATGATCGCGAGCTACTCCGGGGCGTTCGCCAAGCCCACGTTGCATCACCTGACGGTCGCCGTGGCGGGCCCACAACAGTTGGTCGACGGGATCCGCGGCCACGACGGGTTGGCAGTGAACGCGGTCGGAGACGAGGCTGCCGCACGCCAACAGGTCTACGACCGCACGGCCGACGCGGCATTCGCCGTCGGCTCCACCGGTGAGATGAAAATCTATGTGGCCGGTGGCGGCGGACGCAGCGTGGCCGGCGCCGCCGAAACCGTCGGCCGCGGCATTGCGGCAAAGGCAGGGTTGGCCGCCTCGGTCGACGACGTCGCGCCGACGACCGCCGGTGACCCGTCGGGCACGGTTGAGTTCTACGCCGTCATCTTCATCTCAATCGGTGCGTCGGTCGGGGCCGCAGTCTTCGGACGCCTCATGGGAAGCGTGCGCACCCCGGCAACACTGGCGCTGCGCACGATGACCCTCGCCGGCTATTCGGCCCTGTTGGCGGGCTGCGTGACGGTCTACACCGACGGCGTGCTGCACGCGCTCACCGGCCATCCCTGGCAGGTGTTCGGTGCCCTGTGGCTGTACTCGATGGCGGTAGGCGGCGCCATCTCCGGGGTCGCCGCGGCATTCGGCACGGTCGCCTCGATGGCGCTGACGCTGTTCCTCGTCATCGTCGGCAACGCGGCAGCCGCGGGACCGGTAGGGCGCCCGCTCCTTTCAGGCTTCTACTCGGCGTTCAACGCGGTAGTGCCCCAGGGATCGGGAGTCTCGCTGCTGCGCAGCATCGAGTACTTCGGCGGCAACGGTGCACAGACTCCGCTGGTCACTTTGGCGATCTGGGGTGCGGCAGGATGCCTGCTGGCAGTTCTCGCCACGGCGTCGCGGGTGAATTATCGTGCCCTCCATGAGCGTTTCCCCCTTGATGCCGGGCGAAACCGAGCCCTACTACGACCTCGGGTCCTATCGTCGGCCGATTGACACACCGTCGCCGCACGCGCAGGTGTGGTGCGATCGCGGGCTGGTGTGGTCTTACGCGTTCAACCACGAGGAGGCGGTCCGATGCTTCGATCGCGCACTGGAGCTCGACCCCGATCTCGCCATCGCCAGGTGGGGCGTGGCCTACGCGATCGGACCGAACTACAACAAGGCGTGGGAGGCGTTCGACCCGGTCGACCTCGGGGCCGCACTGGCCCGCGCGCGGACGGAGCTGCGGCTGGCGGCGTCAGGTCGCGCGTCAACCGTTGAACGGGGGTTGATCGAGGCGTTGCAGACCCGCTTCCCCACCGATGATCCCAACGACACCGACGCCCTACTGTCCGGCAGCGGCGCCTACGCCGACGCGATGGCGGCATTGGCGCTGGCCTACCCCGAGGACATCGACGTGCAGGCGCTGGCCGCGGACGCACTGGTCAACGTGACGGCGTGGGCGTTGTGGGACACGAGAACGGGTGAGCCCGCCCCAGGCTCACGGGTGGTCGAGGCCAAGCGGATTCTCGACGACGCGCTGGCCACCCCCGCGGGCCGCGAGCACCCGGGGATTGTGCACCTCTATATCCACACGATGGAGATGTCTGCCAGCCCCCAGGACGCGCTCCCCGCCGCTGACCTGCTGCGGAACCTGGTGCCCGACGCAGGGCACCTGCGGCACATGCCCAGCCACATCGACGTGTTGTGTGGAAACTATCGCGATTCGGTGGTCGCGAATCTCGCCGCGGTGCAGGTGGATCGGCGATTCGTCGAGCGCGAGGGCCCGCTGAATTTCTACTCGCTGTACCGCGCACACAACCTGCACTTCGTCGTGTACTCAGCGATGTTCGAAGGTAGTTCGCAGACGGCACTGGACGCCGCGGCCGAACTCGCCGGTCAACTCACGCCCGAACTGCTGGCCATCGAATCGCCGCCGATGGCCGACTGGCTGGAGGCCTTCGTACCGTTGCGAACTCACGTGCTCGTCCGGTTCGGGCAGTGGGATGAGCTGATCTCGGAGCCGCTGCCCGACGATCTCGAGCTCTATTGCAGTACCGCCGCCACCATCCACTACGGCCGGGGCGTCGCGCACGCCGCCAAGGGCCAACTGGCGCAGGCGCACGCCGAACGTGAGGCGTTCGCCGCAGCCTACGAGCGCATCCCGGACAGCCGGTACCTGTTCAACAATACCGTGCGTGACATCCTGGCGGTCGCCGCCGAGATGCTGGATGGCGAAATCGCTTACCGTGAAGGCAGATTCGACGAGGCCTTCGCCCATTTGCGACGGGCCATCGGGCTCGACGACGGAATGCCGTACGACGAGCCGTGGGGGTGGATGCAGCCGACCAGGCATGCCTACGGTGCGCTGCTGCTCGAGCAGGGCCGCGTCGAGGAGGCCGCCGAGGTGTATGCCGCGGACCTCGGCCTGGATCCCGAACTGGCCAGACCGTGTCAGCATCCCGGCAATGTGTGGAGCCTGCACGGGTATCACGAATGCCTGCAACGCCTTGGACGCAACGCCGAGGCGGCGATCATCGGCCAGCAGCTCGACCTGGTGCTGGCGCGAGCCGATGTGCCGATCAAGGCGTCGTGTGCCTGCCGGCTCGAGGTTGCCAGCACCTGAGACTCACCCGGGTCCGTAAACTCAGCGGCTGTGGCCATCGACGACGATGATCTTGAACAGCTGAGCCGTTGTATCGAACTCGCGCGCGAGGCCCTCGACGACGGCGACGAACCGTTCGGCTCGGTCCTCGTCGACGATGCCGGCGCGGCGCTTTTCGAAGACCGCAACCGGGTCAAAGACGGTGACCACACCCGTCACCCCGAGTTCGCGATCGCGCGGTGGGCGGCCGCGAACCTGCGTCCCGACGAGCGCGCCCGCGCGACCGTGTACACCTCCGGCGAACACTGCCCGATGTGTGCCGCGGCGCACGCCTGGGTCGGCCTTGGCCGCATCGTCTACGCCGCCTCGTCGGAACAGCTGACGCAGTGGCTGTCCGAGTGGGGGTCTGCTTCACCCCCGGTGGCTCCGTTGCCGATCGCGACGGTGGCACCCCGCGCCGAAGTCGACGGCCCGGCACCGAAGTACGCCGAGACGATGCGGTCACTGTACGAAGCGAAGTTCCGCGCATGACGGGACCGTCATGGGTCGAGCACGTGATCTGGTGGCATCTCTATCCGCTGGGCTTCGTCGGCGCCCACCCGGCTGAAACCCCCCCGACCCCTGACGAGCACCGGCTGCGCCGCATCGTCGAATGGTTCGACCACGCCATCGAACTCGGCACTTCGGGCCTGGCGCTCGGACCGGTATTCGCATCCACGAGCCATGGCTACGACACCACCGACCACTATCGAATCGATCCCCGGTTGGGTGATGGCGGCGACTTCGACCACGTGATCTCCGAGGCGCACGGCCGCGGGCTACGTGTGCTGCTCGACGGCGTCTTCAATCATGTGGGCACAAACTTTGCCCACGAGTCCTGGTTCCGAAAGCGGAGCAACGGTTCTGGGTTCGACACGTTCGAGGGACACGACGGCCTGATCGCCCTCGATCACGACAATCCCGAAGTCATCGACTACACCGTCGATGTCATGACGCACTGGCTGGCACGTGGCGCGGACGGTTGGCGCCTCGACGCCGCCTACGCCGTCCCGGATCGGTTCTGGTCCCAGGTCCTCCCCCGCGTTCGCTCTGCGTTTCCCGACGCCTGGTTCGTCGCGGAGATCATCCATGGCGACTATTCGGCCCGGGTGCGCGACGGCGGCTTCGACTCTGTGACGCAGTACGAACTCTGGAAAGCGATCTGGAGCGGTCTGAACGACGGGAACTTCCACGAGCTCGACTGGGCACTGTTGCGGCACAACGAATTTCTTGAAACCTTCGTCCCGATGACGTTCGTCGGCAATCACGATGTCACCCGGATCGCCAGCCGCCTTGAGGACACCAGATACCTGGACCACGCGTTGGTCCTGCTGCTGACCACCGGAGGCACACCGAGCATCTACGCCGGCGACGAGTACGCCTATCGAGGTGTCAAAGAAGAGCGGTTCGGTGGCGACGACGCTGTACGGCCTGAATTCGGTTCTCCACCAGAGAATGTCGACGCGCTGGGCCGCGAAGAGTTTCGGCTGCATCAATATCTGATCGGGTTGCGCCGCCGATATCCATGGCTGCACACAGCGCGCACGTCGCCGCTACAACTCACCAACCGGCAGTACGTCTACCAAACGCGAAACGGCGCCGGCGCGCTGGTGGTGGCCCTCAACATCGACGACGAACCATTGTCCGTGTCGCTACCCGAGGCCGGTTTCGCCGAGGGCACGATTCTCGCCGGATCCGGGGCGCCGCCGCAGAACCTCGTCACTACCGCCGAGGTCGAGCCCCACGGCTGGCTGATCATCGAGCCAACCGCTCGACAGTGAGCGCATCCTCGACACCGTCGTAGAGCAGATCCAGCACCGCGCGGAAGTCGGCGTCATCATCGGCGGCACGGGCGAACAGAGTCATCGACGAACGAACCTTCAGATTGTCGGGCCAGCCGAAGATCTCGTCGGCCGAGGAGTCCCTGATCTGGGCCACCAGTGAAGCGCATTCGCGGAGCCGAGGACCCAGTACGTCGTGGTCAAGATACGCCCTGGCCTCCTCGAGTGAGGTGATGCTGTACCGGATCGCGGTCGGGCTGCGGCCGAGGCCCTGCAGCTGGGGGAACACGAACCAGATCCAGTGGCCGCGTTTGCGACCGCTGCGCAATTCCTCGACCACCGTGTTGTAGACGCGATCCTGGGCATCGACGAAGCGCCGCAGATCGAATGGATCTGCGCGATCGGATGACAACAATTCGCCCACAGCCGCCTCGTTAGCCAGTCTTGCACGGCCGCGTTCCTCACGTGCCCGGCGGGGAGGCCATCGAATCCCGATGACGTGCGCAAACCTGGTTTGCCAGATGCGTACACCTCATCTTCGTCCCGACCAGCGGCGCCCACAGGTTCCCGGACTTTCTCAACGCAGCCTATCGACCCGTGCCGAGACCGGCGAGTCAAACAAACCCTGGCCGCAGGCGAGACGGTCTGTGGGCTCTGCGGAGCTATTCCGCAACAACCGAATCGGCTGCGTGGTCGCGGTCGCTGTCGCCACTGCCATCCCGAAGAATATCCGAGGAACCGCACGCAATTAATGTTTCAATCGTTGAGCCCAACAAACTACGCCGGAGAAATCGGTGCCTGCGCCGAATCCCGGGCGGCCATCACGGGAAGGGCCTACCGATTATGGCTAGGGCAAACGTGAGCACGAGCCCTTGGTCGCGAATGCTGGGGCTGGCTGGTGCCGTGGCTATGGCGGTGACGGTGTGTGCGTGCACAGGAATCGAAGATGATGCGGGCTCGGCGCAGCGCCCGAGCCCGAGCCGACAGGTCAACGACCTAACCGCGACCCAGGCGGCTGATCCCAGCTCGACGCCGCGCCCGATGCCGGGGATGCAGGTCGAGGACGAGAACAAGGTATGCACTGCGGGCTTCGCGGCCCAGGGTGATGACGGCGGCTACTACCTGCTCACCAGCGGGCACTGCGACGATCATGATGGTTCGCCGTGGACGGACAGCGAGGATGTCCCGCTGGGCTATATCACCCTTAGCGAGGAGGAAGGCTGGGAGAAGGATGCCGCAGTCATCCGGCTTGATCCGGGGATTGGTGCGCCAACAGGTGCTATAGCCGGCAAATATCCGATCCGAGATGTGTTGAGCGCTGACCAGATTGAGGTTGGCATGCCGTTTTGCAAGATCGGTGCGATCACAGGTGAAACCTGTGGTGAAGTGACCGACCGGGATGACGATCTAGTGGAAGCCAATGTGTACAGCCTGCATGGCGACAGCGGAAGCCCTGGCTTCGTGAAGAACTCAGACGGCACCGTAAGTGCGGTCGGCATCTTGATGGCTTCGCCCGACGGCGATGACTACACGACATACTTCACCCTCGTCGAGCCGCTTCTCGACAAGTGGGGCTTGGAGATTCTGCCATGATGCGCCATCGCCGGTGACGAATGGCTTCGACCATCTATTCTTCGCTGGTGTCGTGGCCATGGCGGGCGGTGTACTTCTGCGGCCACGCGCTGCAAAAAGGTCTTGACGGTTCAATAACGACATCTACCGATCCGCAATCGTCGACACCGCCCGATCCGGCACCGCAACCCCGAGGCCTGGGGCCGACGTCGGCCGCGGCCGAGGACTGAGCGAAGCAGCGATGAAGCGTCGCCTGCCCCGACCACAGGAGGTTGCGGCCCTCGTACAGTTCCGCAAGCCGCGCCTGAGCCTCACGAGTCGACGGCTCGAAAAGGCGCTGACGATCGCCGATCTGCGTCGCGCAGCCAAACGCCGCACGCCCAAGGCCGCGTTCGACTACACCGATGGTGCCGCCGAAGAGGAACTTTCGCTGGCGCGGGCGCGACAGGCCTTCCGTGACATCGAGTTCCATCCGACCATCCTGCGCGATGTCGCCAAGGTCGATACCGGCGCCACCGTGCTCGGTGAGCGGGTGGCCCTGCCGTTCGGCATCGCGCCGACCGGTTTCACCCGATTGATGCAGACCGAAGGCGAGATCGCCGGCGCACACGCCGCCGCCCGCGCCGGAATCCCGTTCTCGCTGTCCACACTGGGGACGACCTCAATTGAGGATGTCAAGGCGGCAAACCCACATGGACGCAACTGGTTTCAGCTGTACATGTGGAAGGACCGGGGCCGGTCGATGGCGCTGGTCGAGCGAGCCGCCGCCGCGGGATTCGACACCCTGCTCGTCACGGTCGACGTGCCAGTCGGCGGCGCCAGGTTGCGCGACACCCGCAACGGGATGACGATTCCGCCGGCGTTGACGCTGCGTACGGTGCTGGACGCGGTACCCCACCCCCGTTGGTGGTTCGACCTGCTGACTACCGAACCGCTGTCGTTCGCGTCGCTGGACCGCTGGCCCGGCACCGTCGCCGAGTACCTGGACACCATGTTCGACCCGACGGTGACGTTCGAGGACCTGGCCTGGATCAAGTCGCAGTGGCCGAACAAGTTGGTGGTCAAGGGAATTCAGACCCTCGATGATGCGAAGTCCGTGGTCGACCTCGGCGCCGACGGCATCGTGCTGTCCAACCACGGCGGCCGTCAACTCGACCGCGCACCAGTGCCGTTTCACCTGTTGCCCCGCGTCGCCCGTGAGCTCGGGCGCGACACCGAGATTTTGCTGGATACCGGAATCATGTCCGGTGCAGACATCGTGGCCGCGGTTGCCCTGGGAGCGCGATTCACGCTGGTCGGCCGCGCCTATCTGTATGGGTTGATGGCCGGCGGCGAAGCCGGCGTCGACCGCACCATTGAGATCCTGTCCGGCCAGGTCAGCCGCACCATGCGGCTACTCGGCGTGACGTCACTCCACGAGTTGGAGCCGCGCCACGTGACACAGTTGCACCGGCTGGTGCCCGGCGCCGAGTAGTTTGCCGACTATGTCACTCTAGCCACATCATTACCACTGGTCACACCGGAAATCCGCCGATCGCGAGTCCGCGCTGAGTCGGAATCGTTAGCCAACCGCGATATCGCAACCGGGTGTTGAGTACCGGGACTCGCCCGTTCCACGTGTTTCATTACGCAGGCAGAGCAACGGCAAAGGCTTTGCGCCAGGTAATGAAAGGTGGGTTGGTTGCCGTTATGAAGTTCAATGTGAGGTGCCGAGGTATAAGAAAGACACTGTTGCGCCGACTGGCGGCTGGGGCCGTTGCGGCGGCGACGCTGCCCGGCCTGATCGGCTTCGTCGGGGGTTCGGCGACTGCTGGTGCGTTCTCCAGGCCGGGTCTGCCCGTCGAGTATCTGGATGTGTTCTCCCCGTCGATGAACCGCAACATCCGGGTGCAGTTCCAGGGCGGCGGTCCGCACGCGGTGTACCTGCTCGACGGTCTGCGTGCGCAGGACGATTTCAACGGCTGGGACGTCAACACCCCGGCGTTCGAGTGGTATTACGGATCGGGGTTGTCGACGGTCATGCCGGTAGGCGGCATGTCGAGCTTCTACACCGACTGGTATCAGCCGTCCCGGGGCAACGGCCAGGACTACACCTATAAGTGGGAGACGTTCCTCACCCAGGAGCTTCCCGCTTGGTTGGAGGCCAACAAGGGTGTGTCGCAGGACGGCAACGCCGTGGTCGGCATTTCGATGGCGGGTGCGACAGCCCTGACGTACTCGATCTATTACCCGCAGAAGTTCATCTACGCCGCATCACTGTCGGGCTTCCTGAATCCCTCCGAGGGTTGGTGGCCGATGCTGATCGGGCTCGCGATGAACGACGCGGGTGGTTACAACGCCGAGAGCATGTGGGGTCCGTCGTCGGATCCGGCGTGGAAGCGCAACGACCCGATGGTCAACATCAATCAACTGGTCGCCAACAACACCCGCATCTGGATCTACTGCGGTTCCGGTACGCCGTCCGAGTTGGACACCAGCGGTGGCGGGGGCAACCTGATGGCCGCCCAGTTCCTCGAGGGATTGACATTGCGCACCAACGTCAGCTTCAAGGACAACTACATCGCGGCGGGCGGCACCAACGGGGTGTTCAACTTCCCGGCGCAGGGCACGCACAGCTGGGGCTACTGGGGTCAGCAGCTGGACCAGATGAAGCCCGACATCCAGCGGGTGCTGGGGGCGCAAGCCACCACCTGAGTTCCACCCACAAACAGGGAGCCTGCCGTCACCCCCGAACGGCAGGCTCCCTGTCATTTGTAGAGGCGATTTGTGTGGGTCCGGTTTCGAACGCGACCGATCTGGCTGCCGCGGTGGCGGCCAGGTTCGAACCGCGTGGTGGTAACCACGACACACTCATCCACGGCCACCAAGGGGTCGGTCAAGCGATTGCATCGACCGCTGATCTGTTCCTTGCGGCGCCCGAGGGCTCGACCATCCAGCCGAAACTGGTATGCTTGTGTATACCCATGGGGGTATATGTTAGGCCTGGTGTGGAATGTGCGGGAAGGAATGCAGCCGATGATTGCCGAGAATTCGAAGGCCCGATCGGCTCACCTGGCCGTCGGAGGCGTGTGCTACGTCAACTGGGCACCGTTGTTTGCGCCGCCGCGATCATTGCGCTGACCGGCGTGGGCACCGCCGGACCGGTGCCAGCGGCTAGTAATCCTTCACCGTCATCGGCCGGCACCGTGCAGCCAGAACCGACAACCATCCTGTCGGTACGGTCGCCGAGTTTCGCCATGGACGCGTCGCCGCGAGGGACCACGGCACAGCCCGAATCGACGACCATCCTGTCGGCTCGGTCGCCGAGTTTCGCGATGAAGGCTTCACCCACAGTGAAGGCGACCCCCTACTGGGGCGAACCGAAACCCAGATAACCGTTGCCGTCGCGTGCAGCACAGCCTGGTCCTACCGGTCAGGTGTCCCCCACCAGCGAACGGTTTGAAAAAACGCGGTCATCGCGACCGCGGGAACAAAGCTGTCGCCACCAGGGTTGAGTCCATCTGACTGAACTTTGGAGGATTCGATGGCTGAAGCCAAATCAGTGCCGGTGTTGTTTCTGAGCGAATCGATCGTGCTGCCCGGCATGGTCGTGCCGATCGAGCTCGATGATGCCGCCCGTGCCGCGGTCGACGCGGCGAAGGCGACCGAGTCCGGTGAGCTGCTCATCGCCCCGCGCCTCGAGGACCGGTACGCGTCATACGGCGTGCTCGCGTCGATCGTGCAGGTCGGCCGGATCGCCGGCGGTAGCGGAACCGCAGCGCTGGTGCGCGGCACGAAGCGTGCGCACATCGCCGCGGGCGCCAACGGCCCCGGCGCTGCGCTGTGGGTCGAGGTGACCGAGGTCGAAGAACCCGAAGCGACCGACGAGGTCCGCACCCTGGCGAGCGAATACAAGAAGCTGCTGCTGGCGATGCTGCAGCGCCGTGAGGCCTGGCAGATCATCGACTTCGTCAATCAGTTGACCGACCCGTCTGCGCTGGCGGACACGGCCGGTTACGCGTCGTACCTGACCCAGGTGCAGAAGCGCCGGCTGCTGGAGACCCCAGACGTAGGTGAGCGGCTGAAGGTGCTCATCGAATGGACGGGCGATCATCTGGCCGAGGTCGAGCTGACCGACAAGATCGCCGACGACGTGCGTGAGGGCATGGAGAAGACGCAGAAGGAGTTCCTGCTGCGGCAGCAACTCGCCGCCATCCGTAAGGAACTCGGCGAATCGGACGACGGCACAGGGTCTTCTGATGACTACCGGAGCCGCATCGAAGCCGCAGATCTGCCGGACAAGGTCCGCGAGGCCGCGCTGCGCGAGGTCGGCAAGCTGGAGCGCTCGAGCGAGCAGAGCCCGGAGGGCGGCTGGATCCGCACCTGGCTGGACACCGTGCTGGACCTACCGTGGCACGTCACCACCGAGGACTCCACCGACCTCAAGTCGGCCCGCGAGATCCTCGATGCCGATCACCACGGACTGGACGACGTCAAGGACCGCATCGTCGAGTACCTGGCCGTGCGTGCCCGTCGCACCCAGCGTGGAATGGCTGTCGTCGGGGGGCGCGGCTCCGGCGCCGTGATGGTGCTGGCCGGTCCCCCGGGCGTCGGCAAGACGTCCCTGGGTGAGTCGGTGGCGCGGGCGTTGGGCCGCAAGTTCGTCCGCGTCGCTCTGGGCGGCGTGCGTGACGAGGCCGAGATCCGTGGCCACCGCCGCACCTATGTTGGTGCGCTGCCCGGCCGGATCGTGCGTGCGATCGGCGAGGCGGGGTCGATGAATCCCGTTGTGCTGCTGGACGAGATCGACAAGGTCGGCTCCGACTATCGCGGCGATCCGTCGGCCGCGCTGCTGGAGGTGCTGGATCCGGCGCAGAACCACACGTTCCGCGACCACTATCTGGACCTTGATCTGGACCTGTCCGACGTCGTGTTCCTGGCGACCGCCAACGTGATCGAGAACATTCCGTCGGCGCTGCTGGACCGCATGGAGTTGGTGCAGATCGACGGTTACACCTCCGACGACAAGGTCGCCATCGCACGCGACTTCCTGCTGCCCCGGCAGCGCGAGCGTGCGGCGCTGACCGAGGACGAGGTGATCGTGGCCGAGGATGCGCTTCGCAAGATCGCGGCCGACTACACCCGCGAGCCGGGCGTGCGGCAGTTCGAACGACTGCTGGCCAAGGCCCTGCGCAAGGCCACCACCAAGCTGGCGGAACGCGGCGCTGCGCTCGATGTCGCCGCCGGAGCCGCTCCAGTGACCATCGACGAGCCGGATCTCGTTGATTATCTGGGCCGTCCGCGGTTCCTGCCCGAGTCGGCCGAACGCACGGCAGTGCCTGGCGTGGCCACGGGGCTCGCGGTGACGGGCCTCGGCGGCGACGTGCTCTACATCGAGGCCGGCGCGACCGACGGTGAGGCTGGACTGCAACTGACCGGTCAGCTCGGTGACGTGATGAAGGAGTCCGCGCAGATCGCGCTGTCCTACGTGCGTGCGCATGCCGAACAGCTCGGTGTCGACCCGAAGTCCCTGGACCGCCGCATCCACGTGCACGTGCCCGCGGGGGCGGTGCCGAAGGACGGACCGTCGGCCGGCGTGACGATGGTGACGGCCCTGGTGTCGATGGCCACCGGACGGCAGGTGCGTTCCGATGTCGGCATGACCGGTGAGGTGACGCTCAACGGCCGCGTGTTGCCGATCGGTGGGGTCAAGCAGAAGCTGTTGGCTGCGCAACGCGCAGGTCTGTCAACGGTTTTCATCCCCCAGCGCAACGAGGCCGACCTCGACGACGTCCCCGCCGACGTGCTCGAGTCGCTCGAGGTCAAGCCGATGGTCGACGTCGCGGACATCATCGCGCAGGCGCTGGTGCCCGCGGAAGCCGGGGCGACTGTCGCCGCCTAGCGGTACGGTCACGGCATGGCCTACGACGAGGACCTGGCGGACCGGATCCGCGAACTCCTCGGCGCCCAGCGGGGCGTCGAGGAGAAACGGATGTTCGGCGGGCTGGCGTTCCTGGTCAACGGCAATATGTCGGTCTGCGTGAGCGGGCATGGCGGGCTGATGGTTCGCGTACCACGCGACGAGACCGAAAAGCTGTTGTCGCGAGAACACGTCGAGCCGATGGTGATGGCTGGACGTGAGACGCGCGGCTGGCTGCGGGTATCCGTAGCGGGTGTCAAGACCAAACGGCAGCTGCAGAGCTGGGTGGACCGCGGTGTCGACTACGCGAAGAGTTTGCCCGCGAAATAGCCGGGTACGCCAGCCGATGTGCCGACGGCAACGAAGAACAAACTGGTGAAAGGTCTGCTCCAGCGGGCAGGCAACACCTACGCAGCGGAAGCGGGCATCCGGTTGCAGAACAAGCCGATGCCGCTGTTCCAGTTGCTCGCGCTGTCCATGCTCGCCAGCAAGCCGATCGACGCCGCCATCGCGACGCAGGCTGCCCGCGAGGTGTTCAAGGCGGGGGTACGCACACCCAAGGCGGTGTTGGAGGCCGATCGATCGACGATGATCGCCGCCTTCGGCCGCGCGCATTACGTGCGATACGACGAGAGCTCGGCGACGCGACTGGCCGACCTCGCGGCGGCCGTCCACGACGAATACGCCGACGATCTACGCGGGCTCGCCGGCCGGTGCGAACACGACGTCACTGCGGCACGGCGATTGTTGAGGCAATTCAAGGGGATTGGTGACACGGGCGCCGACATCTTCCTGCGCGAAATACAGGACCACTGGACCTGGGTCCGCCCCTACTTCGACGACCGCACCCTGGCCGCTGCCAAACAACTCGGTCTCCCGGGCCGCGCAGACGCGCTCGGCGAGCTGGCACCGCGCTCTATCGCGAAACTCGCCGCGGCGCTGGTGCGCGTTTCGCTCGACGACGAACTCCGCGACGAGGTGCTGCAGGCGACGTGATCCGCATCGGCACCTCCGGCTGGTCGTACGACCACTGGGCCGGCGTCCTGTATCCGCCCGGATTGCCGGCCGCCGAACGGCTGGCTGCCTACGTCGCGGAATTCGACACCGTCGAGCTGAACGCCAGTTTCTACCGTTGGCCGAAGGACGCCACCTTTGCGGGCTGGCGACAGCGGCTACCCGACGGCTTCACGATGTCGGTCAAGGCTCAGCGCGGGCTCACCCACTACCGCAGGCTGGGTTCGCCCGAACCGTGGGTGGAGCGCTTCGAACGCTGCTGGACCGCGCTCGGCGACAGGCGGGAGGCGCTGCTGGTGCAGTTGCATCCCGACATGCAACGCGACGACGAACGGCTCGATCACTTCTTGAGTCTGATGCCCGACTGGATTCCAGTGGCCATGGAGTTGCGGCACCCCTCCTGGGTCGACGACGCCGTGTTCGACCTACTCGAACGACATCAGGCCACTTACGTGGTGATGAGCGGCGCCGGCATGCCGTGGGTCCCGCGGGCGACCAACGATCTCGTGTACATCCGCATGCACGGGCCGCCGCACGACTCTCTGTATGCGGGCTCGTACACCGATGACGAACTGCGCGAATGGTCCGACAGGGTCGCAGGCTGGCGCGACGAGGGCCGACGGGTGCTCGTCTACTTCAACAACGACCTTGGCGGGCACGCCATCCGCAACGCCCGAAAGCTCAGGGAACTGTTGGCGTGACTCCGCCTCCGCACCCCGTCGCGAGTAAGCTTGGATGGCATGACAACGTCGTCAACATTCGCCATCGTGGGCGGCGGCCTAGCCGGCGCAAAGGCCGCAGAAGCTCTGCGTGACAAGGATTTCGACGGACGCGTCGTACTGTTCGCCGCGGAGGAGCACCTGCCCTATGAACGTCCTCCCCTGTCGAAGGAGTTTCTGCTCGGCAAGAAGCAGTTCGGCGAGTTCACAGCCGCCTCGTCGGCGTGGTACCGCGACCACCACGTCGAACTGCAACTCGGCACCGAAGTGTCAGCGGTCGACCCCGGTACCCGCACGGTGTCCCTGCCCGACGGCACCACCGTGAACTACGACAAGCTCCTCCTGGCGACGGGGTCCACGCCGCGCAGGCTGCTGATCCCGGGCGCTGACGCCGACGGTGTGCACTACCTGCGTACGATCGACGACGCGCAAACCCTGAGTTCCCTACTGTCAGAAGGCGCTTCACTGGCGATCGTCGGTGCCGGATGGATCGGCCTGGAAGTGGCCGCAGGCGCTCGCGAACGCGGCGCATCCGTCACCGTCGTGGAAACCGCGGAGGTGCCCTTGATGAGTGCGCTCGGCCGTGAGGCCGGCGAGGTGTTCGCCGCGATCCACCGCGACCGCGGCGTGGACCTTCGGCTGGGCGCCACGGTCGACGAGATCACCACATCCGGGGGCAGCGCCACGGGCCTGCGGCTGGGCGACGGATCCACAGTCGCCGCCGATGCGGTTCTGGTGGCCGTCGGAGCGGCCGCCAACATCGAGCTGGCCGAGCAGGCCGGCCTGGCCACCGGACACGGTGGCGTACTGGTCGATACGTCGCTGCGCACCAGTGACCCGGACATCTTCGCCGCCGGAGACATCGCGGCGGCGGAGCATCCGCTGTTCGGCACGCGGATACGTACCGAACACTGGGCGAATGCGCTGAAACAGCCGGCTGTCGCGGCAGCCGGCATGCTCGGCAGGCCGCAGGAATACACCGAACTGCCCTATTTCTTCACCGATCAGTACGACCTCGGCATGGAATACGTCGGCCATGCACCCGACTACGACCGGGTGGTGTTCCGCGGTGATCCTGCCGGCCGCGAGTTCACGGCATTCTGGCTCGATGCAGCGAACCGGGTGCTCGCAGGGATGAACGTCAACATTTGGGAAGGTCTCGACGACATCAAATCGCTGATCCGATCACGGGAGCCGGTCGACCCAGACCAGCTTGTCGGCACCTAGGTGGCATCGCGCGCACTATCGACGGCGCTGGCGGCGGTGGCGGTGCTGGCGGCGGGCTGCTCGAAAACAGCGATCACCAATACCGAGGATGCGTCGGCGACGAATCCTGCTGTCGCGTCGACGTCTCGGCCCGCACCGCCGCCGAGCAACGCTCATCTGGCGAACGCCTTCGACTATGTAGGGCACCCGCCGAGCGGGACGGCCTACTACTTCACCTCCCCCAGCGGGACATGGGCGTGTGCGATCATCCCGCGTGTGAAGGTCGGTTGTCAGTCCGCCACCAACTGGCCCTCGGCGATGGGCATCACCGGTGAGCCGGACACGGTGACCGACGCCGCCGGTGAGGCCACGTCGCCCAATGCGCTTCTCATTCCACGTGAGGGCGACGCCCGGTTCGCCGCGCTCGACCAGCCCGAGTTCGCCCTCGACCCCGAACCCGCGAACGTCCTGCCGTTCAACAGGATTCTGGCCGCGGCCGGATTCCGCTGCAACGTGCAGAAAGCCACCGGTGTGTCCTGCCTGAGTGAATTCAGCGACAAGGGCTTCACGTTCTCCTCGGACGGTTTCGCACCGCAGTACACCGACGTGCCCGTTGGCGCTCCGTAGCCATGAGAATCGGAGCGGGTCAGGTCGCGGTGGTGACGGGTGTGGGAGCAGCGGCCGGAATCGTGGCGGTGGCTCATCGACGTGAAGTTGATGGGTGTCGTGTACGCAGTGCGGACGTCGCGCGGCTCTTCATCGCCCGGGTGTGCGGGACACTTTCTGAACACCGCCTCGACGGGCGGTCTGATGCCATTGCCTACTCTCATGCCATACAACGCGACGATACACGCGGTGGTCGGGCTTACCGAGACACTGGACACCGAATTAAACGCTGTATCAGATCATTCGGGGATGTTCGTCCCCTTGTCGTGGCCGAAGCGGCGATCGCCGCCGCAGCGGCGGGCTTGTGCACGCCGTCGTCGGCCCCGGCGCGGCCGAAGTGGCCAAGGAGCGCGTCAAAGCGCTTCTGGCCGAAGTCGACTGAGCTCACACCAGCGTCGCGGTGCCGTCCTGGTTGACCGCAACCTTGGCCCCCGCGATGTCCTCGCGGACCGTCACCTCGACGTCTCCATGCATCACCGCGAGCGCCCGCGCATCGTCGGGTGTGCGGACAGCGAGAAACGCCTTCTCCGGCGATCCGCTCCTGTCGAACGGCGTGGTCCACGATTCGACGGTGCCCACCCCCGACCATTCGACCACCGCCTCGCGGGTGGGTTCGCGGTTGACTTCTTCTTGCACGTCCTCCCATCGGAATTCGTGCGTCGGCGGCTCGGTCCCGTACACGCCGAAGCTGTGCTTGGTGAGGTAGCCGCCGTTGGCGGTGATCAGACCGCGCTGGCCAGGATCGGCGATCAGGCGTTCGGCCATCGTGGCGATCGAGTGAGTCACGTAGTTGTTCCATGGACCGCCGGCGAAGGTGAGCCCACCCGTCACGGTCAGGGGCCGGGACGGGTCGCCCGTCGGTAGGCCCAGTTCGTTGGCTGCCACCTGCACGGCGGAGGGGAAGCACGAGTAGAGATCGATCAGCGCCATGTCGTCGATCACCGGCGCCCGCGAGTTCCATGGCCCGGCGGCCCGCGATCCGGATGGCCGGCGACGTGTGGAACTCGGCGCGATCGCTGATCGCGTAGGTGTCGTGGGCGTCGGTGCCCGCGTAGGGGAAGACCCAAGATCTCGAGGGATCTGCAGGTACGTCGCCTTGTCGACCGACGTCAGCACCAGCGCCGCGCCCTGATCGACCATGTTGTTCGAGTTCATCAGCTTCGTATACGGCCAGCTGACCATCCGATTGGCAGGTCCGGGCTCGGCGATATCGTTGGCAGACAGTGCCTCTCGGCTCCACGCATGCGGGTTCGTCGCTGCCACCGCGCTGAACTGCGACCAGAGTTCGCCGATGCGGCGGCGATGGTCATCCGAGGATTCTCCCGCAGCGATCCTCAGGGCCTGCTCGAACATCGGATAGACGTACGCGGGACGGTCCAGTTTGATGCGAAGGTCGGACGGGCCGGCGAGTTCGATCCCCTCGTCGGAACCTTCGGCGATCGGTACGGAATCGTCCTGGCTCGTCCACTCGGCCTTGCCGCCGGCCTTTCGCAGTCGTGAACGGGTCCGCCACGTTTCTGCTCCCGCGATCAGCACGACGTCCGATCGGCCCGCCTGGATGTCCAGGCACGCCTTGTTGACCAGCGTCTGAGGCACATTCCCGCCGATGCCCGTGTAACGGGTGGCAGCACCTGCGGCGCGAATGTGCTGCGCCAGCAGCAATCCCGCGTCGCGATACCGCCACGACAGCAGATTCACCACCCGAACGGAGTCGACGGCCTCCAGCACGCGCGGGTCGGCGGCGGCTCGGGCGGCCGACACCATCAGGTCGACCGGCTCCACGTCGGGGTTCTCGTCGTGCTGGTTGACCTGACCGTAGCCGATCAGTACCGGCGTCCGCGGATCCATCATGGACTCCCTTGTTGAGTGAAAAGCACGCCGCCGGCGATGAGCCGATCGGTTTCCGCGGCGCTCAATCCGAGCACCTGCTGACAGATCTGGCGGGTCTGCTCCCCCGGCATCGGCGCCGGTCGAAGTTCCGCAGCGGGAATACCCGTGTACGGCGCGGGACCGGTCTCGCTGAGCATCGGCGCGTCGAAAAGCGGATGCGTCATATCGGCGTACAGCCGCCGGAACGTCACCTGCGGATCGGTCGGCACGTCGACGGCGCGGTTCATCGGTGCGGCGGGAACCCCTGCGCGCTGCAGGGTCTCGGCGACATCGCCCTTGTCCTTCGCGGCCGTCCATTCCGACACGGCGAGGATGAACGGTGCTCGCTCGCGTGGAAGGTCGTCACTGCCGATCAGTGCCGAGAGTGCGGCGCGGTCGGTGTCGGACCGCACCGAGATGACGCACCATTCGTCCTCGCCGGCGCACGGGTAGACGCCGTGGATCGCCTCGTCTTCGGTTACCGGCATCCCGGCGGTGCGGGCGGCTTCGGCGACATACGCGGTGGTGAGCTGGTTGACGGCCGCCTCGGCCTGCGGGATGTGGACGTGCGCCCCGGTACCGGTGTGTGCCCGCCGAATCATCGCGGCCAGCGCCGCGACCGCGGTGAGCCTGGCGGCGACATGGTCAGGGAACACGGTCGTCGCGTCATAGAAACTGCCCGGTTCGGCGTCCTGAGAGGTCCACAGCCAGGTGACGCCCGTTGCCGCGCGTACCAGTGGGCCGTAACCCATGCGGTCGCTCCACGGTCCCGTCGGCCCGTACGCGCTGCTCTCCGCCAGCACGATCCGCGGATTGATCTCGCGCAGTCGGTCATACGAAAAGCCAAGCGAATCAAGCGTTCCTGGTTTGAAGTTGGCGAATACCGCGTCGGCCTCGCCGACGAGGCGGCGAAAGATCTCTGCTCCGTCCGGATGCCGCAGATCGAGGCCGAGGCTCTGTTCGTTTCGGTGAGTCAACGCCCATGACCTACTCATCGTCATGCCGGGCGCCGTCTGCCGAAGGCCGTCGGGGTAGGCCGCGCTTTCCACCTTGATCACCTCGGCGCCCAGGTCTGCGAAAAGACGGCCCAGCTCGCCGCCCGCGACGATCACCCCGAGATCGAGAATGCGAAGCCCGTCGAATGGCCGCCGCACGTCGATGTCGCGATGCTCGAAGGTGAGCGCGCCAGCGGCCCAACTGGGTTCATCGGCACCCGCCTCGGATGCCGGGCGCGCCAATCCGGCACGTCGGCCGTCGACGACGATCGGCCCCACGGGTGCGGTCAGCGTGACGTCCTCGCCGACCGTCAGGTCGGTGAGCGCGCCCACCGCGCGAAAATGCTCCGACGCCAGCGTCTCTGCGGTGGTGTGGACCGCGGCCACGGGCACTCCCCGCGTCTGCCCCTCCGCAGCCAGCGTGTCCATCGTCTGCGGCGCGAAGAGATCGGCGATGGCGGCATTGAGCTCGCGCGAGGCGGCGTAGCGCGCCGCGATCGTGTCGAACTTGGGATCGGCGAACTGCTCGGGTTCGCCGAGCCAGCCACGCATTCCGCGCCATTGCCGCGGTGACAACAGACAGATGCGAACGTGACCGTCCTTGCAGGCGAAGATCGGATAGATGTGCTGATTGCGCGGCCGGCCCCGCCACAATTCACCCGCGTCCTTCAGGCCGACGGCGGCCTGCCCCTCCGAACCGAACGGCGGATCCAGCGACTGCAGAACAGCCTCGAACCGCGAGAAGTCGATGTAATCGCCTCTGCCGTCGCGCAATCGGCGGTAGAAGGCGGCCAGTGCCGCCCAGGCCGCCTGCACCGCCGCCGTCCCCGAGGCCACGCCGTCGGGCGGCAGGACCGGCCGCCCCGTGGTCGGCCCGGTCCGCGACAGAGCGGTCGACATCGCGTACAGCACGGCGTCGGTGGCCTCCCGCGATCGGTACGGACCAGCGGTGCCGAAGTCGGTCACCGACAGGGTCACCAGATGTCCGAACTGCTCGGCGAGGTCGGCACACGAGGTGCCGAATGCTGCGGCGGTTCCCGGGTTGCCGCTGTCGACGACGATGTCCGCTGTACCTGCGAGTTCGACCAGCCGCCGCCGGTCTGCCTCGCTCCCGGGATCGAGCACTGCGCTGCGCTTGTTGGCGTTGTGCACCGCGAACGCGATGCTTGCGCCTGCAACGCCGGGCAGCGCATGGCGGGCTTCACTGCCGCCGGGGGGTTCGATCTTCAGGACATCTGCCCCCAGATCTGCGTACAGGCGGCCGACGCCGTCGGACGACGCACCGCCCAGGTCCAGCACCCGGACCGACCCCAGCAGTCCCTGCACTCACCGGGCCATCAGCCTTTCCACCCATTCCAGATGGGAATCGGTGGTGGTGGCGACGTAGAGCAGGTCGACGAATACATCGGGATAGCCGTTGCGGGCCAGCATCTGGACAGCCTCGGCCACCGGCTCGACAGCTGTGCCCTCGGCGACGTTGATCCGCACGTACGTGTGGATCAGCGACCGATCGCGGCCTGCGGCGTGGGCCGCATCGTCGATCGTCTTCCGCTGCCAGGTCAACATGTCGATGTTCACACCGCCCGGCACCTGCACCACGGCCGTCCAGCCGTCGGCACGCTCGCCCACCCGCTTGAGTCCGGCTTCAGTGAAAGCACCCAGGTAGATCGGCGGGCGCGGCTGTTGCGCCGGTTTGAGGTCCACCCACGATTCCGGGATGAACCACCGTTCGCCCTGGTGGACAACGGGATTCGTCGTCCACAGCGCGTCCAACGCATCCAGCAGCTCATCGAGCTGTGCGCCGCGGCGGCGAAACGGCGCCCCCGCCGCCCGGTACTCGTCCGGCGACCAACCGATGCCGAATCCCGGCATCAGACGACCGCCGCTGATCACGTCCAGGCTGGTCAATTGCCGGGCAAGCTGAACCGGCGGATACCACGGCGCGACGAACACGCTACTTCCCAAACGGACTCTGGTCGTCGCGGTCGCGGCCACCGCCAGAGCGATGAACGGATCGATTCCGGTGCGGAACTGCACGGGGATAGTGGACCTGCCCGCATATCCGACGACGGGTTGTACGGCGGCCAGCAGCCGGTCCCCCACCCACAGGCTGTCGACGCCGAGTTCCTCAGCCGTCGAGGCGAAGCGGGCAAGCTCTGCATGGGCGGCCGCTCCGTATTGCGGCACGGCGAATCCAAGCACGACCGACAGGGTAGTGCGTGCATTCGCGACTACTCGTTGTCGCCTCCGGTCGCGGCGGTCGCGGCGATGTTCGTCTGCCCCGCCAGATCGCGCGCGTCGGGCCACACCCAGTCGCGCACCTCGGGGAGGTCGTCGCCGTGCTCACGCGTGTATTGGCGGGCGGTGATCCTCATGTCGACCATCCGCTGGCGAAGTGTCGCGCATCGCGACTGCAGGAACGGCACCCGGTCGATCACGTCGATCACCAGGTGGAACCGGTCGAGGTCGTTGAGCATGACCATATCGAAGGGCGTGGTGGTGGTTCCCTCTTCCTTATAGCCCCGCACGTGCACGTTGCTGGCGCCGTCGCGGCGATAAATGAGCCGATGGATCAGCCAGGGATAACCGTGATAGGCGAAGATCACCGGTTTGTCGCGAGTGAAGATCATGTCGAATGCGCGATTCGACAGACCGTGCGGGTGCTCGGTTTCGTCCTGCAAGCGCATTAGGTCGACGACGTTGACGAAGCGCACCTTCAGAGCGGGCAGGTGTCGCCTGAGCAAGTCGACCGCCGCGAGACCCTCCAGAGTCGGCACGTCCCCGGCGGTCGCGATGACGACGTCCGGGTCGGTGCCGACTTCCTCGCTGCCTGCCCACTCCCAGATACCCAAGCCCCTTGTGCAGTGCGCAATCGCCTCGTCCATGGTGAGGAAGTTGGGGTGGGGCTGCTTGCCCGCCACCACCACATTCACGTATTGGCGGGAGCGCAGGCAGTGGTCATAGGTCGACAGCAGAGTATTCGCGTCCGGAGGCAGATACACCCGCACTATCTCGGCTCGCTTGTTGACAACGTGGTCGATGAAGCCGGGGTCCTGATGGCTGAAGCCGTTATGGTCCTGTCGCCAAACATGGCTTGACAGTAAGTAATTCAGGCTCGCGATTGGCCGGCGCCACGGTATGTGGTTGGTCACCTTGAGCCATTTGGCGTGCTGATTGACCATCGAGTCGATGATGTGGATGAACGCCTCGTAACAATTGAACAGGCCGTGCCGGCCCGTCAGCAGATATCCCTCGAGCCAGCCTTGGCACTGGTGTTCGGACAGCATCTCGACGACGCGCCCGGCGCGGGCGAGATGCTCGTCCACTTCCGGCCCGACGAACTCGGCGTTCCACTGTTTGGCAGTTGCATCGAACACCGGTTGCAGGCGGTTCGAAGCGGTCTCGTCGGGGCCGAAGATCCGGAAGGTGTCAGGGTTGAGCCGAATCACTTCAGTCAGCCACCGGCCGAGCACCTTCGTCGCCTCGGCGATGGTGGCGCCAGGTGCGGGTACGTTCACGGCGAACTCCCGAAAGTCGGGCAGTCGCAGATCTTTCAACAACATTCCGCCGTTGGCGTGCGGATTGTCGCTCATTCTCAGCGCGCGATCGGGTGCGAGTTCGGCGATGGCGGGGTCGAGTTTGCCGTCCTCGTCGAACAATTCATCCGCCCGATAGGAGCCCAACCAGTCAGTGAGCACCTGCAGATGCTCGGGGGTGTCGCGGGCGCTGGCTAGTGGAACCTGGTGTGCGCGCCAGGATCCCGTGGTCTTCTTTCCGTCGATGTAATCCGGCCCCGTCCATCCCTTCGGGGTTCGGAAGACGATCATCGGCCACGCCGGCCGGCGCTCATCACGCTCGGCCGCTCTGGCCTTGATTTCCGAGATCTCGTTGAGCACCTCATCGAGCAACGATGCGAACCGCCGATGCACGTCGGCGATGTCGTCGTCCTCGTTCGCCTCGAAGAAATACGGGTTGTGGCCGTAGCCGATCATCAGGCTTCGAAGTTCATCTGTGGGTATGCGATCCAGGACCGTCGGATTTGCGATCTTGTACCCGTTGAGGTGCAGGATCGGCAGCACCACGCCATCTTTGGTCGGGTTGAGGAACTTGTTCGAATGCCAACTCGTCGCGAGTGCTCCCGTCTCGGCCTCGCCGTCGCCGACGACCGCCGCTACCAGGAGGTCCGGGTTGTCGAACGCGGCGCCGTATGCGTGCGAAAGCGCGTAACCGAGCTCCCCGCCCTCGTGGATGGATCCCGGCGTTTCCGGAGCAACGTGCGACGGTATCCCGCCGGGGAACGAGAACTGGCGAAACAGCCGCCGAATGCCCTCGGCGTCCTGGGTGATATCGGAGTACACCTCCGAATACGTACCGTCGAGGTAGGCGTTGGCGACCAGTCCGGGACCTCCATGGCCTGGGCCGGTGATGAAAATGGTGGACTGCGCCCGCTCCTTGATGGCCCTGTTGAGGTGCGCGTACAAGAAGTTCAGGCCGGGCGTGGTTCCCCAATGACCAAGCAGCCGAGGCTTGACATCGTCCCGCGACAGCGGTGTCTTCAGCAGCGGGTTGGCCAGCAGATAGATCTGACCGACAGAGAGGTAGTTCGCGGCGCGCCACCAACCATCGATTTGGGCGACCGTCTCGTTGCTCAGCGAGTGGGATTCGGCGGAGTGCCAATTGTGCGTCAAAGTGGTCATCGCACCGTGCTCCTGTCGCGTCGAGGGTCGGGTTTCCCATACCCATCAAACGCCGGTAGTTCACGTTGTGCCCGACGTGTCAGATTTGTTCACCGATCGGCTACCGACCACCGTGACGTGTGCGTTCGCTGTCTCAGGAGACGCTCAGCGAAAACCGGTAGAATCGCCAGTCGTGTCCGATCAAGCGCTGGTAGCCGAGCCTCCGCACCCGCTGATCGAACAATTGTCCGCGCTTCATCACTTCCGCATCTACGTCGATATTGCGGTGGTTGTGGTGGTGCTTGCACTCTCCAATCTGATCGCGCACTTCACCACCCCGTGGGCCAGTTTCGCGACGGTGCCGGTGGCCGCTGTCGGCCTCCTGTTCCTCGTGCGATCGCGCGGCCTGGGCTGGACCGAGCTGGGCCTGGGCCGGGAGCACTGGAAGTCAGGGATGGGTTATGCCCTGGCCGCTGTCGGGCTGGTGGTCTCGGTGATCGCGATCGGTGCGATGTTGCCGTGGACCCGCCCGATGTTCATGAACAACAACTACGCGACGGTCTCCGGCGCGTTGATCGCGTCGATGATCATCATCCCGCTGCAGACGGTGATTCCAGAGGAGCTGGCGTTCCGTGGCGTACTGCACGGAGCGCTGAACCGTGCCTGGGGATTCCGTGGGGTGGCAGCGGCCGGCTCGTTGTTGTTCGGCCTGTGGCATATCGCCACCTCATTCGGCCTCACCAGCAGTAACGTCGGGTTCACTCGCCTGTTCGGTGGTGGACTGCTCGGCACTGTGGCCGGCGTGGTCCTTGCAGTGGCGGCGACGGCCTTCGCCGGTTTCGTGTTCACCTGGCTGCGGCGGCGCAGCGGCAGCCTCATCGCGCCGATCGCGTTGCACTGGTCCCTCAACGGACTGGGCGCGCTGGCCGCCGCTCTGGTCTGGCATCTGTCGACCTGACTGACGTCCATCCCGTCGCTTCTCGCGTACCGGCCTTCAGGCCTTCGCCTTCCGTCGCGCGCGGAACTCACGGTTCTTGAGCTTGTTGCCGCATGCCGACATCTCGCACCACGTCCCGCCGTGGTTGCGCGACCTGTCGTAGAACGCCCACCGGCATTCGTCGTTTGCGCAGACCTTCAGCCGGGTCCAACTGCCTTCGCGCTGCGCGTCACGAATGGCCAACACAAGGCCGACGAGCCGCTCGGCCACCGAATCGCCCGCCGCGGCCAGGCGCACCTTTCCCTCGGCGTCGAACTCGGCACGCGCGGCGCCACCGGCTGCCACCGCACGAAGCGGCGCCAGTTCCGCCTCGGTCGGCACGGACCCGTTGGCATTGCGCATCAACAGTGCGCGCAGCGCCTCACGGACGTCGCGGAGCAGCTGCAGGTCGGCGTCACCCAACTCGCAATCGGGCGCCAAGAGGCCGTTCTCGATCAACCATGGCCGGGCATCGTCTGCATCGGCGAGTCGATCCGGCCCCTCAGGCAGTTCAACGGTGTTGACCAGCGCTTGTACTCGAAGCAGCGGCCCGGGCGCCGGTTTGGATTCATCGTCGGCGAGCCAGCGCTGCGGATCGGCAGGCATACACGACACTGTAGATCTGCGTGACCGGTATATCAACTTGACTGGTCATGCATGACCGCTGTAACGTCTTAGACAGTCACTAAAAAATCGAATGCCGAAAACGGCAAAGAGGTAGATATCCATGGCTGACAACAAGTTTCCAGCCGACGTTCTTTCCACCATCCACACAACCGCCAGACCCGACGCACGTCCGCGACCCTCGCTGACGGCACGGTTGACCGCGCGACTTCTGGCCGACCGGCTCGACCGGCAGATCGCCGTCGGCGTGCCCGCCCCGGAAGGCAGTGCGCTCGCCGCCCATGAGGTGCGCCTGACGTCGCTTGCCGAACGGCAGGCCATCGCGCGAACACTGCACCTGGCGCTCCGCGACGCGCAGGTGGGTGGACTCGTACTGTCCTCGCGGCTTCCCGTCCACGTTCCCAACATCGCGGCGGCCGAAGACGTGATCGACGCGATCACGCTGCGGCTGCACTCACCCCGTTCGGTGAACGCCCGCGGCGTGGCGCGATTACGCCAGATTCTGAGCGACGGGACCGGACCGTTCTACCGGTATGGGCGCGGCGATCTGGGAGGCCGGCTCGGCGCTGCACTCGCTGCGCTCTAGACCACCAGCACCGCCGCGCCGGAGATGCGGCCTGCGCCCAGATCGGCGAGCGCGTCGTCGGCCTTGTCCAGCGGGTACTGCGGACTCGTCACCTCGAGGCGATGACTGCCGGCGAACGCAAGGAATTCGCGGGCGTCGGTGCGGGTGTTCGAGGCCACGGACCGAAGCTGGCGCTCCTGGAAGACGTGGCGCTGGTAGTTCAGCGGCGGAATATCCGACAGATGGATACCTGCGATGGCGAGGGTGCCGCCGCGGTCAAGGGCCTCCATGGCGGGCAGCACCAGATCGCCGACAGGCGCGAAGAGAATCGCGGAGTCCAACGCGACCGGCGGACGGTCGGAGGCGCCCTGGACCGAGGCGGCGCCCAGCGCCATCGCCAATTCCTTGGCATGTTCGCCGCGCGTCATCACGTGCACCTCGGCGCCCTGTGCGAGCGCCACCTGTGCGGTGAGGTGCGCGCTTCCGCCGAATCCGTAGATGCCCAGGCGCCCACCGGCGGGTAGCTCGGATCGCAGCAATGCGCGGTAGCCGATGATCCCCGCGCAGAGCAGTGGGGCCAGTTCGGTGTCGGAGTAGCCCTCCGGGAGGTGATGCGCGTAAGAAGCTGGGACAGTGGCGAATTCGGCATATCCACCATCGGCGTCCCACCCGGTGTAGCGAGATCCTGGACACAGGTTTTCGTTACCGCTCGTACAGAACTTGCACCTGCCACACGTGTGTCGGAGCCATGCGATACCCACCCGATCGCCGACCGCGAACGCATCGCCGGTCGCGGGCGCGGAATCGATGTCGGGTCCGACCTCGACGACTTCGGCCACCACCTCGTGGCCGGGGATCACCCCGCTCCGGTGCACCGGCAGATCACCTTCGGCGACGTGAAGGTCGGTGCGGCACACGCCACATGCCCGCACCGCGACGAGAAGTTCGCCGGGTGCCGGCCCCGGGACTTCGGCGGTGACGTGCTCCAGGGGACGACTGCTCATCGGGCCCGGCCGGCGAACCCGCCACGCCGTCATCGTTGGGGTGCTCATCACCCCATCGTGGCGCTAGGTCTTTTTCTGCACCAGACCCACGAGCCACAGCAGGATCACCGAACCGAGTATCGCGGTGAAGAAGGTGAACCACCAACCGCCCTCGGCGGTGTCGAACCAGAAGCTGAGGAGGAAGCCGCCGATCAATGCGCCGACGATACCGATCACGATGTTCATCAGAATGCCGGACCCGCCGCCCTTGACGATCTTTCCGGCGATCCAGCCGGCGAGCGCTCCGATGATGATGTAACCCACCCAGCCGACGCTGGTGAGCGTTGTCGACCGTTCTCCGAGGAATTCGGTAGCCGCAATGATGTCCATCAGGGTCTCCTGCCTATCGCTCGCCGTGGCTCAGCGCGGCCGCCGGGCCAACTTGAGATATACCGCACGTGGGTAACGAATACGACGGCTACCACGGTCAAGATCAACAGACGTCCAAACGCGATTTCCCAACCGGTCACGAAGGCATAACCTTGGGACAACGAGGTGTGACCACGGGATAGCAACCACGGGATAGCTAGGTACCGGCCGAAAGTGCCGGCATTCGCGGGGAGAGGTCGAGATATGAAAGCACTTGTTGCACTGACGATCAGTGCATTGACGGCCGGCGGTCTCGCCGTCGCCTTGGCTGCTCCGGCCAACGCCGGGTGCCAGTCGGGTTGGACCCCCTGGGGCGGCGGGGAGATCTGCGATGGACCGATCGCACCCGACGGCAACTTCGAGCGCTGCCAATCGACCGGTGTCCTCGGGTTCGGCGGGAGCAACTGCTTCATCGTCAACGTCAACAGCGCCCAGCCCCCGTGGGTTGGTCCCTGAACACCAACTGACAGTGCGGTTTTAGGGCCCGCCCACGGCGGAACGCCGCGCAATCAGGAGGGCGGGAGCATTCCTGGCGCTGCCTCCGGTGCCACCGGAACCGGTACCCCCACAGCTGGCTGTGCAGGCGGCGGCGGCGCGTTCGGATCCGCCGGCGGCGGAGGCGGTGCATTCGGATCCGCCGGCGGCGGCGGGGCGCCCGGAGGGGGCGGTGGCGGCGGCAGGGCGCCCGGAGGGGGCGGTGGCGCGTTCGGATCCGCCGGCGGAGGAGCCGCAGGCGCGGCGTAAGGCCGGATCGAGTTGGCGAGAGTGACGGCCTCTTCCTTGGGAACGGGGTTGGTTTCCGTCCCGAGCCAGACGACGAACCAGCGCTGGGGTGTGCGCTGGCCGCGCGGTGTGCCGGGTTCGACCGGCTCGCCGACCACACCCGCCCAGATCTGGCCGGTCGGCTTGTTGGTGTCGGTGAACTTCACCTCGTAGTAGGACGCAACACCGGGCATCCCGGCGGCATCGAGCGGAACCGTTTCCTGATTTACGCGAGTGCCGGGGAACGGCATGAAGAACTCGCCCATATCCGATGCCAGTCGCTGCGCCGCTTTGGTGTTGTCGGTCTCCGCACCGGCGAACAGCTTCAGATCGAGCCGTCCGAGCAACACGCTCGTGTCGTTGGGCGGCTCTGCGCCTTCGGGTGCGATCTTCGTCAACAGCACCTGGCCGTATGACAGCTGGGTGGAATCGGAGACCTTCCATCCCGCCGGCACGACGAAGCTCAGACCACCGGCGGCGTTTTCGACCCGGCCCGGATCGGCCGGCGGAGGAGGCGCGTTCGGATCGGCCGGCGGCGGAGGAGGCGCGTTCGGATCAGCCGGCGGAGGAGGCGGCGCGTTCGGATCAGCCGGCGGCGGAGGCGGCGCGTTCGGATCGCGCCGGCGGAGGGCGGCTGGCGCATTCGGATCAGCCGGCGGAGGCGGCGGTTCCTGCATGAACGTGTTGCCGTTCGGTGGCGGCGGTGGCGGCGTCGGGGTGGGCGCAGGTTGTGCCTGTGCGATCGACGGCAGCGTGAGCGCCACCGCGGTGGCGCCAGTCACTGCCGCGATCGCCAGCGACTTTGCGAGGCCCTTGCGGTGTTCACGTACGACGTCCGGCTGATCCATGGGAAAGAAACTACCGTGTTACCGCCGTGACGCAAGTGTGAGTTGCTCCAAAAGTGCCAAATTGTGACATTGCTGTGGATACTGAACGAGCAGCCTGTGATCATATCGCCAATTGCTGATACGACAATGTCCCCACGCGTGGCGCGGGGTGCATCACTGGCTGCGCGAGCGCCGTCACCGACGCGCGATCCAGTCGGTATTTCGTGACAACGAGCCGCGCCGTTACGGGCTCGGAAGCAGGGTCACCTCCTGCGCTTTCACCGAGAAGAAGACACGCTCCCCCGGCGTCAGTCGCAATTGGGCGGCCGAATCGGTGGTGATGTCGGCGGCGAGGCCCGGCGCGCCGTTTGGCTGCTCCTCTGCGCGGACGCGGATCGCGGGCCCGCGGCTGTCGAGTTCGGCGAGGGTCACCGCCACAGTGTTGCGGGGGCTGCCGTGCGGTGCGTCCCGATACACCGCGACTGCGGCCGGCGAGAACACCGCCACCGCCGGCCGCCCCGCGACGGTGTCGGGTCCGCAGACGCCATGCCAGTCGAACCCCCATGGTGTCGTGAGCACTCCGTCAGGGCCGGCGGTCCCGATGACCAGGTTCACGCCGGCGAACCGCGCCCCGAATCTGCTGCGGGGCGCGGCTAGGACCGCTGCGGTGGAGCCTCTTTCGACGATTTTGCCGTCCTCGAGGATGATCACGGCATCGGCGAGGGTGAGGACGTCGACCAGGTCGTGACTGATCAACACCGCCGACCGGCCGTCGCGGACCAGCACGCGGCTCAGCAGTTTGCGCATCGCGGCCGCCACACCCACGTCCAGGCCGGCCAACGGTTCGTCGAGGAGCAGGACGTCCGGTTCGGCGGCCAGTGCGCGAGCCAGCGCGACCCGCTGGGCCTGCCCTCCGGACAGCTGTCGTGGCATTCGGTGGGCGAGGTCGGAGGCCTCGACCTCGTCCAGCCAACGTGCCGCGTCCGCTCGCGAGCTGCGCGGCGAGAACGCGACGTTGGCGGCAGCGCTGAGGTGCGGGAAGAGCAACGAATCCTGCATCACCAGGCCGACGTGGCGGTCGTGAGTGGCGACATGCGTGCCCGTGGCGGTGTCGGTAAGCACCCGATCGCCGACCCGAACGACACCGTCGTCGGGCCGCACCAGTCCGGCGATCACATGCAGGGTCGTCGACTTACCCGCGCCGTTCGGCCCGAGCACCGCGAGCACCTCTCCGGCGGAAACCGCGAATTCGATGTCCACGCCGCGGTTTTCGATCACCGCGCGCACACTGACATCGGTCACGACGGGTCACCAGACATTGGCGCCCCCGGCTCGCAGACGCCTGCTGCCAAGGCCGAGCACGACGAACGCGGCGACCACGACGAGCAACAACGACAACGCGACGGCGGCGTCGGCGTCGCTTTCCCGCTGCAGATAGATCTCGAGCGGAAGGGTACGGGTGATGCCCTCGCGCGAACCTGCGAACGTCAGCGTGGCCCCGAACTCGCCCAGCGAACGCGCAAAGGCCAGCACCGCGCCGGAAACCAGGCCGGGCGCCAGCAGCGGCAGGGACACCCGCCACCAGACCGCCGTCGGCCGCGCACCCAGGGTTGCGGCGACCACCTCGTAATCGACACCCGCCGTGCGGGCGGCGCCTTCCAGCGAGATGACGAGGAACGGCAAGGACACGAACGTCTGCGCCAGCACGACGGCCGTTGTCGTGAAAGCGATCTGGATCCCCGCGGCGTTCAGGTACTGCCCGATCAGGCCGAGGCGGCCGTACGCATACAGCAGCGCAATGCCCCCGACAACCGGTGGAAGCACCAGCGGCAGCAGGATCAGCGGCCGGGTCAGCCGCACCACCGTGGCGTCGCTGCGGGCGAACACGAGAGCCATCGGCACGCCAAGCACCAGGCACAGGGCCGTGCTCGCCGTTGCGGTTCGCAGACTCAGCTCCAATGCAGCCAGTGACGCCGGGCTGGTGATCAAAGACCAGAATCGCGGCCAGTCGACCCTTGCGGCGACCGCCACGAGCGGGACCCCGACGAAAATCGCCCCGAGTGCGGCGGGGACGTAGATCCAGCGAGGGAGGACGGCCGATGGCGTCACGGCACGGCGAGAGCTGCGCAAATCGCGCTTGTCTTCGAGGCCGTCACCGCCGCGATGGGCTTCACAGATCACGACCCTATGGCACTTCGGCGGCGATGTGGCCCTAGTCTGCGTGCCGCGTTTCGTCCTGTAGCTACTGTCCAGTAACATTCCGTGCAAGTGCTGGGGTTCAGCGTTGAACACGGAGGAGGTCCTGCCATGGAGGTGCTTGTCACCGGAGGCGACACCGACCTGGGCCGCACGATCGCGGAGAGCTTCCGTGACGCCGGGCACCGGGTGGTGATCGCAGGCGCACGCCGCGATGATCTGGAGGTCGCCGCGAAGGAACTCGAAGTCGATGCCATCGTGTTCGACAACACCGACGCCGCGAGCCTGGAAGCTGCGCGGGACCAGTTTCCTCACCACCTCGACACCATCATCAATGTGCCCGCCCCGCGCTGGGACGCCGGCGATCCGAGGACATACTCCCTTGCGGATCAGGCCACCGCGTGGCGCAATGCGCTCGACACGACCGTGCTCTCAGCCGTGCTCACAGTGCAGATCCTGGGTGATCATCTGCGGTCGGGCGGCTCGATCGTCACTGTCGTCCCCGACAGCCCGGCTGAGGGCGGTGCGGCGTCGGCCATCAAGGCGGCGCTGTCCGACTGGACCGCCGGGCAGGCCGCGCACTTCGGCATCCGCGGCATCACCGTGAACACGGTCGCCTCGGGCAAAAACGCCGAACCCGGTTACGACGGCCTGTCTCGCACACCGTCACCGGTGGCAGATGAAATCACCCGGCTGGCGTTGTTCCTGACCACCCCGGCCGCCCGGCACATCACCGGCCAGACGATGCACGTCAGCCACGGTGCGCTGGCGAACTTCGGCTGAATATTCCTTCGTTCGCCGATAGCTAAACGGGGTAACCGCCCCGGTTAGTTGTGGTTACGTGAAGGCGTGACCATCAAACTCGGACTCCAGATCCCCAACTTCTCCTACGGCACCGGCGTCGCCGAGCTCTTCCCCACGGTGATCGCGCAGGCTCAGGAAGCCGAGGCCGCCGGCTTCGACTCCGTCTTCGTGATGGACCACTTCTATCAACTGCCGGGTCTCGGCACCCCGGATCAGCCGATGCTGGAGGCGTACACCGCCCTCGGCGCGCTGGCCACCGCAACCGAGCGCGTGCAACTGGGCACGCTGGTCACCGGAAACACCTACCGCAATCCCACACTGCTGGCCAAGGCCATCACGACACTCGACGTCGTCAGTCAGGGGCGCGCCATCCTCGGCATCGGGACCGGCTGGTACGAGCTCGAGCACGACTCACTCGGCTACGAATTCGGCACGTTCACCGACCGATTCAACAAGCTCGGCGAGGCCCTCGAGATCATTCTGCCGATGCTCAAGGGCGAGCGTCCGACGGTGAATGGCAAGTACTACCGCACGCAGGAAGCCATGGCCGAACCGCGTTTCCGCGACCACATTCCGCTGATGATCGGCGGCAGCGGCGAAAAGAAGACCATCCCCCTGGCGGTCAAGCACTTCGACCATCTCAACATCATCGCCGGATTCGACGAGCTGCCCCGCAAACTGGCCGTGATCAAGGAGCGTTGCGAGGACATCGGCCGGGATCCGGCCACGCTCGAGACGAGCATGCTGGTCATCGCGATCATCGACGAGAACGTCACCGCGGACGTGATCCCCGACGACTTCAAGCAGCAGGCGGTGTTCGGCAGTGCCGAGCAGGTCGCCGAGCAGATCAAGACCAAGGTGCTCGACGCAGGCATCACCGGCGTGATCCTCAGCCCGGTGACGAGCCTCAACGGCTACCAGCCCGGTGGTGTCACCGACGTCGGCAAGTTGTTGAAGCCCCTTCTCGGCGCGTGATTACTTTGCTTGACGTGGGAAACAACACAGCCCAACGATGCGGCTATCGGAGGTTCGGGCGACTACCGTAGTGGGTAAGAACTGCACGTGACGCACCGTCGAGGAGCCCGAACATGAGCCATCCCGGAGCCACTGCAACTGATCGGCACAAGGTCGTCATCATCGGGTCCGGGTTCGGCGGGCTCACCGCCGCCAAGGCACTCAAGCGGGCCGACGTCGACGTCAAGATGATCGCCAAGACCACCCACCACCTGTTCCAGCCGCTGCTGTACCAGGTGGCTACGGGCATCATCGCGTCGGGCGAGATCGCGCCGCCGACCCGCATGATCCTGCGCAAGCAGAAGAACGCTCAGGTGCTGCTCGGCAACGTGACGCACATCGACCTGTCCAGTCAGACCGTCAGCTCGGAGTTGCTAGGGCACACGTACGTCACCCCGTACGACACGCTCATCGTCGCTGCCGGTGCCGGGCAGTCCTATTTCGGAAATGACCATTTCGCGGAGTGGGCGCCGGGCATGAAGTCGATCGACGACGCGCTGGAGTTGCGCGCCCGCATCCTCGGCGCATTCGAGCAGGCCGAGCGTTCCAGTGACCCGGCCCGCCGGGAGAAGCTGCTGACGTTCACCGTTGTCGGTGCTGGGCCGACCGGCGTCGAAATGGCAGGGCAGATAGCCGAACTGGCCGACCACACGCTGAAAGGCGCCTTCCGGCATATCGATTCGACCACCGCACGGGTGATCCTGCTCGACGCCGCACCCGCTGTGCTGCCCCCGATGGGTGAGAAGCTCGGCAACAAGGCGAAGAATCGCCTCGAGAAGATGGGTGTCGAGATCCAGCTCGGTGCGATGGTCACCGACGTCGACCGCAACGGCATCACTGTCAAAGATCCCGACGGCACATTCCGTCGTATCGACTGTGCCACCAAGGTCTGGTCTGCCGGTGTTTCGGCGAGCCCGCTCGGCCGCGACATCGCTGAGCAGTCCGACGCAGAAGTCGACCGGGCGGGACGGTTGAAGGTGCTCCCCGACCTGAGTGTTCCCGGCCATCCGAACGTGTTCGTCGTCGGCGATATGGCCGCCGTCGAAGGTGTTCCCGGTATGGCACAGGGCGCCATTCAGGGTGGCAAGTACGCCGCCAAGGCCATCAAGGCCGAGCTCAAGGGCGCCAACCCCGCCGAGCGCGAGCCCTTCCAGTACTTCGACAAGGGCTCGATGGCCACGGTGTCACGCTTCTCGGCGGTCGCCAAGATCGGGCCGCTGGAGTTCGGCGGCTTCATCGCCTGGCTTGCATGGCTGGTGCTGCACCTGGTGTATCTGGTCGGATTCCGGCGAAAGATCACCACGTTGTTGTCATGGACGGTGACGTTCCTGTCGACCGCGCGCGGCAACCTCACGATCACCGAGCAACAGGCCTACGCCCGCACCAGAATCGAAGAGCTCGAGGAGATCGCTGCCTTGGTGCAGGATCCCGAAAAGGCTGCGGTCTAAAGCCGCTCGCCCTGCCAGGTGGACAGGCAGCCGCCACCCGCCAACGCAAGCGCCACACCCGCAGTGTCGGCGTTCGTTTCCGGATAGTGCAATTCGCTGATGCACGCCATCGGCACGGTCAGCTCGTCGTCGGCCACCGAGCCGCGGCCGAGTTCGATGCGGTGCCTCAGCAGTGCCGAACCGTCGACGTCCGCATGCAATGATCCAGACCAAAAACCCTGCTGCTCACCGCTCCTGCCGATCTGAATACGTTCGCGCAGCTTGACGCGTCCCGAGCCCGCCAATTTCAGGCGGGTCGAGGTGAGGTGACGGGAGGCCGCGGCGACGACGGTCGGTTGTGGATCGACGTCGAGTTCACCCTCCACCTCAAGGGCCCAGATCGAGTGCGACTCAAAGGAGGCCGCACCGGGCAGCGTCACCATCGCCGCAGCGCTGCGCACCCTCAGCACCGCACCGGGTTCCACCACGATGCGCACGCACACCGCATCGCCACCGAGTGGTGTCGCCGCAGTCGACACCAGGTGCACCGTCTCGGGTTGGGTCTCCCGCACGGCGACTCCGCCCGCGCATTCGATGCGCGGGCGCCGATCGCGGCGCGCGACGACGAGAACGTCAGATCGCACTAGACAAGGACCCGCATCTGTTCACGCACCCACGAGAGCACGGCGGTCGCGGTGGGGTCCTCCGTCAGCGAGATCAACGCGAACGGGCGATCGCCGCGGACCGCCGTCGCATCGCGGCGCATCACCTCGAGATCCGCACCGACCATCGGCGCGAGGTCGGTCTTGTTGATCACCAACAGATCCGAGTACGTCACGCCCGGCCCGCCTTTGCGCGGCACCTTGTCGCCACCCGCCACATCGATGACGAAGATCTGCACATCGATCAGGCCAGACGAGAAGGTGGCGGTCAGGTTGTCTCCGCCGGACTCGACGAGAATCAGATCTAGTCGGTCGTTGCCGGCGATGAGGTCGTCGATGGCGTCGAGGTTGGCGGTGATGTCGTCGCGGATCGCGGTGTGCGGACAGCCCCCGGTCTGCACCGCGGCGATCCGCTCGTCGGGCAGCACGGCGTGCCGGCGCAGGAAATCGGCGTCCTCGGTGGTGTAGATGTCGTTGGTGAGTACTGCGAGCGACAACTCGTCACGCAGTTGCCTGCACAATGCTGCGACGAGGGCCGTCTTGCCGGAACCCACGGGACCGCCGACTCCGATGCGCAGGGGTTCCCCTGCGATCCGTTGACGCTTGGGCCGATCGTGGTGACCGTGTGGTTGGCCGTCCAGGAAATGTGGTGGCATGCAGAACCTTTCAGGAGACGAACAACGGTCGCTCGCGCCGGGCGTGTCCCTGGGCGAGCACGTCGAGCAGCGGATCGGACAGGTCGGCCAGTTCCTTGCGGGCCGCGGCGGCCGTCTGGTCACAGAGCGTCGAGAGCTCGAACGTCAGAGCTGCGACATCGCCCGGGTCCAATGCCAGCAGCCGCTGTGCGGCGGTCGCCGAACCGGTCATCGTGGTGTAGACAACGGCCAGCGCGGTCTGTTCGGGTTCCAGCCCACTGGCTGCACCGACGCGGCCGGTCACCACGGCCAGATGCGGGGTGGTGCCGAGCGGGTCCCAGCCGCCGTCCGGCCATACCCGTCGTGCCAGTCGCAGCAATCCGCGGCCCTGCGCCCGGGAAGCCTGCCGCGCGGCGGGAGACGGTGTGCGGGCGTCGGTCTCGATATCCGCCCGCGGAACAGGCAATGTGCCGCTGTGCACCGCGGCGGCGATCGATGCGCCGACCAACCCGGTGGTGCGAATCCGCCGCCGCAGATACGCCCGCAGCGTGGCGAGGTCACGGACCAGGTTCTCGGTGACGGCTTCCTCGACGCCGCCCGAATGCACGTGCCCACCGGTCGGCAACCGGGAGTCGGCCAGCGTGAGCAGCGTCGCGAGATGGTTCATCAGAAAAGGAAGTATCGCTGCGCCATCGGCAGTTCGGCCGCGGGATCCTCTTGCCACACCTCGCCGTCGATGGTCACGGTGAAGGTGTCCGGATCGACCTGGATCTCGGGAAGGGCGTCGTTGAGCGGCATCTGGGCCTTGCCGACGCCGCGGACATCGCGGACGCCGACCAGCCGGCGATTCACAGCGAGTCGGCCAGCCAGCCGGTCCTCGATCGCCTGCGGTGCCACGAAGTGCACCGAATTGGCAGCAGCGGCCGCGGGCGCTGCGCCGAACATGGGCCGCGGCAGCACCGGCTGCGGGGTGGGGATGGAGGCGTTCGCGTCGCCCATCGCAGCCCAGGCGATCATCCCGCCCTTGATCACCAGGTGCGGTCGCACCCCGAAAAACGCCGGCTGCCACAGCACTAGATCAGCCAACTTACCGACTTCGACGGACCCCACCTCACCGTCGAGACCATGAGCGATTGCGGGGCAGATGGTGTACTTCGCGATGTACCGTCGGGCCCGATTGTTGTCGGCCTCGTTGTCGCCGGGTAGCGGTCCGCGGCGCTTCTTCATCATGTGCGCGGTCTGCCAGGTCCGCATCACCACCTCTCCGATCCGGCCCATCGCCTGGGAGTCGCTGCCGATCATCGAGATCGCGCCGATGTCGTGCAGCAAGTCCTCCGCCGCCATCGTCGACGGTCGTATCCGGCTCTCGGCGAAGGCCAGATCCTCAGGCACCCCGGGGTTGAGGTGATGGCACACCATCAGCATGTCCAGATGCTCATCGAGAGTGTTGACGGTGTGCGGACGTGTGGGATTCGTGGAGCTCGGCAGCACATACGGTTCGGCGGCTATGCGGATGATGTCCGGCGCGTGCCCGCCACCCGCGCCCTCGGTGTGATACGCGTGAACCGATCGGCCGGCGATGGCGCCGATGGTGTCTTCGACGAAACCGAGCTCGTTGAGGGTGTCGGAGTGCAGGGCGACCTGCACCCCGTATTCGTCGGCCACCCGCAGGCAGGCGTCGATCGCCGCGGGTGTCGAACCCCAGTCCTCGTGTAACTTGAAACCCGAAGCGCCCGAACGTAATTGCTCTCGCATCGAGTCGAGCCTGACCGTATTGCCCTTGGCCAGCAACGCAATGTTCAACGGCCAGGTGTCGAGCGCCTCCAACATCCGCCCCAGATGCCAGGCTCCCGGAGTCACCGTGGTGGCTTTGCTACCCTCGGCGGGCCCGGTGCCGCCGCCGATCAGCGTGGTGATGCCGCTACCCAGCGCTTCCTCCATGAGCTGTGGGCAGATGAAATGGACGTGGCAGTCGATGCCGCCCGCGGTGGCGATGAGTCCGTTGCCCGCGATTACTTCGGTGGCCGGGCCGACCACCAGGTCGCCGTGCACACCGGCCATGATGTCCGGATTGCCGGCCTTGCCGATGGCGGTGATGCGTCCACCACGCATCCCGACATCGGCCTTGATGATTCCCCAGTGGTCGAGGATCACCACACCGGTGATCACGGTGTCCGGGGAACCCTCGGCACGGATGGTCTTGCCCTGCCCCATCGATTCGCGAAGCACCTTGCCCCCACCGAACACCGCCTCGTCGCCGGCCCGACCGGGTCCGCCACTGAGGTCGTCGGTGATCTCAATGAACAGATCGGTGTCGGCCAGTCGGATCCGGTCGCCGGTCGTCGGCCCGTATAGCTGGGCATAGCGGGCCCGAGACATCTGGTTCATCTGGTTCATCGCTGCCCTCTGCGCTTCTTCGCGCCCGCGATCACCGCGGGTCCAACTTTCCCGGCGGGTGGAGAGTCAAACCATGCACCTCGCGATAGCCGCCAAGAGGAACAAGCGAAACACGCTGGCCGACACCGGGTTCGAACCGCACTGCCGTGCCGGCAGGGATGTCGAGCCGGTGCCCGTGAGCGGCAGCGCGGTCGAAATGTAGCGCGGCGTTGCTTTGCGGAAGATGCACGTGGCTGCCGACCTGCACGGGACGATCCCCGGTGTTGACGATGTCCATCTCGATGCGCTGTGCGCCCGCGTTGATCTCGATATCGCCCTCGCCGAAGGCAATCTCGCCCGGTGCCCAGCTCATGCGATCGGGTGGTGGACGGTGACGAGTTTCGTTCCGTCGGGAAACGTCGCCTCCACCTGCACGTCGTCGAGCATCTCCGGAACGCCTGCCATGACGTCGTCACGGCTGAGAACCTCACGGCCACTGGCCATCAACTCCGCGACCGTACGTCCGTCTCGCGCTCCCTCGAGGAGGTGATCGGTGATCAACGCCACCGCCTCGGGGTGATTGAGTTTGAGGCCGCGCGACTGACGTCGGCGCGCGAGTTCCGCGGCGTATGACAGCAACAGCCGATCTTGTTCATGCGGCGTTAATCGCATAGACGGGGATACTGCCACGCCCGGCACCCCTCAGCAGCGCAAGAAAAGTGAGGCTATTCAGGGGGAAGGTTCTGCAGCCGCACCTGGCCCCGTGCCACGACCCGCTTCGTGCCGTCGGAGATGGTGATCAGCCACAGCTGCTGCCGACGGCCGCGGTGGATGGGAACCGACACCGCCGTCACCGTTCCCGAGGAGATGGCTCGCAGAAAATCGGTGTTGTTGTTGACTCCGACGACGTGGCCGCCGCCGTTCTCGGTGAGCCACATCTGCCCGGACACACTGGCCAGGCTCTCGATGATCGCGCAGTAGACGCCGCCGTGCACGATCCCCCACGGCTGGAGCAGCTTGTCGTTGATCTCGAGGCGAGCGGTGCCGCCGTCGGGGGTCAGCTCGACGAATTCGAGGCCGATCTCCGAGTCGAAGCCGGCTCCCAAGCCGGACGGGATGTCAGTGGTCACGCAAATTTGTCTACACGCCTGCGTCCGGGCCGTTGCCGGCGGAGACCCGGAAAAGCGGACAGGCCCCGCATGAATGCGGGGCCTGTCCTTCGTATGGACCGGGAGTCACTGCAGCCCTCAGGACTCCGGCGCGGTCCGGTGGAACACGCTTCGTTCGCCAATCAGAATAGGCAAGGCTGTCCTAATTTAGCAAGACCTTCCCGGTGGCCCCCGCCGACGGCCCTGTGGCGCCCCGGACCGGCAGGCCGAAGCCGACGAGAGCGTCGAGCACGGCCTGACCGCGTCGCATGCTGGTCAGCTCGCTCGAACCCGCCCGCAGCGGCACCTGCGTCGCTGCGCCCACCACTGCGGCGCCGACGATGTGCCACATCGATGCGATGGGAATCGCCGCTTCGCTGACCTCGGCGAGCTTGCCGAACAGCGGCTCGAGGGTGCGGTGGCTACGGTGTGCGATCCACGTCGTCAATGCCGCCTCGTTCGGCAGGGCGACAATCCCCTCGCGAATCCCCTCGCGCGCGGAATGATGTGCTCGCACCGTGGGGCGATCACCGAAGAACGGGTCGTCGGGCAGGGCGCGCAGCGTTGGATCGACGACTGCGACCCAATCGATCGCTCCCTCGGAATCGACATGCACCCACAGATTCTCCAACCCCGTATCCCATGCGCGACCCTCCAGCACGAGGAGCGGGACCACCCGTCCGACAACCACATGCGCCAACGTCGCGGCCAACTGCTGGGCCACGGCGGCGCGGCTCTCGGTCTCTTCGGCCGCGAGCTGGAACATCGAGTACAGCCGGTCGGTGGTCAGCGCCTGTGTCAGCGGCCACCAGCGCCTGCGCGACAGATCACCTATCACCGCGACGCCGTAGACCCGCGGGCATTCGGGATAGAGCTCGCGCAGCCGACGACTGGACTCGTGCAACGGCAACGCCTGCTCGATGGCCATGCTCGCGATGAGCGGGTCGTCGACCAGAACCGTCATGGTGACCTCCCAATGTGAGTTAGGTTAGCCTTACTATAGGCAGGCCGACGGTCGGAGCCACACCCTGTGACTGGACTCACAAGGGCGGTCGAGGGGGTGGTGACCTCGGACTAACGAAGCCCGAACAGGTCGTCGGCACTCGCGTCAGCGCGCCTGACGACGTAGGCCGTGCGCGATACGACGCACGGTAGTAATTCCGTAGTACGCTGGATCTACCGTCTAGGAGATGAACGAAGAATGGCCAAGTTGACGCGTTTAGGGGAGTTGGAACGCGCAGTGATGGACCACCTGTGGTCCGCGCGAGAACCCCAAACCGTGCGCCAGGTTCACGAGGCACTTTCGACCCGGCGCGACCTGGCGTACACCACGATCATGACCGTGCTGCAACGGCTCGCCAAGAAGAACCTGGTCGTCCAGCACCGCGACGACCGCGCTCATCGATATGCCCCGACGCACGGGCGTGACGAGCTGGTCGCCGGGTTGATGGTCGACGCCCTGGATCAGGCTGCGGACTCTGGCGGCCGGGAGGCTGCGCTGGTTCACTTCGTCGAGCGCGTCGGCGCCGACGAGGCAGCGGCCCTGCGTCGCGCCCTGGCCGAGTTGGAAACCAAACACCGGATACCGCCACCCGCTGGCGAGCCGGGCACCGGCTGAGAGACACTTACAGCGTGTCCGCGCTGGCCTTCACCGTCATGGCGCTGGTCCTGTCGGGACCGATGCCGGCGATGCTGGCGCGGGCGGCATGGCCGTCGCGGGCTCCCCGGGCCGCCATCGTGTTGTGGCAGTCCATCGCACTGGCCGCTGTCCTGTCGGCCTTCTCCGCGGGAATCGCAATCGCGAGCAGGCTTTTCGTGCCCGGCCCCAATGGCAGGCCGACCGCGACCATCGCGAGCGAGATCGACGTGCTGGGCTGGCCGCTGTGGATCACCTATGTCGGGGTGTTCGCGCTCACGCTGCTGATCGGTGCGCGGCTCGCGGTGGCCATCGTGCAGGTCGCGATCGCGACCCGGCGCAGGCGCGCGCATCACCGGATGGTCGTCGACCTTGTGGGCAAGTCGCAGAAGTCTGGATTGCGCATCCTCGACGTCGAAGAGCCGCTGGCCTACTGTCTGCCCGGCGTGCGGAGCCGGGTGGTGGTCAGCGAGGGCACGCTGACGACATTGGCGGACAACGAGATCGCCGCAATTCTGTCGCACGAGCGCGCACATTTGCGGGCCCGACACGACCTGGTACTCGAGATGTTCACGGCCGTGCACGCCGCATTCCCGCGCTTCGTCCGCAGCGCCAGCGCACTGGACGCCGTGCGGTTGTTGATCGAGATGCTGGCCGACGACGCCGCGGTGCGTGCCGCCGGCCCCACTCCCCTGGCCCGCGCGCTGGTCACCTGTGCCGCCGGCCGCACACCCGCGGGAGCACTGGCCGCAGGCGGGCCCACCACCGTGGTTCGCGTCCGCCGCCTGGGGGGTCGTGGCAACAGTCTGGCCGTGGCAGCCTGCGCCTACGCGGCCGCCTCGGCCGTACTCGTGGTACCTACCGTCGCGGTGGTGCTGCCATGGTTGACCGAGTTGAATCGTTTGTTCACCGCGTAGGCGTCTTCCTGTAGTAGGCCGGTTCTGCACAACAAAAATCGAAAGGCTGCCCGTATGAGCTCGTCTGACAAACCCACGACCGGCACCGCTCAGATCGGGGTCACCGGCCTCGCGGTAATGGGATCCAACCTGGCGCGCAACTTCGCACACCACGGATACACCGTGGCACTGCACAACAGGTCCGTCGCCAAGACCGACGCGCTGCTGGCCGAGCACGGCTCCGAGGGCAACTTTGTCCGTAGCGAAACGATCCCCGAATTCCTTGCTGCCCTTGAAAAGCCGCGCCGGGTGATCATCATGGTCAAGGCCGGCGATCCGACCGACGCCGTGATCAACGAGCTCGCCGATGCGATGGAAGAGGGCGACATCATCATCGACGGCGGCAACGCGCTCTACACCGACACCATCCGTCGGGAGAAGGCGATACGCGAGCGTGGGCTGCACTTCGTCGGCGCGGGCATTTCCGGTGGCGAGGAAGGCGCACTCAAGGGGCCGTCGATCATGCCGGGCGGCCCGGCCGAGTCGTACACGTCGCTCGGGCCGCTGCTCGAGGAGATCTCCGCGCATGTCGACGGTGTGCCCTGCTGCACCCACATCGGCCCTGACGGCGCGGGACATTTCGTGAAGATGGTGCACAACGGCATCGAGTACTCGGACATGCAGCTGATCGGCGAGGCCTACCAGCTGCTGCGCGACGGGCTGGGACTGACCGCACCCGAGATCGCCGACGTCTTCGCCCAATGGAACTCCGGCGACCTGGACAGCTTCCTCATCGAGATCACCGCCGAGGTGTTGCGACAGACCGACGCCAAGACCGGCAAGCCCCTCGTCGACCTCATCCTCGACGAAGCCGAACAGAAGGGCACCGGTCGGTGGACGGTGAAGTCGGCACTCGATCTCGGGGTCCCGGTGACCGGCATCGCCGAAGCGGTGTTCGCTCGCGCGCTGTCGGGCTCGGTGGCCCAACGGAAAGCCACGACGGGTCTGGCCTCCGGCGATCTCGGCGAGAAGCCCAGCGACGCTAGCGCGGTTCATCGACGATGTCAGCAAGGCGCTCTACGCATCCAAGATCATCGCCTACGCGCAGGGCTTCAACCAGATTCAGGCGGGCAGTGCCGAATACGACTGGGGCATCACCCCGGGCGATATGGCCACCATCTGGCGCGGGGGGTGCATCATCCGGGCCAAGTTCCTCAACCGCATCAAGGAGGCGTTCGACGAGAACCCGGAGCTGCCCTCGTTGATCGTGGCCCCGTATTTCCGCAGCGCTATCGAGTCCGCCATCGACAGCTGGCGGCGCGTCGTGGTGACCGCGACCGAACTGGGCATCCCGATTCCCGGCTTCTCCTCGGCGCTGTCGTACTACGACGGGCTGCGCACCGAGCGGCTGCCTGCGGCGCTCACCCAGGGCCTGCGCGACTTCTTCGGGGCCCACACCTACGGTCGCATCGACGCCGATCCCTCAGCACGGTTCCACACGCTGTGGAGCGGCGACCACAGCGAGGTCGAGGCGTAGTTTCTTCACCTGGCCAGCGGCGATGTCGGGCCCAACTAGACTTGTCGTGAGATGAAATTCCTTCATGGCCACCAGCCCGCCTACGACCTGACCTACAACGACGTCTTCATCGTCCCCGGACGCTCCGACGTGCTGTCTCGGATGGACGTCGATCTCGCGACGTCGGACGGCTCGGGCACCACGATCCCGGTGGTGGTGGCCAACATGACCGCTGTCGCGGGTCGCCGGATGGCTGAGACGGTCGCGCGCCGCGGCGGCATAGTCGTTCTGCCGCAGGATCTTCCGATCTCGGCGGTGCAGCAGACGGTCGACTTCGTCAAGAGCCGCGACCTGGTTGTCGACACCCCGGTGGTGCTCTCCCCCGACGATTCGGTGTCGGATGCGACGGCGTTGATCCACAAGCGCGCCCACGGCGCCGCCGTCGTCGTCTTCGAGGGACGCCCGATCGGCCTGGTCACCGAGGCCGGCTGCATCGGCGTGGACCGGTTCACCCGGGTCCGCGACGTCGCGGTGTCCGATTTCGTCAGCGTGCCGGTGGGTACCGACCCGCGGAAGGTGTTCGACCTGCTCGAACATGCTCCGGTCGACCTGGCGGTGCTGACCGAGGCCGACGGCACGCTGGCCGGTGTGCTCACGCGTACCGCCGCCATCCGCGCTGGTATCTACACCCCCGCGGTCGACGACAAGGGCCGCTTGCGTATTGCCGCCGCGGTGGGCATCAACGGCGACGTCGGGGCGAGGGCCCGAAGTCTGGCCGAGACCGGTGTCGACTTACTGGTCATCGACACGGCGCACGGACATCAGCTCAAGATGTTGGATGCCATCAAGTCGGTGTCCTCGCTGGATCTCGGGCTGCCACTCGTGGCGGGCAATGTGGTCTCCGCCGAGGGCACCCGTGACCTGATCTCCGCAGGCGCAACGATCGTCAAGGTCGGCGTTGGGCCGGGCGCCATGTGCACCACTCGGATGATGACCGGTGTGGGCAGGCCGCAGTTCTCGGCGGTGCTCGAATGTGCAGCGGCGGCAAAGCAACTCGGTGGTCATGTGTGGGCTGACGGCGGTGTGCGGCACCCTCGCGATGTTGCGCTGGCACTTGCCGCCGGGGCCTCGAACGTGATGATCGGCTCGTGGTTCGCCGGCACCTACGAATCGCCGGGCGACCTCATGCGCGATCGCGAGGACCGCCCGTACAAGGAGAGCTACGGCATGGCCTCCAAGCGGGCCGTCGCGGCGCGCACCGCCGCGGACGACCCGTTCGACCAGGCCCGCAAGTCGTTGTTCGAGGAGGGCATCTCGACGTCGCGGATGGGTCTGGACCCGTCCCGGGGCGGGGTGGAAGACCTGCTCGACCACATCACCTCGGGTGTGCGCAGCACCTGCACGTACGTGGGCGCCACCACCATCGCCGAGCTACACGACAAGGTCGTGCTCGGCGTGCAGTCCGCGGCGGGGTTCGCCGAGGGCCATCCGCTGCCGACAGGCTGGTGAGTCCGTAAGCCCGACGCCACCGGCTAACATGGATTCCACTCTTCATGCGTCTACTCGAAAGGGAACCTGTGCCGCAGGCACCCGTTGAGGCCACGAGCTTCCGGGCCGAGCGGCCCGGCGACGAACCGGCCGACGCCGAGCCCTCCCCTAGTCGGCCGGGCAACTGGCCCGGCGCGCTGTCGGCGAGAACGCCGAGCACTCCATGAACCTCGCGACATCCCTGCTCTCCATCGGTGCGATCGTGCTGCTGACGATCGGCACCGCGGTGTTCGTCGCCGCGGAGTTCTCGCTGACCGCGCTCGAGCGCAGCACGGTGGAAGCCAACGCGCGCAGCGGTCACCGGCGTGACCAAATGGTGCGACGAGCCCACCGCACGTTGTCGTTTCAGCTCTCCGGCGCGCAGGTCGGCATCTCGATCACCACGCTGGCGACGGGCTATCTGGCCGAACCCGTCGTCGGGCGGCTGATCAGGCCCGGCCTCGACGCGATCGGTGTGCCCGAACGGTTCGTGGGCGGACTGGCCCTGTTCTTCGCCGTGTTGATCGCCACGTCGTTGTCGATGGTGTTCGGCGAACTGGTGCCGAAGAATCTGGCGGTCGCCCGGCCCGTGCAGACGGCGCGCTGGTCGGCGGGTCCCCAGCTGATGTTCTCGACGCTGTTCACCCCGTTGATCCGGCTGACGAACGGGACCGCCAACTGGATCCTGCGCCGGCTGGGCATCGAGCCCGCCGAGGAATTGCGCTCGGCCCGCTCCCCGCAGGAGCTGGTGTCGCTGGTGCGCTCTTCGGCGCGCAGCGGCGCCCTCGATCCGGCCACCGCCGTTCTCGTGGACCGCTCCCTGCAGTTCGGTGAACGCACCGCCGAGGAACTGATGACTCCGCGATCGAAGATCGAAGCGCTGGAATCCGACGACACCGCCGCAGATCTGGTCGCCGCCGCCATCAAGACCGGATACTCGCGCTTCCCGATCATCGACGGTGACCTCGACGAAACCATCGGCATCGCGCACGTCAAGCAGGTCTTCGAGGTGCCGCCGGAGAGGCGGACCACCACCACGGTGGCCAGCTTTGCACTCCCGGTCGCCAAGGTCCCGTCGACGCTCGACGGCGACGCGGTGATGACCCAGATCCGCGCCAACGGCCTGCAGACCGCACTGGTGGTCGACGAATACGGCGGCACCGCGGGCATGGTCACCATGGAGGACCTCATCGAGGAGATCGTCGGCGACGTGCGTGACGAACACGACGTCGAACCGCCCGACGTGGTGCAGGCCGGACGAGGCTGGCAGGTGTCGGGACTGCTGCGTATCGACGAGGTCGCCGAAGCCACCGGTTTCCGTGCGCCCGAAGGAGATTACGAAACGATCGGCGGACTGGTGCTCGAGAAGCTGGGACACATTCCCGACCAGTCGGAGTCGGTCGAGCTGACCGCATTCGATCCCGACGGTGCCGCGCTGGACGATCCGATTCGATGGCTGGCCACGGTGGTTCGGATGGAAGGCAGGCGCATCGACCTGCTCGAGCTGACCGAACTGGGCCGGCATAGCACGGCAGAGGAGCTCTGATGGGCGGCGACATCTTCGGCGTGCTGTTGACCGTCCTGCTGCTCGGCGCCAACGCGTTCTTCGTCGCCTCGGAGTTCTCGTTGATCTCGGCGCGCCGCGATCGGCTCGAAGCGCTGGCCGAACAGGGCAAGAAGAGCGCCGTGACCGTCATCCACGCCGGCGAGAACCTGTCGCTGATGCTCGCCGGCGCGCAGCTGGGCATCACCATCTGTTCCATCCTGCTGGGACGGGTCGGCGAACCCGCGGTCGCGCACCTGCTGGAAAAGCCGTTCGAGTTGTTCGGCATCCCTGACTCCGTACTGCACACCGTCTCCTTCTTGGTCGCGCTGGGCGTGGTGGTGACGCTGCACGTCCTGCTCGGCGAGATGGTGCCGAAGAACATCGCGATCGCCGGACCGGAATCGTCGGCGATGCTCCTGATACCGACGTACCTGGTGTGGATCCGCCTGGCCAGGCCGTTCATCGCCTTCTACAACTGGTGCGCCAACACCACGCTGCGAACATTCGGCGTCGAGCCGAAAGACGAACTCGACGTGGCGGTCTCCACTGTCGAACTGTCCGAGATGATCGCCGAATCGCGATCGGAGGGCCTGCTCGACCAGGAGGAGCACACCCGGCTCACCCGCGCCCTGCAGATCCGCAACCGCGTCGCCAATGACGTCGCAGTGCCGCTCAGTGAGGTTCGCGCCGTTCCCGCAGCGCGCGAAGGCAGTGGCCCCACCCTGGCGGAGATCGAAGGGGCACTCGCCGAAACGGGCTACTCCCGCTTCCCAGTCAGCGACCCGTCCGGCGATTTCGTCGGCTATCTGCACATCAAGGACGTCCTGCCGCTCGTTCACGACCCCAACAAGGATCAAGCCGTGCTGGATGCGTCGATGGTGCGTCCGCTACCGCGTGTCCCTGCCTCGATGCCGCTGCCCGACGCGCTGTCGAGATTGCGGCGCGACAACGCTCACCTGGCACTTGCTCACCGCGCCCGATGGCAGTGTGTCGGCGATGGTGGCGCTGGAGGACCTTGTCGAGGACCTCGTGGGAACCGTGCGTGACGGGACACACCGTGTCTGACGTTGCCGACGCCGTGCTCGGCGAGCGCGAATGGGCCAACCGGGCGCGCAGGCACCGCGAGCGGGTCGACGAATTCCTGCGCACCTTCCGCGCATCGGCCGGAGACCCTCATCCCGTGTGGGATTTCCTGTTCACGTACTACAGCCTGCGTCCACGGCAGTTGCGGACATGGCATCCGGGATTCGGTGTGGTGCTGGCCGGAGACTCCGCCCGGCGCTATCTCGGCCGCAGTGGTTACGGACGTACCGCGGCAGGGGTGACCGTGAGTCGTCGAGCACCTGAAAGGCCGCGCCGAGACCGTGCGCTTCATCGCCGGATTGCTGCGGGCGACCGCGTCGCGGCCGGCGCGACTCAACTGCTTCGGACTGCACGAGTGGGCGATGGTGTACCGGGCGCCGACCGTGCGCCACGACCGGGTTCCGCTGCGACTCGGCGCCGCCGCCACTGATGCGGTGGTCGAATCAATACCGTTGCGATGCAGTCATTTTGATGCCTTCCGGTTCTTCACCGAGCCGGCCGCCGAGCGCAACAGCGAAGCAGCTGACCCGCGACGGCCAGGTCAGCGCGGAACAGCCGGGCTGCCTGCACGCGGCCATGGATTGCTACAAGTTCGCCTACAAGCTGGGCCCCCTGGTCGATTCAGCGCTGGTGATGGAATGCCTGGAGCTCGCGGCGCAGGCCCGTGCACTCGACATGCGGGCCAGCCCCTACGATCTTCGCGATTACGGATTCGATCCGATCCCCATCGAGACGTCGGCCGGGCGTGCCGAATACGTTCGGATCCAGCAGCAGGTTGCCGAGCGGGCGGCGCCGCTGCGTGAGCGCCTGACCCACCAGTGTGAGCAGCTGCTCACAATCGTGGACGGCGATACGCCCGAAGCGCTGAGCTGCGAAACAGCCGGCCCGGTGGGCGACCGACGCGAGGGAATAGCCACCATTACCCGCGGGTAAGCTGGATCAACGGCACTGCGTTCGACGCGCCTTTGCAGGCGAGGGAGGAAATATGACCGATCGCGTGAAGGTGGGCAACCTGCGTGTTGCCCAGGTGCTGTACGACTTCGTCAACGAGGAGGCGCTGCCGGGTACCGGCCTCGATCCCGACACCTTCTGGTCAGGTGTGGACAAGGTCGTCGCCGATTTGACCCCGAAGAACGAGGAGCTGCTCGCCCGGCGCGACGATCTCCAGGCCCGCATCGACAAGTGGCATCGCCAGCGGGTCATCGAGCCGATCGACGCCGAGGCCTACCAGCAGTTCCTCACCGAGATCGGGTACTTGCTGCCCGAGCCCGACGACTTCACGATCAGCACCGCCGGTGTCGACGACGAGATCACCACGACCGCGGGCCCGCAGCTCGTCGTCCCGATCCTCAACGCGCGGTTCGCGCTCAACGCCGCGAACGCGCGGTGGGGTTCGCTGTATGACGCGCTGTACGGCACCGACGTCATCTCCGAGGACGACGGCGCCGAGAAGGGCACCAGCTACAACAAGATTCGCGGCGACAAGGTCATCGCGTATGCCCGCCGCTTCCTCGACGGCGCCGCGCCGCTGGCCACCGGCGCGTGGAATGACGCGACCGGCATCAAGATCGACGAGGGACAGCTGGTCGTCACGCTGGGTGACGGGCGCTCGACCGGCCTCGCCACGCCCGAGCAGTTCGTCGGGTACACCGGCGAACTCGGGTCGCCCGCGTGGTCGGTGCTGCTGCGCAACCACGGCCTGCACATCGAGATCCTGGTCGACCCCGACTCGTCCGTCGGTGCCACCGATCCGGCAGGAATCAAGGATGTCGTCCTGGAGTCCGCGATCACCACGATCATGGACTTCGAGGACTCGGTGGCTGCCGTCGACGCCGACGACAAGGTGCTCGGCTACCGCAACTGGCTCGGGCTGAACCGCGGGGACCTCACTGAAGAGGTGTCCAAGGGCGGGTCGTCGTTCACCCGCGTGCTCAACGAAGACCGCGTCTACACCACCCCCGACGGCGAGGGCGAGCTGACGCTGCCGGGCCGCAGCCTTATGTTCGTGCGCAATGTCGGTCACCTGATGACCAACGACGCGATCGTGGACTCGGACGGCAACGAGGTGCCCGAGGGCATCCAGGACGCGCTGTTCACCAGCCTGATCGCGATTCACGGTCTGAAGTCGGGCGACGGGAATGGCCCGAAGGTCAACAGTCGCACGGGCTCGATCTACATCGTCAAGCCCAAGATGCACGGACCCGAGGAGGTCGCGTTCACCGTCGAGCTGTTCAGCCGCGTCGAGGACGTGCTCGGTCTGCCGCCGAACACCATCAAGGTCGGCATCATGGACGAGGAGCGCCGCACCACCCTCAACCTCAAAGCCTGCATCAAGGCGGCAGCCGACCGCGTGGTGTTCATCAACACCGGCTTCCTGGACCGCACCGGCGACGAGATCCACACGTCCATGGAGGCCGGCCCGATGGTCCGCAAGGGCGCAATGAAGACGCAGCCCTGGATCCTGGCCTATGAGGATCAGAACGTCGATGTCGGTCTGGCCACCGGATTCTCCGGGCGCGCACAGATCGGCAAGGGCATGTGGGCGATGACCGAGCTGATGGCCGACATGGTCGAGCAGAAGATCGGTCAGCCGAAGGCCGGCGCGACAACGGCGTGGGTGCCGTCGCCGACGGCGGCCACCCTGCACGCCATGCACTATCACGAGGTCGACGTGTACGCGGTGCAGAAGGAGCTGGAGGGCAAGACCCGGACCTCGGTCGATGAGCTGCTCACCATACCGCTGGGTGAGGAACTCGCCTGGGCGCCAGAGGAGATCCGCGAAGAGGTCGACAACAACTGCCAGTCCATTCTCGGCTACGTGGTGCGCTGGATCGACGCTGGCGTGGGCTGCTCCAAGGTGCCCGACATCCACGACGTCGCGCTCATGGAAGACCGTGCCACCCTTCGCATCTCGAGTCAGCTGCTGGCGAACTGGCTGCGCCACGGGGTGATCACCGAGGACGACGTGAAGGCCAGCCTTCGTCGTATGGCCGCGGTGGTCGACCAGCAGAACGAGAAGGATCCGGAATTCCGGCCGATGGCCCCGGATCCGGACGGCAGTGTGGCGTTCACCGCCGCCCAGGAGCTGATCCTGGCCGGTGCCGCCCAGCCGAGCGGCTACACCGAGCCGATCCTGCACCGCAAGCGCCGCGAGTTCAAGGCAGCAAACAACGGTGGTTGATCCGATGACCCGTCGACGTAGCGAGCACAAGGGCTTTCGTGGGCAGGCATAGCATTCCCGACCCCGAAGATTCGGCCGGCGAAGAGCAGCAAGAAGATCCTGCCACCCCGCGCTTCGAGGAGCAGGAATACGACACGTCGCAATACCGCGAGGCGGCCCCGGAGTCGTTCACCCACGACGAACCCGACTACGGCAGAACGGAATACGAAGACGACCCCGCCGCATTCGACCTTCGCCGCGTCGGTTCGTCGTCTCCGCCGCCCGATCGTCCGCGCTCCGGCCCCCAACACGGAGGTGACTGGGAGGGCGGCGAGTGGACCGGCAGTCATCGCGCGGTGACCACCGGCAGGCGGGGCGTCAGCATCGGCGTGATCGCCGCCCTGGTCACCGTCATCGTCGTGGTCGCCGCGGTCATCCTCTGGCGCTTTTTCGGGGACGCGCTGTCCAGTCGCAGCGACGCCGCCGCCGCGCGGTGTGTGAACGGCGAACTCGCCGTGGCCGTCGTCGCCGACCCCTCCATCGCCGATCAGATCAAGACGCTGGCCGACGACTACAACCGCGACGCCGCGCCGGTCGGCGACCGCTGTATGAAAGTCGGAGTCACCCCGGCCGACTCCGATCAGGTGGTCAACGGATTCGTCGGCCAGTGGCCCGCCGACCTCGGTGAGCGACCCGCCCTGTGGATCCCGGCCAGCTCCATCTCGACAGCACGCCTGGAAGCCAGCGCCGGCGAGAAGACCATCAGCGACAGCCGGTCCCTGGTCAACTCGCCGGTGGTGCTGGCGATCCGACCGGAACTCAAGGCCGCGCTGGCACAACAGAACTGGGCGACTTTGCCCGCCATGCAGACCAATCCGAACGCACTGGACGGGCTGGGCCTGCCAGGCTGGGGCTCGTTACGGTTGGCGCTGCCGCTGTCCGGCGACAGCGACGCCTCGTACCTGGCGGCGGAAGCGGTGGCAGTGTCGTCCGCACCCGCCCGGAGCCCCGCCCACTTCAGGCATCGGCGCGGTGAACTCGCTGGTGGCGGGCCAGCCCAAGCTGGCCGACAACAAGGCCTCTACCGCGATGGACGCTCTGCTCGACGCCCCCGATCCGGCCGACGCGCCGGTGCATGCGGTCGTCACCACCGAGCAGCAGCTCTTCCAGCGCGGCGCGGCACTGCCCGACGCGAAGAAGGTGCTGACCTCTTGGCCGCCACCAGGGCCTGCGGCGATCGCGGACTATCCGACAGCCCTGCTGGCCGGTGATTGGCTGTCGCAGGAACAGGTGGCCGCGGCCAGCGAATTCGCGCGGTTCATGCGCAAGCCAGAGCAATTGGCCGAACTGACGAAGGCCGGCTTCCGAACCGAAGGCGGTACCCCGCCGCGCAGCGACGTCACCGACTTCGCACCGCTTGCGGCTCCGCTGTCGGTGGGTGACAACGCGATGCGCGTCATGCTCGCCGACGCGCTGACCGCTCCCGCGGAGAGCCCGGCGGTGACCATCATGCTGGACCAGTCGATGCCGGTCGTCGAGGACGGGAAATCGCGGCTGGCCAATGTGACCGCGGCGCTCAACGCGCGGCTGCAGGCGCTGCCGCCGAACTCCGCGGTCGGTTTGTGGACGTTCGATGGTGTCGAGGGCCGATCCGAGGTGGCCGATGGGCCCGCTGTCCGATCAGGTCGACGGCAGGGCCCGGTCGGCGGCGCTGACCGCGGAGCTGGACAGCCAGACCGCTTCGAACGGCGGCGCCGTCTCGTTCACCACGCTTCGGCTGGTCTACGAACAGGCCAAGACGAATTTCCGCCAGGGCCAGAATAATTCGATCCTGGTCATCACCACCGGACCGCATACGGACCAGTCGTTGAACGGCGCGGGACTGGAGGCCTACATTCGCGGAGCGTTCGACCCCGCACGGCCGGTCGCGGTGAACGTGATCGACTTCGGCTCCGACTCCGACCAGTCCACCTGGGAGGCGGTCGCCCAGCTCAGCCGCGGCAACTACCAGAATCTGGCGAGCTCGACAGGACCGGAGCTGACCTCGGCGATCGCGACCTTCTTGGCCTAGTGCGACGCGGTCGACAACAGGCTCAGCGCCGCCCGGATGTATTCCTCCGGCACCTCGACCTGTGGATAGTGCCCCACACCGGGAAGCTCGACAACGGATGCGGCGGGCCGCAGCTCGCGTAACCCGTCGAGCACATTGGTGGTCGCGACCGGGTCGTCGAGTGCCCACAGGAAGCTCAGCGGCTTGGGCCAGTCCCGCACCGCGCCGTGCCAACGCCCGGCATACCGGACCCGTTCGTCCAGATAGGAGATGAGCAGGTGGGCAATGCGGTGCCCGTCGTTGGCCGACCACAGCGCCCACTGCGCCTGTCCCTCCTCGTTCGGTCATCGGGTGATCGGCACTGAACAGCCTGCCGAAGGCCCGGGTGTACGACGACGCGTTGGACAGCCGGGCCAGCACCGGCCCCAGTGGACCGCGTAGCAGCTTCTGAGCGGGCCGAAGGCTGGCCCGGTCCAGGATGACGCTCCCATTGCTGATCACCGCACGCTGCAGCTCGAACGGCAACTGCCCCTGCAGATCTCGTGCCAGCAGTTCGGTGGCCACCGACGTGCCCATGTCGTGTGCGATCAGGACGACCGGCTCCGATGTCGTCTCCGCCACCACAGCCGCCACGATGTCGGCCTGCTCGAGCAGGCTGTAGCGGTGCGGACGCGGTTTGTCCGACAGCCCGAACCCGAGAAAGTCCAGCGTCACCCACGCCCGGCCGTTCAGGTGCCGCACCACCTGGTGATAGTCATACGAGCTGGATGGATAGCCGTGCAACAGCAGGATCGTCGGGCCGTCGCCGGGCGCCGAGCGGACGAAGACTCGACCGGCGGAGGTGCTCAACCAGGTGCCGCCGGCGCGCCACTCTGCCACGCTGGGGGGTAACACTTGACGAACCGTACCAACACCATGGAAAGGGGGCCAGGAATTGCCAAGCGAATTCACGCCCGATCCGGCGCTGTACCCGTTCACATCCCGATGGTTCGACAGTTCGCGTGGGCGCGTGCACTATGTCGACGAAGGTACGGGTCCGGTCATCATGTTCTTTCACGGCAATCCGACGTGGAGCTTCCTCTACCGCAACATCATCGCCGGGTTGCGCGATCGATTCCGGTGCATCGCCCCCGACTACCTCGGCTTCGGACTCTCCGAGCGACCGCCAGGGTTCGCCTATCGAATCGACGAGCACGCCGCCGTGATGGGCGAGCTCGTCGATCACCTCGAACTCGATCAGTATCTGAGCATGGGCCAGGACTGGGGCGGACCGATCAGCCTGGCCGTCGCCACCGAACGTGCCGATCGTGTACGCGGCGTCGTGCTCGGCAACACGTGGTTCTGGCCGACCGCTGAGCTGTCGACCAAGATTTTCAGCAAGGTGATGGGTAGCCCTCCGATGCAGTGGGCGATCACACAGCGAAACTTCTTCGTGGAGAGGCTGATTCCGGCAGGCACCGCGACGGAACTGGATGACGCGGTGATGGAACACTACGTCGGGGTTCAGCCGACGCCGCAGGCCCGCGCCGGGGTGGCGCGCATGCCGAAAGAGATTCTGGCGGCCCGGCCCCTCCTCCAAAGGCTCGCCCGCGATGTGCCCGCCAAGCTCGGATCCAAACCCGCACTGCTGGTCTGGGGCATGAAGGATTTCGCCTTCCGTCCTGGCCCGAACCTCCCCCGCATGCGCGCGGCGTTCCCCGATCACGTCCTCGTGGAGCTACCGGGCGCGAGCCACTTCATCCAGGAAGACGCGCCGGAGCGCATCACCGAGGCGATCATCGACCGCTTCGGCTGACCGGACCGAATCTCCGCCGATCGCGGGTTACCCGCACATTTTTCGGCCTGGAGCGTGCTTCAACACCACACTCGCGCTACGCGAATGCTTCCACTGGCGGGCACGAGCACATCAGGTTGCGATCGCCGTAGGCGCCGTCGATGCGACGCACCGGCGGCCAGACCTTCGGGCGGAAGTTCTTGCCGAGCGGATAGGCGGCCTGCTCGCGGGTGTACGGGTGGTCCCAGTCGGACACCAGCAGGCATTCCGCGGTGTGCGGAGCGCCGCGCATCGGATTGTCTTCAGGAGACCAGAGCCCGGCCGCCACCTGATCGATCTCGCCGCGGATCGCGATCATCGCCTCGCAGAACGCGTCGACCTCGGCCAGACTCTCGCTTTCCGTCGGCTCGACCATCAGCGTGCCCGCCACCGGAAAGCTCATCGTCGGAGCGTGGAAACCATAGTCTGCCAGCCGCTTTGCCACATCATCCACGGTCACACCGGTTTGTTTGGTGATGCCCCGCAGATCCAGGATGCACTCGTGGGCCACCATGCCGTTCTCACCCGTGTAGAGCACCGGGTAGTACTCGTCGAGGCGACGGGCGATGTAGTTGGCCGACGCGATCGCCGTCAGCGACGCCGCCCGCAGTCCGTCCGCTCCCATCATCCGGATGTACGCCCAGGTGATCGGCAGGATCGATGCCGATCCGTACGGCGCCGCCGACACCGTCAGCTCGTCGCCGAGTTCATCGGCCAGCGGATGACCAGGCAGGTAGGGCGCGAGATGCTCGCGAACCGCCACCGGCCCGACGCCGGGACCACCGCCACCGTGCGGGATGCAGAACGTCTTGTGCAGGTTGAGATGACTGACGTCACCGCCGAACCGGCCCGGCCGTGCCAGCCCGACAAGCGCGTTGAGGTTCGCCCCGTCAACATAGACCTGGCCTCCCACATCGTGCACCGCGGCGCAGATGTCGGCGACGTCGTGCTCGTAGACGCCGTGCGTCGATGGGTAGGTGATCATCAGCGCCGCAACGCTTTCCGCGTGCTCGGCGACCTTGGCACGCAGATCGTCGAGGTCGACATCGCCGTTCTCCCGGCAGGCCACCACCACGACTTTCATCCCGGCCAGCGCGGCCGACGCGGCATTGGTGCCGTGCGCCGAGGACGGGATGAGGCAGATGTTGCGCTTCGACTCACCGCGGCTGAGGTGGTAGGCCTGGATCGCCAGTAGCCCCGCGTACTCCCCCTGTGATCCCGCGTTGGGCTGCAGCGACACCGCGTCATAGCCGGTGATACCGGTCAGCCAGTTCTCGAGGTCAGCGATCAGCTTGCGCAGGCCAGGTGTATCCGACGCCGGGCCGAACGGATGCTGCCGGGCGAATTCGGGCCAGGTGATGGGCTCCATCTCGGCGGCCGCGTTGAGCTTCATCGTGCACGATCCGAGTGGAATCATACTGCGGTCCAACGCAATATCCTTGTCCGCCAGGGACCGCAGATAACGCATCATCTCCGTCTCGGTGCGGTACTTCGTGAAGGCGGGGTGGGTCAGGAACTCCGATGTGCGCGTCGCGATCACGGGTCCGTCGAACGCACCCGCCGCGGCGGCTCCAAACGCGGACAGCACGGCATCGACATGCTGCGCGGACGTCGCCTCGTCGCAGGACACTGACACGTGATCGTCATCGACCAGCCAGATGTTCACACCGCGCGCCTTGGCCTTGTCGCGGACCTCGCCTGCCCTGCCGGGTACTCGGGCCAGCACCGTGTCGAAGAACGCCGCGTGGACGACCTCGACACCGGCGTCGGCCAGCCCCGCGGCCAGCGCCCGGGCGTGCCCGTGCACCCGCCGTGCGATTGCGGTCAGCCCGTCGGCTCCGTGATAGCTCGCGTACATCGCGGCCATCACAGCAAGCAGCACCTGTGCGGTGCAGATGTTGCTTGTCGCCTTGTCCCGCCGGATGTGCTGCTCACGCGTCTGCAGCGCCAACCGGTACGCCGGGGCGCCATCGGCATCGAGTGACACTCCGACGAGGCGGCCGGGCAATTGTCTGGCGTGCTTGGCGTGCACGGCGAGATAGCCGGCGTGTGGTCCACCGAATCCCATTGGCACACCGAATCTCTGAGTACTGCCGAACGCGACGTCGGCTCCGATCTCACCGGGAGGGGTGATGAGCGTCATCGCGAGCAGGTCGGCGCCGATGGCGACCAGCGCACCGCGGTCGTGTGCCTGCGTCACCAGCTCGCGCCAGTCGACCACGCCACCCCCGGCACCCGGCAATTGCGCGATCACCCCGAAGAATTCACCTTCGGGCAGGCCCTGTCGTAGATCGGCCGTGACGATCTCGATGCCGAGCGGCTGCGCGCGAGTCGCAAGCACCGCAGCGGTCTGCCCATAGACATCGACGTCGACGACCAGCCGATCCGAAGGCCCGCGTACCGCACGGTGCATCAGGGTCATCGCCTCGGCTGCGGCGGTGCCCTCGTCGAGCATCGAGGCGTTGGCGACCTCGAGTCCGGTGAGATCGCAGACCATGGTCTGAAAGTTGAGCAGCGCCTCGAGTCGACCCTGACTGATCTCCGGCTGATACGGCGTATACGCCGTGTACCAGGCGGGGTTTTCAAGTATGTTGCGGCGCAACACTGGTGGTGTGAGCGTGTCGAAGTAGCCCTGCCCGATCATCGACACCGCGACGGTGTTCGCATCGGCGAGCGCCCGCAGTTCCGCCAGTGCCTCGTCCTCGGTGGCTGCCGGCGGGAGCTGATCGAGGCCGGGCGCCACCTGATCTGCGCCCAGCGAGTCGAGGATGCCCGCGGGTAACGCCTTTTCGGCCAGCTCGTCGAGTGAACCCACACCGATGGTCGTGAGCATGGTGGCGACTGCACCGGCGTCAGGTCCGATATGGCGTGCGGCGAAGGTGAATGGGTCGTTTCGCGAATCGAACACTGAGTCGGACACCTTCGATCACTCCAGACGCGTGGGGTTCAGAACCGTTGGGTTCCTCTCCCTCTGTCGTCGGTGCCTGAGAGATTCGGCGGCTCGCAGCGGACGCGAGACACGCCTTTCCCCATCGGCGGGTAGGTCTGGGCCTACCGCTTTCCAGAGGCATCGGGGCCGTGCGCGGTCCGGGGTGCCTGAGAGGTTGACGGAGAGGTGTTGCTCCTTCGGCGTCCGTGGCTGGCGGCCACGGAACTCTCCCGCACGCGGGCGATGCGTCGCCGATTCTACCGGCATCCGGTGGCAGGGCAGCGCGCCGCCGCGGTCAGCCGATCTTGCGGTCGCGGTGCTTCCGCCGAGACGCCAATTCGTCCTCCGGCGCGGCGATGGATTCACCGCCATCGGCCCGCTCACCTGGGAAGTCGGCGATAGCGCCGGTCAGTTCACGCATCGCGCCCGACACGGCGATGCCGAACACGCCCTGGCCACCCTGCAACAGGTCGACCACTTCTTCGGCCGAGGTGCACTCGTAGACCGTGGTGCCATCGGAGAACAGCGTGATGTTGGCCAGGTCACGGACGCCGCGCTGACGCAGGTGATCGACGGCGACCCGGATGTTGTGCAGCGAGATCCCGGTGTCGAGCAGGCGCTTGACGATCTTGAGGACGAGGATGTCCTTGAACGAGTACAACCGCTGGCTGCCCGAACCGGCGGCGCTGCGGATGGACGGCACGACCAGCGACGTTCTGGCCCAGTAGTCGAGCTGCCGGTAGGTGATACCGGCGATTTGGCACGCACTGGGTCCGCGGTATCCGACAAGTTCGTCGGGCACCGAGTCGTCCGGGAAGAGACCCGCCTGAACGGGTGCGCTGGTTACGGTCATTCCCGATTCGGCGGGACCGCTGGCAGAGGATAGATCGAATTCCTCTTGACGTGGCGTGTCTCCCACTTTCGAATCCTCTCGCCGGTCGATCTCGCGTCTGTGACCTGCATGGCAGCACGTTTAGCCAAGCTCGAATGTGTCGAGCATACGCTTCAGCCGAGCCCGCGACTGCCCATCAGCGGGTCCGACCACCAAAGTATGGCTGCCCAATTCGCTGTTGGGGGAAACCCGCACCGCGTGTCGAGGCCGACGAGACGCTTCCGTGACAAAGCCGCACGAAAAAGGGCATTACGAAAAAGGCATAAGGAAGAACGCCGACCAACAGACGCCTGCAAGAAAGCTATGTGGCCTTGAAGTCGTCGGGCGACACGCTGTCGAGGAATTCCTTGAATTTCTCGACCTCGTCCTCGCGAACGGCACCTGTGGCCTCGTCGTCGTTCTCGTCGGGAATCAGCAGGCCGGCCTCCGCAAGCACCGCCTCCTCCACGTAGATCGGCACTCCGACGCGCAGCGCGATCGCCACCGAATCCGAGGGACGCGCCGACACCTTGATGTCGCGGTCGAAGATCAGGTCCGCGTAGAAGGTGCCTTCCTGAAGGTCGACTATTCGCACTTCCTTGAGCGAATGGCCAAGGGCGCCAATGACATCTCGGATCAGGTCGTGGGTCAGAGGTCGCGCGGGCTCCACACCTTGCTGCTCGAGTGCGATCGCCGCGGCCTCGGATTGACCGATCCAGATCGGCAGGTAACGGTCGCCGTTGGACTCGCGCAGCAGCAGCACCGGCTGATTCTGGGGCTGTTCCACGCGAATGCCGACTACACGAACCTCACCCATCTGTGTCCGCCCTTCGCGCCGAGATGCCTGCAAAGTTTGAGTCTAATCCTCAGCGATCAAGTACGTCGCGCACCGCCGACTTGATTAGCGATGTGTGCAAGGTGATGGCCAGCGCCGCCACCTCACGCGCGAGATCGTCGGCGCGATCTCTGGCGCCCGCCTTACCCGCCTTCACCACCGGTCCGGCGATCTGAGCGATCAAATCGGACTGACGGTCGGCCGCCGAACGGAATGCGCGGAGATGACGTGGCTCGACGCCGTACTCGGCCAGTGCGCGAGCGCATTGGGCGATCATGACCGAGTGCTCGTCGAAGAAGGTCGCGCTGGCGCCCTTGAAGGAGGGAGTGATCACGCCCGCCTTGACCAGTGCAGTGAGTAGTTCGTCGTCGACACCGGAGCGGGTCAGCAGATCCTCGCGCGTCAGGCGCACCTGGGTCGGCGCCACCGCCGATAATCCACTGCGACCGCCGTCGGCACCGGAATCTTCCCCGGCTACCGTCACCAAACGCGGTATGCCGTAAGCGGATCCGCGCTGCGGTAATTCTCCGTCGGGCAGCGCGTCGAGCTGGGCCTTGATGACCTTCAACGGGAGGTATTGATCGCGCTGGGCGGTCAGGACGAACCGCAGGCGGGCGCAGTCATAGGCGGTGAACCGCCGGTAGCCCGACGCCGTCCGCTCCGGGGCGACCAATCCTTCGGCCTCCAAGAACCGGATCTTGGAAATGGTCACGTCGGGGAAGTCCGGTCGCAGCAGATCGAGAACCGCGCCGATCGACATCCCAGTCAGAGCGGGGGTGTCGGGCTGGCTCATTTACTCGTCGCGAGTGCGGTCATCGGCCATTAGCTGCCGCCGTTGTCGTCACTCTTGGGCCCAGTGAGGAATACCAGGCGGAACTTGCCGATCTGCACCTCATCGCCGTTGGCGAGCGCCGCGGAATCCACGGGTTCGCGGTTGACATAGGTGCCGTTCAGGCTGCCGACATCGACGACCTGGAACTCATTGCCCTCGAGTCGGAACTCGGCGTGACGGCGGCTCACGGTCACATCATCGAGGAAGATGTCGCTATCGGGATGCCGACCCGCCGATGTGGTGGGCTGGTCGAGAAGGAACCGTGAGCCCGCGTTGGGCCCGCGTTTGACGACAAGCAGTGCAGAACCCACGGGCAGGCCCTCGACCCCCGTGACCGCACCTTCGGTCCCCGCTGCCGCCGGGGCGTCCAACTCGTTGAGGAAGTCCGCGCGGAAAACAGAAGTTGTCTCCACCGTGACATCGTCAGACGTCTGGTCCGCCCCAGAATTGTGGTCCTTGTCCGTCACCCGCTGCTCCTCACTAGCCGCTGTGGCGATATCAGTCCAAATCAGTCCAGATCAGGCCAAACCATCAGCCGAAGTTCGTCTGGTGTCGACCGTACCGTGAGGTGGACATCGCTGTGTCCACCACCGCCGGATCCGCCTCTGGTTGGTATCGGTGTCTGCAAGACCCTAACAACCCGTCATTCGGCCACGGTGGCGCGGTAGCCGTCGGCATCAAGAAGGCTGCGGAAGCTTTCCTCCAGGGCACCGCCGACCACCTGCAGGTCGACCAGCCAACCTCCGCCGTAGGGCTCCGAGTTCACGAGCTGCGGGTTGCCCTCCAGATCACCATTGACCGCAACGACTTTCGCGCTGACAGGCGCGTAGAGGTCTGACACCGACTTCGTCGACTCCACCTCGCCGAACGACTCGCCCGCGGTCACCTCGGCGCCGACGTCGGGCAGCTGGACGAAAACCACATCTCCCAGCGCGGACTGCGCGTAGTCGGTGATTCCGACGCGGACGGTGTCGTCGCCGGTGCGCTGCACCCATTCGTGTTCCTCGGTGTAGTACAGATCGGCTGGGATTTCGCTCACGGCGCTCCTCATTCTCTTCCGCGGTTTCTCTTTCGCGGTTCACTGCACTGCCTCGCGCACATCTCACTTGACCGGCTGAGCGTATTGGCGAGGTTTCGGTTGCCGCAAGGCGGTGACGTCCACGCGATCGGACTGCAGGACTTCCATCGTGCCTCCGACGCGTTCGACGCTGTCCATGGCACCGCCGGGGATGTTCATGGCCGCGGCCAAAGTCGGCGGATCACCAATCGCTAGAACTGAATACGGTGGGTTCAGCGTCACGCTGTCGGCGACCAGCGCGCCGGGTCCACCGGCGACCCAGGTGTCCAGACCGACCCGCACGGCCGATCCTCCGCCCCGGATCTCCATCGCTTCGGCCCCTGCATTACGTAGCTCGTTGATCACGTCGAGCAGGGTCTCGGCCGGCACGCCCGGGGTGGTGTCGGTGATGGTCAGGTTCACGCCAGGACCGGTGGCGGGCACCGTACCGATCAGTATCGACAATGCGGCCAGCCGGGCCTGCGCGTTCTCGATCGCCGCCTGATTGCTGGTGCCTGATGCCTGCAGTTCCGCCAGGGTGCGCTGCAGGTCGGCCACTTCGGTGTTCAGCGCCGCCTCGCGTTGCTGCAGCGAGTCCAGCAGCACCAGCAGGTCGGCGGGCCGAGCGGTCTCCAGTGAATCGCCCGATTCGGTCTGCCGCACCTGGGTGATGATCGCCAGCCCCAACAGCACGCACAGCAGCATCGCCAGCGCGCCGAACACGATCTGCGACCGGCCACGCTTCGCGACGCCCGCGACGCCACCGCCGTGCAGATCGCCGATCTCGGGCTGCGGCGCCTCGGGCGGCAGCTCATGGCGGCCGGGCTGATCGGCTTCGGCGGACTGCTGCGGCGGCTCGTCACTCATCGCTTATGTCACGCGCCGAACAGTCTGCGCCGCAAGGCGGCTGCATTTCCGAAAATCCGGATACCGAGGACCACGATGATCGCGGTCGACAGCTGCGTGCCGACACCGAGCTGGTCTCCCAGATAGACGATGAGCGCGGCGACCAACACGTTGAACACGAAGGACACCACGAACACCTTTGAGTCGAATATGCGTTCCAGGTACGCCCGCATCCCGCCGAACACCGCGTCGAGCGCGGCGACGACGGCAATCGGGAGGTACGGCTGGACGAACTCCGGCACCTCTGGGTGCAGCACCAACCCCAGCGCGATGCCGATGACGAGAGCGCCGATTCCGATCATGTGTGCGGACCCATTACTGTCCAATCTCCTTGGCGAAGTTGATATCCCGAACTGGACTCGCCGGAAGGGTGAGTGCCTCGGAGGTACTCACGCTGACTCCGACACCGTATGAGGCCTCCAGAAGGCGGAGACGCTGCAGACCGGGACTGCGCTCGAAGACGTCCTGCAGCGCGTGCGGTGGCCCGAGCGCGAGAATGACATATGGGCTGCTGATCGGTTGATTGTCGACCAGGATGCCGCCGCCCGCCTGCCGGATGGTCACGTTCGGACCGATCCGTACGCCGCCCACCGAGATCGCCTCGGCGCCACTGACCCAGAGCGAGTTGACCACCTGCTGGAGATCGCGGTCCAAAATCACCTGCTGGCTGCCCGGAACGCGCTCCTTCGACACGTCGCTGAGGTCCTCGGACATGCCCGGATCCGTGACGGTGATCTCGAGGCCCGGTCCGATCACCGGGGTGGCTGCGGCGGCGAAACTCGACTCGTCGAGTTGGCCGAGCAGCAATTGGCCGCGCGCATCGCCCTCGAGGCGTTGGCGCCGTACGGTGTCCACCTGGGTCGTCAGGTCGTCACGTCGGCGCGACGCGTCTGCCACGTCGGCCTCAGCGCCGCGCACGCTGCCGGAAAGCACGTGCTGTGACTCGCGTACGCCGGGTGCCGTCGACCGGGCCTGGGCGACCGCGGCAACGAACACCAGGGCGATCAACACCGCACCTGCGATCTGCCATGCCCACGACTGCCACGATTTGCGCTGTTCTCCCCGCCGCTTCGCATCGGCCGCCGCCTGGTAGCCGGGATCCAGGTGGTCCGACAACAGGGACCGCAGAAGCGAGGGCACCGGGATGAGCGTCGGCCTGTGCGCCCGGTGGGCGCTGCGTCCCGCCTCGGGGTCATAGCCGCCGAGGTGGGTCATCGGCTTCACCCTGGGCATGCGCCGCATCACCATGCCGACCTGTATCAGATACAGCACGCCCGACCACAGGTACATCGCCAGGCCCCAGATCAGGAACGCCCACCCGCACGCGAGGATCACCCGGCTCCACAGTGCGTCCCACTGGCCGAGCAGAATCAGCGGGAGCCCGGACATCAGCGCGAAGGTTGCCGCCTTGCCGACGTAGGTCACCGGCAGCGCGGTCAGTCCCCGGCTACGCAGCAGCGGCAGCGTGGCGGCCAGCACGACATCGCGTCCGAGCAGGGTCAGCACGATCCACCAGGGCACCGATCCGTGGATCGCCATGGCGATCGGGATGGCGACCATGTAGATGCGGTCGACGGCGGGATCCAGCAGCTCACCCAGCCGTGAGGACTGGTTGTCGACCAGGCGGGCGATCTTGCCGTCGGCCCAGTCGGAGAAGCCGCTGAACATGAGCACCGCCACCGCCCACGCGTTGGCGTGCACCACCAGCAGTAGCCAGAGGAAGACCGGCACCAGCACCAGGCGCAGCGCGCTGAGCACGTTGGGCACCGTGAGTACCCGGGATTCAGACGCTTGCGCGGCTTCTGTCTGATGTCGCCGGCTACGCGGCTCCTCCATGGTTTAGAACCTAGCGGAATACCCCGGGCAGGCTCAGTGCCGACAACGTGTCATCCGCGAGCGGGTTGTCGTGCACCATGTACGTCCACGTCGAGGTCGGCCGTGCGAGCTTGGACAGGTCGACTCCGGGCTCGTCCTGGATGGACGGGGCGGTGTCGAAGGTCTGCTGTGCGGCCTCGATCGCGTCGGCGGCCAGTGAAGCGAACGCATCGACGGCCATCCGGTGGAACTCGTCCAGCGGATTCTGCCGACCGAGCGCCCTCAGGTGGATGCTCTCCCGGATGTCGGCCAGATACGCCAGGTGGTCGGCCCACCCACGGTCCAGGTGATACAGCATGATCAGCCGGCAGATCTTCTCGAGTTTTTCCTCGCCGACCTCCTCCGCCAGCGCCGCGTAGCGATCCGGCGACAGCTCCTTCAGCTCGTCACGGGCCACCGGAGTGCGCAGCAACGTGTCGCGGCGCTCCACCAGGATGGCGCGCTGCTGCGCGATCAGCTGGTTGTAGCGCCACGTTTGGGCGTGCACGTCGAGCAGGCGCCCCTCGGCGATGCGTTGCGCGTGGTCGAGCTGGCTGGCCGCCCTGGGGTTGACGACGCGGCCGTCCTCATCGGTCTGCATCGGCAGCTTGCTCGCCTCGAGGTGCGCGGCGACGACGTCGTCTTCCCAGCTGGAGAAGAACACCGACGATCCCGGATCGCCCTGGCGACCGGCGCGCCCACGCAGCTGATTGTCCAGCCGCTCGGTGTTGTGGCGTCCGGTGCCGATGACGTGCAGCCCACCGAGTTCGGCGACCTCTCTTCTTTTGGGCGGAGTGGTCGTCCACGTCGGATCCGCCGAGCCGGATGTCGGTACCGCGACCGGCCATCTGGGTGGAGACGGTCACCGAGCCGAGCGCACCCGCCTCGGCGATGACGGCGGCTTCCTCCGCATCGTTCTTCGCATTGAGCACGACGGCAGGTACGCCCGCCTTGACCAACCGCTCGTGCAGGTCCTCGGACTCGGCGACATCGCGGGTGCCGACGAGCACCGGCTGGCGGGTCTTGTGCACTTCGGCGATGTGCTCGACGATCGCGTCGTTCTTGGCGGCCGCGGTGACGTACACGCGGTCCGTCTCGTCCTCGCGAATGTTGGGGGCGTTCGGCGGGATTGGCGAGACACCGAGCTTGTAGAACTGGCGCAGCTGCTCGCCAGCGGCCAGCGCGGTACCGGTCATCCCGCACACCGTCGGGTACCGGTCGATCAGCGCCTGCACCGTGATGGTGTCGAGCACCTCGCCGGTCTCGGTCGTCTCGATGCCCTCCTTGGCCTCGACGGCGGCCTGAAGTCCGTCGGGCCAACGCTGCAACTGCGCGATGCGGCCGCGCGAGGAGTTGATGAGGTGCACCGCGTCATCACGGACGATGTAGTGCACATCGCGTTGCAGCAGCACGTGGGCATGCAGGGCGACGTTCACCTCGGTCAGGGTCGAACCGACGTGTTCCTCCGAGTAGAGGTCGATACCGCCGAGCTTGGTCTCGAGCTTCTGCGCGCCGGTCTCGGTGAGGTGGACGTTGCGGCTGTCGGAGTCGGTCTCGTAGTCCTTGTCCTCGATCAGCTCGCCGACCATCCGGATGATCTCGACCTTCGGGGTTTCGCGGTGGGTGGTCCCGGCGAGCACCAGGGGTACGAGCGCCTCGTCGACGAGCACCGAGTCGGCCTCGTCGATCAGCGCCACATCGGGGTTGGGCGACACCAGGTCGTCGACGTCGGTGACCAGCTGATCGCGCAGGACATCGAAGCCGATCTCGTTGACCGAGCCGTAGGTGACGTCGCACATGTACGCGGTGCGCCGCTCCTCGGGCGTCGAGTCCGCGGTGACCCAGCCAACGGTCAGGCCCAGCGCCTCGATCAGCGGGCCCATCCATTCGGCGTCGCGGCGGGCGAGGTAGTCGTTGATGGTGATGACGTGCACGTGGCGGCCGCCGATCGCATAGCCTGCCGCGGCGATGGCGCCCGACAGGGTCTTGCCCTCACCGGTGGCCATCTCGACGACGTCACCGGCGAGCATCCGCAGGGCTGCCTGCAGCTGTACGTCGAACGGTCGCAGTGTGGTGGTCCGCTCGGACGCCTCACGCGCGATCGCCAGGAACTGCGGGATGTCGTCGGAGTCGGCGAGATCGTCGAGGTTCAGCAGTTTGGCGGCTTTGCGCAGTTGCTCGTCGTCGAGGTTGGCGGCTTTCTCGTCGAACTCCGACGAATCGCGGACCTGGGCCATCGACGCTGCCTGATCCCTGTCGGTGCTCGCGCCGAGCATCCGCCAGAACCGATTGCTGACACGACCTGAGGTGCGGGTCTTGGTCTTCGCCACAGCTTTACGGTACGCGGGCCCTCACCTCTCCCCGCGAGCGTGCGTGTTTGAAGCAGACACGCCGCCGAGCATTCGCACTAACCGCACTCTCGGCGTCAGTCGACGGTGCCGAAATCGATGCGCACGGAATCGGCGACCCCTTCGAAGCCGATCCGCTGATAGATGCCGTTCGACGTCGGGTTGGCGAGATCGGCGAACAGGACGACGTCGGCAGTGCCGCGACGAAGGGCCAAGTCCGCGGCAGCGGCGGTGACGGCAGCGCCGTATCCATTGCCCCGGCGATTCTGCGGCGTGAAGACCGGCCCGATACGCGATACGCCGGCCGCGGGCGCGCGCAGCATCGCCATGCTCACCGGTACGCCGCCCGCTGCCCACAGCACGAACTGGTCATGCTTTTCTTTCGCGGCGTCGATGAACCCCGCTCCGGCGGCATCATCGCGGTGATGACCGAAAGTCTCACCGAAGAACAGCTCCACCCAATCAACCAGCAGGCCACGGTCGTCGTCGAACGCGAGCCGCGCCGCGCCTGACGGCATCCGGTGGCTGCAGGGCCCGCAATCGGTAGAGCCGCTCCTCGACGGTCACCCGACCGCTCTGCCCTGTCGCAATGGCCCATGCGTCGGCGAACGCGTGGGTGCTGTCGCGTGCGCCCAGCACCCCATCCAGGCCGGGACGTACTCCGAGTACCGCATGAGCGACGGCCTTCACGATGTCGGCGGGAATTCCCTTGCACACCAACGGATACGGAGGTGTCTGCAGTGCCGCGCCCAGCGGTTCACCGTCACTCCAGACCGTCAGAAGCAGCGGGTTGTCAGGAAAGCCGTCGCCCCCGAGCAGTGTCAGCTCGATCGTGTGCAGGACCGGGTCGCGGCGATACAGCGGCTCCGCGAAGATGCGGAACTCGTCGACCGAATCGTGAAACCGGACATCCACTCCCCCCACAGTGGTGGTCGACGAGGTGGCGCGTCCAACGAATTTCCGCGCGCGGGTGCGGCGAGACTGCGTCAGGCGAGGTTCGAGCGACGCGGGTAGGCCACCGTCGGGTCGGTAAGTGCGTTGACGACGGCCGGCAGTCCAGCAGAGAACGCACGGTCGAGCGCGGGCCGCAGTTCGGCCGGCGTCGCCACCAGTTCACCGTGCCCGCCCAGCGCGGTGACGACCTCGTCGTAGCGGGTGCCCGGCCGAAGCTCGGCGACCACCGAGTACCCGTACAGCATCTCCATGGGGTGCTTCTCCAGAGCCCAGATTCCGTTGTTGCCGATCACCGACACGACGTGAACTCCGTGGCGCACCAACGTGTCCCACTCCATGCCGGAGAATCCGAACGCGCCGTCTCCCTGCAGCAGCACGACCTGCCGGTCGGGCCTGGCCAGCTTGGCGGCCAACGCGTAACCCGGACCCGAACCCAGGCAGCCGAACGGGCCGCTGTCCAGCCACGCGCCCGGCACGTAGCTGTCGATGACCCGACCGGCGTAGGAGCCGAAATCGCCCGCGTCGATCACGACGATCGCATCCCGGTCCAGCAGTGCGCTCACCTCCGCGTACACCCGCATCGGATGTAGCGGCGTGCGGTCATCGGCCAACTCGGCAGCCTCGCCCGCCCGCGACGTGGTCTCCGTGGTGCGCAGGTCGTCGATCCAGGCCTCGTGATCAGTCGGGGACGCGCCGGCCAGTGCCGACAGAATGGTTGTCAGGTCTCCGTACAGTCCCGCGGCGACCTCGCGAGGGTGGGGCCGTTCGGGGGTTACTCGGTCGGCCACGATGAGCTTGGTCTCGGCTCCGAACACCCCGCCGAAACCAAGCCGGAAGTCCATGGGCACACCGATCACCACCGCAACGTCGGCCTCCCCCAACGCTTTCGACCGCGCGCGGGAAAACGCAAGGTGGTGGTCGGCCGGCACGACGCCCCTCGCCATGCCGTTCATCAGCACCGGGATTCGCAGCTCTTCAGCCAGGTGCAGCAGGGCGGTCTCGCCGTGCCCCCACCACACATTGGTGCCGGCCATGATGACGGGCCGCCGCGCCTCGGCGAGTAGTCGGACGGCCGTGTCCACGGCGTTGCCGTCCGGTGCAACAACTGCGGACGGGCCTGCCAGCGCACCGCGCCCGCCGCCGTCATGGGCCTCACCAAAGACGTGGTCCATCGGGAAGTCGACGAACGACACCCCGGTCGGCTGCCCGTCGGCGCCCGCCGCGGCACGGAGTGCATCGTCGACCAGCGGGCCGACCGCGTCCGGCGATTGCGCGGTCGCGGCGAACCGGGTGAGCGGCGCGACGAACGGCACGTGGTCGATCTCCTGCAGCGAACCCTGGCCCCAGCGCAGTGCGGGCGCCCGCCCACCGAGCACCACCAGCGGCGACTGGTTCTGCGCCGCGGCGGCCATCGCGCTCATCCCGTTGGTGACGCCCGGCCCGGCGGTCAGCGCGGCGACACCGGGCACGCGGGTCACCTTGGACCAGCCCTCGGCCGCGAACGCCGCCGTCTGCTCGTGTCGGGTGTCGATCAGCCGGACGTTCTCCGCCTGGCAGCCGTCGTATATCGAGAACAGGTGACCGCCGGACAACGTGAAGATCGTGTCGATCCCGCTGGCCCGTAGTCGCCGTGCGATCAGGTGTCCGGCGTTGACCGTCGGAGCGTCGATGCTCATGGGGGCAGCATAATCAGCGCGTGCCCAACGCCGCGCAGACGCAAGTACTCATCGCCGGTGCCGGCCCCATCGGCCTCACCGCGGCCATCGAGCTGACCCGGCGCGGTATCGACTGCCTTATCGTCGATCCACTCCTGGAACCGCCGCAGTATGCCAAAGCGGTTGGGGTGCAACCGCGTACGCTCGAGATATTCGAGTCCATGGGTGCTCTTCAGCGCATCCTGAACGCTGCCGTCCAGATGCACGGACAGATCATCTACGTCAACGGCGAAAACATCGGGTCAGATCGAATTCGCCATTCCATCCGACGTGCCGTTCGGCTTCATCGCCATACCAGCTAGCCGGGCTGAATCCGACGGTGGAGGCCACTGGCACGCCCGTAGCAGGCCGGCGAGGTACCTTGCCACAGTGGAAGAGGGAATGTTCAGCCCGACGCTGGACTGGAGCCATGAGTTCCTGACGTCGCTGAAGTGGATCGGCCAGGCATGGTTGATCGCCGCGGTCGCGACGCTGGTGGTCTGTGTCCTGCTCGCCAGGTACACCGTGTGGGGTAGGCAGTTCTGGCGCATCACCGGCGATTACTTCAAGGGCCCGGAAAGCGTCAAGGTGTGGCTGTGGCTAGCGGTGATCCTGCTGTCGGTGGTCTTCGGCGTCCGACTGTCTGTGCTCTTCACGTTCCAGGGCAGCGACATGATGACGAGCTTCCAGGTCGTAGCGTCAGGCGTGGCCGCGGGCGATGACGCGGTAAGGAACTCCGGACGCGACGGCTTCTACCTGTCGATGTGGGTGTTCTCGGGGCTTGCCCTGCTGCACGTCGCCCGGATCATGTTCGATCTGTTCATCACGCAGCGGTTCATGCTGGCCTGGCGCGCATGGCTCACCGATCGGCTGACGGGCGACTGGCTCGACGGAAAGGCCTACTACCGCGGCCGCTTCATCGACGACACGATCGACAATCCCGATCAGCGAATTCAGTACGACATCGACATCTTCACCGCAGGCGTCGGCGGACTTCCGAATACACCGGCGAATACCTCCACGTCGACGCTGTTGTTCGGCTCGGTGAACGCCATCGCCTCGATGATTTCGTTCACCGCGATTCTGTGGAGCCTGTCAGGCACGCTCACACTTCCCATCCTGAACGTCGCGCTGCCCAAGGCCATGTTCTGGATCCTGCTCACCTACGTGCTGTTCGCGTCGGTCATCGCGTTCTGGGTGGGCCGGCCGATCATCTGGCTGTCATTCCGGAACGAGAAGTTCAACGCGGCGTTCCGCTATGCGCTGGTGCGGCTGCGCGACGCGTCGGAGGCCGTCGCGTTCTACCGCGGTGAGCTCGCCGAACGCACCGGGTTGCGCAAGCTCTTCGCACCCATCGTCGCCAACTACAAGCGGTGGATCAACAGGATGATGGGTTTCTACGGGTGGAACCTGTCGATGAGTCAGATCATCGTCGTGCCACCGTATTTGTTCCAGTTCCCGCGGTTCTTCAGCGGCGAGATCACCCTCGGCGCGATGAGTCAGTCGGCGTCGGCATTCGGCAACATCGAACAAGGGCTGTCCTTCTTCCGGAACGCATACGACGCGTTCGCCGGCTACCGCGCCTCGATCATCCGCCTCAATGGGCTGCTCACCGCGAACGAAGAAGGGCAGGGCGCTTCCGGAGATCACGACCACGCCCTGCAAGGACGGCACGGTGCAACTCGACGGGATCGAGGTCCGCACACCCGATGGAAAACAGCTCGTGAACCCGCTCGACTTGCATCTCGAAGTCGGTGACACGTTGGCGGTGAAGGGCGAATCCGGCTCCGGCAAGACAACGTTGCTGCGCAGCCTCGCCGAGTTGTGGCCGTACACCTCAGGGACGTTGACCCGGCCGTGTGGGCCCAACGAGACCATGTTCCTGTCCCAGATGCCCTATGTGCCCCTGGGCAGTCTGCGCGCCGTTGTCAGCTACCCGAATGAGGAAGGCGAGATCGACGACGCGACGCTGAAGCGCACGCTGGAGAGGGTGGCGCTTCCGCACCTGGTCGATCGACTCGACGAAGTCGAGGACTGGGCGAAGATCCTCTCCCCCGGCGAACAGCAACGCATCGCGTTCGCCCGCATCCTGTTGACCAAGCCGAGGGCCGTGTTCCTCGACGAGTCGACCTCGGCGCTGGACGAAGGCCTGGAATTCCTGCTGTACACCCTCATTCGCACCGAGCTACCCGACACCATCCTGGTCAGCGTCAGCCATCGCAAGGCCCTCGAGCAGCATCACACCCACCAACTGGAACTGCTCGGCGACGGTGAGTGGCGGTTCGGCCGAGTGGGCGGCGACGAACCCGCGCGGGTCTAGGTGCGCGCGGCGTGCTCACCCGCACGCCTGCCGAAGAACGAGCCTTCGCCGAGTTGGGTGCCGCTGGCGTAGCCCTTGCCATCCTGCGCGATATTCGACGCGCATGCCCCGGCGGCGTACAGGCCGGGGACGGCGCTGCCGTCGGAGCGCAGCACCTGTCCGTCGATGGACACGTCGAGCCCGCCCATGGTGAATCCCGAGTACATCGCGACGCCCAGTGACAGGTCGAATGCCGCCCACGGGCCGGTGTCCTGTGCGGCAACATATTCCGGCTGCTTGTGGAAGTCGGGATCCTCGCCGCGGGCGGCGTTCTCGTTGTAGCGGTCAAGGGTGGCGGCCAGGTTGCCCGCCGGAATACCCAGGGCCGCTTCCATTTCCGCCACCGTCTCCCAGCCGTCGATGAATTTGATCAGCGGCATCTCGGGCATCTGCATATGCGCCTCGTCGACGATCAGGTAGGCCTGCTGATCTGGTTGCTCCAGCACGTAGGCCGATGTGCGCGAGTGGTAGGAGTCCTCCGCGACGAACCGCTGCCCTTTGTTGTTGACGACGACGCCCGTCAACAGAATCTCCGGCGGGTAGGCGGCGGCCGTGATGAACAGTCCGTCGAGGTTCTGCGCCACTCCGCCTGCCGATACGCCGAGCCGAATCCCGAGTCCGTCGTCGTGTGGATTGCCGAGAATGTAGGGCTCGACTTCGCCGTGGTGTTTGGTGCGCCGCTTCTGCCCCAGCGCCGGAGTGTGTTCGGCGACCATTTCGGCGTTCATCGCGAATCCGCCCGCGGCGATGACGACCGCCTTGGCCTTGACCGCACCGCTCTCGCCGAAGTGCTTCCAGCGGACTCCGACGACTTTCTTGTCCCGGCCGCCGTCGTCGACCACCAGATTGGTCGCCCCGGTCTCGTACCGGATCTCGACACCCTGATCGGCGGCTCGCTTGACGAGCAGGTCGATGACCATCGCGGCGCCGCCCAACTCCCCGGGCACCGGCACCGAATGACCGCGCGGGGCGGGTTTGGCCTGTTCGCAGTACGGCCACACCTTCTCGTTGCCGGTGTAGGACAGTCCCTCGGTGCCCGGCGGCACCACCACTTTGCCCTTCCAGAAGCTGCGTTCGAACTGGAAGCCAAGCGCTTCAAGCCAATTGAAATGCTCGACACTTTCGTCGCAGTAGAGGCGAATCTTGTCGAGGTCGGGGTCTGCCGATACCGCGACGAGGTACTTGTACATCTCGTCGGCATTGTCGTCATGACCGGTGGCCTGCTGCACCGCGGTGCCGCCGCCCAGATAGAAGTGGCCACCCGCCATCGAGCTCGTGCCGCCTGCGGCAGCCGCCTTCTCGAGCACAAGAACGTTCGCCCCTGCCGCCGCGGCGCTGACCGCTGCGCAGCCGCCGGCGATACCGAAGCCGATTACCAATACGTCGACCTCGTCGGACCATGACGTCACATCGGCCGCGTTGACGGTGTCCGGAATGTCGAGACCGCTCACTGTTGCTCCTGTTTCACGTAGTCGAAGAATGCCTTGATGTCATCGGAGATATCGGCGATCTCGATGTAGGGCACACCGGCGTCGCCGGCCGACAGGTAGGCGAACCGCATACCGCCGGGCATGACCCCCTGCTGCACGACGGGGATGCCGTCGCGTTGCGCATCGCGCAGTGCTGTCTCGAACGCGACCGAGTCGAGTGCCTCGATGCAGACGTGGTGCAGTCCGGGTCCCGCGGTGTCGAGGAATTCCGTGTACACGCTCTCGCCGCTCTGCGGTGCGATCAACTCGAGCTGAGTATCACCGGCGTAGCTGAAGGAGATGTGGGCGGTGAAATCGGCGGGCCGGCCACGGAAAGTACAGGTATCGGGCGCGAAGTGGACGTCGGGTATCCGCACCCACTTCTTTGCGCCCAACAGTGTGGTCAGCGCCTTCTCCGTGGCGTCGAGGTCCCGCGTCACCCACGCAATCTGGACAGGTGTCTGGGCATGCATCGGGTCGAGGATATCTCCGGCCGCTGCGGATGGCTAGAACGTGTTCTAGTTTTCCTCGCCGAGGTATGCCTTCAGGCCCGGTGCCTCATACGGACGCCGATCTGAGGGCGGCCGCGCTCCCCGTGTTCGAATTGCAGCGCTAGGGCGTCGGCGCCGGAAGCGCGCTCATCGCGGAGATGACATCCTGGTGTGACTGTTGGCTGATGTTCTGCCAGGACACGGCGGCGGGGAACTGCCCCCAGGTGCTGTTGAACATCCCGACGAGCGCGGCCCTGCCCTCCGGCGTGACGAAGTAGACCGGCCCGCCGGAGTCGCCCTTCTGGCTCACCACACCGTTGGCCATGGTGAACCAGCCGTTGTACACGGCCTGGATGTTCCCGCAGCTCTCCCCTGTGACCACGCCGAAGTGACACACCGCCAGACCGGGCGAGGGCACGACGCCGGGATCCGACACCAGGGCCAGGCCGCGGGGCAGGACGTTGTTGATCACGACGTCGGGGGCCAGGCTGATCATCTCCCAGTCGGTGATCTGATGATTGGTGTCGATGGTCGCGCCGTTGGGGGTGTTGTCGCGGAACGACGCTTGCTGCCCGACGAATCTGCGGCTCCCGTCGAGCACCGCGCCGTCCCCGCGGCAGTGGCCGGCAGTGAAGGCCACGCGCGCCTGCGGGTCGACGAATCCCAACGTGCAGGCGTTCGTGCCCTGGATGACCTGCATACCAGGGAAGACCACGACGCCGGGATCGGCCTGCACAGGCATTCCGGGGAGAACGAGCGCGGCGAGCGAGACCGCCACTGTCGCGAATACGCGTAACGATCGTCGGCGCACTGTCGCCCCCTTGGGTCTCAAGTGTGTAAAGGGTACCGACGTATAGCGGAGCCGCAGGCCGAGTGTGTGAACCGATTTACCACGTCCGACCAGGGCAACTACACGTAGGCGTACCTACTCTTGCCCATCGGCCAGGATCACGGAGACGTTACAGAGTGGCAACGGTCGGCGCGCCGGCTTGTCAGGAGTCGAAACCGAGACCCAGCGCATCGAGCGTCCGCAGGAAGATATTGCGATGCCCCGCCGAGTGGTCGGCGCGATCGAGCGACCACCGCGTCGCCTGGATGCCGATGCTGGCGAACGGCTCGGGCGGAAACGGCAGCGGGCGCTCCCGCACCATCTGCAACTGGGTGCGTGGCGTAGGTGAGCCCTCGAGAAGATCCAGGCAGACGTCGGCGGCGAACCTCGCTGCACCCACCCCGAGCCCGGTGAACCCGTTGACATAAGCCACCCGGTCGTCGCGGGCCAGACCCCAGTGCGCACAAAATCGCGTGTTCGTGTCGATGGCACCCGCCCAGCGGTGTGAGAACCGGACGTCGTCGAGCGCAGGGAAGGTGATGAAGAAATGGGCGGCAAGGCGCCGATAGGTGGCCGGCCGGTCCTCGTAGGCAGGATCGACCTTGCGTCCAAAGTGGTAGACGGCGTCGTAGCCACCCCACACGATGCGGTTGTCCACGGTCAGCCGGTAATAGTGAAACTGGTTGGCGGAGTCCCCGATCCCCTGCCGGCCCTGCCACCCGATGCGGGCCAGTTGGGCGTCGGAAAGCGGCTCGGTCGCCAGCACGTAGTCGTACACCGGCACGATGCGCAGCCGATTTCGTCGTAACAGGCTCGGATAGACGTTGGTCGCGAGCACCACCTGGCGCGCGGTGATTCTCGCCGTTGCGGTGTCGACGCGCAGCGCGTCGCCGTCGGTGTCCAGCCGGGTGGCGTTGGTGCCTTCGTAGATGTGCACCCCAGCTTCCGCGCACGCACGCGCGAGTTCGACGGCCAGCTTTGCCGGATGGACGATGGCGCAACTGTCGGGGCTGTACAGGCCCGCCAGGTAGGTCGGCGAGTTCGCCTCCGCGCGCACCTGCTCCGTATCGAGAAACCGGCCTTCGCCGGCGTCTGCCGCTTGCCGGAGCCAGTCGACCTGATGCGCTTCGGTGGCGACCGACAGCATTCCGGTGCGCTGCCATTCCGCGTCCAGCCCGAGGCGCTCGATGTCTGACTGCATGCCGTCGAGGTTTTGGATGCCCATTTTTTCGAGCGTGTCGAACTCGTTGGGCCAACGCGATTTTCCGTTCTCGGCTCCGTGAGTCAGGCTGGCGTCGACGAAGCCGCCGTTGCGTCCCGAGGCGGCCCACCCGATCCGGTTCGCCTCTATCAGGACGATCCGCTTGGCGGGGTTGCGCTCGGCCGCGTGCAGGGCCGTCCACAGCCCGGTGTATCCACCGCCGACGACCAGAAGGTCGCACGTGAGCGGTGCGGTCAGCGGAGGGTAGTCGGGTCTGGGGATGTCCAGCCACATCGAGCCGAAGGTACTTGCCGCGAGCGAACGTTCGACCAACTCGGGGTCAACCGGGGCGTCGAACACCGTCTGCACATGGCGGAGACTACGGGCCGAACGGCGACGCCGCCGAAAAATCAGTTGCCGGGCCCGTGAGGGTGGCAGCGTCGGGTCCGCTGTGCTGCCGTGCAAGGGCGACGCTACTGCCGGTCACTCGCCGGTGTTTCGCCGATCTGCCGGAACGCCGGGCGTTGGCCGCCTGCACTGAAACGGGTCAACACCGGCCCGACTATCGCGAGGATGAATACGTAAGGGGTCGCGACCGCACCGACCTGTGGGATCGACGTTGCGACCAGGCCGATGATGACCAGTGAAAATTCGCCGCGAGCGATCAGCGCCATACCCGCGCGCAACTGCCCGGGCCCGGCCACCCCGTCGCGACGGGCGGCAAACTGACCGGTCAATACCTTTGTCAGGGCTGTCACCGCTGCGAGCGCCAGGGCCGCAGGCAGCATCGGAACCAATTCGGCTGGGGCCACGGAGAACCCGATCGCCAGGAAGAAGATCGCCGCGAACAGATCCCGCAGCGGGCTCAGCACGATCCGCGCGCGGTCCGCGGCTTCACCGGTCAGCGTGAGGCCCACCAGGAAGGCACCGACCGCGGCCGACGCGTGCACGAACTCGGCCAGCGCGGCAACGATCAACGTCAGGCCCAAGATTCGGAGTAGGAGCTGCTCGTTGTCGGGATGCGCGACCAATCGGCCGAGGTGATGTCCCCAGCGAAGGGAGGCGATGAACGCCACCACCAACGCGGCGAGGGCGAACGTCACGCCGAGGATCGCCTGCCACCAGGTTCCGCCTGCCGCGAGGACCGCCAGCAGTGGCAGGTAGGCCGCCATTGCGAAGTCCTCGAGCACGAGAATCGAAAGGACGGCCGGGGTCTCGCGGTTGCCGAGCCGGCACAGGTCGGAGAGCAGCCTGGCGATGACGCCCGACGACGAAATGTAGGTCACGCCGGCCAACGCCAGGATCCCGACGGTGTTGAGGCCGAGTAGCCAGCCCGCGATCGCTCCGGGTATCGCATTGAGAAGCAGATCGACCCACGCCGATGGCAAGTGTCTGCGCAGGCTGCTGGCAAACTCGCCGATCGAGAACTCCAGCCCCAACACCAGCAGCAGCAGGACCACACCGATGGATGCCCCGGCCTGGACGAATTCCCCGGCAGCGGGTATCGGTGCGACGCCGCCGTCTCCGAGCGCCAGGCCCACCAGGAGATACAGCGGAATCGGCGACAGTGCGAACCGGCGCGCAGCGCTGCCCAGAACGGTGAGCACCGTGAGGATGACGCCAAGCTCCAGTAGCAGCGTCGCCGAGATCTGCACCGGTCAGCCTCTGGCCACGATGTCTTCGACGCCCAGGATGCCTTCCGCGGTGCCAATCACCACTAAAACGTCACCGGCACAGAGAGTCTCGGCCGGACCTGGCGAAGCGAGGACCTCATCGTCGCGCACGATCGCGACGATGGACGCGCCGGTGCGCGTCCGTGCCCGGGTCTCCCCCAGCGGGCGGTGCACGAATGGACTTCCGGGCTCGAGCACAACCTGTCCGGCATCGAGGCCCGGGACTTCGCGGGTGAGGTCGGCGAATCGTTCCGCGATGCGCGGCGCACCCAGGATCTGAGCGAGGGCTTCTGCCTCGTCCTCGGTCAGCCGGAAAACCTGCTGCGCCTGGTCGGGGTCCTCTTTTTGATACACGACGATTTCGAAGTCACGGGTGCGTCGTGCGACGACGCCGATGCGGTCGCCGTCACGATTGTCGAACTCGTAGCGCAACCCGACGCCGGGCAGCAGAACCTCTCTCACATCCATGGGTCCATACTGCGGGGTCGAGCGCCGGTTTATGTGCGGACTTCGGCCGATTCGTCGACGACAAATCGGCGCCTTGCGGGCTCCCAGCCGGGCGGCCCGAAGGCGTACCCCGCCTTATCCGACCAGCGTTTCGCGCGGCGGACGTCGCGGAAGATCGCCACATATTCGTGGGTCTGCAGCGTCCAGATGTTGTAGGTGTCCACCTGTTTGGTCAAGCCGTAGTTCGGCCTGACAGTCTCGGCCTTGAAACTTCCGAACAGCCGGTCCCACAGGATGAAGATGCCGCCGTAGTTCTTGTCGAGATACTGCTGGTCCATGCCGTGGTGGACGCGGTGATGCGACGGCGTGTTGAAGATGAACTCGATTGGCCGCCAGAGCTTTCCGATGCGCTCGGTGTGGATCCAGAACTGGTAGATGAGGTTGATCGAGAAGCTGGCGAACACCATCCACGGCGGCACTCCGAACAGCGGAAGCAGCGCACGCAGGAAGACGTCGCCGCTGATGTTCCACTTCTGGCGCAGCGCCGTCGCGAAGTTGAAGTACTGGCTGGAGTGATGCGCCTGATGGGTCGCCCAGATCAGGCGCACCCGATGCGCGATCCGGTGGTAGAAGTAGTACAGGACGTCGACGCCCACGATCGCGATCACCCAGGTGTACCAGGCGGTCGCAGGCAGGTGCCACGGCGCGACATAGACGTAGAGCGCGGCGTAGGCGATCAGCGCGACGGCGTTGAGCACGCCGCTGGTGACGACCGATACGAGCCCCATCTTGATGCTCGCCCACGCATCGGGCTTGAGATACGACCCCGCCGGCGCACGTCCTGCCTCGTCGTGCATGAGCTTGCCCGCAGCCACCCATTCGATGATCAGCATGATCAGGAAGAACGGGATCGCGAAGGTCACCGGGTCGTGCATCAGCGGGGGTAGCACGTCGGCCAAATTCGGAGTCCAGGCCCCATTCGCGTCCACGGTGACACCTCCCGGGCAAAGTTTACGACCTAGCGAAAGCTGAGCACCTGATCGCCCCAGGCGGCACGCAAGTCATGATCCAGATCGTCGACCACCCGGTCGGCGGCGTCGATCACCAACGTCGCGCGATCCTCTTTGCGGTACGACCGCCACTGGGGGTTCCCCGCCGGGGCAGACGGCTTGCCGTCCACCGCGAAGGACAGCCAGCGCCTGCGCAGCCGCGCCGAAACGGTCTTCCCCGCCTTGAGGCCGCCCAGTTTGAACGTCGGATCTTTCGGCCCGGCAACGAGATTGCCCCACACGTACGGCAACTCGGTGGCATGGGCTGCACCGAGGCGAAGCAAACGCAACATCGGGGTCGCGAAGTCGAAACGGTAGAGGTAGACCGGCGCGACGTCGCGGTGGCCCTCGGCGAACCAGATCGAGGGCATCCGGAAGCCGATGTCCCGAGCCACTCCCATCCCGATCGTCTTGGGCCTGCCGCGGTAGGCGGTGCGGATCTGAGCTTCACTGGGCAGCTGCAAGGCCGGCTGCTCGGCGGCGATCTCGGTGAACATCGCCCGCAGCGCCGGCGGCGTGATCGGCATCAACGGCGACTTCATCCAGCGGAACAATGCGGCTTCGTGCTTGTTGGTGCCGATGATCAGCGGGACCGGATGAGTGCGTCCCTCGCGGGCCAGCTTGACCGGATGTGCGGGGACGATGTCGCCATCGACGATCGGCGCGAAGGCCAGCGTCCCCGGTGTGCGGACCGGCACCTCGTCGAAGACCCTCTTGGAGGCGGCGAGCACGGCGTCGATCGGCGTCGCGGCCAGGCGGTGGACGTCACCCGGTCCGAGATCCAACGCGTCGAGGAACATTTCGGCGAAGCGTCGGCCGCGATCGCGGTCGTAGATCGATGTGGCGGGCGAACTCTGGGCGATCGCCGCGGAGAACAGCCCGGCGGCGGCCGGACTGGCCAGCAGTGTGGTGACGATGCCCGCTCCGGCCGACTCGCCGAACACCGTGACGCGATCCGGGTCGCCGCCGAATCCGGCGATGTTGTCGCGCACCCATTGCAGTGCGAACAGCACGTCACGGAGTCCGATATTGGTGTCGAACGCGTCGCCGAACGACGACAAATCCAGGAATCCCAGCGCGCCCAGCCGGTAGTTCACGGTGACGATGACCGCCTCACCGCTACCCGCCAGCGCGCCGCCGTGGTACAGCGACTGGGCCGACGAGCCGAGGATGTAGGCGCCGCCATGGAACCAGACCATGACCGGCTTGCCGTCCCCCGCCTCGGTGTCCGATGACGCCCATACGTTCAGCGTCAGGCAGTCGTCGCCCTGCGGCGCGCCGAGATCGATGGGGATCCTCGGATCGGTGGGTTGCGGGCAGACGGGTCCCACCCGCGTCGCGTCGGCCGGTTCCATCCACCGCTGCGGGTGCGACAGGGGCCCGCCACCGCAGATCTGCGACCGGCGGGGCCGCGTAGCGGATCCCCTTCCACGCCTTGATCGTTCCGTCGTCGACGCCACGAACGGGACCGTGGACGGTGTCGACGACGGGCCGGTCGTCTGCGGCGCGTCGTGTGTTGGCCTCAGCCGTCACCGATTGGCCTCCTCTAGCCGATGAACACAACGAGTCCAGGCTACGCGCGAGCCCAGCGACGGTTCTGATCAGCCTCTTTGTCATCTAGTGGTATATATGATGGTGTGAATGTCACATCTGTACCACAGCGGGCCGGTGCCGTCGAAGCGCTGCGCCGTCGCATCGTCGAGGACTTCGAGAAGGGCGCGGGGCGGCACGACGATCCCGCGGTCTACGGCGGACCGCCCGGCGACCCCGGCCTGATCGGGCCGGACAGCATGTCGTGGGAGATCCACTCCGACTTGGCCTCGGTCTCGCAGGCCGGGTTGCCCGCGATCGTGCTGGAGATCCTGCACCCGTCCGTGGTCGCCGGCGTCCAGGATCTGTCCAATTACCGCGAGGACCCGTTCCAGCGCGCACGCGCAACCCTGGGCTACGTGCTGACCACGACGTTCGGCAACACCGAGGCCGCCACGCGCGTCATCGAACACGTCAAACACGTGCACTCGTTCGTCAACGGCACCCGCCCCGACGGGGTGGGGTACCGCGCGCTGGATCCCGAGCTGATCGCCTGGGTGCACACGTGCATCCCTTGGATGATCCTGCGGACGTACGAACACACCAAGCGGCCATTGTCGCGCGAAGAGCAGGACCGCTACCTGGCCGAACAAGCCGTCATCGGCAGAATGGGCGGCGCGGAATGGGTACCGACGACGACTGACGAGCTCGACGACTACGTCGAGGCCATGCGACCGAAGCTCGGCGTGAACGCGCAGACCCGCGCGTTCATCGACTTCTTGATGACGTCGCCGTTCTTCCCCGACCTGCCCGGCCCCGTGGACCGCCAGCTGCACCGGTTCACCATCTACGCCGGGATGAGCCGCGCACCGTCGTGGGCGCGCGAACTCATCGGGTACGACCGTCCGTCCGCACTGACCCGCCGGCTCATCGGCCCCGCGCTGCACCTCGACGCGCGGCAACTGCGGTGGGCGGTCGGGACGCCGCGCTACGTCCAGCTCGCACGCGAACGTGCCGCGGGTGTGAGGACGAAGGTCGCCGCCCGGTGATCGACGCCCAGCTGATCGAGGTCGTCGGCGGCGCTGTGTCTTCCGGCAAGGCCGGCGGAAGTGTGGACGAAGCGGCCGACAGAACCAGCCAGCGCATTCTCGATGCGGCCCTGCAGGAGGCAGCATCCGTTGGGCTGCAACGGATTACGGTCGAAGACGTGGTACGGCGTGCGGGCGTTTCCCGGATGACGGCCTACCGCCGCTATCCCCGGCGCGACGATCTGGTCGAAGCGCTGGTTCGCCGGGAGACGCAGCGGTTCCTGGCCGCGGTCGCCGACGCCATCGATGCCACCGAAGATCCGCACGATGGGGTGGCCGAGGCGTTCATCGCCGCCGTGACGTTCGCCCGCGAGAACCCGATGCTGCGCCGCGCCGGGCATGTCGAGTCGGCCCCGATCGACTCGGCAGAACTGTTGAAGATGGGATCGGCGTTCATCGCCAACTACATCCACGGCGATGTCGCGGGGCAACCGTCGCAACAGGTTCGGTGGGTCGCCGACGTGTTCGCGCGGCTGTTCTTCACCTATATCTCGCTACCCCCGACCGATCCGGACTTCCGCGATGACGCCGAGCTGCGGCGGTTCGCACATGAGGTGCTGACACCCATGGTGGAACGCGCCATCTGACAGCGATGGCATAGCTTGATGGCGTGCGGAAGTGGACGCTACTCGCGGGAGCCATCTTCACCGAGGTCGCCGGGACGCTGTCCCTGCGCGCGTCCCAGGACCACTGGGCGTGGCTCGTGGCGGTCATCGCCGGGTACGTCGCCTCCTTCGTCCTGCTGACGATGCTGCTGCGTGCCGGCGTACCGGTCGGAGTCGCCTACGGCATCTGGGCGGCGCTGGGTACGGCGGCCACCGCGGTGCTCGCCGCGGCGTTCTTCGGTGACCCGCTCACCTGGCCGATCGTCGCGGGCATCGGCCTCATCATCGCCGGGGTGCTGCTCGTCGAATTCGGGTCGCATCGAGCGGAGGCGGCCGAGTTGTGATGTGGCTGGCGCTTTCGGGCGCAATACTGGTCGAGGTGTTCGCGACGCTGGCGCTGCGCGCGTCGGATGGCTTCCGCAGGAAGGCGTGGATCACCCCCGTCGTCGCCGGTTATCTGCTGTCGTTCTATCTGCTGTGGGTGTCGTTGGGGCTGGGCATGCCGGTCGGCATCGCATACGGCGTCTGGTCGGCATGTGGGGTCGCATTGGTAGCGGTCATCGCGCGTTTCCTGTTCGACGAACCGCTGACCTTGGTGATGGGGGCCGGTATCGCGCTCATCATCGGAGGCGTGCTCACGATCGAGATGGTCGGGGTCTCGCACTGAGCGATCCGGCCAGCGCGAACGCCACCAGTCCCGCAACAGGAACCGCAAGCAACCCGACCCGCAGGCTGGTCGCGTCGGCGACGACACCGACGATCAACGGCGCGCCGAAGAAGCCGATTCGCATCAGCCACGTGAGCACGGTCAATCCGCTGCCGGGGCGCATGCCCGGCAACTGGTCGGCGCGGTGCATCGCCGCGGGGATCAGCGTTGCCACGCCGAAGCCCGCTGACGCGAACCCCGCTATCGTGCCGGGAACCGACGGAAAGGCCAGAGCCAGACCCATGCCCGCCACCGTGATGACTCCACCGGCCCGCACGACCGCAAGCTCGCCGAACCTGTCGACGAGGCGGTCCCCGATCAGCCGACCGATGAACATGAAACCGACCAGCGCGACGTATCCGAACGCCGCGACCGCGCCCGGAGCGCCGAGGCTGTCACGCAAATACAACGTCGCCCAGGAACTTCCGGCATCCTCCACGGTGGCTCCCGCAACGGCGATGACGACGAGAGCGAGCAGCGTGAGGTACACCGCGGTACCCGTGTCTGATCCGTCAGGTGCCGGCTGCGATGGATGATCGTCGTGATCGGGCCCCTTCAGCAGATAGGGGTAGGCAATCACGACGAGGCCCCCGAAGACGACCGCTGCGATCGCCAAATGTGTTGTCCGAGAGATGCCCAGCGCGATCGCGGCGGCACCCATCAATCCACCGATGATGGCGCCCGCCGCCCAGACGGCGTGCAGCGAATTGATGATCGACCGGCCGTAGTTGCGCTGCAGTCGCAGGCCGTGCGCGTTCTGTGCCACGTCGGTGATCGCATCGCACGCTCCCGCGATGAAAAGCGCGGCGGCCAGAACCAGCGGCGTGCGTGCGAAGCCCGCGACGAGAACGAACCCCGCGATGCCGAGGGTGCCGACGACCGCCACCCGCGAGGACCGGTACCGCCGTATCAGGGTGGCGGCGGCGAGGCCCGCCACCAAAGCCCCCGCGGAGAATGCCGCGATCGCCGCACCGTACACCGCGTTGGACAGGTGCAGGTCGGCCTTGATCTCGGGATAGCGCGGCAGCAGGTTGGCGAAGACCGCCCCGTTGCTCAGGAACAGCGCCGCCACCGCGACGCGGGCCTTTCGGTGCTGCGCCACGGCCGGTTCGGGCGCCATGTCCCGGACACTACAGACCGCGGTATCTAAGCTGTGGATCGTGGGCGTAGACGGCGAGGACCAGGATCTGGACTATCGCTTCACCCTCGCCAACGAGCGGACGTTCCTGGCCTGGATCCGCACCGCGCTCGCGCTCATCGCCGGTGGTGTCGCCGTCGTGCAGCTGGTGCCCGCTTTGTCCATTCCCGGAGTTCGACACGGCCTCGGGACGGCGCTGACGGTGGCTGGCGGCCTCCTGGCGGTATTGGCGGTTCGGCGCTGGCGTGCCGTACAAGCGGCGATGCACGCGGGTGTCGAACTACCCCGATCGTGGATGCCGGCACTGCTCGGCGGTGCCATCGTCGCACTGACCATCGCGTTGGTCCTCGTGATCACGATCCAGCCGTAGCCGCACCCACGACCATGGCTGGGCAACGACAGGAAAAACCGGGACTACAGGCCGAACGTACTCAACTGTCCTGGGAGCGAAGCGGGTTGAGCTTCCTCGTCGCCGGCGCGCTCCCGCTGCTCGGCAGCGGCCCACTCGACGGAGGGCGGGCGGTGCTGCCGGTCGTCGGAGCGGTCCTCGCCATGCTGACCGCCTGGCTCGGGCACCGACGGGCGCGCCGGATCATGCTCGAACCGAAAACCGAAGTCGTGCTACTGGGCTGGGCAACCGCGGGTTTCGCGGCAATGGTCCTGGTGGTCAGTGTCCTCTAGGCGCTCTGCTGTGCGCGTTGACCACGAGTGTGCAGCCACTGCGAGATTTCGCGATCTTTTTCGCAGCCCATTCACGCTCGACGAACCAGTGGCACGCTAAGGCTGTGTCTGCAGTGATCGACCTCTTCCCGCCGGGCACCCGAGCCGACAGCGACGGCACGCTCGTGGTGGGCGGTTGCCGTCTTGACGATGTGGCCGAGCAGTTCGGCACCCCGGCGATCGTCGTCTCCGAAGACGCACTCCGGCAGCGCGCCCGCGACTACCTGAGCTCCTTCCGCAGTCGATGGCCGCGCTGCGACGTCGCGTTCGCATCGAAGGCGTTCCCGTGCACTGCCGTTCAGCGCGTCATGGTCGAAGAAGGCCTCAACATCGACGTCGCAGGCGGCGGTGAGATCCTGACGGCCATCAAGGCGGGTGCCGACCCGGCGCGGCTCGTGATGCACGGCAACGCCAAGTCCGACGAGGAACTCGAACTCGCCGTCGAACGGGGCGTCGGCCTGGTCGTGGTGGACAACTTCGATGACATCGACCGGCTCGAGCGCATTGTTCCCGCGGGTCGTCAGCAGCCGTGTCTGGTCCGGGTCATCCCCGGCGTGCAGGCGGTCACCCACGCATCACAGGCGACGGGTCACGCCGGGTCGAAGTTCGGCCTGTTGCCCGACGCTGCACGTGAGGCGATCGCGCGGATCGACCGAAGCGCCAGGATGCGGCTGGACGGCGTGCACACCCATGTGGGTTCTCAGCTGCTCAATGTCGAACAACTGGCGCAGGCGGTCGAGCCCATCGCCAAGCTCGGCACCTTCGAGGTCTACGACCTCGGCGGCGGCTTGGGCGTGCGATACACCTACGACGAGCACCCGCCGACCCTCGACGAGTACGCCGATGCGATGGTGGCGCAGGCGAAGGCGCTGCTGCCGGAAGGTAGCCGCATCATCGTCGAGCCCGGCCGCAGCATGGTCGCCACCAGCGCGTGCACGCTGTATCGGGTCACGACCGTGAAGCGCGGTGTCGTCACCCACGTCGCGGTCGACGGCGGCATGGGCGACAACCTCGAGGTGTCACTCACCGGCCAGCGGTTCGAGGCGACGATCGTCAACCGGGTGGGCGGCGGCGAAACCGTCAGTGTGGTGGGCAGGCACTGCGAATCCGGCGATGAACTCGTCGACGGCGTCGCATTGCGCGACCCCACGGTCGGCGATCTGCTTGCGGTGCCCGTGACCGGCGCCTACTGCTACACGATGTCCAACCAGTACAACGGCGCGCGCCGCGTCCCCGTCGTGTTCACGCGGGACGCCGCGGCACGTCTTGTGGTTCGCCGCGACACATGGGATGACCTGTTGATGCGCGACGTCGACTGACGGCGGGCAAGATGGCCACATGACCGACCTTCCGGAGTCACTCGTCGAGTTGGCGCGACGCTACGGCGTCGCAACGGAATACGACGATTGGACCGGCAGGCGCATCACGGTGTCCGAAGCCACTCTGATCGGTGTGCTCGATGCCCTCGGGGTGCCCGCAGCCACCGAGCCGCTGCGCACGGCGGCATTGGCTGACCACGATCGTGACTACTGGGCGCGATCACTGCCGCCGGTGATCGTGGGCCGCTCCGGGACAGCCTCGTCGTTCTGGGTACACGTCACCCACGGCGATCCGGTGCGGCTGTGGATCCGGCTGGAGGACGGATCGGTCAGGACGGGGCTGCGTCAGCTGGAAAACAACAGGACCCCTTACGATCTCGACGGCCGCCTGATCGGCGAAGCCAGCTTCGAGCTACCCGCCGACGTACCGATGGGTTATCACGAACTCCACCTGCAGCTGGGACCGTCCGACATCAGCTCGCCGATCGTCGTCTCTCCCGCCTCGTTGGAGCCGCCGACGGGACGGACATGGGGCCTGGCCACACAGTTGTACAGTGTCCGGTCGCAAACATCCTGGGGCATCGGCGACTTGACGGATCTCACCGATCTCGCCGTGTGGTCGGCGACTCGGCACGGAGCGGGCTTCGTCCTTGTCAATCCGCTGCACGCCGCCGCACCGACCGCGCCGATGGAACCCTCGCCGTACCTGCCCACGTCGCGGCGATTCGTCAACCCGATCTACCTGAGGGTGGAGGCGATCCCCGAATTCGCCTATGTCAGCCAACGTGGGCGCATCCGCAAGGGTCGGGAGTACGCGCAGGCACGCGCACGCAAGTCGCGGCTGGTCGACCGGGACGCTGCCTGGAAGGTCAAGCGCACCGCGCTGGAGACCGTGTACCGCGTAAAGCGCTCGGCCGGGCGGGCGCTGGCATACGACGCCTACCGCGAGCGGCAGGGCCCACGACTCGACGACTTCGCGACGTGGTGCGCACTGGCCGAGAAACACGGCGCCGACTGGCACGACTGGCCGGAAGAGTTGCGTCATCCCGCCAGTCCGGCGGTCGCCGAATTCGCCGCGACGCACAGCGACGACGTGGACTTCCACCGTTGGCTGCAATGGCAACTCGACGATCAGCTCACCGCGGCACAGGCGACGTCGGTGGCGGCGGGCATGACGCTGGGGATCATGCACGACCTCGCGGTCGGGGTCGATCCGAACGGGGCCGATGCATGGGCTCTACAGGACGTGCTGGCACTGGGCGTCACCGCCGGGGCGCCGCCGGATGAGTTCAATCAGCTCGGCCAGGACTGGTCGCAGCCGCCGTGGCGGCCCGACGAACTCGCGAACCAGGCGTACGAGCCGTTCCGTGCCCTCGTCAACGCGCTGCTTCGGCATGCGGGCGGCGTCCGAATCGACCACATCATCGGGCTGTTCCGGCTGTGGTGGATTCCGAAGGGCGCCCCGCCGACGGACGGCACATATGTGCGCTACGACCACGAAGCGATGATCGGGATCGTCGCGCTGGAGGCGCATCGCGCCGGGGCCGTCGTGGTCGGCGAGGATCTGGGCACCGTCGAACCCTGGGTTCGCGACTATTTGCGCGAACGCGGCCTGTTCGGCACATCGATCCTGTGGTTCGAGTTCGACCGAGACGGCCCCGATTCCGCTGGCGGACCATTACGCCGCCGAGCGCTGGCGAGAGTACTGCCTGTCCGCGGTCACCACCCATGACCTGCCGCCCACTCCCGGCTATCTGGCGGGCGAACATGTCCGCCTGCGCGACGATCTCGGGCTGCTGACCCGGTCGGCCGAGGAGGAACTGGCCGCGGATCGCCGCCAGCAGGCGGCATGGCTCGACGAACTGCGTCGCGTCGGGCTGTTGACCGGCGATGTGGACGAGGCCGGGGTCGACCGGGTCGTCAGTGCGTTGTACCAATATCTGGGTCGAACGCGCTCGCGTCTCTTGGCGCTGTCGCTTGCCGACGCGGTCGGCGACCTGCGCACGCAGAATCAGCCGGGCACAACCGACGAATACCCCAACTGGCGGGTGCCGCTGGCGGGTCCAGACGGAAAGCAAATGCTGCTCGAAGCCGTTTTCTCGGATCCACGCGCGGCCGCATTGGCCGAGGTCATGCGGACCGCGGTGAACACGCCGATGTAACGCTGCGCGGCTCTTCTCCGGTTTCACAATCGGCACACCTGCGATATGTTCGCACCGCACTGACTTAGGGAGATCACGTGAAAAGGCTCGTTGTGCTGAGCGGGGGGCTCGTGGCTGTCGGCTCCGCCGCGCTCGTGGGCGCGGGGATCGCCATGTCCCAGCCGAGCAGCTCGAACTACATGAACGTTGTCGGCGAGCCGTACAACAGAGCCGTGCAAATACTCAAGAGCCAGGGCATCAAGCCACTCTTCGGCGGGAAGACCGGCAGCGTCCTGCAGCAATCGCAATGCCTGGTCAGCAGCCAGAAATTGATAAAGTCCTCGAGCCAGGGGAACCCGGCGATGAAGGTTCAGTTGTTCCTCGACTGCACTCAGGCCGCGGCCGACGAGCTCGAGCAGATGGGCTCGACGGGCGGCCCCGCGGTAGGCAGTAACGGCGTCACGACCGTGACGCCGACGCCGGTGGTACCCATCCAGGGCGCTCCCGGCGCGGGCACCGCGCCCGCTGGCTAGTCCTCGACCATCTAGTCCTCGACCATCCGACGCAGGTTCTTCAGCGTCTCCCCCATGTTCCGTCCCACCTGGCCGGCGGCCACGCGATCCGCGACCAGGCCAAGCAGGTTGCCTGCCGATTCGTAGGCCAGCCGGAACGTGACCTTGGTTCGGCCATCTGGGGTCTCGCGCAGCCGGAACCGTCCGCGCTGCGAGACGCCGGTGAGGCCGACCCAGGACAACTCACGCGGCGGATCGAACTCGACGAGCTCGATGACACCACCGATGGGCACCGATCCGACCTTCCAGTGCACGGTGTAGCGGGCGCCCAGCGCTGCCGGACCGCGGTCGGCCATCTCCCACCGTTCGAGGCTCGCCATGAACTCCGGATAACAGTCAGGACTGCTGACCACCTCCCACACCGTGTCGCGATCGGCGTCGACCACGCATTGCCGTTGAACCCGCATCAGGCCTGTCTCCTCTTCGCGCCAGCGTCCCCTGCCTCCCCTGCGCTACGCGCGTGGGCCCATCGGGCGTGGGCCCTCATCAGGCCTGTCTCCTCTTCGCGCAAGCCCTCATCAGCCGAGCACCGGGAATCGACGTTCCGCCGCAAGCCGATCGACCCCGGCCTGCAGGCTGGCCTCCACTTTCTCGTGGACGACGTCGTCGTCGCTGACCGCGATGTCGCCGGCATCGATCGGGTCCTGCACCTCGATCGCGATCTTCGTCGGCAGCGGCAGTCTCGGCACCATGTCGCTGACGGTCAGACCCCACGGCGGCGCCAACAGAATCGGCACGCTCTTCAGCCTCGCCATTTTGTCGACCATCAGGATCTTGGCCAACCACTGTCCGCGGTCGAGAAACACGGCCGCCTCCTGCCCACCGACGCTGGCGATCGGCACAATCGGCACGCCTGCCTCCCGCGCCAACTTGACGTACCCCTTCCGGCCGCCGAAGTCGACCTCGTGGCGCTGCCACGACGGCCTGAACACTTCGTAGTCGCCGCCGGGGTACACGAGCAACGCTGCATCCGATTGCAGCGCGAGCTTGGCATTCTCGGGATTGGCGGCCACCGTGCCGAACTTGCGCAGCGACCCGAGACCGGGCATCGACACGACGAGGTTGTGCGCAAGTTGGTAGAACGGCCGCTCGACGCCGAAGTAGGAGCAGAACGCCAGCGTGAAGACGAAGGTGTCTGGCGGCAGATTGCCTCCGCTGTGATTACCGACGAGCAGCACAGGCCCGTCGTTCGGAATCCGATCCAGACCCCGTACGTCGGCACGGAAGTACAGCGACGCCAGCAGCCACAGCCCCGGCAGCTGCTCGCGGATGTAATCGGGATCGCGTTGGTCCAGGTCAGCCTCAGGGACACGGGAGGCGACCTGATTCCGCGCCCAATTCAACCCCCAATTCAATAGGTCACCGATCCCCGCCATAGCGGTTCTTATTGACACGGGCCAGAAGCCTGAAACCCGACTTTGCAAAAGAACCCGATACCCGCGTTCCCACCTACTTCCAGTAAGCTCCCATTCACCACCGTCTCGTCAGGGAGTCGCCATGGCAGCATCGCCGGCTCGACCGGGCGCGTTGCGTCCGCACCGTTTCGACCTGGAGATCGATCCCGGGCCCGTGCAGATCCAGGCCCGCAAGGTGCATTTCGACCTCACCGATGTTCCGCTCGAGTGGATCCCGACGCACCCCGTGGCGTCCACGATGATCAACCTCTTCAACATCGTGCTGCCCACCGCCGAGCATTGGTTCGTTGCCACGTTCAACGAGGCGCTGCCGTACGTGAAGGACCCCAGGCTCGCCGAAGACATCCGCGGCTTCATCGGCCAGGAAGCCACGCACGCCGCGGCGCACGACGACGTGATCCGGGACTTCCTCGTCGGCAACGGCGTCGACCCCGCGCCGATACTCCGCATGGTCGAGTACATCTTCGAAAGAATCTTGGCGCCAACGACTTCGAAGGATCCGCAGCGGCAGCTGAACAACCTGTGCGAACGTCTATGGCTGATCGCGGCGATCGAACACTACACCGCGGTGCTCGGCGACCACGCACTCAATGCCACGTGGGACGAGCACGGCGCCGACCCGACGATGGTCGACCTGTTCCGGTGGCACGGCAGCGAAGAGGTCGAGCACCGCAGCGTCGCCCATGATGTCGCGGTCTATTTCCACGACAGCTACCCCGACCGGATCAAGGCGATGACTCTTGCCGCGACGGCGATCTTCGTGTTCTTCCAACGCGGTACGCGATACCTGTTCAAATCCGATCCCGCCAGTGACATCGGATGGTGGAAGATGCAGCGCCTGCGGATGCGCGACTCCAGGCTCGGGCTGCTGCCCAAGTTCCGCATATTGTTCGGCTCGCAGACGCTGACCTACTTCCGGCCCGCGTACACACCGGAGGACATGGGCTCCACCGCACAGGCGGTTGCGTACCTGGCCACCTCACCCGCCGCCCGCGCAGCGCACCTTTGATGGGTCTGCGACGACCGCTATCGGCAGCTGCCGCCCAACCCGTTCCGGCCGCAGCGCCGTGACGTGATGCTCGGCCTCGCCGGCGCGGTGATCTCCGGATCGGATGCGCTGGCGGGTGTCATCAGGCGGGTCACGCCTGCCTGCACCGTCCGACCGAACACGGGTATTGCGTGTGGTCGACAGGCAGACGGTGGCCCACGACGAGAACGTGCTCGCGTTGACGTTCGCCGCCGCGGACAACAAACCGCTGCCCCGCTGGCATCCCGGCGCCCATATCGATGTGCATCTGCCCAGCGGCCGGCTGCGTCAGTACTCCTTGTGCGGAGACCCGGAGGTGTCCGATGTGTACCGCATCGCGGTACGCAGGATTCCCGACGGTGGCGGCGGCTCCATCGAGGTGCATGACGCACTCCACGTCGGTGCGACGGCCACGACGCAGGGACCGCGTAACGCGTTTCCGCTGACCGTCCCCGGCTACGGCTCGCCGACGAGGCGGTTCCGGTTCATCGCCGGCGGCATCGGGATCACCCCGATTCTGCCGATGCTGACGCCTGGCGCAGCGCCTCGGCGTCGACTGGTCGATGATCTACGCCGGTCGCACCCGCGACAGCCTGCCGTTCCTCGGCGAGGTCGCGCGGTTCGGCGAGCCGGCAGTCGCGCATCCACACCGACGACGACAACGGGTTACCGACGGTGCCCGACCTGCTCGGCGACTGCCCCGACGGCACCGCGGTCTACGCATGCGGTCCGGCCCCCATGCTCACCGCGATCCGGTCGGAATTGGCCGGTCGCGACAACGTCGAACTTCATTTCGAGCGGTTCGCCGCGCCACCCGTCGTCGACGGGAAGGAGTTCGCGGTGACGGTCGCGTCGACCGGCCAGCAGATCCGCGTAGGCGCGGACGAGACCCTGCTCGCGGCGCTCAACCGGTCCGGGGTGCCCGCGCCCTACTCATGCCGCCAGGGTTTCTGCGGGACGTGTCGGACCAGGGTTCTCGCTGGGGAGGTCGAGCACCGCGACACGCTGCTGACCGAGCCCGAACACGCCAACCGGATGATGCTGATCTGCATCTCGCGTGCCGCGCAAGGTTCGCGTCTCACGCTCGATCTCTAGCGGCATCTCGTACTATTCGCCCATGCCGTTGGCCGATGGTGCGACGTTCGCGGGGTACACCATCGTGCGACAGCTCGGCGCCGGCGGGATGGGTGAGGTCTACCTCGCGCAGCACCCGCGGCTGCCTCGCCGTGACGCGCTGAAGGTGCTGCCGGCGTCCGTGTCCGCCGACGCCGAGTACCGCGAACGTTTCGACCGCGAGGCCGACATCGCCGCCACGCTGTGGCATCCGCATATCGTCGGCGTCCACGACCGCGGCGAGTTCGACGGCCAGCTGTGGATCTCCATGGACTACGTCGAGGGCACCGACGCGGCGCGCCTGCTGCGCGAGCGCTATCCGAACGGCATGGACAAGACCGAAGTCGCCGAGATCATCAGCGCCGTGGCCGATGCCCTGGACTACGCACACCAGCGCAACCTGTTGCACCGCGACGTGAAACCCGCCAACATACTGCTCGCCCATCCCGAGGCCGGCGATCAACGGATCCTGCTCGCGGATTTCGGAATCGCGCGCTGGGCGAACGACATCAGCGGCCTGACGGCGACGAACATGACGGTCGGGACGGTGTCCTACGCCGCGCCCGAACAGTTGATGGGCGAGCGGCTCGATGGCCGGGCAGATCAGTATGCGTTGGCGGCCACCGCATTTCACTTGCTGACGGGATCGCCGCCGTTCCAGCATTCGAACCCCGCGGTCGTCATCAGCCAGCACCTGTCGGCGGCGCCGCCCGCGATCGGTGACCAGCGGCCGGAGTTGGCGGGACTCGATCCGGTGCTCGCCAAGGCCTTGGCGAAGGCGCCGGCGGACCGGTTCGAGCGGTGCGCCGACTTCGCGCGTGCCCTCGCCCACCAGCTCGGATCGAACCCGTCCGGCGATGACCGCACCACTATGGCCACGGCGACACCGCGCCAGAAACCCCCACGCTCTGTGATGCGCGCCGGCGTCATCGTCCCGGCGATCCTGGCGGTCCTGCTGGTGGCGGCGATCGCCGTGGCCGCGTTCGAGACGCGGCGTGCCGACGACGATCGCCCGGCTGCGGCCCCGACCACGACATCGCCGAGCGTCGCCAGACCGACGTCCACGCCGCTGCCCTCACCGCCGCCGACGGACACGATCACTGACACCACCACCGAGACCACGACGGCGGCCGCACCTGCCTCCGCCGTGATCGGTGCCAACTGCTCCCCCGTCGGCAGCACGGGCACCACGGCCGGCGGATCGACCGCATACTGCTCGACCCTGCAGAACACCGGCAACTCAATCTGGTCGCTCACCGAAGGCGATGTTCCGAGTCCGACGGTCACCACCGAGCCGACCGAAGAGCCACTGCCGGCGGCCGAAGAGTCCCCGGTGCTGGTCTGCATGCAGCAAACCGGTCAGACCCGCCGCGAATGCCGCAGGGACATCCGGGAAAGCAACGGCTTACCTGTGCTGCCATGAGCCTGCGGACATCCGACCGGCTCGCGCTCGCCGACCTGGTGCACCTGTATGCGTCGGCCGTCGATGACCGGCGCTTCGATGACGTGATCGAATTATTCACTCACACAGCCGAATTACGGCTGCCGGATCCACCCCGGTCGTTGGAGCCGGTGCGCCCGCACCACGGCCGCGACGGTGTCCGGACCGCGATGACGGCACTCGCCGCGGTAACCCGCACAGAACATGCGATCGTCGGCGAGGTGTACGCCGCGGGTGATGGCGCCGACTACGCACTGGGCCGGATCACCTGCATCGCGCATCACTGGACGATCGACGACGATCGAATCACGGATCTGGTATGGCATCTGCGATATGACGACGAATACATGCGAACACCGGCCGGCTGGCGGATCCACGGCCGCGCGCTGACCATCAACGCTATCGAGACACGCCCGCTTCGCCGTCTTCGAGCGCCGACATCAGCCGATCGAGCAGCGGCAGCTGGCCTTTCAACAGCTTCAACCGAGCCGCAGCGACGGGAAACCAACCCACACGGTCGATTTCGGGAAACTCCTTGACCTTTCCCGAACCCCTGGGCCATTCCAGTTCAAACGTGTTGGAGAACGCGCCCTCGAGGTCGAGATCGCCGCGAACGGCGAACGCGGTGATCACCTTGCCGCTGGGCTGTTTCACCGGTTCGAAGTCGATGCGCGGACCTTGGGGTGCCCGCTTGCCGATTTCCTCCTCGAACTCACGCTGAGCGACCGTCCATGGATCCTCACCGTCGGTGTACTCACCCTTGGGTATCGACCAGGCGCCGTCGTCCTTGCGCGCCCAGAACGGCCCGCCGGGATGGCCGATCAACACTTCGGGTTCACCGTCGACGATGCGGTACAGAAGTAGACCCGCGCTCAGTTTGGGCACCGCGTCACCCTAATAGGACCGACACGGAGTGCGTCAGTACTTGCGGTCGCCCTCGCTGCTGTCGAAGAACGCCCAGTCGCCATCGTCGGACTTGACCTCCATGCGCCATCCCAGTTCCGGATCCGCCTTCTGGTCGACGAACCAGGCGTGCGCGTCGTCGGCGCTCTCGATGTCCTTGCTGTCGACAACCTCGCCCTTGGGGTTCAACACCGATATGTAGCCATACCGCCTAGCGTTCCCGCTGCTCGCGACTTCAATCAGTCGGGTTTCGGCATCGGGATGCCTTCGCTGGCGGAGAAACGCGCATCCTCCTGCGTCGACAGCCCGAAGGATACGACCGAGCGGTCGAAGAACACGTCGGTCAGGTACGCCAACGACACCGCCCACCTGTTGACGGATCGCGGGATCGCATAGATGTGATAAGCGCGGGTGACGACCTTGGCCGGGAATCCGGACAACTGCACGTTGAGCGGGTTGGCGACGGCGTAGCGGGGTCCGAGGTCGACGACGAGACCCATGTTGCGGTGCTTGTATGGCTTCGACTTCCCGTAGCCGAGACTCGCTGCGACGTTGCGGGCCAGCACTTTTCCCTGTCGTGTGGCGTGCTGCGCGGTAGGCGGGGTGATTTTGCCCGGCTGCGTCACGTCAGGCACCGCCGCCGCATCGCCCGCACCGAAGACGCCCGATCGTCCCGGAACCTGGAACTCCGTGGTCACCTTGAGACGGCCCCGCTCGGTAGGCAGTCCGAGCCTCTCGATCAGCGGCGCACCCGTCACTCCGGTTACCCATGCGACGGTGTGCGTGCGGATCAGCGAGTCATCGCTGAGCACAACGTGTTCGGCGTGGACCTCGGCCAGCGTGACGCCGAGTCGCACGTCGATGCCCCGCGTTTTGAGCACCCGCTGGGCGGCGGCGCCCAGCTTCTCCCCCACTTCGGGCATCACCTGCTCGGCCAGGTCGAGTAGGACGAATTTCACCTCGGAGGGGTCGAAGCCCATTTGTTTGGCCGCCGAGTCGGCGAGTGCGCGCAGCTGTACGGCCAGTTCGGTGCCCGAGTACGACGCGCCGACCACCACCACAGTGCGCCGTGCCGCGGCTCGGCCGGCATCATCGTCGACATCGGCTAGTTCGAGTTGTTCGAGCACGTGGTCACGCAGGTAGAGGGCCTCGGCGGTCGACTTGAGCCCGCGTGCGTGCTCGGCGAGTCCCGGGACGTCGAACAGCCGGGTGACCGACCCCGGCGTCAGCACCAGCCGATCCCACGCCAGGCTGCGGACGCGCTCTTCGGGGTCGGTGTACGTCACTGTTCGGCCGTCGAAGTCGACTTCGTCGACTCTGCCGCGGATCGCCTTCACGCCACGCAAGGCATTCGCAAGGGGAATCGCGACGAACCGCGCGTCCACGAGGCCACCGGCGACGTCGGGCAGCAGCGGCGTGTAGAGCATGTAGTCGACAGGCGAGATGATCGAGATATCGACCGAAGCCCCGGTTTTCGAGTGCCTGCGCATCTTTCGGGCCAGCTGGCGGGCGCATTCGAATCCGGTGAACCCGCTGCCGACGACCACTACGGAAGTCATCGATTCCACCTTACGGAAACCTCTCTCGAGCGGTAGTGCCACGGGTGGCCTTTCAATACGTAGCGCCGATGGCGGATGCTGGAGGCATGACGGGTCCACTGCGCCGATTCGATCCGTTCCGGCCGATCGACATGCTGACGTCGCTGTGGTCGACTGCGGCGGTCGGTCCGGTGAGCAGCGGTGCGGCGATGGCGTACCGGACCCTGTTCACGACCGTACGCAGGCTGGTCGTGGGCCGACGCCTCGCGATCCGGCTCGACGACGGCGTGCTCACCCTGACCGTCACGGAGTTCGACTCGACGCTCGACGTACGCGGCCTTTCGGTCGGACAGCTCAACGATGTCCGCATCGCTGCCCGCGATATCCGCTGGGAGGACAACGAGTTCGATCGCGCCACCGCGGTGCTGCACAACGTGCACATGCGACCGACCACGCCGCCCGTGCTGGTGGCGGCGCCGGTGCATCTGACGCTGGAGGTGCCGACCGCCGCCCTGGATGACCTGTTTCAGTGGTGGGCGCCGCGGTTGTCGGGCGAGGTGGGCAGTGACGGGATCGCGCGTCTTCGGATGGCCCGGCGCCCGATGCTCGGCCACCTCGAGGTCGAGGCACGGCTTGACGGTTCGACGCTGTGGCTTCGACCGCGCGTGGTCGCGGGCCGCCGATCGCGCTGGACACTGCCCGCCAGGACGCCCGCCTATCCCGTCCGCCTTCCCGAGCTGCCCCACGGTCTACGGCTCACCGCCATCACCTTCGCCCCCGATGTGGTGCTCCTGTCGGCGACGGTGTCGGAATGGCGGATGGACATGCCCCGCAAGCGGCTGGAGGACATCCTGGGTCAGCTCAGCGTCGCCGGAGTGCCGCTGAATCTGACGCGGTTGACCCGTCTCCTGTGACCGAAATCGCGCGTTACCAAGATGGGCTGGCCGAGGTGATTGTTTCTCGCGACGCCGACGATCTGACGTTCATCTCCGCGTACGAGGACGACGGCCGAACAATCACCGACGTATATCGAATCCCGGCCGACGACTTCGTCATCAAGGGTCCGGGACCGTGGCCGTGGTTCGACCTCGGGGCCAAACGCGCCGGCGTGCTACATGTGCTCGACGCGCTCGGAGTCATCCCGCCCGCCTGGACCGAACCGTTGGCGCCGTCGGTGCTCGATCTCTTCGAGCGCGCCCATCGCGGTGACACGCGCGTCATCGAGCTGCTGGCGATGGGAGCAGATCCGGAGCCCGTCGATCCGTGCGGCGCGACCCCGCTGTGGTACGCCGTGCGCTCGCTCGCCGCCGGCAACTCCGTTGCCCTGATCGAAGAGGACGCCGACGCGGGACGTCGCATCGAATTGTCCGCCCGCGGTGACAGATTCACCACGATTCTGCATGAGATCGTCCGGCGGGGCCGCACCGTGGCGCTGAACCACGCCCTGGCCCACGGCGTCGATCCCCGCCTCCTCGATTCCGACGGCGCCACCCCGATGCACGTGATCGACGGCTCCGCCGACAATGTCAATCCCGCGCTGGTGCGTGCGCTGGTGCGGGCGGGCGCTTCCGTCGACGCTGCCCTGCCGAGCGGGACCCAGCCCATCGAACTCGCTGCGCGGATGATCCTGCCTGCGACCGTTGCCGCCATGGTCGAGGTCGGCGCCGACGCCGGTCGCGGCCTGGATGCGCTGCTGGCGTGGTGGGCCGTCGGTGGGAGATTCGCCGGATACCGGGCGGCCGCCGTCGCGGAGGTGATAGAGCTCTTGCGGTCCGGCGGCGCCGTGGTGTCGCAGCGCCACCGTGAACTCGCGGCGGCCGCGGGAGCATCCGAGGTGGAGGCGGCGCTTCGCCGTTAGAGTTCCGGTGTGCCTGGGTACTCCCGATACGTCGCCATCGGCGATAGCCAAACAGAAGGGCTGTGGGACGGCGACGACTCAACCGGTCTCGTCGGCTTCGCCGATCGCTTTGCCGCGATGATCGACGTCCACCACCCCGGCGTGATGTACGCCAATCTGGCCGTACGCGGACGACGGATCAGTGACCTGCTCGACGAGCAGCTGCCCGCGGCGCTGGCGTTGCAGCCAGATCTGATCTCCGTCTGCATCGGGATGAACGACGTGACCCGGCCGGGCCCGTACTTCGGTCAGGCGCTCGCCGAACTGGACGACCTGCACACCCAGCTGGCGGCGTCCGGCGCGACTGTCGTGACGACGACGTTCCCGGACATCGCGCAGCTACTGCCCATCGGTCGGATGATCGGGTCGCGCGTCGTCAAGATCAACGACGAGATCCGGAAAGCCGCCGTGCGACACGGGTTTCGGCTTGTGGATCTCTACGCGGCACCGTCGATGACGCAGCCGGACACGTGGAGCGCAGATCGGGTGCACGGATCGAGCAGGGGACACCGGTTGTTCGCCGCCGCGGCCGCCGAGGCGCTCGGCCTACCCGGCAGCAACCACGACTGGGCCATGGTCGACGGCCCCGCGCGGCGCCCGTCGCTACGGTCGCAGGCGGTTTCGCAGGTGTTGTGGACGCAGAACATGCTGATGCCGTGGCTGTGGTATCACGTGCGCGGCAAGTCGAGTGGTGACGGCCGTGGTCCCAAACGTCCCCGGCTCGAGGGTGTGGCGGCTACTAGGTGACCGACCAGGCGCCGTCGATGCTGTCGGCGACGTCGATGACCTTCGCCTTCTGTGAAGCCGGGCTGTCGATCTCTCCCGCGACATGAGCCGCGATGAACCGTTTGATCTCGGCGTCGATGCCACCGAGTATCCGCACCAGCTCGCCGCGTAGCGACTTGCGAGGTGACGTGGATGGAGATGTCGGACGGGCGCGGTTTCTCCACGTCGAGGATCAGCAGCAGCGGTGCGGCGGCCCGCGCGGTCGCGCGCAGCGTGATCTCGCCGAAAACCATGAACTTCGGCTTGTCGATCCGCAGATCGACGACCAGGTCGATCTCCAGCGGGATCTTGATGTCGAAGGTGATCATCTCGCCGACGTGACGGGTCAGCCGCGGTTCCTGAATCCTGACCTTGGCCGTCACCTTGGCGACTTTGCCCGGGCCCTGCGCCATCGGACCCATCGAGAATTCGTCACCGGCGATGGCGGCGATCGCACCGCCGACGCGATCTTCGGTCACGGCGATCTCGAAGAACTGGCGGCCGAACTGCTCGTAGGTCATTTCATCGTCGACGGACATGGTGCTCATACCGTCTCATGCCGGACCGCAGAACCGTGACCAACGCGACCGAATCGAGACAACACCGCTGCTAGCGGCTGTTGTCGCTACGAGATTCCATGTGCATCGGGTATCCGGCGCCAACGTGCGCAACCGACCGGCGCGGCGTCACGCGTCTGCGGTGTCTTCCGAGAAGTACCGAATTCTGCGGATCGCGAACGGCTTGGGTGCTACCTCGGCGATGAGCACGTCGCGCCGTCCTTTACGATCCAAGCCCACGACCACGCTGTAGCCCGACGCGATCACCTTGCGTGGCTGGGCGGTTGCGAGGCGCGACAGCAGTTCCGCGGTGCTCAACGGGGTATCGTCGCCGCTCGTCACGCGCGCGCCCTTACCCAGCCAGCGACGGACCGCGACCTCGTCGCCGGCCCGTGCGTCATCGAGGAACTCCCGTAACCGCCGCTTGCCGTGAGCTCCGGTCCCCCGCAGCCCACCCAGGTAGCCGAGCACTCCGACGAAACCCTGGTTGACGAGCAGACTCCTCGACAGTCGCAGACCGGCCGGCACGCCGCCGATCCCGGCGCGCAGGAACTGGCCGACCATGGCGGGCAATTCCCAAAAGGCCGACAGCGCAGCGATTTTCAGCTCGCCACCGTCGTCCCGCAGGTCGTAGCGGATGTACACCGGCACACGCAGATCCACCGGCCCCATGGTGATGTCGAGTTGGCCGTCGCGCACGACCGTCGAGCCAGTGACGATGTCGGCGTCGGGGCGGTAGGTGATGCGGCGGGGGCCGATGAACGTGTCGTAGAACCTTCCGATCGCACCCAGCCCGTGGTGAGGCTGCGAGCCGACCGGGTCCTCGACCCGTCCGTCTGCGGTGAACAGGCCGACCCATCCGGTTCTTGTCGCGCGCGCCTGCCATCGCAGGTGACCGCTCGGCGGTCGCCAGCACGTCCGCGCGCGAAAACGCCATAAGGTTGCCTACCATCCGCGTCGGCCCCAGTCGACTACTTCGCCACCTGCAGGCACACTGGGATTACCGCCGTGCACCGGCGCATGGGTGTCAGGAGGAACCGCCATGAGCAGTAACGGCCCTTTCGGGTTCGACCCCGAGGAGTTCGACCGCGTCGTCCGCGAGGCCGGAGAAGGGCTGCGCGACGCATTGGACGGCGTGGGCAGGTTCCTCAATACGTCCGGTGAACGCGCAGGTTGGGTCAATCTCGTCGACGAGTTCACCCGGTATTCGCGGCCAAAACGGGAACCGGAGACCACCGGCGAGACCGGCGACGGCGTCTGGGCCATCTACACCGTGGACAGCGACGGCGGCGCCCACATCGAGCAGGTGTATCCATCCGAACTGGACGCGCTCCGCGCCAACAAGACCAACACCGACCCCACCCGCAAGGTGCGATTCCTGCCGTATGGCATCGCGGTCAGCGTGCTCGACGCATCCGATTCGCCGCCCGAGGACGCCTAACCGCCGAAGTGGCGGCGGATACCCGCCAGCATCACGATGTGAGCCTTGACCGCCTCACGCGTGGTGATCTGGTGGAGCAGCCGTGGCGCGTCGATCGTCAGGCGTTCGACCATCCTGGTCCCCGTGCCGACGGATTCGAAGGACACGACGCCATATAGGCGGACGTGGGGAAACTGGCGCGCCTCGGTGATGACCGGGCCGACCGACGCGACCCTCAGGTGGGCCGAATAGCTCGTCGGCAAGGTCAACGGACCGAACGGAATTCGGTCCTTCACGCGATAGCTCTGGCAGTACCCGTCCGCCAGTTCGGTCCGTGCGGTGGCCCGCACCGAGACCACCAGCGGATGGACCGCCTTGATGTTGTCGAGGTCGACGTAGAACGCACGAACATCGTCCGGCGATGCCGGTACGTCCTCGGACAGCACCCGTTCGGCACGCATGATCACCTATTCCGAATTCGATTGCAGCAGCTCAGGCTCAGCTCCCTTCGGTGGCTCCGAGCACCCGCTGCATATCGGGCTTCATCTGCTGCAGCTGCTGCCCCGCGTAGCCCCAGCTGTGAATCCCGTCGGGGAAGTTGAACACGCCGTTGTTCCCGCCCGCAGCGATGTACGCGTCGACGAAGGCGCGGTTGGATGCGATCGCGAACCCCTCGAGAAAGCCCAGACCGGCGATGGGGGCGTCCGGGCTCGCCAATGCGGGCTCAGTCGGTGTGCCGTTCCCGCAGTAGATCCAGACACGTGTGCCGTTTGCCGCGAGCCTGCCTGCCTGAGCGGTGGGATCGTTACGCGCCCATGCCGGGTCGCCCGGCGGTCCCCACATGGCGTCCGGATTGAAGCCGCCGTTCCACATCATGGCCGTGCCGACCTGGCCCGGCTGGGCGGACAGGTTGAGAAAGCCGGAGAGAGATCCGGCATAGATGAACTGCTGCGGATGATAGGCGGCCAGTGTCAACGCCGACGAGCCTCCCATCGAGAACCCCACGATGGCGTTGCCGGTTTGCCGAACCTTCTTGTTCGCGGCCAGCCAAGCCGGAAGTTCTTGCGTAAGGAAGGTTTCCCATTTGTAGGTTTGGGTTCCCCCATTCCCGGCGGCCGGCGCGTACCAGTCGCTGTAGAAACTCGACTTCCCCCCTACGGGCATGACGACCGACAGTCCGGACCCGTTGTACCAGTCGAAGGCCTGGGTGTTGATGTCCCAGCCATTGAAATCCTCGCCCGCTTCCATGCTGTCGAGGAGGTAAAGAGCGGGTGCGTCCGCACCGCCGGACAGGAACTCGACACGAATGTTGCGGCTCATGCCCGCCGACGGCACCTCGAGTTGTTCGACCGGGAGATTCGGATTCGAAAATGCCGCGGCCGACGCGGAGTCGCCCACGACGTCGACCAGAGCGGGGACTATCGCGGTCGCCGTCAGGGCGACGGCCAGGCGCGTGAAGCAACGAGATGGGCGAATCCCCAAGAGCGCCATCGAAGACCCTCCATCGCATCTCGGCCCGCCCCGCTCGGAGAATACCCGGCGCGAGCCGCTCACCAGCGGTTTTTGACATATCGGGGCTATCATCATAAAAATAGGCAAATGGTCTACCAGCCGACGACCAAGGACCAGTGATGGACCGCGATCAGCTCATCGATCTCACCCGCCGCGCGTTGAAGCTCGCGCGGGACAAGACCACCGACCTCATGCCGACGGAATGCACCGTCGCCGCAGACACGTATACGTCGGCCGGGCGCCACGCGCGCGACGTCGCGATGCTGTTGGCGAGCCCCCAATTGGTCGGCTACGTCTCAGAGCTGCCGAGGCCGGGCACGTACTGCACCAAAACCGTGATGGGCCGGTCCATCCTGCTGACCCGGGCCGCCGACGGTGTGGTGCGCGCATTCGAGAACGTGTGCCTGCACCGGCAGTCGAGCATCGCCAACGGCTGCGGTGCCGCGCGCCGGCTCGCCTGCCCGTATCACTCGTGGAGCTACGATCTCAACGGCAACCTCGTCGGGGTGCCCGGCAAGGAGGGCTTTCCCGAGACATCATCGGGCGCACCGCGTTTGACTGAACTACCGGCGGCCGAATGTGCAGGCTTCCTGTGGATCTCGCTGGACCGGGAAGCGACGCTGGACGTCCCCGCCTTCCTCGGGCCGCTAGCCGAGGAACTGGACTCCTGGGGCATCGGCCGGTGGTCACCGTTGGGTGAGAAGCTACTGGACTGCCCGATCAACTGGAAGCTGGCGATCGATACGTTCGCGGAGAACTACCACTTCGCGACGGTGCACAAGACGACCTTCGCGACGATTGCGCGCAGCAACTGCACCGTGTTCGACTCGTTCGGACCTCACCACCGACTCGTGTTCCCGCTCAACGGGATTCTCGACCTCGAGGACGTTCCCGAAGAACAATGGGAGCCGCTGCAGTCCATGGTCGTCATCTACGCGTTGTTTCCCAACATCGTCATCTCGTGCACCGTGGCCAACGGCGAACTGTTCCGCGTCTACCCCGGCGATGTGCCGGGACGGTCGATCACCGTCCATCAGAATTCGACCCCGCTCGACGTGTCGGAGGAATCCACCGCGGCCGGTGCGGCGGCGGTGTTCGACTACGCGCATTCGACGGTTCGAGACGAGGACTACGCCCTGGTCGCCGGATTGCAGGCCAACCTGGAATCCGGCGTGCGCGAGCACCTGGTCTTCGGTCGCAATGAGCCGGGCCTGCAGCACCGCCACACGACGTGGGACGAGGCGATCACTCCCGCGACAGCGCAACGATGAGATCGTCGACCAGCTGAGTTATCCCGGCGCCTGACGGCAGGATCTCGTCGTGCAGGTGTGCCACGGCCTCGTCGCGGCGCCCGGCGTCAACCAGGTTCCGCAGTGTCGCCACGCGCGCGTCACCGACGACGCTGGCGAGGACGTCGACCAACTCCCAGTCGCGGTAGAGCGCCAGGGAGCGTTCGTAGAACGCGAAACCGCTCACCGGCTCTGCCGCGCAGTGTCCCGCGATAGTGGAACGGGCCCTCCATGTACTCCAGCGGCAAGCCGTGTCCTGGCGCGGGCACCAACGGCTCGCCGGTCAGGTCGAGGTCGAGCTTGCGCGACGTCAGCCGGTGCCGGTCGGGCAGATATCTCGCGACGGCGGGCGGCCGGTACAACGTTCGGACGTCTTCTGGCCAGCGCACGTAGCTGTCGATGGAGACCTCGATGTCGTCGGCGTACTCCGGGTCCACACCCGGTGTCGGGGAACTGGTGGTGGCACCGGAAAAGGGCTGCAGTGCATTGCGATCAGTGCGGTCGAATTGTCGCCAGATGCTGAGGTCAACGCCGTTGTCGAGATTGATGGTGCGCCACTCGTGGGCGCGCCAACGCACATCGCCGTCGGCCCCACCGCTGTTGGCGATCAGCGGGAACCACTGCCGGTCGACGTGACCCGCGCTCCCGCTGACCGATTCGCAGCACGAACCCCACGTGAGCGTTCCCGTCATCATCAGGCCGGTCTGCAAATAGGAGTAGGTGTCCGGCTGGCCGAAGCATTCGATCTTGCCGCCGAAATCCGCGGCGCCCAACGGCACCGGCGCACGAGTCGGGGTGACGCGCAGGTCCACCCGCATCGCGGCCCCGGCCGCGTCGGTGCCGACGAAGGTGACGTCGTAGGTGTAGGGCAGTAGGTCGCCCCGCTCGTCACGACATGTCCGCCAGACTCGCCCTTCCTGCCTCGCTGTCGTAGGTGATGTCGAGGCATTCGTCGGCGACCGACATCTTCGCCACGGCGCCTGGCTGCATGTTGGCGGGCGGCATGTCGTAGTCGGTGTACGTCCCGTAGGTGCCGGCGTCGAGGTCGAACAGCGCGAACGTATAGAAGTCGGCGACGATATCCCCGAGCCCCGGCCTGTTCTTGTTGAAGATCGACAGGAACGCGTAGCCGCGTCCACTCTCGCCGGTCAGTTCGCCCGCGAGAAACCAGGTGTCTGACTCGCAGTTCGGGTGATTGGCCTCGGCGGCGGGGAAGTCGAGCTGCGGATCCCCCGGCACCAGCTGGAACGGATACCGGCGCCAATCATCGGCCTTGCGGGTGGTTCACGGGACCTGCCTTTTTGTCTATGTTTATATTAATAGCAACTTTAGGCGGCGGAGGCGACAGCATGAGATCCCTCAATTACGACGAGCTGTACATCGGCGGCCGCTGGCAGGCGCCGTCGACACGTCAACGACTGTCCGTGATCTCCCCACACACCGAACAGCCGATCGGCGAGACTCCGGAGGCGGCCCCCGAAGACGTCGACAAGGCGGTTTCGGCGGCGAGGAAAGCCTTCGACGAGGGGCCGTGGCCGCGGCTGAGCGTCGGCGAGCGGATGGACAAGATCGAGAAGCTCGCCGCCATCTACGCGGCGGAGACCGACGCGATCGCCGACCTCATCACCGCGGAGATGGGTTCACCGAAGAGCTTCAGCCGGTTGGGGCAGGGCACCGGAGCCGTCGCTCAGATGCACCTCAACCTGGCCACCGCCAAGGACTTCCCGTGGGTCGAGCGACGACCGGGCTTGTTCGGCGACGTTCACCTGCGGCGCGCCCCGGTCGGCGTGGTCGGCGCGATCGTTCCGTGGAATGTGCCGCAGTTCCTGATCATGCCCAAGATGATCCCCGCGCTGATCGCGGGATGCACCGTCGTGGTGAAGCCGGCACCCGAAACACCCTTGGACGCCATGTGGTTGGCCGAAATGCTGGACGAGATCGACCTGCCGGAAGGCGTCGTCTCGATCGTCCCCGGCGGCAGGGAGACCGGCGAGGCTCTGGTGCGCCACCGCGGCGTCGACAAGATCTCGTTCACCGGATCGTCGGCGACGGGCAGGCACATCGCCGCACTGTGCGGTGAACAGCTCAAGCGGGTCAGCCTGGAACTCGGCGGCAAGTCGGCCGCGATAATCCTCGACGACGCCGACATCGGCAACACCGTCAAGCATCTGAAGACGGCCAGCCTGATGAACAACGGTCAGGCGTGCGTCGCGCAGACCCGGATTCTGGTGAGTGAGCGCAAACACGACGAGGTCGTCGAAGCGCTCGCGGACATGATGGCCGGTCTGCAGGTAGGCGACCCCGCCGACGACGCCACCGACATCGGCCCCCTCGTCGCGCAACGCCAACAACATCGCGTGCAGTCCTATATTCAGGCGGGCCTCGACGAAGGTGCGCGAATCGTGCTGGGGGGCACCGACAAACCGCAAGAGCGCGGCTGGTATGTCCGGCCGACGCTGTTCACCGACGCGAACAACGACATGAAGATCGCCCGCGAGGAGATCTTCGGCCCGGTGCTGACCGTTCTGAAGTACTCCGACGAAGCCGACGCAGTGCGGATCGCCAACGACACCGACTACGGTCTCGCCGGCTCCGTCTGGACCGCCGATGTCGCGCGTGGTCTGGAGATCGCCGCCGAGATCCGCGCGGGCACATACGGAATCAACATGTACACGCTCGACACCACGGCTCCGTTCGGCGGGTTCAAGCAGTCGGGGATCGGACGCGAGTTCGGCAGCGAAGGACTCTCGGAGTACGTCGAGTTGCAGTCGACGGTGAGCGCGAGCAAGCTGCCCGACTTGACCTGACCGCCGCATAGACCATCCTCATCCCCACCGAGCAGTGACACACGACCTAGCTGATCATCTCCAGCGTGACCTCTGCGGGACAGCACAATTCGTCGCGTTGGTTGTAGACCGCGATCTCGAGGTCCACGAGCTGTCGCACCATGTCGCCGGCCGTATCGACGCGCTTGCCGATCACGCGGCCGCGGCCGACCATCGAATCGCCGGAATAGAAGGAGCCCACCAGCGAGACCTTTCTCCGCACCACCCTGCTGTAGGGCCCGGCCCAGCCGGTGGCGACGCGATCCACGAAACCCGCAGTGTGCATGGTGTTGACGAAAATCGTCGGATGGCCGTGCCGTTGGGCGTAGTCGGGGTCGAAGTGCCCGGGAAAGTAGTCCCATGTCGCCCCGGGGTTCATCACGACGCGCTGGTAGTCGATCGTGTCGACCACTTCGTCCAGGTCAGTGGGTATGACGATTTCGTCCCAGAACAGGTGGCGATAAGGCTTCACGGCTGCCCCGCGGGGGTAAAGCGGAACAGGGTGTTTCGGTTGATGGCGACCAACGCTCCGTCCGCGCGGTGGAAGTGGTCACAGGTCTCGACGAAATGTCCCGTGCCCACGCGGGTCGTCTTCTCCGGCGATACCGACACGACCTCCTCGATGACGTGGAGGCGGTCACCTTCGACGATGGCCGCGGGAAACTCGACGTCGTTGGAGGCGTTGATGAACGTAGTCCCGGGTAACGGCACGCGGATCGCGATCGAGGGCACCGGCGGCTCGTCGCTGGGGAGCCACGGCGGCGGGATCAGCCAGCCCATCAGCAGTGCGGGCGGGGCGAGCAGGCCACCCCACTGCTCGCGAGCGAATTCAGCGTCCCAGAAGGCGGGGTTGGGATCACGGACCATCGACGCGAAATGCTGAATGCGCGCTCCGCTCACCGCCGTTCCGGCGTATCTCGGCTCCGTCCGGATGCCGACCATCCGCAGGGCGTCCTCGTAGGTACCGAATGCGAACTCGTACCGGATTCCCTCGGTCACCCGGGTAACGCACTCTCGCGCGGCACATGATCCCATTCGAGTTCGCGCGACGTGAAGTACCAGCCGCCGCGCTCGTAGATGAGCCTGTCGTTGAACGTGCCGGAGGCCTGAAGTTGGTTGTCGTGCAGCAGCAATGCCACACATTTCTGGGTCGCATCGACGCCGTCCACGGTGATCTCGTGGTCAACGGTGATCAGCCGCGCGCCACCACCCCCGTCGAACGCACTGCGCAAATCGGTGAACGTCTCCCCCGACCGCACGTAGGTGGCCCCCGCGTGACGAAACGTGGCGATCCAGCCGACGACGTCACCGGCGGAGTACAGCCGATTGTGGCGCGCGTCCAGGTTGAGGATCGCCGCCCGGCCCGCCAATCCGTCCAGCACGAACTGCTGTTGGTATGTCAACGACATCTTCTGATCTCCTACCGGCTGAGCACGTAGCCGTGCGCTTCACGGTCCCAGGCCCCGGCGCCCAGTCCCCTGTTGCGGAGCACGTCCTTTCGGACACGTCCGATGACGTTCTTCGGAATCTCATCGACCACTTCGAGGTATCGCGGCACACAGAAGTACGGCATGCGCGCAGCGCAGAAGTCGAGTAGTTCTTCGAAATCCAGTGTCGCGCCCTCCTGCAACGTCACCACGACGAGGATGTCGTCCTCGCCGAGCTCGCTGGGGATGCCGACCGCCGCCGCCTCGGAGACGGCCGGGTGGCCCATCACGGCCTGTTCGACTTCCACGGACGAGACATTCTCGCCACGGCGCCGCAGCGAGTCCTTCGCGCGGTCCACGAAGGTGAGGTTGCCGTCGCCGTCCAGCGAGCCCAGATCTCCGGTGCCGAACCATTCCGGATGGGGCTGCACCTCCAGGCAGGCACTGGCGGGCGCGGACGACACATACCCCTCGCTCATCGCATGTGGTCTCCGCGCCCGGCAGGCGATCTCGCCGACCATGCCGGTGGGCAACGGCCGCCCCTGCCCGTCGACGATGCGCACCTCGAATGCCGGGTTTACCTGTCCTGAAGTACCCGGCACACCGTCATCGGAAACCGCCTTGTAGGCGATTGGGAACGCTTCGGTCATGCCGTACATCGTGACGATGCGACAGCGGTAGCGCTCCTCGATATCGCGGTACATGTCGGTGGCGATGGGTGCCGCGGAGATGAAGCGAATGCCGCAGTTCCGCATCCGAAGGATCGTGCGGCAGGTTCCACAGCATCGACACCATCGCTCCGGCGCCGGCGAAACCCACGGCACCGCAGCGTCGTATCTCATCCCATACCCGGCCCGGATGGAAGGCGGCGGCCAGCACACTCGTGCCGCCGACCAGCATGGGCGCCAGGACGGTGGGTGCGGCACTCAGGTGGAACAGGGGCATGGCGGTCCACAGCGTGTCGCCGGCTTCGAGTTCCCACGACGACGCGACGGTCGCCGCCGCGGTGAAGAGGTAGTGCCAGGTGGTGGCGACGGCTTTGGACGGCCCGGTGGTCCCGGAGGTGAAGAACAGGGCGCCGACTTCGCCCGGTCCGACGGGCTCGACATCTGGCGCGCTGACCGACGCGGTTCCAAGTGCTTCGGTGAGCGAATCATCCTACGGCGAGTGTCGATCTCAGTGTCGGCCGCATCGTCGGCGACCTCGCGCCAGCCGTTGTCGGCGTTCGGCGTCGGTGATCACCACCGCGGCCCGGGACAGATTCAGCGCGTGTGCGAGGAACTCCCCTTTGCTGGCCGCGTTGACCGCGGCGGACACCGCGCCGATCCTCGCGGCGCCGAGCCAGAAGTACACCCACTCCGGACACGTCCCGGTGAACAGCGCCACCGTTTCACCGCGATTGACGCCGAGGTCCTTCAGTATGTGAGCGGCGGCGCACGAACGGTCCCGCATCTGCGCGAAGGTGATCGGGGTTCCGGCGATCGACATCATCACCCGGTCGCCATACTGGTCGGCGCGAAGGTCCAGCACCGCAGGGACGCTGAAGTGTTCGACGCCGAACGCCGCCGGGTCCAGCGCCCCGTCACGGCCCTGGGGCATCAGGCCCTCGCTGCAGCCGGGTCGGGCTCGCCGTCGGCGGTGTAGCCGAAATCGATCGGTGACGGCTCTTCGCCCGGGTAGAACCTGTGCGCCCAACGCCGCAGCGCGGCGTAGTCGCGCGCCTCCTCCGGAGCCAGGTTGGGTTTCTCGAGGTACTTCATGTTCTCCCAGGTGAAGAAGTCCTGCTTGATGACTTCCTGTTGGAGCGCAAGAAATTTCGCCGCGCGCCCGGCCGGCTTGTCGCCGGTGTCGCCGGGTTCGCGCACCGACGCCTGGGTGTAGAAGTAGTCGGTATAGTCCTCGTCCACCGGCGTCTGACCCGTCACCTCGATGGTCGCGACGAGCTCCTTGGGAAACCGCACGATGCCGAGGCCCAGCGAGTAGTTGTCGTAGATGATGTTGGCGTCGACAGGCCCGTCCGGGGTAAGCCAGGTGGACGGACGGCCCCCGCCGAAGTTCGCCGTCACCGTCGCGTGCAGGTGGTAGCCGTTGGCGTCGAACGACGTTGTGTTGGCGGCACTGTCGGCCTTGTGAACGAACTGCACGTGGTACGGGTCGGCAGCGTTCTCGATGATCATCTGCGCGTGCACCTTGACCCGGTTGAGCATCCGCGAGTGTGGATGCAGCGGGTAGTAGTCGTCGGTTTCGAGCTCGGGCAGCACCGGCGGCTGCCAGTAGGGCGCGCGGCCGTGGCGCTCGTGCCACACCACGATGAAGCCGTACCACTCCTGCGTCGGGTACGACTTGATTCTCACGTTCTGCTTGCACCCGATCTTGCTGTACGGGATCAGCGCGTTGGTGCCGTCACCGCGCCACTGCCAGCCGTGCCACGGGCAGACGATGTGCTCACCCTCCACGGTGCCGCCGACCGCCATGTTCGCGCCCAGGTGCAGACAGTAGGCGTCGAGCACATTCACCTTGCCGGACTTGGTGCGGAAGATGACCAAGTCCTCGCCGAAGTAGTGGGCACGCTTCACCTGTCCGGGCGCGAGGTCGGAGGCGAAGCCGACGATGAACCAGCCCGTCGGGAAGCGGTACGTCGAGAGGCTGATTCCGGCTGGGGCCGAACTCCCGTTCAGACGGATCAACCTTCGGGTCGTCAACCGTATCCGTCATGCCTTCTCCGTCCGCACACGCCAGAACCGCAGGTCGTGAAACCTGCCCGTTGCCTATTTTTACTATTTTAGGCATTCTAGGTCAAGGATGGCGACGCGAGGAGAGCGCATGCCCACGACGACTCCGGTCGACCTGTCGGATTCTGCGTTGTGGCAGAACGGCTTTCCCGACGAGCTGTTCGCCGCAATGGCGCCGTGAGCTGCCGATCTTCCACCACGAGCTGACCGACGGCGTCGCTCAGACGGTCAAACGCGACTTCTGGATGACCACCAAGCATCGCCACGCGCAACGTATCCACCGTGACACCGACGCGTTCACCGCGGCGGACGGACCGCTGATTCAGGGAATCGGTCCCATCGGGGCGTTTCCCAACGTCATCACCATGGACCCGCCGGTTCTGACCAAGCGTCGGCGGGTCATGTCGCATGCGTTCACACCGAAGGCGATCAAGAAGCTCGAGGACGGCATCCGGCGGCGTGCGGCCTCGATGATCGACGGGCTGCTGGAGTCGGGGGGCGGCGACTGGATCACCGACGTCGCCGATGTGCTGCCGATGTCGGTGATCGGTGACATCGTCGGCATCCCCGACGAGGACCGGCCCCACATCTTCGACACCCTCGATCGCATCCTGAAGGCCAATGAACAGCAGGACCAGACGGACGCCAAGGAGCACTTCGAGCTGTTCGGGCAGATCTTCGACTACGCAACCGAACTCACCGCCGAGAAGCGGCGCAACCCGACCGACGACATCTGGAGCACCTTGACCACAGCGGTGGTCACCGACGAGACGGGCCAGGAGCTGTCCATCCCCGCCAACGAGCTCGAGATCTTCTTCTTCGTGCTCACGCTCGCCGGCAGCGACACGACGAAGAACGCGTTGGCGGCCGGACTCCAGGCCTTCGTCGCCAACCCCGCTGAGATCGAGCGCTATCGCGATAGCGAGTCGATCAGGGCGAACGCGGTCGAAGAGGTGTTGCGCTGGTCGTCGCCGGTCGCGTTCTGGACCCGCACGACAAAGGTCGACGTGGAGATGGACGGCATCACGATTCCCGCCGGCGATCGGGTGGTGTCGATGCTGCGCTCGGCCAATCGCGACGAGGAGGTCTTCGAAGACCCGTTCGGCTTCGACGTCGGCCGCATCGAGAATCCCCACGTCGCCTTCGGCGGAGGCGGGCCCCACCATTGCCTCGGCGCCATGCTCGCCCGGGCCGAGATTCGCGCGGCACTCGACGAACTGCTCCTGCGCGCGGACGACATCAGCCTCGGCCAGGCCAAGGTCACCTACCCCAACCTGAGCAACAACATGTCGATCTTCGACGGGATGTCGATCTCCCTGACACCCCGCTGAGTCACAGTCCCTTCGGCCTGGTGCCGATGACGCCGTCGGCGGCAAGGCGCTCGAGATCCGCATCGGTCAGCCCGCACAGTTCGGTCAGTACCTCGGCGTTGTGCTGACCAAGTGTCGGCGGCGTGCGGTGCAGCCACTTGTCGACGCCGTCGGGCCGGGCGAACGGCGGACACGGATACAGACCGGGTCCGGTACTCGGATGGGACAATGGTTCGAAGAAGCCGCGGTGTATCAGTTGCGGATTCTCGATCACCAGCGACGGCGAAATCACCACGGCCGCCGGTATTCCGGCTTCGACAAGGCGTTCGACCACGGCGTCGGCGTCCTGTGTGGCGAACCATTGCGCAGGGTCACGATCCGGTCCGCCCATCAACGCGGCCAAGGCGTCCCGTTCGTCGTCGGTACGTACCGTCACGGCGATCCAGTTGTCGTCACCAGTGCAGCGGTAGAGGTCCTGCTTGACGCCGGGGTGGTGGCCCCGATTGCCGCGCCGCTCCAGGATCGACCCGAAGACCTCGAATTCCATTGGCTGCACGGCGGTCACGTTGAGGACGCTCTCGATCATCGCCACCTCGACGAGCTGACCTCGACCGGTGCGTTCGGTGAACTCGAGTGCCGCCAGCAGCGCGAACGCCGCATGCGTGCCCGCAAATGGATCGCATGCGCCACGCGGGGCGACGGGGAGTCCGTCGGGCAGACCGGTCACCCAGGCGAGACCGGCGATCTGCTCCATCGTCGGCGCGAAGCCCACCCTGTCCCGCCAAGGGCCCGTCAGCCCGAATGCGGGCATGCGCACCATCACCAGGCGTGGGTTGAGGTCGAGCAATTCGTCGGCCCCGAGCCCGAATTGGTCCATCACACGTGGCGAGAAGTTCTCGATCACCACGTCGGCCTGTTCGATCAGCGTCTTGATCAGGCCGATGCCATCGCCGGTCAGCAGGTCCAATGTGACCGACCGCTTGTTGGTGTTCATGGCGTGAAAGACCCAGCCGTACTCCCACCAATCGTCGACGTCCTTGCGCATACCGCCCGAGTACCGGATTCCGTCCGGCCGCTGGATCGACTCGATCTTGATCACGTCGGCTCCGAAGGCCGCCAGCGAGTGTGTCGCCGACGGGCCCGCCCAGAACGCGGTGAAATCGACGACTCGCAGACCGGCGAGCGGTCTCCCGCCGGATGTGGCAGCTGGCGTGGATGACCTTGGTTTCCAAAGAGATTCGGTGTCCGATTCGCCGATCGCGGGTGCGGTGCGCACCGGGGACGGCGCGGCGGCGGACATCAGCCACGGCGGACGTGGCTGATGAAACCCTGCCGGGTTGTGCACATACACACCGCGCTCCTTCAGGTGGTCCATCTCGCGGACCGTGGCACCGTTGCCCAATGGGGCCAACGGCAACCTGAACAACTGCCCGAGTTCGACGATCTCCGCCACGGTGCGCTCGCGCATCCACGGGTCGATACGCTCCCGGATCCAGTCGCGGTAGTCCCACCTCCCGATCTGGAATTGCAACTGTGGCACCTCGGTGAACTCCGGACAATCCACCATCGCGGCGAAGTCCAGCCACTGCTGCCCGGTGACCATGCTGATGCCGACGAACCCGTCCTTGGCGGGTTCGATCGAGGGCACTTCGACCGACCGCCGAACGTGCGGTTTCTGCAGCAGCTGCGAGTGCAGCCACTCGCCGCTCTGCATCAGCGTGATCGCCTCGAGCATGGACATGTCGAGGTGTCGCGCCGCGACCCCCGCGGTATGCGGCCAGCGCGCCGTAGGCCGCCCACACGCCGCCCTGGTACTCCCCCAGCTCGCCGCCGATCGAGATCGGCGGACCGGCGGGGTCGCCGCGGAAGCCCGTCAGCCCGGAGGCGGCCTGAAGGGTGAACTCCGTGGCGGGTCGCTCCGCCCACGGACCGGTCCAGCCGAAGTCGGAGATGGTGACGACGACGATGCGGGGCGCCAGTTCCAGCAGGCGCCGGGGATCGATTCCCCGCTCGGCCGCCCCGGCTCTGGTGGCCGTGACGATCACGATGTCCGCGCCGGACATCAGCTCATCGGAAGCGCCTGTCACGCTGCGCTTCCCGGCGTTCAGGAAGGCGAACAGCGGTGAGTCCGCACCGACGGCGGCACCGCACCGCTGGCGGTGAAGCGGCGCAGCGGGTCGCCGGCGGCGGGTTCCACCTTGACGACGTCGGCGCCCGCGTCGGCCAGCAATTTCCCGCAGTAGGCGCCCGCGATACGATCGCTGATCTCGACGACGCGCACATCATGCAGCGGCGTAGGTGCTACATCCTCTACGTCACTCACCCGCTAGAGCCTCCCTGGTTTCTTTGTCATCTTAGTAACTTTTGTCAGATAGCGACCACGTACACCCCTGGTCGCGGGCCTTTCGCTGTTAGCATTGTGGACGATATGACCACGCTGGGAATTGGCCCCGAGGCTCGCCGCCGACTGGGATCGCGCCGGACGGCCGAGATCGTCGCGGACGAACTCCGCCGACAGATCATCGACGGCGAACTTGCCGACGGCGACTTGCTGCCGCGCCAGGAGGTGCTCGTCGAGCAGTTCCGGGTCAGCCTGGTGTCGCTGCGCGAAGCCCTGCGAATCCTCGAAACCGAGGGTCTGGTGTCGGTGCGCCGCGGCAACCGCGGCGGTGCCGTCGTGCACGCACCCGCGAAAGCCAGTGCGGCGTACATGCTCGGGCTGCTGCTGCAGAGCGACACCGTTCCCCTCTCCGATCTTGGTGCTGCACTTCAAGAACTCGAGCCGATGTGCGCGGCGCTGGCGGCGCGGCGTGCCGACCGCGCCGATGAGCTCGTCCCGAAGCTCAAAGAAATCAACACGTCGATGGCCGAGCACATCGAGGACGGACCGATGTTCACCGAGATCGGTGGACAGTTCCACGACGAGGTCGTCCGCGGCTGCGGCAATCACACGATGATCGCGGTGGTAGGCAGCCTCGAGACGCTTTGGACCGGTCACCTGAACTGGTGGGCGCAGGAGACGACGGCGCGGGGCGAGTACCCGTCGATGAGTCAGCGCCGCATCGCGATGTCCATCCACAACAAGATTTCCGACGCCATCGAAGCCGGGGACGGCGAGCGCGCCCGCAAGCTTTCGGCCCGCCACATCGCCGACACCCAGACCTACTTCAGCGCAGTCGATCCCGAGCAGCGGATCGTGGCGCTGTCGCCGCAGGCACTGGCCCGACGCAAGCTCTGAAAGGTGCTGTGTGCGTAGCGCCTTGGTCACCGGCGGCAGCGGTGGAATCGGAAACGCGTGCGGGCGCAAGCTCGTCGACCTCGGCTACGACGTCGTCCTGACTGCCAGGCGCGAGGAACCGCTTCGTGCCGCGGCCGCCGAGATGGGCGCGCGCTACGCCGTCGCCGACGCGGCGCATCCGGAGACATTCGCGCCCGCGGTCGAGGCGCTCGACGAGATCGACCTCGTCGTGCACGCCGCGGGCATCCTCGGCGGAACCTACGCCCGCAAGCAGACTTTCGATCAATGGCGCGCGATCATGTCGGCGAATCTGGACTCGTGTTTCGTGGTGACGTCTGCGGCACTGCCCAAGATGAAGCAGGGCTCGCGCTTCGTGTTCATCTCTTCGTCGGCAGCGCATGAACCGATGCTCGCGCGGACCGCCTACTCGGCGTCGAAGGCCGGGATGAATGCGTTCGCCGGGGCCCTCGCACGTGAGGTCGATCGCGACGGGATCAACGTGCACATCGTCACCCCGGGACCCGTTGAGACCGAGATGCTGCAGGACGTGCCGTTCGAGATGTATGCGATCCGTGCGGATGACGTTGCCGAGGCTGTGGCATGGCTGGATACCCTCGATCCGTCCGTCGACCTGCCCGAGATCCGGTTGCACGCGATGACGCGCGGTCCACACGCCCGCGAGCCGGTGGTCCCGCTGGAGGCCGAGCGGCGCACCCCGAGGTGATTTCGGTGTACTCGGTCGCGCTGCAGCGCGACTGACTACACCGAAATCGCACCGTCCACGCCCGGCAGTTCCGAAGGAAGCGCCTTGACCGTGGCGGGCAGGCCGTATAGCGCCGTGGCGTTGCCACGCATGATGCGCTCACGCTGGTCGGTGGGGAACCGCCGGATCGCCCAGTCCGGAGAGTCGTAACTCCAGTGCGGGTAGTCCGTGGAGAACATGATGTTGTCTGCGAGATCCATCATCTCGAGATACTGCCGGTACTCGCCGAGGTCGACCTCCTCGAGCGGCTGGGTGGTGAACCGGACATGCTCGCGGACGTAGTCGGACGGCTTGCGGCGCACGTGCGGCAGATCAGCCTTGCGCTGCTCCCAGATTCGGTCCATCCGCCACATCGCCGGCAGGGCCCACGTGAAGCCGCCCTCGACGAACACCACCCGCAGGTCGGGATGGCGGTCGAAGGCACCGTCGAACACCAGGCTCATCAGGTGCGACACGTAGAGCAGCGGCCATGACGCGAAGAAGTCGTGCCAGTGCGCGGGGTTGCCGACCGGATAGATCGGAATCAACTCGAACGGCGTCTGACCCATCAGGTGCGTGGCGACCGGAAGTCCGTGGCGCGCAGCGGCCTGGTACATCGGGTCGAAATGCGGGCTGCCAAAGGGGATGCCGCGGGTCTGCGGCGTCATCAGCACCTCGGCCATGAACGGGTGGCCGCCCCACCGCTCGATCTCCCGCGCCGCCGCTTCGGTGTCCTGGGCGGTGACACTGATCGCGCCCCGCCAACGACCGTGCCAGTTGTTGTCGCCGAGCCAGACGTCGGCGAGCCAGTCGTTGTGGGTGGCCTTCAGGACGTGTTCGGCCTGTGGCAGCTGCGCGTCGCACATCGGCTCCAGCACAGCGATACTCACCCCGGCGTCGACCAGCAGCTGTTGGGCGGCGAAGTCCGGATCGCTGCCTGCGACGCCACCTCCGGGCGGGCTCGCGTCGACGCGCAGCGAGTTGGTCTTGTACGAGTCCGGCGTGTCGTAGAAATGCGGCACCGGCGAGACCGCATTGCCCGTCGGCCACAGCTTGTCCTTCCACTCCGCGGGCGCGTACGACTTGAGCACGTCGGCCGACACCGGCAACGGATGGACATCGGTGTCGACGATCGTCACCGCGATGTCTCGGGCGGCGGTCTTGGCCTGGACATCCTCGACAGTTGTCATGTCAGGCTCCCTTCGACTGACGCGACCCCGTAGAGGTCGCTTGCGTTGCGCCACAGCACTTTCTCCCGCTGCGCATCGTTGAGACCGGCGACGACGGCGGCGGGCCCGGTGGTGGACCAGTGCGGGTAGCTCGACCCGTACATCAGCAGCCCGGACTTGTCGGTGAAGTCCATCCACCGTTCGGCCTGGTTCTCGTCCGTCGGCCCGTCGAGCGCGGACGAGCAGAACCGCACGTGATCTCGCAGGTAGTCGCTGGGAAACCGGTCCACCCAAGGGGTTTGGTCTCGCATCGACATCCAGAACGTGTCCAACCGCCACATCAGCGGCGTGAGGATGTCGTAGCCGCCGTCGGCGAAGACGAACCGCAGGTCGGGGTGCCTGCCGAACATGCCGTCGACGATCAAGGTCGCCAGGTGGACGAACGAGTTCAGCGGCATGAACGCCGCGTACCCCGGATAGGTGTATGCATGTCCGGCGAATGTCGGCGCATGGTCGACGCCGTTGCCGCCGTTGATGTGCACGGCCACCGGCAGGCCGTGAGCGGCGGCCGCTTCCCAGATCGGCTCGAACATCGGCTTGCCGTAGGGCTCTCGCGACTGCATCGGAACGCCGACCTGCACCATCTTCGGATGGTCGGCCAGTCGCTCGATTTCGGCGACCGCTCCCCTGACGTCCTCGGGGTTGACCCGGATGGTCCCGCGGAATCGGTTCGACGTGTCCGGGTCGAGCCAACGGTCGAGCAGCCAGTCGTTGACCGCGGCGCAGATCCGGCTGTTCAACAGATAGTCGGCGATGTTGCCGCGCGTCAGCGGATTGAGGATCGCGTAGTCGACGCCGTTCTCGTCGAACAGATGACGCGCCATGGTCTCGGGGTCCGAGCCGGGATAGCCGTCGCCGTAGAGATCTTGCCGGTAGTCGCCGCCGGGCGCCTGATACCACTGCTGCTCGACGTCGGGGATGGCGCGCAGCTTGTGCGGGGCCGACAGATACCGCCGGATCTCGGAGTTGTACCGGAAATGCGGTTGGACGTTCGCGTCGATGATCATGCGGTGAGATACACCTGTCCGTCGGCGATGTCGACCTCGTAGGTGCGGACCCGCTTCTTGGGGTCGGCGAGATTCTCCCCTGTGGTGATGTCGAACTCCCACTGGTGCCACGGGCAGCGCGCGATCTGGCCGTCGCGCACGTGGCGGATCTGGTCGGGCATCTCGGGGGCGTACTCGGTGGTGCCCCTGGTGTAGCCGAGGCACAGCGGGGCGCCCTCGTGCGAGCAGTAGTTCGCGATCGCGTAGAGCGAGCCGCCGATGTTGTAAACGCCCACGCCGAACTTGCCGGCCTGCACCAGTTTCATGGTTCCCGGCGGCAGGTCTTCGATCGCGCACACCGCTCGGCGCTGCATAGGACCTCCACTTCCCTTGACCTAGAATACTAAAATAGTAAAGATAGAGCGACCGACTCGCTAGACGCTGCCGCCGGGAGGCATCTGTGACCACCAGCACCGACGCGCACGACCAGCCGGCAGCCCCCGATTTGGTGAACGATCCCTATCCCGACTTCGAGCACATGCGCAGGACCGCGCCGGTCTGGCGCGGCACGCTCATGGAGAGCGACCTGATGCCCGAGGAGCTCAAGAACCCTGAGAACTGGACGCTGTTCGACTTCGACAGCGTCTTCACCGCCTTCCGCGAGGACACGGTGTTCGCCTCGGAGATGTACAACCAGACCATCGGCCTGGTCTTCGGGCCGACGATTCTCGGCATGGCGGGCAAGCAGCACCACGACCACCGCAGCCTGGTGAGCAAGGCGTTCAAGCAGAGCGCGCTCGACCGCATGGGAACCCGAGGTGATCGACCCGATCTGCGATCAGCTGGTCGACGAGTTCAAAGACGACGGGCGAAGTCGATCTGGTCAAGGCGGTGACGTTCGAGTTCCCGACCCGGGTCACCGCCGCGCTGCTCGGCCTGCCGCAGGAGGATCTGGAGATGTTCCGGCGGCTGTCGCTGGACCTGATCTCGATCACCGAGGACATCGAGGCGGGCCTGAACGCGTCGGTCGAACTGGGCACCTACTTTCAGCAGCAGGTGGACCAACGGCGCAGCAAGCCGACCGACGACGTCATCGGCGACCTCGTCGCCGCCGAGATCGACGGCGAGAAGCTCACCGACGAGGCGATCATCTCGTTCCTGCGCCTGCTGCTGCCTGCCGGGCTCGAGACCACCTACCGGTCATCGGGAAACCTGCTGCAGCTGCTGCTCACCCACCCCGACCAACTCGAGGCGCTGCAGCAGGATCGCGACCTCATTCCCGCCGCGATCGAGGAGGGTATCCGCTTCGAGACGCCGCTGGTCCTGGTGGCGCGCAACACCACCCGCGATGTCGAGATGCACGGCATGACGATCCCGGAAGGCGCGTCGATCACACTTGTGCATGGGTTCGGCCAACCGCGACGACAAGCGATGGGACGATCCCGACGAGTTCGACATCCACCGCCCGCGGCGGGCGCACATCTCGTTCGCCGGTGGCATCCACAGCTGCCTCGGGATGCACCTGGCCAGGGTCGAAACCAAGGCGATGCTGACCAGCCTCTTCGATCGTTTGACCGATTTCCAACTAATCGAAGACGACGATACGAAGATCGTCGGTATGCCATTCCGCTCACCCAAGCATCTGCCCGTGACGTTCCGGCCCGTCGCATGAGGAGCCGCGCGGCGATCCTGCACGACATGGGCCAGCAGTGGTCGGTCGAGGAGTTCGAGCTCGACCCGCCGAAAGCCGGCGAAGTGCTCCTCGAGATGGCCGCCGCCGGGCTGTGCCATTCCGACGAGCACATCCGCAACGGCGACATGTCGGCGAGCAACGAGGTGATGGAGGCGTACGGGCTGCCGTCGATGTTCCCGTTGATCGGCGGCCACGAAGGCGCGGGTGTCGTCCTCGAAGTGGGTGCCGGAGTGACGGACTTCTCCCCCGGCGATCACGTCGTGACGTCCTTCGTCGCGGTGTGCGGCCGCTGCAGGTGGTGCAACTCCGGAATGGAGTACATCTGCGATATGGGTGCGCAGGTGATGATTCCCGGTATGCCCACCGACGGCACGTTCCGCCACCACACGACCGACGGCCGCAACCTAGGCCATTTGTCCAAGGTCGGCGCGTTCTCGAAACATACTGTGGTTTCGCCGGATTCGATTGTCAAGATCCCTTCGCATCTGCCGCTGCTCCCGATGGCTCTGCTGTCGTGCGGGATTCCGACCGGGTACGGCTCCGCCGAGAACCGCGCGAAGGTACGCACCGGCGACACGGTGGTCGTCATCGGTGTGGGCGGCATCGGTACAGGCGCCATCCAGGGCGCACGCATCAATGGCGCGGCGCAGATCATCGCGGTCGACCCGGTCGAGTTCAAGCAGAAATCCGCGCTGGGCTTCGGCGCCACGCACAGTGTCGCCTCCACCGAGGAGGCGGCCGACCTGGTCCGCGATCTGACCAACGGGGTGATGGCGGACAGCGTGATCGTCTCCCAATCGCTGATCACGGAGAACGATGTGCAGCCGGCGCTGACCCTGACGCGCAAGGGTGGCACCTGTGTGCTGACCGGGATGACGCGGCAGCTGACGAGTTCCATCGGGATCAACCTGCAGGAGTTCATCCTGTGGAACAAGAACCTCGTCGGCACGGTGTTCGGATCGTGCAATCCGCGGGTGGATGTCCCCCGGTTCACCAAACTCTACGAGTCAGGCCAGCTGCAACTCGACGAGATGATCACCCGCCGTTATCGACTCGACGAGATCAACGACGGCTACCGCGACCAATTGAACGGCGAGATCATCCGCGGCGTGATCGACTTCAGCCTGGATTGAGACGCGTCCGCGCGGCCAGCAGGATCCAGTTCAGCCGGTACGCCATCTGCCACACCCGCGGCCAGAGAGTACGTTCAGTTCAGGGAGTAGAAGCGCTGAGCGTTCAGCCCGCCGATCTTCGCGCGCGACTCGTCACCGATGTCCGGACGATCCCTCAAATGCTTTGTGCTGTCTGGCCATTCGCCATCCCAGTGCGGATAATCGCTGGCGAACATTATGAAGTCGTCGCCAAGCACGTCGATGACACCGGGCAGGATCGGTTCCTCGGGTTCACATGTCGTCCAGATGTTGCCCGCCCGCAGGTACTCCTCCGGATCACGCTGCCAGCCGCCTTCGATCCAGTCACCGCGTTTCTCGAAATGCTCATGCAGCCGGTCGATGAAGTACGGCACCCACCCGACACCGGCTTCCAGGAAGGCGACCCGCAGGTCGGGGTGCCTGTCGAAGACCCCACCGGAAATGAGCGCAGTCATCGCCGTCATCTGGTCGAACGGGAAGCTGACGCAGTGCACCTGAATGTAGTTGGTGAACCGATCGACGCCCACCTTCGGCAGGTGCATGCCTGGAGCGCCGTGGATGCCGAGAGGCATGTCGAGGTCGACGGCCGCTGCGTAGAACGGGTCGAGGTCGGGATGGTCGAGATTGCGCGTCTTCAACGCGGGCGGGACGTGGATCGCGACGAGTCCGAGTTCCTTGGCCTCGCGCATGACGTCGAGCGCCACCGCGCCGTGTTCGATCGGGGTCACCGCGATACCCCGCAACCGGCCGCCCGTCGGGCGACAGTAGTCGGCGATCCACTGGTTGTAGAGCCGGGCGAAGCCCGCGGCGAACTCGGGATCCTCCAACGTCGGCGCACACAGCCCGAGGCTGGGATACAGCACCATCGTGTCGATGTGGTCGCGGTCGGCGTCTGACAGCACGCCGTCCGGTGATGAGTAATCGATGCCGGGTGCCGTCGACAGGCCGTGTTCACGGGGACAGCCTGCGCCGGGACCGTCGGACTCGGGATAGTTACGCCCCTCGATGACCAGGGCTCTTCCGTCTTTTCTCGGCACGATGAAGTCCGGCCAGCGCTGCATCGCCTCGACTGCCAGCGATGCTCCCTCGGCCACGTGACCGTCGGCGTCAATGATCCGCATAGGGGGGATGCTAGAACTACGTGCATGCCGAGCGAGACCATCCAGCAATTGCTGCGCGAGCGCGCAACGTCGGACACCGTCGCGGTGAAGTACGGCGACGGCAGCGTGGACATGGCGTGAGCACCTGCGCGACGCGTCGGCGCGCGCCGCCGCGCTGCTCGCGCTCGCCGACCACGACCGACCGCTGCACGTCGGCGTGCTGATGGGCAACACCCCGGAATTCCTGAACCAGATGGCCGCCGCGGCCCTCGGCGGCTACGTGCTGTGCGGCATCAACTCCACGCGCCGGGGCGATGCGCTGGCCGCCGACATCCGACGCGCCGATTGTCAGATCGTGGTGACAGACGCCGAGCATCGCCCGCTACTCGACGGACTCGACCTCGACGGTGTGCACGTGGTGGACAGCTCGACCGACGGGTGGGCGCAGACGGTGGAGTCGGCCGGGGAGCTGACGCCGTTCCGCGAGGTCGATCCGATGGACACGTACATGCTGATCTTCACCTCGGGAACGAGCGGCAATCCGAAACCCGTACGGGTGTCGCATTTCATGGTGCTCATGTCGGGCCAGGCGCTCGTCGAGAAGTTCGACGTCACCGAGGACGACACCTGCTACCTGTCGATGCCGCTGTTCCATTCCAACGCCTTGGTGGCGGGCTGGGGCGTGGCGGTGGCCCGGGGTGCGGCCATGGCCCCCGCGAAGTTCTCGGCGTCGAACTTCGTCAACGACATCCGTCGTTACGGCGCCACCTACATGAACTACGTCGGCAAGCCGCTGGCGTACATCCTGGCCACACCCGAACAACCCGACGACGCAGCCACGCCGCTGCGCATCGCGTTCGGCAACGAGGCCAGCGACCGCGATATCGAAACGTTCCAACGACGATTCGGCTGCACGGTCTGGGACGGCTTCGGCTCCACCGAGAACGCCGTCATCATCACCCGCGAAGAGGGCACACCGAAAGGCTCACTGGGCAAGGGGTTTCCGGGAGTGGCGATCTACAACACCGATACCGTCACCGAGTGCCCGCCCGCGCGTTTCGACGCCGACGGCGCACTGATCAACGCCGAGGAGGCAGTCGGCGAACTCGTCAACACCGACGGACAGGGCTTTTTCACCGGCTACTACAACGCCGACGACGCGACCGCCGAGCGCATGCGCCATGGCATGTACTGGTCGGGTGACCTCGCGTATCGCGACGACGACGGCTGGATCTACCTGGCCGGACGCAGTGGCGACTGGCTGCGCGTCGACGGTGAGAACATGGCAGCCGCACCCATCGAACGCATTCTCATTCGGCTGCCCGAGATCAACCTCGTCGCCGTCTATGCGGTGCCCGATGAAAACGTCGGGGATCAGATCATGGCGGCGATCGTGCTCAATGACGACGCCGCTCTGACCCCTGACGGTTTTGCGTCATTCCTTGCGGCGCAGCCCGACCTGTCGACCAAGGCGTGGCCGCGCTATGTCCGCATCGCGTCCGAACTGCCCACGACCGCCACCCATAAGGTGCTCAAGCGCGAACTCGCGGCGCAGGGCCCGACAGCCGGCGACGGCGAACTCTGGGTGCGGGAACCGCGCGGCACCCGCTACCAGCGCGTCTAGACCTGGCCCAGCGGCCGGCAGAGGTTCGAGACCGGATTCCAGTACTCCCCTGGCGCACAGTTCAGCGGCACCGAATTCTTACAGGAATTGGAGCCCGGGTCCCACCACTGTCCCGGCGGGCAGTTGAGGGGCTGCGCCGCACCGGTTGCCGACATCGCGATGGAAAGCGCTGCGATCGGGGCAGCGGCGGCCGTCATTACCACTGAGCGACGAATGATGCTGTTCATTCCCACAGCCTGCCCCATAGTTGGAAACTTCAAACCGGCGGTGCCGTCCAATCAACCGACGACAATCCGCAGCTTCTCCCACCCGCGAACGGTGGACGTCGGTGCCAGTTGTGCGGTTTCGTAATCGACTTCCCACTCCGGCCACCGGTTGAGCAGTTCGTCCAGCGCGACCCGCCCCTCCAACCGAGCGAGATTGGCGCCGAGGCAGTAATGCAGGCCCTTGCCGAACGTGAGGTGCGAGCCGCTGCGGTGGATGTTGAACGTGTCCGGGTCCTCATAACGCTGCGGATCGCGGTTGGCGGCTCCGAACAGCAGGAGCATGGCAGCGCCCGCAGGCACAGTCTGTCCGTATGCTTCGAAATCCCTTGCCATATAACGGGCTACGTGCGGGCCCGTCGGCTCGAAGCGAAGGGTCTCGTCGATCGCGGCATTCAGCAGCGACCGGTCGCGCTCGATCTCGCGGCGCTGATCGGGGTGCTCGGCCAGCACCTTGGCCAGCCAGCCGATCAGGCGGCCCGTCGTCTCGTTGCCCGCTCCCGCCACCACCTGGGTGTAGTGCAGCACCTCTTTGCGGGTGAGCTTTCGGGTGACGCCCTCCTCATCGGTGAATTCGACGTTGAGCAGGGCGGTCATCAGGTCGTCGGACGGATTGTTCGACCGCCACTCCACGTAGTCGGCGTACATGCGGCCGTCGGCGATGGCGTCGGCCTTGGCGACCTTCATCGGCGCACCCGGTTTGGTGCGCAGATTGGCGTCGTTGCGGTCGCGGAAGCCGACCTGGTCGGACTCGGGGATGCCGAGAAGCATGCCGATGACGCGCATGGGCATCATCGCGGCGAGCTCGGCGACGATGTCGAATCCGTCCGAACCCACCAGCGGGTCAAGGCAATTGATGCAGTAGTTACGGATCTGATCCTCGATCTCGGCCATCCGGCGCGGCGTGAACACCCGAGACATCAAGCCCCGCAACATGCTGTGGATCGGGGGATCCTCGAACATCATCACGCCCTTGGGCATGTCGAAGTCCGATTTCACCAACTCGAGGATGTCACTGCGCTGGTTGGAGAAGGTTTCCCAGTCGTTGAGGGCCTTCTCGACGTCGACGTAGCGTGACAGCGCCCAGAAGTCGTAGCGCTCGTTGTAATACAGCGGCGCCTCGTCGCGCAGACGCGCGTAGGTCGGGTACGGACTTGCCACGATGCCGACGTCGTAGGGGTCGTAGTAAACCTCGGTGTCTTTCGCTTCCCTTGTTACGGCCACGTGGAATCCCCTATTTCAGTAGGCTGCCGGCGTCGACGGGCAAGGTGACACCGGTGATGTAGCGGGCTTCGTCGGATGCCAGGAACAGCACCGCATTGCTGATGTCGACGGGCTCCACCCACGGAATCGGCAGGAAGTGGAACGACTGGCAGATGGGAGCGAGGTCGTCGGGTCCCGGATTCTCCAGGTCTGGCCGGAACAGCCGGTAGGTCGGCTCGTTCATCAGAAGCGGGGTGCACACATGTGTTGGATGAACGGTGTTCACGCGAATGTTCTTGGCGCCCAACTCCACAGCGAACGTCCGCATCAAGCCGACAACTCCGTGTTTGGCGGCGATGTAATGGCCGACCTGCGGGTAGGCCTTGGTGCCGCCAACTGAACTGGTGATGATGACCGAGCCCCCTCCGCCTGCCAGCAGGTGGGGAACTCCGGCCTTGACCGTCTTCCACACGCCCCCGAGGTTGATGTCGATGGTCTCTTCCCAGATGTCCTCACGCATCTTGTGCAGCTTGACCCCGGTGGTGCCGATGCCCGCGTTGGCCACGACGATGTCGAGCCGACCGAGCTGTTCGACACCGCTGTCAACCGCGGCCTTCAGTGCGTCGTAGTCGCGAACGTCGACCTCGGCGGTCACGATGCGTCGGTCCAGGTTCTTCACCATGTCGGCGGTCTCGGCGAGATCCTCGGGCGTGGCCGCCGGCGCGGTCGAGTCTTCGAACCCTCGGCAGATGTCGATTGCGATGATGTCGGCGCCCTCCTCGGCCAGCCGCACCGCATGACTGCGGCCCTGGCCGCGGGCCGCACCGGTGATGAATGCGACCTTGCCTTCCACCCGACCGGCCATTCAACACTCCTCGTTGTTGGGCGATCTTGTTGGGCGATCGCCCAACATCTAGACTGCGGCCATGTCTAGCAGCACCGAAGGTGACCGGTCAAGAGGTGGGCGCGTCTCGGCCACACGCGATGCACTTATCCGGGCGACTGCCCAGGTGATGCTCGAGGAGGGCTATGCCGCGGCGACGTCGCGACGGGTGGCCGCCAAGGCGGGCGTGAAGCCCGCGCTGGTGCATTACTACTTCCCGAGCATGGACGATCTGTTCCTCGCCGTTCTCCGCGACGGCGCCGAAACGAACCTGCAACGGCAGCGCCAGGCGCTGGCCGACGACGAACCACTGCACGCACTGTGGCGCCTCAACAGCACCCACGGAGCCCGCCTGTTCATGGAGTTCATGGCGCTGGCCAATCACCGCAAAGAGATCCGGAGTGAGATCGCCACCTACGCGGAGCGTTTCGGTGATGCGGAGGAGGCTGCGGTCACCTTGGCGATGCGCGCGCACGGCGTCGACGTAGCGGCGTTTCCGCCGGTGGTGATGTCTATGATCGTGACCAGCCTGGCGCGGATCGTGCTACTGGAACGTGGCCTCGGTATCACCCGTGGTCACGACGAGGCCGAAGCCTTCATCAAGCACTACCTCGAACGCTTCGAATTGCCCGCCTCACGACCTCAGCCTCGACCCGGATCGTGACCCCGATCACACGGTCATGACGGGGGTGGGCGGCAGCACAAAAACTTGAGATAACCTTTGGCGAGTGAGAACTTATACGGGCTAAGTTATGCACAATTGATTCACAGTGACTGATACGAAACTAGAGGGCGCATATATGGGTGGCACGGGCCGGGGACGATCGGCATGATCGGCCTCGCCAAGAAAGTCTGGATCCCGCTCGTCATCGTGATCGTGGTGGTCGTCGCGGGGTTCACCGTGAGCCGGATCCGCACCTTTTTCGGTGCCGACGGCATCATCGTCACCCCGGAGGTCTTCGCCGATGATCCTGAGCCGTTCGACCCCAAGATCGTGAAGTACGAGATCTTCGGTTCGGGCTCGTACGCGGACATCAACTATCTGGATCTGGACGCCAAGCCACAGCGCATCGATGGCGCCGGTCTGCCGTGGTCACTGACCCTGCAGACCACTGCGCCGTCGGCGGCGCCGAATATCGTCGCGCAGGGCGACGGGTCCTCGATCACCTGCCGCATCACCGTTGATGACGAGATCAAGGACGAAAGAACCTCCAATGGCTTAAATGCTCAGACCTTCTGCTTTGTAAAGTCCGCATGAGTACACCGACGAGCGAAGCACCCACCGACGCATTTCCGCACGCCAAACCGCCTGCGCGGCCATTCATCCCGCGGATGATCCGCGCGCTGGCGATCCCGATCATTCTCATCTGGATCGCGGTGATCGCCGTACTCAATGTGAGCGTGCCCCAGCTGGAAACGGTCGGGCAGATGCGCGCGATCTCGATGAGCCCGGATTCCGCGCCGTCGATGATCGCGATGAAGCGCGTCGGCATGTGTTCGAGGAGTTCGATTCCGATAGCTCGGCCATGATCGTGCTGGAGGGCGAGGAGCCGCTCGGCGACGACACACGTGCGTTCTACGACGAGATGATCCGAAAGCTCGAGGCGGACACGAAACACGTCCAGAGCGTTCAGGACTTCTGGAGCGATCCGCTGACCGCCTCGGGCGCACAAAGTAGCGACGGCAAGGCGGCGTACGTCCAGGTCTACCTGGCCGGCAACCAGGGTGAGGCGCTGGCCAACGAGTCGGTCGAGGCAGTCCAGGCGATCGTCGACGATATGCAGCCGCCGCAGGGCGTCAAGGCGTTCGTCACCGGGCCGGCGGCGCTCGCGGCCGACCAGCACATCGCCGGCGACCGAAGCATGCGGCTGATCGAGGCCGTCACTTTCACAGTGATCATCATGATGCTGCTGCTCGTCTACCGATCGATCGTCACCGTGCTGTTGACCCTGGTCATGGTTGTCCTGCAGTTGACCGCGGCACGCGGTGTGGTGGCATTCCTCGGATATCACGAGATCATTGGTCTCTCGACCTTCGCCACCAACCTGCTGGTGACGCTGGCCATCGCCGCGGGTACGGACTACGCGATATTCCTCATCGGCCGATATCAGGAAGCGCGCGCCGCCGGCGAGGACAAAGAACAGGCCTTCTACACCATGTACTCCGGTACGGCCCATGTGGTCCTCGGCTCTGGTCTCACCATCGCCGGCGCCACCTTTTGCCTGAGTTTCACCAGGCTGCCGTACTTTCAGTTGCTCGGTGTGCCGCTCGCGATCGGCATGACAGTCGGCGTTGCGGCGCTGACGCTCAGCGCCGCGATCATCACCGTGGCGAGCCGCTTCGGCAAGGCGCTCGACCCCAAACGCGCGCTGAGGGTGCGCGGGTGGCGAAAGGTCGGCGCTGCCGTCGTCCGCTGGCCCGGTCCCATCCTGGTCGCGACGATCGCGCTCTCGCTGATCGGCCTGTTGACCCTGCCCGGTACCGCACCAATTACAACGACCGCAACTACCTTCCTGCCGACCTGCCTGCGAACGAGGGATACGCGGCGGCCGACCGGCATTTCTCGCCGGCGCGGATGAACCCCGAGCTGCTGATGATCGAGAGCGACCACGATCTGCGTAACTCCGCGG
>CAWDVX010000008.1:0-331018 GCA_963805835.1 uncultured Actinomycetota bacterium | reverse complement strand
TCGCGATGCGATTCGATGCCCGCAGGGCGTGATAAAGCACCGTATAGAAGTAGATGTTGGTGAAGTCCACTCCCTCTTCGGAGCCGTAGTGGATACGCTCGCGCGCCAGGTATCCGTGCAGGTTCATCTGCCCCAGGCCGATCGCGTGAGAGTCGTTGTTGCCCTGCTCGATCGACGGCACCGACCAGATGTGCGTCTGATCGGACACGGCGGTCAACGCCCGGATGGACACCTCGATGGTCTGGGCGAAGTCCGGTGAGTCCATCGTCTTGGCGATGTTCAGCGAACCGAGATTGCACGAGATGTCCTTGCCCACCTGGGAGTAGGTCAGGTCCTCGTTGAAGACCGACGGCGTGGACACCTGCAGGATCTCCGAGCACAGGTTGCTGTGGGTGATCTTGCCGTCGATCGGGTTGGCACGATTCACCGTGTCCTCGTACATGATGTACGGATAGCCCGACTCGAACTGCAGCTCGGCCAGCGTCTGAAAGAACTCGCGCGCCTTGATCTTCGTCTTGCGGATCCGCGCGTCGTCGACCATCTCGTAGTACTTCTCGGTGACCGAGATGTCGGCGAACGGCACGCCGTACACGCGCTCGACGTCGTACGGCGAGAACAGATACATGTCCTCGTTCTTCTTGGCCAGCTCGAACGTGATGTCGGGAATCACCACACCGAGACTGAGCGTCTTGATGCGGATCTTCTCGTCGGCGTTCTCACGCTTGGTATCCAGGAAGCGGTAGATGTCGGGGTGGTGGGCGTGCAGGTACACCGCGCCGGCACCCTGGCGCGCACCCAGCTGGTTGGCGTAGGAGAACGAGTCCTCCAACAGCTTCATGATGGGGATGACGCCCGAGCTCTGGTTCTCGATGTTCTTGATCGGCGCGCCGTGCTCACGAATGTTGGTCAGTAGCAACGCAACCCCGCCGCCGCGCTTTGACAGCTGCAGCGCTGAGTTGATGGAACGCCCGATGGACTCCATGTTGTCCTCGATGCGCAGCAGGAAGCAGCTCACCGGCTCGCCGCGCTGCTTCTTACCGGAGTTCAGAAACGTCGGCGTGGCCGGCTGGAAGCGGCCGTCGATGATCTCGTCGACGAGCTTCTCGGCCAGCACGGTGTCACCCGAGGCCAGCGTCAGCGCCACCATCACCACACGGTCCTCGAAACGCTCCAGGTAACGCTTCCCGTCGAACGTCTTCAGCGTGTAGCTGGTGTAGTACTTGAACGCGCCGAGAAACGTCGGAAACCGGAACTTCTTGGCGTATGCGCGATCCAGCAGCGACTTGACGAAGTTGCGACTGTACTGGTCTAGGACCTCGCGCTCGTAGTAGTTCTCCTTGACCAGGTAGTCGAGCTTCTCGTCCTGGTTATGGAAGAACACCGTGTTCTGATTGACGTGCTGCAGGAAGTACTGGTGGGCCGCCTCACGGTCCCTGTCGAACTGGATCTTGCCGTCGGCGTCGTACAGATTCAGCATCGCGTTCAGGGCGTGGTAGTCCGTCTCCCCGGGCAGCGCGTGCGCGCCGGTGGTTACAGGCTCTGCAGCTGTGACGGTTGGTGGCACGTCTGTTCCTTCCAAAAGTCTTGCAATCCCGCCCGGACGGCGTCGACGTCGTCCGGGGTCCCCATTAGTTCAAAGCGGTAGAGGTAGGGCACGCGGCACTTCGCGGACACCACATTGCCGGCGTAGGCGAATTCCTCACCGAAGTTGTTGTTGCCCGCGGCGATGACGCCGCGGATCAACGACCGGTTGTGCTCGTTGTTCAAAAAGGCAATGACCTGTTTGGGGACATAGCCCCCACTGTTGATGTCCGGTGTGGCGCGCCCACCGCCATAGGTGGGCAGCACCAGCACGTAGGGCTCGTCGACCTCGATGCGGCCGTGGAGCGGGATCCGGGTGGCGGGGACGCCCAGCTTCTCGACGAAGCGGTGGGTGTTTTCCGACACGCTGGAGAAATAGACGAGATTGCTCATTCGCCTACCTCCTGTTGTCTGGAATTCCCTAAGCCGTGGCCGCGACCGTTGCGAGCGCTTTGATGCGATCGGGCCGGAAACCGGACCAGTGGTCGTTACCGGCCACCACGACCGGAGCCTGCAGGTAGCCAAGCGCCATGACGTAGTCGCGCGCCTCAGAGTCCAGGCTGATGTCGACCTTCTCGAAGGCGATGCCTTGCTTGTCCAACGCCTTGTAGGTGGCGTTGCACTGCACACACGCGGGCTTGGTATACACGGTGACGGTCATTCGGTACGACTCCTCTGCGACCTGAGACTGGCAACTGATCATGTACTGCGTGTCGCTGAAGTTCAGCGGCCCGGAGGCCCTCAAAATTCCTGTCGTCCGGAGCCGTCGTCCGTGGGGCCTGAGAGCCGACCCCGGCGGATTTCTGGACTCCGACCGACCCTTTGAAGCTTGGAAACCGTGGGGGTCTGTCGGTGTTCGAGACACTACACCTAGTGTCCGACATTGCGAGGAGATACCAGATGTTCTGAATAACATTCTTGAAATTCCCTGGTCGTCACCATTTGGCGGTGGCACCTCCCGGCGTGTCGCACGTCACATCCTGGGGTGTGTCGGAACATAGGCGTAGGTCTACCACCGGCCACCGACAAGCATGCCGGCGCCAACCGTCACAGTGACATAACAGCAAAGCCGCCGACGGGTCACGACGACGCAGCCGACGGCTTGCCGAACGAGGCGCTAGGAAACTTCTGCGACCAGCTTGCCCACGATGTCTCGCAGCTGTCCGACGACCTCGGCGTTCTCCCGCGGATGCTTGCCGGCGAACGCCGTCGCTTGCATTGACAGCTTCAGGTCCTCGACCACGCGCGGCCCGGCGATCCCGAATGACTTGCGCGTCTCGTCGTGTGCCCACACGCCGCCGAACTTCCCGAGCGCGGCGCCGACCACCGCCACCGGCTTGCCCTTCAACGCGCCGTTGCCGAACGGTCGCGACAGCCAGTCGATCGCGTTCTTCAGCACACCGGGGATGCTTCCGTTGTATTCAGGCGTGAGGACCAGGGCGGCATCGGCGTCGGCGGCTGCCTGCCGCAACGCCGCCACCGGCTCGGCGATGTTCTCGATGTCCTCGGTGTCGAGGTCCTCGTTGTAGAACGGCAACTCCCCCAGCCGGTCGAACACCGCCAGGCGCACGCCGTCGGGAGCCGTTTCGACGGCAAGCTCGGCAAGCTGGCGATTGATCGACGCCTTACGGAGGCTGCCCACCAGTACCAGCACATTGATGTCCGACATGTTCACATTCCCCTTCGGTCTGCACGGATGATCTTCACACGGTGCAACCGGACTATGGTCCGAATTCATCCCGCTGAACTAAAGTGGTGACGTGCCTCCTCATGCGCTGCCGATCTCGGATGAAGCGCCGCAGGAGCGGGGCGACGCCGCTCGCAACCGCACGTTACTGCTCGAGGCCGCGCGCCGATTGATCACCGAACGTGGCACCGACGCCGTCACCACCGACGACATCGCCGCCGCCGCAGGCGTCGGAAAAGGCACGCTGTTCCGCCGCTTCGGCAGCCGTGCCGGACTGATGATCGTCCTGCTCGACGAGGACGAGAAGGTCCAACAGCAGGCTTTCCTGTTCGGACCGCCTCCGCTGGGGCCGGGTGCGCCTCCGCTGGAGCGGCTGATCGCCTACGGCCGTTCCCGGCTGAAGTTCGTGAAAGCCCATCAGGCGCTGCTGTCGGATGCCAACCGTGACCCGCAGATGCGTTTCAGCGCCCCGGCCACGCTGCACCACCGTCACGTCACGGTGCTGCTGGAGGACGCGGCTACCACCGGGGACCTCGACGCCCAGGCCAGCGCGCTACTCGCCCTGCTGGACCCCGACTACGTGCAGCACCAACTCACCGAGGGCGGCCAGACGCTGAAAACCCTGGGCGACGCGTGGGAAAGCCTGGCGCGCAAACTCTGCGGCACCTGACGGCGATGAGTGTGCGCTGGGTCCTGCACGTTGACCTCGATCAATTCCAGGCCGCGGTCGAAGTACGGCGAAATCCCGACCTCGCCGGACTGCCCGTCATCGTCGGCGGCAACGGCGATCCGAATGAGCCGCGAAAGGTCGTGACGTGCGCGTCGTATCCGGCGCGAGAGTGCGGGGTCCACGCGGGGATGCCGCTGCGCACGGCGGCGCGAAAGTGTCCCGATGCGACGTTCCTGCCGTTGGACACCGACGCCTACGACGAAGCCTCCGAAGAGGTGATGGGCCTGCTGCGCGACTTCGGCCATCCGGTCGAGGTGTGGGGGTGGGATGAGGCCTACGTCGGCGCCGATGTGGAAGATCCGTTCCAATTGGCCGAGCAGATTCGTGAGGTGGTGGCGGCGGGCACGGGGTTGTCGTGTTCGGTCGGCATCAGCGATAACAAGCAGCGGGCCAAGGTGGCGACCGGTTTCGGTAAGCCGGCAGGGATCTACGCCCTCACCGAGGACAACTGGATGACGGTGATGGGTGATCGCGACGTCGACGCGCTGTGGGGCGTCGGCCCAAAGACGGCGAAAAAGCTTGCAGGCATGGGCATCACACCGTCGCCGACCTCGCGTCCACCGATGCGCAACTGCTGACGTCGACGTTCGGCCCGACCACCGGACTGTGGATTCTGCTGCTGGCCAAGGGCGGTGGCGACACCAACGTCAGCGCCCAACCGTGGGTGGCGCGCTCACGCAGCCATGTGATCACTTTTCCCCGCGACTTGACCGACCGCGCCGAAATCGATTCGGCCGTCGTCGAACTCGCCAAACTGACGCTTACCGAGATCATCGACCAGGGCCGTGTCGTCACACGAGTGGCGGTGACGGTCCGCACCAAGACGTTCTTCACCCGCACCAAGATCCGCAAGCTGCCAACGGCGAGCACAGATCTGGACACCGTCACGCAGACGGCGCTCGACCTGCTCGGCCAGTTCGAACTCGACCGGCCGATCCGGCTGCTCGGGGTGCGGTTGGAGCTCGCGCCGCCGGACGGCGGCTACTAGTCGCGCCGCGCATGCGGCCGCAGCGCGCGGGTGAAGAACACGTTGACCCGCTGCATGGCAGCGCTGTAGGGACCCCACATCGTCCGCTTGAAGTAATACAGCGCGCGGATGTCGGGAGATGTGTAGATCAGGTACCGGTTCTTCTCGACCCCGGCCAGGATCGTGTCGGCGACGTGCTCGGCGGACACCGCGTGATTTGCGAACATGTCCACCCACCGGCTCACCTTCGGATGCTCGCGATCGACGCCAGCAATGTGAACCGTCTCCACCAGAGGGGTTTTCACCGCACCGGGCACCACCACCGATACTCCGATGCGATGCCGGGCCAGGTCGAATCGCAGCACCTCGCTCAACCCGCGCAAGCCGTACTTGCTTGCGCTGTAAGCCGCGTGCCAGGGCAGCGCAACGATTCCGGCGGCCGACGACACGTTGACCAGATGGCCCCCGCGCCCGGCGGCCATCATCGGCGGCAAGAACGTCTCGATGACGTGAATCGGGCCCATCAGATTGACGTCGATCATCGACTTCCAGTGTTGATGCGTGAGCTGATCGACCGTGCCCCATGCCGACACACCGGCGATGTTCATCACCACATCCATTGCCGGGCAGTTCGTGTGGATGGCGGCGGCGAACTGGGCCACCTCGTCGTAGTCGGAGATGTCGAGGACGCGGTATTCAGGAACCCCGGCGCCCAACGCTCGGCAGTCTGCGACCGTCGTTTGCAGGCCATCGGCGTCCCGGTCGGTGAGGTACAGCTCGGCGCCCACGTGCGGCCAGTTTCAGCGCGGTCGCGCGGCCGATGCCGCTTGCGGCACCGGTAAGAAAACAACGCTTTCCGGTAAAGCCGCTTCCCTGCGCCATGGCGCTGACACTACCCAGTCGTCTTCGGGTCCGGTCCGCCCCACAGTGCGTTCAGCCACAACTTCTCGACGATGTCGACGGCACGCGACGAATCCTGCCCGCGGCCGACGAAAGTGCTGTCGTGCGTCAACGTCATCGTGGTCACCGCGGCCATGGTCCGCACCAGGGCCGGCAGATCGTCCGAGATCGGCCGCGCCTCGGAGTCCTGCTCCAGAAGGGTGATCAGCTTGTCGATGATGCCGTCGTAGAAGTCGTCCATCATCTCGCGGATCTGGGCGTCGGTGTTGCGTGCCACCGCGCAGGCTTTCAGCACTGGATCCTCGTTGGCGTAGACGGCTGCGGCGCTGCCGACCATCCGCTTGGCGAACGCCGCGGGCGTCTCGCCCGGTTCGCGAGGTGCGAAGTGGTGGGTGAGGCTGTCGAGAAGGTCGCCCGCGTCGGCGAGGATCACGGCCAGCACCGCGTACTTCGAGTCGAAGTAGAAGTAGAAGCCCGACCTGGCGACACCCGCGCGCTCACTGATCGTGCTGACGGACAGATCGGCGAACGACCGCTCCTGAAGCAGCTCACGCACCGCAGTCACGATCGCATCGCGTTGCCGGTCGCCCCTGCTACGCCGGGCAACGGGAGGGATGGACTCAGCGGTCATGGTGTTAGACCTTCGCATCGCGACACGATTGATCCAAACTTGACATGCGTCAAGTCTGCCATTCAGGATGAGGATAGGAGTGACAACGGCCACAGTCATTTTTGCCACAGGAGCGCAGATGCCGACAATCAGCACCAAGGACTACCTGCTGGATCAGGCGAAGCGGCGGTTGACCCCGTCGATCACCAACTTCCCAGGGATGGGCGCTGGTCGAGAAGCGGCTGCTGGAGCGCGACTTGCCGCAGCACGCGATGTGCGAGCCGCCCGCGGACAGTGACCTGAAACCGGTCGATGGGCGATGCCGGGCTGCCGATCCTCGGCCACATGATCGAGATGTTCCGCGGCGGCCCCGACTACCTGCTGCACCTGTACAAGACCCGAGGGCCGGTGCTGTTCGCCGATTCACCCGTCCTGCCCGCGGTCACCGCGCTGGGCCCCGACGCCGCACAGACGATCTACTCGAACAGGGAAAGGACTACTCCCAGCAGGGCTGGACGCCGGTGATCGGACCGTTCTTCCATCGCGGGTTGATGCTGCTCGACTTCGAGGAGCACATGTTCCACCGGCGGATCATGCAGGAGGCGTTCGTCCGAACCCGGCTGGTCGGCTACACCGAGCAGGTCGACAAGGTGGTGTCGAAGGTCATCGCCAACGACTGGGTGGCCAACGACCCTCGGTTCCTGCTCTATCCGGCGATGAAGGAACTGACCCTCGACATCGCCTCGATGGTGTTCATGGGCCACGAGCCCGGCACCGACCATGACCTGGTGACGAAGGTCAACAACGCCTTCACCACGACCACCCGCGCGGGCAACGCGATCATCCGCACCGGCGTGCCGCCGTTCACCTGGTGGCGCGGCCTGCAGGCGCGCAAGCTTCTGGAGAACTACTTCGCAGAGCGCGTGTCAAGGAGCGCCGCGGCAAGGAGGGCTCAGACCTGCTGACCGTGCTGTGTCAGACCGAGGACGAGGACGGCAACAAGTTCTCCGACGCACGACATCGTCAACCACATGATCTTCCTGATGATGGCCGCGCACGACACGTCGACCTCGACGGCCACCACGATGTCCTACTACCTGGCCGCCAACCCCGAATGGCAGGACCGCTGCCGCGACGAATCCGACCGGCTCGGCGACGGGCCGCTCGACATCGAGTCGCTCGAGAAGCTGGAATCCCTCGACCTGGTGATGAACGAGTCGCATCCGGTTGGTCACGCCCGTGCAGTGGGCGATGCGCCGGACGGTGCGCGACACCGAGCTATTGGGCTACTACCTCCCCAAGGGCACCAACGTCATCGCCTACCCCGGCATGAATCACCGGCTCGAGGAGTTCTACCCCGACCCGATGAAGTTCGAGCCCGACCGCTTCGCCGAGCCGCGCAACGAGCACAAGAAGCACCGCTATGCGTTCGCGCCGTTCGGTGGTGGTGCGCACAAGTGCATCGGCATGGTGTTCGGCCAGCTCGAGGTCAAGACGATCATGCACCGGCTGCTGCGCAAGTATCGCCTCGAGCTGCCCCGCCCCGGATACCAGGCCAAGTGGGATTACGGCGGCATGCCGGTGCCGATGGACGGTATGCCGATCGTGTTGCGCCCCTTGCGCTAAGCGAAGCGCGAGTTGCGCCTTCGCGAAACGGCATTCCAGCAGTGGAAGTTCGAGTAGACGCCTGCTGGAATGCAGTTTCGGCGAATCACGCGCGGGCCAGCAGCCGATTGGCGCACGCGATCAGTGCGCGCAATGCCGACTGGGTCGGGTCGTCGGACAGACCCATGGCCCATTCGGAATGCCCACCGTCCGAACCGCAGATGAACGTGGCGGTGTTCTCGCCGGCGGGCAACTGGTGAAAGGCCGTCATCTCGACCGCGATCCCTCGCTCGTAGAGCATCTCCGTCAGCGCGGCGACCGGTCCGGACGCCCTCGTCGACGACGTGCTGATGCGGTCTCCGACCGCCAAGGTGGCCTGGTAGTTGCGAGCCTGCGGACCCAACCGCGTGGCGGGACGCTCAGCGTCTGTGCAGGCCCATTGGCCCAGACGCAGGGGGCCCGTGGTGGGTGCGTACTGATCGAGGAACGATTCGAAAGACATCGCATCGGCCTCCTCGCGCAAACCGCGGGGCACCGGCCCGTCCAGGTACGCCGCGAAAGGTGATGCGCCCGGTAAGGGTGCTGCGCTGGTTGCGGGTTCGAATGTCATGTGCCGGTCTTCTCAGTTCAGAGGAATTGACCGACGAGGTAGCGACGACCCACAGCGAGGGGTCGGTCAGGATCAGACCCCGCTGCGGGTTGCTACTACGAGTCGCCTCGGCACGTCCGCGATGTTAGCCGCTCGTCAACGCGGCGCGCAAACAGTTTTGACGGCGGAACTCAGCGCACCAAGCGGCGCAGCAGATACGAGGCGGTGTTGGGCACCAGGCCCAACCCCTCAGCCGCTTCCCTGACCGATGTACCCGGCCTGCGACCAACCAGTCGCAGCAGTTCGGCCCGGGACTGCGTCAGACCGGCGGGGTCGAAATCCCGGCCGGCCGAATGACGCCACCGCGAAGTAACGTGAACGCGCGATGACGTGGTGGGATGCGGCCTTCCTCGCCGCGGCGGGCGTGCTGGGTGGGCTCACCGGCAGCATCGCGGGTTTGGCATCGGTGGCCACCTATCCGGCTCTGTTGTTGGTCGGCCTGCCGCCGGTGACCGCCAACGTGACGAACACCGTGGCCTTGGTGTTCAACGGGATCGGTTCGATATGGGGCTCCCGTCCCGAACTCGACGGTCAGGGACGGTGGCTCAAGCGCATCATCCCGGTCGCGGTGCTGGGTGGGCTGATAGGGGCCGTCCTGCTGTTGTCCCTGCCCGCCGAGGGTTTCGAGAAGGTGGTTCCCGTTCTCTTGGCATTCGCCTCGGTCGCCATCCTCCTCCCGCCCCGACCACGCAAGGATGCGACGGTCGCGAGCCACCGAAGGCACACGGCGACAGTGGTACTCGAATCGGCCGCAATCTTCGCGATCTGTATCTACGGCGGTTATTTCGGCGCGGCCGCAGGCGTTCTGCTGCTCGCGATGCTGCTGCGTGCGGGCGGGGCCACGCTGGCCCACGCCAACGCCTCCAAGAACGTCATCCTCGGCGTGGCCAATGTCGTCGCGGCGGTCCTGTTCGTGTTTCTGGCGCCGGTGCAGTGGTCGGCGGTCATTCCGCTCGGTCTCGGCTGCCTGGTCGGATCCCGGTTGGGCCCGATCGTCGTCCGACACGCACCGGCCAAGCCGATGCGGCTGGCCATCGGCGCAGCGGGACTGGCGTTGGCCGTCAAGCTCGGCGTCGACGCCTACGGCTAACTCAGGTCGAACGGATTGTCGCCCTTGACAACCCGGGTTCCGACGTCGATCAGGTTCTGCGCGTTGGCGTGCAACGCCTCTCCGGCGTCGCGACTCGCCTTACCCATCAGGTAGCGCGACCACGTGCCTTCGATGACTATGCCGAGCTTGAAGCAGGCCATTGCCATGTACCAGTCCAGATTCGGCGTCTCGCGGCCGCCGGCGTTCCAGTACGCCTCGAGGAGTTCCCGCCTGCTGGCCAGTCCGCCGAGTGCCGCCAGCGCACCCCCGGCGGTGATCACGCTGGTGTTCAGCGGCCACGTGATCAGCATCCAGCCCAGGTCGAGCAGAGGATCACCGACGGTGCACATCTCCCAGTCGACGAATGCCGCCAACTCCGGTCTGTCCCGGCGCAGGAGGACATTGCTCAGATGCGGGTCGCCGTGCATGATTCCCGGCTCGCTGTCCGGGGGCAGGTTGGTCTGCAGCCAGTCGGCAAGGTCGGTGACCGCAAGCGTCTCGGGCTCGTACCGCTCGTGCCGGTAGCTTTCCAGCAGTCGGAGAAACTGCGGAACTTGGCGCTCCACAAACGATCCCGGCCTTTTCAGCTCGGCAAGCGGCTTTCCTTCCCAAGCAGCGTTCCCCAATTGCGCGAGGCTCGCGGCGTAGGAAGGACCGACATCGTGGCGCAGCGTCTCGTCTCGGACGTACGCCTCGGATACCTCGCTGCCCGGGTTGAAGCCGTCGATCTCTTCCATGAGGTAGAACACGACTCCGAGGACATCGAGATCGTCGCAACCCGCGATGAAACCCGGGTGCGGCACCGACGTGCCGGCCAGGGTGCGCAGCGCAGCGATCTCACGCAGCATCGTCTTGTCACTTGTCGGCCGCGGATGGACTGGAGGTCGACGCAGCACCATCGGCCGCCCGTCGATCTTCAGGTGCACCACGATGTTCTGCGTGCCGCCGGTCAGTGGCTTCACGTCCGTCACGGCCGATCCAAGGCCCTGTGCTTGCGCCCATCGCTGCACCGCAGCGCGGTCGTCGTTGCTCAGTGTCGGCAGCTGCTGCGCATCATCGGGCATGCAGACATATTGTCAGGTCACGGGCTACGCCTCGTACCTCAGGCACGATACGGCGCCGTTGCTCACGACCACACTGACGCTCGACGTCGCCGTCGCCGCGGAACCCCAGGCAAGACAACAGCGAGTGCCCTCCCGCCGCCGGCCCCGGTGCTCGGCCCGTGCCGGATCAGTCGAGGATGCGTCGCGCGACGTTCGTCGTCACAAGGTCCAGTAGCTCATCGGCCCGCCCGGCAAGGATTGTGCGGATCGCGTACAACGAGAACCCTTTTGCCTGTTCAACGGTGACCGCGGGAGGAATCGACAGCTCCTGCCGTGCGGTCACCACTTCGACGAGAGCGGGCCCGTCGTGTTCGAACGCCTCGGCCAGGGCGCGTTCCAGATCCGATGGTTGCTCGACGCGTCGGCCGAAGATACCCATTGCCTTCGCGACCGCCGCAAAGTCGGGGTTCACCAGATCAGTGCCGAAGTTGACGATCCCGGCGGCCTTCATCTCCAGTTCGACGAAGTTCAACGATGAGTTGTTGAAGACGATCACTTTGACCGGCAGCCGGTTCTGGACCAGCGTCAGCAGCTCACCGAACATCATCGTCAGACCACCGTCGCCAGCCAGCGCGACCACCTGGCGATCGCGATAGGCGGTTTGCGCGCCGATGGCCAATGGCAGCGCGCACGCCATCGTCCCGTGGTTGAACGACCCGATGAGTCGCCGACGGCCGTTCATCGAGAGGTACCGAGCCGCCCACACTGTCGGCGATCCGACGTCGACGGTGAACACCGCGTCGTCGGAGGCCAGCCGATTGGCAAGGCCGGCAACGTATTCGGGCCGGATCGGCGTGCGATCGCGATCGTTGACCGCAAGCTCATCCAGACGTTTGCGCGTCGTGGAATAGTGGCGCAACGACCGGTCGAGGTGGTCGCGCTGGGTCTTCTGGCGCAGTAACGGCGTAAGAGCGGCGACAGTGTCTTTGACGGTGCCCACCAGCGGTAGATCAACGGGCGTGCGACGGCCGAGGTTGCGGCCACGGATATCGACCTGGATGACCTTTGCGTTGTCGGGATAGAACTGCTGGTACGGGAAATCGGTGCCCAGCATCAGCAGCGCGTCGGCTTCCTTGATCGCCTTGTATCCCGAGGCGAAGCCCAGCAGGCCGGTCATCCCCACGTCGTAGGGGTTGTCGTATTCGATGAACTCCTTGCCGCGCAGCGCGTGCACGATCGGCGCGTTCAGCGTCGCCGCCAGGCCGACCAGTGCGTCGTGCGAGCCGGCGACACCGGCGCCGCCCAGGATCGTGACCGCATCGGCGTCGTTGAGGATCGCGGCGGCCCGCTGCCGGGACTCGTCGTCGGGGCGCACCACCGACCGCATCGCCATCTCTAGAATTCGCGGCGCCATCTCGGCGGTGCTGACAAGTTCGCGGTACACGCTGCATTCGCGGAACAGGTCCTGCGGGTGCGTCTCCTGGAAGTACTCCGAGCCGATCTCGGTGCGTGGGATGTGCGCCGCGATCGCGACCACCGGGACCCCGCTGCGGTGTGCGTCGAACAGCCCGTTGATCAGGTGCAGATTGCCAGGGCCACAACTGCCGGCGCGGCGGCGAACCCCGCCGTCTCTTCGTGACGGACGTGCTCCCAGGAGATTTCGCTACAGCGGCGAATCGCGTCGGTGAAGCCGTTGAGGCTGTCGCCCGGCAGGCCGTAGACACGCTGAAGGCCGCTGACCTTCAAGACCTCGATGACGTGATCGGCGACGGTCGCCACCCGGCAACCCTATGCGATTTCGGTGTGGCTGGTCGCGCTCATCGCGACCAGCCACACCGAAATCACGAATTACTTGGGGGCGAAGCGCTGGCCGGCGTCCAGGCGCAGGCACTGCCCGTTGAGCATCGGGTTCTCGACGATCGCGGCCACCAGCTTCGCGTACTCTTCCGGCCTGCCCAGGCGCTTCGGGAACGCCGCGTCCTTCGTCAGCGCCTTGGCGAACTCGTCGGGGATGCCCTCGGTCAGGCCGGTGGCGAACAGGCTCGGCGCGATCGCGAGGGCCCGGATGCCGAGGCTGCCCATATCGCGGGCCATGGTGAGGCACATCCCGGCGATCGCAGCCTTGGATGCCGTGTAGGCGACCTGCCCGATCTGGCCTTCGAAGGCGGCGATGGAGGCGGTGTTGATGATGACGCCGCGTTCTTCCTGCTCGTCGTCGACCAGATCCTGCTTGCTCATCTGCCAACCCGCGAGCCTGCTGATGTTGAAGGTAGCGATGAGGTTGAGATCGACGCTCTTGCGGAAGCTATCCAGGCTGTGCGGCCCGTCCTTCTTGACGGTGCGCTCCGCGGTGCCGCCGCCGGCCGTGGTGACGATGATGTGCAGTCCGCCCAGCTTGTCGATGGCCTGCTCAAGTACCTTTTCGGTGCCCTCGAAATCGGTGACGTCGACCTCGAAGAAGGACCCGCCGATCGCGTCGGCGACTTCCTTGCCCTTCGATTGCGGGCGGTCCAGTACCGCCACGCTCGCGCCGCGCTGCGCCAACAGCTCCGCCGTGGCCTTACCGAAGCCCGACGCCCCGCCGACGATGATGGCCTTCTTGCCCTGGATCTCCACCTGGCTCCCTTTCCAAAAAGTGCTCGATTCGTAAAGCAACCTAGCCGACGTCACTTTCCGGTAAGACTTTCGGGTCCGCCGATAGGTAGCTTGGCCTCATGATCGCTCGCGGCGCCAAAGCCATGGCAGGCGTCGCCGCGGCCGCGGTGGCGCTGGGCGTGACCCAACTGCTCGTCGTCCTTTTCGGCCCGGAAGCCGATGCCCGCAACGCGGTCGGATCGGCCGTCATCGACCTCACGCCCGGCCCTGTCAAGGAGTGGGCGATCCAGACCTTCGCCACGGCCGACAAGCTGGTGTTGTCGGTGCTGGTGCTGGCCGTGATCACGGCGCTCGCCGCGGTGACCGCCCAGTACGAGACGCGCCGCGTGCCCGTAGGCAGCGCCACCATCGTGCTCGCCGGAGTCGCGGGCAGCGCCGCGGTGCTGTCCCGTGCGGGAGCGACCATCACAGACATCGTGCCGACGGTGATCGGGGCCGCGTGTGGCGTCGCCGTGCTGCGGCTGCTCACCTCCGGCCGGTTCACCGACGAGTCGTCGGCCGACCCCGCGGCGGATACCCCTGACCGCGGACGGCGATTGTCTCTCGTCACACTCGGATTCCTGGGAGCTGGAGCGCTGACGGGGGTCGGGGGTGCCGTGTTGTCACGGCTGACGACCTCGGTTGCCGGCGATCGCAACGCCTTCGCGCTTCCCAAAATCGACGTCGCCGCGCCTGCCGTTCCGTCGGCTGTCCAGCCGCAAGGCGTTTCGCTGCCGTCCTTCGTCACCGGCAACGGCGACTTCTACCGGATCGATACCGCGCTGTCGGTGCCGCAACTGAGCCGGGCCGACTGGCAATTGAAGATCCACGGCATGGTCGACCGCGAGATGACCTATCGCTTCGATGATCTGGACAAGTTCGAGGTCGTCGAGAAGTTGGTGACGCTGACGTGCGTGTCCAATCCCGTCGGCGGAAACCTGATCGGAAACGCGGCGTGGACCGGCTATCGCGTGCGTGACCTGTTGGCGGAGGTCGGTATTCACTCCGACGCCGACATGGTGCTGTCGACGTCGATCGACGGGTTCACCGCAGGCAGCCCCGTCGAAGCGCTCACCGACGATCGCGAGTCGCTCCTGGCGATCGGTATGAACGGCCAGCCGCTGCCCACCGAACACGGGTACCCCGCACGACTGGTCGTCCCCGGCCTGTACGGCTATGTGTCGGCCACCAAGTGGGTCGTCGACCTCGAGCTCACCCGGTTCGACCGCGCCCAGGGGTACTGGACACCGCTGGGCTGGTCCGCGCGCGGGCCGATCAAGACGCAGTCCCGCATCGACGTGCCGCGTAGCGGTCAGGACGTGGCGCAGGGCGAGGTGACATTCGGCGGGGTCGCGTGGGCTCAGGACCGCGGTGTGCGCGACGTCGAGGTACGCGTCGATGAGGGCGACTGGGAGCGGGCCGACCTCGGCGCGAACTACGCGAACGACACCTGGCGACTCTGGAGCTTCCGATGGGAGGCGAGCAAGCCCGGGCCGCACACGATCTCGGTGCGGGCGATCGACAACACCGGTGCCGTCCAGACCGGCGAGAACGCCGACCCGATTCCAGACGGCGCCACCGGCTGGCACACCGTGTCGTTCACGGTCAAATAGATCGGATGCGATTGCTCGCCGACCTACCGGGAGATGTCTGACACCCGTGCCAGGCTGAGGGTGTGCAGCTGCTTGACGTCGTCACCGCGTCGACGGAGGTCGGAGCTTCGTCGGCCCGTCTGAAGAAGATCGCCAGAATCGCCGAACTGCTACGCCGTGCCGGTGACGAGGGCAACGCTCAGCTGGTCGCGGTGGTCGTCTCGTGGCTGTCAGGCGAGCTCCCGCAACGTCAGATCGGTGTCGGCTGGGCGGCGCTGCGTTCGTTGCCACCTGCGGCCACGCATGCGTCGCTGACCGTCCTGGACGTCGACGCCCGGTTCAGCGAGATCGGCGCGGTCGCGGGCAAGGGCTCGCAGGCGAGGCGCACCGAACTCGTCTCGGGATTGTTCGGCACGGCCACCGACGCCGAACAGATGTTCCTGCGTCGCCTGCTCGGCGGTGAACTCCGTCAGGGCGCGCTGCTCGGAGTGATGGCCGACGCCGTCGCCAAGGCCGCCGATGTCCCCGCAGCAGCGGTGCGCCGCTCGGCCATGCTCAGCGGCGACCTGCCCGCGGTCGCGGCCGCCGCGATCACTGGGGGCAAGACAGCGCTGGAACAGTTCACCCTCAAGGTGGGACAGCCGATCGGTCCGATGCTCGCCCAAACCGCAACCAGCGTCGAGGAGGCGCTCGAACGACTAGGCGGCACAGCAGTTTTCGAGGCGAAACTGGACGGTGCGCGCGTGCAGATCCACCGCTCTGGAGATGACGTCTCGATCTACACCCGAAGCCTCGATGACGTCACCGCACGGCTGCCGGAAGTCGTTGAGGCGACGTTGGCTCTCCCCGTCACCGATTTGATCGCCGACGCCGAGGCGATTGCGCTTCGACCGGATGAGCGGCCGCACCGATTCCAGGTGACCGCGTCGCGATTCGGCCGTTCGGTCGACATAGCCACGGCACGCAGAGCCCAGCCACTGTCGATGTTCGTGTTCGACCTGCTGCACCTGGATGGGTCCGACCTCATCGACTCACCCGCGAACGAGCGCATTGCGGCGATGGACGCGGTTGTACCCGAACTGCATCGGGTGGACCGACTCGTCACCGACGACGCCGAGGCCGCGCAGAAGTTTCTCGACGCGACGCTGGCAGCCGGTCACGAAGGCGTGATGGCGAAATCGACGACGGCTCCCTACGAGGCGGGCCGCCGCGGCGCGGGCTGGCTGAAGGTCAAGCCCGTACACACTCTCGATCTGGTGGTGCTGGCCGTCGAATGGGGGTCCGGTAGACGGACCGGCAAACTCTCGAACATCCACCTGGGTGCCCGAGACCCCGATTCCGGTGAATTCGTCATGCTCGGAAAGACTTTCAAGGGAATGACCGACGCGATGCTGGATTGGCAGACCACCCGCTTCACCGAGCTGGCCGACGGTCCGACAGACGGTTACGTCGTCAGAGTGCGGCCTGAACAGGTGGTCGAGATCGCGCTCGACGGAGTGCAGACGTCAACGCGCTACCCAGGCGGGATGGCGCTGCGATTCGCGCGAGTACTGCGGTACCGCGACGACAAGAGCCCGGCCGAGGCCGACACCATAGACACCGTTCGCGCGCTCTACCAGCGCGGTAGCTAGCTCCCGGAGGCGCTCCGGTAATTCGGCAGACCTCGTTCGCGGAAGCGGCGACCCGTAATCTTCTCCGCCCGGATCCGCACGAAATGATCGCGTCGGCCCTCGACCCACGGCTCTACAAACGTTCCTGCGATTTCTACCAACTCGTCGACGTCGGTGACCGTTTGCGCGTGCCCGACCACCGTCACGCTCCAGCCCGTGCGCAGGTCCGGATCGAGTTCGTCGGCTTCGAAGGCGAGGACGAGATTCTCGGCGGCGGCGGTCAGCTTGGCCCCGCCGGCAACACGCATCACCACGTCGTCGCGCCACACCCGGAAGTTGACCGGCTGCACCGAAGGCAATCCGTCTTCGGTGACAACGACGCGACCCACCCGCACCCCTTGCAACAGATCCAGACACTGTCTGCGATTGAGGACGTCGAGCTCTCCGGTGTTGGGCATTGTGGTCATCCCCTTTGTAACGGTGCGAGCGTCCCCACGGGCGTGAGTGCTCACCACCTCAGGTCATAGCACTACTGTCGGCAATTTGCGAGCCTGGCGGCAGGGGCAAAGGTCCTTTAGTCAGATGCGCCAGGCACTAACCCTTCCTCGCGGCGTTCGCGCCCAGTCAGCGGCGCTCGGACTCGCTCCCGAATCGGAATCGCCGGCCGCTGATCTCAGATGGGTACACACGCACGTAGCGGGGCTTCAACCCCGCGGTCCACCGCAGCAGTTGTGCTCGCTGGGCTTCTTCGACCTCGGCGCTGGTGTTCAGCACCTGTGCCGTGCCCTTGACGCAGGCGACCAGTCGGCCCAGCGTGATGCTCGACAGCAGGTTCCAGCTCGCATCGGTCGAAAGGACATCCATCGGCGTACCGGCCCTGCGGGCAGTGTAGGGATCGAGCGCCCGGCCTCCGGGCCGAAGCCCGGTTCCGTTGAGGACCAACAACCTTGCGACGCGACGGCGTGCTGAGCGGTCTACCAGCGCGGAAGCCAATGCCACCGTTTTGGCACCCTGCTGTGGGAGCGATGAAAAGATCGCATCATGGCATCTCCAACCGCTGAATCTGATCGCATAGAGGAAACCCAGGGCGACGTCACCTACCTCCGCACTGACAAGGATTTGCCGCCGGTGGCGATCATTGATCGTTCGCCGATCACCAATAAACACCGGATCATCTTCGGGATCATCGCGGTCCTGGGAGCTATCGCATGGGCGATCATCGCGTTCTTCCGCGGGGAAACCGTCAACGCGGTGTGGTTCGTCATCGCCGCGATCTGCACCTACGTAATCGGCTTCCGGTTCTACGCGCGGCTGATCGAGATGAACATCGTCAAACCACGCGACGACAATGCCACGCCCGCCGAGATTTTCGAGAACGGCACCGACTACATGCCGACCGACCGGCGGGTGTTGTTCGGTCATCACTTCGCCGCGATTGCCGGCGCGGGACCGCTCGTCGGCCCGGTCCTGGCGATGCAGATGGGCTATCTGCCGGGCACCATCTGGATCATCGTCGGCGCCGTGTTCGCCGGCTGCGTGCAGGACTACCTGGTGCTGTCCATCTCGACCCGGCGACGTGGCCGCTCACTGGGCCAGATGGCCCGCGACGAGCTCGGCGCCATCGGCGGGGCTGCGGCCATCATCGGCGTCCTTGCGATCATGTTGATCTTGTTGGCAGTGCTGGCCCTGGTGGTGGTCGGCGCGCTGGCGGAGAGCCCGTGGGGGGTGTTCTCGATCGCGATGACGATTCCCATCGCGATCTTCATGGGCCTCTATCTTCGCTTCCTTCGGCCGGGTCGGGTTTCCGAGGTGTCCCTGATCGGCGTCGTACTGCTGCTGCTGGCGGTGGCCTCCGGCGGGTGGGTTGCCGGAACCGACTGGGGCACTGACTGGTTCACGCTGTCGAAGGTGACGCTGTCGTGGTGCATCATCATCTACGGCCTGGCCGCATCGGTACTGCCGGTATGGCTGCTGCTGGCGCCGCGCGACTACCTGTCGACATTCATGAAGGTCGGCACCATTGCCCTGCTGGCCGTCGGCATCCTGCTCGCCCGTCCGATCATGGAGGCCCCCGCGATCTCGTCGTTCGCCAGCAGCGGCAACGGTCCGGTGTTCGCCGGATCGCTGTTCCCCTTCCTGTTCATCACCATCGCGTGCGGCGCATTGTCGGGCTTTCACGCGCTGATCTCCTCGGGTACCACACCGAAGCTTCTGGAGAAGGAAAGCCAGATGCGATTGATCGGCTATGGCGGCATGCTCACCGAGTCGTTCGTGGCGATCATGGCGCTGATCACCGCGGCCATCATCAATCAGCACCTGTACTTCACGATGAACGCCCCTGGCGCACAGACGGGGGCCACCGCGCAGACGGCCGCCGACTACGTGAACGGGTTGGGCCTGTCGGGAGCACCGATCACCGCCGATGAGATCAGCAGCGCCGCCGCCAGTGTCGGCGAGGAGAGCATCGTGTCGCGCACCGGCGGCGCACCGACGTTGGCCTTCGGTATGTCCGAGGTGCTGCACTCGGTATTCGGCGGCGCGAGCCTCAAGTCGTTCTGGTACCACTTCGCGATCATGTTCGAGGCGCTGTTCATCCTCACCACAGTCGATGCCGGCACCCGGGTGGCGCGCTTCATGCTGTCGGACGGATTGAGCAACCTCGGCGGGCCGCTGCGCAGGCTCAAGGACCCGAGTTGGCGTGTCGGAGCGTGGATCTGCAGCGTGCTGGTCGTCGCGGGCTGGGGTTCCATCCTGATCATGGGGGTCACCGACCCCCTCGGCGGCATCAACTCGCTGTTCCCGCTGTTCGGCATCGCCAACCAGCTGCTCGCGGCGATCGCGCTGACCGTCGTCACGGTGGTGGTGGTCAAGAAGGGATACCTGAAATGGGCGTGGGTGCCTGCGATTCCGCTGCTGTGGGATCTCATCGTGACGCTGACGGCGTCGTGGCAGAAGATCTTCTCCGCTGACCCCAAGCTCGGCTATTGGAAGCTGCACAGCATCTGCCGCGCGGCCCAAGAGGCGGGCGCGCTGTGTTCGACGGCGAAAACCCCCGGCGATGTCGACAAGATCGTTCGCAACACCTTCATCCAGGGCTCGCTGTCGATCCTGTTCGCGACTCTGGTGGTCATCGTGTTCGTCGCAGGCGTGGTCGTGGCGTTGCGGGCGATCCGAGGTGGCGGTGCACCGTCGACCGAGGACGAACCGGTGCCGTCACGGATATTCGCGCCGTCGGGTCTGATCCCGACCAAGGCCGAAAAGGAGGTGGCAAAGCAATGGGACGCGTTACCGAAATCGGCCGGCAAATCCGTTGGTACTGGAGCTCATTGATGGGCGACAACCACTACCGCCGCTACGTCGATCATCGGGCGGTGACTCATCCGGGAGAACCGGTCATGTCCGAACGTGAATACTGGCGGATGCGCCATGACGCGACGGAATCCAGCCCCAACCCGCGCTGCTGCTAGCCGGACGCGACGACGCCGGCGGAACTCCACGGTGCCGGGAGCGAATCGGATGCAGACCGGAATGCTTCGGGCACATCGTCGGTGACGCTCCACGTCGCCGCCAGCCGACCCATGCCTACCGCGTAGGCGCAGTGCACCCCGAGTTCGACGAGCTCGTCTTCGCTGAAGTGTTGCCGCAGATCGTCGTACATGGCGTCGTCGATCGCGAGGTGATTGGTCGCGAACAGATCCGCATAGCGCAGCGCGCTGCGCTCCGCGGGTGTCAGGTCGTCGGCGTCGGCAGGACGCTCGAGCGCGCACACCAGATCCTCGGTGAGGCCGTCGTCGATGGCGCTCTGGTAGCGCACCGACATACAACTTCGGCACTGGTTGTGAAACGCGATCCGCAGTCGCACCAGTTCGACAAGTCGCGGCGACAGCGATCCGCTGGCCACCAGCGCCGCCTTCAACGCCCCCAGCGCGCCGGCCACTTCTGGCCGATGGCCGAGTATCGACGCCACTCCGAGATTGATCCGGTCGCCCTGACCGAGGTCGTCCACCGGGATCGAAGCGAAAGCCGCAGCAGGGGCAATCCGGGGCTTCGTCACTTCAAGTCACCTCACATCGCCGTAGGTTGAGTGCGCGGAACCACCGTAACGCGCGGACCGCAAAACCTACACTGTTGGCCATACGGTGAGCAACTACACGGGAGCGCCGACGTGAACAAGGTCGTCGCCCAGATCACTTGAGCGAGTAGCGGATCGGCAGGTGCTTGGGTCCCCCGACGAATGTTGTCGCGGTGTACTGCGGGTCGCCGGCCAGTTGTATCGAGTCCAGCCGCGGGATCAGCTCGGAGTAGAAGCTGTTCACTTCCATCCGGGCCAATGCTGCGCCGAGGCAGAAGTGCACGCCATAACCGAAGGCATTGTGCTTGTTGGGGTCACGTCCCACGTCGAATCGGAACGGTTGATCGAAAACGTCCTCGTCACGATTCGACGACACATAGGACAGCAGCACGGACTCCCCCGCTGCGATCGGGACGCCGCGCACCTCGGTGTCCTCCTGCGCGGTGCGCATGAACTCCTTCACCGGCGTGACCCAGCGGACCATCTCCTCGGTGGCCAGCGGCATGAGGCTGATGTCGGCACGCAGTCGCTCGAGTTGATCGGGATTCTCGATCAGCGCATGAAGGCCGCCGGAGATCACCGCGCTTGTGGTGTCGTGTCCGGCCGTGGCAATGATGAGGTAGTAGGACACGGTGTCGATGTCGGACAGCGGAGCGCCGTCGATCGAGGCATTCGCGATCGCGGAGGCAAGGTCCTCGGTCGGCGCAGAGCGCCGCGACGCGGTCAGTTCGTTGAAATACCCGAACATCTCGAGCAGCACAGCCATGGACTCCTCCACGGACGCGCTGCGCTGCATCTCCTCGTCGTCGGTTCCGAACAGCTCCTGTGTGTACTTCAACATCTGCGGAAAGTCGGATTCCGGGAGGCCCAGCATCGACATGATCACGTACAGCGGATAATTCACCGCAACCTCTTGGACGAAGTCGCATTCCGGTCCCGCCGCCACCATCTTGTCGACATAGCTTTTCGCTAGCTCGTCGATGCGAACCTTGAGCGCTCGCATGGCTTTCGGGCGGAACCAGTCGGCGCCGATAGCCCGGATGGCGCGGTGTTCCGGATCATCCAGGTGGATAAGGGTCTTGACGCCGATTGCCGCCTGCTGATCGTCACCCTCGGCGGTGGTGAGCACCGGCCGCGGCGAGTTGGTGAACACGGTGTTGGCACGCTCGATGTCCATCACATCGGCATGTTTGGTGATCGCCCAGAACGGTCGATAGCCCGGTACGTCCACCCACGACACGGGCGCGTACGCGCGCAGATGGGCCAGCGCGGCGTGGAGTTTCGGCTCGTCGGCATACGCCGCAGGGGTGGCGAACACCTTTGCGGCTTCGTCCATGATCCGGGTCGTCATAACCGGTTCCTCACTGTGCAGTCGGGTCGCGCAGCTCCTGCAGCACCGCCGAGATGGTTGATTCCGAAGTCGTGCGCGGGAAACCCACCATCACGCGGTCGATCAGACCGTCGCAGCGGTCGCGAATCTTCGCCGCCAGCTTGTCGATTGGAGCGACCACCGCGAAAGTGTCCAGAATTTCGTCGTCGATGAGTTCACCCATACCGTCCCAGTCACCTCGCAATGACAAGCCGTGCAACCGGTCGTGAAGCGCTCCCCAGCCGTGCAGATCGAGCACCTTCTTGTAGGCGGGCGTCGAACCGTAGAAAGCGATCTGCTTACGGGCGCCGACGGCGGCGGCGTCCATCTCGCTCCCGTCGGAACCGGTGACGACGAACAGCGGACACGACACCTGAAAGTCGCTGCGCAGCCGGCCGGACTTGGTCATCCCGCGCATCAGCGCGGGCGTGGTCACTTCTTCGAAGTAGCGCTTGGTCGTGAAGGCGTGGGCAAGGATGCCGTCGGCGACTTCACCCGTCATCTCCGTCATCGCCTCACCCACTGCGGCGATGAACACCTTCGGAACGCCGAAGTCGTGCGGTTCCGGTGTGAACATCGGCGTCATGAGCTTGTGTGTGTAGAACTCGCCCTCGAATCTCAATTTCGAGCCGTCATGCCAGCACGCCCAGATCTCACGCATCGCCAGCACGAACTCGCGCATCCGGTGCACCGGCCGACTCCACGGCATGCTGAAGCGCTTCTCGATATGCGGCTGGATCTGCGAGCCCAGACCCAAGTTCAGTCGGCCCTTCGAGAACTCCTGAAGATCCCAGCCGACGTTGGCGACGGTCATCGGATTGCGGGCGAACGCCACGGCGATGCTGGTACCCAGTTCGATGGTGTGGGTGTGCTCGGCAGCGAGCGTCAACGGCAGGAAGGGGTCGTGGTTCACCTCGGCGGTCCAGCAGCCGTCATAGCCGCGCCGCTCCAGGGTCCTCGCGGCGTCTACCACGTCAGCGAGCTGGCTGAATACGCCGCCGTCGACCTTTAGGCCGGCGCCGCTACCCATACCCGCAGACGCTACAGTAAGCAATTCAGTATGGTCAACGTGAACATGCCGGTGCGACGATCGCCTTTCAACGACAGGAAGAGCGCATGACGAACGAGCAGGGCTGGAAGGAGACGCTCGAAGACCTCGATCTTCGGCGTGAGCGTTCGCGGGCGATGGGGGGTCCGGATCGGCTGGCGAAGCATCACGGCAAGGGCAAGCTCGACGCCCGCGCACGCCTCGACCACCTTCTCGACAAGGGCAGCTTCCGAGAGTTCGGCACGCTGGTGGGCGGAGAGATCGCCGCCGACGGGATCGTCGCCGGCTCGGGCCTTATCAATGGCTCGCCGGTGATGATCGGTTCCGAGGACTTCACCACGTTGGCGGGCAGCATCGGCCCGGGCGGAAACGCGAAGCGCTATCGGCTCGCGGAGTTGGCGCTGCGGGACCGGATTCCGTTGGTGATGCTGCTCGAAGGCGCCGGCTTCCGGCCCAGCGGCGAGCACTACGGCCGAACCCCCACCGATCTGCTCGCCCAGGCGCAGTGCTCCGGCAAGGTGCCGATGGTCGGCGGCCTGCTCGGCCCGTCGGCGGGCCACGGCGCGCTCGTGGCCCCGGTGTGCGACTGGACGATCATGAGCAACCAGGGCGCCATCTTCACCGCCGGCCCGCCGGTCGTGAAAGAGTCCACGGGCGAGGACATTTCGAAGGAAGACCTGGGCGGGCCGTCGGTGGCGCTCGCCAGCGGGGTGATCCACAATCTCGCCGACGACGATGAGGCGGTCCTCGACGACATTCGCCGATACCTGTCGTACTTCCCCCCGAGCGCGTGGTCCTACCCGGCGTCGCTGCCGCACGACGAGGCGAGCGAACCGCGCGCGACGCCCGAGCTGCTCGACATCGTGCCGCGCGGCAACCGGCGGGTCTACGACATGCGTGCCGTACTCGACGTGGTGTTCGACGACCGCGGGCTGGTTCGAGGTGCAGCCCAAGTTCGGGCAGGCGATGATCTGCGCGCTCGCCCATCTCGGCGGCCATCCCGTCGCGGTGGTGGCCAATCAGCCGAAGGTCATCGCCGGCTCGATCGACGCCGACGCCGCCGACAAGGCCGCACATTTCATCAACGTCGCCGACTCATTCCACCTGCCGATCGTGTTTCTCGCCGACAATCCCGGCATGCTGCCCGGCAGCCGATCGGAGAAAACCGGAGTGCTGCGCAGTGGCGCACGCATGTTCGCCGCCCAGACCGCGGCCACCACGCTGAAACTGCACGTGACCCTGCGCAAGGCCTACGGTTTCGGATCCATGGTCATGTCGCTGCTGGGCTTCGACAACCAGGGCGCTACGTTCGCCTATCCGGGCGCCACGATGGGCGCGATGAGCGCCGCGGCGCTGAGCAAGGCCTCCCATGCCGCCGAGGACGTGGAGGCGAAGCTGCGCAAGGCGGAGGTGGAGGCGTCGTTCCGGTCGGCAGGCCATCTCGGGTTCGACGACCTGATCCATCCGGAGGAGACGCGCAACGCTCTGCTGTCGGCACTGCAGCGCGGGATCTACAGCAGGCAGGCCGCCGCAGAACCCGTGAGCCGCACCGTCATCACGCCCTGAGTTGCAGCGATTTCGGTGTAGCTGGTCGCGCCCACCGCGACCAGCTACACCGAAATCACAACACCGCGCGGTATTCGGCGACGATCGGTTCGAGTTCGTCGGGCGTGGCGCCGTGCATGATCACCGCATCGGCGCCGTAGTCGAACTCTTTCCGGATGCGGTCAACACACTGCTGGGCTGATCCCGTCGCCGAGGGCTCCAGCCACTCGTCGGGGATGAGCGTGGCGATGTGTTCGATCTGCTCGGCGGTGGCCTTGTGGTCGATGCCCCCGGCGATGGACTGCACCACGCGTGTCATCCCTGAAGCGTTGCAGCACCGACAGATCCCAGCCGTTGGTGTTGACCAGAAGCTCGCCGTAGCCCTGCAGGTAGGTCGCCAGCCGCGCCACCGTCTTCTTCAGCCGGAGTTCCTCGGGCAGATGGTCGCCGACGGTCGCGAAGCACGACCACACCTTCACGTCGTCGGGGTTGCGGCCCGCCTGCTCAGCTGCCTCCTTCACGATTTTGACCGCGCGCTGCAGCGTTTCGGGCGTGAAATAGGTGTGCAGGATGACGTCGTCGAACTCGCGACCGCCCAGCGCCAAGGTCTGTGGACCGAACGCCACGATCGCCAGCCTGATGTCCTCGTCGAAGTCCGGATCCAGGAACAGCAACTGGTACTTGCCGATCGGCCCGTCGTGGTTGAAGATGAGTTCACCGTGCCAAAGCCGTCGCATGACCTGCGCGAAGTCCTCCATCTGTGCCGTCGTCACCGCCGGAACGCCGAAGGCCCCGTACATCGCCGCAATTCCACGACCGATTCCCAGCGTGAACCGGCCCTTCGACAGCCGGTGCATGGTGGTCGCGTAGGACCCGATGATCAGCGGATGGCGGGTGTTGTGATTCGTTGCGGCGGTGGCGATCTGCATCCGGCTGGTGACCGCCAATGCCGCACCGGTCAACGACGACGCTTCCTTGACGTTCCAGCGTTCGGAGATGAACCCGGTGCCGAATCCGAGTTCCTCACCGCGACGCGCTTCGTCCATCAAACCAGCCGGTCCCTCGCCGCCGGCTCCGGCCAGCAGGTAGTAGCCGAGCTCGTCCAGCACACGTTCGCTCACTCCCAGACTCCTTGCTTGTAGCCGCAATTCCACACTTCGACGATCCGGCCGTCGACCACCCGGAAGATCTCCATGCTGCCGACGTCGGTCTTCGTGCCGTCCTTCAGTTCCATCGGCGACTGGTAGACGATAGCGACGTGTTCACCGTCGTCGCCGGCCACCACCAGGTTGAGGTCGAAACGGATCGTCTCGAACATCGTCCCAATGGTCAACGATGCGCGCCACCGCCTGCTCGTGGGACAGCACGGTCGACTCGCCGACATCGTGGCGAATCACGCTGTCCCCCATCAGCTCCTCGGCCAGGTCGAAGTTGCGCTCGTTCCAGACGACAAGGTTGTACAGCTCCACCACCTCGCGGGCGGAACGGGTCATTCGAACACCTCCAGTGCGTCGATCTCGTCGATGGCGGCGACCGCGCGGTCGGTGAGTGTGAGGCACAACTCGCGCGACCGTTCGGGCAGAGCCTCCCAGCCGTTGAGCGTGATGACGGGCATCACCATCAGGTACACCGCCGCGCATCCGGTAGTGCCGCCACGCGTCGTCGAACGCATAGTCGACGACGCCATCGGCCAAGTGGTCCAGATACTCGCGCAGCAGGGCCTCGTCGTGGCCTGCGCGCGCCTCGATGGGCAGTCCTTGCGTGACGCAGATAGGCGATGTCCGCCGCACCGCACCCGCGAGCGGCGAACTGGAAGTCGACCACCTTCATCTGCGTCGCCGTCGAAGAACAGGTTGTCGGCCCGGATGTCGCCGTGGAGCAGCATGTCGTGTTCGGTCAACGCGGGCAGCGCCGCCGCCGCGCGCTCGCGCGAAATCGCTCGGCGAACGCGCGCGAGCGCTGCCGGCACCGAGGCTGGCGCAGTTCTCGAGATACACCTGCCACCCCGGCGCGAACGCGGGCACCAGCAGATCCCGGCCATCGGGGTGTCGATGCTCGGAAACTGTCTCCAGCACATGGGCATTCGCGCGGTCGGCAGACCACGCGTGCAGTCCCGCCAAGTGCTCGATACACGTCCGGGCGCGGTCCATCGACAGCCCCGCCAGGTGGTCGGCGTTGTCCCAGTGCGGCAGGTCCTCGAGCAGCAGGACGAAGTCGACGCGGTTCCGTCGGCTATTCGCGCGGCGTAGCACGTCGCGGCGTTGCCATCGGCGCATGTCCGGCGATGTTCCGGTAGAACGCCAGCTCACGTCGGTAGCCGCCCAGCAACTCCATCGCGCCGCGCGCCTCCGACACTGCGCGGCAGTTTCGCGATCAACGTCGACGGGCACGTCGTCACCGGTCATGTGCAGCCGATACAGCAGCGACGAGAAGCCGCTGTCCATGGCGATCTGCTCGGCGCGGACGCCGGTCACGTCGGCGCCGAGCGCGGCGGTCAGCCACTGCGGAGTCACCCCGTCGATCCCGCGCGGGACATCGCGTCGTGTCCGCACTCACCATCGAGTTCCTCCGCAATTTATTTGACGCAACGCAACTAACATAGTTGTCGATCGTTTAATATGCAATGCGTGCCCTCTCCCACTCGTGGCCTGACGCAGCCAGAACGGGTCGAGATCTCCAGTCGCCGGCTGGTCGAGGCGGCCGCCGAGTTGATCGTCGAAAAGGGCTGGGAGGCAACCACGGCAGCGGAGATCGGTCGCCGGGCGGGTTACAGCAGAGCCATGGTCCACGCCAGGTACGGCAGTAAAGACGCGATCCTCGACGCCTTCTTTCTGCACGACTACGTCAAGCAGCTCAGCCCGGATCCCGACCCCGGTGCGACGGGTCTGGCAGGAGGCGCTCGGTCACTTCGACCGGGTTCGGCGCCTGTTCTCCGAAGACCAGGACTTTCTGCGCGCGATGTTCGTTGCCACCTTCGAGGGGGTCAAGACGACTTCGCCGCTGCGCCAACGCGTCCAGCGTTGGCTCCAACGCGGCATCGACAAAGTCGAGGCGGGGCTGCGACGCGGCGTTGACGACGGATCGGTTCGTGCTGACGTCGACATCGACCGCGCGACCAGTGACCTCAGCGCGGCGATCTTCGGCGCCGCATATCTGTGGACCGTGCGTGCCGGATGGCTACGACCTTGATCGCGAGTTGGTGTACGTCCGCGACCGGTTCATTCGCGACTACGGCTCGACTGCTCGCTGACTCCGCGAAGGAACCGCTCCGACGCCCGCTGGACACCTCCGGCGAACAGATGCCCGACATGGCTGCCCGGATGCCAGTACAACTCGCCGCCCCACCGTTCGTGCAACAGCTGGGCGGGCTCGCGCATCGCCATCCGGTCGTGCCAGGCGCCGACGATCAGACGTCGCTCGCGGCGGCGGAGTCGGTTCGACGTCGAGATGGTCGACGACGGACGCGACCGATGCCACGGTGTCGGACTGCAGCAGCTCGATGGTCTCGTGTACCGACGGCCCCCATCGGCCGAGGTGCTGGGCGATCATGCCGTTGAGCCCGAAGATCGGTGTGTAGACCGCTACACCGTCGACCTTTTCGAGATGCGCCACCAGTGCGGCGACCGGACTTCCCATGGACACCCCCGACACGGCGATCGCACTGGACTGCGGCCGCAGCCATCGGACCACCGCGCGAACCTCCGACACCACCCGCATCATGCCCGCGACGTTGTTCAGCGGATCCATGTTGGGATAGGCCGGCCATGCGTTGCGGCGGGCGCCGTGGCCGGGCTGCACCGGCAGGGCGATATTGAAGCCCAGTTCGTCCTGAATCCGGCGGGCTCGCGAGAACAACATGTCGATCGGTTGGCCCTGGCCGGCACCGTGCACCCACACCAGCCAAGGCCGCTGATCGTCACCCGTGCGGCACAGGTGCACGACTGCGGTCGCGGGACCCCCAAGTCCCTCGGCCACCAGCGACTGCGGTAGCCGCGGGTCGTGCTCGAACCTCACCTGCTCGTAGGCCAGGCGGCCGATGCGGCGCCGACGAACGGACTTGACCTGCAACGGGTCCGGCTCCGCATTGGCCTCCGCCACGCTGAGGCCGGACAACTCCTCGGCCGCTGCGGCGCAGCCGTCGACGGTGCGTTCGAGTTTCGGCGGCGGAGCGGTCAACGTCATGCCGGACAAGGCGAGTTCGTCGAGCACCACCTCGCCGAGTTGACGGGCCCCTCGCTGCGACACGGGCTTCCAATCATCGGCGCTTGCGACCGCCGCGTGCGCGCGGGGCACCACTCCGGCGAAATCGCGGCCGATGAGCCGGGCGCGTTCAGAAGCCCTCACGAGAGCTTGAATCCGGTGTAGCCGGCGTCTGCGATCTCGTCGCAGCGCCGCCGGTATTCCGGAATCCCCGCCGTGTAGCCCATGTACATCCGTTTCTTGCCGGGGACGTTGCCGCCGTTGTACCAGGAGTTGCACGACGGGTCGACCAGAACCGTCGGCTCCACGAGTGCGGTCGTGTGCTCGATCCATTCGTGCTGCGCATCCGGCAGCGCCTCGATGGTGCGGTAGCCGTTGTCGCGCATGTATGCGATGCAGTCGCCGATCCACTCGACGTGCTGCTCCAGGGCGGCGACGAAATTCGTTGCCGCCGAGGGGCTTCCGGGCGCCTGCACGATGAACAGATTCGGAAAGCCCGCGACGGCGATTCCCAGATAGGTGTACGGCCCCTCGGACGACCAGAAATCCGCCAACGACAGTTGCGTCGCGGCCGCGGACGTCGATTCGGGTGAGCGCGCCGGTCATCGCGTCGAAGCCGGTGGCGTAGATGATCACGTCCAGATCGTGATGCTCCTGCTCGGTGCGGATACCCGTCGCGGTGATCCCGACGATCGGCCCCTTACGGAGGTCGACCAGCGTCACGTTGTCGCGGTTGAAGGTCTCGTAGTAGCCCTGGTCGATGATCGGCCGCTTGCACCCGAAGGGATGGCTCGGCGTCAGGGACGCCGCCGTGTCGGGATCCTTCACGATCCGGGCGACCGCCTCGCCGTACAGCTTCGCGGCCATCCGGTTGGCCTCGATGTCGAAAAAGACGTCGCCCCAACTGAGCGCGCCGATCACGCCCTTCTCCTCGATGGCCCGCAGTTGGTCCGCACGTGACGCGGATTTCAGCGGCGGGTTGGCCATCATCTCGAACATCACCGAGAAGGCGCTCAGCCGAGCCGCGCCGATCATGTGTTGGCGTTGGGCGGCCCGGATGTCGGCGTAATTGGCCTTCAGCTCGTCGAGCTCACCGTCGTCGAAGGGTCGCACTTCCCACGGCAGCGTGTAGGCCGGCGAGCGCTGGAACACCGTGAGATGCTCCGCCTGCCGCGCGACGACCGGAATCAGTTGTACGCCTGTCGAACCGGTGCCGACCACGCCGACCCGCTTACCCGAAAGTTCAAGGCCCTCTTTGGGCCAGTGACCGGTGAACAATGAAGCTCCGGCAAAGGTGTCCATGCCGGGAAAATCGGGGTCGAGTGGCACCGACAAGATGCCTGATGCGGCGACGACGAACGAAGCGACGAACGACCCTCCACCCTGGGTTTCAATGACCCATTCGGCTGCGACCTCGTCGAAGGTCATCGCGACGACCCTGGTGTTGAAGTGAATATCGCGACGAAGGTCCAGTTTGTCGGCGACGAAGTTGAGATATGCCTCGATTTCCGGCTGGGCAGGCATGGTCTCCGTCCACACCCACTCCTGCTGGATCTCGTCGGAGAAGCTGTAGGAGTACTCGATGCTCTCGATGTCGCATCGTGCACCGGGATAACGGTTGAACAGCCAGGTTCCGCCGACGTCCTCGGCCGCCTCGAGCACGACCGTCCGGACGCCGAGTTCGCGTAACCGATGCAACGCATACAAGCCGGAGAACCCGGCACCGATGACGACGGCCTCGAAGCGGGCCTGACTGGGAGTGGCCACGGGCCGTCACCTCACATTCGCAGCTGCAGGAGATACTGTAACCATTACAGTATCTCGGCTGAGCCGTGGGGTGAATTCCACGAAGCGCCGACTGACGGTCAGCGACCGGAGGATGCCCCCACACCCGCGAGTCGCTCTTCGCGCCGTCGGTCGTAATGCGCGGCCTTGTCCTCCACGAGCTCGAGGAAGGCCGCCAATTCGTCGCGCGCACGCGCGCCTTCGGCATCGATGATCGTCGCGTTCGAACACCCTCCAGAACCGCAATACGGGTCGCACGACGTCGTCCAGATGTGACCGGAGGTCGTAGATGCCCGCCTTGGCGATCGTCAGGGCGTTCTCCGCGAATCCGGGCATGGTGCTGCCCGGCATCTGGAAGTTGATGACCTCGTGAGCGATCGCGGCCATCGTCGCGTTCGGCGCGGTGTCGAACGCCGCATCGACCAGGTTCCGGTAAAAGACCATGTGCAGGTTCTCGTCGGTCGCCACGCGGGTCAGCAGTTGTTCGGCGACTGGGCAGCCCGACGCCTTGCCGGTGTTGCGGTGGCTGATCCGCGTCGCCAGTTCCTGAAACGACACGTAGGCCAGCGCCTCGAGCATCGACTTGTCACCCGAGTCGTAGCCGGCCTTCATGTGCACCATGCGAGCCTGCTCGAGCGCGACGGGATCGACGCCGCGGGTGACGATGAGGTAGTCGCGTATCGCGATGGCGTGACGCGCCTCTTCGGCGGTCCACTGCCCGACCCATTGCCCCCACGCGCCGTCCGGTCCGAAACGCACGGCGATTTCGCGGTGGTAGGACGGCAGGTTGTCCTCGGTCAGGAGGTTGACGACCATCGCCGCCTTGGCGACGTCGTCCAGCGGCGAATCCTCCGGGACCCAGTCCTCACCGCCGAGCAGAGCGAAGTCGCGCCCGCGGCTCCACGGCACGTAGTCATGCGGGTTCCAGGCTTTGGTCGTCGCCAGGTGGCGGTTGAGGTTGGCCTCCACCACCGGTTCCAGCTCTTCGAGTAATGCACTCTGGGTTGACGTCATCGAGGTCTTCCAATGCTCAGCGTGTACTTACGGCTGCGTAACCTACGCTACCGTAGGTTGACGGAATTGCAAGTATCGCAAATGCCGACGAACTCCGGGCTTGTTTTGACTGATGGACAGTTTGTTTCGCCCTGGCCAACGTGCGGAAATCCGCTGAGGCGTTCCGCTCGCCGGCAGCTGTCGAAACCTCTACTGTAAGATCTTCCGTTGGCTACGTTGGTGTCATAGGAGGCGACGTGTTGGTCCCGTTCACCTGGAAAGTCACCGGCTGGTTCATGGTGGGTTGGTCGGCCGAGTTCCCCGCGGGCGAGGTCCGCCCCCTTCGATACTTCGGCGAAGACCTTGTCGCCTATCGCGACGACTCCGGTGAACTGCATGTGCTGCAGGCGCACTGCAGGCACCTCGGCGCGCACATCGGACACGGCGGCAAGGTCGTCGGCGACTGCGTCGAATGCCCGTTCCACGGCTGGCGGTGGGGTCCCGACGGGACCAACCGCTTCATCCCGTATCAACCGGATCGGCCGAACCGCGCGCTCAAGCTCCGGGTGTTTCCCGTCAACGAGCAGCACGGCTGTGTGTTCGTCTGGCACCAACCCCATGGCAAAGCGCCGCAATGGGAAATGCCGGATATATTCACGTCATTCCCTCAGTTCGAGACCGACCCATCGGCGTATTACCGCCCTTACCCGGAGTTTTCCCGGCGGACCGAGAACGAACCGGTGCATCCCCAGATCGTGGCCGAGAACGGTCCGGACAGCTCACACTTCCACTACGTGCACGGCGCGACGGTCACGCCGGTGAACCTGGAGTGGCGGATCGTGAACGAGCAGTGGCAGTTCCTCACCGGCTGGCCGGACGCTTGCAGCGACGACCCGAACAAGATGGCGCTGCACATACACAGCCACATGTTCGGCCTCGGTGGCGCGATCAGCGTGTTCGAGGGGTCGTCGAATCACCGGCTGATCTTCGCCGTTTCGCCTGTGGAAGAGGGGCTCTCGACGATGTTCTACTCGATCTGGTGGCCGAAGCTCGACGGCGAGACGTCCGACGTACCACCCGACGATGTGCGCGAACGAGTCGAGAAGCAGTTCCTCCGCACGGTATGGGAGGACCTGGATATCTGGCGCTACCAGGAGTACATCGAGAATCCGCCGCTGGCGCAGATCGACGCGAAACCCTATATGGCGCTGAGGAAGTGGGCGCAGCAGTTTTACGAGATTCCTGCATCTGTATGAAAATCGACCTCGCTGAACTCGCCGCGCCACCACACACGGCGCTCGTCACCCAGGAGTGCCAGGGCGCCGTAGTCGGACCGAATGCCGGCCTCGCCGTGCTCGCAGCGGAGGCACGCCGCGAAGCGCTTCCGAACATCGCACGACTGCTGCCGGCCGCGAGGGAGGCCGGCGTGCAGGTCGTGCACTGCCTCGTCCAACGCAGACCCGACGGACTCGGCGGCAACCACAATGCGAAGATCTTCGCCATCGGCGACGGCGCAGGAGGCGACATCACCATCACCCCAGGTACGCCGGGCGCAGAACTACTGCCCGAATTCGGGCCTGCAACAACCGATCTGACGTTGCGTCGATGGCATGGCATCGGCCCCATGGGCGGCACCGACCTCGATGCCGTCCTGCGGAATCTCGGGGTCACGACGATCGTCGCCGTCGGCGTCTCGGTGAACCTGGCCATCACCAATCTCTGCATGGACGCCGTGAACAAGGCGTACCGCGTCGTGCTCCCGCGCGATGCCGTCGCAGGCATCCCCACCGCCTACGCGAACACCATCATCGACAACATGCTGTCGTTACTCGCGACCATCACAACCACCGACGAACTCCTCGAGGTGTGGAAGCAGCCGTGACCGATACCGAACACCAGAGCACGGCCTTTCCCGAGATCAAACCCGTCGATTCCAGCCCGGAGCTCGGCCGATTCATGACCGCGATGCGGCGGCTGCAGGACATTGTCGTGTCGACGAACCCGGATGACGCGCTATGGGCGGACGCGGCCGGGCAGATCGAGGACTTGTGCGCGCGCCTGGAAGTCCACCGCGCCCCGCAGGGTGTCGCTCCCGCCGGTCGCGGGCCCCACCTGCCGGGCCTCGGACACCCGTTGATGCCGCCATGGACGATGACGGAGTTCGGACCCGACGGCGTCGTGATGGAGGGCCATTTCAGCCGATTCCACGTCGGCGGCAACAATGCGGTGCACGGCGGCGTCATACCGCTGTTCTACGACTGGCATTTCGGGATGATCGTCTCCGCTGCCGGACGGGCCAACAGCCGCACCGCCTACCTGCACGTCGACTACCGGAAGATCACGCCGATAGACCAACCACTTGTCTCCCACGGTCGGATAGATTCGATCGAAGGGCGGAAGGCTTTCGTCACCGCAACGATGACAGACGCTGACGGCAATGTCCTCAGTGAAGCCAACGGCCTGATGATCCGCCTGCTCCCCCACCAGCCATGAGAGGCACGATGTCCGACTCCGCACCGCAGTTCACTGTCCCGGCCGCCGCAGACGCCGTCGCTGCGGTGATCGGTGACCGTGAGTTCATCGTCCAGGGCAATCGCCGCTACACCTACGCCCAGGTCGTGGAGCGGTCCAACCGGCTCGCCTCCTACCTGCACTCCCGCGGACTGGGCGCCAAGACCGAACGTTCAGAGCTTGCCGGTCATGAGGTGGGCCAGGACCTACTGGGCATCTACGCCTACAACGGCCCTGAGTACGTCGAGTCGATGCTCGGTTCATGGCGGGCCAGGGTCGCACCGTTCAACGTCAACTACCGCTACGTGAAGAACGAGCTTCAGTACCTGCTCGAGCGATTCCGGTGCGACCGCACTGGTCTATCACGCGACGTTCGCGCCACGCGTCGCCGACGTCAAGCGGGCGCTCCCGCGGCTGCGCGTCCTCATCCAGATCGCCGACGAATCGGGCAACGACCTCGTCCACGGCGCGGTCGACTACGACTCGATTGTCAAATCGGGCTCCGTCGGAGCCGCCCCCGGTCGAGCCGTCCCCCGACGACCTCTATGTCCTCTACACCGGCGGCACGACCGGCATGCCCAAGGGCGTGCTGTGGCGCCAGCACGACATCTTCATGACGTCGTTCGGCGGTCGCAACATGGCCACCGGCGAGCTCACCCAGTCCTACGACGAGATCGCCAAGCGCGTCCAAGAGAACCCCGGCACCAAGATCTTCACCCTCCCACCGCTGATGCACGGCGCCGCACAGTGGAGCGTGATGACCGCGCTCACCACCGGGCAGACTGTCGTGTTCTCCACGACGCCGAGTCGATTCGATGCCGACGAGGTCGTGCAAACGGTCGAGCGGGAAAAGGTGCTTGCGGTGCAGGTGGTCGGCGACGCGATGGCGCGCCCGCTGGCCGACGCCCTCGAACGCTCCTCGGCAGACCTGTCGTCGATGGCCGTGGTGGCCAACGGCGGCGCCCTGCTGACCCCCACCGCAAAACAACGGCTGATCGACGTCAAACCCGGCCTGATCGTCATGGACGGCGTCGGGTCCTCGGAGACCGGGATCCAGATGAGTCACATGTCCGCCCCCGGCGCCGTATCGACCGGCAAGTTCAATGCCGGGACCGGACACCTTCGTCGCGTCCGAGGAGCTCGATTCGATTCTGGAGCCGGGCCATGACGGCATCGGCTGGCTGGCCCAGCGTGGATTTGTGCCACTGGGCTACAAGGGTGATGAAGCCAAGACGGCCAAGACATTTCCGGTGATCGACGGCGTGCGGTTCTCGATACCGGGCGACCGCGCGCGCCATCTCGCCGACGGCGGTATCGAACTGCTGGGCCGCGAGTCGCAGACCATCAATTCCGGCGGGGAGAAGATCTTCGTCGAGGAGGTCGAAACCGCGCTGCTGTCGCACCCCGCGGTGGCCGACGTCGTGGTCTCCGGCCGTCCGAGCGAGCGGTGGGGACAGGAGGTCGTCGCCATCGTGGCCCTCGTCGACGGCGCCACCGCCGACGCACAGGAGCTGATCGACCACGCGTCGAATTCGATCGCGCGGTACAAGCTGCCCAAGGCGGTGGTGTTCCGACCCGTCATCGAGCGCAGCCCGGCAGGCAAGGCCGACTACCGCTGGGCGCGTGAGCAGGCGATCAGCGGGAGCGCCTGAGTCGACGGCGGGTGCGGTTGCGCGCCATCCGCAAGGCGAGGCGCGAACCTGCTGGCATCGAACCGCTGAACGGCGGGGCCGCCCGCCCGGTGATGGTGAACGGCAGATCGGTGCCCACCACGGTGCGGTAGTGGCTGAAGACGTCGAAACCAGGCCTTGCCGTGGTAGGCGCCCGTTCCGCTGCGACCGACGTCGCCGAACGGCGCGGCCGGGCCCTTGTCCAGCTGTTATAGTCTACTGTAAGAATTACAGTACAGTTCGCAGGACCGAGCCGGACCCGGAGATGCTGGAGCAGTTGTGGAGAGCTCAGTGCACAACGTCACGGTCGAGGAAGCGGCTGACCTCCTTCGTGATCCCTATCCCCTGTTCGCCCGGAGGCGGCGTGAGTTCGGCGTCTTCAAAGGCAGCGTCATGGACTGGTCCAAGACACCGGAGTCCATGCTCCCCGAACACCTTTACGCAGCGGTCTCCTTCGATGCGGTCAACCGGGTGTTCCGTGACGGCAAGGTGTTCAACTCTCACATCTACGACAGCACCATCGGACTGTTCATCGGCCCGACGATCCTGGCCATGGAAGGCAAGAAGCACTGGGAGCACCGCAATCTGGTGTCCTCGGCATTCAAGACGAGATCGCTGTCACGCTGGGAACCCGAGATCGTCCGTCCGGTTGTCAACGGGTTGATCGACGAGTTCATCGATGTCGGTCACGCCGATCTGGTCAAGCAATTCACCCTCGAGTTCCCCACGAGGGTGATCTCGAAGCTGTTGGGGCTGCCCGAGGAGGACCTCCCCTGGTTCCGTAAGCGCGCCGTCGAGCTGATCAGCTACACCGTGAAGTGGAAGCGGGCGTTCGAGGCCTCCGCGGAGCTGAAAGATTATTTCCTGCAACAAATCGAACAGCGCAGAAGCAAGCCGACCGAGGACATCATCGGCGACCTGGTGACCGCGGAAATCGACGGTGAGAGGCTCACCGACGAAGCCATCTACTCCTTCCTGCGACTGCTGCTGCCGGCCGGGCTGGAGACCACGTACCGGTCGTCGGGCAACCTGCTGTTCCTTCTGCTCACCCACCCCGAACAGTTCCGCGCGGTGCAGGCGGACCACGACCTCATCGCACCCGCGATCGAGGAGGGCCTGCGCTACGAAACCCCGCTGACGACAGTTCAGCGCTACGTCTCCGAGGACACCGAACTCGAAGGCGTCACCCTTCCCCAGGGCGCGGTCATCGACGTGTGCATCGGATCGGCTAACCGTGACGAACGGCGTTGGGAACGCTCCGAAGAATTCGACATTCACCGGAAACGTGTGCCACACATCTCCTTTGCTGCGGGCGAGCACACCTGCATGGGGCTGCACCTCGCCCGCATGGAGACGCGTGTCGCTGTCGAATGCCTGCTGAATCGGCTAACCGACATCCAACTCGTCACCGACGACGACCCCTACATCCACGGGCAGCCGTTCCGCTCCCCGACCGCGATTCCCGTGACATTCGCCGCGGCCGGTTGAGCCGTGGGCAACAACGCAAAGCCTGACACCCGAAAGCGACGGGACCGCGGATCGATCAGCGCCGACGAAATCCTCACCGGTGCTTTCGACGTCGCCGCGCAGGTGTCGATCGACAACCTGAGCATGCCGGTTCTGGCCAAGCATCTCGACGTCGGAGTCACGAGTATCTACTGGTATTTCCGGCGGAAGGACGACCTGCTCGACGCCATGACCGATCGCGCGCTGGAACAGTTCGAATTCACCGTGCCGACCATTGACGCGTCCAATTGGCGCGCGTCGCTTCGTGATCACGCCCGTACGATGCGCGAACACTTCCGGGTCAATCCGATCCTGTGCGATCTGGTGCTCATTCGCGGCCAGTTCAGTGGGCGTGCGGTTCGCGGGGCGTTACACAAGATCGAACAACCCATCGCGGCGCTGATGGAGGCGGGTCTTGATTCTCAGCAGGCCGCCGCCACGTACGGAGCGATCTCGGTGCACACCCGCGGGTCGGCGGTTCTAGAGCGTATCCAGGCGAAGACCGAGGGCTTTCCCGACCCAGCGCCCGAACCGTAAGCGCTACATCGGCTTCGCCGACGACATCGACTACGAGTACATCCTCGAGAGCATTCTCGACCACGCCGAAGACCCTCATCGACGCGACCTAGCCTCCTTCGCCGTCACTTCGGCCTGGGGATCCGGCATCCGATGGTCTTGGTCTCGAGGTACTGCTGAAAGCCTTCGATTCCGCACTGCCGGCCCACGCCGCTGTTCTTGTATCCGCCGAACGGCGCGTCGGCGCCGTAGAACATCCCGCCGTTGACCCCGAAGGATCCGGTGCGGATGCGGCGAGCGATGTTCATGCCGCGCTCCATCGACCGCGAGATGACTGCGCCGGCAAGGCCGTACGCGCTGTCGTTGGCGATGCGGACCGCGTGGTCGTCGTCGTCGAACGGCATCACGATGAGCACCGGACCGAAGACCTCTTCCTGCAGCGATCGCTGCGCGGTTGTCGACCCCGACGATCACCGTGGGTTGCACGTAATGCCCGCCCGCAAGGTGCTCGGGCAGACCCTCGACCGCACCTCCCCCGGTGGTGATCTCGGCGCCGTCTCCTCGCGCCCGCTCGACGGCCGTGAGCACCCGGTCCTTCTGGGCGGCGCTGATCACCGGCCCGACAAGGGTTTCCGGCAGTACCGGATCGCCGACCGGCACACCCTGGTATGCGGCGGTGACGGTAGCGACGGCCTCGTCGTACAGCGACCGGTGTACGAGCATGCGGGTGGTGGCCGCGCACGCCTGCCCGGCGTGGACGCACACTCCGATCGCGGCGCCCAGGATCGCAGCGGGGTTGGCGTCGTCGAGCACGATGGCGACGGACTTTCCGCCGAGTTCCAGAAACATCCGCTTCATCGTGTCGGCGCCCTGCCGCATCAACAGCTTGCCGACGGCCGTCGACCCGGTGAAGGAGATCATGTCGACGCGGGGATCGGTGCCCAGAAGCGACGCGACGTCGTTCGACGGAGTCGTGACGACGTTCAGCACGCCTGCCGGAATATCGGTGTGCTCGGCGACGAGCCTGCCGAGGCGCGTCGCGTTCCACGGCGTGTTCGGATCGGGCTTCAGCAGAACCGTATTGCCGGCCGCCAGCGCAGGTCCGAGCTTGTTGAGGACGACCTCGATCGGGAAGTTGGACGGGGTGATCGCCGCGACGACGCCGACCGGTTCCTTGACCACGGTGCGCACATTGCGATCACCGAACAACCCGCCGCCGTCGAGCGTGCGCTCCCACTCGAAGTCGTCGATCAGACCCGCCGGATAACGCAGCGATTCAGCCAGTGGCCAATCCAGCTGTGCGGATTGCGTTGTCATCGAGGGACATCCGACCTCGGCGATCAATTCCTCGCGCAGGTCATCCTTCTCGGCCTCGATGGCCGACTGCAGTTGCGCCAGGCACCGCTTGCGCAGCGCGCCGTTGGTCGACCAGTCGGTGTCGTCGAATGCGCGGCGCGCGGCCGCGACGGCGCGACTCATATCGCTCGCGTCGGCGGCGGCCGTGGCGCCGAGCAGCAGGCCGGTCGCGGGGCTGACGTTGTCGAAGGTGGCGCCCGACGCGGCTGCGACGAGTTGGCCGTCGATGAGCATGCGGGATTCGGCCCGCGTCGCGACCCGAACTCCGACATCGACGCTGGTTTCGGTCCGCTCTACTGGAATTTCGGTGGAGCTCACCCATTTACCTCGTACAATCAGATCAATGCTGGACGCTCAACTGTAACTATTACAGTAGGCGAATACAACAACGTGACGGGCCGGAGAGGGTCGACTTGATCAAGGTGATGGAGGGCGTTCGCGTCCTCGAGGTTGCGCAGTTCACGTTCGTTCCGGCGGCGGGTGCGATACTCGCCGACTGGGGCGCGGATGTCATCAAGGTGGAACATCCCGTTCGCGGAGACACCCAGCGCGGCTTCGTCAACATGGGCGGCTTCCAACTCGACCCCGAGCGGCACCCGTTGATCGAGCATCCGAACCGCGGCAAGCGCAGCGTCGGCATCGACGTGTCCACCCCCGGCGGTCAGGACGTCCTGTACGAGATCGCCAAGACCGCCGACGTGTTCCTGACCAACTACATGCCCGCCCAGCGCCAGAAGAACAAGTTCGACGTCGAACACATCCGCGCGGCCAACCCGAATATCATCTACGCGCGCGGCAGCGCCTACGGCGACAAGGGAGCCGAACGCGACACCGGTGGATTCGACGGCACCGCGTTCTGGACGCGCAGCGGTGTGGGCCATGCGCTGACACCCGAAGAACTCGGCGGCGCGCTATCGCAGGGCATCCCGGCGTTCGGCGATTCCATCGGCGGGATGAACATCGCAGGCGGGATCTCGGCGGCGCTGTTCCATCGCGAACGCACCGGCGAGGCAGTCGAACTCGACGTCTCCTTGCTGAGTACCGCGTGGTGGGCGGCGGGCGCCAGCGTCACACAGGGTATGGAGACCGGCGAGACGATGCGCTCGTTGATGCCCGACTCGATCGGTCCGACAGTGAACCCCTTCCTCGGCAACTACCTCACCTCCGACGGCGGCACCATCAACCTGTGCATCGTGTCAGCCCCACCGGATACATCCGTGACGCATTCGAACACCTGGGGCTGCCGCAGCTGGCTGACGATCCGCGGTTCTCCGACGTGATGCCGCTCATCGAGAACGCCGGGGCGGCAGCGCGAGACTGATCGCCGAATCCATTCGCAGCAAGCCGTTCGACTACTGGCGTCAGCACCTCAAGACCATGAAGGGCCAGTGGGCACCGTTCCAGAGCCTCGTCGACCTCGCCGCAGACGAGCAGGCGATCGCCAACGACATGATCGTCGAGGTGGAGGCCGCCGATGGCGGCGCACCGTTCAAGGTGGTGCGCGGACCCGTGCAGTTCAACCACGAGCCGCTGGAGACGACGCGAGCCCCACAGGCGTCCGAGCACACCGAGATCGTGCTGATGGAACTCGGGATGGACTGGGACCGTATCGAGGCACTCAAGGATTCCGGCGCGATCGCCTAGGCACCGTCCGCGCCAAGGAGTCTAGACCTTGTCCACGCGCACGGGAACGCCTGTCAGCCAGGCCATCCCGGACATCGACTCGACGTCCTCGGGCTCGCTCGATGTCAACCGGTTGACGTTCGCCCCGCCGGCGCGGTTGGCCAGCTGCCAGCCGCCCGTGCCCTTGTGGCCCCAGCCGTGCGGAATCGCGACCACGCCGGCCATGAGGTCCTTCGTCGCGGTGACCGGCACGGTGATCTGGCCGTAGGGCGAGCTGATCTGCACGACGTCACCGTCGCCGATCTGCAATTCGGCCGCGTCGTCGACGTGCATCAGCGCATGGTGACGACGCTCGCCGCGCATCAACAACGGTGAGTTGTGCATCCACGAGTTCTCCGAGCGTGGCTCTCGCATGCCGATCATCCGCAGCGGGTAGCCGTCGGGATGTCCGCTGCGCGAGAGTTTATCGACCTCGTCGGCGATATCGGAATGGACCAACCGGACACGTCTGGACAGGTAGGCGACCGCTTCACGCAACACCCCGGTGCGGATGTGCGGTGCCACCACCACGCCGTGCGGATGCCGTTCGGTCAAGCTGCGCAACGTCAGCCCACCACGGCGAAGACCGAACCGGTCACCGCCCTCCGACATTCGGACAAGCGCATCCATCATGAGGCGCGGCGTGAGAGCGGTCCCGAAGGCACTCAATGCTTTCCGCGCCACGCCGAACGCCGCGAATGCCGGTACCTGTCGCCAGAGTCGACGCGCGAGGTCGTCGACGATGTCCCATTCCGGGCGCGACTCACCCGCGGGTGCGACCACGGCCTCGGTGGCCTGGCGAAATGGTGTGGCCTGAAAAGCCTGGAAGGTGTAGGGGAAGTCGTCGCGCTCGTACATTGTGGTGACGGGCAGGATGTAGTCGCATCGTGCGGTGGTCTCGGTGACGTAGAAATCGAGCGCCACCGACAGTTCGAGTGTTTCGAACGCGGCCTCGAGTTCGTCGCCGTTCGGCACCGACAGCACAGGATTGCCCGCCGACACGAACATCGCCTTGATCTGGCGGTCGCCCGGCGTCGTGATCTCCTTGGCCATCAGAGCTGCCGGCTCGGAACCGATCGCACTGCGAATCCCGCTGACGCGCGAGCGTTTCCGCCGTCGGGACCGCCGCATCACGGCGCCCATCATGGTGTTCTGCCATCTCTGGCCCACGGTCTGCATCGAGCTGAACACCGAACCGCCGGGCGCGTCGAGATTTCCCGCGACCAGGTTGACCGCATCGATCAGATATGTAGTGAGCGTGCCGTAACGGCCCACGCACGTACCCAGTCTCCCGTACACGGCGGCGCGCGGCGTACGCACGAGGTCGCGGGCGAGCGCCCTGACGCTCGCGGGGTCGATACCGGTGCGGGCCGCCGTCACCTCCGGCGCGAACGGCGCGCTCAGCGATCGCAGCCAATCGACGCCGTCGGCACGCTGGCTCACCCGCTCGACGTCGACGAGCTGCTCGGAGAACATCACCTGCAGCAGTGACAGCAGCAGGAAGGAATCCGAGTCCGGAACGATACCGAGCCACTCGAATGCAACGGCGGTCTCGGTCCGGCGCGGATCGACGACGACGACGCGGCCGCCGCGCTTGACGATGTCGTGCATGCGGTCCTTGATCCGGGGCGCGGTGAGGAAACTACCGTGGGAGACGACCGGATTGGCGCCCATCATCACCAGGAGTTCGGTACGCGTCAGATCGGGAATCGGGACCGACGTCGGCACGCCATAGAGCAATTGGCTCGCGATCAACCTGCTGTTGGTGTCTTGTGACGACGCAGTGAAGTAGTGACCGTGACGTCCCAGGCCCTTGATGAAAAGCAGCGCTGCGAAGGTGTGCGCGTAACTGAATGCTCCGGGATTGCCCATGTACCAGCCGACGCCGCCGGATCCGTGTTGCCGCAGAATCGCCGACAATCGTGCCGTGATATCGGACATCGCCTCGTCCCACGTGACCGGTTCGAATCCGTTCGGCCCGCCTTCATCCCCGGGTCGCTCCGCTCCTGCCCGCCGGCGCCGCAGCGGTGTCGTGACGCGGTCGGGGTCGTTCTGCACCTCGGTGAAGGCGATGCCCTTCTGGCACGCGAACCCTGCCGACAGCGGATGTTCCTTGTCGGGCCGCAGCGCGACGAGGCGGCCGTCCTCGACGGTCGCGACCATGCCGCAGAGCGGCTCACATATCCGGCAGAACGTGGGCTTGTGCTCGATCACCGGTGCCACGCCGACCACGATACTGTAAGAGTTACAGTTGGGATAGGCCAGTGGCCCGACTAGGGAGGAAAGGTCTCGCATATGACCAACGACGTCGCCATCATCGGTGTCGGGCTCCACCCGTTCGGCCGCTTCGAGGGCAAGTCGGCCATGGAGATGGGCATCGACGCCATCTTCGCCGCGGTCGCCGACGCCGGCGTCGACTGGAAGGATATCCAGGCCGCCACCGGGGGCAGCTGGACCGTCGCCAACCCCGACGCCATCGTCGGCATGGTCGGCCTGTCCGGAATCCCGTTCACCAACGTGTTCAACGCGTGCGCTACGGCCGCCAGCGCAACAAAGACCTGCGCCGACGGAATCCGCCTCGGTGACTATGACATCGGCATTGCGCTCGGTCTGGACAAGCATCCGCGCGGCGCATTCACCGAAGATCCTGCATTGGTGGGTATGCCGAGCTGGTATGCCGAGAACGGCCAGTACCTCACCACGCAATTCTTCGGGATGAAGGCCAACAAGTACCTGCACGACCACGGCATCTCGCAGCAGACGCTGGCCAAGGTCGCGGCCAAGAACTTCCGCAACGGCGCGCTGAACCCGAACGCGTTCCGGCGCAAGCCCATCGCCGAGGAGGACATCCTGAACTCGACGATGCTGAACTATCCCCTCACCCAGTACATGTTCTGTGCGCCCGACGAGGGCGCGGCAGCCGTGGTCATGTGTCGCGCCGAGATCGCGCACAAGTACAGCAAGAAACCCGTCTACCTGAAGGCCGTCGAGGTACGGACGCGGCGGTACGGCGCCTACGAGGTCAACACGACGTTCGCCCCGGTCGCAGAGGACGCGTCGCCCACCGTCTACGCCGCCAGATCCGCGTTCGAAAAGGCCGGTGTGGCACCGGAGGACGTCGACGTGATCCAGCTACAGGACACCGACGCCGGGGCCGAGATCATCCACATGGCCGAGTGCGGATTCTGCGCCGACGGCGATCAGGAGAAGCTGCTGGCCGACGGTGCCACCGAGATCCACGGCGCGTTGCCCATCAACACCGACGGCGGGCTGATCGCCAACGGCGAGCCCATCGGCGCGTCGGGTCTGCGCCAGATCCACGAGTTGGTGCGGCAGCTGCGCGGTGAGGCGGGCGACCGACAGGTGCCCGGCGAGCCGAAGGTCGGCTTCGCTCAGCTCTACGGCGCACCCGGCACCGCCGCGGCGACGATCCTCACGAGGTGACCATGACCCAGTTCACCCAGGCGCCTTACGCTCGACGGGAATTCTCGGTCGAATTGTCGACGTGGAATCGTGCTGCCTTGCGTATCGATTCGGCGGCGGGGCGGGGGTGCCAGCCCAGTTCGCGCGTCGCCTTCCCGTGATCCGCAGCCGACGTGGTGTGCAGGAGGCGCACACCTGTCACGTCGATGACAGGATCACGTCGCAGCAATCGGGACACCGCGGCGTTGACGAATCCCGCGGCGTACATCACCGCCAGTGGAATGCCGAAGCGCGGCGGTCGTGCGCCGACCTCGACCGCCGCAGTTGTGAGCAGCTCCCGCATCGGCATGTAGGTCTCCGAGATGATGTACCGCTCGCCGACTCGGCCATGCTCAGCCGCGAGCAGGAACGCATCGGCGACGTCCTCGATCCCCACTACCTCGGTGGAAACACCTTTGACGAAAACCGGAAGCTGGCCATGGGCAGCCAGTTTCACCATCAAACCTTGATTCGGCTGCCAGTCCAGTGGTCCATACGGGTTGGACACATTCAACACGACAGCGGGCAGCCCCCGTTCGCGGGCGTAGCGCATCACGAGACTCTCCGCTTTGAGGCGCGACTCGATATAGGGTCCCCCGACGCCCGGCCAGTTGAACGCATCGTCTTCAGTCGCCGGGCGGCCTTCGCCGATGGCGATCGTACCGATGGTGCTGCAGAACACGAACCGATACAGGTCGGCATCGGTGGCGATCTCGAGCACCCGTTTCAGGCAGTTGACGTTGGTTTCGAACAAGGGTGCCGGATCGCGCAGGTGGAAGCGGGTGTCGACCACGCAGTAGTAAACGACATCGCGGTCCGCCATCGCCGCGCGCAAGGCCTCCTCGTCGTAAAGGTCCCCGTAACACCGCTCGACGTCGAGGTCGTCGATACCCATTGTCTTGCTGGACTTGCGGAGATACACCCGCACGTCGTCGCCGCGCTCGACGAGTTTTCGTGTGACATGGGAGCCGACGAAGCCGCTGGCACCCATCACGAGAGCCTTGCGCGGATGCGGAGGAGGCGCCAACTAGGATGCCTTCTTCGCGACGGGCGCGTAGGCCGGCTTGCCAAGGCCAAGCATGTACTGCGCGATCATGTTTCGGAACACCTCGAGCGTGCCGCCGTAGATGCCGACCAGCGGGGCGAACCGGTAGACGTACTCGGCGGCACCGTCATCGGCGGCTCCGTCGGTACCGATCGGCAGCGACGAAGCCGTTCCGAGGATGTCCATCAGGTCCGGCGAGATGTCGCGCATCGTCTGAGCCAGCGCGACGCGGCCGAAGATGCTCGGCGCGCTCAGTGACGCCTCCATGCGAGCGACGCTTCGCCCCAGCCGGTATGCGACCGAGCCGTCGTCGATGAGGCGGCGCCCGTCGGGGCCCGTTTCGGCGACCTTGGTGGCGGCCTTGTCGACCGCGGCGGCCATGAAACCGGCCTGGTGCATCATGATCGACACATCCTGCAGGCCGTCCTTCGCGGCTTCTACCGCGCCGTGTTCGACGTTGAGCGGTTCGCGCACCACGGTCCAGCCGCCGTTGACCTCGCCCAGCCGGTACTTGTCGTCGACTCGGACGTCGCTGTAGTAGACGATGTTCGTCCGGTCACCGTCGACGGTGCGGACGCCCTGGATCTCGATGCCCGGCGAATCGAGCGGGACGAGAAACATGGTCAGGCTCTTGTGCTTTGGCGCCGCAGGGTCGGTGTTGGTGATCAGGAAGACGTACTGGCAGTTGTGCGCACCGGTGGTGAACATCTTCGAGCCGTTGATGACCCAGCCGTCGCCGTCGCGCACCGCGCGGGTCTTGCAGGTGGCGACGTCGGAACCGCCCTCGGGTTCGGTGTATCCCAGGCACAGTCGGGCGTGGCCGCTGTAGACCTTGGGCATCACTTCGGCCTTGAGTTCGGGCGAGCCGAACTTCTCGACCGAGCGCGCGATCATCGCGGTGGTACCCGAGGTGACCCACGGCACGTGGGCGCGTCGCTTCTCGAGCGCCCAGATGCGTGCCCGGAGCCGGTTGAAGCCGCCTTCGGATTCCGGCTTCCATTCCTTTTCCAGGTAGCCGGCTTGCGCCCAGCGCCAGGTGCACGCCCTCGTCGAAGTTGTCGCCGGTCTCGCGATCGCGGCGAATCACCTCATCGGTGACGTGGGTGCGCAGGAAGGCGCGCGCCTCGTCGAGGAAGGCCTGATCGTCGTCGGAGAGTTCGACCCGTGAGAAATCCATTGCGGCTCTTACCTACCTATCACTCTTCGCGCCAGCGCTCATCGGCCTTTCCCGCGCGACGACGAGCTCGGCGACGTACTTGGCGGTGACACCGGGGTCACCGCCGGCCAGGGACCATCCGCGGGCACGCACCAGATAAGCGGTGGCGGCGGCTTCGGCCGAAACGCCGAGGCCACCTTGGACGTGCACCGCCATGGTCGCGGCCTTCGAGGCTTCTTCGGCCATGAACACGAACGCCGATGGCGCCAGCTCCGGTCGCTCGTCGGGCTCGTTGTCGAGGAACCACGCCGCTCGCCGCGCGAGGTTGCGGCCGCCTTGCACCGTGATGGCGATGTTGGCCAGCGGATGCGAGATGCCCTGCAGCGTGGAGATCGGAACACCGAGCGTGTAGCGCGACTTGGCGAACTCCGCGGCGATGGTCATCGTCTCCTCGACAAGGCCGACCAAGGCTGCCGCGCTCAGCACCCGCCATTCATCCAGTGCACGTTTGATATTCGGCCAGCGCCTCGGGCCCGCTGCCCAGAACATGCGCGCTCATCGGCGGCGGCCGGGTCGACCCATGCCATCGGCATTTTGCCGATGTTGTCGACTTTGGCCGGCCGGGTCCCGAACGTCAGGCGCACGACGTCGTCACCGTCGCGCATGATGATGTGGTCGGCGATCGACCCGGTCGGAATCAGGCGAATCCCGGACACGTTGTCGTGCCGAGGGTCCAGGGCAACCAGCTGCTTACCGTTGACAACGTCCGGCTCGGCGGTCCCGATCCGCGCCAGCAGTCGGGCCGCGCAGACGTGGTCGATCCACGGAACCGGGGCAAGGACCCGGCCGAGTTCCTCGGCCACCAGCGTCAGGTCGACGAGCGTGGCGCCGTCACCACCACTGGACTCGGGCAGCGCCATGCTCGTTGCGCCCATGGCGCACAGGCGCTCCCACAGGCTCTTGTCGAAGCCGGATTCCTCGGCGGCGCGGACGGTCTCGATCGGGCAGTGCGTCTTGAAGAATTCCCGATACGCGGACTGCACCGCCTCGTGGTCCTCGGACAGGCTGTAGTCCAGCCTGCGCAGTTCGTAACGGTCCATCGTCAGTGCTCCTGCTCCTCGCGTCCGCGGTCCTCTCGGGCCGAAGAAAAAATCGTTCGCGTTGTTGAAGAGGTAGTTGTCCAGCACCTCGGCCGGCAGATCCAGCGCCAGAGCCTCGGGCACCACCCGATGCATCCTCAGCACCGGCCAGTCCGACGCGAAGATCACCTTGTCGGGCCCGCGGGTGCGCATGTAGTGCAACAGGCTGTCCGGCAGCCGCTTCGGTGACCAGGCCGACGTCATCAGCCGCAGGTTCTTGTACTTGAGCATCAGTCGGATCGCGACGTCCCACCACGGGTCAGCGCCGTGGATCATGCAGAGCTTCAGTTCCGGGAAGCGCACGCACACGCGGTCGAGGTGAATCGGGTTCTGCACCTCACCTGGGATCGGCGGGCCCGGCAGGCCGGTGTTGATGCACAGCGGCAGCCCGATCTCCGCGCATTTGGTGTAGAGCGGGTAGTACACGGCGTCGCTCGGCGGGTACTGGCCGTCACCCCAAAAGCTCGGTCCCACAGCGGTGTACGCCACGGGCAGGTCGCGCACGACCGCGCTCAGTTCCCGCAGTGAGGGCATCGGGCCGCAACAGGTTGACACCGCCCATCGCCAGTGCGAACTTGTCGGGCCGCTCCTCGACGAACTTGCGCGCCGTCACCGATGGCTTCGTCAGGTTGTCCATCAGGATGGCCTTCTCGACGCCGTGCTCGTCCATCTCCTCGAGCAGCTGCGGCAGTTCCACCTGCTCGTAGAGCGACTTCGGTCCCTTGAAGTAGTCGTCGCGCACCTTGAGCATGAACTCGGGCTGCTTCTCGGTCTCACCGAAGTGGACGTTGACCAGACAATCAATGGCACGGTTGGCTTTTCGGGTCATGTCAGCGATACCTCTTGCGCCGCAGTGGTTTTCGCCCAGCGATAGTCTGGTTTACCGTTTCCCAGCCGACGGACCTGGTCCACGAAGATGAACTCCTTGGGCGCCTTGAATCGCGCGAGGTGCGACGTGCACTGGCCGTGCAATGATTCGGAAGTGATGGCTGCACCTTCCGTATCGGGCTGCAGTGCCACCAGCGCGACGAGTTCCTCACCCCATCGTTCGCTGGGCCGTCCGACCACCAGCGCGTCGGCCACACCGGCGCAGGCGCGCAACACTTCCTCGACCTCTTCGACGAAGACCTTCTCGCCGCCGGTGTTGACCACAAGGGAGTCTCGTCCGAACAACTGGAGTGAACCATCGGCGGCCAGCGAGCCGCGGTCCCCGGAGATCACCACACGCTGCCCGTCGACGACAGGAAACGTCTTGCGGGTGGCGGCCTCGTCATCGAAATAGCCGAGCGGTATGCGCCCGGCGCGAGCGACGAAACCGACCTCCTGCTCACCCGGCTGCAGGAATCGGCTGTAGTTCTCCGACAGGACCAGTGCCCCTTCTCTGAGCACGAAGGTGTCCTTCTGCTCACCGTGCTGGCTGCGCCCGAAGCCGACGTTGCCGGTCTCCGAGGAGCCGTAGCCGTTGATGAGCGTGATCTGCGGCAGCAATTCCAGAAGTGCCTGTTGGTGTTTCGGGTTGGTCGCCGCGCCGCCGGTACCGATCGCATACATCGACGACAGCTCGTAGGAACCATTGCGCAGTTCCTCCACCAGCGGCCCTGCGTAGGCGTCGCCAACCATCGTCATCATGCCGACCTTCTCACGCTCGGCCGTCGCCAGTACCGCACGCGGGTCGAATCGCGTCTTGTCGTAGAGGACGATCGGCAGCCCGTTGAGCAGCCCCGCGAAAGCCGTCCACATGCCCGCCGCGTGCATCAGCGGGGACACGGCGAACCACGGCTGACCCTCGAACCCGAGTTTGGCGTGGATCTCGTCGACGGACTCGTGGTCGGCGCCGTTCATGGACACCACGTAAGTGTCGCTCTGCCGCCACATGACCCCCTTGGGCCGCCCCGTGGTCCCGCCGGTGCACACCATCATCACATCGTCGGGCGACGGCGAGATGTCGTGATCCGTATCCCCCTGAGCCAGCGCATCTTCCAGATCGATCGCACCCGGCAGCTGCGGTACGGAGCTGTCGTCGTCGACAGAGATCAACAGGTCCGCGGCGGCGGGCGGGAGGACGTCGGCGAACTTGGGCCCGAGGGAGCGGTGGTAGATGACCGCCCGAGGTTTGAGGTAGTCGAGCAGCTCGGCGACCTCGCGCGGCGTGTAGTTGTAGTTGACGTTCACCGGAACGGTTCGGGCCTTCAGCGCACCGATGACCATGTCGGGATAGAGATCGTTGTGCATGATCAGGGCCACGCGGTCCTGTCCGCACTCCCAGTTCTCCAGGTCGGCCCGTTCTCGGTGCGCGCCCAACCCCTTGCCTGCCAGGTAGTTCGCGAGCCGGCGGGTGCGCTCCGCCGACTCGCCGAACGTGCTGCGGCGCGTCGCCGCAGACGGTCATCGAGCCGGTCGGGGACGGCCTCGGCGATGGCGTCGAGCACCGCCCCGATGGTCCATTCGCCCATGGCTAGGCGGAAACCGTCACGTTCGCACCCAGCAGCTCGAGTGCGTTGTCGCGCATGACCTTCCGGGTGTCGTCGTAGCTGAATTCGCGGGAACTGCGGGATGTCGGCGGTGAACGTCATCGGATCGGCCAGACCCTCGCCGTGCGGCCAGTCCGAGCCGAACAGGATCTTGTCGACGCCGATCGTGTCGGCGAGCAGCTTGACGTCGTCCTCGTAGTACGGCGCGATCCAGACGTTGTTCTTGCAGCTGCTCGACCGGGTCTTCCTTGAAGTGGTACGGCGCGGTGTTGGCGGCCTTCTTCAGGCGCTTGATCAAGCGGTAGACGAAGTACGAGCCGTTCTCGATGCTGGCGACCTTCAGCGTTCGGATGCCGGGTGAACACCTGGTGCACGATCATCGAGGCCATCGCGTCGTGGATGGCCCGGTCGTCGAGCAGTACCTGATCGAGCGGATCCTTCTTGCCGAAGCCCTCGAATGTTGCCTTGCCGCCCCACAACGCCGCGATCGCCAGGTAGCCGCTGTCGGACAGATGGAAGACCACCGGGACGCCGGCCTCGGCCAGCCGGGCCCACACCGGGTCGTGCAGCGGATCGCCCAGCGAGCGCGGCTTGACCACGCCCGGGCACCGGCGCGGGCCGCACGCAGACGATCTTGGCGCCGCGCGACAGGACGAACTCGACCTCCTCGACGGCCTTGTCCGGGATCGGCCAGCGAGATGATCGGCGCCGACAGGAACCGGTGGTCGGGCCGGTCGAAGCCCCAGTCCTCGTCCAGCCACAGATTGAACGCGTGCACCGTGGCCATCGTCGCCTCGATGTCGTGCTTGAGGGCCTCCTCGACGCCGCACGCGAAAGTCGGCAGCATGAACACGGTTTCGAGGTTCTGCTTGTCGAGGATCTTCACCCGCGCATCGCGGTTCTGGTATTCCGGATGGTCGGACAGCCGGTCGACCTTCATCAGCGACGCCGGGTCCACACCCTCGGGGATCTCACCGCGGAACAGCAGGTCCAGGCACCCCGGTTCGATGATCGGGTCGAACGTGGGGTTCGGGATGAAGTGGTTGACCACCCCGCCCATCACGGCGAACGTGCGCTTGCCCTCGGTGAGCATCTGCACACCGCGGCGCTTGAACTCCTTGGGCAGGTGACGGGTGCAGGAGTCGATCGTTTCGTAGTAGTGGTTGTCGACGTCGATGGCCATGTAGTCCAGCGTCACGGTTCCTGTCCTTCCACAAGTGCTTTGGCTGGTCCTTGGTATGGCGGGAAGTCGGGCTGACGCTTCTCGAAGAAGCTGGTGATTCCCTCGATGAAGTCGGGGCGCTGCATGGATTCGTGCATCAGCTTTTCCGCATCGTCGCTGGCATCGAACACATCGCGCATGGTGTCTGCGTACACCTGTCGCTTGATCACCGCCAGCGAACTGGGCGCACAGTTGGCGGCGATGTCCTCGGCGTAGGCCACCGCGCGCGGCAAGCAACTCGTCGGGCGTCACCGACCTCCTTGACCAGACCGAGTCGGTGCGCTTCGTCGGCGAGGAAGACCCGGCCGGACAGCAGCAGGTCGAGCGCGACGCCCTGTCCGACGATGCGCGGCAGGATCCAGGAGATGCCGTACTCCGCGATCAGGCCGCGGCGGGCGAACGACGTGGTGAACTTCGCCCCGTCGGCGGCGAATCGCACGTCGCACATCAAGGCCATGCGTCATACCCATGCCGGCGCAGGCGCCGTTGATCGCCGCGATGACGGGCTTGCTCATCGTGGCCGTGAAGTGCGGATGGCGCGCCCCGACGAGCTTTCCGACATCGGTGTCGGCCGCCGCATCGACGGTGGCGGCGCTGATCGACGTGAGGTCGCCCATGTCGGCGCCTGCGCAGAACGCACGGCCGTTTCCGGTCACCACGATCGCGCGGACGTCGGGGTCCGCCTCGGCGTCGTCGAGGCGAAGGTAGAACGTGGCGGCCAGGCCGCCGCCCCAGCCGTTCATCCGTTCGGGCCGGTTGAGCGTCAGCACCGCGACGCCGGTGTCGAGGACCTCGTAGAGCACCGGTGCGTCCTGACCGGAGGCCACGGGGTCGGCGACACGATCTCCAACACTCACCCGTCAGCCCTCCTCAGGCGTCTCGAACTGGATGTATGTGCATACTGTACACCTATCGGTAACGTCATCTGCAACGGTCCCACGGCTCACGCGCCGATCAGACCGAACCGCCGATAAGCAGCGTCGATCTGGGTCTTGGCCGCCTCGGGCAGCTCGGCCTGCGGCGGTCGCGAGTGCGGGTAGCGACCCGATCGGGCAGTCCGAGCACCGACGCCGCGTACTTGAACGCGCCGCCCCAGTGGGTGAAGTAGTCGGGCCGACCCGGGATAGCACGTGAACCACGACCGCATGTCGACGCCGAACTGGTCCATGCCGGACTTCGCGGCGTAGTCCATCGCCTCGGATCAACTTGTCGCTCCACACCAGTTCCCAGTATTCGGAGAACACGCGATGTTGCGGCGTTTCGTACAGGTATCCGGCGGTGCCCAGTTGCGCGGGCCCGACGATCCCGGCGCGCAGCCAGCCCGCGCGGTACACCGTGGTGTCGCATTCCCAGATCGTCAGATCGGGTGCGAGGTCGTGCAGCAGCCGGCTGGCCGCGGGCCGGAATGCGCCCTCCTTGGTCGCACATACCGCCGGGATCTCGTCGTAGATCCGCGCGCTCTCCGCGGGTGTCAGCACGTACCCCGACGACGGCGAGTTGAACATGCCCAGCGCGATGTCGCTGCGATCGGCGATGTAGCGGAAGAACCGCAGCACGCCCTCGCCGCCGTGCGCCTCCATCATCGGCGTCTGGATGTAGACGATGTCGGCGCCCGACTGCTGGGCGTGCAGGGTCAGTTCCAAACAGTCCTTCGCCGATGTGGCGGCGGTGCAGGCCTGCACGACGACGTCGGGATCGGCGGCTCGACCTTCGTCGATCGCCACCTCCAGCAAGCGTTTTCGCTCATCGAAGGTCAGCGACCAGAACTCCGCGATGCCGCTGGTGCACCAGAGCATCGGGTGACGCAACTCGCCGACGCAGTAGCGCACCAACGTTCGGTAGGCGTCCCAGTCGATGTCGTCGCCGTCCTCGCCGCAGAACGGTGTGTACAGGGAATTGCCGATACCCCGCAGATTGTTGCGGGCCCACTGCCGCGCGTCTTTGGCTGTCGCCACTGCCGCCTCCTCAGGTGAAGTCTCAGGTGAAGTCGCAGCCTCCGTCGACGTTGACATTGGCACCGGTCATGTAGGAATTGCGCCGGGACGCGAGAAATGCGACCACGGGCCCCATTTCGTCGTGCAGACCCGCGCGGGGTAAGTGCGCCGGATGCCCGAAGTGCTCGTCGATGGCCGACATCAACGCGTACGGGTCGATGCCGTCGACCCCGACGGAATCGGCCCAGCCCACCAGTGCCTCGGACGCGATGCTGCCCGGCGATACGACGTTGACCATGATCTCGTCCTTCGCCAGACGCAGCGAGAGGTTCTTCGTCGGGAATCGCGACCATCTCGCCCGCGGCAAAGGCCTTGAGGTCCATGCCGGCACCGAAGTTGCCCCCGGCTCCCGTCAGCACCGCAGCGGAGAGGTCCTTGTCGTCGTCGAGTTCGTCGACCGCGTCCGCCGGCCCCTGGCTGACCGCGAGACTCATCGCGTTTCGCGATTCCGGCCGATTGATCGTGATGACGAGTACGCCCGGCGCTCCGTCAGGATTTCGTCCGACACACTTCGCCTTTCGCTTCTCTCGCTAGAAACACTTACTATAGGACTTACAGTAGACAAGCGAAATGGTGGGCACGGCAACGGCGCAACGGCGACACACCTGCATAGGTGCAGATCAGAGGGCAGTTGCCGGTACATTCAGACCACCACTCGATTCTGATGGAGGTGCCGTTCGTGGCAAGGCAGGCGACCGCGGAAAAGCGTCCCCGGCGCGAGCGCGGGTCCATCAATCCCGACGACATCATCAAGGGCGCGTTCGAGCTCGCCGAAGATGTGGGCATCGACAACCTGTCCATGCCGCTGCTTGGTAAGCACCTCGGCGTCGGCGTGACCAGCATCTACTGGTACTTCCGCAAGAAGGACGACCTGCTCAACGCGATGACCGACAGGGCGCTGCGCCAGTACGTCTTCGCCACGCCCTACGTCGAGGCCAAGGACTGGCGCGAGACATTGCGCAATCACGCGCGATCGATGCGAAAGACGTTCCTGGGGAACCCGATTCTTTGCGATCTGATCCTCATTCGGTCAGCCCTGAGCCCCCGCACCGCGAAGCTCGGCGTGCAGGAGGTCGAGAAGGCGATCGCCAGCCTGACCGAGGCGGGGCTTTCGGCCGATGACGCATTCGACACGTATTCCGCGGTGTCGGTGCACGTGCGCGGTTCGGTGGTGCTGCAGCGTTTACGCGAGAAGAACCGGGCGGCCGCCGAGGGCCCCAGTGATATCGACGAGGCGATGGCGATCGACAGCGAGTCGACACCGCTGCTGGCGCTGGTCACCGAAAAGGGACATCACCTCGGCGCGGCCGATGAGAAGAATTTCGAGTTCGGGCTCGAGTGCATCCTCGACCACGCCGGCCGGCTCATCGACGAGAAAAAGAAGAAGGCCGCCAAGTCGACCGCGTCCCGAGGACGCAACACGTCGTCGCGCTAGCCCGCCGGTAAACGGCCGCCAATAAAGGCCTTTCCCTGCCAAAGCACGCAGCGCACGCTTACGCTACCAGCGAGATCACCAACCGTAAGTCGAACGCAGTTCGTCCTCGATCGCAATCAGGACACTCATGGAATCTCGCGCATCCGCGACAAGACTGTCGATGGGCATCGGGGTGGCCCGGTGTCGGTAAACCCGCCGCGGCTAGACCCTCGCGGCGCGTCAGACGCCAAGGAACACAAGGGCTTGGTGACCGGCGCCGCGGCAATGATGATCGGCGGATTCCTTACCACTTTGTTGTCGCCGCTGCTTGCAACGTCGTTCGCCAAGGAATTCGACTTCGGTGTCCAAGCCGCAGGTCTGCTGGTCGCATTCGGACAGGGCGGAGTGGCGCTTTCGGCATTCGGGATTCTGCCCTTTCTGCCGCGTTTGGACCGCCGTAAAGTCGGCATCTCCGGAGCGTTGTTCGCCGCCGCATGTCTGGCACTGACCGGATTCGCCACCGAGTTCGGTACCGTTCTGGCCCTGCAGATCGCGATGGGAATCGGTGCCGGACTGTGCTATGCGTGTGCAAATTCAGCACTGGCCTTCGCGCGGTTTCCCGAGCGAGCCTTCAGCATCGTCACCATCACCTGGATGCTCTTCGGCGCCTTCATGTTGTCGGTCGGACCCACTCTGCACGACGTGTGGCCCAAGGTCGGCATCTACCTGGGGATGGCCGTCGCGGAACTGCTGTGTGTGCTCGTCATGACGCGGTTGCCTGATGTGCGCACCCTGGCCAAGGACGACGCCGGCGCGTCCGGGTTCGACGATGAGACGATTGGAACCGGCCCTGCGAAAGAGATCGTCACGGCATCGACAGCCGTTCTCGCCGCCGCACTACTACTCGTCAGCGCGATGTTTCTGCTGGAATCCGGCAACGTGATGGTCTGGACGTTCGCCGAATCGATCGGGGAGCACACCGGGCTGTCGGCAAGTTACACAGCCACATTTCTGGGACTGTCTCAGCTGATCGGCCTGGTCGGCTCCGGTATCACCATGGCGTTCGGCGCCAAAGTCCCCAAGATGTTTCTGATCGCCCCGGCTCTCATCGTGATCGCGGTGGGCAACCTGCTCGTCGGCACCGCAGGCGGACCGGCGCTGTACACCACGGGGTTCCTGATGATCAACCTGGCCTTTTTCTGCCTTGCTCCGCTGTTGCTCGCACTGGCGGCCGAACTCGACACGAGTTCCGGGCGACTCGTCGTGATGGCCGGCGGCGTCGGACTGATCGCAGGCGCAGTGGCGCCGGCGATCGGCGGCTGGATCGCCGGCGCGCAAGGAAATTGGTCTCGCCTAGGCGTGGCGGCGTCGGTGCTTGTGTTGCTCGCCATCCCGCTGCTTACCGTTCCGGTGCGCGCAGCCAGCCGACGCGCCAGACGTGTTGCGGAGTCGCAGGGCGCCGCAAGCGCTAGCGAGTTCTGATTTCGTCGCTAGACCTCGACGACGACCGCGCCGCCCTGACCGCCGCCGGCACACATCGCGGCTACGCCGATGCCACCGCCGCGGCGCTGCAGTTCGTAGATCAACGTCGTGACCATGCGCGCGCCCGAGGCGGCGATGGGATGGCCGAGGCTGCAACCGCTTCCGGAGAAGTTCACCAGCTCCTCGTCGATGCCGTACTCGCGGCACGCCGCGATCGGGACCGACGCGAACGCCTCGTTGATCTCCCACAGCGCGACGTCCGACGGCTTGAGGCCGGCTCGATCGAGCACCTTGCCGATCACCTTCACCGCGCCGAGCCCGCAGTCGCGAGCCGGGACACCCGCAGCCGCCCCAGGCCTTCACGGTCGCCATCACCGTCAAGCTTGTTGGCTTCGGCGTAGGCGCGCTCGACGAGCGCGACTCCGGCGGCGGCGTCGTTGGTGCCGCTGCTGTTGCCCGCGGTGATCGAGAAGCCCTCGATCTCCGGATGCAGAACCTTGAGTCCGGCGAGCTTCTCGACCGTGGTGTCGCGGCGTGGATGCTCGTCGACGCTGAAGTCCACCACCGATCCGTCGAACTGCTGGATCTTCATCGGGATGATCTCGTCGACCGAACTTGCCCGCGTCCTGCGCGGCGACGGCCCGCTGATGCGACCGGGCGGCCCATGCGTCCATCTCCTCGCGGGTGATGCCGACGGTCTGCGCGGTGTTCCAACCGACCGTGATCGACATGTCCTTGGCCGGTGCGTCGGGAGTCTCGACGTGCGTCGGCGGCATCCACCGCTCCTCGAACTTCAGTTCGGGGCCGGGGATGCGCCAGTTCGTCAGCGGCGTCATCGACAGCGATTGCACGCCGCCCGCGATCAGCACTCGTTCCATGCCCGAGCCGATCTGCGCGGCTGCGTTGCCGATCGCGGTCAGGCTGCCCGCGCAGTGCCGGTTCACCGACTGGCCCGGAACGTGATGCAGCCCGGTGGCATCGGCGGCGTAGCGCGCCAGATCACCACCGCCGTAGTGCGATTCGGCGAAGATGATGTCGTCGATGTCGGCGGGATCCACACCCGACCGGCGGACCACCTCGGGCAGCACGGTGGTGATCAGGGTCTCGGGCGGGGTGTTGACCAACGTCCCCTTGAAGGAACGGCCGATCGCCGTCCTGGCTGCACCGACGATGACGGGTGTTGACATGGCTTTCAACCTCGGGTTTCGGCTTAGATGACTTTACAAAAGTAGCAGATATTGTTGCGCTCCCAGAAGGTGAGGGTGCTCACTCCGGCTCGGGCACGTAGAAGTGCTCGTCACGCAGCCGAAACGCCTCCTTGGTGCCGTGCTGCGCACGGGTCTTGACGAAGTTGAACTCACCGGGCGCGAACTGCAGGTTTGTCCCGTAGGCGTGGAACAGATAGCTGGCCACTTCCTCGCCCTGGTAGGCCTGGCTCTGCTCGACCATGCGGAACGCCTCCTTGGCGATGACGACACCGTCGGCCGGCATCTTCGCGGCCTTCTCCGCCCAGTACCGCGCTCGTGCGGTGACCGCGCCGGGGTCGCAGGTGTCGGTGAACACGCCGAGGTGTTCGACGGCGCCGGCTTCGATGATGTCGCCGGTGAGCAGCAGCCGCCGCGCCAGCACCGGACCGAGGCGGTGGAAGAACATGTGCAGGCTGCCCAGCGCCGGACCGAGGAATCGCGTGGCGGGCATGCCGATCTTGGTGTCGCGACCGATCACGGAGATGTCGGTCATCAGTGCCATCTCGAATCCGCCGCCGAGCGCGTAGCCACTGATCTCCCCGACCGTGACCTTCGGAAAGCCCATCAGATTGTGATAGAAGCCGAACGACTTGCGGTCGACGGTCAGGCGCCGCCGCTGGCTGGGCCTGACGCTTCTGGCCTGCTCGTCGCCGGTCGCTCTCGCCGGTCGCCGTACCAGCCGTAGGCGTTGTTCATGTCCGCCCCGGTGCTGAACACACCCTCGGCGCCGCGCAGCAGCACCACCGTCAGATCGTCGTCCTCGGCCACCTGATCGAGGTAGCGGCCGACGGTCTCGCGCATCGTGGCGTCGTAGGAGTTGCGTTGGCTCGGGTTGTTCAACGTGATCGTGGCGATGCGCTTGTCCCGGTCGACGTCGAAAAGTACCCGGTCATCGGTGGTCATCGGAAGTCCTTCACTCGACCTTGGAAATCAGTTTGGCCTCAATGGTTTTGTCCGCTCCGACTGCGAGCGTGTTGCGCCGGGCGACGGACGAGGTGGTCCTGCGCCAGCTTCACCGCGCGCGCCTCGTTGCCGTCCCGGATGGCGTCCAGCAGCCGTTGGTGATCGCGAAGCGCGGCCCGCATGGTCTTGTGCTCCATCGGATCACCTTCGTCACTCCACACCGACGATTCGTGCGCCGACCAGATCAGCTCCAACGAGCCGATCAGCAGGATCATCGGCTCGTTGCCACATCGCGACACGATGGCCTCGTGAAATCGGCGGGCGTTGGGCACATATCTGGCCAGATCGTCGAATTGCTCTGTCTGCGTCTCGATCTCCGCTTCGAGATAGGGAACGACCTCGGTCATCCGGTCCTCACGGGCAGCACACATGCCCGCGCAGATCGGCTCGAGATGCATCAGCGCACCGCTCACATCCGCGGGTTTGGCAGATCGTGTCTGCAACACCATGCTGATCATGTGCGCGGTGCGCTCGGCCGACGGCGGGTGAACGACCGCTCCCCCCATGTTCCCGCGTCGCACCGAGATCAGCCCGTCGGTCTCGAGAATGTGAATGGCCTCGCGCAGTGCGGGTGGACTGACGCCGAACTCGGCGAGCAGGGTGTCCTGCGACGGGAGCACATCGCCTTCTTTGATGCGGCCGGAGAGGATCTCGTCGCGCAGGCGCGAGGCGACGATCTCGGCGACCCGTGGCTGACGGATCCGCTGCACACTGGTCATCAGCCGGTCGCCCGCCGGTGACCGAAATCGAAGACGCTCAACTTGTCGGGCGACGAAGCGGCGGTGCTGAATTCAGCCGGTGCACAGCACCTCGTCGCCGAGCAGCAGCCGTGCCGTCGAGGTGACCCGGCCGTCGGCTTCGGCGCGAACGACGTCGAAGCGCGAGCTCGACGAGAACCGGGGTCGGCCGGCGAAACGTCACCGTCAGCGAGCGGGTCTTACCCGTGCGCCCCGAGGCGCAACTCTGGTGTTGGGTGACGCAGTCGAAGAACACCGCCAGGAAGCCGCCGTTGACCAACCCCGGCGGCCCTTCGTACACCACGGGGAAGGTGACTCGGCCTGACGCGGCGTCGGCGTCGAGATGGTCGAAGGTGTACTCGGGGAAGCACGGGTTGTACGCGCCGACGTCGAAGGCGTGATCCAGATACACCCGCTGGGTATCGGTGCTCTGCGGCCCGATGCGGGGTGTGGGGTCGGGTGGTGCGGCCGGCGCGAGTTCGCGTTCCCACTCGGCGATCTGGGCGATCATGGCGTCGACGGTCGGGTGCTCGTGTTCCAGCGAGAGCAGCAGCCCGGTCAGCCGTCGCAGGGCCCCGGCAGCAGCCACCGTCTGCGACAGCGGCTGTTCACCGAATCGGGGTGTGCCCTCGGCCATGAGTCCCCTTTCGCCCGCCGCCTGTTCCGCCAGGACGCTTTCCTTGCTAACTTGTACAAGATAGCAATACTGTATCGCCAACCGTATAGCGACGGAAGGGCGGCGGCAACGGTGACTGACGACGGGGCGGTGAAGGCCTCCCGGGTGGATGACGTTTTGCACGTCACGCTCGAGCGACCGTCGCGCCGCAATTCGCTGAGTCCACCGATGGTGGACGCCGTCGTCGACGCATTGACCCGCGCCGCCACCGACGACTCCCTTCGCGCCGTCCACATTCGCGGTGGGGGAACCGATTTCTGCGCAGGCGTGGACTGGGTGACGGCCAACAGCGGTGAACGGCCACGCACCGGCGACCTCGTGCGTCGTGTCCCGCATGGCGCGCATCGGATCATCGAGCTGGTTCACACGATCCAGCTGCCCGTGGTGTGCAGCGTCCGCGGCTGGGCTGCCGGGCTGGGCTGCAACCTGGCGCTGGCCGCCGATTTCACCGTCGCGAGCGCGGATGCCGTGTTCTGGGAGCCGTTCCTGGACCGCGGATTCAGCCCGGATTCGGGTTCGACGTGGCTGCTGCCGCGGTTGGTCGGGTTGGCGCGCGCGAAGAGCATGTTGCTGCTCGGCGAGAAGGTCAGCGGATCGGACGCGGCTGACTGGGGCCTGATCCACCGGTGTGTGGACGATTCCGAACTCGACGGCGTCGCCGCAGCGCTGCTGACGCGGTTGGCCTCCGGCCCCACCGTCGCGATCGGACTCGCCAAACAGGCCATTCACTACGGGCAGCATGCGACGCTGCCACAGACGATGAACCAGGAGCTGTTCAACCTGGAGCTGTCCTGTCGGACCAAGGATTTCAAAGAAGGACTTGACGGCGTTCCGCGAGAAACGCACCCCGGAGTTCGGTGGCCGGTGACCCAGACGGAAGGAAAAGGAATGTCATCCTCCATTTTCGACGACATCACCTACGAGGTCGACGGGCACAAGGCCACGATCACGTTGAACCGGCCCAACGCGCTCAATGCGCTCAGCCCCGGCATGATCACCGAACTTCGCGCCGCATATGACGAAGCCGAGAACGACGACAACGTCTGGATTCTGATCGTGACCGGCACCGGACGCGCGTTCTGCACCGGCGCCGATGCGAAGCAGATTCCTGAAGACGGCAAGGTCATCAACGAACGGGCGTACCTGTCGACCTACGACCAGTGGGAGGCACCCCAGGAGGGCACACCGCCCTTTCGTCGGATGGCCAAACCGGTTCTGGCCGCGATCAACGGCATCTGCTGCGGCGCCGGACTCGACTGGGTCACGACAGGTGACATTGTGATCGCCTCGGACAAGGCGACATTCTTCGACCCGCATGTCAGCATCGGCCTGGTGGCCGGGCGCGAGATGGTGCGGCTTGCCCGCGTCCTTCCTCGCAACGTCGCGCTGCGCATGGCTCTGACGGGCAAGCACGAGCGGATGGATGCCCAACGCGCATACGACCTCGGAATGATCTCCGAGATCGTCGAGCACGACAGACTGCTCGACCGCGCCCACGAGATCGCCGACATCGTGAACTCGAATGCGCCCCTGGCTGTTCGGGGCACTCGGCTGGCCATTCACAAGACATTGGACCTGCCCCTCAATGAGGCCGAAATTCTCGCGGAAGCATTTCGAGAGCGGAACCTGCACACGCAGGATTCGCTTGAGGGACCCAGGGCCTTCGTCGAGAAGCGTGCCCCGAATTGGCAGTGCCGATGACAGCGCCCGCCTTCGAGACCATCGTGCTCGACGTGGACCCGGTCGACCACGTCGCCACCATCACGCTGAACCGGCCGGACACGCTCAACTCGTTCAACAGGACCATGTGCGATGAGATGGCCGTGGCGTGGCGGATGGTCAAGCTCGACGATTCGGTCAACGCCGTGGTCGTGCGCGCGGCGGGCAGTCGGGCGTTCTCCGCCGGCCTGGACATCAAGTCGCCCTACGGGCAGCCGGAAAACGTGTGGAACCACGAGGATCCGGGCGAATCGCTCAGCCCCAAGTGGCAGAAGATGTGGAAGCCCGTCGTCTGCGCCGTACAGGGTATGTGCACCGCGGGCGCCTTCTACTTCGTCAACGAATCCGACGTCGTCATCTGCAGTCGACGACGCGACGTTCTTCGATTCGCACGTCAGCGCGGGTCTGGTATGCGCTCTCGAGCCGATCGGACTGATGCGCCGCGTCGGGCTGGGCGAGACACTGCGAATCGCGTTGATGGGCAACGACGAACGGGTGACCGCCGATACCGCGCTGCGGATCGGCTTGGTGACCGAGGTCGTGTCCGGCGACCATCTCTGGACGCGCGCCAACGAGATCGCGGCCACGATCGCGGCGAAACCGCCGTCGGCGACGCAGGGCACCGTGAAGGCGATCTGGGAGTCACTGGACAAGCCCTATCGCGCGGCGATGGAGCAGAACCTGATCTACACGAGATTGGGAAATCCGCTCGGACAGGCCGAACTCGCCAACCGCTCCCCCGGCGACAGGCCCGCCCCGAGGCTGCGGTGATGGTCGGACATCCCCTGCGCCGGCGCATCCGTGACGTGCTCGATCTGCGACCCGCCGGGCCGGCGGTGGAGTACGAGGGTGAATGGTTGTCCTGGGGCGACATCGCCGCGTTGGCGTGCCGTATCGAGTCGCTCGATGTCGCGAATCGCCAGGTCGGAATCCTGTTGCGTAACACGCCGGCCCACATCGCCGCGTTGCTTGGGGTACTGATCGGCGGCGGGACGGTCGTGGTCATCAACCCGTCGCGCGGCGACGTACCGCAGTCAGAGCCGACATCGACGCCCTTCACCTGCCGATCGTCATCGGCACCCGCGACGACCTGGCGACATTGGTGACGCCGTCGGCACACACGGCCACGGTGACGATCGGCGGCCTGGCGGACGAGCCCGATGTGAGCGCGGCCCGCGGGCAGGCGCCGGATACCGGCCGCGCCGGAGTCGCGGTGCGGATGCTGACCAGCGGGACGACGGGTCCGCCCAAGCGGATCGACCTGACCTACGACATGCTGGCGCGCAGCGTGATCGGCATGGATTTCGATGTCGCACCGTCGCCGACCGAACCGCGACGTGGCGTCGCGATCGTCAATGCCCCGCTGGTGCACATCGGCGGCGTATTCCGCGTCTTGCAATGTGTCTGCCGAAGCAAGGTCATTCGCACTACTCGACCGATTCGAGCTGGACCGCTGGGCCGACGCCGTGCGCAGGCACCGACCACAGGCGGTGTCGTTGGTGCCCGCGGCGCTTCGCACGGTGCTGCATTCCGATCTGACGCGCGACGATCTCGCGAGCATTCGCGCCGTCACCTCGGGAACGGCACCGCTTTCGGCCGAGGATGCCGACGCCTTCACCGACAAGTTCGGCATCCCGGTCCTGACGTCCTACGCCGCAACGGAGTTCGGCGGCGGTGTCGCGGGGTGGACGCTGCGCGACTATCAGAGGTACTGGCAGACCAAGCGCGGCAGCGTGGGCAGAGCCACTCTCGGCGCACGCCTGCGCGTCGTCGACGACGACGGCGTTCCCGTTGCCGATGACGAACCGGGACTGCTCGAGGTGAGACCGGGTCAGCTCGGACCGAACGGCGATTGGATGCGGACCACCGATATGGCGCGCATCGACGCGGACGGATTCCTGTGGATCCTGGGCCGCGCCGACCAGGCCATCATCCGCGGCGGTTTCAAGGTGATGCCCGACGACGTGCGCAACGCGCTTGGAGAGCCATCCGGCCGTGCAGGGAGCAGCGGTCGTGGGCCGACCCGATCAGCGACTCGGCGAGACACCGGTAGCCATGGTCGAACTGCGTCACGCCGTCGAGCTCGACACGCTGCTCGACCATCTGCGGACGCGGCTGGCCCGCTACGAGATTCCCACCGACATCGCGATCGTCGATCAGATTCCCAGAACACCGTCCGGTAAGGCCGACCTGACCGCCGTCCGCCAGCACTTCACCCCCGTCGAACATGCCTGACGCCACCGTCGCCGAAGTCCTGCGCGAACAGGTAGCCGGCCGGGGCGGTCACCCGCTGCTGGTATGCGACGGCGACCGACTCAGCTACGCCGAGGCCGATCAACGCTCGGCGAAGCTGGCATGCGGGCTGATCACGCTCGGCGCGGGTAAGGGCACTCACGTCGGAATGCTCTACCCGAACGGCGCCGGACTTCATCGTCGCGATGCTGGCCGCAGCCCGCATCGGCGCCGTCGTGATTCCCGTTCTCCACGTTCGCCACCGCCCCTGAACTCGCGAAGCAGCTCGCCCACGCCGACGTCGAGATCCTGCTCGCCACTGCTTCCTACCGCGGCCACGACTACCGCGAGAGATTGGCCCAGATCGATCGGGCCGGTATCCCGCTGCTGCGTCATGCTTTCTTCGATTCTGCGCCGCCGGTCGCCGTCGATTCGGAACTGTTGGAGGCGATGGAGGACGACGTCGACTCCTCCGACCCGCTGGCGATCGTGTACACCTCCGGCTCGACGAGCGCACCGAAGGGTGTCGTGCACACCCATGCGTCGCTGCTCGACCATCAACGGGTGCTCAACGAGATCCGTGGGCTGGGCCCGACGGACAAATTGTTCTGCAACTCGCCGTTCTTCTGGATCGGTGGAATCGCGTTCTCGATTCTGGCCGCGATGCTGGCCGGTGCCACGCTCGTGTGTTCCAACGCCGTCGATCCGGGCGAAACCCTCGATCTGCTTGAAGCCGAAAAGCCCACCATGACCAATGGTTTCGTGGGCGGAATCACCTCGCTCGCCCGTCATCCCAGCCTCTCGACGCGTGATCTGTCCTCCATGCGCCGCGGCAACCTCTACCCGATCATGGCGCCCGACGTGCGGCCGGCGGACCCCGAGCTGCGGCACACCATGCTCGGGATGACCGAGACCGGAAGCGTCATCACGATCAGCGAGGACGAGACCGACCAGCCCGAACATCGGCGTGGGTCGTTCGGCCGGCCGGCACCGGGATTCGACACCAAGGTCGTCGACCGACACCGGCGAACTCGTCGATGCCGGGGAGGTCGGCGAACTGTGCGTCCGCGGGCCATTTCTGATGCAGCGCTATTACAAGCGCAGCCGTGAAGAGTGCTTCGACGCCGACGGTTGGTTTCACACAGGCGATCTCGTCCGCACCGACGATGATGGCTTCGTGTACTTCATCGGCCGTCGCGGCGCGATGATCAAGACCGCGGGCGCCAACGTGGCGCCGGCGGAGGTGGAGAAGGCCATCACCAAGGTCACCGGCCTGGCGGCACACGTCGTGGGACTGCCCGATGATGAGCGGGGACAGGTCGTGGCCGCCGTCATCGTGCTACCGGAGGACACCGAGTTCGACGGAGACGCGCTGCGCGAAAGCCTGAAGAGCGAGCTGTCCTCCTACAAAATTCCGAGGCGCCTCGCCGCGGTACGCGCCGCAGAGATTCCGGTGATGTCCAGCGGAAAAATCGACATGACCCGCCTCACAGAGGTCTTCGATGCCTGACACGATCGATGGACTGGTGAGGCTTCGAGCGGCACAGCGACCCAAGCAAACCGATGGTCATCGACCCCGATGCCCGGCTCACGTACGCCGAACTCGACGCCACAAGCCGCGAACTGGCCGCCGCGTTCATCGCCACCGGCGTCGGCAAGGGCACCCGGGTGGGGCTGATCATGCCGAACTGTGCGCAGTGGGTGCAGATCGCGTTGGCGCTCAACCGCATCGGCGCGGTGCTGGTGCCGCTGAGCACCCTGCTGCAACCACCGGAGCTCGCCGCTGCGCTGCGCGCCGCCTCTGTGCAGTGCCTGATCACCGTGCAGGAATTCCGCGGGCACCGTTACCTCGACGACCTCGAGTCGTATCGGGTGGATCTCCCCGCGCTCCGTAAAGTGTGGACGGCCGACCGGCTTCCCCGCCCCACCGACATTGCGCCCGTCGACGCGATCACCGCTGCCGTCACCCCGAGCGACACACTCGCGATCATGTTCACGTCCGGCAGCAGTGGCCCACCGAAAGGCGTGATTCACTCGCACGGCAATGCGCTGGGTGCCGTGCGATCAGGCCTGGCGGCCCGCTGCATCGATGCCGACACCCGGCTGTACCTGCCGATGCCGTTCTTCTGGGTGGGCGGATTCGGCAGCGGTGTGCTGTCGGCACTGCTCGCCGGCGCCACGCTGGTCACCGAGCAGATTCCCAAACCTGACACGACGCTGCGACTGCTCGAGCGCGAACACGTCACCTTGTTCCGCGGCTGGCCGGATCAGGCTGAGGCGCTGGCACGCCAAAACGATTCTGTCAGCAGCCGATCTGTCATCGCTGCGTCCCGGCAGCCTGGAGGCGCTACTGCCTGCCGGACAGCGAGCCGAGCCAGGCGCGCAGGGCGAAGCTGTTCGGGATGACCGAGTCGTTCGGCCCGTACTGCGGCTATCCGGCCGACACCGACATGCCGCGATCAGCCTGGGGTAGCTGCGGAAAGCCGTTCGACGGCATGGAGGTTCGCATCGTCGACTCCGATGACGGCACGCCGGTCCCCCGCGGCATCGATCGGAGAGATCCAGATCCGCGGAGCCCCACGTCATGCGCGGAATCTGTCGCCGCAGCCGCGATGAGCGTCTTCACCCCCGACGGCTACTACCCCACCGGCGACCTCGGCCACCTCGACGACGATGGCTTCATGTTCTATCACGGTCGCTCCGACGACATGTTCAAGGTCAGCGGCGCGACCGTTTACCCCAGCGAAGTCGAACAGGCACTGCGCACGATCGACGGCGTCGACGGCGCCTTCGTGACCGAGGTGTCGGGATCCGTCGGCGCGGTCGTGATATCCGGGATGGCCGTCGACGACCTTCGCGCCGCGGCGCGCACGCGGCTCAGCTCCTTCAAGGTCCCTACGGTGTGGCTGGCGGTCGACTCCGACGAGGCGATTCCGCGCAAGGCCACGGGCAAGGTCGATGTCGCCGCACTGCGTGAGATGCTGCATGACGCTAGGTGACCACACCCCGCGACGTGAGGTGGTCGATCAGCGGCTTCGCACCGGCGGCAAGATGTTCCGACATCGCTGTGCGGGCGAGGTTTTCGTCGCGCTTCTCCAACGCGGCCAACAGCCTGCGGTGATGCTTGTTCGACTTCTCCGGCCAACCCGTGATGATCGGGAACACCGACTCGGGCGCGTAGCGGGTGATCTGCGACATCAGCTGAGCCAGCTTGGGGGAATCCGAGGCGACGTTGATCGCGCGGTGAAACTCGTGGTTGAGCTTGACCGCTCGTTCGTCGTCGTCGACCGCATAGGCGTCTTCTAGGTCGGATTGGATCTGTTGCAGTTCACGTAGTTGCTCGTCGCTGATGTTTGCCGCGGCGCGCGCCGCGAGCTCACCCCCGATGTAGGCCTGCACGTTTGATACGTCGGTCAGATTCGCGACCGGTCACCGGCAGAACCACGAAGCCACGATGCGGTTGTTGGGCCAGCAGCCCTTCGGCCTTCAGTTCGAACAGCGCCTCGCGCACCGGGGTGACACTGATGCCGAGATCCGCCGCCAGTTGGTCCAACCGCACGTATGTGCCTGCGGCATAAGTGCCGTCGAAGATGCGCTTACGGACGATGCGTGCGACGTCTTCGGCCAGCTGCGTCCTGGCCAGGGTCTGGGGTACCTCGGGAACGGACACGGATCAGATCCGATAGTCGGCGAGCAGTCGCTTGCTGATGATGTTCTTCTGGATCTCGCTGGTCCCCTCGCCGATCAGCAGGAACGGGGCGTCGCGCATCAGCCGCTCGATCTCGTACTCCTTGGAATAGCCGTAACCGCCGTGGATCCGGAAGCTCTGCTGGGTGACCTCGGCGCAGAACTCGCTCGCAAGGTATTTCGCCATCCCCGCCGCGACGTCGTTGCGTTCGCCGGAGTCCTTCAGCCGGGCGGCGTTGACCATCATCAGATGCGCCGCTTCGACTTTGGTCGCCATCTCGGCCAATTGGAAGGCGATGGCCTGGTGCTCGGCGATCGGCTTGCCGAATGTCTGCCGCTGCTGGGCGTATCGCACGGCGAGCTCGAACGCGCGGATTCCCACTCCGCAGGCCCTGGCGGACACGTTGACGCGGCCCACCTCGATGCCGTCCATCATCTGGAAGAACCCCTGGCCGGGTGCTTCGCCCAGGATGTCGCCGGCCTGCGCCACATAGCCGTCGAAGATCAGCTCCGTGGTGTCGATTCCCTTGTAGCCGAGTTTGTCGATCTTGCCCGGAATCGTCAGGCCCGGCGCGACTTCACCGAAGCCCGTTGGCTTTTCGACCAGGAATGCGGTCAGGTTCCGGTGCGGCTTGTCGGCGCCTTCGTCGGTGCGCACCAGCGCGGCGACCAGTGTCGAGCTGCCGCCGTTGGTCAGCCACATCTTCTGGCCGTCGATGGTGTAGGTGCCGTCCGCGTTGCGTTTGCCCCTGGTGCGGATCGCGGCGACGTCGGAACCGAGTTCGGGTTCGGACATCGAGAACGCGCCGCGAGTCTCGCCGGTCGCCATCCGCGGCAGGTAGTGCTGCTTCTGCGCATCGGTGCCGTGCTGGCGGATCATGTACGCGACGATGAAGTGGGTGTTGATCACGCCGGAGACGCTCATCCAGCCGCGGGCCAGCTCCTCGACGCACAGCGCATAGGTGAGCAGCGACTCCCCGAGCCCGCCGTACTCCTCGGGAATCATCAGCCCGAACAGACCCATCTCCCGCATCTGGTCGACGATCGCCTGCGGATAGGTGTCCGCGTGCTCGAGTTCCTGGGCGGCGGGAATGATCTCCTTGTCGACGAATTGCCGCACGTTGGCGACGATCTCGGTCTGGAACTCGGTCAGGCCGAGGGTCTGGGCGAGCTTGGTCATGCGCCCACCCGCTCGAAGACCGCGGCCAGGCCCTGCCCGCCGCCGATGCACATCGTCTCCAAGCCGTAGCGGGCGCCGCGGCGGTTCAGCTCGCGTGCCAGTGTGGCCAGCATCCGCCCGCCGGTGGCGCCGACCGGGTGCCCCAGCGAGATGCCGGAGCCGTGGACGTTCGTCCGGTCGTGGTCGGCGGCGGTGAATTCCCACGCCCGCATCACCGCGAGCGCCTGCGCGGCGAACGCCTCGTTGAGTTCGATCAGGTCGATGTCGCGCGAGCGACAGGCCCGCCTTCGCGAGCGCCGCTTCGGTCGCGGGCACGGGTCCGATGCCCATGATGTTGGGCGCCACCCCCGCCGATCCCCACGACACCAGCCGAACCAGCGGCGTCAGGCCGAGTTCGGCGGCCTTCTCGGCCGTGGTGACGATGCACATCGATGCGGCGTCGTTCTGCCCGCTGGCGTTGCCCGCGGTGACCGTCGCATCGGGATCGCTCTTCAGCAGAACGGGTTTCAGCTTGGCCAGCGACTCCACCGTGGTGTCGGCGCGGGGATGTTCGTCGGTGTCGATCAGCTCCTCGCCCTGGCGGGTGCGGACCGTGACGGGAATGATCTCCTCGGCGAGGATGCCGTCCTTCTGCGCGGCGACCGCCCGCTGATGCGACGTCACCGCCAGCTCGTCCTGCTCCTGCCGCGAGATCGCGTACTGCTTGCGCAGGTTCTCGGCCGTCTCCAGCATGCCGCCGGGCACCGGGTAGTGCCGCCCGCCCGCGGTGGTGCGTCCGCGCGCCAGCGCGTCGTGCACCTGGACGCCGGATCGGGCTCCGCCCCAACGCATATCCGTCGAGTAGAAGGCGACGTTGCTCATGCTTTCGGCACCGCCGGCGACGACGAGATCGTTGTCGCCGTTGGCGACCTGCAGGCACGCCTGGATCACGGCCTGCAGACCCGAGCCGCACCTGCGGTCGACCTGCATTCCGGGCACGGTCACCGGCAGGCCGGCGTCGAGCGCCACGACGCGCCCGATCGCGGGGGCCTCGCTGCTCGGATAGCAGTGCCCGAGAATGACGTCCTGCACCGCGTGCGGGCTCGATCCCGGTGCGCTCGAGCAGCCCCTTGAGCGCCGCGACTCCGAGGTCCACCGCGGTCAGCGATTTGAACATGCCGCCGTAGCGGCCGATCGGCGTGCGTACCGGTTCACAGATGACTGCCTCGCGAGTGCTCATACGTGCCGACCTCCGGTGACCTCGAGAACGGTGCCGGTCATGTACGACGACAGATCGCTGGCGAGGAACAACGCGACCTTGGCCACCTCGGCCGGTTCGCCGGCGCGGCCCATCGGCACCTCCGCGAGCTTCTGGTCCCAGATGTGTTGCGGCATGGCCTCAGTCATCGCGGATCTGATCAGTCCCGGCTGGATCGCGTTGACCCGTACACCGAGATGGGCGAGTTCCTTGGCCGCGGCCTTCGTCATGCCGACGATGCCTGCCTTGGCCGCCGAGTAGTTGGTCTGGCCGATCAAGCCGACCTTTCCGGAGATCGACGACATGTTGACGATCGCGCCGCGCTTGTTCTCGCGCATGATCGCCGCCGCGGCCTTGGTCCCGTTCCAGGTGCCCTTCAGGTGCACGGCGATGACCTGGTCGAACTGCTCCTCGGTCATCTTGCGCAGCGTCGCGTCGCGGGTGATCCCGGCGTTGTTGACCATGATGTCGAGGCCGCCGAACCGTTCGACGGCGGCGGCGATGAGTGCGTCGACCTCATCGGCCTTCGTCACGTCGCATCGGACGGCGAGCGCCACCTGATCGCCACCCAGTTGCTTCGCCGCGGCTTCGGTGGCCGCCGAGGTCCAAATCGCCGAGCACGATCCGCGCGCCCTCGGCGATGAACTGTTCCGCGATCGCATATCCAAGACCCTGCGCGCCTCCTGTGACGACGGCGGTCTGACCGGTCAGCAACGACACCTGCTCACTCCTCTTCGCTGGTCGGAGCCCCGTAGGGGCCCTGTCAGACGCACATCATATTTCATATATGATTTCTGCCCGGCCATAGGCCCACTCGCCGAAGAGGAGCATCCCCGGATGACGACCACCGAAGTCAGCGACGAGGATTTCCAGGAGATCCTGGCGCAGACACGCCACTTCGTGCGCACCGCCGTCGTCCCGCGCGAGCAGGAGATCCTGGCCGACGACCGGGTGCCCGACGACCTGCGCGAGCAGGTCAAGAAGATGGGGCTGTTCGGCTACGCGATCCCCCAGGAGTGGGGCGGCCTCGGCCTGAACCTCGCACAGGACGTCGAACTGGCAATGGAGCTGGGCTACACGTCGCTGGCGCTGCGGTCGATGTTCGGCACCAACAACGGCATCGCCGGACAGGTACTCGTCGGGTTCGGCACCGACGAGCAGAAGTCGCGCTGGCTCGAACCCATCGCCACCGGCGACGTCGTCGCGTCCTTCGCGCTGACCGAACCGGGCGCCGGGTCCAACCCGTCCGGCCTGCGGACCAAAGCCGTGCGCGACGGCTCGGTGACGACGCAGACTGGATCATCAACGGCCAGAAGCGTTTCATCACCAACGCGCCGATCGCCAACCTGTTCATCGTCTTCGCGCGCACGCGCCCGGCCGACGACGACGGCGCGGGCATCGCGGTATTCCTGGTGCCCGCCGACGCCGCCGGTGTCGAGGTCGGCGCCAAGGACGCCAAGATGGGCCAGGAAGGCGCCTGGACCTCCGACGTCAGCTTCGACCGACGTTCGCGTGCCCGCGGCGGCGCTCGATCGGCGGCAGCGAGGACATCGGATACCGGGCGGCGATGACCTCGCTGGCGCGTGGCCGCGTCCACATCGCCGCGCTGTGCCGTCGGCACCGCGCAGCGTGCGCTCGACGAGTCCGTCGCCTACGCGGCCACGGCCACCCAAGGCGGCACACCGATCGGCAATTTCCAGCTTGTGCAGGCGATGATCGCCGATCAGCAGACCGGCGTGCTCGCCGGGCGGGCGCTGGTGCGCGACGCCGCCCGGCTGTGGGTCAGCGAGCGAGGACCGCAGGATCGCCCCGTCGGCGGCCAAGCTGTTCTGCACCGAAATGGTCGGCAAGGTAGCCGATCTCGCGGTGCAGATCCACGGCGGCAGCGGGTACATGCGGGAGGTGCCCGTCGAGCGCATCTACCGCGACGTCCGACTGCTGCGCCTCTACGAGGGCACCAGCGAGATCCAGCGCCTCATCATCGGGGCGAACCTCGTCAAAGCGGCACAACGGGAGAGCAGATGAGCGGACGCCTCGCCGGCAGGGTGGCGTTCATCACCGGAGCCGCACGGGGCCAGGGCCGTGCGCATGCGGTCCGGATGGCCAACGAGGGCGCCGACGTCATCGCCGTCGACATCGCAGGCGAGCTGCCTTCCTGCGTGCCCTACCCCTCGGCCACGCCGGAGGACCTCGCCGAGACGGCGCGACTGGTCGAGGCAACCGGGCAGCGGATCCTGTGCCTACGCTCGTCGACACCCGCGACCACGAGGGCCTGCGAAAGGCCGTGGACGACGGTGTGGCCGAATTGGGCCGCCTCGACATCATCGTCGCCAACGCGGGCATCACCGCACCGCATGCCTGGAACGCCATCACCCCCGAGAGTTCCGAGACGTCATGGACGTCAACGTGACCGGCACCTGGAACACCGTGATGGCCGGGGCGCAGCACGATCATCGACGGTGGCCGCGGTGGATCGATCATCCTGATCAGCTCTGCCGCCGGAGTCAAGTTGCAGCCGTTCATGATTCACTACACCGCGAGCAAGCATGCCGTCACCGGGATGGCCCGGGCGTTCGCCGCCGAACTCGGCAAGCACTCGATCCGCGTCAACAGCGTGCACCCTGGACCCGTCGTCACCGAGATGGGATCCGCCGAGATGGTCGAGGCGATAGCCAAGGCGGCTGAGGTCGACGGCAACCACGCACTGCTGAACGTGCTGACGCCGTTCCTGCCGACCTGGGTCGCTCAGCCTGAAGACATCGCCGATGCCGTCTGCTGGTTGGCCAGCGACGAGTCGAAAATGGTGACGGCGCAGGCGATATCAGTCGACCAGGGCTCGACGCAGTTCTGACCCGCCGAGTGTGCGGTTTGCGCGACATGCCGCGTCGAAACCGTACGCTCCGAGAAGGACTAGCCGAGGAAGCGGACGATCGACTCCGCCACGGCGGCGGGCTTTTCCGAACCGTCGATCTCCACGGTCGTTGTCATCGTCGCCTGCGCACCGCCGTCGAGCTGATCGACCTTGGTGATCTCCGCGCGCGCACGGATCTTTGCTCCCACCTTCACCGGCGTGATGAAACGAACCTTGTTGTAGCCGTAGTTGATCGCCATCGTGATGTTGCTGACCGTGTACAGCTGGTGCATGAAATGCGGCAGCAGTGACAGCGTCAGCAATCCGTGAGCGATCGTGCCGCCGAACGGGCCGTTCGCCGCACGCTCGGGGTCGACATGGATCCACTGATGGTCGTCGGTGGCGTCGGCGAACACATTGACGCGGTCCTGCGTGACCTCGAGCCACTCCGTCGGACCGAGTTGGCTGCCTTGTGCCGCGACCAACTCATCGAGCCCACTAAAGGTTTTCACTTCCACTCCTTCTAGAAGATCACTGTCCGATTGCCATATCGGATGATCCGGTCCTCACAGTGCCACAGCACCGCCCGCGACAAACCACCCGTTCCACATCCGCGCCGAGTCGGGTCAGATCCTCGACATCCTGCCGATGGTCCACCCGCACCACGTCCTGCTCGATGATCGGTCCCTCGTCGAGCTCCTCGGTCACGTAGTGCGCCGTCGCCCCTACCAGTTTCACACCCCGCTCCTTGGCTCGCCGGTACGGCGCCGCCCCGATGAACGCGGGCAGGAACGAGTGGTGGATGTTGATCAATCGGACACCCGACGCTCGCTCAGGAACCGCTGGGTGAGGATCTGCATGTAGCGCGCCAGCACCACCAGATCGACATTGCCGCGTAATACTCGAGTTGGCGGTGTTCGGCCTCATCACGAATGTCCTTGGTCGCCGGGCACTAACGAACGGCGCGGAAAGGCCGGACCTGTTCGGCGAGATCCGGATGGTTCGAGATCACCATCGCCACAGACATTCCATCTCGCCGCGCCGGTTCCGCTACCGCAGGTCGAGGAGTCAGGCCGATTCGTCCGCGGATCAGCGTCCACCGTCAGGCTGCTCCAAGACTCTGAGCGCAGGCGACAAGACCAGCCGCGCCTGGTTGCCGCCGGCGCGGCGAGCTTCCTGCATCGCTGCGGTGGCCATCGAGAGCACCTCGTCCAGGACGTCGTACGGCGGATGCCCCGCGAGCGGGCTCAGCGCAGTGCTCACCACACCGATGCTGGCTGTCAGCCGACTGGGGGTGGTGGCAACGGTGGCGCTCACCCGCTCCACAAGGGGGGTCGGATCGTCGGTGGTGAGTACGTCGGCGATCAAGAATTCGTCATCGGCCACATGGGCGATCAGCGCGGGTCGGCGGACCGTCTCGCGCAATCGCTGGGCCACCGCCACTCGCGCCTGGTTGGCCGCCGCTACGCCGGCCATATCCCTTAGCAGCGAGAAGCTGTCGAGGTTGACGACGGCCACTAACAGGTACCGATCACTGCCACGGTCTCGGGAGCTCATCAGCGTTGCGGTCTTCTCCGCGAACGCATCAGCCGTCAGAAGGCTGGTGAGCCGTTCGAGATCGTCGAGCTGAACGTCGCTGGTGATCGACCGCAACAGCGTCCGACATGCGAATACCCCGAACACGTTGATCAGTGCGATGAGCAGTGCACCGGTGATGGCCAACGCGAGATCGGTCGCAGCGACGCGCACCGCCAAGACGATGACCGTGACAGCGCCGATGGACCACATGAACATCAGCAACCGCATCGAGTGAAACAGCGCGACAAAGCCGCCCAAGATCGCGAACGCGGTCGCTCCCAGAAGCCCGACCACTGGATCGGTCTCGACGAGGCTGGCCGCCGCAATGTAGATGGAACCGGCCACGACGCACAGTTCCGACGTGAGTCGTGCAGGCCAGCGATTCCTCAGCCAGACCGTGGCCATCACCACGGCGCACGTCGCACCGACGGTCGCGACGATCCGGCCCAACAAACCGGAGGGGCCGGAGGGGCTCGCGGTCATGAACAACGGGATGGCTCCGGCCGAAACGATCATCGCTGCGACCACACGACAGGTTGTCGTTTGCGCTCCACGCGCGGCGAGAAATGCTGTCAGCCAATAGTAGTGATCGCGGTGGCGTTCCTTGCGTTGGCCTACGGTCGTCAACAGCCGCACCTCACGATGACACCTGGATGACACCTGGGATTTGGAGGGCATCGGCCCATATTAACGGCAATTCATCCGGGCGGCGCGCGACAGTCTACGGCGTCCACGGACACGTGTCGGACCTCCGGTAGGCATTTGTTGAGAAGTTCGAGATTTCCGGATGGCGCCCGGAGTCGAGCGCGGCAGTTTGCCAAAACGCACCTCCTGTGTGGATTAATTGAATTCGGGGCGCGATATGTCTCGCGAAAACCAGTCGGCGCTGCGGCAATACACGAACCGCAAGCCGGCATCCGACGGCCGACGATCTGATCGGAAATTGCTGACATTGCATACCTCAGGGACGAGTCGCGTCATTTAGCAGCCGCCCGCTGCGCAGTATCACTCGGTCAGAACGGCCCCGGCAACGAAGAGCACGCTGGCGATGTAGAAAGCCACCGTGTACCCGTGGATCGCCCGGCCTACGCAACGGCGGGTGTGGCGAGTGGCGGTTGTCGATGTGGCGGGCCAGGGCGGTGGTGAAGATCGTGGACAGGGCCGCGGTCCACTGTCCCCCGATCTGCTCGCTGGGGCCGACGGCAGGGCGATGTTCACGATGGTGATGTCCAGCACCACCATCAGCTGCGCCGCCCCGATGACAGCCAGTACCGACCACCGCCGAGCGGAGGCGCAGCGGCCAGGCCGAAACCGCTTTGCGGCGGGCTCTCTCGTCTCGACGCCCGGAAACTCGATTACTCATCTTCTCCCTGTCGGACTAGTAGCCCGGATAGCAGTCAGCGCTCGGCTCGCCACCCCCGGATCGCTCCAGTTCGCCGGCTGAATGCCAGCAGCGCACTACGGGCAATCGTGGGGTGCAGCATCGTCGGTGACGGTGGCGTCTCAGGCCGCCGGTGCCAGTACGACCGCGGAGTTGTGTCCGCCCATACCCAGTGACGTCTTCAGCGTCACCGCACCGGGCTCTCAGCGGTGTGGGTCCGTCAAGCAACCGCGTGATGACCGGGCGCCACGACCGGCGGCGCAGGCACCGTTCCGTGTGCATAGCCGAGTGCGGCTGCAGCGAGCTCGACGGCTGCGGCGGCGCCCTGGCAGTGCCCGACCATCTGCTTGATGGAGTAGATGCGCGGTGTGCCGTGCAGTACATCGTCGACGAGCCCGGCCTCCGCGGTGTCGCACTGTTGGGTGCCGGGTCCGTGAGCGTTGAGGTAGGCGATCTCGTCGGGCGATGTACTCGCGGCGCTCAGCGCGCTGACGCACACATCTGGTCGATGTAGCGTGCGGGCGGGGTCGACCGAGGTCAGGTGGTAGGCGTCGTGAGTCATGTCGCCACCGAGCATGTGCACATACGGCACGCTCGGCGCGTTGGGACAGCACGAAGGCGACGGCCGCTTCACCCGCCGGGAATCCTCGGCTGCCCTCCTGAAACGGTCGGCAGGCATCCAGCGGTTCGACGTCGACGACGCCGACTCCGAGGCGGACGAAATGCTCCACGTTCTCCGGTGTCAGTGACAAATCCGTGGACACGAACACGACGTCGTCGACGTACCCGCTGTCCAGCCACATCTTCGCGGTGATCAGTCCGGCGTTGCCCGAGGAGCACATCGCCGAGACATTCATCGCGGGTCCGTGAAAGTCGTATTCCTGCATCAGCATCGATACCGGCGTGGACGGCATCAGAGTCAGATAGTCCCGGATTCTCCGATGCGCCGCGTCCTTCAGGTAGAAGTCGCGCCAGCCCTCTACCTCAGTTGATCACCACCGCGTGGAGCAATCCGACCCGGCGACCGGGCACCCAGCCTCGCTCGGCCGCGTCGGTGATGGCTTCGCGTGCGGCCCCACGCATGGCGCGAGCGAATCTGCTGAGCCCATCGAGCGGGTCACCTTCGTCGGCGACCCGCGCCACCCACGCGTCCTCGTCGCCGGTCGAGCCGAAGCCTCCGACCAGTTTCGCAGCGGGCTTGCCGCTGAGCAGTCCGTTCCACAGCGGGTCCGCGCCCCAGCCGTAACCGGTTACTGCGCCGATCCCGGTGATCGCCATCGGTTCTGCCATGATGTGTCGCCTTTCGGGTTTCTTGGATATTGCTGGAAAGTTCCTACCCCAATTAACGCCTATCCAGCTTTAGTCGACCAGGCAAAATGCACTGACGCATGAGACAGTGAGAACCAGTGACGATGCAGAGGTGAAGCTGAGTGAGGCCAGCTAATTCCGGATTGAGGGGCTGTTGATGGCCGTCGGCGCCGACGACCAGAGCGTGAGTAAGGCATCCTCGGTCGAACACCGATACCGGCAACTGCTGGAGCACAGTCCCTATCCCATGTGTGTCCACGCCGACGGGCGCGTCGTCTATGTCAACCCCGCGGGCGTCAAGGGAATCGCCGCGAACAGCGCAGACGACGTGGTGGGACGCATGATCACCGACTTCGTCCACCCCGACTCCATCGCACCGATGCTGGCCCGCATCGCCGACCTTCACGAGGAGGGCGACCACTCCCCTGCCTCGGAGGCGGTAATGCTGTGCGTGGATGGCAGCACATTGGACGCCGAGGTGGTTTCGGTGTTGACGAGCTGGAATGGCAAACCTGCCTACCAGGTCATCTTCCGCGATTTGACGGTGCAGAAGGCCGCCGAGGCAGCCCTGCGATATCAGGCCGCACTTGTGACGCATGCCACAGATGCGATCATCGCCACGACTCTGGCCGGCACCGTGACCAGTTGGAATCCGGCCGCCGAGGCAATCTATGGGAGGCCGGCGGCGCGTGTTCTGGCGACTGCCGATCACCGAGGCCGTCGGTGCCCCTCTCGATCTAGCGGCCGTGATCGCTGACGGAGGCGTTCGCCATGGGGTTCATCGGGCCGCCGACGGTGCGGCGCTCATCGTAAGGATGTCCGCCGCCGCCATGGACAACGGATACGTCCTCGTCTGCTCGGACCAGACCGCGCTGCGACGCGCGGAGCGGAGATTCCAGAACGTCGTCGATTCGCTCGTCGAGGGCGTGGTGGTGCTCGACGCGCATGGGCACACCGAGTGGATCAATCCCGCCGCACGCCACATCCTCGGTTTGGCGTCCACCGGCATGGTGGACCGTAGCGCGGACCCGTCAGTGGCGTTCCCGCTGTACGGCGCCGACGGCAAGTTGCTCGATGATTGGCACCGGTTCTTCGTAGGGGGACTCACCAGCGGTAAGGCCGCTGCACACGAGATCGTCGGGTTCGACCGGGCGGACGGCGCACGACGGTGGCTTTCGGTCAGCTGCCGACTGCTCGACCCGAGCGAAGCGGGGCAACAGGCGATCCTCGTCTCGTTCACCGACATCACCGATCAGCGCGAGGCTCAACTTCAACTCAGACACCAAGCGCACCACGACTCGCTCACCGGGCTGCCGAACCGAGCGTATGCCGAGGCGCAGGCAACCCAAGCCCTGCAGGCCGACCCACCGAAGCTGGCCGCGGTGATGTTCATCGACCTCGACAACATCAAGACCGTCAACGACGCGTTCGGTCATCACGCCGGCGACGCCGTCATCAAGGTTGCCGCGGAACGGTTGCGGGCCACCCTGCGCTCCGAGGACTTGATCGCGCGTCACGGCGGCGACGAATTCGTCGCGCTACTTTTCGGCAACGCCGACCGCGCCGCGCTGGAGCGTCTCGCCGACCGGCTGCATGCCGCGCTTGCGATGCCCCTCGACGTCGCCGGCAGCTCCTGCAGCCTCACCGCCAGTATCGGCGTGACCGAGGTGACGCCGGATGATCCGCGCGATGCCTCGGACATCCTGCGTGAGGCCGACGCCGCGATGTACACCGCCAAGGTGTATCGGGCAACCACTCACTTCGCGTCGCGAAAAAACAGGACGAACCCGCAATTGCGCAGCGGCGGGTCAACCGCGGAGGGGCCAATTCGCCTGGGCGGCTAACGAACCCCCCGTCCGTGGCGCCACCGTGCATCCGTCATTCCGGGCCTACCCGCGTGTACCCCACCTAACTAACTAGGTTTACTCTGTCCATAGCGTTCTGCAGACAGGGGATCAACCATGGACCTCACGTGGTCCGCGGCCGATGTGGCGTTTCGCGACGAGGTACGCGGGTTTCTGAACGACAAGCTGACACCGGAACTGCGTCGGGCCGGGCGACTGATGACCAGCGTCTACGCCGATCACGAGGCGAGCATGGAGTGGCAGCGGATCCTGCACGAGCGAGGCTGGGCCGCGCCGGCGTGGCCCGTCGAGCACGGCGGCTGCGACTGGAGCCTGACTCAGCACTACATCTTCAGCCGGGAATCCCAGCTGGCGGGCGCCCCCTCGTTGTCCCCGATGGGCATACGCATGGTCGCCCACGCGCTGGTCAAGTTCGGCACCGACGAGCAGAAGGCTTTCTTCCTGCCCCGCATCCTGACCGGCGAGGTGTTCTTCTGCCAGGGCTATTCCGAACCTGAGGCCGGCTCCGACCTGGCGGCGCTGTCGATGGCAGGCCGTCGTGGATGATCGGCGGCGACCTCGTGTGCACGGGAAGCAAGATCTGGACCACCCACGCCGGCGAGGCGAACTGGATGTTCGCGTTGGTGCGCACGTCGAAGAGCCAGAAGAAGCAGCAGGGCATCACGTTCGTGCTCATCGACATGACATCGCCGGGCATCCAGATTCGCCCGCTGGTCATGACGTCCGGCGAGGAGGTGCAGAACCAGGTCTTCTTCGATGAGGTCCGGGTGCCCAAGGCGAATGTCCTCGGCAAGATCGACGAAGGCTGGACGGTCGCCAAGTACCTGCTGGAGTTCGAGCGCGGCGGCGGCGCATCGTCGCCCGCGCTGCAGGTGATGGCCGACGAGATCGCCACCGTCGCCATCGATCAGCCCGGCCCCGGGGGCGGTCGCCTGCTCGACGACCCCGCGTTCGCGCGCAAGCTGGCCGACGCCCGGATACGCACCGAGGTTCTGGAGATTCTCGAGTACCGGGTGCTCGCCGCGGTCGCCGAAGGCAAGAATCCCGGCGTGGCGTCGTCGATGCTGAAGGTGATCGCCACCGAGTTGAGCCAGGCGCTGACCGAGCTGGCAATGGAGGCCGCAGGCCCGCGCGGTCGCGTGTACCAGCCACACGCGACGTGCCCTGGCGGGCCGGTGACGGAATACGAGCCGCCGGCCGACGGATACGTCAGCGGCGAGGAATGGCAGGCGGTCGCGCCGTTGCGCTACTTCAACGATCGCGCCGGCTCGATCTACGCAGGCAGCAACGAGATTCAGCGCAACATTCTGGCCAAAGCGGCGCTCGGACTTTGATGGGGGACGAGGTATGGACTTCAACCTGAGCAAGGAACAGGAACTGCTACGCGACGGGCTGAGCAAGTTCCTGTCGACCAGGTACGACCTCGAGAAGAGCCGGGCCGCGGCCAAGACCGGACCGGGCTGGCAGCCCGACATCTGGCGGGGCTTCGCCGACGAACTCGGCATCTTGGGCGCCGCCTTGCCCGAGGACGTCGGCGGGATCGGTGGCGGACCCGTCGAGGTCATGGTGATCGCCGAGGCGCTCGGGCACGCACTGGTGGTCGAGCCCTACGTCGACACGCGTCGTGGTGGCCGGCGGCCTGCTGCACCGGGCCGGCGGCCCGGTGGCGACGGCACTGCTGGAGAAGATCGTCGAGGGCACCGCGGTTGTCGCGCTGGCCGCGGCCGAGCCTTCGTCCGGCGACAACTGGCAGGACCTGTCGACGACCGCCGAACGGGACGGCGATGGCTGGACGCTGCGGGGGGCGAAGATCGTCGCGATGAGCGCGCCGCTGGCGACGCATCTGCTGGTGACCGCGCGCACCGCCAACGGGTGCACCCTGTTCCTCGTCGATCTTGACGGGCCGGGTGCGGGCATGGAGATGCACGCGTACCGAACGGTCGACGACCGCCGGGCGGCCGACATCACGTTCGACGGGTTGAGACTGCCGGGCGATGCACTGCTTGGCGAGGAAGGTCAGGCCTGGCCGTCGATCGCCGCGGCACGCGACGAAGGCGCGGCGGCGGTGTGCTCCGAAGCGGTCGGCTGCATGCGAAAAGTGTTGGCCGACACCGTCGAATACGCCAAGCAGCGCCACCAGTTCGGACAACCGATCGGCAGCTTCCAGGCACTGCAGCATCGGATGGTCGACATGTACATGGAGCTCGAGCAGGCGGTCGCCGCCGTCTATCTCGCGGTCCTCAACCTCGAGGCCGATCCCGCGGTTCGCGCGCGGGCGGTGTCGGCGGCCAAGGCCACGATCGGGCGCGCTGCCCGCTTCATCGGTCAGCAGGCCGTACAACTGCACGGCGGAATGGGCATGACCGAGGAACTGGCGATCGGCCACTACTTCAAGCGGCTGACGGCGGTCCAGTTCGAGTTCGGGTCAACGGACTACCACATCAGCCGGTACGCGGAGCTGACCCGGCGCTAGCCCCTGTGAATTCGGCGCGCTGATCAACCCTCGCGGTCGATTTGCGCGCCGAATCCGCAAGTTAGGGTGCTTGCGTGAGCTCGCGCGGATGGATCTTGTTCCTTGCGATGAGCGTCATCTGGGGCATCCCCTACCTGCTGATCAAGATCGCCGTCGAGGGTGTGTCGGTCCCCGTGCTGGTATTCACACGGGTCGCCGTCGGCGCCGCGGTGCTGCTTCCGCTGGCCTTGTCGAGGCGGACGGTCACCATCGTGCGGGACCATTGGAAGGCGTTGGCGGGCTTCGCATTCTTCGAGATCATCGCCGCGTGGTGGCTGTTGTCGGACGCCGAACGTCATCTCACGAGTTCGATGACCGGCCTGCTCATCGCCGCCGCCCCGATCTTCGCCGCGGTGCTGGATCGCCTCACCGGCGGTGAGCGACTCGGCGCCAAACGGATACTCGGGCTCGCCATCGGCATCGCGGGCGTCGCGGTGCTCGCGGGCCCGCACATCGGCGGCAGCACCTGGCCGATCATCGAGGTGCTGCTGGTGGCGACGTGTTACGCGATCGCACCGCTGATCGCCGCACGCCACCTGGCCGACGTGCCGACGCTCCCGATGACGGCGGTGTGCCTGGGATTCGCCGCGCTGGTCTACGCGGCCCCTGCCGCGGCGACCTGGCCGGATGAAATACCCTCCACCCAAGTTCTTTTGGCGCTGGGCGGCCTCGCCGTGATCTGCACCGCGTTGGCGTTCCTGGTGTTCTTCGCCCTCATCCGCGAGGTCGGCGCCGCTCGTGCACTGGTGTTCACGTACATCAACCCGGTCAGTGGCGTTGGCCGCGGGTGTCATCGTGCTGAACGAGCCGTTGACACCGTGGAACGTCGCCGCGCTTGTCCTCATCCTCATCGGATGCGTGCTGGCTACCCGTCGCCAACGGGCTTCCTCATCCAACCTGGCGACCGAGCCGACGCAGGTCGCGCCGCGCTAGGCTCGTCGCGCGTGCTCCACATATGCGGTGATCGCGTCGGTCAACGCGCGTAATTCACGACTGACATCGACAGGGCCCGGCACCGCCATCGTGGCAACCATGGCGCCCATCAAGGTGGTCCACACCAGATTGCCGACGGTATCGGCGCGCTCGGGATCGAGTCCCTCGGCGACATATCGGCCGAGATCGGTGAGAGTGGTGAATAGGTCCAGCAGATGGCGTTGATCGACATCCCCTCGGCCCGCCCGGGTCGCGATCAGAATCTCCAGTGCCGCAATCGATGTCGGACTCAGAAACGCGTCGGCGACCGTGTTGACGAGTAGTTCGGTCCTGGCACGTCCCGTCTGTGAGCTGAGCTTCGGCTCGACCTCGTGCAGCCTCGCGAGCAGCTCGCCGAACCCACTGTCCACGACGGCCATCAGCAAGCCGTCGCGGTCACCGAAGTGGTACTGGATCACTCCCCATGTGACACCGGCACGCTCGGTGATGTGTTTCGCACTCGCGGCGCCAAACCCCTCCTCCAGGACGCAGCGGACGGTCTCGTCGATGACCATCGCCCGCGTGCGGTCCGCGCGAACCTGCTTACCGTTCGCGGGACGACGTGGAGTGATGTTGGAGGTCATTGTTGCCCAGATGTCTACGGCGACCGGAGCGAACGCCGGCGAGACGAAGCGCTGCACCATCTGTCGTTCGGTTTCTGCATCGTCGACGGGCCAGTAGATCAACGCCAGCACGATGCGGACGATCCACTGCCCGGCCTGCGGGTCGTCCTCGGCGAGGCCGTTGATGTCACGGGCGAAGCGTGCGACGGCCGGAGAGTCGGTGAGCCACGTCATCTCCTGCGCCCGTATCGAGGTCATCATCAGCCGCCCCAGCGGATCGGATCGAATCTCCCTGAGCGCCACCAGAGATCGCGGTGACGATTCGCTCGGACCCGGTCAGATGGTCGACGGCGGCCCGAACGGTCGCGATGATCCGGGCTGCAGCGCGGATGAGTACGGCCTCACGGATTTCGGCCTTTCCGCCGACATGGCGGTAGATCGTCGCACGGGAGCAGTGCACGCGCGAGGCCAAGGTGTCGACGTCGAGGGCCTCCAGCCCGTGGTGCGCCATCAGATCTGTGGCCGCGTCGTAGATGCGCTCGGCGGCCGCAGTTCCGCGGTCACCACCGACGAGCCAGTCGCTGCGAGCCATGCGATCAATCATCTCACCATGAGACAGATTCAGGGATATATTCTCACCATTCGTGCTGGTCCGACCCGCCGCGTGAGACAGCCGCGGTCGACAGCCTCCGACCTGCGGATTTCAACTTCACGCGGATGCGTTGACGCGACACCTGACGGCCGTTCAGCCTGTGAGGAATGACGGTGCGAGAAGACCAGCTGGGGATCGCGTTGTTCGACGACGAGTTCATCCAGGATCCCTATCCGCTGTATGAACGGATGCTCGCCGACCGGACCGGTCCACCGCGATCGGCGACTCCGGCTTCTATGCGGTCTGCGGCTGGGACGCGATCAACGACGTCATCGCCCGGCCGGAAGACTTCTCGTCGAATCTGACCGCCACCATGACCTACGAGGACGGCGACGTGGGCCCCTTCGCCGATGGGCGAACTCGGCGGGCCGACATGCAAGCGCTCGCGACCGCCGACGATCCCGCTCATGCCGCGCACCGGAAGTTGCTGGTTCCACAGTTGGCGGCCCGAAGGATCAATGCTCTCGAGCATTTCGTCGCCGAGACCGCAGATCGCCTGTGGGACGAAAGTGTGAACGACGGTGTGCATCGAGTGGATGTCGGCGATGGCCAATCGGCTGCCGATGATGATCGTCGGGCCGCCTGATCGGCGTCCCCGACGTGGACACCGATCAGCTCGCTGCGGTGGGGTTATGCGGCACCAAGTCGGTCGAGGGCCTCGTCAGCCAGAGATGAACTCGCCGCGGCAGGCGCCGCCGTCATGGAGCTCGCTGGCTACATCAACGACCAATTTCGAAGAGCCGCGGCCGAAATCCGAAGGACAATCTGCTCGGTGACCTCGCAACGGCATGTGCCGCAGACGAATTGGCTGATGCGACAGCGCTGACGATGATGATCACGCTGTTCAGCGCCGGCGGTGAGTCGACCGCGTCGTTGATCGGATCCGCGGCGCACCTCGCTGGCCAGCTCGTCCCGACATCCAACAGCAGATCCGCGAAAGCCCGGATCTTGCTGGGCGCATTCCTCGAGGAAGTGCTGCGCTATGAGCCGCCCTTCCGCGGGCACTATCGTCATGTGGTCTCGCCGACACGACGCTGCGCGGCGTCGATCTCACGGCAGGGTCGCGCCTGGTCCTGCTATGGGGCGCGGCGAACCGCGACCCGTCACACTTCCATGATCCCAACGAGTTTCGGCTGGACCGAGCCGGGCGGCAAGGGACACATCAGCTTCGGGAAGGGCGCACACTTCTGTGTGGGTGCCGCGCTGGCACGCCTGGAAGCCAGGATCGTCATCGGCGAGTTGCTCGAGCGCACGTCGCACATCGAAGCCGCTGAAATCGGACGGTGGTTGCCCAGCCTTCTTGTGCGGCGCCTGGAACGGCTGACTCTCGCTACAGCTTGAAGCGACCGGCGAACCCGCGCAGCGGCAGGTCGGCGCTCGTCACGAGTCCCGGGGCCGCATCGACGACCGATGAGATCGCGCTCAGGGCCGGCATGCCGGTCACGGTCATCCCGATCGAGGCGAAGTTCGCAGGATCGGACAGGTCGACACCGGGCTTGGGGAAGATCATGTGCTTGTTGTAGACACAGGGGTCGCCCTTGATCTGAGTGATGTAGCAGCCCTTGATATCCCAGCTTGGATCGGTGTGCGGCGTCATCTGCCATTCCAGATGTGTCTCGACCCTGGGAACGCCGTCGACGATGCCCTGGTACTTGATGTAGTTGCCGCCGAGCGACCCCTTCGGCAGCATGTACCAACCGAGATCGACGTCCTTGGTGCATGCACCGAGTTCATAGCTGAACTTGACCTCGTCGAGTTTCAGGTCGAAGCAGTCGGCCATCATGAGCACGCTGTCGGCGAACACGCGGGTGTACTTCTCCAGCTTGCCGGGGATGCTCGGGTCGTCGACGGGAAGTCCGTAGCCGACCTCGATCCAGGTGTCCTTCGAGTGGTGGCATGAGACGTCGACGGACTCGATGGTGGTGACGTTCTCGATCTCGGCGACATCGGCCGAGCACACGACGCCCAGGATCTGGTTCAGACCAGGGTTCATCCCAGTGCCGTAGAACGTGGATCCCCCCTTTTCGCACGCCTCTCGAAGGAGCTGCGAGACCGGCTTGCCGGACGGATGCGGATGGTTGGTGTCGCGGTGCCAGCCGGTGATCCAGTCCGCCGTGGTGACGATGTTGATTCCGGCCTCGAGGACCTTCACGTAGAGGTCCTCGTCGGGGAAGACGCCGTGGAATGTCAGCACGTCAGGCTTCGCCGCGATGATCTCGTCCACCGAGCCGGTCGCCGTCACCCCGTTGGGCGCCAACCCGGCCAGCTCTCCGGCGTCCTTACCGATTTTCTCCGGTGAGTAGCAGTGCACACCGATCAGCTCGAGATCGGGACGGTCGGCGATCCGCTTGATCATCTCGCTGCCGACGTTGCCCGTCGCTACCTGAAAAACGCGGATCGGCTTGCGATTTACACTCATTCGGATCGGCCCTTCCGTGCTGCGTAGACTTCGGCGGCGCTGCCGCCTATACCGTCGGGATAGAACTGCCTGGCCCAGTTGCGGAGGGCGGTGAAGCCCACCTGCTCTGAACCAGCCAGCGCAGGTGGATCGGAATAGCGTTGGTATCTCCAGATGTCGATGTCCTGGGCAAACTGCCGGATGACTTCCTGGCCGAATTCGCGAGCCTTCATCTCGGCGCGCTCCGGATTCCGAGTCGGCCGACGGCCGATGTACACCATGAAGCGGACGTCAGACGTGCTGTCATCAACAGGTGTAATGGCAGAGATCGTCCTATTGTCCACCATCCCAAAGCTTTTCGTCACCGCAATGCCGAGCCCGCCGTTGATCGCCTCGACCCTACTGTCGATGTCCTCGATACTCTGCCGGTCGTCACCTTCGAACGTGATCGTGAAATCGACATATGAGACTGGTTCGTCGAAGTCGTGCCGGGTGAACACGGGCACGATCGGAGTCTGGTGGACGAACTTGAAATGCGCGAAGTCGACGCCATTTTCGATGACGTACTGCGGATGCATCTCCAATGCCTCACGGTACAACCGCTGCTGTGGGTAGTAGTCGTCGGCGCTGCTGCCGTCGTTGAAACTCGCGAATACGTCGGGCGCGTCGAAGAACGGGTCGCGCCGCTCGACGTCATGCCAGATGTAGATCGGCCTCGTTGCGCTCGACGGTCGGGTAGGTACGAATGCGACGCCCTCGGTTCGGCCGATCCTCGTAGGGGATGCACACGTTGCGACCCTCGTGATTCCACTGCCAGCCGTGGAACGGGCACTGCAATGACCTCGCCCTCGACGTGACCGCCGTGGCCGAGATGTGCGCCGAGATGCTCGCAGTAGGCGTCCATGACGGTGAGCTGACCGGACTCGGCCCGCCAGGCGATCATCTCGGTCCCGAAGTACGTCATCCGGTGAACGTCGCCGATCTTGATCTCGTCCGACCACGCGACTTGGAACCATCCGGTCGGCTTCATCGACAAGGGTGGCTTGGCCATGGAAAAAATCATAAAGCAGTCAATGTAAAATTGCGACAGCCCGATATCGTGGCAGAACGGTTTAATGGGCCGTGGCCAATCGAGTGCAAAACCTTCTCGGCGTCGAATTTCCCGTCGTTCAGGCGCCGATGACGTACATCGCTCGCGCGGAGCTGGCCGCGGCGGTCTCGGAGGCCGGCGGCCTGGGAATGATCGAGACCCTGACCCCCGAAGGCCGCGCGGACCTGGAGAGGGTGCGCGGCTTAACGAACCGGCCCGTCGCCGCCAACCTGATGATCCAGGGATGGAAAGCCGATCCGTCGATCGTCGACACGCTGGCCGCAGCGGGCGTGCAGCATGTGTTCACGTCCGCAGGTGATCCGGCCTTGTTCACCGAGCGACTGCACAGCTCGGGCATGACGGTGGTGCACGTCGTCGGTTCGTTGCGGGCCGCCCTCAAGGCGGTCGACGCAGGAGTCGATGGGTTGGTGGTCGAAGGCGTCGAGGGCGGCGGGTTCAAATCAGCACTCGGGGCGTCGACCATGGTGCTACTCCCCTTGGTCGCCTCCCATGTCGATTTGCCCATCATCGCGGCTGGCGGGATGTGCGACGCGCAGTCCGCTGCGGCATCGCTGGTGTTGGGCGCAGAAGGCGTTCAGATGGGCACGCGCATGCTGGCCAGCCGAGAATCGTTGGTGCACAACAACTTCAAGGACGCGATCGTCGCCGCCAACGACGCCGGCACCGTGCTTCTGGACATTCCGGGCAATCCGACCATGCGCGTGCTTCGCACGGGCCTCGCGGTGCGCGTGGCCGAGCACGATCCGGATGCGCAACTGCTCGGCAAGATTACTCAGCTCTACTTCGGCGGCGATATGGAAGCCAGCGTCGCCAATACCGGACAGGTCTCGTCGAGAATCGCGGGCCTTCTTCCGGTGGCCGACATCGTTCGCCGGACATGGGTCGAGATCGAGGCTGTATTGGACGCGGCGCGATCCCGCGCCGGCTAGGCGACCTGCTCGAGCACCCGTGTCTCGTGCGCAGTTCGCGCACGGGCGGCGTGCGTGGCGCGTGGCTTGTCGAGCTTGGTGCGCGGGTGATGCAGGGTGATCAGTGAACCGGACCGCACGACACCCATCGGACCCGGACCGGCGAAGCGTGCGATGCCAGACACCCGCAGTGCCAGGCCCGCCTTGGCCTGGCGATAGCCGACCCTGATCCCAGCAGCGCAGACGATCAGTAGTCCACCGAGACCGGGCACGGCGATGGCGGCGAGGGCTGTGAGTGACGCAGGAACCAGGACCGATTTGACGACATTATCGAGGAACGACGATGTCGCGGGGTTGATGCCCGAAGGTGCCGGGGCCAGGCCCGACAGCGAAAACTCGCGGCTCAGGCTTGCTGGGGCAACGCCGCCGAACTCCGACGCGTTGACGACGTTGCCGAAGAGCGGTGCGTCGAGCGCGACCTGGGGTTGCTGCATCAATTCGTTCCCGAACAGCGGTGCGCCGACGGGTGCGCGCGTCACGGTGTGGGTCGAACCGGATACGCCGAACAGCGGCGACGGGGCACCGTCGGCAGTGGCGAAGCCGAGCAGGTTAATCAGGTTGCGCGGAACCTGCGCGACCTCGACAACCGCATCCACGACGGCGTTGACCATGATCTGAATGGCGGTGACGACATCGGTGATCGGGGTTTGAGAGTTCGGCAGCGACGCGATCGTCAGCCCGGCTTCCCCGAGTGCCCGCGCAAGTGTGTTGATCGCGTTCGAGACGGGCTCGAACACCGCGGTGTTGATTGATTCGGGCTTCGGGGCCACCGAGCCGGGCGTTGGGGGTGTCGGCGCACTCGCCGATGCGGGCGTGCTTCCAGACTCACCATTCTGCTTAGCGGCCTCCGGCGCTGTCTCCGCCTCTAACGCGGCGTTTGCTCCCGTGGCGAGCGTAATTGTGTCCAAGACCGGTGTAACCGACTGCGTGACAGGCAGATTCGTGACAGCCAGATTAGCTGCCGACGTCGGCGTAGCTTCAGCCTGTGCCTCGTCGGCGGCAGTCGCGGCGGCAGCGTGGCCGTGGCAGTCGCGGCGGCAGTGGCCGTGGCAGTCGCGGCGGCAGTGGCCGTGGCAGTCGCGGCGGCGGTGGTCTCCTGCTCGCTCTTGGATGTGTTGGTCTGGGCTGACACCACCGAGGTCGGCCGGTGGCCGCCCGTCAGACCCGAGACCGTGGCGTTGGCGATCTTCGTAAGCGTCGTGACCAGGTTCTCCCGCACGGCATCTTTTTGGTCGTCCCGTTGATTGCCGATAACGCTGGTGGGGGCGGTGGAGGCGGACCCGGAGGTCGTTTTGCCTTCACCGGACGAAGACGACGAAGACGAAGTCTGCGTGGCTGACACCTTCGAAGGGGAACCCTGAGTATCGGCAGGCGAACCAGCGGTGCCGGTCTGGTCTGCGGAGGCGATAGCCCCTCCGCTGCTGCAGACAAGGAGTCCTATCGAAAGCGCGCACGCACCCGCTGCGGCGCGCAAATGCGTCGTGTCGATGGCCCTCTCCGTCCAGCAAGGTACCTGCCGGTAGATACGCAGAACATTGTGCCATAGACCTGCCAGTCCCTACTACAAACTGTGACGACGAATTAGGCCTGGAACCTGGGGAAACTCGGCTTGCCGTAGCCGCGCGTCGGCTCCCTGCCCCCACGCAACAATCACCGCGCCAAGATCCACGCGGACCGCACCACAAGATCGACGCCGTGAACAGCGGGTTTTGAATACATCGTGCAAATGAACGCCGAATCCCGCCGCAGCAGAGAACAGGACGGTTGTTCCAAAAAACGTCCCGAGACCAGATCGCTCAGCTTCGAAGTCGAGGGGGTCGATGCGGCGATTGGCCGGCTGTCGAGGCTTTGCTGGCGTCCGGTGGGGCTGAACTGAGGTCACTCTGATCAAGATCATCCGCCGCGGTGTGGTCGCGGCGAATCCTCGACAACGCCGAGAAAAGAGCGAAACGAGCAAACCGAACAACGAGCCCTTGTCTAGGTCACCGGTGCGACGTGACGATGGGGCGGTGTCGGGGACCTCACGTGTTCTTGTTCTCGGGTCGGGGTTTGCCGGACTGTGGGCGGCGCTCGGAGCCGCCAGACGATTGGAGGAGCTCGGCGCCGTCCCCGGAGCGGTCGACATCACCGTCGTCAGTGCGCAACCGTTCCACGACATTCGGGTCCGCAACTACGAGGCCGACCTCAGCTCATGTCGAATCCCGTTGCGGGACTTGCTCGATCCGGCCGGTGTCGGGCACATCACCGCCGAGGTCACCGGGATCGATCCGACGCGGGCCACCGTGAGTACCTCGGAGGGCGCCACGTTGCCCTACGACCGCCTCGTCCTGGCAGTGGGCAGCGCCGTGGCCAAGCCGGACCTCCACGGGCTCGCCGAGTTCGGGTTCGACGTCGACACCTACGACGGCGCGATGGCGCTACAGGCACACATCCGTGGCCTGGCCCAACGCGCCGCGGACCCCGCGAGCAGAACAGCGGTGGTCGTGGGCGCCGGCCTGACTGGCATCGAGACCGCCAGTGAGCTTCCGAGGATGCTCGCGGATGCGATGGGCCTCGGCGCCAAACCTCGGGTGATCTTGGTCGATCACAACCCGCATGTCGGTTCGGACATGGGCGAGTCGGCTCGTCCGGTCATCGAGGAAGCGTTGGCCGACAACAACGTCGACACGATGACCGGGGTGGGCATCACTGCCGTCGGCGAGCGAAGCGTCACGCTGTCGTCCGGAGAGGTCATACCGGCAGCGACGGTGGTGTGGTGTGCCGGAATGCGGGCGAACCCGTTGACGGCGGAACTCGGGGTTCCGTGCGACCGGACTGGGCCGGCTGCCGGTCGACGACTATCTGAGGGTCGGGGGCGTCGCCGCAGTTTTCGCCGCAGGCGATGTGGCCGTTGCCCGAATGGACGACTCACACATGTCGGTGATGTCGTGTCAGCACAGCCGGCCGATGGGCCGATACGCCGGCTACAACGTGATCAGCGACCTGCTGGGCGTGCCGATGCTGCCACTGCGAATCCCTTGGTATGTCACCGTTCTCGATCTGGGCCCCGCCGGCGCGGTGTACACAGAGGGCTGGGATCGCCGGGTCGTCGCCACCGGCGCCCAAGCCAAGGCCACCAAGCAAGTGATCAACGGTGAACGCATCTATCCCCCACTTTCCGGCGACCGCGCCGCATTGCTCGCAGCCGCCGCCCCAGAGCTGCAGTCCGCGCCCGCCTACGGGGAATGACAGCCGCCTACGGGGATTGGCGGCTCGCCGCCGGTGCTACTTGCCCGTGCGCTCGCGGTGCTTGCACCCCGGCCAGCAGCACGGTCGCCGCTGGCCTTCCTCGAGTTCCTCCTGGGTCCGGCGGATGCGACGATCCCGCGTCGCCGCTTGCTTGGCGTCTTCGACCCAGCAGATGAACTCGTTGCGCGCCAAAGGCGTGATGTCTTTCCACGCAGCCAGCGCCGCGTCGTTCGAAGTCAGCGCCTTGCGCAGGTCCGCGGGCAGCTTGTGCACCACGCCGCCGGGCACCCGCTGGTTGGTCATGTGCCCACGATATCGAAATTCGGACTGAGACCGTGATCGCGACAGTACAGTCGCTCACAGGTCTGGTACGCAAGTACTGCGAGCGCCGGTACGAACGCCTTGCCGAAAGCCATGAACGAGAGGTAAGCACCATGAAGAAATCCGTTGTTGCCCTTGGGATTTCGGTCGCTTTGCTGTCCGGTTGCTCATTTGCCAGCGTCGGGGCCGGGGAGCAGGCCGTCGTCGTCGACGGCTATTGGATGATCCCCACCGACCCCACGGTCAAAGGATGCATCGAACCCGAGAATTCGCAGAACGAGATCACCAACCACGTGTACCGGTATCCGGCACGCCAGATCTCCTGGGACGCGACGGGCGATCCCGGATCAGAGCGCGGACCTTATGTCGTGGTGTCCAACGCGAAGGCGCCGGCGGATATGAACGTCCCCGTAGTGGTGACGTTCGATCTGACCACGGACTGCGAGAAGCTCAAGCAGTTCCACCGCGATTTCGGAACCAAATACAACGGTTGGTTGAACGACGACGGCACGGTCAGCGACGGATGGGTCGAACTGCTGAACTACGTGATCGGACAACCGTTGCAGGACACGCTCAATGGGGTGGCGCAGAAATATACGTGGCAGCAGATCTGGAACGACGAGCAGGCGCGAGCCGAATTCCGCAACGCACTTCTCCAATCGCTGCCGAACGCCAGTAAGGCCCGCACCAACGGCGTCGACTTCTTCACCAACTTTCAGGTGACGGTGCTCAAACCGACGCCCGTCAACCCCGAGCTGAAGGCAGCGATCGAACGCGAGCAGGCCGCGATTCAGAACGCGCAAGCCACGCAGGCGCAGGGAGTCGCCGAGGCCAATGCGAAAAAGGCCAAGGCGGAAGCGGACCTGGCCGCCGCCGTGGCCGAGACGAAGGTCGCCGAGCAGGAGGCCCTCAAACGTGCCGCCGAGGTCAAGGGCTATCCCTCGGTCGAGGACTATTTGCGCGCCGAAGCGATAGAGCAGGGACTCAACCCGTACCAGCCGACCTACGTTGTCCCACAGGCAGGCTGACGCCTGGCGAGTCGCGCAGCCAATCACCGGATGGAGTGCCTATCCTCGGCGGCATGCTCGAGTGCCCCGAGGACGTCGTCGTCATCCACACCGACGGTGGATGCCGACCCAACCCCGGCCCCGGCGGTTGGGGGGCGGTGCTGCGCCACCGTCAGCACATTCGCGAGATGTGTGGCGGCGAATCCGGCGTCACAAGCAACAACCGAATGGAACTGACCGCGCCGATCATGGCGCTGGAGGCCCTCACCCGATCGGTGTCGGTGCACCTCTATACCGACAGCACCTACGTGCGGAACGGCATCACCAAGTGGGTTCTCGGCTGGGAGCGCAATGGCTGGATGACCGCCGCGAAACAGCCGGTGAAGAACGTCGACCTCTGGCAGCGGCTCCAGACGGCCTGCGCGCGGCACCGGGTCGAGTGGTTCTGGGTGAAGGGGCACGCCGGCGTCGCCGACAACGAACTGGCCGATGTACTGGCAACCCGGGGTATGCAGGAAGCCACGGCCCGTTTGACAACTGACCACGTGCCGATCGCGCCATTACGTTCGTAGGTGATTGGCGCTCGCTGCGTCGAAGCGCTAATTTCCTCGCGTGATGTCCACAGCTGCCAACGCAGTCGTTCGGTTGTTCATCTTCACAGTGGCGGCCGTCGCCGGCCTCGGTCTGCTCGACCCGGCGCAGGTCCCCCAGGCGCCGACCCTGCGGCTGGCCAGCGAGGCGAACCCGTTGGTTGGTGCGCCGTTCTACGTCAATCCCAATTCCGCGGCCATGCGCGCGGCCAACAGCGCCGACCCGCCGAGCGCCCAGTTGCGAGCCGTCGCCGACACCCCACAGGCGTACTGGCTGGTCCCGGGCTCGTCGGCATCCACGGTCGGGAAGTACACCGCCGACGCGGCCGCGGCGGACGCCATCCCGGTGCTGTCGATCTACGGAATCCCCCACCGCGACTGCGGCAGCTTCGCTGCGGGTGGCATGGCATCGGGCGCCGACTACCGCGCGTGGATCGACGGCATCGCTGCCCAGGTGGGTGGTTCGCGGGCGGCGATCGTCCTCGAGCCCGATGCGCTCGCCATGGCTGACTGCCTCTCGGACGATCAGCGGCAGGAACGATTCGACTTGATCCGCTACGCAGTCGACACGCTGACTCGAAACCCGGCTGCCGCCGTATACGTCGACGCGGGGCACCTGCGGTGGCACAGCCCCGAAGAGATGGCTTCCAGACTCAACCAGGCCGGCGTCGACCACGCGCGGGGTTTCAGCCTGAACGTGGCGAACTTCTTCACCACCGAGGAGGAAATCGGTTACGGGGAAGCAATTTCGGGTCTCACGAACGGTAAGGACTACGTCATCGACACGTCGCGCAACGGGAATGGAGCAGCCCCGGACTCGCCGCTGCACTGGTGCAACCCCGACGGTCGAGCGCTGGGTGTTCCGCCCACCACGCAGACTGCGGGTGCGCACGCCGATGCCTACCTGTGGATCAAGCGTCCCGGTGAATCCGACGGATCGTGTGACAAAGGTGATCCGCCTGCGGGCACCTTCGTGAATCAGTTCGTCGTCGAGTTGGCCCGCAACGCAGGCCGCTAGATCAGTCGAGTTGGATCGAGGTACTCAGTTGCTCACCAGGGCATTGCGCTCCGCCACCCGGCGTGCGGCGGCCTCCTGCCAGCTGCGATGAGCCGAGCAGTCGTCGGACCAGCAGGACGGGCCACGCCGAGACTCGACTCCGACGCCGAGAGAAACAATGCGGGTGTACACCGGGTGCCCACATTCACACAGCTCACCCGTGCATTCGATTCGTCTGGCCACTGATTCCTCCCCAGCACCTCTGCCGCCTAGCGGCTACCACCCAATAACTCCCCACCCTGTACCCTGCCACATCCGCGAGCAAACTTCTGCCCCTACATTGAAATTTCCCGCGAACACTCTGGGTCAGCCGCTTCACCCGCGATTCCCGGTCCTATCGCTGTCGAATCAGCGATCCGCGGGAGCTGGCTCCCGCTACCATTTCGCGAAGTGGCCTTTTGTGGGCACTCGTCAGGCAGTCGGAGCTGAACCGCACCGAGGGTGGGCACGGCCCCGGCGCTCATCGCCGCGAGACACCGATTCCGCGGCGTTGGCAACTCGACTCGGTGGTGGAAGACCGGTGCGCCGTGCGCTACACCACCAACAACAACATGCTGCACAGCCCCGGCCTAGACCACGAGTGCCCGTTCAGCGTGCTGGGCCTCGAACCACACCTTGCGGCTTGACCAGCCACAGTGCCAGAACGATTGCTGCGATCGGCCCCGCGGCCATGATCAAACTCAGGGTTTGAATCGCGTCGATCATGTTGTGCGGCCCGTGGTCGACCACCAATCGCGCATGCTCGGGATTGACCAGATTTGCACCGCGGCCGCCTTGCGTCGTCTGCAACGCGTCACGCATTTCGTCGCGCGTGATCCCTGAGCGGGAAAGTTCATGCACGATGCTGCTGAGGAAGATGTTCACGCCTACGAGAGCGAAGACGGCGGGCCCAAGCGAAAAACCAGCTTCGTTGCCGGCACTCTTGACACCGGCGACCGCGCCGCCAAGATCAGCCGGTGCGCTAGCCATCATGACGGTGGCCTGCGGTGTGCCGACTATTGCTCCGCCGACCATGATCAGCGCCACAGCGGCGAACACCATCGTGACGGAGGTGTCCAGGTCGAAGAGCCCGACCAACAGCAAGCCGGCAAGTAGCACGACGAGCCCGCCGACGAGTACCGGGCGGGCACCGAATCGGTTCGTGGCGGGGCCGGCGGCGGTGGCCGCCACTGCACCCAACGCGGTAGCAGGAATCAACAGAATGCCCAGCAGTTGGGGTGACTCGTTGCGAACAGTGACGAGGTAGAAGGTGAACAGGACCAGCGACCCGCCGGTCACAAAGTTGAACACCACGCCGGCCGTCGCGGCCGCGTTGAACCGGCCCGAGCGAAAGATCCGCATATCCAGTGCCGGCTCCGGAGTGCGAAGCTCGTGTATCACGAACGCACAGACGGCCACCGATCCCACCGCGATGGCGGCGAGACCGACGGAGTCGATACCGGTCTGCAACCGCGAGATGCCGTAGATCAGGCCCAGCAACGCGCCGGCGAACAGCGCCAGGCCGACCAGATCCAGCCGTCGATCGGCACGCAACGTATCGGGCACGTACCGCCATGTGACCGCCAACCCGAGCGCCGCGATGACCGGCACGACGAAAAAGCATGCGCGCCAACCGATAGCATCTGCCAGCGCACCGCTGATCGCAGGTAGCGGAGTGGAGACGACGTAGCCCACGCCAAAGTACGCCGCGATCGCCGCGGCCCGCCGACCCGGGGGGAATACCGCATTGGTGATCGCCAGGGAAAGACCGATCAGGAACGCTAGTGCCACCCCTGCACCCGCGCGGGCGACCATCAACACGGCCGGGATCGGCGCGGCGGCCGCCATTACGCTGAACGCGATCGAACCGCACAACCCAATCAGGTACATGCGCCGCATGCCGTATAGATCGCCGAGTGCGCCAGCGCAGAGAACAGCGGCCGCCATGGTCAGCGATGCGAGGCTGGCCAGGAACGTGCCCGCGTTGCGCGAGATCTGCAGGCCGCTAGCCACGACCTCCAAATTGGCTGAGAGGATCGTCGGGTCGCTGACCGAGATTGCGTAACCTAATCCCATCGCGATCACCGTCATCGTGGCTGCTACGCCCGAGACCTGATGTTGCTGAGTGTCAGCGCGGTCGCCAGGCGGCATTGGCTGGACATTACTCGCGCCAGGACACCGCAATACCTGATGTGCGGAGTTAGCCGCAGTTCGGGTTAACTGACGCCAACCGACAAGAGCAGCGTCACTATCCTGCCCAGCAAACGGACTGATTCGTGGGCGGCGGTCACCGACATTGCTGCGTGAAGCCGTTGGCGGACTCCCTGTCCGGGCACCTTCACACGAGTTCCGTTGCGTCAGTGTGGATCTGCGCGCAAAGCCATCAGGCACCGAAGCGAGCCAGTCGCCGACGCCGCGGCGTATTCATGACGATTACCGGTTCTCGGCACTCGCGGGTACCGAGGGGCCGGTGATCGCGGCGCACATCGGGTTTGGCGGCGGCGGCGAAGCGAGAGCTACAGCGCGTAGCGCAATACCCGCGCCTGTGCCGACGAACATTTCTGCTGGACGCTTAGGCTGACGGTACGCTCGGCAATGGTGAGCAACGCGCAGGAGTCGACGCCGGATCGTGGCCTTGTCCCGTGGATGGTCCGGCGCAGGCTGCGAAAAGCGCGCGGCCGCGGACCTTCCGAACCCCTTGACGAGCAGGACTGGCGCGCATTCTTCGCGCTCAACGAGAGATGGGACGCGCGGCTGGTCCACAGCGTCCTCCGCGCACTGCCGAGCAGTCCGCGCTGCGGCATCTGCGGCGCTCCCTTCGGCGGGCCCGGCCGACTGCTGGTCCGCCCACTTGGCTACCGTCCTTCACGCAAGAACCCGACGATCTGCGCTACCTGCGTCGAGAGCTCGCCGCCAGGCGGGACGACAACCTGGGTCGGGTTGCTGTTCGCCGACGTTCGCGGCTTCACCGAACTCTCCGAACGTGAGCGACCCGAGCTGATGTCGAGATTGCTGCGCCGCTTCTACGGCTGTGCCGAGTCGGTTCTGTTCCCGGAAGCGATCATCGACAAAGTCGTCGGTGACCAGGTCATGGCCCTCTACTTGCCGGACCTGATCCGCGACATCGACCGGCGGCGCGTCCCCGCGCTCATGCTCAGCCACGCAATTGAACTACTCAAGGCCGTCGGCTACGGCACGCCTGAGGGGCCCTTCCTCGAGATCGGGATCGGCCTCGACGCCGGCGAAGCCTACGTCGGCAATATCGGTGAGCGGGCTGTCTACGACTTCACCGCCATCGGCACCGTCGTCAACACCGCGGCCCGGCTCGAGGCACAGGCACGCAGCGGCGAAGTTCTCCTCAGCGATCGTGTCGCCGCGGAGTTGCCGGATCCGCCCGGCGAACGCGAGGAACTCGATCTCAAGGGTCGTTCCGAGCCACAAGCGGCGTACCGCGTGCGGGCCTGAGCCTGCGATGGACGGCGAGGCCAACCGCAGACTGGCGGCAAGAGCGGCTGTAGCGCCACCGAGGAGGCCGACACCCGTACGTTGACTGTGGTCTTCTGGCGCGGCATCAGCCGACGCTGCCCGGTGTACCGATCGGAACCTGCATACCTACCCAGTTGCACGGCGTCCAGGTCCGCCACGCGAACAAAGCGCACTGCTGCTCGGGACTCAGCGAAGGCGCACACCGCGGCATCCCCGGCACTCCACACACGGCAGGGTCGGCCGAAGCGGCACCCATAGCCGTGCCGCCGCCAACGGTGATGGAGGCCGCGGCGGCGCCGATAATCAGCAATCGTCTCAACATGTCAAGCCTTTCTTTCTGTCGTTCATGTCAAGGGGTGCTGCGCTTGCCGCCGGGGCCACCCGGATGGCTGTTGCCGCCACGGCAAACGCGGCAGCGACTCGAGTTCGAATCGTTTGGCATGCCCCACTATTGACCTTGAAAATGGGGCAATCCGCCTCCGGCCGGGGTCCGCCAACAGCAAGTCTGCGCGCAAGACCCCGAATGCTAACGGCCCTCGAGGTGGACAATGGGTCATGCGCGAATAGCTCGATTCTTGGCACACTTTTGTACCGACTCTCGGGTTACTTTGAGGCAATTCCGAGTTGTCCGAGTCGTTTTCATTGCGGCGCCATTCCAATCAAGATTCGCAGCCGATGCCGTCGTTGTCACGATCGAGGTGCGGTCCGTAATACGGCGAATTGAACGGAATGTTGGAGTCACCGTTGGCCCTTGCTTCCGAGCAGTTTCGGTAGGGCTGCTGCGCGTTGGCGGCAGGTGCTCCGCCGATAGCCACGATGGCCCCTAGAAGCAGGCCTACCCCGATGGTACGAATCATTTTGCACTCCTTGAGTAGTCATAAGTCTTGGAACAATCCACGCGCACCGGTGAGCAGGTTGCTCACACAGGGGCGACGACAACCGCTCCTCCGACCACGACTGGTACGCACCCGGACGACAGCACAGCGGTCGCAGCCAGGGCGGCTGTCGTCAGGCTGACCCGCAACCAGGTGGATACGGGGATTCGATTTCGTGGCGATCCAAACATTTCGCTTCTCCTAATAAGTAACCACTTACTTACGCAAATATTGGATCACAGGGGCGGACGTGCGTCAACCCCGCAGACGAGGGACATTCTGGACGCGGTTCGAGCCGACAACGACCGCTGAACGTGGCTGGTGGTCGCCCGAAAGCCGATCCTGCTGCATCGCCATTGCCGGGCATCGACCCTGCCACGGATGCGATGGCGTGAGGCCGGACTACGGAAGCGGCGTGGACGCGATTGGGCTGCCACCGAACCGCCTAGATCCTCCGGGGTCGCGCAGCCCTTTACCTTGCAGCGCCGATCTCCACTACGGCCGGGTTACTTCTGTGGCAGCCGCATTCAGGCGTGCAGCGACGATCTCGGCGATCGCCCGCAAGTATCGGTCGGTATCGATGGTGGACGGGTGTACACCTCCGAAGAGGTCTCTAACCAACCAGTAGTGCGCCAAGGCGGCTTGCAGGACGACTGCCACAGCATCCCAGTCTTCGTCCCCCCGGTCCGGGCCGGCGAGCTCGGCCAACCCTCGCGACAGGACCGACAGCACCACCAGGTGCTCGTCGCGCCGCGCCACCTCAAGCGCGTCCTTCGGTGCCGTGTTGTCACGCAACAGGATTCGAGTCACGTCGCGATCGTGATCGAGCCGCTGCATGCCGATCCTGCACAACAACACCAGTCGGTCGACGATGTCGGCATCGGGCGCGACGAGATCCAGCATCGCGAGCACCGAGAAGTCGGGCGAGAGGAACTGTGCAAACTGACCGCGGTCGAGGACCCGGGCTTTGAGGGCCTCGACCAGGAGTTCGTCTTTAGACTTGAAGTGGCGATAGAGCGCGCCCGACCCCGGTGAAAGGCCCGCGGCCTTCTCGATCTCAGCGATCGAAGTGCCTGCATACCCCTGCTCACCGAACAAGCGCAGCGCCTCAGCGAGGATGCGATCCCGCGACGACTCAGCCATCACACACTCCCGAAAAAGTAATTACCTACTTACTTAGGTTGCATGGGATCGGCAGGGATGTCAAACATCAGCGCAGGGAACAAGCGATGGGTGCTGAGCGCGGGTGGATGGCAATAACCACGGCCGCAGCCGCTATGCGAGTGGAGCTGAGGGGATTCGAACTCCCTGACCCCCACACTGCCAGTGTGAAACCAGCTGTGCTGGCGCGTATTTGGGCGTCCACCGCGGGTCGATTCGTTCACGTCGAGGTGCCGTTTTCGTGGTCATGTGTCTACCGCGTGTTTGCGCGTGATCGAGAGTCATCATAGGACACCGCTGGGACACGTCGAACGCATGTTCGGGTCGGCGGCTCGCTTGCGGCGAGTCTCGACCGGCGGGACGTCACGCAGCTCGGCCCGCAGATCGGCGAGCTGAGGCCGCCGGCCCCGATGGTGTCGAGGCCCTCCGACGCGGAGTTCACAACAGACACCCAGGACGAAATACCGTGTCAGCATCGCCGATCGATTACCGACGGTGGAATACCTTCCTAGACGCCACGCTCGACGGGCAGCAGACCGCGGTCGACGGCGGCGACGAGCGCGGCGTGGTCGGCTTCGGTCTGGTCGGCGTAGCGCCGTGCGAACTTGCACAACGCCTTGTCGACCCGATCGGATTTGCCCATGTATCCGGCGATCATCGACGCGCCACTGGTCCTGGCGTGGCCCTTGGCGAGAAGCTGACCCACCACTCCGGCATAGTCGGTAAGCGCTGATGCATCGATAGCCTCTAAAGGGATGCGTCCCTTCATGTTTCGAAACTGACGTACGTAGTACTGCAGGCCGTCCATCGTTGTCCACCCCAGTAACGGGTCACTCACGGTCTGCAGCGATTGTTGGTACTCCACGACCCGCTGCCCCTGGTGCGCGTGCCATGCCGATTCGCCGTGCACGTAGCGCCCAAGCACCGATCGGCGAGCTTGCTTGAGCTGTAGGAAGATAACGTCTTTTTCCGAGGAACCTTCTAGCAGCGCCACGTAGGCGCGCAGACCGACACTGCCCACGCCGACGACCTTGTGTGCGACGTCGACCAACGTGTAGCCGCCGAGAACACGTCGCCAGTACGAGGGCAGAGTTTCCAGGTAATCATCGAGTGCCCCCGCGAGTAACTCCGCTTCACCCGCGGGCAGCCGCGTGATCAGGGGTGGCTCCTCGACGATCTTCCGCTCGCCATCCACCTCATGGGTGAAGCGCGGCAACGCCCGGTCGCCGGTGCGGTGACGCGCCCGCTTCGCCGACCGCACGACCTGCTTACTAAGCCGGCCAGCCGTCTCGGCTGCCAGCCTGTCGACATCAAGCCGGACGAAAGACCTTGTGAACAGCGGCAGGTCGGCGAGCCGCCGCAACTCGTAGCGGTAGGAGGCAACACAGGACCGCACCGCTTTGCCGCAGTGCTTTTCCGACGTTCCATTGTGGCGCCCGGCGACCCAGATACTGGCGGCCAACCGCCGCAGGTCCCACTCCCAGCCGCCTGGGTGGGCCTCGTCGAAATCGTTGAGATCGATCACCAGATCCCGCTCGGGAGAAGCATAAAACCCGAAGTTGCCGAAGTGCGAGTCCCCGCACACCACAGGTGTGATTCCCGTTGCCGGCAGATGCGCGACGTCCTCGGCCATCACCACAGCGGTTCCTCGCAGAAACCCGTACGGCGAGTCGACCATGCGACCAACCCGGATCGGGATCAGCCGGTCAACCCTGCCCCTGGTGACTGACGTTGATGAGTTCCACAGGGTCGGGACGGTCGGAACGCGGCGTCCAGTCGGCTAGCGACTTGCGCGGCACCCGTTTACGCAGACTCTTGCCAAGGGCATAGCGCTCGGCCCGTGTTACCGGTCGCTGGCGCAATGACCGATACGCTCGGCCGTCGGCTTCGGCCAGCACCATGTGCCCACTGGTCGCTGCGGTGCCATCCATGTCAGCTGGATACCCCGTTGGCGGGGAATAGTCCAGGGGACCCCGCTAGATAGGACGCCAATCTCAGGAATCGTGAATGGCCCGCTGCGACCGCGGCGCTACGGCACGGCGCGTGATCGCCTCCTGCGGCGATCAGAAGACACCGGTGGTGTTCAGCGACGACATCGTCCGAAACAGCACCATGGCGCGCGGTGCTCGCTGTTGTTCGTCACCAGGTTCTATTAACTCGGGGAAGAAGAGCGGCGCTTCGGTTGCGCGTACGCCTATGTCCGAACTCGCCTTGGATTCAATCGTGGACCTCCGCTGCGACAACGAGGTATCCCGCGCGGCCGAGATCCCGGACAAGCCCACCCTGGGTTGCAAGAGCGATACGCTCAGAATCCAACATCGTCGAAGGAAGTGCGATGCCCGAGACCGCCCTTGTCGTAGGGGAAGCGCTCATCGACATCGTTGCCCAGAAAGGTCAGCCGCTGGGAGAGCATGTCGGCGGGAGCCCGTTGAACGTCGCAGTCGGACTGGCTCTGCTCGTGCGCCGGGTCGAGTTGCTGACGTGGATCGGCGACGACCCTCGCGGGAAACGGATCGCCAACTTCCTGCACGACGCAGGCGTGGAGCTTGCCGCGGACAGCGTTGGCGCACCTCGCACCGCCAGCGCATTAGCGGAGCTCGACGAAAAGGGCTCGGCGACATACCAATTCGATGTCGATTGGCGGATCTCCCCGACCGCAAGATTATCGGCCCCATTGATCCTTCACACGGGATCGATCGCTACCGCGCTCGAGCCGGGATGCCGCGCCGTCGCCGAATTGGTCGATGCTCATGCCGCGACGGCGACGATCACGTTCGATCCGAACATCAGGCCGGCATTCTTCCAGGACGCGGCCGACGCCCTGGCCCGCGTTGAGGCGTTCATCACCCGGTCCGACGTCGTGAAGGCCAGTGACGAGGACATGCGCTGGCTCGCCCCACGCATTTCGCCGCAAGACTTGGCGGCGCGCTGGCTGACGCTGGGTCCCGCGATCGTGGCGGTCACTTTTGGCGCCGAGGGCAGCTACGCGGTCTGCGCGGCCGGCACCCAACGGATACCGGCCTATTCCACCGAGGTGGTCGACACGGTCGGCGCGGGTGACGCCTTCATGACCGGGCTGATCGACGCATTGTGGGACCGGGGCCTGCTCGGCGCCGACCGTCGGGATCAACTGCGCGACATCGGCACCGACGAGCTGCGGCAGGTGCTCAGGGTCGCCGCGCTGTCGTCGGCACTCACCGTCGCGCGGCCCGGCGCCTCGCTGCCGGATCGGGCCACGCGCGATCGGGCCGCCGACCGCCTCGTCGACTGACACGAGACGCTCGAACGGACACGAATACAGGCAAAGCACTCCCGGACCGTGATCGTTCGCGCCCGAACCGGCATCGGGACGGCGAGAGAATTCTTAATTCGCGATATCGGCTCACGGAGACGCGCGTCGGGGTGTAGGACGTGTCTTACGTGACCTGAGTCACAGATCTGGTCGCGGCCTGAACCATCCTCACCGACGAGGAGTGCAGAGTATGACGACCACCGAGCATGCCGATCAACCGGCTGGCCTGCCCTCGACGGGTGCGAAGCCGCCGTTGGTGTACCCGAAGATGTGGGTGTTGTTCGCTGTCCTGATCTGCTGTTTCACCGCCTGGGGGGTGGCCGCCGACCTGACGACTCCCATGGTGGCGGGCTTCAAGCGAATCTTCGACATGAATACGTTCCAGGCCTCGCTGGTCCAGTTGGCGTATTTCGGCGCCTACTTCCTGCTGGCGATTCCCGCCGCGATGATCAATCAGCGGTTCGGGTACAAGGCCGGTCTGTTGAGCGGCGTGCTGCTCGCCGCGGTGGGCGCGATCGCGTTCTACCCGGCGAGCAAGATCATGACCTACGAGGCGTTCCTGGTCGCGTTGTTCGCCATTGCGGCGGGCTGCTCGATCCTCGAAACGTCGGCCAATCCCTATGTGTTGTCGCTGGGTCCGGAGGAGACCGCGACGCGGCGGCTCAATTTTGCGCAGGCCTTCAACCCGGTCGGCACCAACATCGGCGTGTTCCTGGCGGCCACGCTCATCCTGCCGAAGCTGGACGAGCCGGTGAACATGGCCAACCTCACCCCGGCCCAGGAGCAGACGATCCGCGCCGGCCAACTCGGCGCGGTCATGGGCCCCTACCTCGGGCTGGGATTCGTGTTGATCGCCATCGGGCTGGTGATCGCCATCAAAAGGTCTCCGCCCATTGTCGAAGAGTTCGAGTCAGGTGACTTTGGCGGCCAGAGTCCGATCAAGATCCTGTTGTCCAACAGGCACTACGTGTTCGGAGTCGTCGCCCAGTTCTTCAACGTCGCCGCCCAAGTCTGCACCTGGACGTTCATCATCCAATATTCGCAGCAGGCGCTGAACGGATCGCTTCAAATGGGCGGCTATCTGCTGCAGGTCAGCCTGATCGTGTTCCTGATCTCCCGGTTCGTCATGACCTGGGTCATCGGGAAAATCCGTGCGACGAAGGTTCTCTCGGTTCTGGGAGCGCTCGCTGTCGTGCTGTGCGTATTCGCCATGTTCTCGCCGAACGTGGCCGGCGTCGCCGCCGTCGTCGCGTTGTCATTCTGTCTGTCACTGATGTTCCCGACGATCTACGGTGTGGCGCTCGAGGGCCTCGGGCCCGCGGCGAAGTTCGGTGCGGCCGGGCTGGTGATGGCCATCGTCGGCGGGGCCATCATGCCGCTGATTCAGGGCGCCCTCCTCGATGCGACGAGTCCGGCGATTTCGTTCATCGTTCCGGCCGCCTGCTTCGCGGTCGTGACCAGCTTCGCCGTCTTCGATCTGAAAGCCGTCCGACACAAGGTAGGAGAACCGGCATGAGACGCGCCATGAGCCGCTGTGCAATCGTCGCGCTGGCATTGATCCTCGCGGCATGCGGGGGTGGGCAGAAGGCAAACTTCTCCGAGCCGACCGACCGGCTTGAAGTAGTTTCATGGTGGGTGTCGCCCTCGGAGCATCCGGCGCTTGAAGTCTTGTTGAATGCTTTCAAGGACGCGAATCCGAAGGTGGATGTCATCGACGGTTCCATCGCGGGCGGCGGCGGCAGCAATGTCCAGGTCGTGCTCGCGCAACGCCTACGAGCGGGTGATCCGCCCGACGTATGGCAGACATTCCTCGGCAGCTCGCTTCGCGCCTGGGTCGACGCTGGTCGGATCGCCGACGTCACCGACGTGTTTGAAAAGGCGGGCCTGGACCAGACCATGCCGCCACGGCTGCTGGACGCCGCGACCTACAAGGTCAAGGCGTGGGGGGTGCCGACGGGATCTCATCGCGGAAACGTGTTGTGGTTCAACCAGAATCTGCTCCGTGAGGCCGGTGTCGCCGCTCCCGGCCCCGGTTACACCGCCGAGGCCTTCACCAACGACCTGGCCAAAGTGGCCGACAGCGGCCGAACCGCCCTGTGCCTGGGCGGCAAGGATCGTTTCACCGCGACCGAACTGTTCGAGAACACCCTGCTGGGCGTTGTCGGCCCGGACGGATGGGCCAAGATTCGCGACGATTCCTTTGACTGGAGGGGATCTCAACTCAGGGAGGCCCTGTCCCGGTTTGCCCGGATCGTGTCCCGAGCAGACCCCAATGCCAGCGGCCTGACCTGGGATCAGGCGGCGAAGAAGTTGGCGGAGGGGCAATGCGCGTTCCTGTCGATGAACGATTCCGTGTACGGGGAACTCGTCGCTGACAAGGTCGCCGAAGGCAAGGACTTCGGCTATGTCCCCTATCCGGGAACATCAGGGGCTTATCTGGCGATCGTTGACACCTTCGTCGTTTCAGCTGACGCGACGGACGGAGTGAACGCCATGAAGTTCATGGAGACAATCGCCAACCCCGAGACCTCACTCGAGTTCAACAAGGTGAAAGGGTCGGTCCCGATCCGCAATGACATCGACGTGGCATCGATGCCCGCCTATCAGCGACAGGCGTCGGAATCCTTGTGGAGCGACAAGATCCTGCTGTCGATCACCCATGGTGAATTGATGCCCACCGGTTTTCAGCAAGCCATTTACGACGCGGTAGCGACTTTCGTCCAAAGCAAGAATCCGGACGCATTCATCAATACCCTGCAGAACTCAATCGCGGTGCCCGTCGCCGGGCGATGACATATGGCTAGAGACGGAGAGTGGATGGTGCACCAGTGAGCGACCAGGACAGCGAAGCGAGACCCCTCTTCCTGATAGTCACCATCAAGCCCCGGCTGGACCGGCTCGCCGAAGCCGAGGCACAGCTGCAGTCGATGCGGCGACACACCCTCGAAGAGCCGGGCTGCGTCTTCATGCATCTCGTGCAGCCGCAAGACGATCCCGATTCCTGGGTGATGATCGAGATGTTCCGCTCGCGCGCCGCGTGGGACGAGCACATGCTGCAGCCCTACAACACTGAGGGCAACAAGATCCTGGAAGACCTCTTGCGCGAGCCGTCCGAGCTGCGATTGCTCGACGAGAAATAGGGAGCGCGGCCGCACGAGAAACTGTCCCGCCTTCGCATACCGGATCTAGGGGGTACACGATGATTGCGCTCAACGCATCGCCGAAGACGGAGAGTTCGTCGCGTGTTTCGCGGCCGACCGCGCGGCGCTCGGCGAACGTGGTACCAACAGCACCCTGAACGCATTGTTGGAAGCGACAGCCTGAATTGTGTTTGTTGCCAAATTAGTTCAGCCATCGATCGCCGTTGCCGAGTTCGGCGACGTGGACACCGGCGCCACCGTAAACCGCCCATGGATAATCCCTGCTCAGCAATCGAGCCGGATGTCGTCAGTAGCCGGTCGCATTGTGACACCGACCACACTAGGTTAACCAGCATGGATGTGACCCCCAGCCGCAAGAAAGTGATTGCCGTCGTGCTCGCGGGTGGTGAGGGTAAGCGGCTGATGCCGCTTACCGCCGACCGCGCGAAGCCGGCCGTACCCTTCGGGGGCATCTACCGCCTCATCGACTTCGCCCTGAGCAACGTCGTCAACTCCGGCTACCTCAAGGTGGTCGTGCTGACGCAGTACAAGAGCCACAGCCTCGACCGCCACGTCACCACGACGTGGCGGATGTCTACGCTGCTAGGCAACTACGTGACGCCGGTGCCGGCCCAGCAGCGAGTCGGCAAGCGGTGGTACCTCGGCAGCGCGGACGCGATTTTCCAGTCCCTCAACCTACTCAACGACGAGGACCCGGACATCGTCGTAGTGGTGGGCGCCGACCACGTATACCGGATGGACTTCGCCCAGATGGTGCAGCAGCATGTGGAGAGCGGGGCCGGCTGCACGGTGGCCGCCATCCGGCAGCGAATCGAGCTCGCCGACCAATTCGGCGTCATCGACATCGACCCGGAGTCGCCGCAACAAATCCGGGCCTTCCTGGAGAAACCGGCCGATCCCCCGGGGCTGCCCGACTCGCCCCACGAAGTGCTCGCCTCGATGGGCAACTACGTCTTCACCGCCGACGCGCTGCGCGACGCCGTCACCCGTGACGCGGCTGCCGAGGCCTCCGAGCACGACATGGGCGGCAACATCGTGCCGTGGTTCGTCGAACGCTCGGAGTCAGCGGTCTACGACTTCAAGGACAACGACGTGCCGGGGTCCTACGCGCGCGACCGCGACTACTGGCGCGACGTCGGGACGATGCAGTCCTACTACGACGCCCATATGGACCTGGTGGCGCCGCTGCCGGAGTTCAACCTCTACAACTCCGCCTGGCCCATCTTCACCAGCTACGGCGCCCTGCCTCCGGCGAAGCTGGTCGAGGACGAACTCGGCAAGGCGATCGAGACCCACAATTCGATCCTGTCGCCGGGTGTGGTGATTACCGGCGGCAATGTGAAACAGTCGGTGCTCTCCCCGTCGTGCCGCGTCGGGTCGGGGGCGGAGGTCTCGGACTCCGTGCTGCTCCACGGAGTCACAGTCGGCGCCGGGGCCGTGGTTCGCAATGCAATCATCGACAAGAACGTCGATGTGCCTCCGGGCGCCGAGATCGGCGTCGACCTGAAGGCCGACGAGGCACGTGGCTTCGCAGTGCGGGACGGCCTAACGGTGCTCTCCAAGGGCCAGAAGGTTTCAGCTCCGTGAGCGAACCCGGATCAGCACAAGTATTTCGAAGCGCTACTGACGCTCATCCTGAGCACTGCGGAAATCACCGACCCCGCACATTTAAGACGCCTCGATGACGGCGAACGCAAGTACGAAGAAGCCGCCACTGCGCTTGCCTCGTTACGCGCTCAAGTGCTGCCTTACCGTCGTATGCGGTCCGAAGCGGAAGCTGTCGAGATACGGCGCGAGCAAGATCGCGAACGGAACAAAGCCCAGCAGGGAGTCGCGCTTAAGCTAAGCGAGTTGCGCGAGCAATTCATTACGCTGCATCAGCAAGAACCTCAACAGCGTGGCTATTCGCTGGAGCATTTTCTGAACAACCTGTTTAAACTCTACGATATCGACGCGAAGGGTCCATTCCGAATAGTCGGCGAACAGATCGACGGTGCGTTCACCTTTGAAGGCACCGACTTCCTTCTAGAAGCCAGGTGGCGTGCCGAGAAGGCTGCGGCAACAGACTTGGGCACCTTCGCCGCGAAGATTGGCCGCAAGCTAGACAACACTCTGGGCCTATTCCTGTCAATGAACGGCTTTCAGGAAACGGCGATATCCCTGCATTCAAAGAACCGTCCGACGATGATCCTGATGGACGGCGCTGACCTCAGCGTGGTCCTGGAAAATCGCATCACGCTGCCAGAGCTTCTCGGTCGGAAGCGACAGCATGCCGCACGAACTGGCGAGGTTCTGCTCAGCGCGTATCAGCTGCTAAAGCCATAGCGACCGTTGCTTCGTCACACCGCAGGGCGATGGATGTCGCTCCGCTCGAGACGCTTTTGCGGCCAGCTGCATCGTTTCGGTGCGATAGTCCTGTGGCCCGGTCGCGCAGGACGTACCCGACGGTGCCGGGACGAGTAGCAAGGTAGGCGTCAGCCTGGGCTATGCGCTGCTGCAGGTCTGCGTGTGCCGGTTGGTGTCGAAACGCCGAGCGACACGATCAGCAACGCACCGACAGTCACAAGCCACTTCACGCAAGTAGCTTGTCAGCTGAAGGCGCACGCCGGGCGCGGGTTCGACCATCATGGACACCGTGCCCACGCCTTCGGAGTCGACCAAGACTTCCTTGCGTCAACGGCTGCAAGCCAGGGCCAAAGACCGCTGGCCACAGTTAAGCGAGTTGATCATCCGCCATCACGGTGGCTTCGCCTACATCGGCGGACAACTGACCGACGGCACCACCCTGCCGCTGTTTCGCTTACGCTACGGCGGCTCGGCCAACAGCTGGGGCTTCGCCATACATCTGGCCAGTCGCGATTGCTACGAAAACAGTGTCCTACCAAGCGGATATCCCGTCGGCACCCCGGAAGAAGCCCTCGACTGCGCCTGCGGCCTCTACCTCAACGACCCCACCGCCTGGACCCAACCCCCGACGAACTAACGGGCGAGACCACTAGTCTGGTACGTAACTTGTTCATGGTGTCGACCCGCCACCATCCCGGCGCTGATGCGCCTGATGGGGCACTGGAACTGGTGGCTACCGGGACGATCCACACGCCCGATCCAACAGCGGCCCGAGTCTGCCCGAACGCGGTCACCCGCCCGTTGATCTTGGGCACGGTTCGACGCTGCTCAGCAGTCTGCGAGCGGACGCGTCGAATGCACGCCTGCGTCTTGGAGGCGGTCACCGATCTCGGACAGGGTCATGAGGTTGTGCAAGTGCTGGACGCCAGGTTCCGGTTCGGCCTCATCGAAGAGGCGAGCGGCCAGCGCTGTGACCGCGGCGGTGCCCTGGGATTGGCTGGGCCCGATCGCCCAGTGCGAGGGTCCACCGCGCAACTCCACGCGAGCCGCGAACCAGGAGGTGCCGATCCGGGTGGCCGGCAGCCGGCGAGCCGCCCGCGCGATCGGCCTGGCCAGTGCCGGCAGCCGGCGAGCGGCGGCGGCCAGGCGGGTGACGGCGGCCGGGTCGAAACACAGTCGGGTGATCACAGGACGGTGCAAATCGCGGGTGAGCACGTGCTGGTCGGCCAGGTCGAATCGATAGGCACGACGCCGGCCGAATCCGGCGGGCAACTCCACCCGCCGGCCGTCGCTGAAGTTCGAGACGGGCCCGCCGTCCACCGGGTCGGGGAACGCCGTTCCGATCCGGCCCATAGTCCACGCCCGCGACGCGTCGCCGTAGTCGTCGCCGAGCCCAAGCAGCACGGTGACATCGATCGGCTGCCCGCCCGGATGCCGACGGTGCAGGTCAACTGCGAGCAGGTTCGTCAGCCCCGGTGACAGGCCCACGCTGCACAACACGGCGCCGCCTCGAGCGGTCGCTGCCTCATCCAGCGAAGCCAGCGCCACCAGGTGATCCTGCGACGCGCTGATGTCCACATAGTGCGCGCCGGACTCAATCACGCTGCGGGCCAAAGCAACACTCTCCACGCCGGTGCAGTTGATCACCACATCGCCGCGAGACACCACCTCGTGCAACGAACCCGGTCGGCTGATATCGACAGACGCCCCGCGCGCTCCGGCGAGCGTGGCCGCGAGGACATTCGCCCGTGACTCGTCACGACCCGCGACCACAACCTGCCGGCCGCCGTCGGCCAGCAGGCGAACAACCTCACGGCCCACGGCTCCATATCCGCCCAACACGACTGCCCGCCGGCCCATCGCGCTTCACCTCACTTGCTCGACAACGCCTCCGCCGATTCTGCCAACAGATCGCACATTGTCGAGTCCCACACACCACCGTGGTAGCCATCGGGTTCGCGTCGCTGATCCGCATCGCCGCCGGGCCGTGCGAGCTGGCCGACATCCTGTGGGCCGGGTCCGAAACGGACGCATAGGGGTTGCGCTGATGACCGGCGTTGTCGCGCAGGCGGCGATTCTCGTGGCGTTCCCTATCTCGGCGGCGGCTATAGGCTCGGGGCTGGCCGCGTGGCGGCGGCCCGGTTCGACGATGACCAGCGCGATCCAGCACTTCGCCGCAGGTGTGGTCTTTGCCGCAGTCGCCGGGGAGATCCCTGCCCGAACTCCGTGGTGAGGGCCGCCTTCCCGCGGTGGTGGTCGGATTCGCCGCCGGAATGGCTCTGCTGCTCGCGCTCGGCGCCTACAGCCGCCGGACCGAATCCGCGGCGTCGGGATCACCGGGACCGTCCGCGAAGTCGGCAACCGAGACGCCCCGCAGCTGCCGGTCGGGCTGCTCGTCATGGTCGGGATCGACTTCGTCATCGACGGGTTGCTCGTCGGTCTCGGTGTCACGCTCGGCTCTACCGCGGGGATCGTGCTGACCATCGAGATCCTGTTTCTCGCCGTGGCGGTCTGCGTGGAACTGCTCGATCTCGGGTTCGGTCGAATTCGAGCCGCGGTGATCGCAGCGGCGCTCGGGTTGACCACCGCCGTCGGCGCGCTCGCCGCGGCGGCCCTGCTCGGCGACGCCAGCCCCACCGTGCTGGCCGCGGCGCTGGACTTAGGCACCGCCGCGCCGCGCGCAGGCCAGACGGATCATCGGTGCCGGTCGCGCCCTCGATACGCGGGGCGCCCGGCGGCAACGCGGTGTGAGCCGAGGGCTCGATGAGAGCTTGTCGGCCGACGACCGAGGCCGACCGGGCGTAACCGGTCATCGGTGCTGGCCAAGTAAGCCCGCGATGATGCCGCCGAGCCACTGCGCGACGTTGGAGCTGACGGGCGCGACATGATCGTGGGAACCAAGACCGACCGCAGCGCCCGAGATCTGCCGCTGCCTCCCCGCGAGTTGTCCATGCTCAAGGCCATGCGTGCGGCCCATCTGCGCGAGCGCCTCGCCGTGGGGCGACCGCTGGCCGAGGCCGACCTGCTGCTGTCGAGGGCCGACGGGACACCGCTGCCAGTGCGCGACTAACAGCCGCGAGTTCGCCGCCCAGCGCAAGGCTGCCGGACTCAAGGCGATCACGCTGGGCAAGCTGCGGCACTCCAACATCTCGCGGATGCGGGCTGCGGGTATCGCCGCCGATGTCGTCGCGGCGTGGCACGGCCACACCGAGCGCATGACGCAGGCCGTGTACGGGCGCGTGACCGACGACCGCCTGACCGCCGCGTCGGCGGTGTTCTCGGCAGCGGTAGGACAGAGTTAGGACAGTCGCTCCCGACCAGCGACGCCTCGTCAGTAAACAAGAAACCCGCCCTAGATCACTGGTCAGAGCGGGTTGTCTGTAGGTGGAGCTAAGGGGACTCGAACCCCTGACCCCCACACTGCCAGGACCGGGCAAGAGCCTTGAACAAGCTGTTTAGCGGCCCGAACGCGGTGTTGTGGGCGTAGTTGGGCGTGCATCTGTCGTCCGCGTTGTCGTCAAATCTGTGGTCAAGGATTTGCAGTCCGCCCTACCTGGTGTTTGGACGGGCAGACTGCGTCGGTGATGCCGCATTAAGGGGATTACTGAAGACCCTGTTGGCTCTAGAGCGTCAGCTCCCGGCGCCACTCTCTTGCAGGTAGTTGATGGTGTAGGCCTGGCACGTCAACCCGTTGGGATCGAGCCCAACGAGGGACAGCAAGCGTGCCCACTCGGCGGAGTCGACGAACCAGTCCCAGCGAGTGATCTGTCCGTCCTCGTTGATCCAGAGGTAGTCGTACTCGCGCAGTTGGAACCTCGACCCGTCGGGGAACGTCCCCGCGTAGGTGTCGCACGAGGAGAAGCCCCAGTCACCGGTGACGCACTCGAATGGGCTGACGAGGCGGTAGTCCGGCATGTGCTTCCACCACATGCGCCACTCCGGGGTGAGTACGTCACCATCCGGGGCGTACTTTTGCACGGCTTCCGCCACCTCGCCCGAGAACATATCGGTTATCGACTGCGGGACACCGTCGTTGAACAGCGGACTCATCATCACGAAATCCGGCGCCATGATGTAGTTTTCTCCGAATGTGACGTGGCGGCCTCGATCGATGGGTTTCGCATAGCCCTCCCACTTTTCGAAGGCGATCTTCTCGTGTAGTGCGACGCGGTCCTTATTCATTTCACTGCCTTCCACTAGTTCAGCTCGGCGCATCTCTTCATGTACTTCCATGCGATGTCGGGTGGAATCCCGCCGCACAACGGCGAGAGGTTGAACATCTCCCCGTCTGCGAGGCGCTGCCTCGCTTCCTCGATCGAGAGGATTGCGTGGGACGACGAGGTGTGGCGGAGTTCGTCGACGGTCTTGGCGGTGCTCATGTTCGCCGACACCTGGTTGTCGGGGTTCCATTCCGAGTAGGCCATGGCGTCGTGCAGTAGGTATTGGCCGATCTCGTCCCAGGCGGCGTCGACATCCTCCGCCACGAAGAGATTCGCCACGACATCGCGTTCGGGTATAAGCGCGAAACCGGGTTCGAAACCATTGTCGCGGCTGGCCTTTTCGTATGCCTCCTGCATACCCGGTACTCCGCCGTTGGCGAGCAGGCCAAGGCCGTTACGCCCCGCACGTCGCGCCGCGGCGAGGCTCGAACCACCCCAGTTCAGCATCGGGCCCTCAGGCGTTCGTGGACGCGGAGTCACCGTCATTCGCCTGCCGTCGTATTCGACCTCTTCTCCGGCCAGCAGTCGACGCAACAGGGGCAGCTTCTCGTCGGCAAGGCGGCCGCGATCGGACATGGGCAGTCCGAAGTGGTCGAATTCCTCAGCGCGGTAGCCGATCCCGAAGACATAGGCGGCTCTGCCCGCACTGATGTGGTCCAGCACGGAGATGTCCTCCGCCAAGCGGGCCACGTCGTAGAATGGGAGCAGAATCGTCAGGTTCAGCATGAGCTGTTGGGTGCGTGCGGCAATCGCCGCGCCGAGTAGGAGCGGCGACGGCAGATAACCGTCGTCGGCGCAGTGGTGTTCGCACAGGACTACGGCGACGCAGCCACGGGTCTCGGCCCACTCCGACATCTCACTCGCGGCGGCATACAGGTCGGATGTATCGGTCCCCGGTGATTGCGAGCGCATGTCGAATCGAAGTGTGAACATCGTGCTGTCTAACTCCCCTGCCGCACGTCGGTACCCATGACGTCGGCACTGACCTGCATGATCAGCCGAACCACCTCGTTGCGTGACATGGACTTGAAGAGTTCGAGACCCATGCGGGTGTCATCGCCCGTGGCGATCGTCGGTCCGTCGCCGAGATTGGCGAACGCTTCGTCCACCACACTCGCGGCGGTGACCGCGCCCTCGGGGACCTCATCAAGAGATGCGAGGCGCCCGCGCTCGAACTCCAACTTCCGCAACGCCGGGGTGTCGGTCATTCCCAGGACCAGGCCGAGCACGTCCACACCCTTGTCCTGCAACTCCACCCACAAGCCTTCGGTGAACACCATGTCGAACGCTTTGGTGCCGCCGTAGGTGACCATGTTCCGACCACCGGCCAGAGCCGCACCCGACGTGAAGTTCACGATCCCGCCCCTCCCCCGCTCGACCATGAGGCCGGCGAAGTGGTGACACAGCCGCATCAATACCAGGCAATTGCGGTGCAGCAAGGCCTCCGCTGCCGATACCGGGTTGGCAAGGAAAGGTTGGTAATTCGGGTCGCCGCCTGCGCAGTAAACCAGCATGCCGACCTCGATGTCGGCCGTCGCGTCGATGATTCTCTGCGATGCATCGGTCTCGGTCAGGTCGACGGACAGCGTCCGCGTCTCAGCATCGGTGCGATCGCGAATGCCCTGTGCCACCTCGTCGAGCACGTGTTGGCGGCGAGCGACGAGCACGACATTTACACCTTCACGAGCGAGTCGCTCGGCGAATAGCGACCCGACGCCGTCAGATGCACCGACGACAATCGCCCACGGCCCGTACTTGGTCACGAAGTCTGCGGTCACTGATCTGACACCGCAACCAGTCGAACCGAGGTGTATGTGCGGCGTGCGATTCGCCAGCCGTCACCGGTGCGCACGACGTGATCGTCGTAGTAGCCGACGGGGTTGGCGCCTCCGCCCTCGAACAGGATCAGGGCGTCGACGTAGGTTCGGACTGTCGCTGTCTCTCCGGCGATATCCATGGCCTGGTTGGTCATTCGGTGCATGGTGTTCTTTGCTCCAGCGTGGACTGCCTCCATGAACGTCGCCACCTCCGCGCCGCCGGTCCACTGACCCACCTCGCCGTAATCCACCTGGGCGTCATCGGTGAAGACAGTTGTCAGCAACGAGTATTGGAGGCTGTCGATAGCGGTCGCATAGCGCACCGTGAGTTCGACGATCTCGTCTCTGTCGGTCATCTGATTCCTCCTCGCACCAGGGTCATGCGACGTCTCCGTTCGGATGGACCACGACGCGGGGCGGTCCCTCTGCTCGGCGCGCCTGCTCGATCGCGTCGGGTACCTCGTCGAGGCTGATGATCCGGCCCACACTTGGCATGGGGTCGAGCCGTCCCTCAACGACGGCATCGAGCACGCCGTACCAGTCCTGTGGCATCGGGCCGCCACCGAACTGCAGCGTCAACCCGTTGCGGGTTGCTTCCGTGATGCTCAGCGTGTCCCCGGTGTACCAGCCGCCGGCGCAGTAGATCCGAGACATGAACTCCGCCTCGGACACGAGCCTGTCAATGAGGCCGGGCGCGCCGACGCATTCGAACACCACGGCCGAGCCACCGAGCTTATGTTCGGCACGGACTTCGCGAAAGACGTCGAACACCGACTGATCGGCGGGATCAACCAACACGTGTGCGCCGAATCCACTGCGCGCTAACTCGCGTCGTTCAGCATGAAAGTCGGACACGATGATCGGCTGAATACCACGGCTGGACAGTGCAGCGACAGCGGAAAGACCAACGGCGCCTGCGCCGATCACGATCGGCACCTCACCCCGCTGCACATTGGCAGCGCGCACATAGAACTCGCCGACCGCGAAGCAGTCGACCACGGCGATCGCATCGCTGGAAATGTCGCCCTCCACGACTCTCGCCGCCGCCTCAGGGACGACCAGTAATTCCCCGAAACTCCCCTGTGCCTCCGGATGCTGTCCGATGATCCGCAAGCCACCGGCGCCGCCGTCGACCAATCGGATCGGCATCGACGTCACCCGCGCACCGATCGGGAAGGCATCGCTGCACCCGGGCCCGTGGCCGATGACCTCACCGACGAACTCGTGACCCATCACAATGTCGCGATCGGCGTCGTACAACGACCGTCCCGTCGGATCGTCGATTCCGGCCTCGGGGTGGTCCATGAAGTGCACATCCGAAGCGCAGATCGCCGTGCTCAAAGTTTTCAGGAGTAGATCACCCTGTCCGGGGATCGGATCGGCGGTTTCTCGGACCGTCAGCTCACCGCCTCGCAAAACGACTGCACGCATTGGATTCCCATCCCTGCCCGTATACTTCTCTAATATTCGAGAGTGAGCTCTCTAAATACTGAATTGACCGTAAGATGCCAGTCGAAGGGAGTCAAGGGTGCGCGGATCCGGTTCGGCGCCGACCGAACGAGTTCTCGACGTCGTCGAGTTGCTCAGTCGGTCGGGAAAGGGCGAGATTCGATTCTCGGATGTCGCGCGCGACCTGGACCTGTCCCAGGGCACCGCGCACGCGATCCTCAAGACACTCTCCGATCGCGGGTGGGTGACTCGCGACCCGGTGACCAAGGCATTCACCCTCGGCCCTGCACTGACGCTCGTCGCATCCGGACTCGACACCGATCGCCCGCTCGCTGGGATCGCACGCACCGCGATTCGACGACTGGCAGATACGACGGAAATGGCGGCATCCGTCCTGGAACGGGTCGGCGACGATCTGGTAATCACCGCCTTCGAATATCCCGCGGATCTATCGACGGCCGTTCAGCCCAACGAGCGCATCCCTTATGCGCCGCCATTCGGTATCGCCTTCGCCGCCTGGGATACCGCAGACGAGCAAGAAGCCTGGATTCGCCGCGGTGCTGCCGACGATGTGGGTCTACGCCAGCGCCTGCACAGCGTGTTGACCCGCACGCGTGAACGCGGCTACGACATCGACTGGATGACACCTGCATTGAGCCAGGCGGCCCAAGCGATTGGAACGCTGTCCGGACCTGCGGTCCCCCACAACCTGCGTTCCGTCATCGATCAGTTGCGAGTGGAATTCGCCTCGGCCAACTCGATGCCCGACGACAACACCCGCGGCGCGCACCCTGTCGCCACGATCTCGGCGCCGGTACTCGACACCGACAATCGCATTGCCCTCGTACTAGCGATCCATCCCCTACGCGTGATGACGATTCGTGAAATCCGTTCTGCAGCCAAGCCGCTTCTGCGCGAGGTCGCCCAAGTACGGAACAAAGGAGACTCCGCGATCACAGAACCGGCGTCCCAGTAGGGTTCACGACCTGGGCTCAGGTGCCTGTCAGGCGTGCGACGATCGGCGCAAGCGCCTCCATGTTGGCGGCATAGGGAGTAACGAAGTAGTTGAAACCCAGCGTGTTTCGCACGCGCGTGAGCTTCTCGCACACCTCTGACAGGGTGCCGACGGCTACCACCGGTGACTCAAGCAAGGTCTGCAGGTCGACATCCAGATGATTCACCTCCCCGCCGTAACGCGCGACGGCTCCGGTCACCATCTCTAAAAATCCTTTGGCAGTTTCCTTGACGTCGTCGGTGAGGGCGACGAACACCAGCATCAAAGACAATTCGAGCGCATCGAACCGACTACACGCTGCGGACCGGATCCAGTCCAGACGTTCCTTGTAGGACTCGGTGCGGAAGCTGCTGAGGTCGTCGACCACGGCGCCCCGAGCACCCAACGTGACGCCCAGCACCTGAACGATGTCAGCCTTTTGCGCTGCCATCGACAACAGGCGGCGCCCCCACCACCGACCGCGATCGGCGGACCCCCGGGCTGCGCGGGCTGCGGGATGCCAACTAGATCAGTCACCGCGTAATGGCTGCCTCGAAAAGTGAGCGGATCAGGCCCGAACAAGCCACGGAGAATGGCGATGTTCTCTTCGAGACGGTCAATGCGGGTTGCCGCACTGTGGAACGCGATCCCGGATTCGTCATAGTCGGCTTGGACCCATCCCGCGCCAAGTCCCAGCTCGAGGCGGCCCCCGGACAATAAGTCCAACGTCGCGGCCTCCTTGGCGAGCACGGCGGGGTGACGCAGATCGTGATTGAGCACCGCTGTCGCGATTCTGATCTGTGAGGTGGCCGCAGCCATCGCCTGCAGTCCCAGCATCGGCGCCGCGGTCGAATTGAAATGATCGTTGAGCCCAATGCTCGAAAACCCGATGCGCTCTGCCTTTTGCGCGGTCGCGACGAGGTCGTGCACCTCGGTGCCCGAGGCGACCAGCCCGAATCGGATCGGTTTAGTCACGTGGCGCCCCTGGGCTCGCGATTCACGAGGGCAGACGTTCGCTCCCATAACTCGCGGATACGACGCACGTCGTACGTTGTCCGGTGCGCGCGACCGATGTGACGTTTCACGAAGTACTCGCCGGCAGGCTCAAAGTCTTCACTCTCTGGCGAGGCCAGCCACACCAGCTGATCGCACGCCGCCTCCGGCGTGATACCAACGAGCCGTTCGGTGTGCGCTCGTTGCATCACCGCGAGAACGCGCGAACCCGATGCCGGACCGAAATTGCTGTTGACGAACCCGGGGTGGAACGACGCGGCGGTTACGCCGAATCCGCAGTAGCGACGATGCAATTCGCGCGTGAACATCACGATCGCGATCTTCGACAGCCCGTAGGCAACCGTCGGGCGAACCCGCTTGGTGCAGAGCAGGTCGTCCACCGATACACCTGGACGCATCAGACGTTGGGACGAACTCGACGTGCAGATGATCCGCGCCTGCGACGCGATCAAGACGTCCATCAGCGATGTCGTGAGTAGGAACGCCGCAAGATAGTTCACCTGAAGCACGCTGTCGAACCCGTCAACGGTGAGGCCATCTGCGGCGTTGACGGTTCCGGCGTTATTGGCCAGCACGTCGATTCGCGGGTATCGCCGCCGAACCTCGTCGGCCAGTTCACGCACATCCGAGAGGTCCGCGAAGTCCGCGCAGATGTATTCGGCTCCGAGCTCGTCGGCAATCGCCTTCGCCTTGGATACGGAGCGACCGATGACGACGACGGTGTCGCCAGCGGCCGCCAACCGCCGGGCCGCCGCTGCGCCGACGCCGTCGCTCGACCCAGTGATGACGATGGTTCGTTTCGGCACCTGCGTCGTACCCCTCGATCACCGCTCGATGAATTGAACCACTTACTGGTAAACCTTACTGGTTATGTCTACAGTAAATCAACGCCCGCTACTCGTCGAAAGGCCCACCTGTGACCTCCTCCCCTGGCACCACGTCCGCGAGTCGTCGCGTGGTTCACGTCGGCACCGGCATGACGGGAAGCGTGGCTCTGCGCGCGATCATCGACGACCCCGCACTGGAACTAATCGGGCTCAAGGTGTCCTCGCCGACGAAGGTGGGCACCGACGCCGGCGCGTTGTGCGGTCGCCCCGATGTCGGCGTCGCCGCGACCGACGACTTGGCGGCAGTCCTGGATGCTAAGCCCGATTGCGTCGCCTACTGCGCGACAGCCGTCAGACGTGAAGACGAGGTGATCGCCGACATCGTCGGCTACCTGGAAGCCGGCATCAACGTCGTCACTATTTCCGCCATCCCCATGGTGTATCCGAAAGCGGCACCGGCGAATTGGCGCGACCCGATCGAGCGTGCCGCCCGGAAAGGCAACGCGACGTTCTATGCGACCGGATGCGAGCCCGGATTCGTGAGCCTCAATCTGCCTACCGCCCTTCTGGCCGGCGCCGGGAAGATCGACACCTACCGCATGGACGAGTACGCCCTTGACCTCGACCTGTCCTACCCAATCTGGGAGGTGCTCCACGAGTCGATGGGATTCGGAAAGCCCAACGGCCACGTCCCGATCCGCATCGCTGTCGGCAAGGTAAACAACGACTGGGAACCCGTCGTGCGCTACATCGCCGACATATTGTCCGTCGACGTGGACAGTGTGGCGCTGGACTGGGAGACGATCCTCGCCCCAGACGACCTCGATACCGCACTCGGGGTGATCCCGAAGGACACCATCTGCGGCCACCGCTGGCAGCTCGCCGCGGTGCACGACGAGCGCCCCGTTGTCTCGGTTCAGTACTTCGCGGCGGTGACCTCCACGCCCTGGCCCGACTCTTGGCCGCGACCAGCACAACCCGGCCAGGGCGGCATGGTGTTCCGCGTCGAGGGAAACCCGAACATGACCCTCGACCTCCATCTGGACCCCACTCCGGATGACGCCACCAACCCCGGCGTCGCAGCGACGGCGATGGCGGCGATCAACGCCATCCCGGCGGTCATCGACGCCCGTCCCGGACTCCTAGACGTGCCGCTGGCCGGTCCCTCGATCGTCACCCGTCAAACGCGTCGCTGACATGACAGATCCGAAAACTGTTGATCTGTATTACGATCCGTTCGATTTCGACATCGACGACGATCCATATCCGGTGTGGCGACGTATGCGCGCGGAGGCGCCGCTGTACTACAACGATCGGCACGATTTCTACGCGCTGAGCCGATGGGATGACGTTGCCCGTGAGCTGCCTAACTGGCAGACCTACCGGTCGGGGCGTGGAACCGTCATGGACGTCATCAAGAGTGGTCTGGAGGTACCACCGGGGGTGATCCTTTTCGAGGACCCACCGCAGCACGACCTGCACCGGCGACTGCTGTCGAAGGTGTTCACCCCGCGCCGGATGGCTGCCATCGAACCGTTAACACGCCAGTTCTGTGTGCGGGCTCTCGATTCGCTAGTGGGACGCAATGAATTCGACGTCATCGCCGACCTGGGTGCGCTGATCCCGATGCGCACTATCGGTTATCTGCTCGGCATCCCAGAGCAGGGCCAGCAGCTGATCCGCGATACCACGAACAACGCCATCGACCTGAAGGAGGGTCAGTTCGCGGTTGCCGACAACGCGTTCGAAGAGTCGTATCTGTTGTTCTCCGAATACATCGACTGGCGGGCCGACCACCCGTCCGACGACCTCATGACACAGCTGCTCAACGCCGAAGTGGAGGACGACAGCGGAGTACGCAAGCTGACGCGCACCGAGGTGCTCACATACACCAGCATGATCGCCGGTGCCGGCAACGAAACCACCACCCGGCTCATCGCCTTCGCGTGCCAGCTGCTGGCTGATCACCCCGATCAGCGCAGCGAACTCGTTGCCGATCCCGAACTGATCCCGGGTGCCATCGAGGAGGTTCTGCGCTTCGAAGCGCCGTCACCGGTGCAGGCACGGTATGTCGCTGCCGACACCGAATGCTTGGGCGTATCGATCGCCGAGGGATCGATCATGCTGCTGCTCAACGGATCCGCCAATCGCGACGAGGCGCATTTCCCTAACGGCGAGCAATTCGACATCCACCGTAGGGGCGGCCACCTCAGCTTTGGCCAGGGTCTGCACTTCTGCCTCGGTACCTCGCTAGCGCGCATGCAAGCCAGGGTCGCGCTCGAAGAACTCCTCAAGCGGTGGCCGGAGTGGGACGTCGACTACGCGGGCGCGACCAAGGCACACACCGCCAGCGTGCGAGGGTGGGCCAAGCTGCCGATCATGAAACGATGACGCGACGAGCGCGAGGCTCGCTTACCAAAGACGCGATCGTGGAGACGGCCTTCGCAATAGCGGCGGACTCCTCAATCGACGAGCTGAGCATTCCACTGGTGGCCAAATCGCTCGACGTAGGCGTAACCAGCATCTACTGGCACGTTCGCAATAAGTCGGAGCTTCTGGACGCCATGACCGACCGCGCGCTGCGCAGCAGCGGGTTGCCGGCCTTCGCTGAGTCGGACGATTGGCGTGCTTCGCTGATGGCCCACGCACGCGGAGTGCGACAGACGTTCCTCGGCGACCCGGTGTTGACGGATCTGATCCTCATTCGAGGCGCACTGAGCCCCATGGCACAACGGCTGGGCGACCAGGAGACGCAGAAGGCGATCGCCAACATGATCGACTCCGGTCTCGATGAGCAAACAGCTCACGACACGTACTCGGCGGTGTCGGAACTCGTTCGGGGGTCGGTACTTCTCGCAAGGTTGGCGCAGAAGCACAGCGCAGCGCACGAGACGGAGCCTGGCGACGAGGGCGGATTCACCAGCGCCCCGGTACCGCTGAACGATCGAGCGTTCGAACTTCTTCTGACGTCAGTGCTCGCCAGCGTCGCGCTTCGACTCGCAGATTGAGTCTTCGGTCGAGTAGCGATGACGGCCTGACGATAGTTTGATCAGGCGGTGGTGCCATCCGACAGGTAGCGATACACGGCGGCGCGGGTAACACCCAACATCTTCGCGATGTCGGTCGCCGATATCCCCGCCGATGTCGTCGCCGCGTGGAACGGCACCGAGCGGATGACGACGGCGGTCTACGGGCGGGTGAGCACGAGCGGCTCACCGCCGAGCCGGCGGTGTTCCCTCGGGTTATAGGACAGAGTTAGGACACTCGGCCTGTCGCGGACCTTTCCCCGCAAACGACGAAACCCGCCCCGGCCAATGGTCGGAGCGGGTTTCAGTTTGTGGAGCTAAGGGGATTCGAACCCCTGACCCCCACACTGCCAGTGTGGTGCGCTACCAACTGCGCCATAGCCCCTCGTTGTGCAGATCGAAGTTACACCACCTGCGGTAAGCCTTCAAAATTGCAGGTCAGGGCACTTCTCCTCCGGCTTCGGGGCCTAGCGGTCGCGCCGGGGTGTGCCCGGCGCTCGGTTGACCGCGCGTTTCCGGTGCGAAGATCCAGCCCACCGCGGCGATGAACAGTACCGCGCCGCTGACGGCGAAGGCCCAGCCGAATGAAGCGTGCTGGGCGACCATGCCGACGATCAGCGACCCGGCGATCGATCCGACGTCGACCATCATCTGGAAAACGGCCACCGGGGTTCCGCCACGTGATTTGTTTCCGACAATGTCGGCCACGGCGGCCTGCTGCGGGGAGACGAAGATGCCCGACGCCGCACCCGACACGTACGCGGTCACCAGGAAGATCACCAGCGATGACGTGACACCGAGCAGGCTCGTGGCGATGGCGGCCGCCATCAGTCCGACGATGAGCAACTTGCGCCGCCCGATCCGGTCGGATAGGTAGCCGCTCGGGATGACCACCGAGACGTTGCCGATGGCGAATGTCGCCAGTGCCAGGCCGGCGATGCCGGTGCTGCGGCCGAGCCCGTCGACGACGAAGAGCGGCACCAGGGCGATCCGTAGTCCGAACGCCGCCCAGCCGGTCGCGAAATTGGACAGCAACGCGGCCCGGTAGGCGCGGTTACGCAGGACCGTCTCGCAGCGAAACGGCGGGCTCAGCAGCTGCTTCCTCTGGTTCAGCCAGCGGGCTGCCCCGCAGGCTGACGAACACCACCGTGGCGGCGACAAGCAGCGCAACGCCGTAGATCGCGAACGGCGCCGCCAGTCCGAGGCCGGCGGTGAGGCTGCCCAGCACCGGGCCTCCCACCGATCCGACGAGAAAGCCAGACGAGAACAGGCCGGCGACGCGGCCCCGCGCATTCTCAGGAGAGATCCGGATCATCAATGCCAGCGACGACACCGAGAACATGGCCGAGCCGAGGCCGCCGAGCGAACGGAACAGCAGCAGCTGCCAGTAGGTCTGCGCGAACGCGCACACCGCGGTGGACACCGCGACGATGAGCAAGCCGTTGATATAGACCCGCCGCTCGCCCAGCCGCGACACCAGCCATCCTGCCGGCGGCGCCGCCACCAGCCGCATCACCGCAAAAGCCGTGATGACGAACGTCGCCGCGCTGATGCTGACCCCGAAGTGCCGGGCGTACTGCGGCAGCACCGGCGACACGACGCCATAGCCCAGCGCCACGACGACGTTTGCGCCGACCAGCAGCCAGACCTCACGCGGGAGCTTCGCTGCTTGGTCGACACTGTCTGTAGAACAGTCGGCCTCCGCGTCAGAGCTCACGCGATGACTTTATTCACCACTTCCTTGGCCGCTTCCTGCACCTCGGCGAGATGCTCCGGCCCCCGGAACGACTCCGCGTAGATCTTGTATACGTCCTCGGTACCCGAGGGGCGCGCCGCGAACCACGCGTTCTCCGTCGTCACCTTCAGACCACCCAGCGGAGCACCGTTGCCCGGCGCAGTGGTCAGCTTGGCGGTGATCGCCTCCCCCGCCAGCTCGGTGGCCGTCACCTGTTCGGCCGACAGCTTGGCCAGTCGCGCCTTCTGTTCCCGGTTGGCGGGCGCATCGATGCGGGCATACGTTGGCGCACCGTACTTTTCGGCAAGCTCGTCGTATCGCTGCGATGGCGTGGAGCCCGTCTTCGCCAGAATCTCCGACGCCAACAGCGCCAGGATGATGCCGTCCTTGTCGGTGGTCCATACCGATCCGTCGCGCCGTAGGAACGAGGCGCCGGCACTCTCCTCGCCACCGAAACCGATGGTGCCGCTGAGCAATCCGTCGACGAACCATTTGAAGCCCACCGGCACCTCGACCAGCTTGCGGCCCAGCCCGGCGACCACCCGATCGATGATCGACGAACTGACCGCGGTCTTGCCGACCGCGGTGGACGCAGGCCAGTCGGGCCGGTTCGCGTACAGGTAGTCGATCGCCACCGCCAGATAGTGGTTGGGGTTGAGCAGCCCGCCGTCGGGTGTCACGATGCCGTGCCGGTCGGAGTCCGCGTCGTTGCCGGTGGCGATCTGATAGCTCTCGCGGTTGCCGGACACCGTTCGGATAAGCCCAGCCATCGCGTTGGGTGAACTGCAGTCCATCCGGATCTTGCCGTCGGTGTCCAGCGTCATGAACCGCCACGTCGCGTCGACGTAACGGATTGACCACGGTCAAGTTCAGGTTGTGCCGCTCGGCGATCGCGCCCCAGTAGTCGACGCTCGCGCCGCCCAGCGGGTCGGCTCCGATGCGGATCCCCTCGGCGCTGATCGCATGCAGATCGACGACGTTGGGCAGGTCGTCGATGTACGCGTTGAGGTAGTCGTGGCGCTGCGCGTGTTCCAGCGCGCGGGCCAACGGCACCCGCTTCACGCCCTCGAGGCCGTTCGCGCAGCATCTCGTTGGCCCGTTTGGCGATCGCCCCGGTGGCGTCGGTGTCGGCGGGCCCGCCGTTGGGCGGGTTGTACTTGAAGCCGCCGTCGCGGGGCGGGTTGTGCGACGGCGTGACGACGATCCCGTCGGCCAGATCGCGGTCGCGGCCATGGTTGAACGCCAGGATGGCGTGGCTGACCGCTGGCGTCGGCGTGTAGCGGTCCGCCGAATCGATCATCGCCACCACGTCATTGGCGGCGAGCACCTCCAGCGCCGACTCCCATGCCGGTTCCGAGAGCGCATGGGTATCGCGGCCGATGAACAGCGGACCAGTGGTGCCCTGCGCGTGCCGGTACTCGACGATGGCCTGCGTCGTGGCCAGGATGTGCGCCTCGTTGAACGCCGCGTCGAGGCTGGAGCCCCGATGCCCCGAGGTGCCGAACGCCACCTGTTGATCGACGTTGTCGGGATCGGGTTCGACGGTGTAGTACGCCGTGACCACCTGCGCCACATCGATGAGGTCTTCGGGTTGCGCCGGTTGACCGGCGCGGGGATTGGCCATGGTGTCGATTCTGCTCCGGTTCGGCGCGGCGCACGGCAGCGGCGCCAAGAATTCAGGCCAACGGCGCGTTTTCCTCGCCCCGCCCGCTACTGGGGAAGCGGCGCCTGCTGGTCGGTCAGGTCAACGGACCAGATTCCGGCTTCGCGCCGCAGCACCTGGTAGGACCCCGTGGGTACGGATACAGCGGGGAGATCGGGAGCGATGCGGGCGAGGAGCGGTCGGATTACCGCATCGTGAGTCACCACGACCACGGCTGTGTGCCGGGACTCCGCCCAAGCGCCCCACTCCTCCAGTGCGGGCTGAGCGCGTGACAACACAGCCTCCGTCCGCTCGACGCCGGGGGCGGCGTCGACGCTGCCCCACTCGGCGATGACCTCTGACTTCACCGCGCCGGTCCATTGCCCGTAGTCGCGATCATTGAAGCGATCATCGATCTGGTGCGGTATTCCCGCATGTTCAGCGATGGCGGCCGCGGTGCGGACTGCGCGCCGAAGTGGACTCGACACCACGACACCGGCATCGACGTTCGCCAGTGCGACCGCGACCGCGCGGGCCTGGGCCTCGCCGCTTTCGTTCAGCTCAGGATCGGCGAGACCGCGGAGTCTTCCGTCGGCGTTGAGGGAGGTCTCCCCATGACGGACGAGATAAACGTGCTGCGCCATTTCTGACTCCGTTATTCGGGCGAAGTGTCGGGAACGAGGAGCACCGCTCGGCCGTGTTTGCGCGTCACCTGATATGCGACCGACTGTCCGGCAAACGTCTCGATGAACGAGTGCATGCCGCCCCGGGGGGCACCCAGCACGATCATCACCGCATCGACTTCCTCGGCCAAGTCGGCAAGGACGTCGGGTGGACGGCCGTGCATGGCGTGGTATGTCCAGTTCGCGCCGAGTTCGTCCAGCATGGCGCGCGCTTGAACGGCGTGGGCTTCGAGCGTGGCGTGGAACTGCTGTTCATAGTCCCATGCGTCCGGATCGACGGGCAGATCGGCGAAGTCGGCGATATGCGCGACATGAAGATGTGCATCGAGGCGTCGAGCCAGGCCGACCGCATAGCGCAATGCGGCGACGCTCGCCGGTTGGCCGTCCCAGCCGACCACCAACTCCGCGGAGGCCCGCGCGGCAGATTCGCCAGTGTTGTCCATCTTGGGCTACCTCCATCGGTAGAAGATCATCAGAGCGCCCACATCAGGGCGAGTCCGGACGCACAGGCGGCAACCGACATGACCAAGGAGACCGCTGCGTTGAGCAAGGCCAGCGTTCGCCGGCCCTGTTGGACCAATCGCACGGTTTCGAAGCTGGCGGTGCTGAAAGTCGTGTACCCGCCGCAGAATCCGGTCCCCAACACGGTCTCCCAGGTACTGGACTGGCCGTGGAAGAGCACGGCCCCGGCAAGAACGCCGAGGAGCAGCGATCCCGTGACGTTGATGACGACGGTGCCCAACGGAAACGGCGACCGCCATCGCTGTTTTGTCCATGCGTCGAGCAGGAACCGTGTCACCGCACCCGAGGCCCCCGCGAGGAAGGTGAGGATCGCAATCATGCGCGCCTCCTCCGGTGGTGAACGCTTGCCACGACCACGATGCCAAGCCAGGCGGTGACAACGCCGCCCACGACGCTGGCCAGGCCGTAACTGACTGCGGTTCCGAGATGGCCGTGCCGGCCCAGCAGCACGATCTCCAGAGCGAAGGTGCTGTAGGTGGTGAAGGCGCCACACGCCCCGGTGCCGGCACAAAGGCGGGCACGCCTGCGCCATCCTGAGTCCTCGCCGAGCCGCGCGAGGCCCTCCAGCAATCCCCCCAGGAGGAAGGCTCCGCTGAGGTTGATCAAGAAGGTCGCCCACGGCCACGCTGTGCCATCGTGGGGCAGGAGAAGTTCGATGTAGTAGCGCAGCGCCGTACCCGCCATACCTCCGGCGAAGACCCACGCCATTGCCGATGGCCGTAGGTGCAGTGGGCGTAGCGGTTTGGCGGGAGCATCGGGATCGGTAGGCAGCTCGGCATGCGGGTCGTTTGACATCATCGGCGTCCCCGCGCACGCGACCGGTTCACAATGGACACCCACACCTACCCATCGAGACGACGGTAGGAACTATAAGCCAGTTGGCGGTTTGAGCGGCCAGCTCGGGCGAGATCCATCACCACTGCGGTCGACACATTCGGCGGTCGTCTCACCCCGCGAGCAGCAGGACACCCGCGACGAGGAGCGCGACTACCTTGACGATCTCCAGGCCCACGTACACAAAGTGCGCCCGTGAGCGGGGAACCTCGGCTCCGGCAAGCGTGGCTTCGGATCGCTTCGTCAGCGCCGGCCGCACCGCCAGCACCTGAGCCATCAGGACGATGACGGCGATACCCGCGGCAATGCCGGCGGCGGTGGTGGGCGACCGAATGACCAGAGACGCCGCGACCGCCACGGCCAGCGCCGCTTCGCACACGTTGAGCGCGCGAAAGACCAAGCGGCCGATGCCTAGCCCGATGGGCAGCGTCACCCCTGGTGCCCGGAACTTCAGTGGGGCCTCGACGAAGGAGATCGCCAGCACCATGCCCAGCCATACGAACACCGCCGCGGTAGCGACGGCGGATGCTGGGCTCACGGCGCGAGCCTATGACAGGCACGTGATCGGGTTGGCGGTGCGGTAGCGCAGTGCAATCGTGGAGGGATGGACGTCGACCGGGTCGCAGAACTCAAGCGCTGGCAGGACTCCGGTGCGGTGTGGGAGGTGATCTCACGTCATGCCGACACCCTGACGGTCGCCCTGTTGCGTTGTGACGGTGGCGAAGAGGTGGACAGGTTCACGTCAGACGATTCACGACTGCTGGATTTCATCGGCGGCCGGAGAAGCAGCGAGGAGTAGGGCAACGCAAAAGGTCGCCCCGCCCAAGAGGACGGGGCGACCTCGAGCGGTCGATCAGAACGGGGCCGCTCTGAACTTTCCATTCCACTGAACGCCCCAGGCGTTCACCTCGCTGTTCCATTCCACCGGCAGCCACGGCGCCCAGTACGGCGGTGGCGGTGGCGGTGGCGCCCAGACGGGCACGACGTAGTTGCGATGTCCTGGCGGCGGAAGGCCGTTCTGCCCCGGCGGCAGTGGGTTGCCTGGTCCACCGACATTCACGCCGGGGCCAGGAACCGGCCAGTGCGGCGGCCGGGGTCGACTCCTTCGATCGGCACACCCGAGAAGAGCGGGCGCCTGGTCAGCTTCGACCCCCGACCGATGTGGGCTACCCGACCGCAACCGAGGGCTAGACCCCTGCTCGACGCACCAGATCGACGAAGGCTGCCGCTGCGGCGTCGACACCTTCGCGATCGTCGGTGGCGACCAGATCGAGCAACAATCCTCGTGCGACGGCCAGCCCGAGGCGCATGAGCGCGGGATCGATCGTCCGGGCGGCGTCATCGTCAAGCCATGAGTGCACGGCACCAGGCAACATTCGGGCGAACGGCTGCTCGCCCTGTGCTCCGCGCGCGTAGCACTCGAAGAACAGCCGCTCGAACGGGCGCAACTCGGGCCGGCGCAGGTTGGCCCACATGGCGGCAATCGCGTCGGCCGGACGCTCCGGAAGCTCACGCATCACGATGATCTGGCGGCGCTCGACCTCGTCGACTATGGCCAGCAGCAGCTCGTCACGCGAGCCGAAATGATGCAGCAGCATGCGATGGCTGGTGCCGACCGCAGTTGCCACGTCGCGGAGCGAGCGATCACCGATGCCGCGCACGGCGAACTCATCCACGAGCGCGTCGAGCAGCGCCTGGCGCCGCTCCAGGTCAGGAGGTCGGGCCATCGAGCTGGTAAAGATCCTCGCTTCGCGTCTTGAGGCCGACGGCCTCCAGGTCGAGGTAGCGCCTCGTCATTCGGCGCATGAATAGTGCCGACGAGGGCGCCGACGGGACCACGCTGGTCGATCTGCTGACGCACCCGGGTTCGGCCTTCGGAGATGGCGGTGACGTCGTGGCTGGCCAGCGTGAGGCCGCCCGGCGAGCGCTGCACCCAGGTCCACGTCCTACCCGGTGTGACCTCAGTGACCTCCCACACGAGTTTCGGCATCCGCGGCTGTTTGATCTCGAACCGCTTGCCCTTCGCGAGGCCGGGCCCGTCGAGGGCGACCAGGCTGGTGACCGAGGCGGTCCAGTCCGGCCAGCGCTCGACGTCATGAAAGACATCCCAGACCACGGTGGCCGGTGCGTCGATGTCGACGCCACTTTCGGTAATCATGTACCAGATGGTACATGAACTCGCGCTTCCTTTCGACCGCCTTCACCGCATACGGTCGAGTCACAGCTGAACACTCCGGAGACGGATTCACGGAAGGACGCCTTTCCAGGTCATGGAAATCCCGTTCACCGACCCGGCGTTCAACCGGCTCAGCCGCCGCGACGTTGCGCTCGACCTCGCAGAGACGGTCGAGAACGAGGTTGTCGATTCCGTTGGCGCCGTGGATCTTCCGTCCGCAGAGCCAGCACTGATGCTGCAAAAGATGGAGAACAGGCTCGTCCGGCATCACCTGGCACATCCGGGCGTGCTGAGCGATGAACAGCTGCGCAGGCTGCGCTACATCCTCAATTTCGCTCGGCTGGCGGACTTCGAACCCGGGGCCGCAGGCCCCGGCGGCAGCCGCGGACGCGGGGACGTCTCGGTGGGCGCCGAACTTCTACCCTGGCGGGCCAGGGTGGCCGATGCGCTATACGGCCCGCTTCGTGAGGAGCGTGATCCTCCAACGGCATTGGCGCGGGCACGCGATGTTCTTGCGGACCTGGCCGACGACCAGGACGCGGAGCGACGGGTGCTGATCGAGCGTCACGGGAACGACTTCTCCCCCGCCGAACTGGACGCCGAGGTCGGCTACAAGAAGCTCGTCACCGTGCTGGGCGGCGGGGGCGGCGCGGGATTCGTCTACATCGGCGGTATGCAGCGGCTACTCGAGGCCGGCCAGATACCGGACTACATGATCGGCGCGTCATTCGGATCGATCATGGGCGGCGTCGTGGCCCGCGCCCTTCCGGTGCCGATCGACGAGTATGTCGCGTGGGCGAAGACGGTCACCTACGGCGCGATCCTCGGGCCCGAACGACTTCGCCGCAGGCACGGGCTGGCCGGCCTGTTCTCCCTGCGGTTCGACGAGTTCGCCGCAGGCGTTGTTCAGCCGTGACGATGGCGAGCGGATGCGGTTGTCGGACTTGGCGATTCCATTCGATGCCGTGCTCGCCGGTGTCCGCAGGCAGCCGTACGCGGCTCTCCCGTCGCGGTTTCGTCGTCCGGAACTGGCGGCGCTGCAGATGCGGTCGCTTCCCTTCCGCCCGATCGGCATCGGGCCCCAGGTCGCGCGCCGCCTGTGGCAGGTGTCGGCCTTCATCGACGTAAGGGTCGTCAAACCGATCGTCGTCGGCGACGACGACCTGACGCGCGACTTCGACGTCGTCGATGCGGCGTCCTTTTCCTCCGCGATTCCCGGTGTGCTGCACCATGAGACGAGCGACCCCCGCATGCTCGAAATCCTCGACGCCCTGTGTGACGACAGGGAGGTTTCGGCGCTCGTCGATGGCGGCGCGGCGAGCAACGTTCCCGTCGAGCTGGCGTGGAAGCGGATCCGCGACGGCAGGCTCGGCACGCGCAATGCCTGCTACCTCGCCTTCGACTGCTTTCATCCGCAGTGGGATCCACGCCATCTATGGCTCGCCCCGATCGCCCAGGCGGTCCAATTGCAGATGGTGCGCAACGCTCCCTACGCCGACCACCTCGTGCGGTTCGCGCCGACGCTGTCCCCCGCCAACCTCGCGCCGTCGGCGGCATCGATCGACCGTGCCTGCGCATGGGGACGCAAGAGCGTCGACAAGGCCATTCCAGTGACCACCGCGCTGCTGCAGCCGACGTGGTGGGAAGGTGAGCGGCCCGCTGTTCCCGCTGAACACGACGCCCGCTCGAAGTCGGTGGCGTCCCCGATGAGCGCCGTGATGGCGGCCATCCGGATGCCGCCGAACCGCTTGGCGCGGTGGCGAAGCCGACGGCTCACGTGAGAGCAAACAGCGCCGGGACGTCAGGCGTTGAGCGCGGTTTCGCCAATAACCCGTCGCGCACGCAAGTCCTCGATCTCGTTCTGCGATAGACCGAGACCGCGCAGAATCTCGTCATTGTGCTGTCCGAGTGTCGGTGACGTGAAGCGGTGGTGGCGCACGGGTCCGGGCGTCATCGTGAACGGCCAACCCGGATAGCGATGCCGACCCGTCACCGGATGCTCGAACTCTTCGTAATACCGGCGCTCAACGAGTTGCGCGATGTCGTACATACGCTCGGCAGTCATCACCTGCTCGACCGGCACTCGTCGTGCGCTGAGGCGATCGACGATCTGCGCCGCGGTGAGCGTGCGCGTCCAGCTGGCGACCACATCATCGAAGTCGTCGTGTGAATGTTCCCGTGCGCCCGGGGAGGCAAAGCGCGCGTCGGCGAGAAGACCGGGCTGGTCGATCGCCTCGGCGAGCTGCCTCCAGTCACTGTCGTCGCGCACCGACAACGCCACCCAGTCATCGGCAGCAGCAGTCGGATAGACACCCTGCACCAGGCCGCGATGCCGATTGCCGTTGCGCGGCTGGATAATCCCGTTCATCGAATACTCGATGACCGGCTCGGCGGTCAGGCCTGCCGCCACCTCGATCTGCGCAATCTCGACGAGCTGGCCTTCGCCGGTGCGGCGCCGGTGCTCGAGGGCGGCCAGCAGCGCGACGCCCGCGTGCACCCCGACGATCGGATCGGCGGGCCCCTGCAGGGTGCACGGCGGACCGTCCGGGTAACCCGTGACAGCGGCCATGCCCGATGTCTGCTCGAAATTGAGCGCCCATCCGACGTATTCGCGCCACGGCCCGGTTAGGCCGAACCCGGGCATGCGCACCAGGATCACATCCGGCTTCAGTTCCACAAGCGACTCGTAATCGAGCCCGAAGTGTTCGATCACCCGGGGCGAGAAGTTCTCGACGACGACGTCGGCCTGCCGTACCAGTCGGCGGATGAGATCGCGACCCTGTTCGCTGGCGAGGTCGAGGGTGATGTCTCGCTTGTTGAGGTTGGTGGCCTGCCATAGTCCGCTGCGTTCGTACCAGCGGTCGCCCTCGTGCGCCCATGCCCCCGAGTAGCGGAACCCGTCGGGCCGCTGAATGGATTCCACCTTGACGATGTCGGCTCCGAATGCGCCGAGGTAGCACGTCAGGTAGGCGCCCGCCCAGAACGTGGTCAGATCAAGGACTTTGATGTCTGCAAAGGTCTTCGGCGGATACGCCCCTACGCCGTTGAACACCGATGGGCTCGGCGCGCCGACCGCATGTGAGCCTAGATGCGGTGCAGGCCGAGGCGGCAGCGCAGGGGACTTCGACAGCCGGAACGGAGCACCGGGCCTACGGAACGACCAATCAGCGCCGCCGGCATCGACGAAGAACCCCCGCTCGAGGTATTGAGGGCAATCAAGGACCGTGGCGCCGTCGTTGACAGGCGATGCGGGAATGCGCATCGCCTGGCTCAGCTCGACGATCTCGCCCACTTTGTGCGTCGACAGCCACGGCTCGGCCTTGTCGTAGAACTCGGCGCGCTGCGGGCCGCCGAGCATGATCTCGATCTGCAGCTCACCGTATTCGGGCAAGCCCAGCATCGCGCACGCGTCCAGCCAGTGCTGGCCTGTCAGGCAGTTGATTCCAAGCCATCCGTCCGCAGCCGCGACGATGCCCATCATCGGAGCAGAACGAGTGTTAACCGGCAAGCCGAGGGCCCGCATCTTTTCGGCCTGCAGCATTGGATACGGAAGTGTCGACAGCAGCGATTCGAGCACGGACACGTCTACTTCGACCACCCCAGTTTCGTTGGTCGCCGCGCTCCTCAACGCGGTGAGGGCAGCAAGGGCGGCGTATCCCCCGGCGACGTACTCGGAGATCCGTCCACCGGCCTGCACCGGCGGCCGGTCAGGATCTCGGTTGTTGACCCATCCGGAAGCCGCCTGCACGGTCAGAGGTGTGGCATCGCGGTCACGCAGCGGACCGTTCTGCCCGAAGTCCGAGATGCGGACGACCACCAGATTCGGGTTGAGATCCGCCAACGCGTCCTTGCCGAGGCCGACCTGATCCAACGTCCCGGGCCGCAGACCTTCCACCAGCAGATCCGCCTGTGCGATCAGCTCCCCCGCCGTTGCGGCATCGGAGGCGAGATCGACTGTGGCCCCGCGCTTCCCCGCATTCAGATACTCGAACAGGCCCGACTTGTTCGGGTCGGGTATCCCGCCGGGAAACGGTCCCCAGCGCCGAAGCGGATCTCCGGATGGAGGTTCGACCTTCGTGACATCGGCACCGAGGTCGACGAGCAGTTTCGTGCAGTACGGCCCCGCGATATTTCCAGCGATCTCGACGACGCGCAGTCCCTCCAGCGCCGCCATCACGCCGGAATTCCGATTGCCTTCTGTTCCATATAGCTGTACAGGCCTGGAAGGCCGCCACCTTCGCGGCCCAGTCCGCTCTGTTTGAAGCCACCGAACGGCGCATCGCCTGGGATGCAGCCGTTCACGGCGATCTGCCCGGTACGGACACGGCGAGCGACCGCTACGGCGCGCTCGACGTCGGCGCCCCACACCGCACCGGAAAGCCCGTACTGCGAGTCGTTCGCGATCGCGATCGCGTCGTCGTCATCCCGGTAGCGCAGTACCGCCAGCACGGGACCGAAAACTTCTTCCTGGGCGATCACCGAGCCCGGGGTGACGTCGGTCAGGATCGTCGGCTCGAAGTAGAAGCCCGTGTCCAGGCCGGAAGGGCGTCGGCCGCCGGCGACGAGTGTTGCTCCCCCTTTGACCGCGGCTCCCACATGCGCCTCCACCCGCTCCAGTTGAGCACGACTGATGAGCGGGCCCATCTGAATATCAGGATCCGTTGGGTCGCCGACCTTTACGCTGCGGGCCAACTCGACCAGCCTGCCGACGACCTCGTCGTGGAGTCGGTCCGGCAGCAATAGGCGACTCTGCAGGATGCACGCTTGCCCGGCATGCAGCGAGCATCCGTCGAAGAAGAACCGTTCCAGCAGTTCGTCTGTCACCTCGACATCGTCGAGGAAGATTCCCGCAGACTTTCCGCCGCACTCGAGCAGAATTCGCTTCATGGTGCCGCCCGCGGCGGCCATCACCTCACGGCCGACAACGGAACTCCCGGTGAAACTGACCATATCGATGCGGGGGTCGGTCGTCAGTAGCTTGCTCGCCTCGATCCCACTCGGGGTGACGACGTTGACCACCCCGGGTGGAACATCGGTGTGCCCATCGATGATTCGTGCGAGCGCGAGGCCGGCGAGCGGCGTCAGGGGTGATGGCTTGAGCACGATGCTGTTGCCGGCGGCCAACGCACGGCTCAGCTTCATCACGTTGAGACTGTGCGGGAAGTTCCATGGCGTCAGGATCGACACCACACCCTGCGGCTCGTGGCGAAGCAGCGTCGTCCCGGCCGCCCCGAACGGATTGATCGGCTCGTCATTCAGTTGCAGGGCGAGTTCGGCCGTGTTCGCCGCCATGAATGCGGGACCGTCGATCTGGATCATGCGCTCGTTCGCGATGCACCCCCACTCTGCTTGCGACAGCGCGAAGAACTCGTCGGCACGCTCCATGAGTGCATTGCCCAACTGAGTGAGGCACTGCGCTCGTTCGTCGGTCGAGGCATGGGCCCACGGCCCCGAGTCGAATGCCCGCCGCGCGGCCGAGATCGCCGCGTCGACGTCGTCGACACCCGCGTCTGGAGCCTGGGCGATCGTCGACTCTGTCGACGGGGAAATGTCGTCATAGCGGCCGCTCTCGGGCTCTACCCACTTGCCGTCGATGTACAGGGGATAAGTGTCGAGGAGTGGACGAGCGTCGGCCATATCGTTTCCTCACCGGGGTCAGTGGGTCAACACTTGGTGTACACCTGTCGGACTCCCCCGTCAATCACTGTCGTCCAACTCAGTTGACTTTCAACAGATCATCCAGCATTGACAGTCCCGGGGCCATCAAGTAGACACAATATGAATCGGACAGACGGTACTGATATGTCTGATCGCATTGAGGGAGGCCGCTATGCGTACCGAAGTCCCTCTGCATTCGCCCGACTTCTTCACGGGAGACCCGTACCCCGCCTACAAGGAACTGCGCGCAACCGAGCCGGTGTGCTGGAACGACGTCACCAAGTTCTGGGCGTTGCTGAAATACGAGGACATCAGATACGTGTCCACGAACCCGGCCAAGTTCTCCTCGACCAAGGGCATCACCATTCCCGACCCGGGGTTTCCGAACCCGGTTCAGGAGGGCAATCTGATCTTCACCGACCCACCGCGGCACCGGCAGCTCCGCAAGCTGATCAACACCGGGTTCACCCGGCGGCAGGTGACGATCCTCGAACCGAAGGTGCGCGAGATCGTCTACGGCATCCTCGACAGACATCCGTGCCGACTCCACCGTCGAGTTCGCCGAGGCCCTCGCAGCACCTTTACCGACCCGAATGATCGCCGAACTGCTCGGCGCCCCGCCCGATGACTGGGAGCAGTTCCGCCGGTGGTCGGACGCATGCACCGGAAACGCCGATCCCGAGATCGAACTCGACTCGGTGGTCGCCGTCGGCGAGTTGTTCGAGTACTTCCAGCAGCTGATCGCCGCTCGACGAATCGAACCGCGGAACGACATGCTGTCGGTGCTGACCACCGCCGAGGTCGACGGGGCGAGGCTGACCGATGAGGACCTGCTCAACTTCGCGTTCCTGTTGCTCGTGGCGGGCAACGAAACGACCCGCAACCTGATCGCGCTCGGCACCTTGGCACTCATCGAACACCCCGAGGCATGCGACCGGCTCGTCAAGGACCCCGCGCTGATCCCGGGCGCCGTCGAAGAGATGTTGCGGTGGTGCAGCCCGGTCACCCATATGGCGCGGACGGCGACGGTCGACGTCGAGATCCGCGGACAGCGCATCCGCGAGGGCGACACGGTCGTCATGCTCTACGGCTCGGCCAACCGCGACGAGGAGATCTTCGGTGCCGACGGCGAGGAGTTCAAGATCGACCGCCACCCCAACCCGCACATCGCATTCGGTTGTGGTGAGCACTCCTGCGTGGGAGCCCAACTCGCCCGGCTCGAGGCGATCGTCTTCTTCGAGGTGCTGCTCGGGAGATATCCGAAGCTCGAACTGGTCGGTGACGTCGACCGCATGCGCGCGACCATGGTGCCCGGCGTCAAGCGCATGCCCGTACGTCTGGGAACGGGGAGCTGACCATGCATCTGGACTTCACACCGGACCAGAAACGCGCTCCGAGCCGAGATCCGGGCGTCCCTGGAGACGGTGATGACGCCGGAACGCATCGCCGCGGTCGCCGGCCGCATGGAAGGTGGAGAGGCAGTCAAGGAGTGCGTGCGTGCGCTCGGAGCCGCGAACCTCCTCGGCGTCGGGTGGCCCAAGGAGTATGGCGGGCGTGGCTTCACCGCGCTCGAACAGTTCATCTTCTTCGAGGAGGCCCAGCGGGTAAACGCGCCGATCCCGCTTGTCACGCTCAACACCGTCGGACCGACCCTCGCGCAGTCCGGCTCCGATGAGCAGAAGGAGAAGTTCCTGCCGGCCATTCTCGACGGCACCGTCGAGTTCGCGATCGGCTATTCCGAACCGTCCGCCGGAAGCGATCTGGCGTCGCTGCGGACTGCTGCTGTGCGCGACGGCGACGACTACGTCATCAACGGCGCGAAGATGTTCACCAGCGGCGCGGCGTACGCCGATTACATCTGGCTCGCGGCCCGCACCGATCCAACGGTCAAGAAGCACAAGGGCATCACCATCTTCATCGTGCCGACGTCATCGCCGGGGTTCTCGTGCAAGCCGCTGCACACCATGCCGGGCGTGTCGACCTTCTACACCTTCTACGACGACGTTCGAGTGCCTGCGAGCTCGATCGTCGCGGGCGAGAACGAGGGCTGGCGGCTGATCACCACGCAGCTGAATTTCGAACGCGCGGCGCTGGGCAACATGGGTGCGCTCGTGCCGCTGTTCGAGAAGACGCTGGCCTGGGCGCAGACCACCGAGCTCGACGGCGGACGCGTCATCGACCAGCCGTGGGTGCAGCAGGCGCTGGCTCGGGTCGAGGCGCAGGTCGCCGCCTACAAAATCATGAACCTGCGTGTGAACGCGGCCATGTCGATCGGCGTGCTTGGTATGGGCGAGGCATCAGCGGTCAAGGTGTTCGGCACGGAACTGACCCAACAGGTGGCCAGGGAACTGCTCGAGGTGATGGATCGCGGTGGCACCCGAAAGGGCGACGACGCACCGCTGCGCGGCGCGCTCGAATCGGCCTACCGCATCGCGGTGATCAACACCTTCGGTGGGGGCGCCAACGAACTACAGCGCGACATCATCGCGATGGCCGGACTTTTCATGCCGCGTGCACCACGTGACCTTCGGGCCAACCAGAATGGGGATGCGAAGTGACGCCTGATGAGCGCTTGCGCGAAGAAGAGACAGCCCCTGATGAGCGCTCGCGCGAAGAAGAGACAGCCGAGTCGGAGTTTCGGAAGAAGCTCGACGCGCTCATCGGGCAGCCGACCGGCGGGTCCGGCGAGGCGACCGTTGCGCCCGATCCGGTGAACCAGCCGATGATTCGGCATTGGTGTTATGCGCTCGACGACATGAACCCGGTCTACCTCGACCCCGAGTTCGCCGCCGAGTCGCGATTCGGCGGCATCGTGTCGCCACCGGTCATGCTTCAGACGTGGACGATGCCCGCCCCCAAGATCGAGGGCATCGCCGAACGAGGCGGCGTGCCGATGGAGGTGGGGCGCAATCCAGCGTCGTTCATCGAAGATGCCGGATTCACCAGCATCGTCGCGACGAACTCGGAGTTCGAGATCGAACGTTATCCGCGCCTCGGCGACATCATTTCGGTGACCCAGGAGTTCGAGGACATCTCCGACGAGAAGCAGACCTCCCTGGGCACGGGCCATTTCGTCACGTGGTTGTCGACCTACACCGACCAGAACGGTGAAGTACTGGGCCGTCAGCGATTTCGGGTGTTCCGATTCAAGGCCAACGCGGCTCCCGCGGGAACGGCTGGGGAATGATGGCTACCCGACTGACGCCGACGATCAGCCCTGACAACGAGTTCTTCTGGAACGGGGTGCGCGACCACAAGCTGTTGATTCAGCGCTGCAAGGGTTGCCAGGCGCTGCGGCAGCCCGCACGGCCGATGTGCCCCGCATGCCAGTCGCTGGAGTGGGATACGGTCGAATCCTCCGGCCACGGCACCGTGTACAGCTACGTGATGCCGCAACATCCGCCGATGCCGCTGATGGAGTATCCGTACATCGTCGCGCTGGTCGAACTCGACGAGGGCGTGCGGCTGGTGTCGAACCTGTGCGAGATCGCACCCGAGGACGTCGAGGTCGGCATGCCTGTCGAGGTTTTCTATCGGACATTCGACACGCTCGACGGCAACGACGTCGTCCTGCACCAGTTCCGCCCGGTTCGATAGGCAGGCATCACACCCATGGATTTCACATTCACCGAAGAACAAGAGACGATCGCCAAAGTCGCGCGCCAACTCTTCGAGCATCGGGCCACGCCCGAGCATCTGACCGAGTTGGAGGCCGGCAACGTTCGGTTCGACCCGGCGCTCTGGCATGAGCTCGCGACCGCCGACCTGCTCGGAATCGCGTTGCCCGAGAACGTCGGTGGCAGCGGCCACGGGTTCCTCGAGTTGGCCCTGCTCCTCTCGGAGGTAGGCGCCGGCGTCGCGCCGGTACCGGTCTACGCGACTCTTCTGCTCGGCGCCGACACCATCGCCCGCCACGGCGATGACGGCCAGCGACAACGGTATCTGCCTGGCGCCGTCGACGGGACTTCCCTGCTGACCGCGGGGTTGACCGAGCCGGGCCGTTCCGATCCGACGAAGCCGACAACCACCGCACGTCGCGACGGCGACCGGTGGCGGCTCAATGGAAGCAAAGAGCTGGTGCCGGCCGCGCAGATCGCGCAGACCATCGTCATTCCCGCCGAGACCGGCGACGGTGGCATCGGCCTATTCCTGCTCGAATCGGGAGCCGACGGGGTCGAGATCCAACCCGCGGAGACAACGAACAGCGAGCCGCATGCCGACGTGATCCTAGACGGTGCAGTCGTTTCCGTTGAAGACCGCTTGCCCGGGGACGGCGCCGAGATGATCGAATCGCTGCATACCCGCGCCATTGTCGGGCTGTGCGCGATTCAGCTCGGGGTGACGGAGCGCGCTCTGCGCATCGCCGCGTCGTACACCACAGAACGCGAGCAGTTCGGCAGGCCGATCGGCAGCTTCCAGGCCGTTCAGCAGCGGATGGCTGATGCTTTCATCGACGTCGAGGCGATTCGTTGGACGATGTGGCAGGCGGCCTGGCTGCTGGCCGCGGGGCAACCGGCCGAGCGCGCGGCCGCGATCGCAAAGTTCTGGGCGGCCGAGGCCGGCGCCCGTGTTGCGGCCACCGCGCAACAGGTGCACGGCGGCATCGGCATCGACATCACCTATCCCCTGTTTCGGTACTTCCTGTGGGCCAAGCACAACGAGTTGACGCTTGGTTCGGCCTCGGCGCAACTGGCGCGACTCGGCGCTGCCTACGTAAATGACGTGAGTAAGTGACGTGAGTGAAAGGAAATGACCACTGTGCCCGTGAATACCTCTCGCACCACGACATTGGACTGGCGCGATATCAATGTCGGCGACGAGGTCACGCCGATGGATGTCCCGGTCACCGCGACCGTGATCGTCGCGGGCGCGATCGCCTCGCGCGACTTCATGCCCGTGCACCACGATCCCGAGTTCGCCAAGAAGCAGGGGTCGCCGAACATGTTCATGAACATCCTGACCTCCAACGGGCTGTGCGTGCGATTCCTGACCGACTGGGCCGGTCCCGAAGCGATGGTGAAGAAGCTGGCCATCCGGCTCGGGGTGCCGTCTTTCCCCAACGACCCATTGCGCTTCACGGGTAGCGTCACCGGCAAGTCCGAGGGATCCGATGGCGAAGGCCTGCTGGAAATCACCTTCAAGGCAAGCAACAGCCTCGGGGACCACGTGACGGGATCGGCGATCGTCAGCCTGCTGGACGACCGAGTCGGCGCATGAATTCGCTCAGCGGAAAGACCGCTATCGCGGGCATCGGCCAGACGGAGTTCTCAAAGGAGTCCGGCCGCAGCGAACTCCAACTCGCCTGTGAGGCGGTCAAAGCCGCGATCGATGATGCCGGGCTGCAGCCCAACGATATCGACGGCATGGTCACGTTCACGATGGACTCCAGCGACGAGATCGACATCGCCCGCAACGTCGGTATCGGCGATCTGACGTTCTTCAGCCGCGTGCACCACGGCGGTGGCGCGGCGGCGGGTACGGTCGTGCAGGCGGCGATGGCGGTCGCGACGGGCACAGCCAACGCAGTGGTGTGCTATCGCGCGTTCAACGAACGCTCAGGGTTCCGATTCGGTGGCGCGACCTCGCGGGCGACTGCCGAAACACCGCTGTTCATGGCCAATTACGCGCCCTTCGGGCTGTTGACTCCCGCGGCGTGGGTAGCCCTGCATGCCCAGCGCTACATGTCCACTTACGGGGTGACCAACGAGGACTTCGGACGGATCTCCGTCGTCGACCGTGCCCATGCGGCCCGCAACCCCGATGCGTGGTTCTACGAGCGGCCGATCACGCTCGAGGAGCACCAGAATTCGCGGTGGGTCATCGAACCCGTTCTGCGGCTTCTCGACTGCTGCCAGGAGAGCGACGGTGGCGTCGCATTGGTCGTCACCAGCGCGGAGCGGGCACGCGACCTTCCGCGCCCCCCAGCGGTGATCACCGCCGCGGTGCAGGGTGCGGCGGCGAATGGCGAGATGATGACGAGCTACTACCGCGACGACATCACCGGTCTTCCAGAGATGGGCGTGGTCGCCGAAAAGCTCTGGCGCGACTCCGGTCTCAAACCGGCAGATATCCAGACGGCGTTTCTCTACGACCACTTCACACCGTTCGTCTTCGCACAGCTCGAGGAGCTCGGCTTTTGCGGTCGTGGCGAGGCGAAGGACTTCGCGACCGTCGAGCGGCTCTCACTCGGTGGCGAACTACCGATCAACACCAATGGCGGCCTCCTGGGCGAGGCCTACATCCACGGCATGAACGGGATCACCGAAGGTGTCCGCCAGGTGCGCGGCACCTCGTACAACCAAGTCGACAATGTGGAGCACGTCCTGGTCACGTCGGGAACGGGCGTACCCACGAGCGCGCTGATCCTGTCCCCCGACGACTGATTCGAGCGCCGTGACCGCTGACACGACCGCGACCGACACGCGCGAACTCATCCTCGAGTCCGCGTTCGATTGCTTTCGCCGGCATGGTCTGGACAAGACGACCGTTGTCGACATCGCGAGAGCAGCCGATGTGTCCCGGAGCACGGTATACGAATATTTCCGCGACAAGGCGGCCATCGTCGAAGCGTGCGCAGAGGGCGCCTCACAGAAGTTCTACCGGGAGATGGCCAAGTCCATGCGCAAGGGCGAGACGCTCGAGGACCAGCTGGTTCTCGCGGGAGTCTTCGTCACGAAGGCCCGCCGCGTCATCGAACCAGAGGACTACTTCGACGCCGACGAGGTCAGCCTGCTGCTCACCAAGAACGCCGCGGTGCTGCTGCGCGAGTGCACGGAGTTCCTCGCGCCGTACCTCGCCGCCGCGAAGCTCACCGGTGAGGTGCGCAAGGACTTGGACGTTGCGGCTGCCGGCGAATGGTACGCACGGATGCTCTTCTCGCTGTTCAGCACACCGTCGTCAAGGCTCGACATGGATGACGACGATCTCGTCGCCGAGTTCGTGAGATCACACGCCGTACGAGGATTCACCGGCGACCGTCCCGGTCGGACGAAGTAGCGCTGGTTCGGCGCCGTTCACGGGTCGATTTCGCCGGCTATGCCGCGCTCGATGGCGGCTCGCGTCGCCGGTGGCAAAACGATCAGGCCCTCGAGTTCCCGGCGGGCGAGGTCATAAGCGCGTTCACGTTCGTTGGGTGCCGCAGCGTCATTGGACGCCACACGCAGCAGCCGCTGCGCACGGACAATGCGCTGCTTGTCGGGTTCGGAGAATTCGTCACGGCGCCTGCGTATCGCATCGGTCTCGGCTGCGTTGAATGCGGCGATGTAGTCCTCTACAGCAGCCAGATAATCGCCGGCTGATTCGCGATCGTCCAGCAGATCCTCAGCTCGCACCGGCCGCAGCATGTCCGCCCGGACCTTCGCCCTGTGGAAACGTTCGGTGAGGGGCTCGCGCAGGTCCGTCATGAGGGGGAAATCCAGCAGTTTGGCCGGATCGAGCTCGTAGTCCAGCCATCGCGAATCCGTTCGCGAATGCTCCTCGATTGCGCGCGTGATGGTGCGCCAGAGGGCAGCAGGGTTGCCGGTGGTGGGCCGGACAGGTCCGGGTTCCGAATCGGGGTGCCCGTCGGTCTCCGCCTGCTCGAGCCCGCGCCTTCTGGCGGATGAGAAACCCTTGATCGCGGCGAAGATCGCGCCCGCGACCGGCACTATCACGATCAGGAGCTCGAACAGGCGGATGACTATCCCCATATCGCCAGGATGCCAGTTAAGGGGCGACCACCCACGATCCCCGCCGCAGCACCCCGGTTACCGCGAGATCCGCATCCAGCACCACCAGATCGGCGGTGCCCCCGGAGACCAGCCCCTCGGTCGGTAGACCAAGCGCTCGTGCCGGATTGATCGAGGCCTGACGAACGGCGCTCAGCAGTGCGTCGTCACGCGGAAGCCCGCTATGCCGCACGGCGAACCGGAATTGGTGGTCCATAGTCGCGGTGCTACCTGCGATGGTCTGTGTTCCGGCCACGCGCGCCACCCGGTCCACAACATCCACCGCCAACGGACCGAGTTGATAGGTGCCGTCGCTCATCCCGGCGGCGGAGATCGCGTCGGTGATCAACGACACCCGGTTCGGTCCCGCACTGCGCGAAACGTGTCGGTAGAGCGCCGGATCGACATGCACGCCGTCTGTGATGAGTTCGACCGTGACGCGGGAGTCTTCCAGAAGCGCGATAACAGGACCGGGCTCGCGGGTATTGATCGGGCGCATCGCGTTGAACAGGTGCGTGCCCACCGTCGCGCCTGCCGTGATCGCCGCGCGCGTCTGCTCATACGACGCCTCGGTGTGCCCTACAGCCGCCACCACACCCGCATCGACGATCCGCCCGATCGCCGCCAGTGCGCCCTCGCGTTCCGGGGCGATGGTGATCATGCGGACCGTCCCCGCCGCGGCTTCCAGCACGCGGTCGGTCTCGGCGGGGTCGGGGTCGCGCATCAGGGCGGGCTGATGAGCACCGCACCGCACCGTGGACAGCCACGGACCCTCGAGGTGGATCCCGTCGATCAGACCGTCACGGACATGTCGGGCCAATCCGGTTATCTGATGCAGTAAGTCGTCGGGGGCCGCGGTGACCAACGAGGCGACCAGCGTGGTGGTGCCGTGCCTGCGGTGGAAGGCGACGGCCGTCGTCGTATCGGAGCGCTGTCGCCGCGGAGAAGTTCGTCCCTCCCCCACCGTGCACGTGAGTGTCGACAAAACCCGGCACCACCGTCACCGCGCCGAGGTCCCGATCGGCGGGCCGGGGTGGCGCACCGGAGCCGACCGCATCGACGACCCCGGCCGAGGTCTCAATCCATCCGGGCCGCAACAGCTCTCGGCCCGTGATCAGGGTTTCGGCCGTCAGCAGCACTCAGACGCCCTGCCATTCCGGTTTCGAGCGGTACGTCTCACGGTAGTAGTCGACGAGCTGAAGCCGCCGCGCCGCGGCCTCGTCCAGGAGCACCGTGACGTGGGGATGGAGCTGCAGAATCGTCGCGGGCCAGAGCGCGCTGACCGGCCCCTCGACCAGTTGATGAACGGCCTCCGCCTTGCCCCGACCCGTCGCCACGAGGATCAGGTGCCGGGCCTCCATGATCGTCGCCAGCCCCTGTGTCAGGCAGTGCGTGGGCACCGCGTCGACTTCACCATCGAAGAAGCGGGCGTTGTCCATCCGGGTCTGCCTGGTCAGCGTCTTGATCCGGGTCCGTGAGCCCAGCGACGAACCGGGTTCGTTGAACGCGATATGGCCGTCGGTACCGATACCGAGAATCTGAAGATCAACACCGCCGGCGTCGCGGATCGCGGTCTCGTACTCCGCGCACGCAGCCGGGATATCGGCGGCGAGCCCGTCGGGGCCCTGGACGGCGCCGGGCGCGAAGTCGACCTTGGAGACGAACACCTCGTCGATGACGTTGCGATAGCGCTGCGGGTGGTCGGCGGGCAGGCCGACGTACTCGTCGAGGGTGAAGCCGCGGGCCCGACGGAACGACACCGCGCCGGTCGCGCATCGCCGCACGAGTTCGTCGTAGATCGCCAGCGGCGACGATCCGGTGGCCAATCCCAGCACCGCCTCCGGTTTGCGACCGAGCAGCGCGGCGATCGCGTCGGCGCCGACGACGCCAATCTCGTTGGCGTCCTGCAGGATGATGACTTCCATCTACTTGTTGGCTACCTATTGGCTACTTATTGGCGAGGAAGAGATCTGCCCCGCGAAGAATCTGCGCACCCTCGAGGACGGCTTCGGACGGCACGACGTTGCCCGCTTCGCGTTCGTCCATCACCACCACGGGAACGATGGGGTTCAGTCCCTTCGCGACGACTGACGCGACGTCATAAGTGATCACCACCTGACCGGCGGCGACGTCGTCCCCCTGGCTCAGGTGTGCGGTGAAACCGTCTCCCTTCAGCTGCACGGTGTCCAGGCCGAGATGGACCAGGACGCCGACGTTGTCCGTGGTCATGACGATGTAGGCGTGCGGCATCAGTTTCAGCAGTTTTCCGCTGACCGGGGCGACAGCGTCGACCACCTCGTGCGGAGGGTTGACGGCGGCGCCGTAGCCCACCATCCCCGCAGAGAACACCGGATCGGGGACGTCTGCGAGCGGAACCGCACGACCGCCGACCGGCGCGAAGACCTGAGTCGTACTCACGTCGGGACTCCATTCTCCTGGTGCGCACCCACAATACGAGCGTGCGGCGAAAGAGAGCGTGGAGTTCGGGGTTTCCTCTAAGCTTCCGCTGAGCCTCGATGGGCCGGTCGGAATTGGCGAGGAGGTCACCTTAGATGAGTGACACAGCGAAACCTGCTGAAGCCCAAGGAAAATCGGGGATGAGATTCCCCGGCTTCGCGCAGTTGCAGCGGTTGGGCAAGAGCCTCATGCTGCCGATCGCGGTACTGCCCGCGGCCGGCATTCTGCTCCGGCTGGGCCAGCCCGATCTGCTGGGCAGGATCAAGACCCCCGTCATCGGCGATTTCTTCAAGGCGATGAGCGCGGCGGGCGATGCGCTGTTCAGCAACTTGCCGCTGCTGTTCGCCGTCGGTGTGGCGATCGGTTTCGCCAGGAAGGCCGACGGTTCCACCGCGCTCTCCGCGGTCGTCGGCTACCTGGTGATGGAGGCGGTCTTCAAGACCATGTCGCCGATCGTTCTTGCCGGCGAGTTGGACAAGGCGGGCGAGCAGGCTCAGATCAACTACAGCGTGTTCGCCGGCATCGTGATCGGTCTGGTGACGGCGTGGCTGTTCGACCGCTATCACACCATCGCGCTGCCGTCGTACCTCGGCTTCTTCGGCGGCAGGCGCTTCGTGCCCGATCGTGGTGTCGCTGGCCAGCCTGTTCATCGCATTCGCGATGAGCTACTTCTATCCGATTTTCGACGCGGGCCTGACCAGCCTCGGCGAGTTCATCGGCGGCGCAGCGGAGCGTTCGGCGCATTTGTGTACGGGTTCGCCAACCGCATGCTGATCCCGCTCGGCCTGCACCACATCCCGAACTCCTACATCTGGTTCCTCTACGGCGACTATCAGCCGCCGGGCGGCGAGGCCGTGACCGGCGAACTGACCCGCTTTGCCGCGGGCGATCCAACCGCGGGCATCCTGACATCGGGCTTCTATCCCATCCTGATGTTCGGGCTGCCTGCCGCGGCGCTGGCGATGATCCATGTGGCGAACAAGAAGCAGCGCAAGATCGCGGTCGGCATTCTGGCCGCGGCGGGACTGACCGCGTTCCTCACCGGGGTGACGGAGCCGCTCGAGTTCGCGTTCATGTTCGTGGCGTTCCCCCTCTATCTCATCCACGCGGTGCTCACCGGGCTGTCCCTGGCCATCGCCTACCTGCTCGACATCCACCTGGGTTTCTCGTTCTCGGCCGGACTCATCGATCTGCTGCTCTACGGCACCGCGCCCGCCGCGAAGAACATCCCGCTGCTGATCGGCATGGGCGTGGTCTTCTTCGTCGTCTACTACGTGTTGTTCCGGTTCGCGATCACGAAGTGGAACCTGCGGACGCCAGGACGTGAACCCGAGGGCGAGTTCGAGGCGGAGGAGCAGGCGAACCTCGGCGAGGGCGCCGATTCGGCAACCGCGGTGTCGGCAGGTGGCGCGACCTCAACGCTCACCGCGCCCACCCGGGCGGACAGCAAGGCCGAGCAGGTCATCGCGGCGTTCGGCGGGCGGGAGAACCTCGTCAACGTCGACGCCTGCATCACCCGGCTACGCGTGGAGGTGTCCGATAAGGACCAGGTCGACCAGGCCCGCTTGAAGAGCCTGGGCGCCGCAGGTGTCATCGAGGTCGGCAACAGTGTTCAGGCGGTGTTCGGCACCGATGCCGAGGCGTTGAAGAACGACATCAACGACGTCCTCTGAGCGGTAGGACCTAACCCGTCACTTCGCGGAACGCCTCAACGAGCGGCGACAGGATTTCGAGCGCCCGGTCCGGTTCAACGGTCAAAGACGCCGGGAACCGAACATCGGTGACACCTGCGGCCACAAGCGCGGGAACCGCCGCCGCGGACGCCGCATAGTCGATCGACCCGTCGCCGGCCTTCACCACACGCGCGACGCCTTGAACCTGAAGATGCGTGGGATCGCCGCCGAACTCGTGCACCTTGTCCTTCATCGCCGCGATCGCCCCCGGAATGTCCGCATAGGCGGAGCCCCATGGGATCCAGCCGCTACCGAAGCGCGCGATCCTGCGCGCCACCGCGTTGTTCACCGTCCCACTGATCCACAACGGAACACCACCTGGCTGCACAGGCTTGGGCATCTGGTGGATGCCGTCGAAGCTCAGCTCGTCGGATCGATAGGACGCACGATGTCGTGTCCACAACGTCTGACAGACCTCGAGCGTGTGATCGAGCAGCCGGCCGCGTTCTTCGAAGGACAGCCCGGCGGCGTCGTACTCCTCGCGTTGCCAACCGACTCCGACCCCCAGATCCACCCGGCCTCCCGACACCACATCCAACGTGGCGAGCTGCTTGGCCAGGACCGCGGGGCGCCGCAGGGCGGCCAGCAATACCGCGGTGCCCAGCCTGATGCGGGTCGTCGTGGCCGCGATCGCCGTCAGGACCGTCAGCGGTTCGAGCCATGCTCCGTCCGGTCCGGTCGGCTGACGGCCGCCGGCCTGCCCACCGATCGATGGATCTGCATAGGCATCGAGGTTTTCACCGAACACGACATGGTCGGACACCGCAAGGCGGTCCACGCCGGCCTGGTCCATAGTGCGTGCCAAATCGAGCGTCGCACGCCAGTCGTGCTCGGGACCGTCGGTGAATGTCGCCAAGTACAGCGACAGTTCGGGCTTACGCATCGTCATCGTGTCTCCGGTTTCTTCCCGTCGCTCCGCTCGCCCCGGTGGGTCATGGTGGATCAGACGGTCCCACACTGCCATCCATGTCAAGGCACGCTTCGCGAACGCCGGGACCGTCAGTTCGGACATATGCCATGAATGCCAAGCTCGCAGCGACAATGTCGCTCGAGTTCGCAGGCTGCTGCGTAGCAGTACAGCGACAGAGTCGCTCGTAGGTTGGCACCGAACGTGCTTACCCCGGAGACCGGTGGGCGTCCCTGCGAATACCTAGCCCAGGACTGCGAAGCGCTTCAGGTAGGGCCACGCGATCTCCGGCGGCATTCCACCGCACAGCGGCGAGAGGTTCACGACTTCTCCGTTGGCGACGCGCTCGGCCGCCTCCTCCATCGACAGAATCACGTGTGTACGGGACGACGCTCGCAGTTCGTCAACTGTCTTGGCGGTGGTGATGTTGGCGGACACCGTGTTGTCGGGGTTCCACTCTGAGTATGCGAGGGCATCGTGCAGCAGATATTTACCGATTTCGTGCCACGCTGCGTCGACATCCTCGGCCACAAAGACATTCGTGGCGGTGTCACGTTCGGGGATCAGGACGAAGCCTGGCTCGTGACCGTGCTGGCTGCACGCCTCCTCGTAGGCTTCCTGCATGCCCGGCACCGCGCCGTTGGCCAGCAGGCCGAGACCGTTACGTCCCGCGCGACGGGCCGCGGCGAGGCTCGCACCGCCCCACATCATCATGGGCCCGCCTGGGTTGCGCGGCTGCGGAGTCACGTTCATCCGCCGACCGTCGTGGACCACTTTTTCACCCGAAAGCAGCCGACGCAGTTGGGTCAGTTTCTCGTCGGCCAAGCGACCACGGTCGGACAACGAGACTCCGAAATGGTCGAATTCTTCTTGGCGATAGCCGATTCCGAGCACATAGCTCGCCCTGCCCGCGCTGATGTGGTCGAGCACCGACATGTCCTCGGCGAGGCGCGCCACGTCGTAGAACGGCAGGATGATCACGAGGTTCAGCATCAGCTGTTCAGTACGGGCGGCGATCGCGGACCCGAGCAGTAATGGCGACGGGAGGTAGCCGTCGTCGGCACAATGGTGCTCGCACAACACCGCGGCCACACACCCACGGGTCTCCGCCCAGGCCGACATCTCGCTGGCCGCCGCATAGAGGTCGGTCGGCGGCGCACCGAGCGAGGGTGCCCTCATGTCGAACCGAAAGGTGAACATCGGCACTAGCGCTCTCCGCCCGATCCCATAGCTTGCTTGCCCGCCTGAATGACCATATTGACCGCTTCGTTGCGACTGAGGGTCTTGAACACCTCTTCGGCCAGCCGCATCATGTCGCCCACCATGAGCGTAGGACCGTTGGTGAGGTTGTCGAATGCCTCGTCGATGACGTCCTCGGCCGGAATGGCGCCCGGCGGAACATCGTCGAGGGAGGCTATCTGTCCCCGGCTGTGTTCGAGCTGCCGCAGTGCCGGGGTGTCAGTCTTCCCCAGCAGTAGGCACAGCACGTCGACACCCTTGTCGTGGAGCTCGGCCCAAAGCCCTTCGGTGAAGACCATGTCAAAAGCCTTGGTGCCCCCGTAGGCGACCATGTTCGGTCCGCCGGCCAGCGCCGCACCGGAGCTGAAGTTGACAATGCCGCCGCGACCGCGCGCGACCATCATGCCGGCGTAGTGATGACACAGCCGCATCAGGACCAGGCAGTTACGTTGAAGCAACTCCTCGGCAACGGATACCGGATTAGCAAGAAAGGGTTGGTATTTCGGATCGGCGCCCGCGCAGTAGACAAGCATGCCGATGTCGAGCCCGGCCGTCGCGTCGATGATTGTCTGCGCGGCGTCGGGATCGGTCAGATCGACTGCGAGCGTCTTGGTCGCCGCGCCGGTGCGCTCGACGATGTCCGCGGCCACCTCTTGGAGCACTTGCTCGCGGCGCGCGACCAGGACCACGTCCACGCCCTCGCGCGCCAGCCTCTCGGCGAACAGCGCGCCGCACCCATCTGACGCCCCGACGACGATCGCCCAGGGGCCGTACTTGTCGGCGAAGTCACCCATTTCAGCTCCCTACCATCACCAGTCGCACCGAGGTGAACGTCCGCTTGCTGATTCGCCACCCGTCCACCGTGCGCACCACTTCGTCGTCGTAGTAGCCGATGGCATTCACGCCCGAGCCGTCCGGGCCGAGGATCAATGCATCCACATACGTCCGAGCCGTCGCTGAATCGCCATGCACGGCGATCACCTGGTTACTCATGCGGTGCAGTGTGTTCGCGGCGCCCGCGTGCGCACGATCCATGAACTCGGTGACTTCTGCCGCGCCGATCCAGTGGCCGACCTCGCCGTAATCCAGGTCGGCTTCTGCGGTGAAAACTGTTGACAGCAGCTGATACTGCCGACTGTCGATCGCCGTGGCGTAGCGGATCGTCAGCGCGACGATCTCGTCCCGGTCCGTCATGCGAGGTCTCCGTTCGGGTGTATGACGATCCGAGGGGGCCCCTCAGACCTGCGCGCCTGGTCCAGTGCATCGGGCACCTCGTCCAGCCCGATGATCCGACCGATGCTGGGCATCGGGTCGAGCCGCCCCTCGACCACCGCGTCCAGTACGCCGTACCAGTCTTGCGGCATCGGACCTCCGCCGAACTGGAGCGTCAGCCCGTTGCGGGTGGCCTCGGTGATACCCAAGGTGTCACCGGTGTACCAGCCACCCGCACAATAGATGCGGGAGTAAAACTCTGCCTCCTTTGCGATCTTGTCGATGAGACCCGACGCGCCTACGCATTCGAAGACCACCGCCGGTCCGCCCATATGGCGTTCGGCGCGCACCTCGCGAAACACGTCGAACACCGACCGTTGCGCCGGGTCCACCAAAACGTGCGCGCCGAAGCTCGCCGCCGCCAGTTCGCGACGGTCAGCCGTGAAATCGGAAACGATGATGGGCTCGATTCCGCGGGCGGACAATGCCGCAACCGCGGACAGGCCGATCGCGCCAGCTCCGATCACGATCGGGATCTCGCCCGGCTCGAGCCGGGACGCGCGGACGTAGAACTCACCGACCGCAAAGGCATCGACGACGGCGATGGCATCGCTGGAGACCGCTCCGTCGACGACCTTCGCTGTCGCCTCGGGCACCACGAGGAGCTCACCGAAGCTGCCCTGAGCTTCGGGATGCTGACCGATGATCCGCAGGCCGCCGGCGCCTCCGTCGACCAACCGGATCGGCATCGATGTGACGCGCGAGCCAATCGGGAACGCATCGCTGCATCCGGGCCCGTGGCCGATCACCTCACCGACGAACTCGTGCCCCATGACGATGTCGCGGTCTGCGTCGTAGAGCGATCGTCCGGTCGGATCGTCGATTGCGAGTTCTGGATGGTCCATGAAATGAACATCGGAGGCGCAGATCGCCGTGCTGAGCGTCTTCAGCAACAAGTCACCCTGGCCGGGAACGGGATCGGCGGTCTCACGGACGTCCAGCCGGCCACCTCTCAACACCACTGCGCGCAACGCCGCTCGCTTCTCTATTATTCGAGATATAGTTCTCGAATTACTGAGATGACCGTAGAAGGCGACCCACTGGGAGTCAAGGTTGCGCGGAGCTAACTCGGCACCCACCGAAAGGGTTCTCGATGTCATCGAGTTGCTCAGTCACCCCGAGAAGGGGCAGATGCGTTTCTCCGATGTGGTGCGTGAGGTCGCGCTCTCGCAGGCGACTGCGCATGCGATCCTCAAGACCTTGTCCGATCGCGGGTGGATCCAGCGAGATCCGGTCACCAAGACGTTCCGTCTCGGCCCGGCGCTCTCTCTCATCGGAGCCCGACTCGACACCGCACGTCCGCTTGCCCACGTCGCACGGGATGCGGCGCGACGCCTCGCCACCGCAGTCGACATGCCTGCATCAGTGATCGAGCGCGCCGGCGATGATCTCGTCATCACCGCATTCGAGCAGCCGAACGCGGGTGCGGTATCGGCGTCACCGAACGAACGAATCCCCTACACCGCTCCATTCGGTGTTGCCTTCGCCGCGTGGGACACGCCGCAGGCACAACAGGCGTGGATCCAGCGCGCGGCGGCCGACGACGCCGGGTTGACCCTTCAGCTTTCCGATGTCCTGACGCAAACCCGCAAGCGGGGTTACGACGTCGACTGGATGACACCGACACTCGCGCAGGCCGCGCACGCGATCGGTTCGCTCACCGATGATGCCTTGCCGCTCAACATGCGTTCGATCATCGATCAGTTGCGTGTCCAATTCACCTCAGCCGCACTGGCTTCCGGCGACGACAGCCGGATGTCTCATCCCGTCGCCACGATCTCCGCGCCGGTCCTCGACAGAGCAGGCCACATCCAGTTGGCGTTGGGGATCCATCCCCTGCGGCCGATGACGATGACGGAAATCCGCTCGGCGGCAAGGCCTCTGTTGCACGAGATTGCGCAACTCGCCGACGACACAAATTGATTGGCCCCTACAGCAGATCGGTGATCGTCTTGAGGCCCGCGTCGTAGAGGATGCCCGGCAGCATCCCGCCGTCGGCCTCGATCGTCGTGCCGTTGACGAAGTCCGCCGCTCCCGACGCCAGGAACACACAGATGCGTCCGACCTCGTCCGGTTCCCCGCCGCGCTGCATCGGCACTGCCGCGAAGTACTTGCTGCCGGTCGGGTCGTCCTTCGGCAGTACGAACGAACGGAAGTTCTCGGTGATCGTGGGCCCCAGCGCAACACAGTTCACGCGGATCTTCGGACCCCACTCCTGCGCCAGCGACCGCGTGAGGTGGTTCAGCCCGCTCTTGGCGGCGCCATAGGAGACCAGCGTGGGCGATCCCGCTGGGTGCCCGGCCCCGCTGGAGATGTTGATGATGCAACCGGTCCCGTCCTGGGTGAGCATCTGGCGGCTGGCGCGGATCGCGAACCACATCGGACTGATGAGGTTCATCTGGATGGCGAATTGGTGGAACAGCGCGGTGCGTTCGTAGTCGTCGTCGCTTCGCGGTGCGCCCTGGATCCGGGACACCAATTCGGGAATGTCCTCGACGTGCGGAGCGGGCACGGTTCCGCCTGCGTTGTTGACCAGAATGTCGAGCCGTCCGTGGGCGGCGACGACCTCGCCGATGAAGGCGTCGATGGAGTGCATATCGCCTTGATCGCAGACCAATTGAGACGACCGTGACGCCCACTCGGGATTGTCGGCGGTGCCCGGAAGCGCGTCCAGTGCCGACCGTGAGCATCCGACGACAGTCGCCCCGGCGCTCAGCAGTTCGTGCGCGATGCCGACTCCGACGCCGCGGCTGGTCCCGGTGACAACGGCGACCTTGCCGTCGAGCGCGCCGGTCATCGTGACCCCGCCATGTGCAGTGCCGCGCGGTGGCTGAACAACAGCGACGCCCCGATCGGGTTACCGCCGCCCGGGTAGGTCTCACCGGATACGGCGGCCATCGTGTTGCCCGCCGCGTAGAGGCCGGGGATCGGCCGGCCCTCGGCGTCCAGCACACGGGCGTCGACGTCCGTGCGCAGTCCACCCTTGGTGCCGAGATCCGACGTCCCGAACGCCGCGGCGCGGAACGGCGGCGTGTCGATGGGCACCAGGGGCGACTCCCCGCCGGTGAATGCCCGGTCGAAGGATTCCCGGCCGCGGCCGAAGTCCTCGTCCTCACCACGTTGGGCGAGTTCGTTGAAACGACGAATGGTGTCGACAAGATTCGATTCGGGAACACCGATCTTGCCAGCAAGGCCCTCCAGGGTGTCGTCCTGCACCCACAGTCCGGCCGACTCGTACTCGCTCGTCGGCGAGAAGGAGACGTTGGTGGCCATCACCGGCGGCTGTTCACCGGCGCGGCTGTCGTAGACCATCCAATACGGGGTGCCGACGGTGCCGTCGCGCATTGCGCTCAAAATCTCACGCCCCAAGCGGTCGTAGGCCGCCGACTCGTTGACGAACCGCCGCCCGGCCTTGTCGACGAAGATGCCGCCGGTGAAACACAGCGCGAACGCGGCGCGGCCGTCGGGATGGATGAGCCCGGGCGACCACCAGGCCTGGTCCATCAGGTCGGTGCTCGCGCCGACGGCGATCGCGGCCTTGTGCGCAAGCCCGGTGTTGCCGGGCGCACCCATGGTGCCGGATGCCGTTCCCGGGACACCGTATTCGGCGCGCATCTGAGCGTTCTGCTCGAATCCGCCCGCGGCGAGAAGCACACCGCGCCGCGCCCTGATCGTTCGCCGGTCCCCCTCGGATTCGACGACCCCGCCGGTGACACGACCGTCGTCGACGGTCAACTCGACCAGGCTGGTGTTCAGGTAGGCGGCCACATCCGGGTTGTCGGCCATCGCCGACAGGAAGCGGCCCACCACGGCTCGTCCACCGGTGAGGAAGTCGGGCTGTGGCGCGCCGAGGCGTTCGTGGTCCAACGGTCCGCGGACCTGCCCCTGGAAACGTCCGAGGCGATCGTCAGGCAGCCCTCTCGAGACGGTATGGCGCATACCGTCGTGGCGCGCTCCAGGAATCGAACTGTAGTAATCCGGCCACGGCAGGATCTTGAACGCGAAGTGTTCGTCGGCCTCGAGGTATTCGATCAGCGCCGCACCACCGCGCACGTACGTCTCCTGGAGTTCGGCCGGGGTGCGATCGCCCACGACGCTGCGGTAGTAGCGAAGCGCCTCGTCGATGGTGTCGTCGACACCCGCACGGACGAGCACGGGATTGCAGGGGTACCACATGCCGCCCCCGCCGGAGTAGGCGAACGTACCGCCGAACTGATCGGTGGCCTCGACGATCGCTACCGAAAGTCCCTCGCGGGCAGCGGTATACGCACCGGCCAGCGCGCCGGCGCTGCCTGCCACCAGGACGTCGACGGTTTCGGAGGCCTCGAAAGTATCGGACGGAGTGGTCACAGGTTCCTCGATCTGTTGACGAAGCGGCCCTCCCGCGGCGAGAAGAGCCATCCGCCACCGGCTTTGGTTCCGCCGTCGACGGGGATGTTGTGTCCGGTGACGAATGCCGACTGGTCCGAGGCCAGAAACAGCGCGACGCGGGCCTGGTCTTCGGGCCAACCGACCCGGCCGACGGGCGCCCACGACGCCCAGAGATCGTCGACATCCTCGTAACCGGTCAGGTAGTCGACCTGCGGTGTCTGCGCCAGGTCGGTCCCGATGCCGTTGACGCGGATGCCGTGCCGACCGAGGTCCACGGCCAGACAGGTGGTGAAATGCGCGGCCGCGGCTTTCATCGCGCCGTACACCGGATCCTTGGGATACCCCCGCATGCCCTCCACCGAATGCACGTTGACGATGCTGCCGCGATGGGCGTCGATCATCGACGGGACGAAGGCCCGTGTGACGGCGAAGACGTGGCGCAGGTTGATGTCGTACTGCTGCTGCCACGACTCCGGCGTTGACCGGTCGAAAGGCACCAGGGGGCGATAGTCGCCGACGTTGTTGACCAGGACGTCGACCCGCCCATGTTCGGTGAGGACGGCCTCGGCCAGCCGGGCGACATCCTCGTCGGCGGTGACGTCGACGACGTGACAACGTATCGATCCGCCGGCGCTGGAGACTTCCTCGTGGATGCGGTCAGCGCGCTCCTGATCGACCTCGGCGACCTCAACGAGGGCGCCGTGTTGGGCGAACAGCCGCGCGATGCCGGCGCCGATGCCGTCGCCGCCGCCCGTGATGACGGCGACTCGTCCGTCGAGCAGGCGATTCCAGTCGTCGATACCCGGGACACCACCGGTCATGGCGACGGACATTAGCCGTTCTCCTCGATCCTGCGCGCGACATCGCGTACCGCGATCCCGATCGCACGGATCTCCTTGGCGTTCAGACCGCGGAACGGCGCCGCGGTGATCGACATCGACACCACCCCGTCCGGGTCCCTGACGGGCGCCGAGATGGTCGCGATCTGATGCTCAGACCTGCCGGCGAGTTCGTCGGGCAGATAGTCGACGATCGCCAGATCGGCGAACGCCCCGGCCAGCCGTGCGGTGATCTCATCTGGCTCACCGTCGGCGGCCAGCGCACGCAGTGCCATGTAGACGCGGACGTACTCTCGGCTCAGCCGCTCGATCACATAGCCACGCTCACGCACCTGCGCGAGCACGGCGGTCAGTCGGCTGCGCAGCTTGGCCGACGGTTCACCGATTCCTGCGAGCCACGCCTTGATGGCCCGCTCGCCCGCCCACGCCACATAGTCGCGCCCGAATGGGGCCACCAGCGGCAGGCGCAGACCCGCCGTGACGCGCGGGGCGGCAAGCGAATGCCCGACCGAATCCGTCACCACCAGAGTCGCGCCTTCGCGACGAGCCAAGAAGACTTGAGCACCAACGGTTTCGGACAGGTTGTCCAGAAGTGGGCGGAACTCTCGGTCATGCGTCGGCCGGGCCAGCGCGCCGATGGCCGGGCCCCACGAGTAGCTCGCAGAAGGTTCGTGACGAACGACCCAGCGGTGATGCGCGAGAGTGGCCAGTATGGCGTGACCGGTGGCGCGGCTGATGCCGAGGCTGCGGGAGATGTCCGCCAGCGAAAAGCTGCGCTCCGGGTCGCCGGCGAGCAGATGCATCACCGCGACGACGCGTTCGGTCGGCGGCGAGGGCACTTGACGCCCTTCGCTCCCGGCGTCTACGTTCAGCGTCACAATATCGAACGGTATGTCGAATATTCGAATAACGCAATCACGATCCGAGGGATGATGGGCGCAGCTGAGCTCAGGTTCGACGATCTGACGGCGCCGCAGCTGACCGAGGTCCAGCGCCAGATTCTCGAACACACCGAAAGCCGGCACATCGACCTCGACATCGAGCACATGGTCGCCGAGGCCATTGAACAAGCAGGGGCCGAAGCGGGAGTCGACGACTTCGCCACCGACGACGGCTTCTGGGATCGTGTCGCCGCCTACACCGGAGGCGATCGAGGACGACGACGGCCTGACCCAGCTGATCCGCGGAACGCTGCGCCAGCGCATCGTGCGGCTGCTGCGCAACAGACTGTCCCTGACCGACCTGCTCAAGCGCCACCCCGAGATCGAGTCGATTCCGATCGAGAAGCCGTTCATCGTGGTGGGGATGCCGCGTTCGGGCACGACCCATCTGGTCAACCTGCTCGCCGCCGATCCTCGGCGCCGGGCGCTGCCCTATTGGGAAAGCCAAGAGCCGCTGCCGATTCCGGGCCAGGGCCCCGACGTCCACGGAGTCGACCCGCGCTACACCCGCGCGAAGAACGAGCACGACGCGATGATGGTCAGCGCCCCGGCCACCGCGGCCATGCACGACCGCTTCCCCGAGGCGATCGAAGAGGAAGTCGAGATCCTCGACCTGGACTTCGCCGGATACGTGCTGGAATGGCATGCCCGCGTGCCGGGCTGGCGCGACTTCTATCTCGGCCTCGACCAGACCCGGCACTACGGCTACATGAAGAAGGTCCTGCAGGCGTTGACGTTCCTGCGCGGTCCTCGCACCTGGGTGCTGAAGTCGCCGCAGCACTGCGAGCAACTCGGCCCGCTGATGGCGACGTTCCCCGACGCCACCGTGGCCTTCACCCACCGCGATCCCGTCGCGGTGATCCAGTCCGCGATCACGATGATGGCCTACTCCGACCGGCTGCGCCGTCGCAGCATCGAACCGCAGTGGCTGCTCGACTACTGGGCCGACCGCGTCGAACGGCTGCTGCGTGGATGCGTGCGCGACCGCGCCCTGGTGCCGGCCGACCGCAGCGTGGACATCGGCTTTCACCATCTCAACGGTCACGAGTTAGAACTGCTCGAAGACCTCTACGCCCGCGCGGACGTCGAGCTGACCTCCAGGGTCCGCAGGGCGTTCCAGGGTTATCTGGACAGCAATCCGCGCGGCAAACACGGATCGGTGCGCTACGAGTTGCAAAGGCACTTCGGGGTGTCCCCCGACGAACTACGCTCGCAATTCGCTTTCTACTTCGAACGATTCGACGTGCGACCCGAAGGACACTAGGTGAGCGAACCGATTTACCGGAGTCGTCCCGGCGCCGACGCACTCGCCCCGGCCGCGGCCGAACACGCCGAACAGGTAGCGGCGGGCATCTGGTGCTCGCCCGGATTGTCGAACGCCTACCTGCTCACGACGACCGACGGCCGCGTCGTCGTCAACACCGGGATGGGCTTCGAAAGTCCGGTCCATCGTGCCAATTTCGACGCTGTCGACTCCTCCCCGATCCGCTACGTCATCATCACGCAGGGCCACTATGACCACGTCGGCGGGCTCGACACGATGCGCGACCCCCAAACTCAGGTCGTCGCGCAGTCCAATTGGCGCCATTGGCGCGACGACAACGAGCGCCTTCTGACCTATCGCGCCAACAACAGCGCCTTCGCGTTCTCCGACAAGCTCGCCGACGGCATCGCGACGATCCAGCAGCGGTTCGGCAAGCGGCTACCGGCGCAGGCCGCGCCCGCCGCCGACATCGAAGTAGACGACTCTCTGGTGCTGACCGTCGGAGGCCGCACGATCGAACTGCTCGCAACCCCCGGCGGCGAGACGACCGACTCGATGGTCGTCTGGCTTCCCGAAGAGCAGGTGTGCCTGTGCGGCAACACCTTCGGGCCGGTATTCGGCCACATCCCGAACTTCGTCACGATGCGCGGAGACAGGTATCGCGACGCGCTGACGACCATCGCCTCGATCGAGCGGGTCCGCGAACTGCGACCGGAGGTCCTCATCACCGGGCATTTCGACCCGATCCGTGGCGCCGATCGTATCCACGCCGAGCTGACCCGCCTGCGTGACGCGATCGCCTACCTCCACGATCGCACCGTGGCAGGCATGAACGCGGGCAAGGACGTTCACACCTTGATGCGTGAGATCACCCTGCCCGCCGAACTCGACGTCGGGCAGGGCTACGGCAAGGTGCCCTGGGACGTGCGGGCCATCTGGGAGAACTACTCCGGCTGGTTCCACCACCGCTCCACCACAGAGCTTTACGACATCGGACCCGACGAGCTCAGCGCCGACTTCGTCGACCTCGCCGGTGCCGATCGGGTCGTGGAACGGGCCGAGGAACACCTCACGCAGGGCCGCCCGGTGCATGCCATCCACCTCGCGGAGGCAGTCGTCCGTACCGATCCCACACACACGGGCGCACGAGCCGTGCTGAAGACCGCCCACGAAGACCTCCTGACGGCCAGCACGAACTTCTGGGAATCTGCCTGGCTGACCAAGAAAATCGGAGAGTACTCATGACCGCGCGCGCGACGTTTGACTTCACCGGCATCGACGCACTGATCACCGGCGGCACCAGTGGAATCGGGCACGCGACAGCGCTGCTCTTCCGCGATGCCGGGGCCAGCGTGACCGTCACCGGCACCAAGGCCGGGGCCGGGGACTACGACACCGACCTCAGCGGAATGACCTATCGCCAGCTGATCCTCACCGATACGAACTCGATCGACGAGTTGGTCTCTGCGACAAGCACACTCGACGTGCTGGTGAACAACGCCGGCGCGAACTTCCCCGGCGGCCTCAACGAAGCCGAACCCGACGGTTTCGAGGCGTCGGTGGCGCTCAACCTCACGGCGCCCTATCGCTTGACGGTCGGGTTGCGCAGGGCCCTCGCGGCATCGACCACCCCCGGCGGGGCCAGCGTGGTCTTCCTGTCCTCGCTGTCGGCGCTGAGGGCCGTCACGATGGTGCCCGGATACGGCGCGGCCAAGGCGGGCATTGCCAGCCTCACCCACAATCTCGCGGTGAAGTGGGCGCCGCGCGGCATCCGGGTCAACGCGGTGGTGCCCGGCGTGATCGACACACCGATGACCGAGCTCGCCCAGACGGTGCCGGAGATCATCGATGCCGAACTGGCCCGAATCCCTCTCGGCCGCTTGGGGACTCCGCCCGAGATCGCCTCGACGATCGCCTTTTTGTGCACCGAGCAGAGCTCCTACACCAGCGGCGCGCTGGTCGTCGTCGACGGCGCGTCCACCAGCCAGTGAACGAGGGATGCTCATGACAATGGCAATCCTGCGGTTCAATTTCGCAGCGCCGCAAGATGACCCGGTCGCGCGCCGCGACCGTATACATGCGGCACTCGAGCTCAGTTCCTGGTCGGAGACACGCGGGGTGAGCGCCGTCAGCTTCGACGAACACCACGCGAGCGGGCACGGCTGGAGTTGCAATCCGATCATGACCGCCGCGGTGCTGCTGGCGCGCACCGAACGCGTCATCGCCAGCGTCGACTGCACGCTGGGCCCCCTGTGGCAGCCGGCGCGGCTCGCAGAGGACATCGCCATGGCCGACACCATCGGTGGCGGACGGTTGATGGTCACCATCGGGATGGGATACCGGCCCGTCGAATACGAGTTGTTCGGAACGCCGTTCGAGGACCGCGGCCGCCTGATGGACGAGCTGCTCGAGGCGCTGATGTCGCTGTGGTCCGCACCGGATTTCACCCCCGGTCCGCTGACACGCCCGCATCCCACGGTGTTCGTCGGCGGAAGCGTCCGCGCCACCGCCAGGCGGGCCGTCAGGTACGGCCTGCCGCTCAATCTGCCGAGCCATCTGCCCGAACTCGCCGACTACTACCGCGAACTGTGCGCCGCGGCCGGGCACAAACCGGTGGTCGTCATGCCGCCACCCCGCAGTCGCGGCATGGTGTTTCTGCACGAGGATCCGGACCGGGCGTGGGCAGAGCTCGGCGAGCACTACCTCTGGGAAGCCCGCGTCTACTCGGGATGGGGCGGCGGTCAGGTGCACTCGTTCATGCACGGCACCGAAGCCATCGAGACGATCGACGACGTGAAAGCCGCGGGCCGGTATCGCTTCATGTCGCCCGAGCAGTTGATCGCCGACGTGCGAGAGAATCCGGACGATCACGTGGTCCTGCACCCGCTCGTCGGCGCCATGCCGATCGAGGAGGCGTGGAAGTCGGTCCAGTTGCTGACCGACGTGGTGTTGCCCGGCTTGAAACGGCTTTGAAAGCTTAACGCCACTGAAACGGCACTGAAGGGGCGTCAGCGGGCACAATCGCATTCAGCATGTCCGAGATCGAGGACGCCCCACCCGTGTCGCGACGGCGCCATATCGTGCGCCTCGCCGTCGTCGTGGCGTTCCTACTCGGTTTGTTCTACCTCGTCGCGGTCGCCAGGGTCATCGATGTCGACGCTGTTCGCAGTGCCGTCGCAGCCACCGGCCCCGCTGCGCCGGTCGCGTATGTCGTGGTGTCCGCTCTGCTCGGCGCGGTGTTCGTGCCGGGGCCGATCCTGGCGGCAGGCAGCGGTGTGCTGTTCGGACCTGTGCTCGGACTGTTCGTGACGCTGGGCGCGACGGCGGGGACGGCGGTCATAGCCAGCCTGATCGGCCGTCGCGCCGGACGGACCAGCGCTCGGGCGCTACTCGGGGCCCAGCGGGCCGATCGGTTGGACGGGCTCATCGAGCGGCGGGGACTATGGGCTGTCGTCGGGCAGCGCTTCATTCCCGGCGTCTCGGACGCCCTGGCCTCCTACGCATTCGGTGCATTCGGGGTGCCGTTGTGGCAGATGGCCGTTGGCGCCGTCATTGGATCGGTGCCGCGGGCGTTCGTCTACACCGCCCTTGGCGCGTCGATTTCAGACCTGAACTCGCCGTTGGCCTACGTCGCGGTCGCGATCTGGTGCGTCACCGCCGTCATCGGCGCGTTCGCCGCCCACCATGGCTACCGCAAATGGCGCGAACGCCCGACATCCCATTGACTGTGACTGCAGTCACACTAGAGTCGGGTCATGAACAGGAACCGCTCTGAATCACTCGCCGCCGGCGGCCTCAACTGGAACAGCCTGCCGTTGAAGCTGTTCGCCGGGGGCAACGCCAAATTCTGGGATCCGGCCGATATCGACTTCTCGCGCGACCGCGCCGACTGGGAGGGGCTGTCGGAACTCGAACGGGACTGGGCCACCAGATTGTGCGCTCAGTTCATCGCCGGCGAGGAGGCGGTCACTCAGGACATCCAGCCCTTCATGGCGGCGATGCGGGCCGAAGGTCGCCTCGGCGACGAGATGTATCTGACGCAGTTCGCGTTCGAGGAGGCCAAACACACGCAGGTGTTCCGCATGTGGCTCGATGCGGTCGGAATGACCGACGACCTGCAGCACTATCTGGACGGCCTGCCGTCCTACCGGCAGATGTTCTACGAGGAGCTGCCCAAATCACTCAACGCGCTGGTGGACGATCCCTCACCCGCCGCTCAGGTCAGAGCCTCGGCGACCTACAACCACATCATCGAAGGGATGATGGCGTTGACGGGATACTATGCGTGGCACCGCATTTGCGTGGACAACCAAATCCTCCCCGGCATGCAGGAGCTGGTGCGACGCATCGGCGATGACGAGCGCCGCCACATGGCGTGGGGCACCTTCACCTGCCGGCGTCACGTCGCCGCCGACGATGCCAACTGGGCGGTCTTCGAGAACCAGATGTCGGAACTCATTCCGTTGGCCCTGCGCAATACCGACGACGCTTTCGCCCTCTACGACGAGATTCCGTTCAACTTCACCACGGACGAGTTCACCGCGTACGCATCGACAAGGGGATGCGGCGACTCGGAACCATCAGCAGTGCGCGCGGACGGCCGCTCGCCGAGATCGACGTCGACTACTCCCCGGTGCAGTTGGAGGAAACGTTCGCCGAAGAGGACAAGAAGAGTTTGGCCGCGTCCGCCTGATACCACCGGCCTGACACACTTCGGTGGTGAAGGTCGGCGTCCAGATACATCCGCAGAACACCACGATGGCCGCCCTGAGGGCGGGCTGGGAGGGCGTCGACGAACTCGGCGTCGACAGCCTGTGGACGTGGGACCACTTCTTCCCGCCGCTCTACGGCGCTGCCGACGAAGCGCACTTCGAGGGCTGGCAGATCCTGTCGGCGATGGCGGTCACGACGTCCAAGGTCAGCCAGGTCGGGATGCTGGTGACGGGCGGCTGCTACCGAAATCCGGACCTGCTGGCCGACATGGCGCGCACGGTGGATCACCTGTCGGGCGGGCGCGCCGTGCTCGGCATCGGATCGGGCTGGATGGACAAGGACGAAATCGAATACGGCTACCCCGTCCGCACACCAGGGCAGCGGCTGGATGCCCTCGCCGAGGCACTCCCGCGTATCCGTCGTCGACTCGGCCTGCTTCAACCGGGACCCGTCGGCCGCCTGCCGATCCTGATCGGAGGCAATGGCGAGCGCAGGACGCTGCGCCTGGTGGCGCAGTACGCCGACATGTGGAACGGATACGGCGACGCCGAGACGATCCGCGCCAAGAATGCGGCCATCGACCGGTGGTGTGCGGAGATCGGTAGAGACCCCGCGGAGATCGAGCGCACGGTGTGGATCGAGCGGGCGGACCCGGGCCTCATGCGGTCCCTGGTCGACGCGGGCGCCGACCATCTGATTCTCGGCCTTCGCGCGCCGTACGATCTGCGCGAGGTCGAGCGACTGGTGCACCTCGCCAGACCATGATGCGATGTTGCCAAGCTACGCGCGACAAAGTCGCGCGTAGCTTGGCGATTCGACTAGTCAGTCCGCGGGCGCGAACACCGGCATGTACACGCTTTCATCGCCGACGCCCTGCCGTTCGAATCGCACTTCGACGGGAAGCCCGATGTACACCGATTCCGGTTCGCAGTCAACGATGTTCGTGGCGATACGCAGACCGGCCTGCTCATCCAGCTCGACGATCGCGATCACGTACGGCACCGGCACGGCCGGGTTGAACGGCTGGTGATTGACGGTGTAGGTGAAGACCGTCCCGCGACCCGACACCGGGCGTGCGTCCAGCGCACCGTCGCAGTCGGGACATTCGGTGAACGGCGGGCTGACCCAGACACCGCATTGAGCGCAGTAGGCGATGTTCAGTTGCCCGTCGGCGCCACCGGTCCAGAATGCCCGGTTGTGGTCGTCGAGCGCGGGCAGCATCCGCTCCGGGAGAGCGGGTGGGGCGTCGTCGGACATGACAAGCAAAGTACATTCCTATCGGCTGTCATTACAAAAATAGACGGATGGGTGCCGATGAGCTACTTCGAGAAGGACACGATCGTCAGTGGCCTCGGGATATCGCGCATCGGCCGCAAAACCGGCATTCCCGGCCTGGAGCTGACCATGGAGGCCGTGCGGGCCGCGATCGCCGACGCCGGACTGGCCCCTGACGACATCGACGGATTCGCGACCTTTGGCGACACCCTGCCCTCCGAAGTCGTTGAGGCTCTCGGCAATCAAGCGTCTGATGTCGGCGTCGGATTCGGCACCGGCGGCGTGCTCACTCCGTTCATGTCGGCACTGGTCGCCGTGGCGGAGAAGCGGGCACGGCATGTGCTGGTCTATCGGACGGTGCAGATGCTGGGTGGAGCGATGACCGGTTCGACGGCCTCGCCGTTGCTCGCGCCGCTGGCCGACCCGCCGATCGAGCCCCGGCTGCCAGGGACGCGCAGGAAGCTCAAACCGTTCGAGGACATCAATGCGCTGCTGGCCGCCCACTCGTACTCCGCGGCGAACTGGGTGGCGATGCACTGCCGGCGTCACATGGAGCTCTACGGAACAACCAAGGAGCAGCTGGGCTGGCTGGCGATCAACAGCAGGCGCAATGCCGGTCTCAACCCGCGGGCGGCATTCCGCGAGCCGATGACAATGGACGAATACCTGGCCTCGCGTCCGATTTCGACGCCCTTCGGCCTCTTCGACTGCGACATTCCGATCGACGGCGCCATCGCCCTGGTGGTGTCGCACGCCGATTACGCGGCAGACTGCCCGAATCCCGCCGTCAAGGTCGAGGCGGTCGGCGGCGCCTACGGGTCGGGCGGGTGGTTCCATCGCGACGACTTCCCGAAGATGGCGTCCAGTGAGGCCGCGGCCGAGATGTGGTCGCGTACGGATCTGAACCCGTCCGATGTAGATGTGGCCGAAATCTACGACGGTTTCACGTTTCTCACGTTCGCGTGGTTGGAGGCACTGGGTTTCTGCGGCGACGGCGAAGCCGGGCCGTACGTCGAGGGCGCAACCCGGATCGCCCTCGACGGGCAGCTTCCCCTGAACACCTACGGGGGACAACTCTCCGCGGGTCGTCTGCACGGCTACTGGCTGTTGCATGAGGCCTGCCTGCAGTTGCGCGGTCAAGCCGGGGACCGTCAACTCTCGAAACGCCCCGAGGTCGCCGTCGCCGCCGCCGGTGGCGGCCCGATCGCCGGCTGCATGGTGCTCACCTGCTGACGCGTCGATGCCCACGACCGCGAAACTGTATTCCAGCAGGAGAAGTGCGAGTAGATGCCTGCTGGAATGCAGTTTCGGCGGTGGTTATCTGAGGCCGCAGAGCGCTCATGCCTGCGCTCCGCTCAGGCCGTGCAGTTCAGCCAACGCGTGGAGCTGTTCCAGATAGTGCTCGAGCGACTCGTGAATGAAATAGGCGAACACCGTCGTCGTGCCTGCCGCGGCCATCTTCTCGAGTGCCTCCTTCGTCGCCTCCGGCTTGCCTACCGGATCGAGCGGTCTGTCCGCAGGCAGGACAACCTCGAAGCCGGGAGGAACGTCGCGGGCGTTCAGCCACTCCGCGGCGGTGTCGATCGACACACCGAACGGGCACCAGCCGTCGGCGAGCGTGAGTGCCCGTCGCAGCGAGCGTTTCGTGCGCCCGCCGACCCAAAACGGCATATGCGGCTGGAGCGCACAGGGATCAACGGTGAGACCGCCGAAGGAGTAGAACTCACCCTCGTAGGCCGGCTCGTTGGTCGGCAGCGCCACCCGCAGCGCGCGCAGGGCATCGTCGCCACGCGCACCTCGGTCGTCGAAAGGTGCACCGAGCAGATCGAACTCCTCCCGCAGTGAACCGACTCCGACACCGAGGATCACCCGCCCGTTGCTGACGTGATCCAATGTGCCGTAACGCTTTACGATCTGCAGCGGATGGTGATACCCGAGCACCAAGGTCATGGTGGCGAGCCGGATCTGTTCGGTGCGGGCCGCGATGTATCCCAGCGTGGCCAGCGGATCCCAATAGCGTGCGCCGCGCCTGCCGGCCTCGGTGGCGGGTATGCCGATGTGCTCGCTGCAGGTCAGAAAGTAGTAGCCGAGCCGATCCGCCGCCTCGGCGACCCGGCCGATGTCCTCGATCGTCGCATCTCGTTCCCATGTCAGGGCGCCGCCTCCGACGTTGGTGACCACCGGCGTCGCGATGCCGATCTTCACTGCAGAGGCTCTTCACGCGCGAGGATCGTGCGATGCGGGGACACGGGGCCGCGCCCGAGTTCGGGATAGGCATCGGTCCAATGACCGGTTTCGGGTTTGGCCACCAGGCTGCCGTGACTCATTGAGCCCTCCTCAGACTTCGGCCCCGATTACAGCTGGGCCGACGCTAACAGCTGCCGAAATGGTCGAAACAGATGCAGAACTGCAACACCCTGTTGCATATTTTGGAACAGCCGATGGAACAGAACCCGCCCTTCGACCTCGACTCCCTGCTGGTATTCGGCAAGGTGGTCGAGAACAGGAGCCTGTCTAGGGCAGCCGCACTGCTCGGCATGCCCAAGTCCACCGTGAGCCGCAAGCTGACCAAACTCGAATCCGACCTCGGCATCAAACTGCTGCGAAAAAACACCCACCAACTGACCGTCACCGACCTCGGCCAGAAGGTCTACAGATCATCTGCACAACCGAACTGCGCGAGGGCAGCATCGTGCCGGTCCTTCCCGACTGGAAACTCGAGGCGATGGACGTGCACATGATCTATCCGTTCGAGCTGTCCTTCTCCACGCTCATCACCGCGTTCTACGAGACCGCCTGCGAGATCATCGTCGAGAATTCAGCACGAACGTGAGGTGAGGTGAATGTTCAAGCAGGTGTGTTTCTTCCGCAAGCGCCCGGATATGACGATGGACGAGTTCATCGACTATTACGAGAACCAGCACTCCCGGCTGTCCGCCCGGATGGGCCGTTCGCCATCGATCCCCAACGCGGTGCGGTACGTGCGTCGGTACCTCACTCCAGAGCGCAATCCGGTGACGGGTGAGGTGATCGATCCGGGCTATCACTGCGTGATGGAGATCTGGTGGAACAGTCGCGAGGACTTCGAGAACTCGCAACGGATCATCGCCGATCCCGAGCGCCTACCGGACATCATGGCCGATGAGGCGAAACTGTTTGCCACCCACAGCAACCCGATGTGCTCGGTGGTGGAATACGACTCGCCGATGGGCCCGGCGGGTCAGATACCACGCGAACAGCTGGTCTACGAGGACTGAAGGTCCGATTCGCTGAACACGTCGATGGGCTCGCCGGGAGTCAGCATGACGACCGGGATGTGCCGCGTCGTCGCCTTCTGATAGTTGAGGTATGGCGGATATACCCGCGTCATGAAGTCCCAGATCCTGTGCCGCTCTTCACCTTCGGGTTCCCGCCAGGACGCGCGAAAGGCCTGGGTGGCGACCTGTAGGTCAACGTGATCGCTCGCCTTGATGTTGAGATACCACTCGGGGTGCTCGTCGGCGCCACCTTTGGACGCGACGATCACGACCTCGCCGCCCACATCGCCGTAGATCAAGGGACGATCTGCGTCCGCCCCGACTTGCGGCCCTTCACCCTGATCAGACAGTGGGTCGTGAACTGGTTACCGCCGACCTCGCTGAGATCCATGACGTGGCCCTGCGCGCCGCCCGAACGCACGTAGCCCTCGCGGTGCTTGGCGGCCCAGTCACGGCGTTCCTGCCGGATGGCGGCTGCCGACTCGTTGCTCATTGCACTTCTTCCTGCTCGGCCCGTTCAGAAATACATACCATGACGATCATGACCGATCTGCTCAATGGCATCCCGCGGGTGGACCCCACGGCCGATCCACCGTGGACACTGCGTGTGGTCGCCCGGATTCTCTCCACCGGGCCCGGTTCGGTCGTCCATCGCCACGTCATGGCACCGCTCGACGGGACGCTGGGGCGCCTGACCCGCGGCCGCCTGCACTTCGGCAAGGGCACGATTCCGCTCGTCGTGCTGCGGTCCACCGGAGCAAAGTCCGGAATTCCGCGTGATGTGCCGCTCGGCTATTTCACCGACGGCGACGACGTCGTCCTGATCGCCTCCAACTACGGCCAGGCACATCATCCGAGCTGGTATTACAACCTGCTGAAGAACCCGAAATGCCAGTTGTTCCCCGACGGCCGTACCGACCGTGGCGGTCATTTCGTGGCCCGTCTCACCGAGGGGGCCGACCATGACCGGCTTTTCGACCTCGCGGCGGGCTACGCGTCCAACTTCGCGTCGTACGCGGTGAAAACCGACGGCGTCCGCACGATCAACGTGTTCCGCTTGTCGCCCGCACAGTGATTTCGGTGTAATCAGTCGCCGTGAACGCGACCAACTACACCGAAATCGCACAAGGGTTTAGTTGTCCGGCGATCCGGAGAACGACAGTAGGCATGGAGCAGAGCAACGATCCGCCGTCGACGCCCAAGGACGCCACCAAGGCGACCGACGAGCAACGCGACATCCAGGACAAGCTGGACCACCGCAACGACGATCCCGAAGCCCCCGGAGGGCATCAGACGAGGGAACAGGTCGCCGACGAGACGTGACCGGCGGTCACCTGCCGTGCGCGGCGAAGAACTGCGCACTGGCGTTGGACGCGTCCAGCCACGTGTGACCACCGCCGTCGATCTGGATGAACGAGACCTCGGTGCCGTCGGCGCAGCCGACGGAGGTGAACCGGTGCACGCTGGGCGCCGGGGAATCCTCGACGGGAGGGTTCGGGCAGCCGTCCAGTTCACGCCACCGCTGCGCCATCGCCGGCGCGGGCACGATGTCGCTGGCTCCGCCCCGCCCGACCATCGGGCCGCCGTCGAAGGGCACGACTTGGTCCGCCGTGCCGTGGATGTTCATGACGGAAACGGGTTGAGACGGGTTGCACGGGAAGGCGGAACCGAGTGTCCCCGCCACCGACGCGACGGCCGAGAAGACATCTGCCCGCGAACACGCCAGCCGGTTCGCCATGAACGCGCCTGCCGACATTCCGGTGGCGAACACCCGGCCGCTGTCGATGCCGAAATCCTGGGTCAGCCGATCGGCGATGGCTACCAGGAAGCCCACATCGTCGACGCCCTGCCGGTCAGGGACCGCGGCGCCGCGGCCATCGGCCCAGCTCAAGTCGATGCCTTCGGGATAGACCACGACGAACCCGTGCTGGTCAGCGACGGCGTTGTAGTTCGTCAGCGCCGCTTGAGCGGCCGGGGCCATCCCGGCACCGTGCAGGTTGATCACCAGGCCGTTCGGTTGCTCGAGCCCGGCGGGGACGTGGACGAGATAGCTGCGCTGCAGGCCCCCGAACGTCAGGCCGTCGGGAAAGTCGCCGCCGGGGACCGCGGAGGAGCGGGCACCGTTGTAGACAACAAACCCCAGCAGAACGACCATCAACGTCGCCATCCGCCCGATCAGCTGCACGTTCAGCGCCCCCTGTCGCGACATGACAACCGACCGTACGGATCGCCGTTGTGGTTTCGCAAGCGTGCTCAACCGACAGCGAAGAGCTCCAGTTGAATGTTGTCGGGGTCGCGGAATACCACTGTCGCAAAGGGGAACGGCTGGTCCCCCGCCCTGATGCCGGAATGTTCGATCCCGAGTTCGTCGAGCCAGGCCGTCCACGCCTCGAGGTCTGCGCGGGTGGCGACATTCAGCGCCACATGGTCCAGGCCCGTGCGTGCCTCGTCGAACTGCTCTCCGCCATTGCCGGTATTGGTGTGCAGACCGATCACGACGCCCGAGCGCGGTTCCACCAGTAACTCGCCGTACCCGGTGTCCTCGCACCCGTAATGCGGGAATTTCATCGGCACGTGGTCCGCCCCGAGCAGCCGCTGATACCAATCCAGGCTGGCCGCCAGATCGGTGACGGTGACGGAGATGTGGTGGATCCCGGTGATGCCGGGCTTTGAATTTTCGCTGACGACTGGCTCCATGCCGATGGTCTATCAGGTTTCGGCGGGCCGGTATATGGGTATAGCCCTGGTCACGAGAGGTTCAGATCCGAGCCGCCCGCGTAACCGCAAAGGCAGCTACCGGACAGGGGCCATCTGACGTGTCTGAAGCGACTTCTGAGTACGCCGACCTCAACGACATGTTGCGCCATCTCGCCACCCTCGATGAAGGATCCGTGGCATACCGGCGTCAACGAGACGAAATCATAAGGCGGGCACTCCCGCTCGCGAATCACATCGCACGCCGTTTCAAGAATCGCGGTGAGCCGGTCGACGATCTCGTCCAGGCGGCTCGTGTCGGTTTGGTCAACGCCGTGAACCGCTTTGACCCCGACAACGGCGCGGACTTCCTTGCCTTCGCCGTGCCGACGATGATGGGCGAGGTTCGCCGCCATTTCCGTGACTACGGATGGGCGGTCAAGGTTCCCCGCCGCCTGAAGGACCTGCAGGGCCAGATGGTCAAGGCCCGCGGCGAGTTGTCCCAAGAACTCAACCGCGCGCCGACGGCCACGGAGATCGCCAACCATCTCGGTATCGACCGTGAGTCGGTGATCGAAGCGACGATTGCGAGCAGCAACTACACCACGCTGTCGACCGACGTGCAGGCCGGCGCGGACACCGAATACCGGGCCATCGGCGATACTCTCGGCGACATCGATCCCAACCTCGACAAGGTCATCGCCCTCGAGACCGTGCGTCCGTTGATCGCCGCCCTACCGCACCGCGAGCAGACCGTCTTGATGCTGCGGTTCTTCGAGAACATGACCCAGACACAGATCGCCGAGCGGATGGGCTACTCACAGATGCACGTGTCACGGCTCATCGCAAAGGCCCTCGGCACGCTCCGCGACCAGGTTCGCGAACCGGACCACGTGGACTCGCGTGTCCTCGCCGTCACCGCATGATGGAGTAGATCAAGCCTGACCAGGCTCTTCCGAGCTGCCTTCGTCCGTTTAGAAACTGCCAAGGTCTGCGCCGCATCCTTTTCGCATGTTTCTGGTCGCGTTACTGCCGCTTGTCGTGAAGGTGATGCGCAAAGGCTCGGCGAATGGTGGCATGTTGACGCCGCTGGCCGCATTCACCGTGCGACGCCCCAAGGTGGTGCTCGGCGCCCTCGCGCTCCTGCTCGGCATCAGCATCGTTTTCGGAAGCGGCGTGTCCGACAAACTCGCTGTCGGCGGCTACAACGCCCCCGCGTCCGAGTCGACCCACGCTGCCGAACTCCTCGACCAGAACTTCGGCACGAACGCGAACCTGGTGATCCAGCTGTTGCCGCGGGAAGGGACCATCGAGGGTCCCGACGTCGGTCGATGTGGCCCGTCGGATATCGGAGCTCGTCAAGACTGAGCCGGAGGCGAAGGTCACCCGCTCGTTCACCGACGATTCGGCCACCGACCTGCGCAGCCGCGATGGTCGGCTCCGGCCTGATCCTCGTCCATGTCAGCGGCACCGCGGATGAGGCGGCGGACATCGCGAAGCGGTTGATCGCCGGCCTGCCCGAGGATCCCGAGCGTCGACGTCCGTGCCGGCGGCACTCTCGGTGTCCAGCAAGAGATCCGGGCCAAGGTCAAAGAAGACATCAAGGTCAGCGAAAGCATCGCGTTGCCGGTCTCGCTGGCCGTGCTGGTCATCGTGTTCGGCGGGCTCATCGCCGCATTCCTGCCCCTCACGGTCGGCATCACATCGATCGTCACCACGCTGCTTGTGCTCGTCGTCATGACGAGAGTCACCGAGGTGTCGACGCACGCGCTCACCGTCGCAACCGCTTTCGGCCTCGGATTGTCCATCGACTTCGGCCTTTTGATGGTGTCGCGATTCCGCGAAGAACGCGACAGCGGCAAAGACCACCACGCAGCCGATCATCGCGACGGTGGCCACCGCAGGCCGCACGATCATCTTCAGCGCGGCGACGGTCACCCTGGCCATGCTGTCGCTGCTGGTGTTTCCCACTTACTTCCTGCGCTCGGTCGGCATTGCCGCAAGCGCGACGGTCATCCTGTCGGCGTTGAGCGCGATCATCGTGCTGCCCGCAATGCTGGCGATGCTGGGAAGTCGCATCGACTCGCTGGCCATCATCCGGCGTAAGACCCCGCTGTCCGCCGATTCCGCGTTCTGGCGGCGATTCGCCGAGGCCGTCATCCGTCGCCCTCTGCTCTATGCCCTGCCCGTCGTCGTGGTACTGATCGGACTCGGCATTCCGTTCCTGAAGGTGCAGTTCACCAACCCCGACGAGCGCGCGCTGCCCACCGACTCGCATGCGCGCCTGGTGGCCGAGTCGCTGCAGCGGGACTTTCCGCTGGACCCCTCGCAAGCGATCACCCTGGTGACGCAAAACCACCCCGGCGCCCTGGAAACCCTTGCCGCCGAGGTGTCCCAGATGGACGACGTGGTCCTCGTCAACGGTTCCATCGGCAAGTTCGAACACGGTGCTCGCATCGGCCAAGCCCCACCCAGCGAGGGCGACGGCAGCCGCCTACGCGTTGGCATACCTTGCGGTGGAGGCGGATTCGGAATCCGCCGAACACCTCGTGCGCGAGATCCGCGCGAAGATCACCGACAAGCAGGTCGAGGTCGGCGGACTGACCGCAACGCTCGTCGACAGCCGCCAAGCCATCGCCGAGCGGCTGCCGTGGGCGATCGGATTGATCGCGGTCTTCACGTTCATCCTGCTGTTCCTGTTCACCGGCAGCGTTGTCGTGCCGATGAAAGCGCTGCTGCTGAATCTGCTGGTGCTATCCGGCGTCCTCGGCATCATGGTGTGGATCTTCCAGGAAGGCCACCTGTCATCGGTGCTCGGTTTCACGCCGGCGCCGCTGAATCTGTCGATGGTCGTTCTGCTCTGCGCCATCGCGTTCAGCCTGTCCGTCGACTACGAGATCTTCCTGCTGAGCCGAATCAAGGAAGCCCGTGACTCCGGTATGTCGAACGACGACGCCATCGTCGTCGGACTCGGGCGGGTTGGCCGGATCGTCACCAGCGCAGCACTTCTGCTGACGATCACGCTGGTCTCGTTCGCCAATGGATGTCGTTCATGAAGATGTTCGGGATCGGCACAGCGCTGGCCGTGGTGATCGACGCGACGATCATTCGCGGCGTCGTCGTACCGGCGTTCCTGCGTGTCGCAGGCGAATTCAACTGGTGGGCGCCGAAACCGTTGCGGTGGCTGCACTCTCGGATCGGTATCAGCGAGGCGCTGTCCTTCGCCGTGGACGAGGTGACGGCCAAGGTACCGCACCTCGCCGTGTCCGGCGCCGGCAGGCCTTGCCCGCCGGGTCGAAGTCGTCACCGGTCGACACCTCGTGGCGAACGTGAACGGCGCCGTCATCGTGGTCGCCAACCGTAACTCGCCGGCGCAACAGGCCATGGCCGCCCAGCAGATGTCGCATCTCGTCGAGATCGTGCGGCGCAGCGAACCCGAGAGGTTGGCGTACGCGTTCTCACAGCTCGCCCGCAGCGCGACGTGGAGCCGCGACCTCGCCGAAGTCGGCATCGTCATGCCCACGCCGCAGGCCTGGAGGTCTTCGTATGCGGCGGTGTCACCGTGGCACTCGACGACGGCACGGGAGTCACGCTGATCGAGGGACGCAACCGCTGCGTGTATCAATCCGTCCAGCTGCCCGGTGTCGCGGCAGTCGTATCGGTCGACGAACTCGGTAGCGACCCGCCTGCGCCCCGGCGAACCGCGGCGTCCATATGCCGCCCGAACGCGTCGTTCACGCGCGTGGCGCAGTGGTGTGGTCCACGGATGCCCCGCCGACCCCGATGTCCCCCCACCCGCTTTCCACGACCCCGACGGCCGAGTTCACGCTGCCGGCACAGTGGGTCGTCCTCGACGACGGCTCCCGGCTCCGGATCGACCGCGACAGCGTGATCGGCCGCGACCCGCACCATTCGAGTGCGGCGCACAGCAGGCCTTCGCCCGTTGCGCATCGACGATTGTTCGGGGCTGATGTCCCGCGCCCACCTGGAGATTCGGCTCGTCGACGGCCAGCTGGCAGTCGTCGACCGGAACTCCACCAATGGCGTGTTGCTGCGCGAACCGGGACAGCAGGCCTGGGTCGCCGCTCGCCCCCTGGCAGCCTGCGGTCTTCCGTGAGGGTGCCTCGATCCGAGTCGGCGGGCGGACGCTTCATGTCCAGTGTCGTACCCGAGCGGCAGCAGCGCGGGCCTGCGATCATCGTTGGGCGTGTGTAATAGACCTCACATGACGACAGGGGTCACTCGATGGTGATGGACAGCCCAACGGCCAGCGAGCGAGAAGTCCCCGCTGGGACGAAGTCCTCCTTCCTCTATCCCGGGATGCTGGTTCCGTTCATCCTCGTGGTGATGTGCTTTGCGGCGTGGGGAGCGGCCGCGAACATGACCGACACGCTGGTCGCGACATTCCGGCAGATCTTCTCCATGAGCACCTTCCAGGCGACGCTCGTGCAGTCGGCCTACTACGGCGCGTATTTCCTGCTGGCGCTCCCGGCGGCATTCATCAACCAGCGACTTGGCTACCGGGTCGGAGTGCTGACGGGGCTGGGGCTGGCCGCCGTCGGCGGCTTCCTGTTCCTCCCTGCGGCGAACGCGCTCGCCTTCGGATTCTTCCTCACCGCGATATTCGCCCTCGCGGCCGGCCTGTCGATCCTTGAGACGTCGGCGAACCCCTTCGTCATGGCGATGGGGCCAGAGAACAACGCCACCCGGCGTCTCAATTTCGCGCAAGCGTTCAACCCGGTCGGAGCCAACACGGGCGTTCTGCTCGCCGCGCTCGTCATCGCCCCGCAGCTCAGTGCGCTCAGCCAGGCCGAGCGGCAGGCGCTGCCTCCCGGTGAGCTGCTCGCGGTCCAGGTGGTCGAGCTCAACGCGGTCATGACCCCGTACATCGGCCTCGCGGTTGTCCTCGTCCTGATCTGGATGGGGATCGCCATCATCAAGATCCCCCGACCGCACCCATCCGAGCTGCACAAGGTGCAGATCCGGGGCCGCGGATCCCGGCTCAGGCGCCTGCTGACCAACCGACACTACTCGTTCGGCGTTGTCGCGCAGTTCTTCAATGTCGCTGGTCAGACTGGTGTATGGACCTTCACGATCATCTATGTTCAGGATGCGGTCGACGCCACGCCGACCCAAGCGGGATGGTGGCTGCAAGCCAGCCTGATCGTCTTCCTCGTGTCCCGGTTCGTCATGGTCGGCATCATGGGATTCGTCGACAGCCGATTGCTGATGCTGATCATGACCGCACTGGGCGCGGCGCTCTGCTTTGTCGCGATGGCGTCGCCGAACCTCACCGGCGCGGTGGCCATCGTGGCACTGTCCGCCTGCCTGTCGCTGCTGTTCCCCACCATCTACGGCATTGCGCTCGAGGGTCTCGGCGACGACACCAAGTTCGGCGCCGCCGGGCTGGTGATGGCGATCGTCGGCGGTGCCACGATCCCGCTTATCCAGGGCGGAATCGTGGACTCCGCGGGCTCGAACATCTCCTACATCGTGCCCGCCGTGTGCTTCGGAGTTTGCGCCGCATATGCCTTGTTCACCCTCCGCGGCGAGCGCGATGTGCAGGAAGTGGCGTGACAATGGCCCCGACCGAAGGAGATCCTGTGCGCCGCCCCCGAACGACGTCGCTGCGCGCCGTGCTCGCCGGCGTTGTCGCCATGCTGGCTTTCGGCCTGACATCCTGCGGCGCCCACGACGACCTCCGCATGATGCTCATCACTAAAGATCAGATCAACCCGTACTTCGTAGCCATGCAGGAGGGCGCGGAGCAGTTCGCCAAAGCGCAGGGGGTCGATCTCATGCTCCGGGCCGGAGCCCAGGACGGTGACGAAGAGGGGCAGATCGCCGCCATCGACGAGGCCATCGGGGTCGGGGTAGACGGCATTCTCATCACGCCCAACGGGCCTGGCGTCTATGACGCCATCCGGCAGGCGCGCGACGCGGGCATCTACGTGGTCGCCCTCGACACCCCGACCGAGCCGTCCGACGTCGTCGACCTCAACATCGCCACTGACAACTACCGCGCCGGCGTGCTGATCGGATCCTGGGCCGCTGGGAGGCTCGGAAACCAAAACGCCACTATCGCCCTGCTCGATCTCTTCGACGGCGACGAGGTCTCGCTGGACGGTCTGCGCAACCACGGGTTCCTGAGCGGAATGGGCATCGACACCGTCGATGACGCCGTCAAGGGCGACGAAGCGCGGGCTGGGACCTACCGCGGCGGCGATTACCAGATCGCCTGCCAGGAGCCCACCGGTGGGAACATCGAGGGCGGACGGTCGGCGATGGAGACGTGCCTGAACGCCAACCCGGATATCAATGTCGTCTACACGATCAACGAGCCCGTGGCCTTCGGCGCACTAGAGGCACTGGATGCCGCGGGGATCGCGGGAGACGATGTCATCGTGGTCTCGGTCGACGGCGGCTGCGAGGGCATCCAGGCTATCGCCGACGGGAAACTCGACGCTACCGCGCAGCAGTACCCGATCGTCATGGCCCGCGAGGGGATCCTGGCGATCAAAGAGGCGGTAGGCGGCGAGACGGGCGGAATTAGAATCCCCCAGCTCAATCCGCAGCCGCTTCGCCCCGTCGCTGGTGACGACGAGTTCGTCGACTCCAAGGAGCTCGGGTTCTACGACGCCGGTGTCCAGCTGGTCACCAACGAGCCGGTCGACGGCATATTCAGCATAAACACGGATGCGGCCAGCAAGATATGCTGGGGCGACTAGAGTTCTGCGCAAACTGCGGGTCGGCTCCGCGCCGGGACAACTGACGTATCAATGCTTTCCGAGCCCGTGGTGGTTCGCTCCAACGCCCAGCATTCGGCAGTACTTGGGCTGCAATTCCGAAGCCCCCATGCTTCGCGTCTGTATCTTCACCCGGCACGCGCACAGACACTTCGGTATCCGCCGATTGCAATTGTGCGACGCTACGACGATGACGATGGCACCGCACGGCTTTCACCGACCGCCGGCGACAGCGGTGTTCGGATCGTCGGTGTAAGCACATCGGGCAGCTCGTCGATGTGCCGCCGGGGATTCCAGCCCGTGTAGGCGGCCAGCGGCGCTGCCACGGCGGGCAGCCGGATACCGGCCACCTCGTTCCCGTCGTCGTCAACCGCCGACACCAGGTCGACGTACGGCTCACCCAGTTTGAGCGGCCAGCGGCCGATCCCGCGATGCGGCGTCGGGGCCGAGGTCGATCTTCCGCGCATGCGGAAGCGCCGAGGGATCCGGGGCGGTGGTGTGGCTGAAGACCGACAGAACCTCCTTGCGGGCCACCGCCGTACCGTCGCTGGTTCGCGGCACCTTGCTGTGCGGCGGTTCGACACCCGTCGCAGACCCACTCCTCCAGCGCGACGAACAGCGCCCGGTTCACGGGCGTGACATCCAGGCGGTGCGCCGCGTTCGCGGTCGGCAACGCTTCCTTGAGCTTGCTGCTGCCGAAGTGGTCGGTGCTCGCCAGCAAGTACGTGCGGACGTCGGGGTCCTCGGGCAGGTCCGCTCCGGTGCGCGGGTCGACGTGCAGCAGGGCGCCGCCACTGACCCAGTACTCGGTCGCGCTGTTGGTGAAGATGGTCTTCGGCACGCCACCCAACTGGCGTTGCCGCGCAAGCAGTTCGGCCGGCGCAAAGGGCGCCATGTTTCCGAAGCCGTTGACCTGCGCGACCGAGGGCTGCGCGTAGCGGTGGTTGAACTCGCCGGTGGCCGCGCTCGCGAACTCGCTGAACACGCCGTCGAAGACGGTCATGCCGGTTTCGTCGACGTTGAGTCCTTCGGAAAGGAATTGACGTATCAGCCGCCCCGCCTGCGAGACGCCGTAGGCGAAGGCGTGGTCGATGCCACGTCGGCGAGCCGTCATCAACCGGGATGCGCACACGATGTCGCGGATGGCCAGCAGGCCACAACCCGACGACGGGGGCCCGCGACGTCCGGTACACCAACTCGTACCAGTGGAACGCCCTGAAACCACCGTCGAGCGTCAGATGTGTCTCGTCGGTGAATCGCCATCTCTCCCTTGGAATTGTCGGTGGGCTCGGCATCCGGTGAGGTACGCACGCTCAGGACAGCGTCGGGATCGTCGACGTCGACCGTGGGGTAGTCGGTGAACGTGAACAGCGCCTCGGCGCCGGCGGGCAGCGCGTCGATCTCGGGCACCGTGAAGCTGAGCGGGTGATCCGTCACTGGCGCTGTCCGAGCGCCATTCCAGGCGCATGAATCCCGGCGGCACATCGGCCGCAGGCGCGGACATGCCTAGGATCGCGGGCCCACGTTGGACGTCCCACTGCCAACCGCACGACGCGATCGTGTAGCCGCGGTCGAGTAGGAAGTCGTTCTTCAACCACGGTGCAAGGGTGGGTATGCCCCGGTTGGGCACGACGAACAGGAGCTTGCCGTTGCCGCCGTCGACCGGACGAAGAAGTTTCAGATCGGCGTCGAAACGCACCAGTCCGTCGGCGTCGCGGGCAACGAGTTCGAGATCGACGATGCGTTCGTTCGCCAGCAACTCGGGGTCGACGGCGAAGTCGACGGTCGCCTCGACCCACTCGTAGCGACTGTCGGAATGCGGATAAACCGTGTTCACGTGAAGTGACTCGACGGCCATTTCCACTCCTTTCGGATTCGTTGGTTGTCAGGTAGAAATCTGCGGCTTCGGGACTTGGAAGTTTCTTGAACGATCGTCAGGCGGACGGCGTGGAACCGGTCGCTGAACACTTGGCGAGAGAGCAAGTCGATGAACTCGCCGTCAAGACGGTGATCGACGGTGTCGGGGCATTCCACCTGAGGCTGATGGCCCACACCGGGAATGAGATGCAGCACGCTGCCCGGAATCGCGTCGTGCGCCGAGTACGCGTGGGCGACAGGGATGCAACGGTCTTGTTCGCCGAAGATGATCAGTGTCGGCAGGTCTGCGCGCAGTCGGTCCAGCGCGCAGACCGCTTGGCCACGGTGGTCGACGACCGAGCGCAATGTCCGCAGGAACGCGGCCCTGACTCTGCCGGTTCGACAACGCCGCCTGGCCCTTTCAACGTCTCGCTGTACCTGGTGACTTCGCGGCCCGAGGACAGTGCGCGCTTGCGGAGCGCGGCTGCCGACCTTGACCGCCGGTCGCGAGATCCGATCAGCTGCAGCGCGATTTCGGCACCGGGCAGCGACAGCATCCGCAACAGCCGGCCCAGATCGGGGCCAAGGCCGCCGCTGCTGATCAGTACCAGCCGACGGCAATACTCCTTGTGCTGGTGGGCGAACTGCAGGGCCACCCCGCCTCCGAACGAGTGGCCGATCACCGTGGCCTCGCGAATGTTCAAGGCGTCGAGGAAGTCGCGCAGCCACACCGCGAAGGCGCCCAAGCGAGTAGTCGCCGCGCGGCTTGTCGGACTGCCCGTGGCCGAGGAGATCAACGGCGATGACGCGGTACCGCGTCGACAGCTTGTGCACCACGCCGCGCCAGCAGTCCGAACTTCCGCCGATGCCGTGGATCAGCAACAACACATCGCCCGCGCCCTCGTCCAGGTACGCCACCCGGTTGCCGTGCAAGGTCAGCATCACGGAGCTTCGTTGTACTGCTCGGTGGCCGATTCACCCACTGCGCTCATCGGTTTCCTCCTTCTCGTTGCGATGGAGAGGACTCTGCGGAGCAGCGACTTGGAAGTTTCTTAACAGGGCGTCACGCAGTGACGTCTCAGCGTTGTCACCAACGGGTTCCTCGAGTAGAGGAGGTTTCGCGATGTCGACCCGGATCGGGCGCATCCGCGTTAAGAAAACAAGGTGACGATGGCACCGCAGGCATTCACTACCGCCGGCGACGGCGGTGTTCGGATCGTCGGCGATCGGCTCGGCGATCCCGCCGCGCCGGCCGTGGTGTTCCTGCACGGCGGAGGTCAGACCCGCCGGTCCTGGGGCCGCGCCGCTGCCGCCGTGGCCGGGCGCGGATGGCAGGCGATCACACTCGACTTCCGCGGTCATGGCGAGTCCGACTGGTCCACCGACGGCGACTATCGCGTCACCTCTTTCGCGCGCGATGTGCTCGAAGTGCTGCACGATCTTCCGCCCAAGCCGGTGTTGGTCGGCGCCTCGCTGGGCGGTTTCACCTCGATGCTTCTGGCGGGCGAACTGGCGCCGGGAACGGCGCGCGCCGTCGTGCTCGTCGACATCGTGCCGGATATGGATCAGTCCGGCGCCTCGCGGATCCACAGCTTCATGCACGACCGGATGCAGTCCGGGTTCGATTCACTGGACGAAGTCGCCGACATGATTCAGGAGTACAACCCGCACCGCCCGCGACCCAGCGATCTGGACGGTCTTCGGGCGAACCTGCGCCACCGAGGTGGTCGCTGGTACTGGCACTGGGACCCCAAGTTCATCGACGGCACGTCGGCATTTCCTCCTATCGAGGTGACCGAGGTGGATCGCATGCACGCCGCCGTTCAAACGATCCTCGACGGTGGCGTGCCCATGCTGCTTGTCCGAGGTCAGATGAGTGACCTCGTCACGCAAGAACGAGCCGATCAGTTTCTTGTCAGGTTCCCCGAGGTCGACTTCGTCGACGTCGGGGGCGCGGGGCACATGGTGGCAGGAGACCGCAACGATCTCTTCGCCGGAGCCGTCGTCGATTTTCTCGACCGACATGCCGGGCAGCGGTGACGGTTCACGCAGGCAGGGCCTTGTCGCGATCGCCGAAGACGGCCTGCATCCGGCGTCGCGAGGCGGGTGTTTGTGGGATCTGTGGCCACCAGAACCACCGTCCCAGCAGCGCGGCAATCGACGGCGTCATGAACGACCGCACGATCAGGGTGTCGAACAAAAGCCCCAGTGCGATGGTGCTGCCGACCTGCGCGATGCTCATCAGGTCGCCGAAAACGAACGACGCCATCGTGGCGGCGAACACCAGGCCGGCCGACGTCACCACCGAACCGGATCCCGCCATCGCCCGGATGATGGCCGTCTTCAGCCCATGGTGGAGTTCCTCCTTGAACCGGGATACCAGCAGCAGGTTGTAGTCGGAACCGACCGCGAGCAGCAGGATCACCGACATCACCAGAACGATCCAGTGCAGTCGGATGCCGAGGAGGTACTGCCAGACCAGCACCGAAAGTCCGAACGACGTACCCAGCGACAGCAGAACGGTTCCTACGATCACCGCGGCGGCGACGACGCTGCGCGTGATGATCAGCATGATGACGAAAATCAGTGCCACAGCCGACATTCCAGCGATCAGCAGGTCATAGTTCGATCCGTCCTGCATATCCTTGTAGGTCGCCGCGGTGCCGCCCATGTAGATGGTGGAGCCTTCGAGCGGAGTGCCTTTGATGGCTTCCTTGGCTGCCTGTTTGATCGCGTCGATGCGCGCAATACCCTCCGGGGTGGCCGGGTCGCCCTCGTGTTCGATGATGAAGCGGACCGACTTGCCGTCGGGCGAGATGAAGTTCTCCATGCCGCGTTTGAAGTCCGCGTTGTCGAATACCTCGGGCGGTAGATAGAAGGAGTCGTCGTTCATCGAGTCATCGAATGCCTCGCCCATCGCCGACGAATTCTCTTGCAGCGCCGCCTGCTGATCCTGCATGCCCTTCTGAGTGGCATACATCGTCAGCATCATCTTCTTCATCGTCTTCATCGTCTGGATCTGCGTGGGCATCAACGCGACCAGCTGGGGCATCAGCATGTCCAGATGCTCGAGCTCGGGTACCAACTGCTCGATGTCATCGGTCATGATGTCGACACCGTCGAGGGTGTCGAAGATCGACCGGATCGACCAGCACACGGGAATGTCGTAGCAGTGCGGTTCCCAATAGAGGTAATTGCGCATTGGCCGAAAGAAATCGTCGAAATTGGCGATGTCGTCTCGTAACTCGGCGATGTCGAGGGTCATGGCCTTGGTCTTGGTCACCATGCTGTGGGTGACGGCGGCCATCTGCTCGGTCAGATTCGACATCTGCGTGAGCGTGTCGATCGTCGTCTGCATCTCGTCGGCCTGAACCAGCATGTCGGCCATCCGGTCCTGGTTGTACTTCTGGTTCAGCTGGTTGGTGGTGCCCTGCATGCTGAGCAGGAACGGAATGGTCGTGTGCTCGATCGGCTTTCCGTCGGGGCGAGTGATCGTCTGGACGCGCGCAATGCCGGGGACCCGGAAGATGGCCTTGGCGATCTTGTTGATCACCAGGAAGTCCGCCGAGTTCCGTAGATCGTGATCACTTTCGACCATCATCAGCTCGGGGTTCATTCGGGCGGCGTCGAAGTGCCGGTCGGCGACGGCGTAGCCGATATTGGCCGGAGTGTCGGCGGGCATGAAGTGGCGTCCGTCGTAGTCGGTCTTGTAGCCCGGCAGCGCGAGCAGTCCGATCAGCGCGAGGGCACACGTGGCGACGAGAATCGGGCCCGGCCACCGCACGACCACGACACCCACACGGCGCCAGCCGCGGGAATTGATCGCGCGTTTGGGCTCGAAGAGCCCGAACCGGCTACCGATGACGATCACGGCCGGGCCCAGCGTCAGAGCAGCGATGACAGCCACGAAAATGCCCACCGCGCACGGCACCGCCATGGTCTGGAACCACGGAAGGCGGGTGAATTTGAGGCACAGCAGCGCGCCGGCGATGGTGAGGCCGGAACCAAGCACGACGTGGGCGGTCCCATGAAACATGGTGTAGTACGCGGCTTGCCGGTCTTCGCCGTCTCCGCGCGCTTCTTGGTACCTACCGATGAGAAAGATCGCGTAGTCGGTGCCCGCGGCGATCGCGATGAGGGTCAGCAGGCTGGTGGCGAATGTCGACAGCCCCATCACACCCGCGTTTGCGAGGAACGCGACGATTCCCCGGGAGGCACCGAGTTCGACGAACACCATCAACAAGATCAAGACCGTCGTGGCGATGGAGCGGTAGACGACGAGCAGCATCACGAAGATGACGACCAGCGTCACCAGCGTGGCCTTGGCCGCACCCTTGTCGCCGGCGACGCGCTGGTCGGCGCCCAACGCCGCGCCCCCGGTGACATAGGCCTTCACCCCCGGCGGAGCGGGTGTCGTCGCGATGATCTCGCGGACGGCGGCGATGGACTCGTTGGAGCGCGTCTCGCCCATGTTGCCGCGCAGATAGATCTGGACGTAGGCGGACTTGCCGTCGCTGCTCTGGGCGCCTGCGGCGGTCAGCGGATCGCTCCAGAAGTCCGCGATGTGCTCGACGTGCTCCGGGTCCGCCCGGAACGCATTGATCAAGGTGTCGTAATAGTGATGTGCGTCGGCGCCGAGAGGCTGGTCTCCTTCGAGGATGACCATGGCGTTGCTGTCGGAGTCGAACTCTTCGAAGTTCGCACCGATGCGCTGCATGGCGATGAAGGCCGGCGCGTCGTGCGCGTTCATCGACACGGTATGCGCCTCGGCCACCTTCTCGAGCGAGGGGACGAAGACGTTCGTGACGACAGTCAGGGCCAGCCAGGCGAGCACGATGGGCACGGCGAGCACGCGAATCGCGTGTGCGATCTTCGATCGCTCCGTGGTTACCGAACTCATGGTCGAACTACCGGCCCCTCACTGGCCCCAAGAAGCCGCGCGCGCATTACACGACTCGTACCGCGTGTCATATATGTAGCCCGTCAAACTGTCGGCTGTCAATTGCCGACGTCGGTTGTCGTCACCGAGACCGTGCGTCGGCCTGCCGCTGCCGACGGCTGTCGCGAGAAATGCTAGCCGGATTCAACTGAAGCCACGCCGATGAGGCCACTGACCTTGAGCACGGGCATGAGTATCGGGTTGACGACTCAGCCGGGTGCGGTCGGCGTAGTCGAACAAGCCGTTGATGGCAGCGCTGTCCAAGTACTCGACACCGGTGAGGTCGATCGTCAACGACCCGCCGTCCTCCGATGCTGGGACCATCGCCTCGGCGATCGCCGTCGTGAACACATCGGCATTGCTCATATCGAGTTCACCGGTCACCGCCAGCACAATCCTGCCGTCGTCATCGACGCGGGTTTCGACACTCAGCGGAGTGGCCATCAGGCGATCCTCGTGTGCATGTGAATCGTCGTGCCGGTCTCACTCGGCTCAATGGTCACATCCTGCATCAACGCGCGCATCAATGTGATGCCACGGCCCCGGTGGGAGTTGGGGTCCGATTGCGGTGTTTTCCACGAGCCGGTATCGACCACCGTCAGGTGCAATCGGTCCGCCAAAGCGGTGGCGCGGAGCTTGACGGTGCCGTCAAGCTGCTCGCGGTGGCCGTGCTCGATCGAATTGGCAACCGCCTCTCCCACCGCAATCAGCACGTCCAATGTCTGTTCGGCATCGCAGGCCGGCGCGAGTCAGCCAGCCGCGCAACGTCGCGCGCGTCGACGCGAGCTCGCCCGCGTCGGCGGGGATCTCGATCTCGAGCGGCGCGGGTTGCCGATAGAGCAGAAGTGCGACGTCGTCCTGATAGCCGCCGCCGGGGGCCAGCCGCGACATGATCTTGTCGGCGAGGCCCTCGAGCGCGGTGTTCCGGTTGTCCTGAACAAGGTCGGTGGCGCGGCGGATGCCCTCGTCCAGTGGTTCGCGACGACGTTCGACCAGACCATCGGTGTAAAGCAACAGCGTCGAGCGGGCAGGCATGATCACGCGTGCCTCGGGACGGGACTGGCCGTACGGCAACCCGAGCGGAGTGGCCGCGGCACCATCGAGCAGGTGGGTGGTGCGATCGGCCATGACCAGGATGGGTGGCGGATGACCCGCACTCGAATACACCACTTCTCCGGTTTCCGGACTCAGCACCGCGCAGAACGCCGTGGTGCACCGCGCGCCGTCGAGTCGGGCGGCGAATCGATCGAGCGCCGTCAGCGCGGCGGGCGGGCTGGGGTGTTCCAGCAGCAGCGCGCGACAGGCGCTTCGGAGTTGGCCCATCACGGTCGCGGCCGCGAGCCCGTGCCCGACGCAGTCTCCGACGATCAACGCGATGCGCCCGTCGTCCAGATTCACGACGTCGTACCAGTCGCCGCCGACCTGCAGTGGGCGGGTGGCCGGCTGATAGCGCACCGCGAACCCGCCGGACACACTGGGACCGAGAATCGCGTGCTGCAACGCCAATGCGGTTTCGCGCTGCTGGTCAAGTTGGTGTACACGCTGCAGTCCCTGGCCGAGCCGCCCGGCCAATACGGTGAGCAGTGTGTGGTCCTCCGATGTGAACGGCCGCTGTTCCTCGAGCTCGATGAACATCACGAGCACACCGTCCGGGTGCTGCAGGGCGATACCCGCCATTCCGAGTTCCGTTGCGGCCGAGGCGAGTAGGTCACCGCCCCGTCGCGCACGGATGACATCACGAGCGCGCGATCCCAACTGATCCCACGACGCGGGATCACCGACACATACGACGTCTGATGGGTCGGCCTCGGCCTCATCGACCGGGAAGGTGACTGCCAGAACGCGGCGCGCAGACCATACCTTGCGAAACTCCTCTGCGGCCGCACGTACGGCATCGTCGAGCGAATCAGCCTGTGCAAGTTGCTGATTGAGCGCAGCAAGGGCAGCCTCGCGCATTGCACTGTGTAGTGCTCCGCGGTGACGTCGCGGAACGTGCCGACCATGACGCGACGGCCGCTATCGGGATCATCGACTTGATTGCACGCCGGCGGTCAGCCACAGCCGATGTCCATCCCGATGGGTGGCGGGAGCCGTTATCGTGCCGTGCGGCTGGTTCAGAATGTCGAGCGAATGCCTCCGCCACCTCCCGGTGGCGCGTCGGGATCTGTGTCAACCGACGGCCACCACGGGTGCGGGCGTTCATACGGCAGACCGTCGACGCCGTACCCGAGGATGTCGGTGAACGATGCGTTGATCTCGATCACGGCGCCGTGCTCGTCGCAGACGAAGAACGCCTCCTGCAGCGAGTCGACCAGGGCAGCGCGCCATCGGGTGTGGTGGTCGCGTAGCCGCGCCAGCCCGACGTTGGCACGCACCCGCGCAAGCAGCTCGAGCGCCGCGAACGGTTTGGTCAGGTAGTCGTCGGCGCCGGCCCGCAGACCGCCGATGGACGCCTCCTGCCCGGCGCGCGCGGACAACAGCAGCACAGGCACCCCGGCCGTCCGAGAGTCCGACCGCAGCGCCGCAACCAACCCCAGCCCGTCGAGCCGGGGCATCATCACGTCGCTGACCACGATGTCGGGCATGCTCGCGCGGACTGAGTCCAGCGCCTGCTGGCCATCGGTTACCGCATCGACCTCGTAGCCGTCGCTCCGCAGCAGGCGGGCAAGGTAGTCGCGCATGTCGGCGTTGTCGTCGGCGACGAGCACGCGAGTCGGCTTCCGGGAATCCGAATCCCACGAGCCCTCCCCGTCGTTTTCCCACTCCGCGTGAGCACCGACGTCGGCGGGCATCCAGCGCAGTGCCTCCTGCAGATACGGTTCGGCCACCGCCGACGATCCCCGGTTCGCGTCGGACGTCGCGACCTGATCGGCGGGCAGATTCGCGGTGCCGAACGGCAGACGAATGGTGAAGGTGGTCCCCACATCCTGGGTGCTGCTGGCCACGATGCTTCCGCCGTGCAGGTCGACCAACTCCTTGACCAGAGCCAACCCGATCCCGCTGCCCTCGTTGGACCGCGCGCGTGCGTTCTCGATGCGGTGGAAGCGTTCGAACAACCGGGGTATCTCGGTGGCGGCCACACCGATCCCGGTATCCGCAACGGTGACCACCGCTCCGTCTTCCTCAGCACGCACGCCGATGGAGATGGAGCCCTCGAACGTGAACTTCAACGCGTTCGAGAGCAGGTTGAGAACGACCTTCTCCCACATGTCGCGATCGACGTAGACCACGCTCATCGAGTGGTGGGCAGTCGACCGCCAAGGTCAGCCCCGCCCGTTCGACCGCCGACCGGAAGACGCTCGCGAGCTCGGCGGTGACTGCGGCAATGTCGACCGGCTACAAAATGCGCCTGGGTGCGGCCGGCCTCGATCCGCGAGAAGTCCAGCAGTGTGTTGACGAGCTTGGTGAGACGTAATCCGTTCCGCCAGACGGTATCGAGTTCCTCGCGGGTCCCCTCGTCGAGATCCCGTCCGTCCGCGCAGCTGGTCGACAGGGTCGAGAATCAACGTCAGGGGTGTGCGGAATTCGTGGCTGATGTTCGAGAAGAACGTTGTCTTGGCGCGGTCCAGCTCGGCCAGCTCCTCGGCCCGACGCTGCTGGTCTCGGAAGCTGCGGGCACTGCCGATGCCCGAGGCGATATGTCCCGCAACGAGGGTCACGAAGCCGCGGTAGCCGTCATCCAATGCGCGGTAACGGTTCAGCGCGGCCACCAGGAATCCGACGGGAGTGCCGCCCTGCTGAAGCAGTGGAACCACCAACGCCTCGGTCGGCGGGTCGCGCCAATCCCCGGTCGGCAGATTCGACATTCCGTCGAGTTCGACCGACACGGTGTCGCCGCGCGCGGGTTCGTCGACCGGCCAAACCGCGGCAGCGCCGCCGGGTATCAGCGCCGGAGCCGCCGGATGTCCGGCGTCGATACCGCTCGAGCCCGCGAGCCGTGCGTCGCCGTTTTCGTCGAGCAGGTAGGTGAGCGTGAAGGGGAGATCGCGCGGGTTGTGACCGAGCTGGCGGTCGGCGAAGCCAAGTGATTCTTCCTCGCTGCGCACCACGCTCGGATCGGAGCCGAGATCTCGCAGCGTCGCCATTCGCCGCTCGGCGATCACCTGCAGCGTGTCCTCGCTGACCACACAGAGCATCCCGACGATCTGGCTGTCGTCGTCGCGCAGCGGACTGTACGAGAAGGTGTGATACGTCTCCTCCTGATATCCGGAGCGCTCCAAGAAGAGCAGGAGTGCGGAGTCCCAGGTCGCCTCCCCGGTGGATAGCACGCCGTCGATTCGCGGTCCGATGTCGTCCCAGATCTCCGCCCACACCTCGCGGGCGGGCCGGCCCAGCGCCCAGGGGTATTTCCGCCCCAGGGTGTCGCGGCGGTACGCGGCATTGCAGAAGAACGTCAGCTCCGGGCCCCAGGCCATCCACATCGAGAACCGAGATGACAGCAGGATGTCGACCGCCGTCTGCAGGCTCTGCGGCCACCGGCGCGGAGATCCGAGCGGAGTACTCTCCCAGTCCACCCGGGCAAGGTCGGCGCCGACTTCGGAGTCTGCGCTGAAGACCGCGGCTACTGGGTCGCGCTCCCCGTCTGGAGCGCCCATCAATGTCCTTCGAGCGCGGCGGGGACGCTTGGATAGGGCCGAAGGACGCCGTCGAGCTTGGTGACCTGGATGGGACGGAGAACTTCGGGATGGGCAGCGGCTAGCCGAACGCCGACGCCCGCGGATTGTCCCTGTTCGTGACACTCGAGCACGGCGTTGAGGCCGGCGCTACCGAAGTGCCTGACACCCGAGAGGTCGATGACAAGTAGTCGGGCCGGGTGGTCGAGGGCCCGCTTCAGGGCCGTATCCAGATGGAATACCAACGTAGCGAAACTCTCCGAGTCGACCTCACCGACCGCCGACACCACGACAGCGGCATCGCGAATGTCCTGACTCACTTCCAGTAACGCCACGTCTCCGCACCTGTTACTCGCCGATTATTTGACACCACCGATACCCAATTTGCTGCCTCAGCACACCACCTCATGTATTGCCGCTATGTGTGCCGCTTCGATCGATGCGCTCGTGCGCGGTGAGGAGCAGGTGGTCGAACTGCCGGCGCAGATCGTCGGGCTGGAAATCAACGGAGGTGAGTTCGGCGACAATCTGTGCTGCCAGCGTGCGCAGTTTGGTGTTGGTGGTCTGCGAACGCCAAAGCAACAGCTCGAACGCCGCGTTCGCGTCGATGCGATAGACCAGCATCAGGGCGCCTTTGGCCTGCTCGATCGCGGCACGCGACTCCAACAGTTCCGGAAGCGAAGCATCAAGGACTTGCCGACGGGTCTGATCGAACGTATCGGTCAGGTCGACGTAATAGCCCTCGGTTCCCACGACAGCGCCGTCGTCGTCGAGCATTCGGTCGGCGAGCACGATGACCGTGTGGACCCGGCCGCCGGTGTCGATGAAGCGGTGGCGGCTCGAGAACGATCCCCGGGAGAGCAGCGCATGATCAAGAGCATCCTGGACGTGCTGCCGGTCGTCGGGGTGCTTGTGGGACAGCAGCAACTCGGTGGTCGGCACGACCTCGCCGGGTTCGTACCCATGCATGCGCGCGACCTCGTCGGACCATTCCCACGACTGCCCGACGAACCAGAAGCGGAAGCCGCCGACGTCGAGATCGGGCGACACCATCGCCGATCGCTCGGCGCGGGATGACACGCCGGGGTCGTGCATCGACAGATCATCGCATTAGTGAGGTCGTCACGACAGATATTTCTCGGAGGCGTCGGGGTGGGCGGACACCCTCTACCGGGCCATTTGCGCCTAAGCTCGATGCGTGCGGAACGCATTCCATCAGCAGCTCGACGACCTCGTCGTCGGCATCGCTGACCTGTGCGGGGCGGCGGGCGAGGCGATGGAATCCGCGACCCAGGCGCTTCTGCAGGCCGACCTGCTGCTCGCCGAACAAGTGATCACCGACCACGAGCTCATCGTGCAACGGACCAGGAAATCCGAGGAACGGGCGCTGACCGTCCTCGCGTTGCAGGCCCCTGTCGCGGGGGACCTGCGCGAGGTGGTCAGCGCGTTGAAGAACATCGCCGACGTCGATCGGATGGCCGCGCTCGCGCTGCACGTGGCGAAGCTGACGAGGCGACGCCATCCAGAGAACGTGCTGCCGGAGGAAGTCAACGGCTACTTCACCGAAATGGGCCGTATCGCGGTGGATATGGGCAGTGCCGTCAGGCAAGTCGTGCTCTCCAAGGACGCCCACCGCGCAGAACAACTCGCGGACGACGACGACGATATGGACAACCTCCACCGACACCTGTTCTCGGTGCTCATGGACCGGGAGTGGAAGCATGGCGTGGCCGCCGCCGTCGATGTCACCCTGCTGGGCCGCTATTACGAACGTTTCGCCGATCACGCCGTCGAGATCGGCCGCCGGGTCATTTTCTCGGCCACGGGTGAATCGGTCTGACAAACCCCGACGTCCGATGGAGCGATTCAGACCGCGGCTGACCGTTCCCGGGCTCGCCGCCGTCTCCGCTCCCACGGCCAGGTGATCAACGCCCACACGATCAGGACGATGGTGATCTCGACGAGCAGGTAGACCGGCCATGGGCCCAAGAAGTCCAGCACCGACGCGGTGGGCGGTTTGCCGTTGAGGTAGCCGTAGTTGGTGCCCACGATCGCGTTGAAGGTGAAGGTGAAGACCGCCCAGACGAGTGTCGCGATGATCGCGAAGCGGTAGTCGCGCCAGCTCGGCCGGTTTCCGCGCCCCCACGTCAGATAGATCGCCGCCCACACGACGAGCACATGAAGGACGAAGAAGGTGAGGAAAAGATGATGCGGGAAATCCGGTGAGCCTTCTTTGGGCGTACCGACGTCCGGGGTGATCAACGCCTGCGAGCTGAGCACGAGGCACCAGTAGTAAGTGAGCACAAATGCCCAATGCCGTTGCGTCCACAGAGCGTAGGCCGCAATGAGTTCCGCGACGTCGCACAGTTGTACCGGTATCGACGTCTGCAGATCTCGACTGATCAATTTGTACGTCAGCGCCACGAGGAAAGAAGCCACGATCACCAGGGCGAAGCCGCGGCTGAAGAGCCGAGCCTGCGATTCGGTCTGCCGGCGTCCGCCCCAGACGAGCAGCGCGGCGCCTATCGCGAAGATCGCAAGCACCACCAAGTGCGACGGCCCGTACGCCGCGAACTCTCGTTGTGCTGCCAATAGCTCCATCAGGTCCCCTTGTCATGAAGAACCCTATTGCCTCGAGCCCGCGACGGCTCGACTTGTCGCAGAGTTGCAGCTCGCAGACGACACCGGCGCGGTGACCGCACTCATCGACCAGGTCATCGGGTCCGCGCGCCGACTAGGTACGACTAGTCAGCCCGCCGGCTCGTATCGCAGCATCGTGACGTCGTGGTCGGGATAGTCGAAGAAGACGGGCCTGACCCGCATGCCGATCCGCAGGTCGGCGGGATCGACGTTCACCATCTCGGTGGAAAAGCGGGGCCCCTCGTCCCATTCGACGATCGCCAGTAGTTGCGGGACGGCGTCGGCGAAGTGCGGCCCGACGGGCCGGCGGGCCACCGTGAACGAGTACAGCGTGCCCATCCCCGAGATCTCGCGCCACTGGAGATCACCGGCCAGCGTTCGTGGCGCCCGCACCCGGGGATAGAACACCCACGCATCGGTGGACGGTGAGTACTGGATACGAATCCGATGCTCGGACAACGCATCCCAGAACGGTGCGGTGGTGGGCGTTTTCACCGGCATCGGACGTTCGAAGGTGGTCACGCGAATCAATCTCCCTCAAGAATGAGCGTGGTCTGCTCGGATAGGATGCCGCCGTTGCCGGAGACGAACGCACGGTGGCAGTCGGGGACCTGAGCCTCGCCGGCCCGTCCCATGATCTGTCGGGTGGCGTCGCATACGTGGTGCATGCCGCCGGCGAGACCGGCCTGACCGAAACCGAGTTGGCCGCCCGCGGTATTGAGCGGGAAGTCCCCGCGGAACGTCAGGTCGTGGTCGGCGACGAAGGACATGCCCTTGCCCTTCTCGCAGAACCCGGCGTCTTCGAGGCTCAGCAGCACCGTGATGGTGTAGCAGTCGTAGATCGACACCATGTCCATGTCGGCGCGCTGCAGGTTCGTCATTCCGAACGCGGTGTCGGCGGCCTTGGTGATCGGCGTCTGCAGAAGGTCCTGTGCGTAGGTCGGGGTCTTGAAGGGGACGTGTTCGCCGAACCCCTTGATCCACACGGGCCTGTTACGCGAGCGCTTGGCGACGTCGGCGTTGGCCACCACGACGGCCGCCCCACCGACGCAGGGCATCACGATCTCCAGCATGTGCAGCGGGTCGGCGATCACCGGGCTGGCCAATACGTCCTCGACGGTCAGCGGCTTGTCCCGCCAGATGGCACCTTCGGTGTGGTTGGCGTTGAACCGTTGATCGACCACGATCTTCGCCATCGCACGTTCGTCGTAGCCGTAGACCGCGCCATAGCGCTGGGCGACCTGACCGTACGGGCCGTTCTGGCCGAGGTTGCCGTAGGGGATCTCGAATTCCGCTTGGGGTGATCCGTATTGGTTGCTCGACGACCCGAAGAACACGGCGTCGACAAGCTGTTTGGGCTTCTTCTCCGAGGTCGGGGTGATGTAGCGGGACGGCAACGTACAGAGAACGACGTCACAGAGTCCCAGCTCGACGGCCGCGGCGGCGCGCCACACCATTGCGGCCGCGCTGGCCCCACCCAGGTCGACGAGCTCGGCGAAGTTCGCATCGACACCGAGGTATTCGGCCACCGTGGACGGTACGAAGATCTCCGACTCCCCCAGATGCGACGTGACGATCCCATTCACCGACTCCGCGGAAACTGCCGCGTCCTCGAGGGCGGCGGCGGACAAGCTCGGCCCATTGTTCGATCGTGAAGGGTGCCGGCGTCGCCTTGTTCATCCGCTCCGGCGGCAGCTCGACATAGCCGACAATCGCTGCCTCACCGCGTAAACCCATGCTGTGTCCTCGATTCTCGCGATGCTCGGCTGCTTCACTTGCGGGGCAGCCCCATGATCATCTGGGCGATGATGTTGAGCTGGATCTGCCGGGTGCCACCACCGATCAATTCGGCGGGCAGCCGCAGGTACGGCGCGACGATCGGCGGTTCCGACCGTTCGACCACCGCGAGTGGACCCGCGAACTCCAGGGTCGCCTTGAACGTGCGGCGCAGCATGATGCTGGTGGCCACCTTGGCGATGCTCGACGCGGGTCCGGCGCTTTGTCCGTCGAGAAGGCGGATCGTCTCCCGTACGCCGAGCGCCTTGATGGCGTTGGTGTAGGCGTCGAGTTCTCCCAGCGCGCGCACCACGGCGTCCTGATCCGGACCATCCTGCGTGGCGAGGCTCCGCAGGGCGCACCGCACGGTCGATGTTGACGTATCCGCCGATCGCCACGCGTTCCTGGGCCATCGTGGCGATCGCCAGATTCCACCCGTCCGTCGGTCCGCCGAGCAACATCTCGTCGGGCACGAATACGTCGGTGAGGAACACCTCGTTGAAGTGCGGGTCGCCGTCCGCCGGTCTTGATCGGCTGAATCTCCACCCCTTCGGAGCGCATGTCGACGATGAAGTAGCCGATCCCCCTGTGCTTCGGGGCGTCTGGGTCCGTCCTGGCCAGCAGCGCACCATAGTCGGCGAACTGGGCCGACGAGGTCCAGATCTTGTGCCCGTTGATTCGCCAACCACCGTCGACCTTCACCGCACGAGTGCTCAACGCCGCCAGATCCGAGCCGGCGCCCGGCTCACTGAACAGCTGGCACCAGAGCAATCTCCCCGCGTTGTGTCGGCGGAATCAGTTGCTGCTGGAGGTCTTCCGACCCGACGTCGATGATCGTCGGCAGGATCCATTCGGCGATGTTGAGGGAGGGCCGCACCAGATCGGATCGTTTGGCGAACTCGTCGTCGATGATCAGCTGCTGCAACGGCGTGGCACCGACGCCCCACGGTGGCGGCCAGTGCGGTGCCATCAGTCCGGCATCGGCGATGAGCGAGCGCTGGGGCCCGCTGGCCAGATGGTCGTAGTCGCCCAGCGGGCTCTGTTTGTCGTTATGCAGTTCGAGTGCCCGATCCAGCACCGCTGCCACCCGAGCGCGGAAGTCAGCTTCCGCTTCACCGAGTTTCACCGACATGTCCCGAACGTGCGTCCGGCCCAGCTCGCCCAATCGTCGCGACCAACCGGTGATCGGCCCCATCGAGGCCGCCAGGCTGGTGGCGCGCCGCCAGTACAGATGCACGTCGTGTTCCCAGGTGAACCCGATGGCGCCGAACATCGTCAACGCATCGAGCAACAGCTCGGGAGCAGGCGCGACGGCCATGATCGCGGCAGCCGCGGCGGCCAGTTGCCGCTGCTCGGAGGCTTCCTCGACGGCGCGCACCGCATCCCACGCGGCCGCCGCGGCCAGTTCACTGTTGACGAGCAGCATCGCCGCTTCGTGCTGGAGCGCCTGGAAGGTACCGATGAGTTTGCCGAATTGTTCCCGCGTGCGCAGGTGCGCGGTCACCGCGTCCACCGCCCATCGAAGTGTTCCGGCAGACGCGCACGCCGACAGCGCGACCGCGATGTCCCTCGCGGCTTCGTCGTCAATACCGTTGAGCACCAATGCTTCCGGTACGGTGTGGTCATCAAGGTGCAGGATCCCGACGTCGATGGTCAGATCGGTTCCGTTGCGCGCCTCGACGGACGCCGAAGCAATGTCGGGATCGACGACGAACCACAGCGTCCCGCCGTCCTCGCGCCGTGCCGCCGCCAGGATCACCGCGGCGGAACCCACGCCGAGGACGTCATCCGACGAACCCGTGATCTGCCATCCGCCGTCGGTGGCAGTTGCGCGCAGGTCACCGGAATCCGGCAGTACGACGGTGGCGGTCGCCCCGGCGGCCAGATCGCTCAGGAGCTTGCCGGTAGCCGTTGCGCCGTCGACCGAGAGCGCGACCGCACCGGCGATCACAGTCGGCAGCAGTGGCCCGGGGAGCAGAGCGGTGGACGCTGCCTCGATGACGCAGGCGGCATCGAGTAGTGAACCGCCCTGCCCGCCAACGGTCTCGGGCAGATGGACAGCATGAAAGCCTTGCGCGACAAGGTCGTCCCACCATTTCGGCAGGGCTCCGTCCGCGAGCGCGTCGAAGGAGCTTCGAGTCTGGTCGACGGCGGCGTGTCGTGCAGCGAAGCGGCCGACTGCCTCTTCCAGTTGACCCTGCTCCGGGGTGAGCCCAATGGGCACCGGCACGCCCTTTCGTTCAAACAAGACGGACCGTCTCGTCTTGTGGCAGACTACGGGTTGTCCGACGCACCGGCAACCGAGGATGCGCCACATGGTCCGCACCGCCACGGCTCCCCGCCGTCGCAGCGAGAAGTCTCGCGTCGCCATCGTCAACGCGACCCGCGAGTTGCTGCTCGAGCGTGGGTTCGACGGGACCAGCATCGAGGCCGTCGCCGCACGCGCAGGCGTCGGGAAGCAGACCATCTACCGCTGGTGGCCCAGCCGCCCTGCCCTCGTGGCCGACGTCCTGCTCGAAGATGCCGACAAGATCATCGCTCCGGTAACACACACCGACGACCTGGTGGCCGACCTCGTCCGATGGGTGGGCAAGCTGGCCGCGACACTGACCACCGAACGCGGTTCGGCCATGCTGCGCATCCTGACCGTCGCCTGCATGGAGCACGAGGACACCGCGATCAGGCTGCGGGCCGGATTCAGCGCCCCGCTGCTGGAAAGTGTTCGGGCGCGGTTGCTCGCGGACGGCGTCGACCAGCGCACCGCGACGTCGGCTGCCGACGCGATTGTCGGGGCAGTCGTCTACCCGATCCTTTCCGAGGGCCGCGAATACGGTCGAAAACGGGCCGAATCGACCACCCGGCTGATCATCGCGGGCCTCACGATCTGAGGTCGCTAACGGTTCCCGCTCACTTTGGTCACGAAAGGCGTCCGACGGTCCTCATATTGCGAGCGCGGTGATTGGATGGGCCAGCGGCCTGTAGTGACAACGGCCCGGAGGTCATATGGGGTCGTTCGGACCAATGCACGTCATCTGGCTGCTTGTGGCGGTCGCGGCCGGCTCGTCCCTGTGCGGGTTCGTCGGTTCGACGATGGCGCGGCGAAAGAGGCAACGCGCACGGCGATCCTTCATCGTGGGCTTCTTTTGTGGATTCACGACGGGCGTCATCGTGCGCGGGCGGTGGCGCGAGATCGGTCGTCTGACCGTCCGCGCGCTCGGCTCGGCCTACCCACCTAGTCGAGTGGGCCACTCGCCGCAGCGGCGCGGCCGACTTCCGAGTCGACTTCCGATCGCGTTCTTGACTGTTCGGCGTTAGCGCGGCCGATGAAGTCGAGGCCGGCGTTGATCGCCGGTCGGTCACGCAGGTAAGCGTGACCGGGAACGAGCCGACGGCTGACCAGCCGCAACTCGCCACTGTGGACAACTGCTAAACGGGTTGATCGTCTCCACCACGCGCGTGGGATCAACCCGTCAGTGGGCAGACCGGTGGGGCAACGGTTTCGACATCCATCTGGCCAGCGGCGGTCACCCGCCGCCACTGGTGTCCTACGCCGACGGCAGCGCCTACTACGTCGACACCTTCGGCGGTCAGGCCGTTGGATTGATGAATGAACCGCACTTCGTCGCCAGCCAATTCGTGCTAGCGCCCGGCGACACACTCATGCTGTACACAGATGGGCTCACCGAAGCCAGTACCCGCATCGGCCGCGAACGCTACGACGACGAGGGCGCACTGCTCCGCTTTGCTCAGGAGCACTCGCCGACTAGCGCGCGGCCATCGTCGACGCCGTTTCCGGCTTACTCGAGGGCCTCGGCTCGGCGTCGAAGATGACACGCTGTGCTGGCACTCGGCGTCCCTCGCACCGATTGAGCACTCGGTGCCGTCTTCACTTTTCAAACTCCGTAAAGAATCGGGCGCCCGTCGCGGTTGTTATTGCGTTGGCCCTACGGGTATAGCAGCGGTAGTGACGGCAGTTGTCGGCTGTGTCTGGAGTCGTCGCGAGGCGGATGTCGGGTGCAGCCCTGACGTTGAGAAGACAGCTCAGCCCGGGTCCGCCGTCACGCTGGCCCCGACGGACCGATGTTTCAGCACGTCACCGCAGGGGTATAGCCCTCCCGCAGGTTCAGATTACGAGCCCCACGCATCAGGCCAGACAACGCAGCGGTTAGGGGCTTCAAAGGTGTCGTCACGACATTCGGAGTACAAGCGTTCGGAGTACAAGGATGTGACGGACATGTTCCGTCACCTCAAATCCCTCGAGGAGAGGTCCGTCGCCTTCCGCCGCCACCGCGACGCGATCGTCGAACAGGCGATCCCGCTCGCCGATCACATCGCACGTCGCTTCAAGAACCGTGGCGAACCACTTGATGATCTCGTCCAGGCCGCACGAGTTGGTCTTGTCAATGCGGTAGACCGGTTCGATGTCGAGACCGGATGTGACTTTCTGTCATTCGCTGTGCCGACGATGATGGGCGAGGTGCGCCGCCACTTCCGCGATCACGGGTGGGCGGTGAAGGTTCCTCGCCGCCTCAAGGATCTTCAGAAGCAGCTCGTCGAAGCCCGCGGTGAGCTGTCACAAAGACACGGTCGTGCGCCGACGGCATCGGAGCTCGCGGATCATCTCGATCTGGACCGCGAACTGGTCGTACAAGCGTTGATCGCCGGCAGCAACTACTCCACACGTTCGACCGACATGCCCGTCGGGTCCGATGGCGAAACCCGATCGCTGGGAGAGACATTCGGCGAAGTCGACCGCAACCTGGAAAGTGTCCTCAACGTTGAAACGATTCGCCCGCTCATCGCCGCGCTTTCTGAGCGCCACCGCAACGTGTTGATGCTTCGGTTCTTCGGCAGCATGACCCAAACCCAGATCGCGGAAGAGATCGGTTGTTCGCAGATGCACGTCTCACGTCTCATCGCACAGGCGCTCCACGCACTACGAGATCAGGTCCGTGAGCCTGACCTCGCTGCGACGGCCTGACACTGAGTTCGTATATCGGAGACAGGAACATCACAGCGAGAAAGCGTTTCGGATGACCGCTTTAGCGGTATCCGGATCAACAAGGACTCGATCGCGAGTCGCAACAAACCCAATCGAAGGGAACACATCATGGGTGCCGAAGACAAGGCAAGCAACAAGATCGACGACGCAGGCGGCAAGGCAAAAGAGGCTCTGGGCAAGGTGACCGGAGACGAGAGCACCGAGAACGAGGGCAAGGTCGACCAGGCGAAGTCGAGCCTCAAGGACGCCGGCGAGAAGGTCAAGGACGCGTTCAAGAACTAGCTGAAGAGCGGATCGGCCCGCCAGCCCGGATGGGCGGCGGGCCGATTGCTGCCCGCGCGGAATCGCCTACACCGTGAGCAGTCGCTGGAAGAACTCTCGGTAGCGCGTCAAGGCGAGGCGCAGCTCCTCGGTGGAGGCGGTTTCGCCGCGCGCCCACTGCGCCTCCAGTCGCGAGCGTGCCTCAGAGAATGCCGTCGTAAGCTGTTCGACGACCTCCGTGACGAGGGCATCTGCCTTCTGGACACAGTCTGCAGGGTCGTCGACGAAGGCTGTCTGGATCTCGTCCCATCGCGTGCGCAACCCGGAAGTGTCTGCGGTGAAAAGCAATTCGTCGTCCGACGGCTGAACTTCGGCGCTCTCGGGTACCGTCTCGGTTGGGTCCGGTTCATTGGGCACCGGAGACTCGCTTTGTGATACGGGCACTTCCGTTCTCGCGTTTGAAAATTCAGGCTCAACAATTGCCGCGGAGTCGGCTGCGGGTTGCTGGTCATGAGTTGTCATGCCGTCGCCTCCTTTGGCGTGGCCTTCTCGATTGCACGATCCGGGCCGAGCAACTGCTCGAAGAGTGCGCGGTAGTGGACGAAGGCCTGGCGTTGCGCCTCCGTGCCGATGTCGGCCTGCTCCTGGGCCAGGTGCAGGGTGTGCGCCGCTCGGTACTGCTCGACGGTGTCGGGGTGATCGACCGAGATGTCGGACGCACGCTGTTCGAAATCGTCCACTGGGTAACCACGTTCGCGCATCACCTCGGTCACGAGCCGATCGGCGTAGCCAACTGCCTCTGCCGGATCGTCGACAAATGAGCGCTGAACGTCGGTCCACTGCCGGGCATACCGTTGGTGCGCCGCGGACGACAACTCGACGATGTCGAGCTCCTTCCGCTTACGTTCACGCGCAATGAGTTCCTGCTCGGCGACGCGCTGATCGCCTGCGTCGTCGACGGCGCGTTCATACTCCGCACCGAAGTGTTCCTTCAGCCGCCTCGTTTTCCTGCGGCCGGCCAAAGCCAGGACTGCGGCAATTACCAGCGTCAACGCAATCAGAACGGCTGCGGCGATGAAGAACCAACTCCAGACGGGCATGTCTCCCACCTCCTACTGGCCGGATACCCGACCGGCGCCTACGGAAACGTCAATTCGTGGCACCCGGTGCCCCGACAGATCACACCCGAGGAGGGGTTCACCGGCAATGGCTCGGCAGTAGGCCGAGCACCCGTCAAGAAGGTCCGATAAGCAGGCTGACGAGTGCAGCCATCGCAGCGGGGCGTGGCGACAACAGTCCACCCGAGTTTCGTTTCCTGCGGCGCCCAGCACGGTCTCCGATCGCGGTCGCCAGCCCGCGCCGTCGGCTTCCGCCATGGTGCGCTCCACGGAGCTGGGGAAGCATCGGCACGTCGCGGAACTTCTCCTCGGACGCGGTCTCGGGCGCGTCGTCGGATGACGCCGTGAGAAAGCGATCCGGCAGGGAGAGCTTGCAGATCGTGCGGACGGTGTGCCAGAACTGACGAATCAACGGTCCGGTCGTGTACGGCAGATCGTATTCAGCCAACAGTGCCTGGACTCGCGTCGAGATCTCGGGGAGCCGGTTGCTCGGCAGATCCGGAAACAGATGATGCTCGATCTGGTAGCAGAGGTTCCCACTCATGATCCGAAGGACTGGGCCCCCGTCGAAGTTCGCGGTTCCCAGCATCTGCCGCAGATACCATTCCGGCTTCGTCTCGTTCTCCACTGCTGCGGGAGTGAATTTCTCGGCACCGTCGACGAAGTGGCCACACACGATCACGATGTACGCCCACCCATTGCGGAAACCGGCGGCGCACAGATTCGCCAAGAACGTCCGGAGGAAGCGCCGTCCGCTCAGCGCCGGGAAGAAGAGATAGTCCTTGGCTGCCTGACGCCCCATCTTGCGGAACATGGCGCGTTTGAGTTCGGCCTTTCCCTCCTCGGTCGTCTGATCCCGCTGTTCTGCGGCCAGGTTGTGCAGCGCGATGCCCCACTCGAAGACGACCGCCAGCCCGATCGCCCGCAATGGGGCCCACAGGTATCCCGGCTTCCACTCCTGGTCACGGCTGACACGTATGACGCCGAAGCCGAGATCGTCGTCCATGCCGATCACGTTGGAGAAGACGTGGTGGCGGTAGTTGTGGGAGTAGCGCCACTGCGACGAAGGGCCCACCATGTCCCACTCCCAGCGTATTGGAGTGGATCTCCGGGTCATTCATCCAATCCCACTGTCCGTGAGTGATGTTGTGGCCGAGTTCCATGTTCTCGATGCACTTGGCCACGAGCAGTCCCAGCGTGCCGGCCGTCCACCCGGCCTTGCCTTTGCTGCCCCATATCGTCAGGCGGGAGGCGACTTCCAGACAGCGCTGAAACCTTATGACGCGCTTGATATATGCCCGATCCTTGGCGCCGAGCGATACTTCGATGTCGCTTCGGATCTCGTCCAGCGACGACGCGAGGGCCTCGACGTCGACTTCACTCAGGTGTGCATACTCGGCTACTTCGGCGATGGCAACGGTGCATCACATCCCATCCGAGCGATGCGGGATGCGCCACGAGAAGACGCCGGGTGAGCCCGGCTGACTTCTCCAGGAGAGACGGGGCCTGCGAGAAAGCCGCGCAATGACACCCTCCGTCCCGGGCCACAGCGACGTCTTCACCGCGGATGGCCCAATGTAGCCACTACGACGTGTCGCCACACAATCGAGGCGCTGGAGCCCCGATTTGGTACCTGGATCGGGACGATTTGGCATCCAAATCGATATCCGCACTGCCCCTCGGGCACCGACGGCCCATATCGCCCTGGCTGACAGTCGTCATGACAGTCGTCATTGACAGTCGTCAACGAATGTCGTACCGTCGAACCATGCCCTCGGTGTCGTCCACCACTGACAGCGCCTCGCCGGCGGTGAGCACCCGCGAGGCAAGACGTCTGGAGACGCGGGCCAGATTGTTCGATGCCGCGGTTTCTGAGATCGGCCGGTCCGGGCTCGCGGGCGCGGACGTAAGTACGATCGCGGCGGCTGTCGGGGTGGCCAGGGGAACGTTCTACTTCCACTTCCCCACCAAAGAGCACGTGGTTGTCGAGGCGGAGCTGGCCGAAGAGGCCGGGGTCGTCGCGCGGCTCGGCACGAGACGGTCGGAGTTGAAAGATCTGCACTCGATGCTCTCGCAATTGGTCCAGGAAGTGCTGGCGGCCGAGCGGCGACTGGGTCCTGTGTTCTTCCGGGACATGTTGGGGTTGCACTTCTCCTCGAACCGTCCTGTGGAGGACGAACTGGGCGCCCATCCGCTGGCGAATTTCGTGATCGACGCGATCGCCGAAGCCCAAGGGGCGGGCCAGGTGGCACGCGGTGCGGACGCGGGTGAGCTCGGGGTGTTCTTTCTCACCGGGCTTTTCGCATTGCTGGCCACCGACACGAGCGCGCCGGAAGAACGGGCTGCACTGATCGATCGGTATGTGAAGACACTCATTCAAGGAATGGAGACACGATGAACGACACCGGCATTGAGGGCTACCGCGTATACCTGGAGCGCCGCGACGGTGAAGCCGACTTGTTGAACAGGCGATTGGAACGCCGTGAGGAATTCTTCGGCGATCTCGAGTCGAACCCCGTGCGCTCGGCTCACCCCGCGGACCGCGAAGTATTCGCACGAAACCTACGCCGGCGCCGGCCCGAGCCCGACGTGGACCGAAAGATGCTCTTCCTACTGGCCACCGCGAAACTGAACCAGGCCGAGCGGTTCGGCGTCGGTCTCGGCGAGACTTACGGGCTCAACAGTGGCGATGACCTACCGCCCGAACGGGTTTACCTCGAACTCGAAGAGCACTATCACACCCGGTTGTTGGCGTATGTGCTCGACATTTTCGGTCTGCAGTTCCAGGTCGTTGCTCCGCCCTTTGTGTTGCGCCAGTTCGTGAAGACCGGTGTGTTCCTCCCTGAGCGGCTGGGTTTCCTCTTCGTGGGTGCCGCGGAGATGGCGGGCTGCGTGATGTTCGACGAGCTGCGCCGGATCGGTATCGAGTTGTTCGCGGACGAACCGGAAGTGTCCGCACGCATCGAGCGGCTCTACAGCGAGATCCTCACCGACGAAGTCGGCCACGTCGGCTACTGCGCCGCGCGCTGCACTCGCACGGAGCGGGCGTTGATGCGACGGCTATACCCGCGCATCGCGCGGCTCTTCGCGCGCCAAACCTTCGAGATCAGCCTTCTCACCGATCGCGACAAGCTTCACGCCCGCCTGGACCGGCCGTTTGACGTCGAGGAACTCACCGCAGGCCTTACCAACGAGACGTTTCTTGCCGCCCACCCCTGATCAGCGCAGGGTCGTGGCGATGTCGATCTCCGAGGTCAGGGTCTGGTGGACCGGGCAACGCCCGGCGATCAGCAGTAGGCGTTGCCGCTGATCGTCATCGAGGTCGCCGATCAGCTCGATGTCAAGATCGATGTGGTCGATCAGTCCGACACGTGTTTCGCACTCCGCGCAGTCTTCGGCGTGAATGCGTGAGTGCCGCAACGTGACTCGCACCTGATCGAGTGGCCAGTCCCGACGCTTGGCGTACATCCGCACCGTCATGGAGGTACAGGAACCGAGCGCCGCGAGCAGCAGATCGTACGGCGTCGGCCCCGCATCGTCGCCGACCGGCCGTGGCTCGTCAGATACCAGTTCATGGTGCCCGGCGGTGATCCGCTGGGTGAATGTCCCCGAACCTGACTCGGCCACGATGACGGTGCCTTCCGGCGATGCGTCACGGGCGGTCTCAGGTGCAGTCATGCCGGCCTCCTTGGCGCTCCGAGCGCTGTGATGAGCTTGTCGATCGCCGACCCTATCGGCCCATGCGGGCGGGAACAGACGCTTCAGCACCAAGAACTCAAGAAATCGGCATCGGGCGAGCCGCCATACATAGTTGTGCCTATATACAACTGAGGAATGCGGCCGCTGACAGCGGCAGCGGCGCGGCGGCAAGCCAATGGAAACCGGCATATCCCACCGGCGGGACACGGGATGTGTGGAATGTCAGAGCTTTTCGTGCCGATTGACACGAGTACTGTGGCAGCTGCGGAGAGGGCTTGACCGAACCCGGCGGATCGCGGGTACGAGCGCCGCGCCGCACGGCGCGACACGCATTCGTTGGTGCGGGCCGTTTGATACGGCGATGCGTGGAAATTTGCCGTGAACCATGGCTCACCCGCTGGCGGGTTGGCCACTACATAGTGTGCGTGATATATGTACGAAGTGCGACATCCGGCGAACGAGCAGGGCGTCGATGAGTGCATCGGCGATCTTCTGGACCTGGCGTTGGACCTGACCGCGCGATTCCTGTCAGACCGTGCCGACTTGAGCGCATCCGCCGCATTCGTGATGAACAGGGTGTGCCGCGAAGGGCCGATTCGACTGACGACGCTGGCCGCCAAGGAAGGGGTCAGCCAACCATCGATGACACAGTTGATCCAGAGGCTGGAACGCCTGGATCTGGTGGCAAGGCTCACCGACCCCGACGATGGGCGCGCCGCGCTCATCGGCATTACGCCGCACGGGCAGGAACTGCTTGACGACCGAAAACGAATCCGTCGAGAACGCCTGTCGGAGTTAATGGCGACGCTGACGCCTGAGGAGGAATCAGCCCTGTGGCTGTCTGCACGTGTCGCGTTCCCGATCCTGAGTCGGCTCGTCGCGGATGCAGACGGTGCACCTGAAAACGCAGCGGGGGCGCCAGGGTTCGCACGATCCGATCAGCGAAAGGCACTCGGATGAAGGCGATTTCAGTGGGCCGTGCTCTGAAGAAGGTATGGATCCCTGTTGTTCTGATCGTCGTCCTGGCGATCTCGGGTCTGGTCGTATCACGTTTGCACAAGATGTTCGCCTCCGAGGACCTCAACGCCAACGCCGGTGCGGGTATCGAAATAGTCCAGTTCAATCCCAAGGTCCTGGTCTACGACGTCTACGGCTCGCCCGGCAGCAGCGCCCAAATCAGCTACTTCGACCCGGATGCGAACGTGCACGTGGTCAACGTCGCCCTGCCGTGGTCGATCACTCTGTCGACGACGTTGCCGGCCGTCAGCGCCAACCTCATGGCGCAGACCGACGGTGACGAGATTGGATGCCGCGTGACCGTGAACGGAACAGTTCGCGAGGAACAGACAGCCAACGGAATCGAAGCCCAGACGTACTGCCTGGTGAAGTCCGCATGACCGAGGCCACGACCGCGCACACGAAGACTCATGAGAAGCGTCCAGTCATAGCCCACGCCCTCCGCATATTGGCGGTGCCGATCATCCTGGGGTGGCTCGCGTTCGCCGTCCTCGTGAATGTGATCGCCCCGCAACTCGAAGTGGTTGGCGAGAACCATTCAGCGCCGATGGCGCCGATGGACGCACCGTCCATGGTGGCGATGAAGCGAATGGGCGCCAATTTCAAGGAATTCGATTCCAACAGCACGGTGATGATCGTCGTGGAGGGTCAGCAGCCGCTCGGTCCGGACGCGCACGCCTACTACGACGAGATCATCCGCAAGCTGCGGCAGGATCCCACGCACATCCAGCACATCCAGGACTTCTGGGGAGACACTCTAACGGCGGCCGGAGCGCAGAGCGCTGACGGCAAGGCGTCTTACGTGATGCTGAACCTCGCCGGCGAGCAGGGCAAGACCTTGGCCAACGAAGGGGTCGAGGAAGTTCGCAAAGTCATCGAGGAGACGAAAGCCCCACCGGGCGTTCAGGCATATGTCGCCGGCCCGACAGCACTCACGAACGATTTGCATGTCATCGGCAACGAGAGCCTGGCCCAGATCACCATCATCACCCTCGCCGCCATCGCCGGCATGTTGCTGGTGGTCTATCGCTCGATCGTGACCACGCTGATCCAACTCTTCCTGACGTTCATCGGATTGCTGACCGCGCGCGGAGTGGTGGCTGTGCTGGCCAACAGCGACGCCTTCGGGCTCACGACATTCGCCGGCAACATCCTGACGATGCTCGCGATCGCGGCCGCCACCGACTACGGAATCTTCATCTTTGGTCGCTATCGCGAAGCACGCGGCCTGGGTGAGGATCGGGATACCGCCTACTACACCACTTTCCGGTCCGTCGCCCCCGTCATCGTCGGTTCGGGCCTGACGATCGCCGGTGCGACCTACTGCCTCAGTTTCGCGCGGTTGCCATATTTCGCGACAATGGGCGCGCCCGTTGCGATCGGCATGGTTGTCGTTGTGGCTTCGGCCGTCACGCTGGGACCGGCCATCCTCTTCCTCGGCGGTCGTGTGGGGCTGTTCGAATCCAAACGACCTCCGCGGAGCCGGTTTTGGCGACGGGTCGGTGTGGCCGTGGTCCGTTGGCCTGGACCCATTTTCGTGGCAAGCCTGTTCGTCGTGCTGATCGGTGTGGTGGCGATTCCGGGATACCAACCGGCGTACAACGACCGCTACTACCTGCCAGCCGACGCGGAGGTCAACGTCGGCTTCGCCGCCGCCGACCGGCACTTCAGCCAGGCCCGGATGAATCCGGATATCCTGATGATCGAGTCCGACCACGACATGCGCAATCCCGCCGACATGCTTGTGCTGAACAAGGTTTCGAGCAATATCATGCACACCGATGGCATCGCGATGGTGCAGAGCATCACCAGACCTCTGGGAATCCCGATCCAGCACAGCTCGATTCCGTTCCAGACAAGCGTGCAGGGTCAAACCAGCAACCTCAACCTGCCGTTCCAGCGGGAGCAATTGGCCAACCAGCTCAGAATGATCAATGCGACCAACGTCTCGATCGACATTCTGGAGAGGCAGTACCAACTCTCGCTCGAGCAAACCAAACTCACGGTGGACTCGGCGGCCAAGTCGCGAGCCCTACTCGAAACCACCGAGGAGTTACGCGACCACATCGCGGACTTCGACGACCAGTTCCGGCCGCTGCGCAACTACTTCTACTGGGAGCCGCACTGCTTCGACATCCCGCTATGCCACGCGGCGAGGTCCCTCTTCGATTCCCTTGACGGGATCGACCGATTGACTGACGCGACGGGCGCGGTTCAGGGCAACACCGACCAACTGGCGGCGCTCGCTCCGCAGTTGACCGCACTTCTTCCACAGACGATCGCATCGATGAAGGTCAGCAGGGACCTGTCGCTGGCGTCGTACAACTCGCAAAGGGCCCTGCTCGATCAGATGCAGGCCAGCAACGACACCGCGTTGGCCATGGGAGAAAGCTTCGACCAGGCCAAGAACGACGATCTGTTCTTCCTGCCTCCCGAGGCGTTCGACAACCCCGACTTCAAACGCGGCCTGGAGATGTTCATGTCACCAGACGGCAAGTCGGCGCGCATGTTCATCACCCACGAAGGTGATCCAGCGACGACCGAGGGCATCGGCCATGTCGACGCGGAAAGAAAGGCCGCGCAGGAAGCCCTGAAGATGTCCTCCCTGTCGAATGCCAAGGTCTATCTGGGTGGGGTGGCGGCAACCTACAAAGACATGTCTGACGGCGCCAGGTACGACCTGATGATCGCTGTCGTATCGTCGCTGACGCTGATCTTCATGATCATGCTCATCCTCATTAGAAGCGTTGTAGCAGCGGGCATCATCGTCGGCACCGCTGCGTCTTCGATTGCCGCATCCTTCGGTATTTCGGTGCTTCTGTGGCAGTACCTGTTCGGCATGCCCGTGCACTGGATCGTCATGTTGATGTCGGTCATCATCCTGTTGGCCGTGGGATCGGACTACAACCTGCTGCTGGTCTCGCGATTCAAGGACGAGATCCACGCGGGCCTGAAGACCGGCATCATCCGCTCCATGGCCGCCACGGGTGGCGTGGTCACGTCGGCCGGTCTGGTTTTCGCGGCCACCATGGCCGGAATGTTGGGCAGCAAGCTCATCGTCCTGGCCCAGATGGGCTCCACCATCGCCATCGGCTTGCTCGTCGACACGCTGATCGTGCGTTCGTTGCTGATGCCGTCGATCGCGACCCTGCTGGGGCGTTGGTTCTGGTGGCCGCAGGTCGTCTATCCGCGCGGCGACAACCACTTCCGGCCGCGGCCTCCGAGTCCGCCGAGCGACGAGACGGCACCGTTGCCGGCACTGAAGTAAGGCGCCGAACGTAGCCGAGGCATGGACGAGGTCCAGAATGGACGGATGCGATTCGGAAACTTCATGGCCCCATTCCACCCGACCGGACAGAATCCGACGCTCGCCATCGAGCGAGACCTCAAATTGGTCTCGGCGATGGACGAACTCGGGTTCCACGAGGCGTGGGTCGGCGAGCACCATTCCGCGGGATTCGAGATCATCGCGTCGCCGGAGGTCTTCATCGCCGTCGCGGCAGAGCGAACCAAGCACATCAAGCTAGGCACGGGGGTGAGCTCGCTGCCGTACCACAACCCCTTGATGCTCGCCGATCGCATGGTGCTGCTCGACCACCTCACCCGGGGCAGAGTGATGCTCGGCTGTGGCCCGGGACAACTCACCTCGGACGCGCACATGCTGGGGATCCCGGCGGACGAGCAGCGGCCGCGCATGGAGCAGTGCCTTGACGCCATCATGCGGCTACTCCGCGGCGAAACCGTCACCTGGGAAACAGACGGATTCACCCTGCAGGACGCGCGGTTGCAGCTGAAGCCCTACAGCGACCCCTGTTTCGATGTCGCTGTCGCGGCGTCCTTCTCCCCCACGGGTCCGCGGGGCGCCGGCAAACACGGCATCGGCATGTTGTCGATCGCGGCGACGGCGAAGCAGGGTATGGACCTGCTTGCCCACCACTGGGCGACGTGGGAGGAGGTGGCGCTCGAACACGGACATATCGCCGACCGCTCGAAGTGGCGCCTCGTGGGCCCGATGCACCTTGCCGAGACTCGCGAGCAGGCCGAGCGCGACGTCGAATACGGCATCGCGGAATTCTCAAGCTATTTCAAGCACATCCTGCCTGCGGGACCCGTCCAGGGCGACACCGTTGCGGAGATCATCGCCAACAACCGCGAATCCGGCTTCGCGGTGATCGGCACACCCGAGGATGCGGTGGCCAAGATCGAGGAGCTGGTGCAAGCGAGCAACGGCGGCTTCGGTGCGTTCCTCTTGTTCGACCACGACTGGGCGCCGCCCGCCGCCAAACTCAAGAGCTATGAACTGTTCGCGCAGTACGTGATACCGCACTTCACCGGCCAGCTGGAGGGTCCGGCCGCGTCGGCCGACTGGGTGATCGGGAGCGGGACCGAGTTCGTCGACCGCGCGTCGCACGCCATCGGCAAAGCGATCGAAGACCACGCCGCCGAACGCGAGGCGCTTGGCCGCCCGGCCACGTAGCACGCGGCGGTTACGAAGGTGGTTTCCCGGATTTCCGGCGAGGATCCTCGGCGCGCAGGGCCTCGTTGTCGCCCTCCAGGGTGATGTTGCGTTCGTCGAGTGCCGTGTTGCGGTCCTCGAGCGGGAGGATGCGAGCGATACCGGCGAGGTTGACCCCCGCAGCCACAAGTTCACTGATGCGCTGGAGTCGAGCAAGGTCATCGGCGCTGTAGCGGCGGGTCCCCCCGGCGCTGCGTGCGGGCGTCAGAAGGCCGTGGCGTTCGTACAGCCGCAGCGACTGTTCGCTGACTCCGGATAACTCGGCGGCGACCGAGATCCCGTATACCCCGCGGTCGGACGCGGGCGGCCCGGCCTTGTTGACCTCGTCTTTTGCGTCATCGGCGGTCATCGTGTGCAGAACATCCTGATGGGTCGATGGAAAATGTGCGCCTGTTCAAGGCCAACATATGGTCGGGGCATTGCACAAGTCCTATCACGGTGCTATAAAAAATCTGTTTCTTGAGCCATAGATTAGCATCTCGCGTTGACAACGAGAATCAAGCGACGGGAGTGACGATCATGCTGCGAAATCTGCGCGACGGTGCCCCCAACGTCGATGGGGATGGCGCGCAATCAGTCGACGATGGAATGGTCGCGCTCGGATGCGGACGGGCATCGCGATGCGGTCGAGCTCGCGATGGGCACCGGCGATGCGCAGCGGGTGGGCAGGTTCCGTTTCTACATCGACGGTCAGCGGTGGGAATGGTCGGAAAACGTTGAACGCCTGCATGGCTACGAGCCCGGCACCGTCACACCGACCACCGAACTGCTGCTCAGCCATAAACACCCTGACGACCGTCCACAGGTCGCCGCCGTTCTGGACAAGGTCGCCGACGGAGAGCCGTTCAGCAGTCGACATCGCATCATCGACACCGCCGGACGCACGCATTGGGTCATCGTCATCGGTGACCGCATGCTCGACGAGGTGGGCCGGGTCATCGGCACGTCCGGCTTCTACGTCGATTACACCGACACCATGCAGTCCGACATCACCGCTGCCGTGTCCAAGGTGGCGGAGACCCGCGCCGAGATCGAACAGGCCAAAGGGCTGCTCATGGCCGCCTACGGGATCAGTGCAGACCGGGCCTTTGACATTCTCGTCTGGCGCTCGCAGGAAACCAATGTCAAAGTCCGCGACCTCGCCCGCCGCTTCCTCGCTGCGATGGCCGGCACCCTCACCGCGGGTACCCGCATGCAGGTCGACCACGCCCTGCTCAACATCTCCTGACCCTCGAGGGGTACCGGCGGCCGGGCGTCCCGCCCGCGCTCGAGATGAGGATCGCCGCGCCGACGACATTCCTGGGCGGAGGAGAAGTCCGGACCACGCGGACAGTCCGCGTCCGAACCGTCTCAGACGATCGTTGACTTCGTTCGTGTCGCAGCGGAATGTGTAGAGGCCCATCCTTGGCGTACGAGAGGTGACGATGACTAACACAGTTGGACGGGTGGCAGGCAAGGTCGCTTTCATCACGGGGGCGGCCCGCGGACAGGGCCGCGAACACGCGATCCGTCTGGCAGAGGAAGGCGCGGACATCATCGCCGTCGACGTTTGCGGCGACATCGACGGCGTCCCCTATCCCTTGGCGACCGAGGCGGACCTCGACGAAACCGCAGCGCTGGTGGAGAAGCTGGACCGTCGCGTCGTCACCGCGCAGGCAGACGTGAGGAATGTCGAGGCGCTGGGGACCGCGCTGCAGCGGGGAGTCGATGAACTGGGCCGGCCGGACATCGTGATCGCCAATGCGGGCATCAGCGGAAGTCCGGCACCGGCGGCGATGATCGAAGAAGCCGCCTGGCGAACGATGCTCGATATCAACATCACCGGGCGTCTGGCACACCGTGAAGGTGGCGGTGCCGCATATGTCGGACGGCCGCAGGCGGATCAATCATCCTGGTGAGTTCGATGTTGGGACTTCGCGGCGGCGGCTACATGGCCCACTACGCGTCGGCCAAGCACGCCGTCGTCGGCTTGATGAACTCACTCGCCAATGAACTTGCCCCTCAATGGATCCGGGTGAACTCCATCCATCCGGGCAACGTGCTCACGCCGATGATCGACAACGAACAGTTCCGCCGCACCCTGCGCCCGGACCTCGCCGAGCCGACGATGGCCGACGCGGGCGAGATCATCGGGGGTTTCCACATGCTGCCGGTGCCGTACTTCGAGGCGCGTGCGACGAGCAATGCGGTGTTGTTCCTGGCATCCGACGAGGCAAAGTACATCACCGGGGCGGCGCTGCCGATCGACGCTGGCGCGACCGCGAAGTTCTGAGCTCAGCGCGCTCCGCGCACCAACCGTCCCGGCCGTGCACCGGTGTCCACGCTGTCGCGACGCGTGACGACACCGCTGACGATTGTGGCGCTGTAGCCGCTGGCGCCCTGAACGAGACGCTGACCGCCTGCAGGTAGGTCGTACGCCATCTTCGCGGGGTGCAAGGTCAACGCGTCCATGTCGATGACATTGATGTCGGCCTTTTTGCCGGTCTGAATGACGCCACGATCAGTGAGCCCGAATAGCTGCGCGGTATCGTGAGATTGCTTGCGCACCAAGTACTCCAGGGGCAGTTTCTCGCCCCGGTGGCGGTCCCGCGCCCAGTGCGTGAGTAGGAACGTCGGATACGACGCGTCGCAGATCATGCCGCAGTGCGCGCCGCCATCGGACAGTCCCACGACGCCCGCCGGATGCATCAGCATCTCGCGGATGGCGTCGTGGTTGCCGTAGAAGTAGTTGTAGAACGGCAGCATCAACATCGCCGTCGCTTCGTCTTCGAGCATCAGGTCATACAGCGTTGACAACGGATCGTCGCCGCGCTCACTGGCGATCTTCTCGACGGTGCGCTCGACGGTCGGCTCGTAGTCCGGCGGATCACCCAGTGAATAGATGCGGCCGAGTGAGTACTGAACGAGCGCAAACATGTTGTCGAACAGCTTCGTTGGATCCGGCGGCAGGTCGTCTTCGGACAATATCGCGGCCTTGACCGTGGGGTCGGCGAGACGCCTCGCCAACTCCTGCCGATCGCATTCGGCTTTCAACCGACGGAAGGTCGGCCGATGGGTGAACGCGTGATGACCGGGAAAGCCGAACAGCATGCCGAATGGGCGTGCCGCGATCTGCGGGTAGAGCTGGCTGCCTGCTGAATGGGCCGCCGCCGAGATGTCCAGTTGTTCTCGCCAGAGGTCAGGTGCCGCATCGACCTGGATCATGCCGAACGAGATGGGCCGGTCGATCTCGGCGCCCAGGCGCTGCATCCACTCCAGTTCTTTCTTGGGCGCGATGATGTCCTCGCCGGCGACACCTTGCGGTGCCAGTTCGAAGACCGCGCGACCGCCTGCGGCCATGGCTCGTCCGAGCCCGAACAACTCGTCCTCCGCGGCGAAGGTTCCCGGCACCGGCTCGCCGTCCATGGCGCGGTGCCCCAGGGTGCGTGACGTCGAGAATCCGAGCGCGCCTGCCTCGATGCCTTCCTGCACGATGCGAGCCATGGCGGCGATGTCCTCGGGCGTGGCGGGCTCGTTGCGGGCTCCGCGCTCGCCCATCGCGTAGGCGCGCACCGAACCGTGGGCGATCTGGCTGCCCACGTCGACGGCGAATTCCTGCTTTTCGATGACGTCGAGGTATTCGGGATACGTCTCCCAGCCCCAGGTCATGCCTTCGGTGAGCGCGCTGCCGGGAATGTCCTCGACGCCCTCCATCAACGCGATCAGCCAGTCTTCCTGGCCGGGCCGCACCGGAGCGAACCCGACGCCACAGTTGCCTGCGACGACGGTGGTCACGCCGTGCCCGCTGGACGGCTCGAGTGAGCTGTCCCAGCTGACCTGGCCGTCGTAGTGGGTGTGAATATCGACGAACCCTGGGGCGACGAGCTTGCCCGTCGCATCGATCGTCTCGGTCGCATTGCCCTCCAGCGGCGCGTCACCCGGGCCGCGGCGGTGAATCTCGACGATCCGCCCGTCTTTCACGGCCACGTCGGCCTGAAATCGGTCTTTGCCCGTTCCGTCTACCACGGTTCCGCCGGTGATTTTCAGGTCGAACACGTTTTACTCCCTCGACGTCCTTGCAGCAGTTATGGTGGCCAATGTAACACCGTTACAGACGGCAGCAGCTGGATTCGGAGGGCGAATCGTGACGCGAACGGCACCGGTCGGCGGCTTCGTCGACGACCCGGCCCCAACCCGGCGCGAGGATGCGATCGGAGCGCCACCGCAGCGACCCACGCTGGTGCCGGCGCAGCGCTACTACTCGGCAGAGTTCGCCCGGCTCGAGGTCGAGCGGATGTGGCCCAGGGTATGGCAGCTCGCCTGCACGGTCGACCACGTCGCCGAGCCGGGCGACTACTTCGAGTATCGCTGTGGGCTCCACTCGGTGCTCGTTGTCCGCGGCGACGACGGCGACCTGCGCGCCTTTCAGAACGTGTGCCGGCATCGAGGAAATTCACTCTGCGCCGGATCCGGATCCGACTTGCGGGAACTGCGGTGCGGCTATCACGGGTGGACCTGGGATCTCGCCGGCTCCCTCAAGCGCGTACCCAACCGCAAAGGTTTCGGCGCGCTCCGGTTGACCGATTTCCCCCTGCTACCCGTTCGGGTCGAGACATGGGAACGGCTGGTCTTCGTCAATCTCGACGCCGACGCGATCCCGTTGCGTGACTATTTGGAAGCGATGCCAGACGACATCGCATGGAATCGGCTCGGCGACTTCCGGTGCTACGCCACCATGACCATCGAGGTCGACGCGAACTGGAAGACGATCGCCGATGGGTTCAGCGAGACCTACCACATCCAGACGTTGCACCCCGAGCTGCACAGGTGCATGGACGATGTCTATGCCCCGCAGGTCATCTGGGGACACACGGGTAAGTCCGAACAGCTCTACGGAGTACCCAGCCCCAGCATCAAGGAGCCACTGACCGATGCCGAGGTGTGGGACGCCTATGTCTGCACGCAGGGCGCGTTGATGGGCGTCGAAGAGGGCACGCCGTTCCCGCCCGATCAGTGCGGGCAGTCGGCGGCCGATGTCATCGCCCAGCGAACAAAGGCGTTCGCCGGCGAACGCGGCGTCGACCTCAGTTGGGCCACCACCGATCAGGTGCTGCGGCTGCACCAGTACAACGTGTTCCCGAACATGTCGCTGCTGACCAACGCCGACCATCTCACGGTGCTGACCGCACGCCCTGGGCCCGATCCGGATCACGGTGAACTGGTGATGACCGTTTGGATGCGGATGCCACCCGACGCGCCGCGCACCAGGCCTGTCGACGTCAGGATGACAGCCGACGACGCCCACCCCGGTCTTGTTCTCACCCAGGACATCACGGTGCTGGCCGGCCTCCAGCGCGGCCTCCACCAGCCAGGGTTGACCCACGTGGTGCTGTCGAACGAGGAGCGACGCGTGATCAACATGCACCGCAACCTCGAGCGTTATCTGGACCTGCCCGAGTCGGACCGAATCACCGGAGGTGAGACGGTTGGTGCAGCCACGTAGCAAGAGCAGCGCCTCCGTCACACCGAATCAGATTCTCGCCACCGCTGCCCGGATGATCGACGTCGACGGGGTCGAGGCCTTCAGCATGCGCCGGCTTGCCGAGCAGCTGGGTGTCGCAGTCACGTCGATCTATTGGCACGTGGGCGGCAGAGACAAGCTTTTCGACAGCCTGGTCGAGGGGCTGCTCGGACAGATGGCGCATCTCCCGAGCGATGGCGACAACCCCGTCGACCGGATTGCCTCAATCGCACGGTCGCAACGCAGGCTGCTCATCGAGAAGCAGAATCTGTTGGCCATCGCCCATGAACGCGACCGGACACCACAGCTTTTCTTGCCCATTCAGCAACGGTTGGCGGCGGAGCTTTCCGAACTGGGCGTCACCGGGAGTGCAGCCGCGCTCCTCGTCCGAGTCGTCGAAGTTCACGTCATTTCCTCTGCCGTGATGCAGTTCTCGGCGGTGCGCGGAGCCAAGCACGACGAAGAGGATCCGTCGCTGTGGGCCGACGCCTGGCCCGACCGGGCGCTCGTCGAGGCCCTGCAACGCCCCACCGATTACGACGCCGTGTTCGAGTACGGACTGAACGCACTGTTGGCGCCGCTCCGTGGCTGATATCTCGTCGGCCGCGGTCATCACGGCCGCCGAGGAAAGTACTGGGCTCTGCGAATTCGGGGGCGACGAGTGGCGTGAGGCGCTCGGCGTGCTGACCGATGCGCTGGCCGCCGAAGGCAACCTGACGGAGTTCGGCAAAGTCGTCGCGCAGGCCGACCTCGTCGGGTCCCTCACCAGGCGTCTGCAGATCGTCGAGTACCGGCGGACGCACCCTGAGGTCGCCGGCGGGCGGATCGAGCGTCCGATATTCATCGTCGGCCAGGTACGCACGGGCACAACGATTCTCTACGAGCTGTTGGCGCAGGATCCCGATGCCAGGGCTCCGTTGACGTGGGAAGTCGATGCGCCGTGTCCGCCTCCCGAACCGGCGACCTACGACACCGACCCTCGCATCGAGGACAGCCGTCAGATCCAGGAGATGATGACGTCGATCATCCCCGACCTCAAGGCCATGCACCCCATCGGCCCGCTGCTGGCGCAGGAGTGTGTCCGCATCACGGGGATGGACTACAAGAGTTTCATCTTTCCGACGATGTACCGAATTCCGAGCTATGCGCGGTGGTTGCTCACGGCGGACATGGCGTCGGCGTACCAATGGCACCGTGGATTCCTGCAGCATCTTCAGTCGCGAATTCCGGTGAACCGCTGGGTAGTCAAGTCCCCCGGGCACATCTGGGCCCTGGACGCGATGATGAAGCAGTATCCGGACGCACGGGTGATACAGACGCACCGGGATCCACTGCGGACCATCGCGTCGGTGTCGTCGTTGGCATGCACGTTGCGCACGTTCGCCAGTGAGCCGACGCCCATCGAGCAGGTCGCGCGGGAGTGGGCCGAATACGTCATCGACGGCATCGACCGGTCCGTCGATGCGCGCGAGTCCGGAATCGTTCCCGCGTCGCAGGTGGTCGACGTTCAGTATCAGTCGTTTGCGGCCGACCCGATCGCCACCGTCGCCGCAGCCTACGACCAACTCGGACTGGCCTTTACGGTCGAGGCTGAACAGCGGATGCGTAGCTTCCTGGCCGCTCAACCCGCCCGCGAGCACGGCGGGCACCACTACACGTTCGCTCAAACGGGTTTGGATGAGAAGACCCTCCGTGAGCGGACCGCTCGCTACCAGACCTACTTCGACGTCCCCACCGAACCTCTAGGGTGAGCGCGATGGACTCCGTACTGCAGGAAATGATCGACGAGTTCGCACTGCGGAAGCTCGTCCACGCATACTGCCGTGCCGTGGACCGAGGTGATTTCGCCCAGCTGCGGGACCTGTATCACCCCGACGCGGTCGACTCCCACGGAGCATTCTCGACGGGTTCTGTCGAGGGGTTTTTCGAGCAGCTGGCCGCCGCGCGTCCCTACCTACGGTCAATGCAGCACAACATCACGACGGTGAACTTCGCGATCGCGGGTCGCGCGGCGGAGGGTGAGATATACACCATCGCGGTCCACACGCTCGCCGGCAAGGACCGCGACATCGATCTCATCGTCGGCGGGCGCTACCTCGACAAGTACGAGAAGCGCAATGAGACTTGGAAGTTGATCGAGCGAGCCATCGTCACCGACTGGGCGCGCGTGAGTGACCCTTCCTCGATGGACATGAGCCACCCGATCACGGCGGACACTCTCAGGGGAACCCTCGACGAAAGCGACCCGTCATTCCAGTTCTTTTCGCTGTTCAACGGCGTTCCCCCGCCCGGGTGAGCGCCCAATCAAGATCGGCCGGCATGCAGTGTGCACTCAGATCGACAATCGACCCGATTTCAGGCAATTTAGCGATCTGAGCGCACACTAGGACGGCCACGCCCGCGCTGTTCAATCGGACGAAGTGACGGGGTCGTCGTCCTCCCAGAGAAGGAGCTGACGCACCGCGGGGCGGGATCCGTACGGCCGCAGCATCGTGCTGGCCGGACGCGGCCGCACCTTCAGGGGCCACCAGAACCACCGTCCGAGCAGCACAGCGATGGACGGGGTCATGAACGAACGCACGATCAGCGTGTCGAAAAGGAGTCCGAGGGCGATGGTGGTGCCGATCTGGCCGAGCACGCGCAGATCGCTGTAGACGAAGGACGCCATGGTGAAGGCGAACACCAACCCCGCGGCGGTGACGACTCCACCGGTCCCGGCCATCGCACGGATGATGCCGGTGTTCAATCCGGCGCCGATCTCTTCCTTGAAGCGCGATATCAGCAGCAGGTTGTAGTCCGAACCCACTGCCAGCAAAAGGATTACGGCGAGCGGGATGATGACCCAATACAACTGAATCCCCAGGATGTGCTGCCACACCAGTATCGATACTCCGAGTGAGGCACCCAGTGACAGCGCAACCGTACCGACGATGACGATCGCGGCGACCAGGCTTCGGGTGATGAACATCATGATGAGCAGGATCAGGCTGAGCGCGGCGATGGCGACGATCATCAAGTCATACTTGGCGCTTTCCTGGATATCTTTGTATGTCGCTGCCGTGCCGCCGATGTAGATATGGGAACCGGCGAGCGGAGTGCCTTTGACCGCCTCCTCCGCTGCATGCCTGATTGCATCGATGTGCGAAATACCTTGTGGTGTTGCGGGATCGGTGTCGTGCGTGATGATCATGCGGGCGGCTTTACCGTCGGGCGAGAGAAACAGTTTGAGCCCGCGCTGGAATTCGGCATTTTGGAAGACCTCGGGCGGAACATAGAACGAGTCGTCGGTCTTCGAGGCGTCGAACGCTGCGCCCATGGCGGTCGAGTTCTCCAGGGCGGCCGCATTCTGATCGTAAATTCCCGAGAGGGTGGCGTAATTGGTCATGACCAGGTCACGATTGATCTGCTGACTGGCCAGCTGGGGCGGGATCAGGTCAAGCAGCTTCGGCTGGATCGAATCCAACTTGTCCAGACTCGTTGTGACATTGGCCAACTGGTCTGTCAGCGCGTTGATCCCGTCGAGCGCATCGAACAGGGATCGCAGCGCAAAGCAGATCGGGATGTCGAAACAGTGTGGCTCCCAATAGAAATAGTTACGCAACGGGCGGAAGAAGTCGTCGAAGTTGGCGATCTTGTCGCGCAGGCTCCTCGCCACGGCAACGGTCTGGTGGAAGGCCTCGACCTGTTCGTGGGTGGCGGCATTCGCCTGGCTCTGCAAGGTAGCCTGCTGCCGCAGGATGCCGATCGTCTTGTCGATCTCGTCGACCTGCTTGAGCAGGTCCTTGGCGCGGTCCTGCTGATACCCGAGATTCTGTATTTGACCGGCACTTTGCGCGCTGATCTGGAACGGAATCGACGTGTGGTCGAGCGGCGTGCCCAATGGGCGGGTAATGGACTGCACCTGGGCAATACCTGTCGTATGGAAGACGGCCTTGGCCACGCGCTCCAACAGGATCATGTCGGTGGGATTGCGCAGGTCATGATCGGCCTGGATCATCAGGAGTTCTGGGTTGAGCCGTGCCTTAGAGAAATGGCGCTCCGCGGCGGCATATCCGACGTTGGACGGCGCCCGGTCGGGCATGTACACGCCGACGTCGTAGCTGGTCTTGTATCCGGGCAACGCCAGAAGACCCACCGCGGCCACGGCCATCGTCGCGACGAGAATGGGCCCGGGCCACCGCACGATCGCCGTGCCGATCCGGCGCCATCCCCTGGTGCGCGCTCTGCGTTTCGGCTCCAGCAGCCCGAAGCGGGTGCCGATGGTCATCACCGCGGGCGCCAGCGTGAGCGCCGCCACCAAGGCCACGAAGACGCCGATGGCTGCCGGAACGCCGAGGCTCTGAAAGTAGGGCAGCCGGGTGAAGCTCAGGCACAAGACCGCGCCGGCGACAGTCAGGCCCGACCCCAGAATCACGTGGGCGGTGCCGCGGTACATGTTGTAGAACGAGGTTTCCCGGTCGATCCCGTTGTTGCGATCCTCGTGGTATCGGCCCATGAGGAAGATTGCGTAGTCGGTACCCGCCGCGATGACGAGCAGCGTGAGAATATTCGTCGAGTATGTCGACAGCCCGATGATCCCGGAGTTGCCGAGGAAGGCCACAATGCCACGGGCTGCGGACATTTCGATGAGGACGGTGACCAGCACCAGGAGCATGGTCACTATTGAGCGGTAGACCAGCAGCAGCATCACCGCGATCACCAGCACCGTCAACACGGTGACCTTCGTGGTGCCTTCGTTGCCCACTTCGAACTGGTCGGCGACTTGAGGCGCCGGGCCGGCGACATAGGCCTTGACGCCCGGCGGTGCAGGCGTGCTGTTCACGATCTCGCGAAGCGCATCCACGGACGCGATGGACTTCGCTTCGCCCTGGTTGCCGACGAGGAACACCTGGACGTAGGCCGCCTTGCCGTCCGAGCTCTGAGATCCGGCCGCCGTCAGTGGGTCACCCCAGAAATCCTGGACGTGCTGAACGTGCTTGTGGTCCTGCTCGATACGGTCGATCAGGGTGTCGTAGAACTGGTGCGCGTCGGCCCCGAGCGGCTCGTCGCCTTCCAGCACAACCATTGCCGCACTGTCGGAATCGAACTCCTGGAAGACTTCGCCGATCTTCTTGAACGCCTGCAACGACGGCGAATCGGGCGAACTCAATGCCACGTTGTGTGCTTCGCCGACGACCTCCAGCTGAGGCACGAGGGCGTTGGTGAGCCCGGCGACAACCAGCCAGAACAGCACGATCGGCACGCACAGCCAACGGATCGACTTCGCGATGCGGTCCGTCAGGGATGTACGTGGCTCTTGATGGAGGGTCATCCCGACTTGTCCAGGCAGAAGGTGTAGGCGTTCATGGTGTTGACCTGTCTCTCGTCCTTGACGACACCGTCGATGGTGATGCGGCAGCCAAGGGAATCGCTATCGCCCTGCGCCATGACGTTGACGAGCACTGCCGGCTGGGTCGTCGTGGTGTCGTACCTCCATGGCAAGAGCACATTTTCTGCCCGCTGAGGCTGGGCATTGATGTCCAGGTAGTTGACCGTCGCCACGGTGCCCGGCGGGCCGAACACCTCGAGGAGCACGTGCTTGGGGTTGAACGGCACGATTTCGTCAGAAAGGGCATCAGGGGTCGACGTGTCGTGATCAGAACCGAATATCCCGTGCAGGCGGAACACCGCATAGCCCGCGACGGCGACCACCACGACGGCGACGATGAGCATCCAGCCTCGACCCAGAAGCCGACCAACTGAATTCCCCTGCACCCGTCAGCCTTTCGATACCCATGACACGAGGGTCGGATCGTGACAACCCTATTTCAGTGAGGCGGTATGTCAATCTTGTTGACAGTACGGTACGGTACCGGACGGCACAAGCCGTACGCGAGCGTTGCGTAGGACGGGACTTTTTAGCTGTTCAGGCGGGTGAGGCTGGGAATCATCACGTCGTCGACGAGTGATTCCACCGTGCGCCGAGTCGGCGGCCGCAGCGAGAAGATGGACCGGAAGATCAGATAGCCGGGCAGGACGTCCCACAGGTCCTCGGAGATAGCGGCGGCATCGATTTCGCCGCGATCGACGGCCTGCCCCAAGATGTGCTTGAACAGGGCCTTGCGTTGATTCAGGAATTGGTGCTGCATGACGTCGTTGAGCGCCGGGTTGCGTGATACCTCGACCATGACCGCCCGCATGGTGCTGGCATGCGCGCGCGCCTGATCGCAGATCACCTCCCCCAACTGCAACAGATCGCCGCGCAGGGAGCCCGTCTCGGGAGCGACGGCAACTTGGCAGACGCCTTCGATGAATGCCGCCAAAACCAACTCGGCCTTCGTCGGCCACCGCCGATACACGGTGGCTTTGCTGGCGCGCGCGGTGGCAGCCACCGCATCCACGGTCAACCCGTCGTAGCCTTCTTCCTGCAGCAGCCGTAGTGTCACCGCGAGGAGCTCGGCCTCCCGTGGCGACCACGGCGAGGACTCCACAGCGCGGGCGGCACTTCGGGTCATCGCACCAGCCTAGATCCATTCAACTCGAATCGGCCACGATGGGACTCGATCGCAGCCCCGGATGCTCGCCCCACGCCCCTCCCGCTCCGCCGAATCGAGGGGGTCCACCGGGCCCGAGGGTCCACCCGGTCCGCCCGGGGAAATCCACGGGTGCTGCGCCCACTCCATGCCCGGCCCCGACGAGGCCCAATGCGGCCGCGGCGACGGATCCCGCCCCGATTCTCGCGAGTCTCCTCATGCCGAACTCCTCCCCACCGAAACTGACCACGCATGCCTCGGCCCTCACCGATATGGGCCAAAGTCATTGCAGAACAAGGGACTATGACTACCAAGGGACTATGACTACTCGGAGTCGGCGTCCACAATTGACTCTACGAGCGGCACCTATGAATGGGCCCGCTAGACGATATGAAGCCCTGACCGGATTCGAATCTTCCACCAATCCCTTCTTCGGTGCGGGCGTGCACGTCTGCCCAGGAGCAGTTGGTGCCGTCCCTCGCCTCGGACTAGCTGCCGTAGAGATGCAGAGCCCGGGCAGCGACCGTGGCGAGTTCGCCTTGCAGGTTCGTGATCGGCGCACTGCCGCGCTGATGGATCACGTTCGTGAGCAGAACCACGTAGCTGTCCGAGCCCGGGTCGATCCATAACGAGGTACCGGTGAAACCGGTATGGCCAAAGCTGCCAATGGGAAACACCATTCCCCGCGGCTTGGAATGAGCGGTGTCGATATCCCAACCGAAGCCGCGCAGATTCTGTCCCGCGATCGCAGGATAGTGCGGAGCGAGCAGTGGATGCTTTGTGTTCGGTGTCGTGGCGATGGCCGCCCGGGTGGCGGCATTGGCTGCCTCGAGTTGTGCAGGCGTGTGCCCCGGCTGTTCGGGAGACGTCATCAATTGCAGAGTGGCTTGCTTCAGCGGGAAGTTACTCCTGCGGCCTGCCAATCGATCGAGCAGAGCTTGCGCATAGATGCTGACATCGTGTGCCGTCGAGAACACGCCGGCACTCCCGGCCACGCCACCCATGCGACGCGCCGTCGGATCGTGCACCGTGCCCCGAAGAAGAAAATCGATGTCCGGATTCCTGCCCGGATCGGCTCGGCCCTCTTCATCGCGTGCGGTCGGCGCTGTCCTCGGCAGCACTGCGGTGCTCCACGTGCCCGTAGGACACGCCGTAGTCGCCGACGGTCCGGGCGCCCAGGCAATCGCAGACCCTCTGATCTGATGCGGCCCACAGGCTTTGGCGGGCGGGAGATAACGAGTATCCGCCATGCCCAGCGGCGCGAAGACGTTCTGCTCAACGTAGACGTCTTCCGGCTGGCCGGTAATCCGCTCAATCATCTCGCCGAGCAAGATGTAGTTGACGTCGGAGTAGTGGAAACCCTCGCCGGGTCCAGACTCCAGCGGCTTGGTGAGCGCCCGATGGATGCCCTCGGCCTTGTCGGCGCCATCCAGACCCCACGGATCTCGCAGGTCTAGCTCCCCCACCAATCCTGAAGTGTGCGTGAGCAACATGCGGACTGTCACGTCTGCCCGCCGCGGGTCATTCGCCGGATTGAATTCGGGCAAGTACGCCTGCACGGCCTCGTCGAACTGCACCTTGCCCTGTTCGTAGAGCTGCATGACACCAGTCGCCGTGGCGAGGGACTTCGTCAACGACGCCAGATCGAAGACCGTGTCCTCGCTCATCGGCTCTTCGGGTGCGGGCGAGCCATCGAAACCTGGTTCACCCGCGAGCTTGCGTACCCCATAGGCGCGCTCGTGCACGGTCTTACCGCCGTGTCCGATCATCACCACCGCCCCCGGCAGCGTATGTGCGGCAATCGCATCGTCGATCAACGTGGAGACCGCGGCGAACTCAGGGCGGGGAACCGCGTGTGGCGTCGGCGTTGCCTGAGTGGTGTCCCTTGCTGCCGACGTGCTGTCACTCACCGTTGACTCGTTCGCACCGCCGCAGGAGGCAATCGCGACGACCGCGAGCAGCACAGCCCCAACGGCAACGGCCGTCGATGCAGAGCGCTCCGCCATGGTGACCATCAGCATATGGCGAACACGGCCACGCTCGATCTCGCCTGCGCGAATCCGCCGACCCGGGCCGGTTGGCACCCGGGCCTTGTTAACATCGCGCCGTGGTCGACTCGGGTGCGGCAAGTGAGTGACGGCAGAACGTCGAATCCTTCGCGGCGCGATGTGTTGAAATATGGCGCCTCCATGCCTGTTCTAGCGCTTTTCGGGATGGCCGTGGCAACGCTGCGCGGACAGCAGGCGTCGGCCGCCCCCATGAAGCTGATCGATTTCACGCACCGATTGGTGCCGCCGGATCAGATCAAATCGGCGGGCTTCGACGGCGCCCTTGTCTATGTGTCCGAGCTGCGGCCGGGTGCCGACTTCGATTTCAAGCCCGTCACACGGCAGTACGCGGACGCGCTGCGCGCTGAGGGCCTTCAGATCGTCAGCTGCTATCAGTACGGAAAACCCAATTGGCCGAATGCACCGTCGGATTACACCCGCGGATACGACGGCGGAGTGTCAGACGCCCAGACAGCAATGCGACTGCATGCCGCGGCCGGTGGGCCCGATACCGCGCCCATCTTCTTCAGCGTCGACGAGGACATCGATCTCGACACCTGGAACACCGTTGCGGTCCAGTGGTATCGAGGCATCAACTCGGTGCTCGGTGTCAGTCGCACCGGCATGTACGGGCATGCGAACGCGTGCGGATGGGCCATCCAGGACGGCGTCATCGGCAACTCCACCACTCCCGGACACGCGTGGGCGTGGCAGACCAGAGCATGGTCTGACGGTGCGCGCGAGCCCGCGGCGGTGCTGTATCAGGACGTGATCGTCACTCCCGATGACCCCGGCGTCATCTTGGCCGGCACCAGCGTGGACGTGGATCTGGTCCTGGCGCCCGACTTCGGGCAGTGGGCCCTGCCGAGATAGACGCCCGCGGCAACCCCAAGAAACTTCCAAGGCCGACGCAGCACTCTGCCGTCAGCAAGTGCGGGGGACCTTCCATCTTATGCAGTGGCCCCCGACTGGCCCTGACTTTCAACAGTGCCGCCACGGTAGCGCGCCACCTGCGATTTCGGTGTCCCTGGTCGCGCTGAGCGCTACTCAAGACACCGAAGTCACGCACGGGGCGGGGGCTGCGGGGCCAGCGACGCACAGGCTTGCAGGGCGTTGTCCCAGGTCTGCCGGTCCACTCCCGGGGGCGCGGGTGGGCCGCCAGCGCCCAACGGCGGCCTGTCGGCCGAGGGCGGCGGCGGCATGCCATCGGCACCGGGTGGCGGGCCGCCGTGGCCTCCGGGACCACCAGGGCCACCGTCCGGCGGGGCAGGAACGCCGTTCTCGGTCATGCACTGCGCGAACGCGTCATGATCGCCGGGTCCCTGCGACGACGCTGTCGGCGCCCCGGATGAACAGGACACCACGGCCAACATCAGCGAGCCTCCGACGGCGGAGATGATCGTCGTGGGGATTTTGGAGCGGAACATTTGTGCCTCCTCAGAACAGCGGGTGAGGGCGACGCTATGAGCCATAGATGGGCGGCACCTTGCCGGGAGCTGTGCATCACCTATGACGGACCGCCAGCTAACGAGGGTGACCAGAAATTCGCGGTCTAGCTGTGCCGATTTGTAGGCTCATGGACATGCCGCTGAACTACGGCGAGGAATTCGCCGGCTACGTGATCCAGCGGATGCTGGGCTCCGGAGGATCGGGTGAGGTCTACCTCGCCCAGCATCCCCGGTTACCCCGTCAGGATGCGCTGAAGATCCTGACCAGGGCCTCAGCCGCCGACGGCGAGTTTCGCGCGCGGTTCAACCGCGAGGCTGAACTGGCCGCGACGCTGTGGCACCCCCACATCGTCGGCGTGCTCGACCGTGGTGAATTCGAAGGTCAACTCTGGATCTCGATGGAATATGTCGAGGGCACTGACGCGGGCCAACTGCTTCGAGAAAAATACGCGGGCGGCATGCCGGAACAAGAAGTCGGAGAGATCGTGACGGCGGTGGCCGATGCGCTCGACTTCGGTCATGAGCGCAATCTGCTCCATCGTGACGTCAAACCGGAGAACATCCTTGTCACGGAATCCGATGGCCATCGGCGACGGGTGCTGCTGACCGACTTCGGAATCGCTCGCAAGATCGATGACGCCAGTAACCTCACGGACACCAACATCGCCTTGGGCACCATCAACTACGTGGCTCCCGAGCAGCTGCTGGGCAGGGCACTTGACGGTCGGGCGGATCAATACGCATTGGCCGCCACGACCTTTCACCTGCTGACCGGTACTCCGCTATTTCAGGACTCGAACCCCGCCGTCATCATCAGCCACCATCTGGGCACGACGCCGCCGCGGATCTCGGAGCGCCGACCCGATCTCGCGCACCTCGACCCGGTGTTGGCAAAAGCGCTGTCGAAAGACCCCACCCTGCGTTACCCGAATTGCCTCGATTTCGCGCGGGCCCTCACGCAGCAGGGTCCACGCCCGCAGACGGTCGCGCATACGGGGGTACTCCCCGCAGAGAATCCCGGCTCGGGTGAGCGCCCGATGACGCAGCGTCTCGAGCGGCTGGTCATCCACGGCACGGCCCGGGGCGTGCAGCGCAGGGCGCTCGGCACTCAAGGTGAGATCGGGCTGCTGTCGTTTCACGTGGTGCCTTATGAGCCCATCGCCGGACGGCACGCGCCGGTGCCCGTCGAGATACAAACTCAGCTCGTCACGGATCAGCTCACCGACGGCGACGAGGTCAAGGTCAGTGGCACCTGGGACGGTGACGGCCTCGACGCAGACACGATCGTCAACATTTCGGCAGGGGTCAGGCCCAAACGGCGGCGGTCCCAGGTGAAGGCCAAACCGCGACGCGACGTCGCACCGACGAAGCCCACGCGCAGGTGGATTCCGATCGCCGCACTCGTTGGCGTCATCGCGCTGGCCGCGGCCGGCGTGCTGTACTTCACCGACGGATTCGGCCTGTGGACTCGGCTCGGGCCGATCGTCGAGCCAGTGAGCGCGACGGTCTTCGCGCCAGGAGGCAGCCCGGACAATCCGCAGGAAGCCGGCTTGGCGATCGACGGCAACCCCGACACATCGTGGAAGACGGTGACTTACCGCGACGCCGTCCCGTTCCCGAACTTCATCCAGGGCCAGGGTTTGATCCTGCACCTGTCCGAGCCGACCGCGCTGAGCGCCGTCAGCATCGACTTGTCCAGCACAGGAACAGAAGTACAGATCCGCTCGTCGCCCACCGAAAAGCCCGACGCATTGGCCGACACCACCGAACTGACCCCCACCACGACACTGCAGCCTGGACAGAACCGCATCGAAGTGCACGACCGGACCAAGACGTCCAACGTGCTGGTGTGGATCTCCAAATTGGGCACGACCGACGGACAGAGCCGCACGGAGATCTCCGAGATCACGCTACGAGCGGCCAGCTGAGACAGGACTCGATGCCAACCAACGAGGTGGATCATCGGCTGCGCCCACAGCCGTCAGCCGGCTACATCTACCGGACGTCCTGGCCGGTGCCGACCGGCGACATAGGCAGTCAACTGGAACTGCGCCTCGACGGCGTGGCCCGCTACATCCAGGAGGTCGGCGCCGAGAATCTACTCGATGCCGGCGAGGCCGAGGAGCATCCGCATTGGCTGGTGCAGCGCACGGTGATCGACGTGATCGAACCGATCGAGTGGCCCAATGAGGTCTCGTTCAGCCGCTGGTGCTCGGCGCTGTCGACGCGGTGGTGCACTATGCGGGTAGACCTGATCGGCCACGAAGGCGGTCGTATCGAGACCGAGGGTTTCTGGATCGCGATCAACGAACGCACCCTGACCCCGCAGCGTGTCTCTGACAGTTTGATCGCCAAGTTCGCGAGCACTGCAGACGAGCACCGTCTCAAGTGGCGCCCGTGGCTGGCCAACCCGGACGACCCCGACGCCGCTGCGCCATTCGCGTTACGCCGCACCGACATCGACGTTTTCGAACACGTCACGAACACCGCCTACTGGCACGCCGTTCACCAAGTGGTGGCTGAGGTGCCCGACGTATGCCGGGCCCCATATCGCGCCGTCGTCGAGTATCGGCGACCGATTCAGTACGGCGAAGACGTCACCCTGCGGTGGGCCCGCCGCGGCGACGACGTGAACATCGCCATCGTCGTGGGCGACGATGTCCGCGCCGCAGCGCTGCTGCGCAAGCTTTGACAGTGTCTGTCCACGGAATGTCTTCCACGGAATGTCTTCCACGGAATGTCGTTCGCGGGATTACGTTGCTGCTTCGGGGTATTGCCCTCGAGTATGGACTCAGCGTGGAGGACGAGGTTGCGTACTGAGCGAAAAGACGACGGCCCTGCCGCCGCAGTGTCAAGGTAGTACCGATGCATCGACGAATGCTCGCAGTACCGCTCTCGGTGGCCGCGGTGGCCGCCTGCCTCGCGGCCGCGCCAGCGGTCGCCGGTGACGACTGCAGTGTCCTGCTGCCCGCGACTGATCGGCTGGAGTCCGCGTTCTCTCTGGTTTCTCCCTCCGGGACACCGTCTTACGTCGCAGGCCAAGTGCGAAAGGCTTTGTCTCCGCTGTACGGCCTGAGAAGTCCGGCCGCGATCGATCTCCGGATCCGGTCGGACATGTTGGCGACGCAGGTCGACAACAGTGACCCCTATCGACCGGCAAGCCCAGACCTACTCGTCAGCGACCTCGCCAAGGCGAGGCAACTGCTGGCCGCAGCTCGCGAATACTGCGCACCCGGGGCAACCGGCTAACTCCCTGGGCCCCAGACTCGAACCGACAGGCGTTCTGCGCCAGGCCAGATGGCAGCCGCGGCCGGCGATGCGCAGAACGCTTGCTCGGCCTGACGGATGGTCATGCCGACCGCGTGGAGCCCGTCTTCCTGGTGGGCGCGGCAGATGACGGTCAAGGCCTGGTGTGTCGCGGCGTCGACTTCCTGCGCTTCGATGGTCAACACCACGACGAGCGTGTACCCGGCTCCGGTCGGAAGATAGAAGGTGAGATCTCGACTCACCAGCCCGCCACCGTTGACCACCAGATAGCCGTCCCCGCTGGGATAGGCGGCCTGCCCGACCATCTGCGTGCGTTCGTAATGGAGGCGATCACCCGGAGCACGCCACGTCGCGAATCGGGTGTTCGGGCTGCCGTTGAACAGGTTTCGCGCAATCGGGATGATCAGTTCTTCGCGGCCGTCGGCGTCGACGTCCTGTAACCCGACTCCCCCGGGACTCGTCGGCTCCAACAGCTCATCGATCGTCTGGACTACCTCGCCCGCCGCGTCCGTCACGGTGATCTTCACCGCACGTGGCTGCGGCAACTCTGGCGCGGACCAATACGTGACGGCGAAATCGAGCGCACCGGAGTGCAGGGAGCAGTCGACATGCGGTGACGTGCCCTCCGGGCTGATGATCGGGATCGTCTGCGGGCACGGCGGCAGCGCGGTGTCACCGGTGGCGTTGGGGCACACAGTGCCTGCAGTCGCCATCAACACGACGCCGGCCAGCAGTGACAACCGCTTCATGGAGGAGTGCCTACCGCTGCGGTGTCGGCTTGGGAGGAGCGGGAGCTCCGGGTGGCGGCAACACCGGATTCTGTTGCTCTACGGGCGGATTGGCGCCGGTCTTGGGGCCGATGTCGGAAACTTGCCAGGTATCGCCCTCCTTGTGAACGGTGACCTGCAGCAGGATGATCGACACCTTGGGCGTCGGGTTCTGCAGATTACGGGTGGTCTGGTGCGCCGATACCACCACCTGGTACGAGCCGTCGGGCTGAACGACGGGGTCGGTAGCCAACACTTCACCGGTGGAGGTGACCTGCGCCTCCAGCATGACGGCCTTGAGCAGCTCGGCGGCGTTGACGTATTTGTCTTTGAGTTGCTGCGACACACCGTCTTCGACGGCGCGGAAGAAAGCGTCCGGATCTTCGTACGTGTAGTTCAGCGACTTCAGCGCGTAGTCCTTGGCGAGTTGCGCCGCCGCGTCGCGGTCGGCCTGGCTCTGGCGCAGCTGCTCGAGCTGGCTGGCCGTCTGGTGATACTTGATGTATCCGAACACGCCGCCGCTCAGTACCGCCGCCACCAGGATCGCCGCAACCCACGACCGGGGGTTCCTGGACCACAGGCGCGGCTTGGCGGATGGAGTTGGTTGCTCGACTCCCTCGGCGGCCTTGTCGTCCTCGTCGCTATCCGCCGCCCACGTGTCCTGCACCTCGTCTGAGGGAGCTGATTCGCTGTCGTTTCCAGCGCCGTCTACTTCGTCGTCACCGTTACCGGTTGAGTTGGTCATGCCAGCTTCCTTCTCTGCTGTCATCGGGGCCCCTGGCGCCATTCTGGGACATTGAGCTGCACTCGTACGCCTCCGGTGTCGTTGAACGTCGACTCCCAGAAGTCGAGCCAATGCCCGGCGTCGATTTTGATGTCGTGCAGCGGTGCGAACGCGGGCTGAAGGACGGTGGCGAAGGCGCCCAGCGGTCCGGCCAGCATGTCGAGGTATTCGCCGAGTTTCGCGACCAGGACCGAGACAGCATCATCGGGACCGATCACGTCCACACCAGCGTACGAAATGGTCTCGATTTCGCGGATGAGCTCTATGAACGCCGGCACCGAGCGGGGCAGCTGTTTTCCTGTTTCGCTGATCACTTCGCCGGCGTTGAGGTCACCCAAATTGGTCGTGAGGATGGAGACATTGTCGAACAACGTCGCCAGCAATTCCCGGTCGTCGTGGATGACGTCGGCAGTCAACCCGGCAGTGACGGCCAGGGAGTCGATCGTGTCGTCGTTGCCGGCGAACGCCGCGGACGTCTCGTTGATGATGGCATGTATCTGATCGAGGTCCAGCGCGGTGAACAACACATTGATCTTGGCGAGCAGGTCGCTGGCGGTGACGATTGGCGCGACCCGATCCGCGGGAATCACCGCTCCGTCGGTGAAGTACGGCGGCGCAATCAGTCGCGGTTTGAAGTCGATGTACTGCTCGCCGACGGCGGAGAGGTTCTCCACGGTGATCGGGCTGTCGGCGGGGACCGGGTGTGCGCGGTCGAGTGCGATCGAGACCGCGAGCCCGGTGTTGGTGGTCTGGATATCTGACACGCGACCGATCTTGATGCCGCGCATTGTCACCTCCGACGTTGGCATCAGGCCGCCGGACGAGTTGAGCAACAGGGTGAGTCGGGTGACCTTGCTGCCCGGATTGATGTCCAGGACACCGAAGGACAAATAGGCCGCTCCGAGCAGCGTCATGATCGCGAGAATGATCAGCGTGGTGCGCGCACTGAACTTCATGGCGGCAACAGTCCCATCGTTTGCATGGCCTCCACGGCTGCGTCGGTCTTGTCCGCGGGGTCCACGCCCTCGTTCCCGGTCGGCGGATGAAGTTCGGACACGGTGAATTTCGGCCCGCCCTTACGGAAGAACCCCAACAGCTTGTAGCGCAGGAACGCGACGAACTTGGAGGCGAGCACCGGGATCGTCGTGTCCAGGGTCGCCACCGTCCCGACCATCGGCGTCAGGTACGAGAGCATCTGCATCAGATCGCCCGCGACAGGGGTGAGCAGCTGCTCGTTGAGGGTGCCGATATCGCGAGAGCTGTTGACCACGTTGAGGACGGCCAACGTGATCTCCGAAAGACCCTTGAGCTTCTCCGGACCTTCGGTGACCAGCCGGTTGAACACGGTGGTATTCGCAGCCACCGCGGTGCTGATGTTCTCCATGCTGGAGAGCATGCCGTTGATGGTGTCTTGGTTGACCGCCAGGTCGTTGAGCACGCCGGCGACCGTGTGCTGCATGCGGGTCAGTTCGGCAGGGTCATCGGGGAATGCCTTGTTGACCTGGACCACGGTGGTTTGCAGAGTGCCGATAGCACCGCCGCCCACCAGATTCGACATGGACCGCAAGAGGTCTTCGACGTTGTCGGCGGGAGCGGTGTTCCGCAGCGGAATGGTATCGCCGTCGCGCAAGGTCGCTGGCGACCGATCCTCCGGTGAGAGCAACGCGATATAGATGTCGCCGAGCGGTGTGGCCTGGCGAAGTTCAGCACGGGTGTTGTCGGAAAGCGTAGTGCTACCTGCTATTTCGACGTATGCCACCGCTGTGTTGCCGTCGAGCTGGACACGGTCGAGCACACCTACCTGGACCCCGCCCGAGTCCACTTTGGCTCGAGCAGGCAAATTGAGGACGCTGGAGAACTCGATCTTGATGGTGTACGCATCGTGCGGGGCGAAGTCGCCGGGAACCGGCAGCCGCGTCGGATCCAGCGAGCATGCCGCGGTAGCGCTGACTGCCACGAGGACCAGCAGCACGCGGACGGCACGTATCAATCGTCGGGTCATCCGAACGCGGCCCCCAAGACGAGATCGGTGAGGCCCAGGGTGACGGGATCTGACGCGTTGCCCGACGAGCACGCCGCGGCGGCACCGGGGATGTTGCGCTGTGTCAGTGCCTGGCAGATCGCGCCGGCCTGCGTCGGAGCTATGTCCACCTGCGGGGGGATATAGGTGACGTTGTGAGTGCCCCATGCCGGCTCGTAGACATCGGCCAGCCAGTTGGTGAACTGCGGCCACGATTTGATCATGGCCAGGATGGCGGGGCTGTGAGCGTTCAGTAGGTCACGCAGCCATGCGATCTGCGAGCCGGCAGTGTCATACATCCGCGGGCCGTACCGGGTCATGGCATCAACAAGAATCGGCAGCAGGTGTGACAGGTGATTCAGGGCCGCTCCGAAGTTGTCCGACAGGCCCTCGATCAATTGGGTGGTGACCGGCAGCGTTCGAATGGTCGACGCGAAACTGTCCCAGTTGTAGAGGAAGTCCGACGTGAGAATCTCGCTGTTCTCGAAAAGCTGACGATAGTCGGCATCGGCCTTGTACGGGTCGGCGAGCATGGTGACCAAGCTGCGCATCGTCTGATTGAGACCAGGACCGGTGCCCTCGAGCGAACGGGTGGCGGCGCTGAGGCTGTCGTTGATGGCTTGCACGCCTGGTGCGTTGTGCGGGTCGCCGCCGGGTTCAGACCCGATGACCGCGTCCGCGAGGTCACCTATGGCAGAGAATGTTTCGCTGATACTGACCGGGGTTTCGGTGGACTCCAGCTTGATGCAGCCCGGCCCGGTGAATTTGGGACCTCCCGAATAGGCCTTGGTCAGCTCGATATGGCGATCGGTGACAATCGACTGCGAATAGGTGACCGCGCCGACATCTGCCGGCAGGTCGAGATCGGCGGGCACTGTGAAGTCGACCTCGACGTGGTCGGGCTTGTTGACGATCGCGCTCGTCGACCCGATTTCGACGCCCAGCAGCGCCACCTTGTTGCCTGGGTAAAGCCCTACCGCGTCGGTGAATTCGGCGCACATCGCCCTTGTGTTGCCGGCCTCGGACGTCACGATCTTGGCGCCCATGATCGCCGCCAGCGCGACCGCGATGACGGCGACCGTCGCCGTTGCGATACCCAACGGGGAGCGCAATCGCGCACCGATAGCGGACATCGGAGCCATATCAGCAGTGCCTCATGATGTTGGGCAGGCACAGGTCCTGGCCGGGGGCCAGCCGGTTGCTGCTCTCGTCGAAGACGACCCCGTTGCCGCTGAGCATCGGCACCACGATGCGCAGAGTCTGCCCCAGACCGTCCAGGGCCATGCCCCAGCGCTCTGGATGAGCGGCAAGCGTATCCCTGATGTCCTCGATTCCCTCGGTGATCGGCGCGACCTCGCGTCCGTAGAAGACGGTGATGCGATCGAGGATGCGCGCCAGTTCCTCGAGCAGGCCGAAGAACTCGACGATGTCCACCGCCTTGGAGGTGTACATCCGTCCGAGAACGTCGAACTGCTCGACGAGTGTGATGAGCTGCGCGCGGTTGACGACCATGGCCCGCAGACCGTCGTTGACAAAATCAAGGCTGCGATGGAAGTCGCTCGTGGACTGGCTCAACGATGTCGTCAATGTATTGGCCGAAGAGATGAGGTTCCGCACCGCGTCGGGATACCTGTTCGCCGCGTTGGCCACCTCGGTGAACGTGTCGTGGATGACTTGGCCGTCCACCTCTTTGATCACCGGTGTCGCTGCCTGAATGATGTCGTTGACCTCGAACGGCAAGGTGATCCGGCTCGGTGGAATGGCGTTGCGCCCCAGCGGTGAAGCGCCCTTCGGATCAAGCGAGACGTAGTGGCCTCCGAGCGGGGTCAGCAGCTTGATGTCCAGGGTCGAGTCCGAACCGACCGCTACCGATCTCTCGACGTCGAATTTCATCTCCACGAACGCGCCGTCGAGGCGGACACTGGTGACCTTGCCGACCGGGATGCCGGCGATGCGTACCTGATCATCGACACGAACACCGGCTGAATTGGCCATGTGCGCGATGTAGCCGGTGTGACCCGTCGGGTTGAGGTAGGCCATCGCGGTGGCGGCCAACGACACCACGATGACGACGACGCCGATGAGGCCGTGCCGGCGACTACGGGCAGCTGTGGCGCGTTCGTCGAGCACACCGCGTCGGCCGCCCAGCCGCGCGCGCAGAGCGGCAAATCCACTGCCGTAAGCCATCACCGGCACACCACCAGATTCTGTTGTGCGAACGACACCTCACCGATTCCCGGCAGAGCGACTTCTCCGTTCGAGCAGAAAAACGTCGGTTCGGCCGGCTGCGCGTCGACCAACCAATCCCGCATTCCCTGGATCAACGAGGGCGTGAGCGACAGGCCCGCGATGATCGTCGGGGTCTGCGGCCACATTCGGCTGACGAGGTCGTAGAGCGGAACCGTTGTCCCGTCGAACGTGCGCTCGGTGTATTGCAACAGATGTACGGTGCTGCGCAGCCCCGGCAACTGGGTGTCCAGCGTGGCACGAAACTCCTCACCCACCGAGGAGAACTTCGCCAGCACCTCATTGAGCTGGGTGATGAGGTTGAACAATTCATGTGACTTCCCACCCAGATCGTGGGAGATCGCACTGAGATTGCGGATCATGACGGTGATGACCGCCTGGCGGTCCACTGCCAACTTGGAGATGACGTCCAGGTGGTGCAAAAACGGGCCGATGCCGGATTCATCACCTTGTATCAACTGAAGCAGGTTCTCACCCAGCAGGTTGAACTGGGCGGGATCGAGTGTTTGGAATATGGGCTGAAAACCGTTGAACAGCTTGGCGACATCGAAGGACGGAATCGTCTGCCCCAGCGGAATCGTGCCGCTCTTCGTCAGCTGGGCATCGGGCTCGGCCGGTTGCACGAGTTCCACGTAGCGCTGGCCGATCAGGGTTTGATAGCGCACGGCGGCAACGGTATTGGTGAACAGGGGATGATCGGATTGCGCGGTGAAGTCCACCCTGGCGATCCGCCCGTCTAGTCGGATGGCCTCTACCTTGCCGACCTGCACGCCGGAGATGCGCACGTCGTCACCGACGTAAAGCCCGGACACATCGGAAAACTCGGCAGAATAGCCGGTGACCGCACCGCTGACCGGACTGCGCAAGGCCGTCAGCACGACGAGGGTGCACACCGCCGCGATCGCGGTGAAGACGGTCAACCACGTCACCGACTTGGCCACGCTTCTCATCGGCCACCGCCTTGGGGCACCGCTTCGGGGAGGGGAAGAGCCGCCGCCAACCCCGGCATGGTGTCGAGCGTGACTTCGATTTGCATACGGACCTTGCCGTCGATGATCGGAAACGCCGCGCTGGTGCGGTCCAGCAACCCTGACAGCCGGTCATAGGCCGGGGCCATGCTCCCCTGCCAATATGCGAGCGGCAGCGACACGTTCACCATTGCGCTGGAGATCGGGACGAGCCACGACATGTTCTTCGCAAGCATCCCGCTGGCGGTCAAGAGCAGTCTCGTGGTCTGGTCCAGGATCGTGTTCATCCGCTCGACCCCGTCGGGGTGCGCCAGGAACTCCATGCCGTTGAGCAGATCATAGGCCAGCCCGATGAGCGGGACTGTGTCACTGACCCCGTTGATCACCGACGCGAACACCGAAAGTGACTGCGAGAAAGGAACTTTCTGCGAGTCTGCGAGCATCTTGACCAGATCGAAATACGAACGTGTCACCGGTTCGGTGAGGTCGGAGTGCCGACGCACGACATCGATGATGTGGTCGACGTCGGGCGAATCGATGATCCGGCCGAACTTCTGACCCTCGCGCAGCAGCCCGGTGATGGAGGCTGACCGCACGCTGGTGTCGACCATCAGCGTCTGGTTCGGGCTCAACCGGGGCCCGGTTCCACTGCTCACCAGTTCGACGGCGGCGAGGCCGAAAGTGTTGGACGACATGAAGTTCGCCGTCGTGTCGGCCGCCAACGCGGTCGCTTGTCGCGGCTCGAGGTTCAGCGTGATCTTCTGCTTGTTGTATCCGACCGATTGCAGGCTCTCCACCGATCCGATGGTCAGGCCGCGGAACTTCACCTCCGCGCCGGGCGTCAGACCCTCACCAAGGGTGTCGGCCAGCACGGTCAACCTGAACGTTTGGTCGAAACCGCCCGTGCCCAGGTGATACAGCAGGGCGCCCGCGACACCGAGAATCACCGCGGCGACGAGGCCTCGAATCCGCAGCGAGCGCGAACCGAGGGCCCGCGCCCCTTGGTCAGAGGGCATCGGCATGAGCTATCCCGATATCCGAATGCCGGCGCTGTTGCCCCAGAACAGCAGCGTCAGGACCATGTCGACGGCGACCACGGTGACGATGCTGGCCCGGATGGCTCGGCCGGAGGCCCGGCCGACACCTTCGGGGCCGCCGGAGGCGTAGTAGCCGTGATAGGCGTGGATGACGATGATCAGCGTCACGAAGATCGCCGCCTTCAGCACCGACAAGATCACGTCGGATGGCTGGATGAACGAGCTGAAGTAGTGGTTGTAGGTGCCCGATGACTGTCCGTGCAGCACGTTGACCACCAGCGCGCACGATACATAACTCAGCACCAGGGTCACGATGTACAGCGGGACGATGGTGAGCATGCCGGCGATCACACGGGTGGTGACCACGAACGGGATCGACCGAATGCCGAGGGCTTCCAGCGCGTCTATTTCCTCGTTGATCCGCATGGCCCCGATCTCGGCGGTCATTCGGCAGCCGGCCTGCGCACCGAAGCCGATCCCCGCGATCATCGGTGCCATCTCGCGGGTGTTCGCATACGCGGAGACGAACCCGGTCAGCGGGCCCATGCCGACCATGTCGAGCGCCCCGTAGCCTTCGATTCCCACCGCACCGCCGACCGCCGCACCCATGAACACGAGTACGCCGATAGTGCCGCCACCGACGATGAGCGACCCGTTTCCCCACATCACGTCGACCAACAGCGCACCGGTTTGGTGACGGTAGTTCCGCAAAGTGTGCGGTACCGCGCCCAGCACCTGGGTCAGAAAGGAGAGCTGGTGGCCAAGGCGTTGCAGCAGCGAGTCACCTTGGCCGAAGACCCACCTGGGGGCCAGCAGGGCGCGAGGTAGGTGTCGTGACGGCACCGCCATCGGCTCAGCCCATCCTCAGCGGCATCGACATCGACACTCCCTGGGTGATGATCAGGTTGAGAACGAACACCGCGACCACCCCGATGACGACGGAGGCATTTACCGCATCGGCCACGCCGCGAGCGCCGCCCTTGGCCTCCAGACCGCGCTGGCACGCCACGAGTATCACGACCCCGCCGAAGAGCCAGGTCTTGAGCATGGCGACCACGACATCGCCGATGCTGGCAAAGGACGCGAACGATGCGATATAACTGCCCGGAGTGCCGGACTGGAAGCCGACATTGATCGCATAGCCGGCCGCCAGCCCCATGAAGATGATGAAGGCGCACAGGACCGGCGCCACGAGAACCATCGCCGCCAGCCGAGGGGCGACCAGCCGCCGCACCGGGTCGACGCCCATTACGCGCAGCGCGTCGACCTCCTCGCGAATGGTGCGGGCGCCGAGATCAGTGGCCACCGCCGAGCCGGCGGCACCGCCCAACAGCAGGGCGGCCACCATCGGAGCACCCTGTCGAATCACCCCGAGGCCGCCGGCCGCACCCGAGATCGACGAAGCGCCGACCTGCTGGATGAAACTGCCGACCTGCACGGCCACGATGACCCCGAACGGAATCGACACCAGCAACGCAGGTATCGCCGTCACGCTGATGATGAACCACGCCTGGTTGATGGTGTCCCGCCAGGGGTGGCGCAGCCGGATCACGTCCACGATCAGGTAGCCGAATGCCTGCGCAGCGAGGTCGAAGAACCGGCCCAACGTCTGCAACGAAGAATCGGACTTCCTCAGCACGTACCGAAGCGGTTTGCCCAGCACCGTGCCGATCTGGCGGCCCTCCGACGCCTCCGCGAGGGCCTGCCGATCCTCTTCTTGCGTGCCGGGCGGCGTAGCCCCGGGACCGGAAACATCTGCGCCGTTGCCGGTGGTCATCGCATCGACATCGGGAAGTCCCGTGACTTCCGTGTCGGCCGCTTCCGCAGCTGCCTGCGTGTTATCCACCCTCACGGTCAAACGCTGGTTCCTCCCCACTCTGCGACGACTACTCACCCAGCAAGACGCAAGCCTGGGGTTGTCGTGCGTTTTACCAGCGGCACCGGAGTACGGGCGTGCTATCAGCGATTCTGAGTCCGCCCCGGACAGCCATTGAATCTGACGTACGCGACAATTTCAAGCAAACCCAGATAGCAGGCGGACCCGCCCTTCGCGGGTGTGTGCCGTGTTTCGGCTGCAATTGCGGCTGCGCGTTGGAGAATCTGCCCACGATGACATTCGCCAAATGGGCGCCTGGAGTGGCGCAGCTCCGGGGATACCAGCGGGCGTGGTTGCGCGGAGACGTCCTGGCCGGCCTGACCGTGGCGGCCTACTTGGTGCCGCAGGTGATGGCCTATGCCACCGTCGCCGGTCTGCCCCCGGTGGTCGGGCTGTGGGCCGCGCTCGGGCCTCTTGCCGTGTACGCGCTGCTCGGCTCGTCCCGGCAACTGTCGGTGGGACCCGAATCTACGACGGCTCTGATGACGGCCGTCGTGCTCGCTCCGATCGTCGTCGGGGATCCGGCACGCTACGCCGCCCTCGCTGCGGCGACCGCGTTACTCGTCGGCGCCATTTGCCTCTTGGGTGGCATCGCACGGCTCGGCTTTCTCGCCAACCTGTTGTCGCGACCGGTACTCATCGGATACATGGCGGGCATCGCGATCGTGATGATCGCCAGCCAACTGGGCAAGACAACCGGCGTCGCAGTCCACGGCGAGGAGTTCATCGACCAGATGGGGTCTTTTGCGGCTGGCATCCGTCAGATGCATTGGCCGACCGTCGTACTGGCCACATCGGTGCTGCTGCTGCTGCTCGCTTTGGCTCGGTGGGTGCCGCGTGCACCTGGACCGGTGATCGCGGTCCTCGTGGCGACGGCATCAGTCGGTGCGATGTCTCTGGATACCGTCGGGATTGTCGTCGTGGGGAAGGTTCCTTCCGGCCTGCCGATGCCGGGCATACCACCGGTCTCGTTGAGCGACTTGGCAACTCTGATCGTCCCCGCTGTCGGCATCGCGATCGTCGCCTTCTCCGACAACGTCTTGAGCGCGCGGGCGTTCGCCACCCGCAGAGGCGAGGAGATCGACGCCAACGCGGAACTGCGCGCCGTCGGAATGTGCAACATCACCGCCGGTGTGACCCATGGTTTTCCGGTCAGCTCGAGTGGCAGCCGCACGGCCATCGGTGACATCGTCGGCAGCCGCAGCCAGCTCTATTCGCTGATCGCGCTGGGATGTGTCGTCACGGTGCTGGTCTTCGCGGGCGACCTGCTGGCGATGTTTCCCACCGCGGCCCTGGGGGCGTTGGTGATCTTTGCCGCGCTGCATTTGATCGACATCGCGGAATTTCGTCGCCTGGCACGATTTCGCCGTAGCGAACTGATTCTGGCGCTGGCGACAACGGCCTCCGTGTTGGTGTTCGGCGTGCTCTACGGCGTCGTCGTCGCTGTGGGTCTCTCCATTCTGGAATTGCTACGCCGCTTGGCGCACGCCCACGACAGCGTTCTCGGATTCGTTCCGGGAATTGCCGGGCATGCACGACGTCGATGACTATCCGGGTGCCACCCGGGTGCCCGGTCTGGTCGTGTACCGCTATGACGCACCGCTGTGTTTCGCCAACGCAGAAGACTTCCGGACGCGTGCGCTGGCGGCGGTCGACGACGACCCGGAACCCGTTGAATGGTTTGTGCTAAACGCCGAGTCCAACGTGGAGGTTGATTTGACTGCACTCGACGCGCTGGAACAGCTTCGCGTCGAGTTGGCTCGCCGCGGAATCGTTTTCGCGATGGCCAGAGTCAAGCAGGACCTCCGCGAGTCGCTGGAGGCCGCAGGAATGCTGGGCGAGATCGGCGAAGACCGCATCTTCATGACGCTGCCCACCGCTGTCGGGGAGTTCAAGGCAAGAGATGGTTCCCGACGCCTCGGCCGAACCAGAGACACCCGACGGGTAGCCGTTTCACGGCAGGGGCGCGCTCCATGTCAACTTGGTGCCACCGGTCGGCAACGATTCGACGGTGAACGACCCGCCGACGTCTTCGGCGCGTTTGCGCAGATTCGTCAGCCCGCTGCCGGTGATGTCGCCCTCGATTCCGCGCCCGTTGTCGACGACTTCGATGGCCAACTCGTCCTCGACCGCGACGTTAATCGCAAGCGAGGTGGCACCCGAGTGACGTACTGCGTTGCTGACCGCTTCTCGGACGACAGCTTCGGCGTGGTCGGCGAGCGTCGCGTCGATAACCGAAAGCGGTCCCATGAATTGCACGGTGGTGCGTAGCTCTGAGCTGGCGAACTGAGCCACGGCCTCGTCGAGGCGCTGACGGAGCCGGGTCACACCGGACGACGACCCGTGCAGGTCGAAGATCGCCGTTCGGATTTCCTGAATCACCTGTTGAAGGTCGTCGACGCAATCCGTCAGTCGTTGCTGCACTTCCGGCGACCGTGCCCTCGGGATCGTTCCCTGAAGGGCCAGGCCGACGGCGAACAGGCGCTGGATGACGTGATCGTGCAGGTCACGGGCGATGCGGTCGCGGTCGGTGAGGATGCTGAGCTCGCGCATCCGTCGCTGGGTGCTGGCCAGCTGCCACGCCAGCGCGGCCTGGTCGGCGAATGCGGTCATCATGTCCAACTGGTCGGCCCTGAACGGCGACGCCCCGACCGGCCGCAGCGCGACCAGAACACCGGCGACCTCGTCGCTGGCGCGCAGCGGCAGCACCAGCGCGGGACCGGTTGCCACCGCCTCCAGCTCGATATTGTCGAACCGACCAGGTGTGCGCTGGACGAAGGCCTCTCCGACCGGCGTCCCCTCGACGGGGATGCTCCGCAGCGACGCAACAGGACCGTCACCGGCGGTCGCCGCGACGACGAGTTCGGTCGTCTCGCTGACGGGCAGGTCCGCGTCGGCCGGCACGGCCACCAGCGTCAGCTCGGCACCGCTGAGATGCCGAGACTCGTCGGCGACTAGCCGGAACACCGTGGCGGGGTCGGTCCCGGCCAACAGTTCGGTGCCGATGTCGCGGGTCGCCTCGATCCAGGACTGCCGGGTCTTGGACTGTTCGTACAGCCGGGCGTTGTCGATCGCGATGCCGGCGGCGGCCGCCAGGGCCTGGACCAGTACCTCGTCGTCCTCGCTGAATGGCTGCCCGCCCACTTTCTCCGTCAGGTAGAGGTTGCCGTACACCTCGTCACGAATGCGCACGGGTACGCCGAGGAAGGTTCGCATCGGCGGATGGTTCGGTGGGAAGCCGACGGACGCGGCGTGGTGGGAGATGTTGTCCAGGCGAATCGGTTTGGGATCGTCGATCAGCACACCGAGGACGCCGCGGCCCTCCGGAAGGTGGCCGATCTGTTCGCGCATCTCCTCGTCGATGCCCTCGTAGATGAACGCGACCAGTTCGTGGTCGTAGCCGCGCACACCGACGGCTCCATACTGGGCGTCGACCAGTTCGATGGCGGTGTGCACGATCGTCTTCAGGGTCTGATCGAGTTCGAGACCCGAGGTGACCACCAGCATGGCTTCGACCAGACCGTCGAGGCGGTCGCGGCCCGCGACGATCTGCTCGACGCGGTCCTGCACCTCCATGAGCAGTTCACGCAGACGCAGCCCTGACAGGGTGTCACGCAATTGCGGTGCGCCAGGGCCATCTTTCGGCCTCGACCTGTCCGTCACCCCCCCATCGTCGCACCGAGGTCGCCAAATATCGACAATTCCGGGTGTCAATTGACGAGGCTGAGGCTTTTCCCAGGTAGCGTCGACTGTCGGCCGTCACTAGCGATTTTGCCTCGGTCGCATCGGTTTTGCGTCGAATAATCCTCGACGTCGTCTCGGCGTTGGAGCTGCGCCCGGTCCCGGATGCCGCGCATCATCTTCTGCTCCATGACGAAGTGCGCGACATCGAAGGCCGGATGTCCGACGGCTCCGCCGGAGCCCCGAACGAGCAGACGGGTCCACGCATTCTGTCGCCGAAGACAGAACGCCCAGGCGCCCGAGGCCTTTTCGCCGCGCTGCACGCGTTCGAAGTCGGCCGGTGACATCAGCACCAGGTGTGACTCCGGCTCGACGGCCGCAACCACCTGCCTGGCGGCATCGCCGATACCGCCGGGCAAGCCAGACGGTGTCACCGACGCGCACGTCCTGCCACTCCGGGTGGATGGAGTGCGCGTTGTGGATGTGCGCGCCGACCGCCCGTTCGAGCAGCGAGTAACTGTAGAAGCCGCCGCGGTCCTCACCGATCTGAACGAGCCATGGCCATACGAACTGGACGGGCGCGTCGATGGTGATTGCGCGGGTCGTCCCGATGGTTCCCGGCGCCACGAATTCGTCTCCAGGCAGGGTGGCGGCGATTTCACCGTCGTCGGCACCCCAGGTGTACATCCGGGGCCGCAGTTCGCTTCGGTACATCGCGACGACGCCGACCGCGGCCATCAATGCCGCGAGCAATGGTCTCTGTTTGCCCATGCCCCAAGGCTAGAAATGCACTGACGCACGACTAAGGGCCGAAGGTCCTGAGCATCGATGCCAAAAGCGCTCTACCCCGTCAGCGCGCAGAGGCACATCATCGGTTGATGGCACACAAGCAGTGGCTGGTTATGGAGCCCGGGGCCGGCACGCCGGACGCGCCATTCCGCACGCGACTGGCGGGTGCCGGACGGCATCTGCCGTCGACCCACCTGACCACCGACGAACTGATGTCGACGACGCGCCACCGCACGCACATCGACCTCGAACGGCTGACTGGCATTCGGGAGCGCCGCGTCTCGGTAGGCGACGAGGACTCCTACAGTCTGGCGACCGCGGCGGCGGTGAACTGTCTCGACAACGCGGGACGGGACGCCGCGTCGGTCGACGTGGTTATCAGCTGCAGCATCACCAAGCTTCGCGACGGCTTCACGCAATGGCTCGAGCCGACGATGAGCGGCGCGGTCGCCGAGGCGATTGGGGCCGAGAACGCGATGACGTTCGATCTCTCGAACGCATGCGCTGGAATGTTGACCGGAGTCACGGTGGCCAACAACTGGATTCGACAAGGCACGATCGAACGCGCACTCGTCGTCAGCGGTGAGTACATCTCGCAACTGGGCCAGAACGCGGCCCGTCACATCCGCACCATCATGAGCAAGGAGCTCGCCTCGTTGACCCTCGGCGACGCCGGCGCGGCGCTTCTTCTCGAGCGAGCCGCCCCGGGATCGGCCGGCATCGACCTCGCGGGCTTCACGACCGTCGCCCAGTACAGCAGGCTCTGTCTGGCGTATCCGAAGGGCGGCGAACCTGCCGCGCGCATGTTCACCGACGCTCGGGGAATCCACAAGGCCGCGATGGCGAACACCCCGCCGCTTGCTTCACGAAGTCCTTGACTCAGTGGGTATCTCGATACACGACATCGACCACGTGATCACCCACCAAACCTCCGCTCGTGCGATACGCAAGGGCATGGCAAAGATATCCGCGGCATTCGGCGATACCCCCCGCCACGATGCCGTCATCACCGTCGACCAGTACGGCAATACCGCGTCGACGACCCACACGGTCGCCCTCGTTGAGGAACTGGAGGCGGGAAACATCAAGCCCGGAGAAACGGTCGCGCTGATCGCTCTGGCATCTGGGCTGGAAATCGGCATCGTTCTGCTGACGCTGGACGAAGAAATGGTGGATCGCCATGGGCATGCTGATTGATCGGGTCGCTATCGCCGAGCACGGATGGCGCGAGCCGCCACAGCGCACTTCGACTCGCCGTGAAGTCGGCCGAGGACTGCCTCCGCGGAGCAGGGTCGAACCGCGCACGAGGTCGACCTGTTGGTCAACGCTGGAATCTACCGCGACCGCAACTTGGCCGAGCCCGCTCTCGCCGCGCTGATCCAACAGGACATCGGCGCCAATCCGGAAGAACCTCACGAAAACGCGCATGGCACATTCTCGTTCGATGTCGCCAATGGGGCGTGCGGGGTCCTGACCGCATTGCAGATTGTCGATGGATTCCTGAAATCGCGCGCGATCGACTGCGCCCTGGTGGTCGCCAGTGACGCCGATCCCGGGCACAGACAGAGCGAAGACTTTCCGTTCACACCCACCGGAGCATCATTGTTGTGTTCGTGGGCAGACGACGGGCGCGGGCTCGGGCGGACGTACTGGAAGAATCTGTCGGAGCACAGCGACGCGTTCTCCGCCACCGTCGGACTGCACGGCGGCCACCGAAACGTCCTGCGCGTGCACGAATCGTCATCGGCCGATGTGCACTACGCGGAGGCTGCGGCACAAGCAATCAGCCGGTGCCTGAGCGAATCACATCTGGCGATGGAAGACATTGACGCAATCGCCGCCGCGCCGGCACGAGCCGGATTCCGGGCGGCTCTGGCGGACCGTTTAGGTATGGACGCGGAAGGTATCACCGTGGGTAACGATGAAGGAATGCACACGGCCGCGCTGGCGTCCGCATTTGACCGCGCTAGCAAATCCGTTGGTGAGCGGGGCCTTATTCTTCTCGTCGCGGTCGGCGCCGGTATCACTGCCGGCGCCGCTCTGTATCGGCTGTGATCTGATTCAGCCGGTATGTCGGTGGTCCTCGGCGTAGGCCTTGATAACAGCGTCGGTATCGCCGCCGAGCTGCAGGAATTCCTCGTCGAGTAGCCCCGCGAGGCTGTCGACGGCGGCTGAGATCATGGCTCCGGCGAGGCGTGTCTGCGGCTGTTCGCTGGCGGCAGCCTCTATGGCGATCTGCATCGCGTATTGCAGCGAGACTGCCAACGATGCGTCGGCTTCGAGGTCGCGAAAGTAATAGGTCGCACCGTACTGCGTGAAGTCGTTTCGGGCCTCGACGACCGCGCCGGCAAGTCCAGTGAGAACGTCGGTGGGGACACTGTCGATCGCCAGCTCGGGGTTGGCTGGCACGTGCCTCCCGCAGAGTCGAGAGCTGAAGCGCCAGAACGCGTCTGCGATGAAGCGCAGGGTAGATCTGCAGAACCCAGGATACGGCTGCGGTGAGAAGCATGAAACCGAACAGCGCCTCGAGCGGGACGATCAGGCGAAGAAGCGGCGATGTGGGCACGATGTCGCCGAACCCGAGCGTGCCGATCGTGACCAGCGACAGATAGAGCGAGTCGAACACGTCGTTGCGGTCGCCGGGATTCAGCTCCGAGCTATAGGCGAAGCCGTCGGGCATCTGCGCGAGGTACAGCATCGCCCACCCGAGGATCGCGATGGCCCCCCAGATCAAGACGACCAGCGCGATCCCCAGCGGTCCGGTCAACGATGCGATGCGACGATCGGAGGGGAACAATCGCAGCAGCCACCAGACGAATTTCATCACCGGCGGAGCGATGCTGCCGTGGCCGATCGGATGGAACAGCGTGTGAAACACGTCGCGAGACCACCACTGCTACCAGCAGGAATCCAACTATCGCGAATAACCAGTGTGCCACGCCTCTCCTCAGCCACCCGGCCAGCTGCACGGCCAGCTGGGTGGGGTCATCATAGGCCGCCGATCACCCTTCGTTGGTAGATCATCTGGCACTACAACCCGGTGGGGTATGTCTCCGGCGTTTCACCGGTCTTCCACACACTGGTGGCCTCGAGTGGTTCGAGCGCTCGCGTTCTGTCGATGTGGATGATCGCGTCGAACTGTTCGCCGGGGCGGACATGGTAGTAATGGCTCTGCCGTTCAGTCGCCGGGAGATAGATGACGCCGATAGCGCGTCCCAGCCGGACGGCGTCCAAGGGATCCGCCGCGGTGCGGCTTATCGACGGCGCAATCAAGAATTCGGGCCGCTCCGTCTCATGGAACAGTTCCTCGACGCTGCCGTTCAGCGCAGGCCGGACGAACTTGCGTTCGGCGATTCCACCCCACTCACTGGCGGCAGTGACGGTGCCCGAATATGTTGTGAAACCGATCAATCGGGAATCGCTCCCGTACCGCTCGCGCACGAGCTGGCCCAACGTGAGCTGCCCGTCGCCGCCGACTTCGGTAGCCCTGGCATCGCCGACGTGGGAGTTGTGCGCCCACACCACGATTCGGGCCGGATGTTGATCACCGTGACGGTCCATGTGCGCAGCCAGGGCTTGCAGAGTATGGGCCATGTGCCGATCCCGGAGATTCCAGGACGTGACTCTGCCGCTGAACATCGCTCGGTAGTAGACCTCGGCATCCCTCACGGTCTGCGCGTTCTGCTGGGCGTAGAACGCCTCGTCCTCGGCGAGTAGTCCATCACGTCGCGCGTAGTCCAATGCGGTGCGCTGCATCTCCACCAGTTGCTCGACCGCTTCGCGCTCACACGACAGACCGGCGCCGAACGCCGCCGCGAACCCGTATGCCTGACCGTCGTCCGCCGATGTGTGGTCGAAGCAGGCGTACCTGGACCTCGCACGCGCCGCGGCCTGCGGGTCGACGTTGTCGAGATACGCGATCACTTCTTGCATTGACCGATGCAGGCTGTAGAGGTCAAGCCCGTAGAAACCCGCCTGGTGTCCACCGACGGTCCGGTTACGCTGGTTGTGATCGTAGAGCCAGTCGACGAAGTCGCGCACCACGACGTTGCGCCACATCCACGCAGGGAAACGTTCAAACCCGTGCAACGCCTCATCGGCGGATCGGTCTGAGCCCCAACCATGTACGTACCGGTTGACTCTGTACGCGTCGGGCCAGTCCGCCTCGGCGGCGACGGCGCTGAAGCCCTTCTCTTCGATCAGCCACTTCGTGATCTCCGCGCGTGCCTGGTAAAACTCGTGCGTGCCGTGTGAGCTCTCGCCGATCAATACGATGCGGGCGTCACCGATGACTTCGTCGAGCGCCTCGAACGGCGGCACGCCGGCCGGCGCATCCACCGCGACGCGTTGGATCACTTCCGCGGGCGTTTCTTCGATGCGGATGGCCGCGGTGGCGAAACCGGTTGTCGGAGTTGTCAGCAGGTCACGCACCTCCTGATCGCTCACCTGCCGGAAGTCCCAGAACGACTCCCCGACAGCAAGAAAAGGCGTGGGCATCGACGCGCAGACGACGTCGTCGACAATCTGCGAGAACTCCCGGCACGTGGACTCGGGAGCCGCTGGAACCGCGATCACGATCTCGGCGGGTTCCATCTCCCGTATCGCCTGCACTGCCGCGGACATGCTGGCGCCGGTCGCAAGGCCGTCATCGACGAGGATCACGGTCTTACTTGCCAGATCGAGAGGCGGCCGACCGCCGCGGTAGGCGGTCTCGCGCCGGATCAGCTCTCGCCCCTCGCGTTCGGCGACATCACGCAATTGTTGCGGGGTAACTCGCAACGCGCGCAGCACGTCGTCATTGACCACGATGCGACCGCCGCTAGCCAGGGCACCGACGGCGAACTCGTCATGACCGGGCGCACCGAGCTTGCGCACGACGAAGGCATCAAGGGGGGCACCCAGGGCCGCCGCCACTTCCCATGCGACGGGAATGCCGCCGCGGGGCAACCCCAGCACGATGACCCCTTCGCGTCCGCGGTATGCGCCGAGCAGGCCGGCCAGTACCCGACCCGCTTCGCGTCGATCGCGAAAGACGCGCCTGGGTCGGCTCTTCAACGCCGCTGAGGCACCGGTCATTTCGGCTCTCCGTCTTCAATTCCTGTCAGGACAGAAATGTTGCCGGTTGATGGGTGACGGACTCGATGTCTTGGGCAGCTACCGTCAGCAGCCGCCGCCCGAGATCCGACAGGGCGCGGCCGACGGCGAGTTCGTCACCGATCTCGGCGATATCCCGGTCGTCGGGATTGAGCCTCGCCGTGCCGATACCCACCTCTTCTTTTTCGCGCCAACGCAGCCGCGCCTTCGCTCGAGTGAGTCCCATGTGCTCGTCGATCGACACGTCAACTGTCCAGTTCTTCTCCACGAGATCCGATCGTTCACCAGTCATCGCAGTCGTTTCCTTTACTCTCTTCTCTCCTAACCTGCATGAGACCACCGCACGACGGCGGCACGGTAGGGCCCGAAGTCCCCCTCCATTGGGCCGTTCGACCGCGCCAATGCGCTTCCTACGGCGAAACGTCGATCGGATCAGGGACTAGCGGCCCTAGCTTCGTCGCAGACGGGCGGTGCACCGTTGTTTCATGATCAAGAACGGACTGCGGCTCGCCGGGGCAATCGCCTTCCTGTACGCAGCACGGCGGTACTACCGCAACTGGGGCACCACGAAGGAAGAGTGCCAGATGTTCCTCGACGGCGATGACCTCATCGCCGGACCCGTCCTGCGAAGCACTGAAGCGGTGTCAATAGATGGCCCACCCAGTGCAGTCTGGCCGTGGCTGATTCAGATGGGCCAAGATCGCGGCGGGCTGTACACCTTCGAGAAATTGGAGAACTTCGCCGGGTTGCGGTACCTCAACGCAGACCGTGTTCATCCCGAATGGCAACACCTCGCGCCGGGTGACACCGTCAGGCTTGTTCCCAAGGGCTGGATGGGACTACGCGAAGGATTCGTGCTCGAGGTGGCCGAGGTCGCCGATCAGCAATCCATCGTGTTGCGCGCTTCTGCGCGCCGAGGATGGAACCGAGAATGGAACGTGGTGTGGTCATTCCACGTCATTCCGCATTGGGATGATCGCTGCCGGCTTCTCATTCGCATTCGCACACCGTTGCGTCGTCCAGGCCAGGCGCTGTTCACTGAATTCGCCGGACCGGCGACGGCGTTTGTGACACGGGGGATATTGCTCGGCATCAAGCGCAGGGTGCAACTACAGGTTCAAGCCGAGGCCTCGGCTGCCAGGGCGAGCGACTCTCGACACCGCGTCGTCTAGGTAGTCGTTTACTTCGGCTGCAGGGCACGAGGACTGCCTGCGTCAGATTCCGCCCACCCGCTGTCACGGGTGCCACTGTGATTGGCCCACCCGGGCACCGTCCACAGCTGAGCGTGCTTTAACGACTCACCACTCTAGGTAGGCCTGGGGCCGCGTCACGCGATGGTGAATTCGCGGTCCGGCTCAGAACCGAAGGTGAAGCGGCGGCCAGTGACGCTCACCGGGCGGATGCGCACGTAGTGCTGCTTGACCGTGGCCGTCCACGGGAGCAGTTGTGCCCGCTCGGCTTCGTCGATCTCGGCGTCGGTACGCATCGATCGTGCTATTCCCTTGACGATGACGCTCCAGCCTCCGACGGCGTTGTGGTCATCGACTTCGAACAGCACATTGTTGTTGATCGCAGAGCTGACCAATTTGGTGCCCTCCGCCGTGCGGAACAACACCGTCTTGCGCTGGACGACGAAGTTGACCGGGAATATGTCCGGTTGACCGTCGACGCTCGTGACAAGCCGTCCCAGCGAGGCACTAGACATGAGGCTCCAGCATTCGGTCTCCGGCAGGATGGAGATCGGTTGAGTCGGTGTGGTCATGGCCGCAACGCTACCGAACGCCGGTGCCCGAGAATGCGGCCAAAAGTCCCACAAATTCAGGACCCAAGGGACGTACCTAGCTACCGGCGCGGGACTGAGGCAACGCTGATCGAACTCCTAAAGTCGCTTCGCTGACGAAGAAGAAAAATGAGCTTTCGCGTCGTTGAGGTTCTGCGTCGCCGCATGCGTCAAACCCATTTCGAGTCCGAATTCATATCCTCGGATCGCGAGCACGTGCACGATCGGCAGGTGGTCGAAACACTGCTGACAGGTCGCCATGATCGCCGGAATCGAGATGGCGTGCGAGGTGAAGCTGAAGTCCATTCGCGGCGCCGCGCGCTCCAGCGTGAATGATTTCACAGTTGGCTCTTTGGTGGCATCGATGAACAACACACGTTCCTTGGTGCTGATCAGTTCGGCGTCCTCGAGCAGAAGCTGATAGCCCCGCTGCATCTGTGCGCTCGAGCAAAGGTCCTGCGCCTGAAGCCAATCGACGAACGCCCAGCCCAAGCCATCGTCCTGCCGACCCACGTTGCCGATGCCATAGACCAGGCAGGAGTCGTTGTCGAAGTCGTCGAGTCTCATAAACCGGATGCCGAGCGGACACGTTCGTTGATTATGTTGCCCGCGGGATCGCGGACGGTGACGATCAGCGGCATCTGCCCGAAGGCATGCGTCGCGCAGCTCAGACACGGATCGTATGCACGAATCCCGACCTCGATGGCGTTCATCATGGCTTCAGTGATCTCCTCTCGTCCCTGCAGATACTCCTCGGCCACGGAGCGCACCGTCCGGTTGATGACCTGATTGTTGTGCGTGGTGGCCACAATCAGGTTCGCGAATGTGATGTCGCCTTCTGGACCGGCGCGATAGTGATGAAGCAACGTGCCGCGCGGGGCTTCGACGACACCGATCCCCTCACCGACCCACGCGTCGGCTGTGGGCGTCACAACCAAGTCCGCCTTCTGCAGATCGGGATCGCGCAGCAACTCCTTCGATCAATTCGGCGGCGTGGAGCACTTCGATGGTCCGCGCCCAGTTGGTATGCAAAGTCATGTTGTTCGCGGCTCCGCCGGTGTACGCATGGAAGCGCTCGAGGGCCTCCTGCGCGCGCGGGGTCGACAGCGACTTGGTGACATTCATCCGTCCGAGCGGCCCTACCCGAACCGAGCCGTCCTCCCTACCCAGTTCCTTCAGGAAGGGGAATTTCATGTACGTCCAGTCTTCGACCGCTTCCGAGAAGTGGTTGAGGTAGTCGTGATAGTCGATATCACGGACGACATTCTTATCCCGGTCGACGATGCGTAACGTCCCGTGGTAGTAGTCCACGTTGCCGTCGGCGTCGACTAGGGACATATTCAGGGCAGGCACGTTGGCGAAGCCGTCCACCGCGCTTCGGTTCTCGTCATGGAAGTCGTAGAACAGGCGAAGACCGTCCTGCGCGTAGTCGATGATCTCGTCGATCGACGGGAGCCCCTCCTCCCCATTCAGCAGACGGTTGCATTCGACCCTGCTCAAGCTCTTGTCGACGCCACCCGGCACCGAGCTGATGCCGTGCATTCTCTTGCCGAAGACCGTTTTGATGACCTCTTGGCCCCACTTGCGCAGCATGATCACTCGCCGCATCAACGCTGGGTCGGCCTCGATGAGGCCGATGAGATTTCGCTGCTCGGGCGCCGCGTCCATCCCGAACATCATTTCGGGGACGACCAGGTAGAAATATGCCGTCGCATGAGACTGCAGCATCTGCGCGTAGTGGCCGAGCCGACGGATCTTCTCCGCCGTCTGCGTTATTCCGACTTTCATGTTGGCGCCGACGCCGATCATGTCGTCGAGCGCTTTCGCGCCGCAGAGATGGTGACTGACGAAGCAGATTCCGCAGATGCGCTGCATCAGCATCGGCGCCTCCCAAAAAGGGTGGCCCTGAACGAACTTCTCGAACCCGCGGAACTCGACGACATGCAGCCTGGCGTCGACGACGTTGTCGTCGTCGTCGAGTTGCACCGTGACCTTGCCGTGGCCCTCGATCCGGGTCACGGGATCGATGATCAGCTTTTTGCTCACGCGAACCCTCCGAGATCAGTCGTAACGATTGAGCGAGCGGGGCAGTGCGACCGGGCGACCGTGTATCAGGTCCTCGAGCACCGTGAAGATCGCATCCGCATCCGGTGGACAGCCGGGAATGAAGTAGTCCATCTTGACCACTTCGTGGCAGGGGTAAACCTTGGTGGTGAGTCGGGGAATATCAGGGTGCGAGGGGACGACCGGTTCGGCGCCCGGTACCGCAGTGGGCGAGTTGACGTACGCCTCGGACAGACAGTCCTTCAACTCGAAGACATTGCGCATCGCCGGGACGCCGCCCCAGATGGCGCAGGCGCCGACGGAGATCAGGATGTCGCAGTTGTTCCGGAAATGCCGCAGCGTTTCGATGTTCTCCTCATTCGCGACACCCCCTTCGATGAAGCCGATCGCGCATCGCTGTGTGATTCTCTTGATATCGGTGAGCGAGGACCGGTGGATGGTGACTTCCGTCAGGAGAGGAACGATCCGCTCGTCCATGTCGAGGAACGACAATGTGCATCCCCAGCAGCCGCACAGAGCGATCATGGCCACATTGATCTTGCCCTCGCGGGCCGCCGACAGCGCCGGATCCGTTGGTGTTGCGGGCATTTCGTGCGATGCTGATTTCTTCGGTCACGGTGCACCGGAATCGTCTGACGGGTCCAGTGCCCGTTCCCGGACGGACTGGACTTCGTACTTGCGTCGACCGATCGGGACGTCGAACCCGACACCCTTCTCGAGGATGGCGCCGACGGGGCAGATCTCGACGGCATAGCGGACCTGCTCGGGCGGCATCGCGTTGGCACGCTCGGTATCGACTTCGATCCGCGACTCCGGCCCGCGGCTGGCTGATGCTGAAGATCTTCTGGCCGGTGGTTTCGTCGCGGACGAATTCCACGCAGCGCTGGCAGAAGATGCAGCGATCCCGCTCCAGCCATATCCGGTCCGAAGCATGGTCGCGCTCTCGAACCGGGAACCGGTACGGGAACCGTGAGACCAGCATGTCCACCTCGTAGCCGACCGCCTGAAGCGTGCAACGACCGCTCTTCTCACAACTCGGGCAATTGTGGTTGCCTTCGGTGAAGAGCAGCTCTACCAACGCCTTTCGGATATCAGTGGTTTCGGGTTCTTCGACCTCGACTTTGATGCCGTCCGAGACACGAACCGTGCATGCCGCGACCACGGCGCCGTTCACCTTGACCGAGCACACCCTGCATGTCCCGAGGCACGGTTTGCCTTCGAGGTAGCACAGCGTGGGGATGTACACACCGGCCTCGGCGGCAACGTCGACCAGGATTCTGTCCTCGTCGGTCGACACTGGTTGTCCATCGATCTCGATGTGGATGGTCATGTCGTCCCGTCCGTCTCCAGTTCGGTCACTGCCTTGTCGTACCCGGCCAGCGCCGCATCCAGATCGAATGACAGCAGGAGGGCCTGCTCCTGAGTGCGCAACCTCTCCCGATAGATCTCGGGAAATTTCTCCATGGTCGTCAGAATGGGGTTGGCTGCGGTGATCCCGAGGCCGCATCGACTGGCACTGCGCACCACCGCACCCCAACCGGCGACGTCGTCCAGATCCTCCTGGCTCGCCGAGCCCGCAATGACGAGTTTCACTTTGTCGTGCAGATCGACGGTGCCTGCCCGGCAGGGAACACAGATGCCGCAGGATTCGTCGGCGAAGAATTTCGTGTAATCCTTGACGCATTCGAGCAGGTCACGGGCTGAATTGAAGATGGTGACAGCGCCGTTGCAACCGATGTCCTCGTACGCGATGCGGCGCCGGCCGTCCGCGGCCACCGACAGGCACTCCCCCGACGGACCGCTGATCTGGACGGCGCGGGCGTCCCGAGCGCCCGCCAGGGCGAGTACCTCGTCGAGGGTGATACCCCATTCGACCTCGTAGACACCGGGACGGTCGCAGTCACCGGCGATGCTCAACAGGCGGGCACCCGCCGATTCCGGTGTGCCCATGCGGCGGAACCATTGCGCCCCTTCCTCGACGACGCGGGTTGCGGCGGCCAACGTCTCGACGTTGTTGACGCTGGTGGGTTTGCCGAGGTAGCCCTCTTGAACGGGGAAGGGCGGTTTCAGCCGGGGCGTGCCCCGTTTGCCTTCGCAGGACTCGATCAGCGCAGACTCTTCACCACAGACATAGGAACCAGCACCCATCTGGATGCGGATGTCGAAATCGAATCCGGTTCGGCCGCCGACACTGCGCCCGAGTAACCCGTCGTCCCGCAGTTGCTGAAGCTGGCTTTCCAGATAGCGCTTCAGGTAGACGTATTCGGCACGGAGGTAGACGATTCCGTGAGAACTGCCGATCGCGTAGGCCGCAATGACCATCCCCATGAACACGTCTAGAGGTGATCGGGTCAGCAGCGCCCGGTCCTTGAAGGTGCCGGGTTCACCCTCATCGGCGTTGCAGATGACGTACTTCTCGTCGCCCGGCGCGGCCCGGCACAACTGCCACTTCAGCCCGGTTCGAAACCCCGCACCGCCGTACCCGCGCAGCCCCGATTCGATGACCGTGCCGATCGTCTGCTCGGGCGTACCGGCGAGGCAGTTCTTGAGCAACGTCTTTGTAATCCGGCTCGCTGCGGAAGAACACTGGCCCCCGCGTGTGGACGTTGGACTCCACCAGAGCGTCGACGTAGGCGATTCCATCATCGGGCAGCCCCTCCGGGTTCGCGATATCGGCGGCGACCTTCCCCGCTTTCAACTGAGCGATGATGTTTGCGACGGATGTCCGGCGTCAGTCGGGTGAACACCACGTCGTCGATCATCATCGCGGGTTCCTGATCGCTGAGCCCGATGCACGGCGTTTCGAACAGGCCGAACATCCCTGCCCCGTCGGTTTCCCCGAAGCGGACCCCGGTTTCGCGCTCGAGCGCGTCATAGACCGCCTGATATCCGTTCATCTTGGCAATTACCGTGTTGCTCAGGTAAATCCGGTGGCGTCCGGTTGGCGTGCTGTGGAAGAAGTGATAGAAGGAGGCCGTCTCGACGATGTCCAGTGGAGTTCGATTCACCGCGGTCGCGATCTGCGGCAATAGCTCATCCGGGAATATGGCCGTACAGACGCTGAATGTCCCACAATATATCGATCAGCCGCGTTCCGTCGTAACGGTAACGCCAGAGCACGGTGTCGACATCTGCGTTCATCTAGCAACGTTCGCCCGTGCGAATCCGATGCAGGACCGCGAGCAGGTCGATCGAGTGGGTTGTCGCGTGCTGCGACTCGACCGTCTGGACCATGTCGCTATTCCTTTCATAGTGGTTTCGCTTCCCCCGTCCAGGCTATGGATCGCCGAGGTCGGCCACTACCGACGAAGGTCCCCCGGCGGGTGACGTTGGTCCCTGCGTTGATGGTTCCGACGGACGACCCCGCGCCCCACCTGGCGCTCACTCGTACAGACTTGCGATGACGTCGGCGGAATTCTTCACGATGACGTTGCGCTTGGCCTTGAGGCTGGGCGTGAGGTCACCCGCGGCTATCGACAGTTCCCGTTCGAGAATGGCGAATTTCTTGATCTGTTCCCAACGGTTCAACTGCTCGTTGAGCTCGTCGACATAGCCACCGATCAATTCCCGCGTCGAGTCGTGGCGTGCGATCTCGATGAAGGACATGTTCGCCAGACCGTTGCCTGCCGCCCAGTCGGTGATCGCATCGCTGTCCAGGCTGACCAGCGCTACGCAGTAGGGCCGCGCATCACCCAACACGATCATCTCGCTGGCGTACGGGCAGATCGCCTTGAAGGCCGCCGAAATCGCCGACGGCGCGACGTACTTGCCCTGCGAGGTCTTGAAGAGATCCTTCTTCCGGTCGGTGATGCGCAGAAAGCCGTCGTCGTCGATCGCGCCGATGTCGCCGGTGTGGAGCCAGCCTGCCTGATCGAGCGCTTCGGCCGTGGCCTGTTCGAGGTTGTGATAGCCGGTCATCACGCCGGGACTGCGCACGAGGATCTCGTCGTCGTCGGCGATCTTGACTTCCGTGCCCGGGAAGGGCAGCCCCACCGTTCCGAACCGGTAGGCGTGTGCGACATCGTCCATGTGGTGATTCCCCGCCCAACTCCGACGAGTCACGGCAGCACTCGACTTCGATTCTGCGAGCCTCGCGCAGGGACAGGTAGCCCGCTCGGTCCCTTTAGGCAGGGCCGAACGGCCCTATTCCCCAACGCCGTCACCCAATGACGGGCAGTCGACGCTTGCGCGCCAGCGCAACCATCGCGTGCTGCATCACGGCGCGCACGTGTGCGTCGACCCTTCGCACGTCGGGGTCGTCCCCGAACTCGGCGGCGATGTCGATCGGGGGCAGCACCTGGGTGACGATCTTCGTGGGCAGCGGCATGTTGATGGGCAGCACCGCGCTGACGCCGAACGGGAACCCGATGGTGATCGGGAGGATATTGGTGCGGAACAGCCTGCGCTCGAGGGCCGTCAGGCGTAGCGCCCGCGCCAGTCGTCGTCCCCTGGTCAGGTAGAACTGGTTCTCCTGGCCGCCGATGGAGACTGCGGGAACGATGGGGACGCCGGCCTTGATCGCCGTCGTCACATAGCCGGTGCGTCCACCGAAGGAGACGACGTGCTCCTGGGAGGTGGGCCGGTAGGCGTCGTAGTCCCCGCCGGGGAAGACCAGCACCAGGCCACCGGCCGCGAGGGCCTCGGCGGCATGCTCGGGGGTGGCGCGGATGACACCGGTGCGCTCGAGGAACCCGGCCACCGGTCCGCGAAACATGTTGTCGTGGGCCAGCGCGTAGAGCGGCCGCTCGTATCCGAAGGTCTTGTAGTAGTCGACGGCGAGTACCGACATGTCGACAGTGATGAGCCCGCCCGAGTGATTCGCCACCATCAGCGCCGGCCCAGGCGGAACGTGCTCCAATCCGAGTACCTGAGAACGAAAGTAGCTCTTCATGATCGGGCGATGCAGATCCACGACCCGTCGCGTGAGACCCCGATCCCACTTCGCCACTACCGAAGGTTCGTCAGCTCTCGTCATTGCGGTGCATCGTCACGTCGGTTCAAGCGCGCCGATGGCGCTGAGTTCCGCACCGCATCCGACGGCTCGTCAGGCGCGAACCTCGGCGGGACGACGCGCAACGCCAACGCGCCGAGTGCGAGCACCGACACCGCAGGAGTGAGGAACAGCAGTATCGCCCAAGGCAGCCCGACGCCCACCCCGCTCAGTGCCCTCACCAAGGTGAATACCGCGACGAGCCAGCTGACGCCGCCTGCAACGACCGCGACCACGGCCGCGACGGCCACCGCGCGTCCAGTGCCGTAGTGCCGGAATCCCGTAGCGGCCAACAGCGTCGCCGTGGGAACGAGAATGACCAGTGCGCCCAACCACGGCGAGTCCGCACCGACTCGCAACCCGGGCACGAGAACCAGCGTCGCGAGGACGGCGGCGCCGACGATGCCGGCGACCGCGAGACTTCGACCATTCGTCCTAGACATGGTCCACGCCAAGAGCCAACACCTCGTCGAAACCTGCGACGAGGCTGTCCATGAACACGTCGTGGTCGGGAATCGCGCCGGTGTCCACGTCGATGCCCAGCGTGCACACATCCACGTATGTCAACAACGTGACGTTGACCGCCGAGCCGATCGTCGGGCCGAATCCGTACTGCGTCAACACCTTGGCGCCACCGAGGAACACGGGCACGGGTATCCCCGGTACGTCGCTGCACAGGAAGTCGACATTGCGCAGGATCGAGCCGATGTACCAGCGCGGCATCATGTTCAGAGCTCCGGCGATCCACTGCGTGTACGGCAGCGACTTCTCGTGACGCACCTTGCCGGTCCTGTCGTGGATCTGGCGGATTCGCTCCTCGGGATCGGCGGTGCTGACCGGCACGTCGAACCGCATGATGGTGATACGGTTGCCGCCCATCTCGTCGCCCTCTTCGCGCAGGCTCATGGGCATCGTCAGGTGCAGGTCGCCGACCGTGACGCCGTGCTTTTCGTGGTATAGGCGAAGCCCCCCGGCTACGCCCGCCACGAACGCGTCGTTCAATGCACCGCCGCCGTGATGGGCGGCCGCCCGCAACTGTGCGAACGGGATCTCGAGTACACCGAGCTTTCGGATGAGGCTGCGGTTGCTCATAAGCGATGAGCCCCTGCGGCTCACGGGGCGCATGGTGCGGTAGACCGAGGCGGCCAACTCGGCGGCCGACGAAACGGTGTCCAGAGGGCGCAGAATGCCGTTGGCAATCAGCTTCGGAGCAGTCTTCAGAGTGCCCGTCAGCGCGTCCGTCACCAAACCGGCGCCGTATCGCGCGGTGTCGCGGTAGCCCCGCAGCCGCTGCGGCGGAGGAACTTCAGGCCATGCCTGAGCAACGTCGTGCCGCTCGGGAACCTCGGACAGATCGAAGAGGATCATCCCGATCTGGATGCCTCCGACTCCGTCGGTCAGCGCATGGTGGAACTTGAGGACCATTGCTGCACCGTCGTTTTCGAGTCCGTCGATCAGCGTGGCCTCCCACAGTGGGCGGGCCCGGTCGAAGTCCTCCATGGCCGCGACGCGCGCCATCTCCAGCACCGTGTCGATGGTGCCGGGCGCGGGCGCTGTCACCCTGCGCATGTGGAAGCCCAGGTCGAAGTCCGGGGCGTCTTCCCACCTCGGCGGCGCCGGCGGCGGCGACGGAACGACACGCTGGCGCAGCATCGGGACCGCGCGCGAGACGACGTCGAAGCGATTGCGGACCTCGTCCCAGTCCGGCGACCGGTCGAGCATGATCACCGTGACCACCGTGGAACGCAACCGAGGATCGCTTTCCATGGCCCAGGTGAAGGCGTCACTATTGCGCATGAATTCGGTCATCGGTGGTCACCTGCCGCTCGTGTCTGTCCTCGCGAGTCGCCGAGTGTCGCCAGGTGTCGTACCCCGTCCTCGATCCCTCGGGCGAGCGCGTCGACGTCGGGTGCGCTGTCAAAATCTGCGGTGATGCCGAAGAAGAAACGGTCGGCGTAGCTGAGCATCGCGATACCGGTGCGCAGGTGAAGAGCGATCGGCGGCACCGGCAAGATCTCCAACACGTCCCGCCCCATCAACCGCTGCCGGGTGCGGGGCCCCGGCACATTCGTCGCCAACGCGGATACCGACTTCTGCGGCAGACGGGTCAGCAGTCGAATCGCCCACGCCGAGAGGACAAAAGGAACGCTACCGCTGGCCGCCAGAACCGCACTGCCGCCTTCGGATTGACCGCTCCCCTTGGCCTCGGTGAGTCGCTGGTGGACGATCTCCAACTGCTTGACGGGGTCGGGTTCATCGACCGGCAAGAGCGGCAACATCGCCGACACCCGGTTGTCGGTCACATCGAAGTCGTCGGCCGAACGCATCGACACCGGAACCAGCGTGCGCAGTGCATGGGGTCCCGGCGTTTCACCACGGGCCAGCAAAATCGTCCGGTATCCGCTGGTGATCGCCGCCAGCGCCACGTCGTTGAGCGTCACGTCGAAATCCCGACACACCTTCTTCATCACGGCGAGGTCGACGCGCGCGGCGCTGTAGCGACGCATCCTGGTGATGGGTCCGTTCAGTGACGACTCCTGGCGCGGTGGTGAGCACACGAGCTGTTAGTTCGGCCGCCCCGACCACGGCGTGTTCGGCCGCGCTGGTCGCTGCGAGCGTCGCCTGCCAAATCCCGCCCATCCAGTTCAGCGGGTTCAGCCTGGGCCGCAGCAGATCGAGGATCGAGCCGCCGGATTCCCGCGCGGCACGAATACTGGTCGCGAAGGTCTCGCCAGCGCCGCCGTCGCTGAGCTTCGCCAGCATCTGCGTCGTGGCGATGCCGTCGGCAATGCAGTGGTGAATCTTCATCAGCAGCGCCCACCGATCGTCAGTGAGCCCCTCGATGATCCAGCACTCCCAGAGCGGGCGATCGCGGTCCAGTCGTTGCTCCATGATGCCGGCGATCACCCCGAACAGCGCGGAGTCATCGCCCGGATGAGGCAACGCGATGCGATGGAGGTGGTGCGCAACGTCGAAGTGGGGGTCGTCCACCCATTCCGGTGCGCCGAGGTCGAACGGGTGCGTGCGCAGCACCTGGGTGCAGCGCGGGATGGCCTGCGCTCGGTCGGCGAACGCCGACACCAGATCACCGTAATCGGGCGGCGGTCCTTCCACGATCGACACGCCGCCGACCGCCAGGCTCACGTGGGAATCGGAATCCTCGGCCTGCAGAAAACTCGCATCCAGCGTGGTCAGGTGCTCCATGCGATCACGATGCGCTTCGCGGGGGTCGCGGCGGCAGGGTCGCAAGTCCTCAAGCCGTAGGGACAACGTCGTTCCGACTAGCGGTGCGTCACCATGACCATCTGGCCGCGAATAGGGGCGAAGGTCACCGCCGGCCCCGGCCGACCGCTGACGCGGACGCGGTCCTCAGAGATCCTCAGAGAGTTGAAGCGACCAGGTCGGTCAAATCGACGAGGCGGTTCGAGTAGCCCCACTCGTTGTCGTACCAGCCGACGATCTTCACCAGGTCACCGCTGACCTTCGTGAGCCCGGAGTCGAAGATGCACGACGACGGGTCGGTCACGATGTCGGAGGAGACGATGGGGTCATCGGTGTAGGTGAGGTAGCGCCCGAGTTCGCCTGCGGCCGCGGCCGCGAAGGCGGCGTTGACGGTTTCAACCGTCGCCGGTTCGCGGACCGTGACGGTGAGGTCGGTCGCCGAGCCGGTTGGCACCGGCACCCGAAGCGCGTAACCGTCGAGGCGGCCCTCGAGTTGCGGCAGCACCACGCTGATCGCCCGAGCGGCACCGGTGGACGTCGGCACCACGTTGAGAGCCGCGGCCCTGGCGCGGCGCAGGTCTCGGTGCGGGGCGTCCTGCAGGTTCTGATCCGGGGTGTAGGCGTGAATGGTGGTCATCAGTCCGCGTTCGATGCCGAACACCTCGTCGAGCACCTTCGCCATCGGCGCCAGGCAATTGGTGGTGCAGGACGCGTTCGACACCACGGTCTGGGTACCGTCGTAGTCGCGGTGGTTGACGCCCATCACGACCGTGAGATCGGCACCCTTCGAGGTGGCGGACACCACCACCTTCTTCGCACCTCCGTGGAGGTGACCCCTGGCCTGCTCGGCGGCGGTGTACCGGCCGGTCGACTCGATGACGACGTCGACACCGAGGTCTCCCCACGGCACTGCCGCAGGCCCGTCGGCGACGGACCAGACCTTGATCCGTCGACTTCCCACCACCAACTCGTCGCCGTCGACCGACACCTCGTGCGGCAGCCGCCCGAGGACGGAGTCGTACTTGAGGAGATGCGCTAGCGTCTTGATGTCGGTGAGGTCGTTGACCGCCACGATCTCGATGTCGGTGCTGCCGACGGCGCGTTGCACGTCGACCGCACGGAAGAAGTTCCGGCCCACTCGGCCGAAGCCGTTGACGCCAACCCTGATCGCCATGATGAATCTCCCTTTTACATCGGTCGCCCCGGTGCCGCATCGGGCGCCATGTCGAGTCTGACAACACCCGCCGCCGTGCAATAGAGCACGAGGTCACCGGTTCGTTGATCATCTCTCGTACGGCGACAACCGGTCGTAATGCGCTCGGTGACAATCGAACTCGATCCAGACCGCTGACCGGCGGTCGGACCTCCGGGGTCGCGTCACGTCGTAGAGTCACCTATTCGAGTGACCTTCGGCCCCTTTATCCCCACCTACCGCTGTGGGAGGTTGAGGACGTGGCGCGGCAATTGGTGCTGCACTACGGGAGGCAACGTCATGGGTACGTCTGAATATGTTCGCTTTTTCGAAGACATGGGCATCGATGATGTGCCGCTCGTCGGCGGAAAGAACGCCTCGCTGGGCGAGATGTTCCAGAAGCTGTCCGGGCAGGGTGTGCGCGTCCCGCATGGGTTCGCCATCACCGCCGCCGCCTATCGCTACATGTTGGACGAGGCCGGCGCCTGGGAGCGTCTGCACGCCGAACTCGACGACCTCGATCCCGCCGACGTCGCCGCGCTGGCGCGCAAGGCCAAGCGCGCCAGGGAAATCGTCTACGGCGCCGGCCTCCCCGACGACCTGGCCGCCCAGATTCTGGAGGGCTACCGCGCGCTTCAGCGGGAGTACGGCGAGGAGGTCAGCCTCGCGGTGCGGAGTTCGGCGACCGCCGAGGACCTGCCCACGGCCAGCTTCGCCGGCCAGCAGGATTCGTATCTCAACATCAAGGGCGAGGAGAGTCTCCTCGACACCTGCCGCCGTTGTTTCGCCAGCCTGTTCACCGACCGGGCGATCCACTACCGAATCGACCAGGGCTTCGACCACTTCAAGGTTTCGCTGTCCATCGGCGTGATGAAGATGGTGCGCTCCGACATCTCCTCCTCGGGGGTGATGTTCTCTCTGGACACCGAGTCCGGCTTTCGCGACGCCGTCTTCGTGACGGGCGCTTACGGCCTCGGCGAGAACGTCGTTCAGGGTGCCGTCGACCCGGACGAGTTCTACGTCCACAAGCCGACTTATCTCGCCGGTCATCGCGCCGTGTTGCGTCGCCTGCTCGGCGACAAGGCCGTGAAGATGATCCTCGTCGAGGGCGAGACCAAGAACACGACGCGAAACATCCCCACCCCGAAGGCCGACCGCGCCCGGTTCTGCCTCACCGATGCCGACGTTCTCGAGCTGGCCGGCTATGCCTGCGCCATCGAGGCGCATTACGGCAGGCCGATGGACATGGAGTGGGCCAAGGACGGTCTGGACGGTAAGCTCTACATCGTGCAGGCCCGCCCTGAGACGGTGGCCTCCCAGCACAGCGTGACGGCGCTGGAAACCTATGTGCTCGAAGGCAGGGGCGAGATCCTCACCGAGGGACGCTCGGTCGGCGAGCGGATCGCCTCCGGTGTGGTCAAGCGCGTCGAGAACCTCACGAACCTCTCGGAATTCAAGCCAGGGCAGGTACTGGTCGCCGACACCACCACACCCGACTGGGAGCCGGTGATGAAGACCGCCGCGGCGATCGTCACCAACCGCGGTGGCCGCACCTGCCACGCGTCGATCATCGCCCGCGAGCTCGGGATCCCCGCCGTGGTGGGCACCGGTGACGCGACCACCTCCGTACCCGACGGCCAGGTGGTGACGGTGTCCTGCGCCGAGGGCGATTCGGGCCGCGTGTACGACGGCGCGGTGGGCTTCCACGTGGATCGCATCGAGGTCGGCGACATGGCGCGGCCCCGGACAAAGATCATGCTCAACCTCGGCAACCCTGACCTCGCGTTCAAAACGTCGTTCCTACCCAACGACGGCGTCGGACTCGCCCGGATGGAATTCATCATCAGCGAGTACATCAAGGTCCACCCGCTGGCCCTGCTGCACCCGGAGAAGGTCGACGACCCCGAGGCACGCCGCACGATCGCCCACCTCACCCAGGGCCACGCCGATGGCAGCGAGTTCTTCGTGGAGCGACTCTCCGAGGGCATCGGCACCATCGCGGCCGCCTTCTGGCCGAAGCCGGTGGTCGTCCGGATGTCGGACTTCAAGACCAACGAGTACGCCAGCCTGCTCGGCGGAGCAGGCTTCGAACCGACCGAGAGCAACCCGATGATCGGATTCCGCGGCGCCTCGCGCTATGCGCATCCGGCCTACGCCGAGGGCTTCGCGCTGGAATGCCGCGCGATGCGGCGGGTGCGCGAGGAGATGGGCCTGACCAATGTCATCCTCATGCTCCCGTTCGTGCGTCGCGTCGCCGAGGCGGACCTTGTCCTGGAGACGATGGCCGAGCTCGGCCTGAGGCGGGGCGAGAACGGGCTCAAGGTGTACGCGATGTGCGAGATTCCGAACAACGTCATCCTGATCGACGAATTCGCCAAGCGCTTCGACGGCTTCTCCATCGGTTCCAACGACCTGACCCAGCTGACGCTCGGCGTCGACCGGGACAGCGAGATCGTCGCCTTCGACTATGACGAACGCGACGAGGGCGTCAAGGAGATGATCCGGTTGGCCGTCGAGGGCTGCCGCCGCAACGGGATTCACTCCGGGCTGTGCGGGCAGGCCCCGTCGGATTACCCGGACATGGCCGAGTTCCTGGTCCGGATCGGAATCGACTCGATGAGCCTGAATCCCGACACCGTGGTGAAGACCACCCGTCAGGTTTTGGAGTTGGAACAACAGCTCGTGCCGGCCCGATGAAGCTGCCGGTCACCATCGACCCGCGGTATCACGACGCGGTGCTCTTCGATCTCGACGGTGCGCTGGCCGGCAACGCGCAGCTCTTGGGTCCGACGGTCGACCTGGCCCGGAAACTGCAGGGCCTCGGCATCGCCGCGGCGGCCTATTCGTCGAGCCCGCAGTGCGGGCAGGTCCTGAAGGCCGCCGGGATCGACGGCCTGTTCGGCGTCTGCATCGACGGAATCGCAGGCGAACGCGGGACCGCCGAAAAGCCCGATCCGGCTGTACTTCTGGAGGCCGCCCACCGACTCGGTGTGCGATCGCAACGGTGTGTCGTCGTCGAGAACTCCGTTGCAGGCGTGGCGGCGGGCCGTGACGGCGGATTCGCGCTAATCATCGGCATCGACGGGACCGGAGGTGCCGACGTGTTGGGCCGCCACGGAGCCGACGTCGTGATCGCCGACCTGGCCGACATCGCCGTTCACACGGGCGACAGGCGGATCTCCGAACTCCCGAATGCGCTGGCGTCCTATGGTCAGTTGATCGGGATCACCAGCGCACGCGAGTCGATGTTGTTCCTGGACTACGACGGAACGCTGTCCCCCATCGTGTCCGATCCCGGTGCGGCCAGCCTCGTCGACGGCGCCGCCGAGGCGCTGGAACTCGTCTCCAAGGTGTGCCCGGTCGCCATCCTGAGCGGTCGCGACCTCGCGGACGTCCAGAGCCGGGTCGGCATTCCCGGCATCTGGTATGCGGGCAGCCACGGGTTCGAGTTGACCGCGCCGGACGGCACCCATCATCAGAACGAACCGGCTGCGGTGTTCGTGCCCGTCCTCGAGCAGGCCGCCGCGGAACTGACCCAGGGCCTGCAGCAGATTCCGGGAGTGCGCGTCGAGCACAAGCGCTTTGCCGTCGCGGTCCACTACCGCGAGGTGGAGCCGGAGCGAGTCGCTGAGATCGCCTCCGCCGCACATCAAGTCGGGGCGCGGGCGGGCCTTCGCGTAACCGCCGGTCGGATGCTCGTAGAGCTGCGGCCCGACCTCGACTGGGACAAGGGCACCACGCTGGCCTGGATCCGCGACCGCATCGACGCGACCGGCTCGCGGCTGCCGATCTACATCGGCGACGACCTCACCGACGAGGACGCCTTTGATGCCGTCCGATTCGACGGCATCGGGATCGTCGTCGGGCACGACGAGGACGGCGACCGCAAGACGGCCGCCCAATTCACACTCAAGAGTCCGAATCAGGTGAGCGAGTTCATCCAGCGCGGATCTCGGTGGTTGGCGTACAAGCGCGAGGTGTCAAGTGAGGCGTGGGACTACGCCTTCGAAGGCTACGATCCGCAGAACGAGAAGCTCCGTGAGGCGTTGTGCACGTTGGGGAATGGCTACTTCGCCACCCGGGGAGCCGCCCCCGAGTCGAAGGCCGGTCAGGCGCACTACCCGGGCACCTACGCGGCCGGCGTGTACAACCGGCTCGTCGACGACGTGTCGGGGGCCGAGATCGACAACGAGAGCCTGGTCAACCTGCCCAACTGGCTTGCGTTGACCTTCCGCGTCGACGACGGTAGCTGGTTCGACCTCGACGCGGTAACCGTGCTGTCGTACCGGCAGACGCTCGACCTTCGCGGCGCGGTGCTGAATCGCGAGGTCCGCTTCCGTGACGACGCAGGTCGGACGACCTCACTGACACAACGACGATTCGTGGCGATGCACCTGCCCCACGTCGGCGCCCTCGAGACGACGGTCGTCGCCGAGGACTGGTCGGGGACGATCGAGTTCCGCTCGACCCTGGATGGCAACGTGACGAACTCACTGGTCGAGCGTTACCGGGACCTGGCCAGCGAGCATCTCGGTTCGGCGGCCACACGCGAACTCTCGAACAACTCGGTCCTGTTGACCATGCTGACCACCCAATCGCGTATTCCCGTCGCGATGGCCGCGCGAAATACCCTGTGGCGCGACGGTTCACCCGTCGCGGCGACCTATCGCCTGTTCGAGCACGACACCGAGATCGGTCACGACATCGCGGTGCAACTGTCGGCCGGTGAGTCGGTCACGGTCGAGAAGATCGTCACCGTCTACACGGGACGCGACGTAGCGACCTCCGAACCCGGTGTCGACGCGCAGCGTTGGATCGGCCGGCTCGGCCGCTTTGCTGAGCTGCTCGACGGTCATCTGACGGCCTGGACGCATCTGTGGGAGCGGCTGTCCATCGAGTTCGACGACTTCACCGACGAAGTGCGGATTCTGCGGTTGCATCTGCTGCACCTGCTGCAGACGGTGTCACCGAACACCGCCGACCTCGACGCCGGGGTGCCGGCCCGTGGACTGCATGGTGAGGCCTATCGCGGCCACATCTTCTGGGACGAGTTGTTCATCTTCCCGGTGCTCAACCTGCGGATCCCGACGGTCACCCGGTCCCTGCTCGGCTACCGCTACCGGCGCTTGCCGGAAGCCAAGCACGCCGCCCACGCGGCAGGCCATTCGGGTGCGATGTTTCCCTGGCAGTCCGGCAGCGACGGTCGCGAGGAAAGTCAACGGCTGCACCTGAATCCGCGCAGCGGCCACTGGAATCCGGACGCCAGCGCCCGCGCGCACCACATCGGTATCGCCGTCGCCTACAACGCGTGGAAGTTCTATCAGGTCACCGGCGACCTCGCCTACCTGATCGACTACGGCGCGGAACTGCTGGCCGAGATCGCACGGTTCTTCGTCAGTCTGGCCACCTACGACGACGAGCGCGCACGCTTCAGCATCAAGGGCGTCATCGGACCCGACGAGTTCCATTCCGGCTATCCCGACGCCCCCTACGACGGCATCGACAACAACGCGTACACCAACGTCATGGCGGTCTGGGTCATCATGCACGCCATCGACGCACTGAACCTGCTGCCGCTGCCGAACCGCCTGGATCTGATGGAGACGCTCGGACTGCACAGTGCCGAGCTCGCGCACTGGGACGACGTCAGCCGACGGATGTTCGTCCCGTTCCACGACGGCGTTATCAGCCAGTTCGAGGGTTATGGCGATCTGGCGGATCTGGATTGGGACCGCCTCCGCAGCCAGTACGGCAACATCCAACGGCTGGACCGCATCCTAGAGGCCGAGCACGACGACGTGAACCGGTACAAGGCGTCCAAGCAGGCCGACGCGCTGATGCTGCTCTACCTGCTGTCGGCAGACGAGCTGCGTGAGCTGCTCGCCCGGCTCGGCTATCGCTTCACGCCGGAACAGGTACCGAAGATGGTGGACTACTACCTGGCCCGCACCTCGCACGGATCGACGCTCAGTGGTGTGGTGCACACATGGGTGCTGGCCAGAGCCAACCGTGACCGGGCCATGGAGTTCTTCACCCAGGCGCTGAAGTCCGACGTCTCCGACATCCAGGGCGGCACCACATCCGAGGGCATTCACCTGGCGGCCATGGCCGGAACCGTCGACCTGATGCAGCGGTGTTTCACCGGCCTGGAGACCCGGTCCAACCGCATCATCCTGTCCCCACATTGGCCGGAACGCCTTGGCGTGCTGGCGATACCGATCCACTACCGCGGCCTGCACCTGCATCTGCGGGTCAGCGGCAAGGGCGTGATCATCAGCGTTGATCCGCGCGATGCGGCCGCGATCGAAGTGGAGTGCCACGGCAAGGTCGTCGAGCTGATGCCCGGAACCACGGTTCGATTCCCCGGCTGATGGCTGATTCCAGAGACATCACGCCGCTTGCGGACCTCAGCCACGGGCATTCCCGAGCAGGCCCGGTACGCGAACACCGGCCCGTCTACGTCGACATGCTGCCGCCCTGCAATGCCGGATGCCCGGCCGGAGAGAACATCCAGGCCTGGCTGGCGCACGCCACCGCAGGACGGCACGAAGCCGCGTGGCGTCAGCTCGTCTCGGACAACCCGTTCGCCGCCATCCACGGTCGGGTGTGCTATCACCCGTGTGAAACCGTCTGCAACCGAGCCGATCTCGACAGCGCGGTATCGATCCACTCGGTCGAGCGGTTCCTCGGCGACCTGGCCCGGGAGCGCGGCTGGATGTTCGAGCCTCCAGCTACCAGTACCGGCAAGCGGGTCCTGGTCGTCGGCGCGGGACCCAGTGGTCTGTCCGCCGCCTACCATCTGGCGCGCCTCGGACACGAGGTCGAGATCCGCGACGCCGGCGCCGCACCCGGCGGGATGATGCGCTACGGCATTCCGAGCTACCGGCTACCCCGAGACGTGCTGGCCGACGAACTGAACCGGGTCGCGGCCATGGGCGTGCGGGTGACGTGTGACCATCGGGTCGACGACCTGGCGGCCGAACGGGACGAGGGCGACTTTCGACGCGGTGTTCGTCGCGATCGGCGCACACCTGGCCAAACGCGTCGACATCCCGGCCCGCGACGCCGGCACGATGACGGATGCGGTGTCGTTCCTGCGCGAACGTCGCCTCCGGCGAGAAGCCGGTCATCGGCCGGCATGTCGCCGTCTACGGTGGCGGCAACACCGCGATGGACGCCGCCCGCGTCGCCCGCCGCCTCGGCGCCGAGGACGCGGTGATCGTCTACCGCCGCACCCGCGATCAGATGCCCGCCCACGCCGAGGAAGCCGAGGATGCCGAACGCGAAGGCGTGCGGATCAACTGGCTGCGGACCATCACCGCCTTCGACGGCCCCGAGATCGCAGGTCGAGGTCATGGAACTCGACGAATCCGGCTACCCACGACCGACCGGGCGCTTCGAGACGCTGGCCGCCGACACCCTGATCATGGCGCTCGGCCAGGAGACGGAGTCGGCGTTCATGCGGACGCTGCCCGGAGTGGAGTTCGACGCCGACGGCAGCGTGCGGGTCTCGGCGTCATTGATGACCGGCTGTCCGGGTGTATTCGCCGGCGGAGACATGGTGCCCAGCGAGCGCACGGTCACAGTCGGTGTCGGGCCACGGGAAGAAGGCGGCTCATCACATCGACGCGTGGCTGCGCGGGACGCAGGTCGAGCGACCGCCGAAGCACCCGACGGCGACGCTTCGACGCGCTGCACCTCTGGTACTTCGGTGACGCCGCGCAACGGCGGCAGCCCGAACTCGAGGCGACGACACGCGTGAAGGGTTTCGAGGAGGTCGTCGGCGGTCTGTCCGACTGACGAGGCTGCCTACGAGGCGGGGCGTTGTTTGTCGTGTGGGAACTGCTTCGAATGCGACGGCTGTCTTGGCGCCTGCCCCGAGGACGCGGTGATCAAACTCGGAGTCGGGCACCGCTATGAGTTCGACTACGACGCATGCACGGGTTGCGGCGTCTGCGCCGATCAGTGCCCGGTGCACGCCATCGAGATGTTCCCGGAACCGACATGACGCGCGCCACGTTGGACGGCAACGAAGCCGCCGTGTCCGTCGCCTACCGGCTCAACGAAGTGTGCTGCATCTACCCGATCACGCCGTCGTCGCCGATGGCCGAGCTGGCCGACGAATGGTCGAGCGCACAGCGGACCAATGTGTGGGGCACCGTCCCCACGGTGGTCGAGATGCAGAGCGAGGGTGGTGCGGCCGGCGCTCTGCACGGAGCCCTGCAGAGCGGCGCGCTGTCCACGACCTTCACCTCGTCGCAGGGCCTGCTGCTGATGATCCCGAACATGTACAAGATCGCCGGCGAACTGACCTCGGCGGTCATCCACGTGGCAGCCAGATCGATTGCCGCGCAGGGGTTATCGATCTTCGGCGACCATTCGGACGTGATGGCGGTGCGACAGACGGGGTTCGCGCTGCTCGCTTCCGCCTCGGTGCAGGAGGCCCACGACCTGGCGCTCGTCGCGCAGGCGGCCACGCTGATGACCCGGATACCGTTCGTGCACTTCTTCGACGGATTCCGAACCTCCCACGAGATCAACACCATTGAGACGCTGACCGACGACGACCTGCGGGCGTTGGTACCCGAGGAACTGGTGCGCGCGCATCGCGGTCGGGCGCTGACCCCCGAACGGCCCTTCATCCGCGGAACCGCCCAGAACCCGGACGTCTATTTCCAGGCGCGGGAAACGGTGAACCCGTTCTACGCGCGGGTCCCGGATGTGGTCGAGAGCCTGATGGTCCGCCTCGGCGAGCGCACCGGGCGGACGATGCACATCGTCGACTACGAGGGTCATCCGGAGGCGGAACGTGTACTGGTGCTGATGGGTTCCGGCGCGCAGACGGTGACAGAGACCGTCGCCGCCCTCGTCGAACGCGGCGAGCGGGTCGGCGTGGTGCAGGTGCGGTTGTACCGGCCATTTCCCACCGCAGCGCTCCTCGGAGCGCTCCCGGCGACGGTGCGCGCGGTCGGCGTGCTGGACCGCACCAAGGAACCCGGCTCGATCGGCGAACCGCTCTACCTCGACGTGGTCGCGGCGCTCGCCGAGGCGTGTGCAGACGGAGCCCGTCCGGTCATGCCACGGGTCAGCGGTGGCCGCTACGGCCTGTCCTCGAAGGAGTTCACCCCCGCGATGGTTGCCGGGGTGTTCGCCGAACTCGCGCGCGAGCAGCCGCGGCGACGGTTCACCATCGGTATCGACGACGACGTCTCGGGAACCAGCGTCGCCCTACGACCGGTCGTTCGACATCGAGTCGCCCGAAACGGTCCGCGCGGTCTTCTTCGGGCTGGGTTCGGACGGAACCGTCGGCGCGAACAAGAACACCATCAAGATCCTCGGATCCGAAGAAGGGCTGCACGCCCAGGCGTACTTCGTCTACGACTCGAAGAAGTCGGGTTCGCAGACCGAGTCGCACCTGCGCTTCGGGCCGAATCCCATCCGGGCCCCCTACCTGGTGACCGGGGCGAACTTTCATCGGCTGTCACCAGTTCCGGTTCCTCGACAACGTCGACGTGCTCGGTCGGGCGGGCACCGGCGCGACGCTGCTGCTGAACTGCCGGCTGCCTGCTGCGAAGGTGTGGGACGCGCTTCCGCGGCGGGTCCAGGAACAGATGCTGGACAAGCGGATCACGCTCTACACCGTCGACGCGGACCGGATCGCGCGCGAGGCAGGGCTGGCCGGCCGCATCAACGTCGTGCTGCAGACCTGCTTCTTCGCGATCTCGGAGGTGCTGCCGCGCGACCGGGCCATCGCCCGGATCAAGGAGTCGGTGCAGAAGACGTACGGCAAACGCGGCGCCGAGGTGGTGGCCAAGGAGTTGGCCGCGGTGGACGGCGCCGTGGCCGGGCTGACGCGGATCGAGGTACCCACCCTGGTCACCTCCACCCGCGTACCACCCCCGCTGGTGCCCGAGTCGGCGCCGGAGTTCGTCCGCTCCGTGACCGCGGAGATGATGGCCGGACGTGGAGACCTGCTGCCAGTCAGTGCGCTTCCGGTGGACGGCACCTATCCGAGTGGTACAACGGCCTACGAGAAGCGCAACATCGCAGAGTCGGTCGCGGTGTGGGAATCCGACAGCTGCATCCAGTGCGGCAACTGCGCCTTCGTCTGCCCACACAGTGTGATCCGGTCCAAGTTCTACGACGGGTCGCAACTAGCCGGGGCACCTGCGGAATTCGACTCCGCGCCGTTGGATGCCGTCGGCCTGCCGAATGCCCGGTTCACGCTGCAAGTGTATGTGGAGGACTGCACCGGGTGCGGCCTGTGTGTCGAGGCCTGCCCGGTCATCCTTCCCGGCCCCACCATCACCAAGGCGATCAACCTCGGTCCCGCCGAGCCGCGAGTGCTCACCGAGCGGGCGAACATCGGGTTCTTCGAGTCGCTGCCGACCAATGACCGGTCCAGGGTGGACTTCGGCACCGTGCGTGGCACCCAGTTTCTGGATCCGCTGTTCGAGTTCTCCGGCGCCTGCGCGGGTTGCGGTGAGACGCCGTACCTCAAACTGCTGTCGCAGCTGTTCGGGGACCGGCTGATGGTGGCCAACGCGACCGGTTGCTCGTCGATCTACGGCGGCAACCTGCCGACCACACCGTGGACCACCAACGCCGACGGACGCGGCCCCGCGTGGTCGAACTCCCTGTTCGAGGACAACGCGGAGTTCGGACTCGGCCTTCGATTGGCCAGTGACATGCACGTCCAGCTCGCCCGGCGGCGCCTGACTGCGTTGCGCGACACGCTCGGCGCCGCTCTCGTCGACGAGATCCTGTCGGCGCCTCAACTGCGGGAGTCGGAGTTGGCGGCGCAGCGGGAGCGGCTGGCCGAGCTGAAGTACCGACTCCGCGGCCTCGATCCCGCCAGCACCGCTGACCTGCTCAGCGTGGTGGATCACCTGATCCGGCGCAGCGTGTGGATCGTCGGCGGTGACGGCTGGGCGTACGACATCGGGTCCGGTGGGCTCGACCACGTGTTGGCGACCGGGCGCAACGTCAACGTGTTGGTGCTCGACACCGAGGTCTACTCCAACACCGGCGGCCAGATGTCCAAAGCGACGCCACTGGGCGCGGTTGCCAAGTTTGCTTCCGCAGGCAAGACGGTTCCGTTGAAAGATCTCGCACTGCAGGCGATCGCTTACGGAAGCGTCTACGTCGCGAAGGTCGCGATGGGTGCCGATCCGCAGCAGACGCTGCAGGCCTTCCGGGAAGCGGAGTCGTACGACGGGCCGTCGCTGATAATCGCCTACAGCCAGTGCATCGCGCATGGCATCGACATGCGTCTCGGGATGGATCAGCAGTACCGTGCCGTCGCCAGCGGGCACTGGCCGCTCCTGCGCTATGACCCGGTGTTGCGTGCCGCCGGAGACAATCCGTTCCTGCTCGATTCGCACCGACCGCGGATCCCGCTCGACGACTACCGCCGGCGGGAACTGCGGTACCGCTCGCTCGCCAACGCCGAACCGGTCGAATACGAGCGGCTACTGGGGATGGCCGAGCAGGCGATCGCGCAGCGCTGGAATGTCTACGAGGAGATGGCTTCCCGTGGTCCCGAACACTTCCAACCCGACGCACGGAGGGAACGCTGATGGAGTTGACGACCCGCTACCTGGGCCTGGACTTGCGTAACCCGCTGGTCGCGTCGGCGTCTCCGCTGTCCAACACCGTCGACGGCGTCCAGGCGCCTTGCCGACGCCGGAGTCGGTGCGGTGGTGCTCTATTCGCTGTTCGAGGAGCAACTGCGCCGCCAGGCCGAGGAGAATACGCGCGTCGGCGTCGCAGGCACGGAGAGCTTCGCCGAATCGCTGTCTTACTTCCCGGAAGCCGCAGGAGCGGACCACGGCGAACGCCCATATCTGAGCCTGCTCGAACGCTCAGCGGCAGCCGTCTCGATTCCCGTGATCGGCAGCATCAACGGAAGCACGCCCGGCAGTTGGGCCGCCTACGCCCGGTCGATGCAGGAATGCGGCGCGGCCGCAATCGAATTGAACATCTACACCCTGCCCGGCGATGCGCACATCTCCGGCACGCGAAGTCGAACAGCGTCACCTCGACATCCTGGCACGGGTCAAGGACGTGGTGACCGTGCCGGTGGCGGTGAAACTCAGCCCGTTCTTCAGCGCGACCGCCGACATGGCCCGGCGCCTGGACCTCGCCGGCGCCGACGGGTTGGTGCTGTTCAACCGATTCCTGCAGCCCGACATCGATCCCGAAACCCTGGCCGTCGCGCCGGGGACGTCCTTGTCGCGGGCGGGCGAGGCGCGCTTGCCGATGACGTGGATTGCCCTGCTGCACGGCCGGATCGACGCTTCGCTCGCCGCGACTACCGGTGTCGAGGGTTCGAAGGAGCTGATCAAGTACCTCTTGGCCGGCGCGGATGTGGTGATGACCGCGTCAGCACTTCTGCGGCACGGTCCCGACTACGCCGCCGTGATGCTCGACGGGTTGTCCCGATGGATGGGGCGCAAGGAATACACCGCGGTGGACGATTTCCGCGGCCTGTTGGCCGTCCCCATCGGTTCCGACGAAGTCGCGCGCGAACGCGGGGACTATGTCAGCGCGCTGCGGCGGGCCAACAGTGCCGACTTCGGGCCGTGGTGACCTAGTCGCGAGCGCTCGGAGGACTTACGGCCCACGATCAGGGACCAAAGCCTCCACAGCCATGGCGGCACCACTGGAAGCATCAGTGACGCGAGGCGATATCCGCGACCTTGCGTCATCTTGGCCGGGGAGACACCGATGTCCGAAACCGTACTGGCGCGGCCCGAGCCGACCCGTCCCCCCGTCACGAAACGTGGGCTGGGCCTGGCCGCCCTGACGGCAATCGTCGTCGGGTCGATGATCGGCAGCGGCATCTTCGCACTGCCGTCGCAGATGGCGGGTAGCGCCGCACCCGGTCCGCTGCTCATTGGCTGGGTGATCACCGGCGCGGGCATGTTGACACTGGCCTTCGTCTTCCAGACGCTCGCGAGTCGCAAACCGGATGTCGACGGCGGTGTCTACGGTTATGCCAGAGCCGGTTTCGGCAACTACGTGGGTTTCACCTCCGCCTTCGGCTACTGGGTATCGGCCTGGATCGGCAACGTGGCCTACCTCGTCCTGCTGTTCTCGACGCTCGGCTACTTCTTCCCCGTTTTCGAGGGCGGCGCAACGGTTTCCGCGATCATCGGCGCGTCGGTCGTGCTATGGATCGTGCACGCCATGACGCTTCGCGGCGTGCAGACCGCCGCCTTGGTAAACGTCGTCGTGACCGTCGCGAAGGTGGTCCCGATCCTGGTGTTCGTCGCCATCGCCGCGGTCGGATTCAAAGCGGGGCTATTCTCCGCGGACTTCTGGGGCAACGCGACGCAGATCGACGGGGCTCCGCTCGGCGACACGATGACGCAGGTTAAGAACATGATGCTGATCACCGTCTGGGTGTTCATCGGCATCGAGGGTGCCTCCGTCTACTCGCAACGTGCTGCCAGGCGCAAGGACGTCGGCCGGGCTACCGTGCTGGGCTTCGCCGGGGTGCTGGTGCTGCTACTCCTGGTCAACCTGCTGTCATACGGCCTGATGGCCCAGGCGGAACTCGCAGGCGTCCCGGACCCGTCCATGGCCGGGGTGCTCGAAAGCCAGGTGGGCACGTGGGGTGCGGCCTTCATCTCGATCGGTCTGGTCGTGTCGCTGCTCGGCGCCCTCATCGCATGGGTGCTGTTGTGCGTCGAGATCCTGCGCCTGCCCGCCCTCGAACACGTGATGCCCAAGGCGCTCGCCAAGGAGAACGCTCATGGCGCACCGGCTAATGCATTGTGGCTCACGAATATCTTCGTCCAGGCGATGTTGCTGTGGACTCTGGCCAACGAAAGCACCTATCTCGATCTGATCCTGCTGGCGACCTCGCTGATCCTGCTGCCGTACCTGTGGTCGGCCGCCTATCAGGTGCTGCTGGCGGTGCGCGGTGAGACGTACGAGTCCGGCCATGGCCGGGTCCGCGATCTCGCCTTCGGCGTGGTCGCGTCTGGGCTACGCGGTGTGGCTGGTGTACGCGGGCGGGTGGCAGTATCTGCTGGTTGCGGCGTCGGCCTACTTCGTCGCCACCGTGTTCTACGTCTGGGCGCGCCGGGAGAATCGCCTGCCGGTCTTCACGAAGCCGGAGTGGGGCATCTTCGCGGTGCTTGGCAATGACGTCCGTCGCGGCCGTGGTACTGATGGCCACCGGCAATCTGTCCGTCCTGTGAACGCGACCGAATCCCGGCTCGGCGTCTGGTCCGAGGCGGGCCGGCTGCGGCGGGTCATGGTGTGCGCACCGGGCCTGGCCCACCAGCGCCTGACCCCCGACAACTGCCACGAGCTGCTGTTCGACGACGTCATCTGGCTGCAGCAGGCCCGCCGCGACCACTTCGATTTCGTCGCCAAAATGGTCGACCGCGGCGTCGAGGTCCTCGAGCTTCAAGATCTGCTCGCCGACGTCGTGGCGCAGCCCGAAGCCCTCCAGTGGCTGCTGGACCGCAAGGTGACCGAGGACCTGGTCGGCCCCGTGCTCACCCACGAGATCCGGGCCTGGCTGACCGAGCAGGCCGCCGGATCGATTGGCGGAGTTGCTCATTGGCGGTATCGCCTACCAGGACGTGGTCGACGAGGTGGATGGCAGTTTCCTCTCGCTGTTCAACTACGCTGGACCCGGCCGGGTTTGTCATTCGGCCGCTGCCCAACACGCAGTTCATGCGCGACAACTCCTCCTGGATCTTCGGCGGCGTCACGCTGAACCCGATGTACTGGCCTGCGCGGCGTCAGGAGACGTTGCTCACCACCGCCGTCTACAAGTTCCATCCCGCCTTCACCGACGAGAAGTACGACGTCTGGCTGGGCGACGCCGACGGCGCGCCCACCGACCACGGTCTGGCCACCCTCGAGGGCGGCGACGTGATGCCGATCGGCAAGGGACTCGTCGTCATCGGCATGGGCGAGCGGTCCTCTCATCAGGCGATCACCCAGGTGGCGCGCAACCTGTTCGCCGCAGGAGCGGCCGAGCGCGTCATCATCGCGAGCCTGCCGAAGACGCGCTCTGCCATGCATCTGGATACCGTGTTCACCTTCTGCGACCGCGACCTGGTGACGGCGTTCGCCCCCGTCGTCGACGGGATCGTGCCGATCAGCCTGCGGCCCGACGAGTCCGCGCCGTCCGGCCTGGACGTCCGCCGCGAACCGAAGGGGCCTGATCGAAACGATCGGCGACGCGGTCGGCGTGGACTTCCGGGTCGTCACCACCGCCGGCGACGTCTACGGCATCCAGCGTGAGCAGTGGGATGACGGCAACAACGTGGTCGCGCTCGAGCCGGGCGTCGTCATCGGCTACGACCGCAACACCCTGACCAACACGGCGCTACGCAAGGCGGAGTGGAGGTCGTCACCATCGATGCCAGCGAGCTTGGCCGGGGCCGCGGCGGCGGCCGGTGCATGACCTGCCCGATCCTGCGCGATCCGCTGTACACCTAATCCACATCCACGAAGGAACTCGCCATGGCGTTCAATAATCGCAATCGCAGCCTGCTCAGCCTCGTCCATCACACCGATCGCGATCTGCTCTATCTTCTCGACCTGTCGCGAGATCTCAAGCGGGCCAAGTACTCCGGCGCACGCACGGACCAGCCTGGCAGGCAAGAACATCGCGCTGATCTTCGAGAAGAGCTCCACGCGCACCCGCTGTGCGTTCGAGGTGGCGGCGTACGACGAGGGCGCCCACGTCACCTACATCGATCCCGACGTCGTCGCAGATCGGGCACAAGGAGTCGATGAAGGACACCGCCCGGGTGCTGGGCCGGATGTACGACGCGATCGAGTACCGGGGCGCCGGCCAGGAGATCGTCGAGGAGCTCGCCGAGTACGCCGGGGTGCCGGTGTTCAACGGGCTCACCGACGAGTTCCATCCCACCCAGATGCTCGCCGACGTGCTCACGATGACCGAGCACTGTGCCAAAGCCGTTGACCGACATCGCTTTCGCGTTCGTCGGAGACGGCCGCAACAACGTGGCGCAACTCGCTGCTGCTGGTGGGCGCCAAGCTCGGCATGGACGTGCGTATCGGTGCCCCGCAGGATCTTTGGCCCAGCGATGACCATGCTGACGCATGTGCCGGGAGTTCGCCGCCGCGTCCGGGGCGCGGATCACCATCACCGACGATCCGCTCAAGGCGGTCGAGCGGCGTCGACTTCATCTACACCGACGTGTGGGTGTCGATGGGCGAGCCGGTGGAGACGTGGGGCGAGCGGATCGACCTGCTGCTGCCCGTTTCAGGTGAACGCCGAGCTGATGGCCTGCGGCGGGCAATCCGCGGGTGAAGTTCATGCACTGCCTGCCCGCGTTCCACAACTCCGAGACCACGGTCGGCGCGCAGATCTCCGCGCAGTACCCGCATCTCGCCGAACGGCATCGAGGTCACCGAGGACGTCTTCGAGAGTCCGCCGCGAACATCGCGTTCGAACAGGCCGAGAACCGGATGCATACGATCAAGGCGGTCCTCGTGTCCGCGCTGGCCTGAGCGCAGGGAGCTGTAGTGCGAATTGTGATCGCCCTCGGCGGCAACGCGCTGCTGCGACGAGGACAGCCGATGACCGCGGAGAATCAACGGGCCAACATCCGGTCCGCGGCCGAGTCCATCGCCGAAGTGGCCCCGGGGAACGAGATCGTCATAGCGCACGGCAACGGCCCGCAGGTGGGTTTGCTGGCACTGCAGGCGGCGGCCTATCACGACGTCGCGCCGTACCCCCTCGATGTGCTCGGGGCGCAGACCGAGGCGATGATCGGCTACGTCATCGAACAAGAACTGGGCAACCTACTGCCCGCCGATCAGTCGCTCGCCACGATATTGACGATGATCGAGGTCGACCGCGAACGATCCGGCGTTCTCCAACCCCACCAAACCGATCGGCCCGGTCTATGACCGGGAGACCGCAGAGCGCCTCAAGGCCGCAAGCGGCTGGGCCATCGCACCGGACGGCGACAAGTTCCGGCGAGTCGTCGCCAGCCCAAAACCGAAGAGGATCTTCGAGATTCGGCCGATCCGCAGCCTGGTCGAGCAGGGCACCATCGTGATCTGCGCGGGCGGGGGCGGAATACCGACAATGTATGACGAGGCCGGCAAACTGCGCGGCGTGGAGGCGGTCATCGACAAGGACCTCGCCTCGGCCCTGCTGGCCGAACAACTCGACGCCGACCTGCTCGTCATTGCCACCGACGTCGACGGTGTCTACACCGACTGGGGCACGCCCCGACCAGGCGCGGCTCGGGCGAGTTACACCCGAACAGCTGGCCGGTCTTGACCTCCCGCCGGGTTCGATGGGTCCCAAAGTTCAAGCTGCGTGCGGCTTCGCGCAAGCTACCGGCAATGAGGCCGTCATAGGGTCCCTCACTGACATCGCCAAAATAGTCGCCGGGTACGCCGGTACCCGCGTGAGGACCTGACCATGCTGCTGGGCCTGATGACCGCACCGCTGCGTGCGGCAACGGCCGGTACCCGGCTGGCCCTCAGCGCCGGCGCATCGGTCGCGGGCACGGCGGCTGGAGCCAGGGTCTGCTGTCCGCGGCAGGGGCCACGGCACGATGTGACTTTCGACCGCCGGCAGGGGCCCTTCGGCCCTCAGATCCGATGCGCCGACGGTGCGATAGTTGGCGGTGCCGGGCAACCGGTGATCTGCCCGAAGGCTGGAAGCCAATGGCTGAGCGGGCTCTACGAGCCCGCGTTTGACCCACCGTCTTACGACGGGGATACCGCCTTCGGGCAGATCTTTGCGGGCAGAAGAACACAGGCCGCAACGTAGCCGCGCCGACTAGAGCAAGGGGCGGGCAGGCTAATTCGCAAGCGCCAGCACGTCGTCGAAGCCGGCGACGAGGCAGTCGTAGAGGACCTCGGGGTCCGGAATGGCACTGGTATCCATGTTGATTCCGATCGCGCAGGTGTCGACGTAGGACAACAACGTGACGTTCAACGCCGCCCCGATGGTGGGCGCGAACGCATACTGCATCCGTACGGCGGCACCTGCGAGGAAAACGGGAATCGGAATGCCGGGCACGTCGCTGGCCACGAAGTCGACGTTCCGCAGCACCGACCCGATGTACCAGCGCGGCATGAGATTGAGGACTCCGGCGATGGCTTGGGTGTAGGAGAGCGACCTCTCGCTGCGCATCTTGGAGGTGCGGTCGTGGATGGCTGCGGATGCGCTCGCCAGGGTCGGCGATGGCCGCAGGCACTTCGAACCGCATCAGCGTCAGCCCGATTTCCGCCTACCGGGTCGTCGGCCGTTCGGAGGCTGATCGGCATTGACACCGACAGGTCGCCGACAGACCTGCCGTGCTTCTCGTGGTAGCGCCGCAGCCCTCCCGCGATCGAGGCGATGAAGGCGTCGTTCAACGATCCACCGGCAACGGCGCCGGCCTGATGAAGGGCCTCCGTTGACACGCTGAGCGCCGCGAGCCGACGAACCTTGCCGCGATCGCGCATGATCGGCGATCCGGGCTGGCTGATCGGGCGGACCGTCCGATAGATGGACGCCATTGCCGAGCCGACGGCCGAAAGCGTCTCCACGGGTCGACGAATACCGTTCTCGAGGAGCGCGGGCGCGGCCTTGAACGGAGCGGTCAGGATCGCCGTGGCCAATCCGGTGTCGTAGGACATCACGTCCCGGACGCCGCCCAGCAGTCCGGCCGCGGTTGGTATCGGCACCCGCGGCATGGCCCGGCGGTTGTCGCACTCCTCGGTGCGGTCGAATAGTGTCATCGCGATTTGCACCGCGCCGATTCCGTCCGTCAGCGAGTGATGCAGCTTGCACAGCAACGCGGCACCGCCGTCGGCCAGTCCGTCGATCAAGGTGACCTCCCACAGCGGGCGCGCTCGGTCGAATTCGGCCATTGCGGCCACCCGCGCCATTTCCAGGAGGATGTCCATTGTGCCCGGCTGCGGCGCACTCACGCGGCGGAGATGGAATGCGAGATCGAAATCGTGATCAACCTTCCACCGAGGCGGTGCCGGCGCCGGCGACGGCAATGACCCGTTTCCGGAAGATGGGCATCGTCCGGCTGAGGAGATCGAACCGCTCGACCAGCTGCTCCCAATTCGGCGTCCGGTCGAGCAGTACGAGGGAAACGATCGTCGAGCGCAGTCGTGGATCACTTTCCATCGACCACATGAACGCATCGGTGTTGCGCAGGAAGTCGGCCACGGCTACACGGCCACGGTCACGTCGACGGATAGGTATTCAGCGATGGTGTGCTGCCGCGGTCGCAATCGGTCGGTGGCCATGGGTTCTCACCCTCTGTGACTTCATGGGTGGCCTCCTCGTTGAGTGCAACCTGTTGATCAGACCACTGCGGGACATCGGCGACGTAGGGGCCAAGGCACAGTCCCGCCGGTGCTTTGGTCCTGGTTTTCGGACGCGTCGGCGGGGCCCATCGGCGGACTGGGTGGGGACCAAAGACTCATGTCTGAAGAGTGCGACCGCCTTAATCTGCGGTATGTCTTCGATTACTTCGCCAGAAATCGTGGTCGGTGTCGACGGGTCACCCGCGGCAAAGGTTGCCGTCGATTGGGCCGCACGCGACGCTGCGCGACGTGGCGCAACGCTGACCCTCGTCCACGTCGTCAACAGTGTCCTCGGCTCGTTGTCCCACACACCCCTGCCGACCGGCATCGGGACATGGCAACGGCAGAAGGCTCACGAAGCCGTTGACGAGGCGATGGCTGTCGTCGCAGCGGTACAGCGGGAGGCCGGCCCCCTGGACGTCGAAACCGAGATCTACTACTCGACCGCCGTTCCCACGCTCGTCGACATGTCGAAGGGAGCATCGATGGTCGTGGTCGGTAGCCGGCGGCCACAGCGCAGTCGGCAATCTACTCGGTTCGGTAAGCGCAGGAGTCGTTCAGCACGCGCACTGCCCGGTGGCGGTCATTCACGACGAGGATCCGTTGATGCCGCATCCGGCGCAGGCACCGGTGCTGGTCGGGATCGACGGCTCCCCCACGTCCGAGCTGGCCACCGCGATCGCGTTCGACGAGGCGTCGCGCAGGCGCGTGGACCTCATCGCCCTGCACGCATGGACCGAATTCGGAGTGGGCGACTTTCTCGGCATGGACTGGCTGGAGATGAAGTCTTCGGAGGATGCGGCGCTGGCTGAGCGACTGGCTGGGTGGCAGGAGGATTACCCGGACGTGACGGTCCGACGCCTTGTGGTCTGCGATCACCCGGCGCGCGCGCTGATCGAGCACTCGGAAGAGGCGCAGCTGGTCGTCGTCGGAAGCCACGGCCGTGGGGGATTTGCCGGCATGCTGCTCGGTTCGGTCAGTGCGGCGGTGATTCAGTCAGCGCGCATGCCGGTGATCGTCGCACGCCAGCCGTAGCCTCGCGGCCCAGCCTCACGTCCCGTCGGGGCCACCGGGAAACCGGATGGTGCGTCCGGGCGCGAGCTGTTCGACCCGGCCCCGGCACTCGATGACCACCGGCGGAACATCGCGCGGGTCCACGCTGACTTCCGCACCCTTTCCGCTGACCCGAACATGCATGTGGTGCCCGCGGTAGTGGATCGGAAAGCCCAAGTGCACCAAGAGATTCCGGCCAATTCGGCGACAGCACCATGCGATCACCACGAGTCTCCAATCCGGTGAAGCACCGCTGGACGAGGTCGACGCTGCCTGCCATCGCCGCCAGGTGAATGCCCTCGGAAGTGGTCCCGCCCTGGATGTCGGCGACGTCGGACTTCAGCACCTGTTCGAAGAACTCCATGGCGCGATCGCGGTTGGCTCGGGCGAGCACCCAGGTATGGACCACACCGCTGAGCGTCGATCCGTGCGACGTGCGGGCCAGGTAGTACTCGACCATCTTCGGGATCTGCTCTGGCGCGAAACTGTAGTCGAGCCGATCGAGCACCTCGCGCAGCTCGTCCGATGAGAGCAGATAGAGCAACATAAGCGCGTCGGCCTGCTTGGAGGCCTTGTACCGGTTGACATCGTCGTCCTCGGCTTCGAGGATCCGGTCCAAGCGCTGAATATTGCCGTACCGGTCGCGGTAGGCGTCCCAATCCAGTTCCGCCAATTTCTCGTAACCCTCGAACTGGCTGATCAGCCCGTCGTGGAACGGAACGAACATCCGCCTGCTGACGCGATCCCAGCGCTGCAGTTCCGCGTCGGTCAATCCGAGTCGTTCGCGAAGGTCAAGCCGGTTGGGTAGCGGCATGAGCTCCAGGGCTTCCACGGCGCGCATGATCACCCAGACCGCCATCACGTTGGTGTACGCGTTGTTGTCGATGCCCTCGAAGGGCCTGTCCGGGTAGCCCGCATGAAACTCGTCCGGACCGATGACCCCGTTGATGCCGTAGCGGTCGCGCTCTTCGTCGTACGTCGCCCTGCTGACCCAGAATCGGGCGATCTCCGCCAGCATCTCGGCGCCGTAATCGATCAGATAGGCCAGGTCGCCCGTCACCTGGTAGTACTGCCAGACGTTGTAGGCGACAGCGATTCCGATGTGGTGCGCCCGATGACTGGGATCGGGATTCCACCGACCCGAGCGCGGATTCAGATGCAGCTCCGGACTCTCCTCGCGGCCGTCGCTGCCGGACTGCCACGGGAACATCGCGCCGGCGTAACCGGCGAGTTTCGCGGCCCGGCGTGCCTCCATCAACCGCCGATATCGATAACGGAGCAACGATCGCGTGATGGACGGCAGCCGCAGGTTCAGCACCGGGAAGATGAACAGCTCGTCCCAGAAGATGTGTCCGCGGTATGCCTCACCGTGCAGACCACGGGCAGGCACGCCGATATCGAGGTCTTCACTGTTGTAGGAGACCGTCTGCAACAAATGCAGCAGGTGCAGTCGAAGAATGCGCAATTCGTCTGCGTGATCGTCGAATTCGATCGACAGGCGTTCCCAGAGATGCGCCCAGCACACCGTATGGGCATCGTGAATCTCGGCGAACCGCTCCTGACGCCCGAGTCGTCGCTCGGCTCCGGCGGCGGGCTCGGAGGTGGCGACGTCGCGACCGGTGACCAGCGTGACGACCTTTTCCACCGAAAGTGACTGGCCCGCTGCCAGCTCGGTGAAGATTTCGTGACCGATCTCGAACTCCTCGTCAACCACTCGGTACGTCGCAGGCGCCGGCCGTCCGTCGCACCACACCGTGGTACGGGCGGCCAGCAGCGACCGGGATCTGCGACTGCGTCGTGTTCACCGCCAGCAGAACCGAATTCGGCGACAGCACCGACTTGGTCAGCGACGTGAGGTGAGTGCTGGCAAGGTCGCGGTAACGTTCCACCATGGTGTTGCCGACGTTGCCGTCGAGCGTCGATCGCACCTCGATCGTGCCGGTCCAATCCTCGGCGGTGATGGTCGTCTCCATCGCCGCGACGTGCGCCGAGTGCATCGCGACGAATCGATGCTGAGTCAGCGACGTGGTGCGCCCTGCGCCGTCGCGGAAGCGCAGCGCGCGCGTCAGGACGGCGCGACGAATGTCGAGAACCTGACGGTAGGAAAGTAGCTCGACGCCGTCGACGTCGAACCAATCGCCGCCGTCGATGCGGAACGTCAGCGGAAGCCAGTTGGGAAGATTCACGAGGCTTTCGTGATCGGTGGTGGTGCCCGATATCACGTCCTCGAGGCGGTTGAACACACCGGCGGCGTAGGTGCCCGGGTAGTGAATCTGGCCGGCCCTGGATTCCGGTGCGGCGCCGCGAGTGGCGAAATAGCCGTTTCCGACGGTGCACAGGGCCTCACGTAACTTCTCGGTGGGTGGGTCGTAGCCGTCGTACGCGAGTGTCCACGCTTCGTCGGACGTCTGCTGTTCGTATGCCAGCCAATCGCCGCCGCGGCGCAGAAACTCCTCGACCTCACCGGGATTGTTCAGTGCGAACTGGGCGGCCGTGGCGCGGTCGCCGTCCTCGTCATGGCGCACGACGATCCCGATGCCGCTGAAACGGACCGCGTCGAACGCGTCTTCATCGGTGAGATCGTCGCCGATGTAGATGGGCAGCACGCGACCTGTTTGATGGATCTGATCGCCGAGCCAGCCGAGCGCGGTGCCTTTGTCCCAGTCGATGTCGGGTCGAAGTTCGACGATCTTGCGGCCGCCGGTGACGCGAAGTCCATGCCGCTGACCGTGTCGGTGGGTTGTCGCGACGACCTCGGCCACCCGTTCCGGCGCGACGTTGCGGAAATGGACCGCGACGGCGTAACGCTTGTGCTCGACGTTCACGCCTGGAATGGATCCGAGATCCGCGCGCAATTCGGCTGCGGCACTTTCCAGGACAGGAACCGCGGCGGCTGCCGCGTCGTTGCGATGGTGGCTGGCCGTCGGGTCCTATCAGCTCGAAGCCGTGGCTGCCCGAATACCAGATTCCGGGTATCGCGATCCGGTCGCGGACGTCCGCCAGATCGCGGCCGCTCAATATGGCCACCGGGCATGACGCCGCCAGTTGCTCCAGGGCTTTCGCCGCGCCGTCGACCAGCTTGGCCGCATCCGGTTGGGCAACGATCTCGGCCAGGGTGCCATCGAAGTCGAGGCACACGAAGGGCTTCCGGCCGGCGACAACCCCGATCAGCTGACCGTAGGCGTCGAGCGCGTTCGGCAGCTCTGATATGCGCTTATAGCCATGGCGCACAGCGACCTCCGTGAGGTCATCGACGACCACATCGGCACCGCTGTCCAGGAGTTCGATGGCATGCCCTGCGCGGTCGACACCGATGACAAGTGCGAAACCCCCCTTGCGACCCGCCTGCACTCCGGCCCGCGCGGCCTCCACAACGACGGTGCGCTCCGGCGTCGTGCCCAACTTGTTGGCGGCTGCCAGCAGGACCGACGGATCGGGCGCCGGGCAGACCGAGGGCGTCGGCGTCCACACCGTCGACGTGGACGGCGAACAAGTCGTCGTGTCCAGCCGCCTTCAGCGCCTGTTCGCAGTTGCGGCGGAACGAGTACACGGCGGTAGCGATCCCGGCTTCGGCGAGCTTGCGGACGAGCACGACTGTCGAATCAATCACCGGCACCCCGTCATCGGGCGTGTGAATGGACGCGGTGTCGACAACTACTCCGTCGAGGTCGAAGACAACCGCGTCGTGCAACCGCGGATCGATGGTCACCGTCGTTTTCATGGCGTGCATGCCCTGCTCTCAAGGATCGATGGACTCATCCGCATACGACAGCGACTTCTACTGGCTCTTCAGCAATTTCGAAGAGCCGCTCGGTGTCGGCCCGTGTGCACGGTGCGGTACCGGGGGTCATGAGCATCGCCGTACCGGCGGCCATGCCGAAACGAACCGATGTGCTCAGCGGCCATCCGCGAGTCAGACCCACGGTGATGCCGGCGACCATCGCGTCGCCCGCACCAACTCCGCTTACTGCGCGCATCGGAATGGCGGCGAATCGGCAGCTTTCGGTCTGCGTAGCGAGCACGGCGCCCTGAGCTCCCAACGACACCACAACGGCCTCGGCGCGGCCGGAATCGACGAGTTCGTGCGCGGCGTCCAGCTGTTCGGATTCGGTCGTGAGGTCACGTTCCACGCATTCCCGTAGTTCGCGCACGCTGGCCTTGAGCACAGACACACCATGATGGACGTGTTGTAGACCGGCGCCCGAGGTGTCCAAGACGAATCTGGTCCCGGTCTCACCGCACACCTCCGCGATCCGCTGGTAGAAGTCGGCAGGCACACCCGGCGGCAGACTCCCGCTGGCGACGACGAATTGTGCCGAGGACGCCGCAACGCGCAGCTGATTCACACATTCGGCTTGTTCGGACGGAGTCAGCCGCGGGCCAGGAAGGACGAACCGGTACTGCAGGCCGGTGCCGGTCTCATCGATGGTGAAGCTCTCCCGCGTGGGCTCGGCAATGTCGAGCCGTCGCAATGGCACACCTGCCTCGGCGACGAGCCCGGTGACAAGGTCGCCGCTGGCACCGCCGGCAGGGAAAACGGCCGTTACCGGGGCGCCGAGGACGTGTGCGATCTTGGCGACGTTGATGCCTCCGCCGCCGGCGTCGTAACGAGCGCGTGAGCAGCGGATCTTTTCGGTGGGACGCACGGCCTCCGCGGCGACCGTGATGTCGAGCGCCGGGTTCATCGTCAGAGTGACGATCGAATCCATGGCACAGCCTCCTCGCTTCATGAGCCGACTCTGATCCGACTACGTCGCGGATCATGACGGTAGGGGCCGAAGTCCCGCGCCGAGGTGGCGTTCGCCTCTGAACACAAGCTGCCCGTTCCGCCCGGTGTTGTCCTCCTGCGCGACTGCTACTGGGACTCGATGGCGGCAGGCGGCGTGGACACCGACCTGGCAGAGCTTCTCACACCGCGACGCCATTGCGTCTACATGAGCAGCGCTGTGACGGCTCCGAGGTAGATCACGATCGACAACAGATCCTGGATCACTGTGGCCAGCGGCCCAGAGCCGAACGCGGGATCCTTGTTCAGCGCCTGGAGCGACCACGGCAACAGCAACGCCACCACGGTGGCGATGGTGCTCGCGGCCAGCACCGCGATGGCCACCGCCGCCGCGAGCCTCCAGTCGTCTGTCATCCACGCCACCGTCGGCAAGATCACCAGTCCCAGTAGCACGCCGACGATCAGCCCTGTCAGGGCTTCGGGCGTGAGGATGCGGCGGATCCCGACACCGACCGACAGGCCGCGGATGGCGACCGTTTCGGTCTGCGTGCCAACCGCGTCGGCCAGATAGACGATCCCTGGCACGAAATACGCAACCGCCAACACGGCGTTGAGTTGGCTTTCAAAGGCCGCCATCAGGCCCGCCGACAGCATCGCACCGATCAACCCGACCACCAGCCAAGGCAATCGGTGCCACAGCCGCCGGGTCACGCTTTCGAGCGTTGTCGTTCGGGTCGACTCGACCGTATGCAGAAACCCACCCAACCGCGCCATGTCTTCGTCATGTTCATGCAGCAGGACGGCAAGCAGCTGCTGCGGCGGTATCAGCCCACGGAAGCGGCCCTGCTCGTCGACCACTGCGAGACCAGGCTCGTTATCCTGCACCGCCCGCCAGGCGGCACGCTCTTGGTCGGTGTCCGGCGTCACCACCGGCGGCTGCCAGTCCATGACCTCGCGCAGCGTCGCGCCGTTGACCGCCCCAAACATCTGCTCAATGGTCGCGACCCCGACGAGACGATCCCCGTCGAGAACCGCCACGGCGGCGGCACTGTCGAAATGCCGGCCCCGCATTCGTTCCAGCGTCGTGACGACCAGATCGTCCGGGGACGCCGTCGGCACCCGAGTACAGGCGAGTGACAGAGCGGTGTCATCTCGGCCGTCGAAATCGGTTGCGACATCAGTGACCATGGCATTTGACGCTACAGATCGGCCGTGCCGACATCCTGCTCCAGGCCCGCGTTGAGGACCAATGTCCAGCACCGAGGGACCTAGTGCCCCACCGTTGAGCGCCGGAACTCAATAGCGTCGAAACAACCAACTGCGGAAGGAGTGCACGATGACTGAGAGCGACTCCCCCCAGCCGGTTGTCGCCGCAATCGACGGCTCGGACACCGCCGTCCACGCCGCGCTGTGGGCGGTTGACGAAGCGATCGCCCGAAGTGTGCCGTTGCGCCTCGTGTGCATCACGAAGGGCACCCATCCCTCTTCGGAGGACTACTACGCGGACATGCACCACGCCGAAGCCTCAATCCGTGCGGCGAAGGACGCCGTCGAGGCCACAGGTCGGCTTGTCAAGATAGAGACCGCAATCCTCTCAGGATTGCCGGCCTTCTCACTGATCGAGGAATCAGAATCTGCCGACATGATCTGCGTCGGCTCGGTCGGCATAGGCCGGTCCGCGCGGGCGATACTGGGATCAATCGCCACCGAGCTCGCCGAGAAGGCACGCTGCCCGGTGGCGATCATCCGGCCTCAGGACGAGATACCGCGCGACGCCGTCGACTGGATCGTCGTCGCGGTGACCGACGAAATCGACAACGAGTCGGTGGTTGAGAATGCGATGGAGGAAGCGAGGCTGCGTCAGGCGCCGGTTCTGATGCTCGGCGACCGGGACGGTCTGGACGAATCATCGAGCAATGGAAGGCACGCTATCCCGACGTGCACGTCTACCCCGTATCCAATGGGGCCGATGTCGCCCGGTTCCTGAAGACCCATGACGAATGGATCCGGCTCGCCGTGATCGGCGGTTCACGCGCGGATGAGGTCATCCAGATTCTCGGCCCCTGGGGGCACCCTCTGTTTCACCGAAAAGCGGCTTCGGTGCTGGTCGTGCGGCACTGACGAGCGCAGCCGCTACGGAGCTCCGACCAGCGTCTGGCGAACCAGTTCCTGTGCCGCTAGCAGGTGCTCCTCTGCCTGCTCGACGTCGACGGGAAACTCGCCGTCATAACTGTTCGTAGACCTTGCCAACACCGACAGGCACATGTGGGCGGCCGCATGCGCATCCTCGGTCGCGGCCTCCAGTTCGCTGGTCAGTTCCGGGGTTGGCGCCGGCAGATGCGCCCGAAGGTCGACCGCCGCGGAGTCATGCATCTGCCGACATGCCTCGTCCATCGCCGAGCGGTCGAAGTAGCCAGCGCACGCTGCGCATCGGCCAGCGACCGCTGCAGATCAGTGAAGGGTTCGCGCGCCAGCGACCACCATTCCAAAACCGTTCCCTGGTCGGCGGATGCCGGCGCCGAAGGACCGGATTGCTGATCGTCGCTCCTCACGAAAGTGATCGCAGCGGCCGAGAACACAATGGCTGCCAGGACACCTACCCCGGCGATGGCCCATTTAGCCCGGTTCCAGGCGTCACGCGGAGTCGTCCGGCGTCGACTCGATTGGGCTGCCGCATTCTCCGCACAACTGCCACCCAGCCGGGTTCTGGTGGCCCTGAGGACATTCCACCATGATGTCAGCTCCTGACCGCATCCACTTTGAGGAAGCGCTCGATGCCGAATGCCTGGAAGACTCGTCGACGCCTCGGCGAAAGTTGAGGACCTGCCGTTGCCGCGTCGATGATTTCGGGTTCGACGACGTCATACGTGTGGCCGCCGGCCGAGACGGCAGCCTCGCCGGAGGCCAGCACATTGCGCAACCAGTCGACATCTGTTCCGTACGGCAGGGGCACGATGAATCCATTCGTTACCCGGTCGGCCACCACCGGTGTCGCGTAGTGCCGTCCCGACCGACGTCCGGTATGCCGCATGACTGCCGCATACCAATACCTGCGGCCTGCCAGGTACATCATCGCCGGATTGAGCACGTGCTTGTTGAAGCTGCGTACCGCGTCCCTGATGGGCGACGTCTCGGTGAGCATGTCCCGATATTCGTCGGCCACCTCACCAGGCCGAAAGGGCCGACCGGACCAACAACGCGAGGACTTATGGCATCTGACTTCCGAATGACCGGCGAAGCTCTTCGCGCGGCGGGAAGTGTCCATCGTCGGGGCGAAACAGCGACGGCGTTGGTGACTTTCGTCTCTAGTGCCGCGAAGGCGGCTCGAAAAGGATGAGGACGCGAAACATGACCGAAGGATGCACATGACGCCGACCGAGCCCGCTGAGCGGACTACCGAGAATCTCGACGCCGTCGCTTGCCGGTTCCTGCGATCCGAATACGCCAGTCAGATCTATTCCGACTGGCCGATCGACCGACGAATCGAAGCCTATATTCGGCATTACGAGGCCTCCAGGCTCCTCACCGACGGCCACTCCTACAACCTCCTGCTGGAACGCGTCATGGCCAATATCGGTCCGGCCGTGCGCCGTGGAGTCCTTCCGGCACCGGGCTCATCGGACCTGCCATGACGATAATTCGCAAGACAGCCGAGGACTGGAAAGTCGCCCCGAATTTCGCCGACTACGAACAGACGCGCGCGACATTCGATTGGTCGATGGTCCCTGACCTGTGCGCCGGTATGCCATCCGGCGGCTGCAACATCGCGTATGCGGCGGTGGACCGGCACGCCGACGGTCCAGCAGCGGATCGCACCGCGCTGCGGTTCATCACCGACACCGGTGCGGATGGCGAGTTGGTCGCCCACGACGTGAGCTACGCCGAACTGGGCCGCCGCACCCGCCGGTTCACCAACGTGCTGCGCGGGCTCGGCGTCGGCAAGGGCGACCGGGTCTTTCTGATCATGGGACGCATCCCCGAGCTCTACGTCGCGATGCTGGGCGCGCTGCGTAACGGCAGTGTGGTGTCCCCGCTGTTCTCGGCGTTCGGGCCCGAACCCATCGCCACCCGCGTCGCCATCGGCGAGGCCGACCGTACTGGTGACGACGAAGGCGCTGTACAGGCGCAAGATCGCCAAGGTGCGCGACCAGCTGACATCGGTGCGCCACGTGCTACTGGTCGACGGGGACGAGCCCGGCACGCTGAACCTTGCGCAGCTGATGGCCGAGGCCACCGAAGACGCTCCGATCGAACCCACAACCGCCGATGACCCGTCGCTGCTGCACTTCACCAGCGGCACCACCGGCACACCCAAGGGCGCCACGGCACGTGCACGGCGCGGTCACCATGCACTACCTCACCGGCCTCTACGCACTGGACATTCATCCCGACGACATCTACTGGTGTACAGCCGATCCCGGCTGGGTCACCGGCACGTCCTACGGCATCATCGCCCCACTGCTGCACGGCGTCACCTCGATCATCGACGAAGCCGAGTTCGACGCCGAACGCTGGTACCGGATCCTGCAAGACGAGGGCGTCACCGTGTGGTACACCGCCCCCACCGCGATCAGAATGCTGATCAAGGCTGGACCGGAAGTCGCGCAGCGCGTACCGCTTTCCGCTTCTGCGGTTCATCGCCAGCGTCGGCGAGCCGCTCAACGCCGAGGCGGTCTGGTGGGGAAAACGCGTGCTGGGCTTGCCGATTCACGACAATTGGTGGCAGACCGAGACGGGCGGCATCATGATCGCCAACACCCCGGCCTTCGACATCAAGCCAGGCTCGATGGGGCGGCCGCTTGCCCGGCGTCGACGCATACGTGGTCAGGCACGACGACGACGGCACTGTCTCGGTGATCGAGGAGCCCGACGTCGAGGGCGAGTTGGCGCTCAAGCCGGGATGGCCGTCGATGTTCCGCGCCTACCTCAATCAGGAAGAGCGCTACCGCAAGTGCTTTGTCGACGACCTTTACCTGAGCGGGGACCTGGTCAAGCGCGACGCCGACGGCTACTTCTGGTTCGTCGGCCGCGCCGACGACGTGATCAAGTCCGCCGGACACCTGATCGGGCCGTTCGAGGTGGAGAACGCGCTGACCGACCATCCGGCGGTCGCCGAGGCCGCTGTGATCGGGAAACCCGACCCGACAGTCGGCGAGCTGGTGAAGGCGTTCGTCACCCTCAAGGACGGGTTCACCGCAGACGAAGACCCTGCGGCTGGAAGTGTTGGGCCACGCGCGCAAACGACTGGGAGCAGCGGTGGCGCCCAAGGAGATTGAGTTCGTCGACGCATTGCCGCACACCCGCAGCGGGAAGATCATGCGGCGCCTGCTCAAGGCCCGCGAACTTGGGCTGCCCGAAGGTGACACATCGACCGTCGAAGCACCGGTCGTGCAACATCAGGAGGTGCCATCGTGATCGACCACGACACCGCGACAGCGCTGCTCTCGGACATGGTGCGGGTGCGCCTGATGGAGGAGAAGTGCGCCGAGCTGTACAGCGCGGCCAAGATCCGCGGATTTCTGCACCTTTACGTCGGCGAAGAGGCGGTGGCCGCTGGGTCGCTGCGGGTGCTGGAAGCCGAGGATGCGGTGGTAGCCACCTACCGAGATCACGCGCACGCCCTGCTTCGGGGTGTCCCGATGACCAAGATCATGGCCGAGATGTTCGGTAAGCAGGAGGGTTGCTCCCGCGGGCGCGGCGGCTCGATGCACCTGTTCGACGCGCGCACCCGCTTCTACGGCGGCAACGCGATCGTGGGCAGCGGTCTCCCGCTGGCGGTGGGACTCGCGCTGGCCGATAAACAGCTGGGCAGGCCACAGGTGACCGCCTGCTACTTCGGCGAAGGTGCGGTAGCCGAAGGCGCCTTCCACGAATCGCTGAACCTCGCCGAACTCTGGCAGTTGCCGGTGCTGTTCTGCTGCGAGAACAACTTGTATGCGATGGGCACGGCCATCGCCGTGGAGCAGTCGCAGACCGACATGACCGCGAAGGCGGCGTCCTACCGGATACCGGCGCTGGCGGTCGACGGCATGGACGTGCTGGCTTGCCATGCCGCCGCCCAGGAGGCCGTCGTACCACGTCCGCAACGGCGGCGGTCCGTTCTTCCTGGAATTCCGCACATATCGGTTCCGCCCGCATTCGATGTTCGATCCCGAGTTGTACCGCGAGCAAGGGCGAAGTCGAACACTGGAAGGAGCGTGACCCGATCCGCACCTTCACCGAGCGATGCATGGCACGACGGCGCGCTCACCGACGATGACATCGCCGCGATCCGCCGCTCCGCCGAACGAGGAACTGGACGAGGCGGTGGCGTATGCCGAGGCCGGGACCTGGGAGCCCGTGGAGGATCTCGGCCGTGATGTGATGACACCTGCGACGGCGGAGGCCCTTCGATGAGCAAGACGGCATACCGCACCGCGGTGCACGATTCGATTCGTGACGCCATGCTCGCCGATCCGCGGGTAATGCTGATGGGTGAGGACGTCGGCGCCTACGGCGGCACCTACGCGGTGTCCAAGGGCCTGTTGGAGGAGTTCGGGCCGGAGCGGGTGCGTGACACCCCGCTGTCGGAGCTGGGCTTCGTCGGGTATCGGAATCGGCGCCGCACTGGGTGGATTGCGTCCGATCGTCGAGGTGATGACGGTCAACTTCAGTCTGCTGGCGCTGGACCAGATCGTGAATACCGCTGCGGCACTGCGGCATATGTCCGGCGGCCAGTTCTCCGTGCCGCTGGTGGTCCGGATGGCGACAGGAGCGGGACGCCAGCTGGCCGCGCAGCACTCGCACAGCCTGGAGGGCTGGTACGCCCACATCCCCGGCATAAAGGTGGTGGCGCCGGCGACGGTGGCCGACGCCTACGGGATGCTGCCCACCGCGCTGGCCGACCCGGACCCCGTGATCATCTTCGAGCACGTGCAGTTGTACAACACCTCAGCAGACATCGACACTCTTGACGCCCACCGACATCGACCGGGCCGTGGTTCGGCGGGCCGGTAAGGACGTCACGGTGATCACGTACGGCGGCTGCCTGCCCAAGGCGATCGACGCCGCCGACGAACTGTCACTGGCCGGAATCGACTGTGAGGTGATCGATTTGCGGGTGCTGCGCCCCCTCGACGACGAGACCATCCTCACCTCGGTGCGCAAGACTCACAAGGTCGTGGTGGTCGACGAAGCCTGGCGCACCGGGAGCCTGGCCGGCGAGATCAGCGCACGCATCGTGGAGAGCGCGTTCTACGACCTCGATGCGCCGATCACTCGCGTGTGCACCGAGGAAGTGCCCATTCCCTACCCCAAGCATCTCGAGGAGGCGGCGCTGCCGCAGAAGGACAAGATCGTCGCGGCAGTGAAATCGCTGTTCGGCCAGTCCTCATGATCGAGTTCAAGATGCCGGCCCTCGGCTCCGACATGGACGAGGGGACTCTCAACGAGTGGCTCGTCAAACCGGGCGACTCCATCACCCGTGGCCAGGTGGTGGCAGTGGTCGAGACCACCAAAGCTGCGGTCGAGGTGGAGTGCTGGCAGGAGGGCACCGTCGCAGAGCTGCTGGTGCCGATCGGCCAAACCGTCCAGGTCGGAACACCGCTGGCGCGGTTGGTGGCCCCGGGCGAGTCCGTGGAACCGACACCGGCGCCGTCGCCTGCTGCGGCGACGGTTGTCGAACCAGTTCCGCCGACACCGCCCGTCGAACCCGTCCTCGAGCCGGTCGCCCCGGAGGCTCCCGCGCCCCTCGCCGCCACCGTCCTTCGAACATCGACGCCGCTGGGTCTCGCCCGCGGCCCGTCGGCTCGCGGCATCGCTGGGCGTCGACATCGATCACGTGACCGGCACCGGCCCGCAGGGGGCCGTCATCATCAACGACGTCGAGCACGCCGCAGCCCACATCGAGTCAGCCAGACCCGAGGTGACGACAACCGTCGCGACTCCAACGGCATCGCTGTCACCGAAAGAGCTTGCGGCCAAACGCGGCACCGAGATGCGCAAGTCCATCGCGGCGGCGATGGGCCGGTCCAAACGGGAGATTCCGCACTACTACCTCGCCGACGAAATCCTGATGGACCCGGCGCTGGACTGGCTGGCCGAGCGCAACGCGCAGCGACCCATCACCGAGCGGGTGCTGCCCGCCGTGCTGCAGATCAAGGCAGTGGCACTCGCGGCGCAGCGGTTCGGCGAATTCAGCGGATTCTGGCGCGATGAGGGTTTCCAGCCCGCGCCGAATGTCCATGTCGGTGTGGCGATCTCGCTGCGGGGCGGCGGCCTGGTCGCCCCGGCGATCCACGACGTCGCCGACCATAAAGTCGACGAGCTGATGGCCGACCTCACAGATCTGGTGGCCCGCGCCAGGACGTTCTCGCTGCGCAGTTCGGAGATGTCCGATCCCACCATCACCGTGACCAACCTGGGCGACCAGGGAGTCGCGACGGTATTCGGGGTGATTTACCCGCCGCAGGTCGCGCTGGTGGGATTCGGCAGGCCGAGGCAACGGGTGGTAGCGATCGACGGCGGCATCCGCATCGCCACGACCGTGCAGGTCACCTTGGCGGCTGACCACCGAGCCAGCGATGGGCACCGCGGCGCGTTGTTCCTTGCCGCGATCAACGAACTACTGCAACAGCCCGAGCTATTGGAGAGGTGAGTGTCGATGACTATCAAGAACGATGTTCGCGGGGAGATCCTGTCGGTGTTGACGACGATCGCCCCCGAGGTCGAAGCCGACGACATCGCGGACGACGCGCTGCTGCGCGACCAGGTCGATCTCGACTCGATGGACTGGCTGAACTTCCTTGTCGGCGTTCATAAAAGACTCAATGTGGACATCGCAGAGAGTGACTACGCGTCACTGCGCACCCTGTCAGATGTGGTGCGCTACGTCGAGGCCCGCACGTTCCAACAGAGCTGAGCGGGGGCGGCGTTCACACGTTAACCCGTCACGCGCGAGATGCGTGCGATCCAGTTGAACGCAACCACTTCTCGATCGACACGACGGTGCTGACCGCGATCGCGATGCCGAGGATCCGCAGCCATGCGCCAAAATCAATGGGCGCGGTGCCGAAGACGGCGTTCATGACGGGTAGGTAGGTGAAGGCGAGTTGCGCGAGGGCCTGCGCCGTGACACCGACGATGATCCACCGGTTGGAGAGAAAGCCGATCCGCCAGACAGGTCGCGTTAATGACCTGCAGCTGAACAGGTAGAACGCCTCGACCACAACGAAGAGGTTCACCGCCGCCGTGCGGGCTTCCTGGAGGCCGGCGCCACTGGCCGACTTCCCATTCGAACAGCCACCACGAAGTAGCGACGAGCAGGGATGAGACCAGAAGTATGCGCCCCACCAGCGCGCGGGTCAGCAGCGGCTGGCGGGGTTCGCGCGGCGGACGGGTCATGATGCCGGGTTCCTTCGGTTCGAAGGCGAGCATGAGGCCCAGCGCCACCGCAGTCGTCATATTGATCCACAGGATCTGAGTGGGCAGGATCGGCAACGCCGCGCCCGCCGCGATGGCGGCGAGGATCACCAGTCCCTCACCGATATTGGTCGGCAGTGTCCAGGTGATGAACTTCGTGATGTTGTCGAAGACACCACGACCCTCTTCGACCGCAGCCTCGATGGTGGCGAAGTCGTCGTCAGTCAGGACCATGTCGGCGGCGTCCTTGGCGACCTCGGTGCCGCCACGGCCCATCGCGACGCCGATGTTGGCTTGCCGCAGGGCCGGAGCGTCGTTGACTCCGTCTCCGGTCATCGCCACCACGTGGCCCGAGGCTTGCAGCGCCTTCACCAACCGCAGCTTCTGCTCGGGTGACACCCTGGCGAATACGCCCGCCCGATTGACGGCATCCGGGTAGTCGTCGGCGTCCAGCGCCGCCAGTTCGGCGCCGGTAAGGACGTCTCCAGCTTTTGATTCACCACCGTCGAGCAATCCGACGCTGGTCGCGATCGAGGCGGCTGTGCCCGCGTGGTCTCCGGTGATCATCTTCACCGCGATGCCGGCTGAATGGCACGCCGCCACCGCGGGGCCCGCGGCCGAGCGCGGCGGATCGAGCATCGCCTGCAACCCGGTCAAGCTCAGCGAGCCTGACATCGTCTCTTCCGAGAAGTCTTTCGGGTCGGCCGCGACCCGTACGCCGGTGGCCAGCACCCGTAAACCACGGCCGCTGAGCAACTCAGCCGCCTGCAGGACTTTCGCGCGGTCCAGCGGTCGCAACGCGCCGTCCGGACCCATCTCCGTGTCGGACAGTTCGACCATCCGTTCCACCGACCCTTTGGCCAGCACGACACAGTCATCGTCCGCACGGTGCAGGGTGGCCATGTACTGCCGCTCGGAGCTGAACGGAATGACCCCGACCCGTGGTAGGTCGACGGCAAGACGACGCTGGTCGAGACCTGCCCCAGCCGCCACCACGAGCATGGCGCCCTCGGTGGGGTCACCGACGATGTTCCAGTGCCCGTCGCCTCCGGAAAGCGCTCCCTCGCTGCAGCACGCCCCGACCAGCAGCGTCCACCGCATGGCTTCGTCATCACCCACCGACGGCGGGTAACCGTCGGCCTCCCAGGCGACACCGCCGGGCGTCCAGATCACTTGCACTGCCATCCGATTCTCGGTCAGCGTTCCGGTCTTGTCGGCACAGATGACGGTGGTGCTTCCCAGCGTTTCCACTGCTGGTAGCCGCCGGACAACGGCTTTTCTCTTCGCCATTCGTGCCACGCCGATGGCCAGCGTGATCGTCACCGCCGCGGGCAGGCCCTCGGGAATGGCGCCGACCGCGAGGGCAATCGCGGCTGTGAACGTCTCGACGGCATCCTGGCGGCGCAGCAATCCCACACCGAATGTGATCGCGGCAAGCCCCAGGATGACGACGGTCAGGACCTTGCTGAACCGTCCGAGCTCGGCGGTCAACGGCGTAGTGAGGACGTCCGCGGTACCGACGAGGCGGTGGATCTCACCCAGCTCGGTCTCGGCGCCCGTCGCGACAACCACGCCGGCGCCGCTGCCCGCAGTCACCAGCGTGCCGGAATATGTCATGTTGCGTCGATCGGCCACCGTGGTGGCCTCCGGCAACACGACGTCGTCTTTGCCTATCGGCGCCGACTCCCCCGTCAGCGCTGACTCGTCCACGCTCAGCTCGGCTTCGCGCACCAACCGCAGGTCGGCCGGAACCTTGTCGCCGGACTCGAGCAGTACCAGGTCACCGGGAACCAACTCGTCGGACGGTACGGTGCGGCGGCGGCCGTCGCGGACCACCTTGGCGTCGGTGAGCACCATGGAGCGTAGGCCCTCCAGCGCGGCCTCCGCCTTGGCTTCTTGAATGAAACCCACGATCGCGTTGATCATTACAACGCCAAAGATCACCGACGAATCGACGATTTCACCCAACCCGGCGGTGATCACGCCGGCGGCGAGGAGAACATAGATCAACGGGTGATGAAACTGCTGCAGAACACGCATCATCCAGCTGGTGCTGGCCAACGCCGGAAGTGTGTTGTGCCCGAAGGTTTTCAGACGTTCGGCTGCCTCAGCATCGGACAGGCCACGATGCGTGTCGCTTTCCAGCAGCAGCACCACTTCGTGCGCGGGCAGGCCGTGGTGGACCCCTGACGTGGCCAATGGCGCCGGCAACCCACTCACCTCTGATTTTCAATTCGTCGTGTGTTGACTCCACGGTGCCGCACCGCCACGGCCGCCTCTCAGGGTCGTATGTCACACAGGGAAGGGGACTTCGGATTCATTCGGCTGCCGCCCTCGCCCTCTGCCGAGGAAGCAAACGCAATCACCGCGCGTTCGGGGCTTCCCACTCACTCGGAACGACCATGACCGGGCGATGCGAGTGGTGCAGCGTACCCATGGCGACCGAGCCGAGCAGGAGTTCGCGTGCGGGGGAACGTCCGCGCGATCCGACGACCACCAGGGCCGCATTCCGGTCGTTGGCCGCCGCGGCCAGCGCGTCCGAGATGGCCCGACCGTGCAAGCCGCGGCCGCGGTCGACGTTGAGCCGGAGTATTTCCCGGCTACCTGCCGGTGCCGGGTCGGCAGGTAGCGCACTGTTGTCGCACTTGTCATCTACGGCGACGAGCACCATGTTTCGGTCCGCGAACAGCCGTGCGGCAACCGCGAACGCCCTCTCGGCGCCCACCGATCCGTCCCAACCTACGAGTACCGGCCCCTCAGGCAACGCCTCGTACTCCGCCGCCAACATCGGATGTGGAATGACCACCACGGGTCGGGCACAGTAGTGCACCACCATGTCGGACACGCTGCCCAGCGTCGCCTGGGTGCCCCCGAGTCCTCGAGACCCGACGAGCACCAGGTCCGCCCGCACCTCGTCGGCGACCTGGGCGAACCGCAGCCCCTGCGCTCCCCAGGTCCGCTTGAGGTGTGGCTCGGCATCCCAGCCGGCAGCGCGAGCCAGCGTCACACCCATCGCAACAAGGCGCTGAGCCTCGAGTTCACCCTCACGCTCCACCATCTCCGCAAGTTCGTGGATGTCGTGCGCAAGCGGCCGCAACCGGTGGCGCACCTTCGCGCTGGCATACGGTGGTGTCCAGAGGTAAGTGATCCACGCGTGGCTCTTTGAGAAAAGCGCCGCACCAACACTTATGGCGGCACTCGACTCGGGCGAGCCGTCATATCCCACCACCGCATTGACGGTCATGTGGGCCTCCTCGACGTTGTCGGCTATGCCGTCAGCGTGCTGCCGGACGCCGGTGTGGGTTCGGCTAATGCAGCATCTGCCCGGCGGCATCTCGACCAGCAACGGGCGCACAGACGTTGGCACGTTCGTCGCCGGCAGTCCGGACAACGCCGCGTAGAACGCGAAACGTCGAATCCGCTCCAGTCGATACGGTCTCTGTCGAGGCTACGACCGTCAACGTTCGTTCGCGAGTGGCCCAAAGTCCCTTTCTGCGAGGAATTCGAGCGCAGCCCAGGGCTTCTGCCCTTCGGGGCGTCCTAGCCTTCCAGGGTCCTGCGGCACTCGGCCAAGGGACCAACGACCCTGCTTACGCGAGCAGCGCCGGAGCATAGCGTCAACGTCGACACGCCCGAATCGCCAAGGAGGAGCGCATTGGACTGGCCGACAGCCGTTGGTCGTGATCGTCGTCATCTTCGCCGCGATGGCGATCGCGACCACGGGTATATCAGCGCTCGCCTCTCGAACAAGTAGACAGACAAGTAAACAAGGAGTGCGGAATGCCTGACGACAAAGCGCAGTACGGCATCCTGGTGGGTGTGGACGGATCGGCGGAGTCCGAAGCCGCCATTCGCTGGGCGACCGCCGAGGCCATCATGCGCGGCCGCCCGCTCACCCTGATGCATGCGATCCCGCCCTTGCGTGTCAGCTGGCCCGCGGCGTATTTGGAGACGGGCCTCGTCGAGTCGCAGGAGGCGAACGCCCGTGAGGTGATCGAGAACGCGCAGAAATCAGTTGAGGCAAGCGCGGGCTCATCGCAGCCGCCAGCTGTCCGCACCGAGATGAGACACACGGACGCCCCTTCGGCAATGGTCGTCGGGTCGCGCGAGGCGTACATGACCGTTGTCGGCAGCAGGGGTATGGGGGCGGTCGGGCGTGCCATCCTGGGTTCGGTCAGCGGCGGTCTGGTCCACCACGGACACGGCCCCATAGCGATCATTCATGCCGAGGAGTCCGACGCCCCCGACGTCACCTCGCCGGTCCTGCTCGGCATCGACGGATCGCCCGCATCGGAGGACGCAACGGCGCTGGCGTTCGAGGAGGCATCCCGTCGAGGCGTGGATCTCGTGGCGCTGCACGCATGGAGTGATGTGGGCGTCATCCCCCTCCTCGGAATGGATTGGCACCGTTACGAGGACGAAGGGCACGAGGTACTGGCCGAGCGACTGGCCGGCTGGCAGGAACGGTATCCGGACGTCCATGTCCGGCGCCGAATCGTGTGCGATCAGCCTGCGCGTTGGCTCGTCGAAGAGTCACAACAGGCTCAGCTCGTCGTGGTCGGTAGCCACGGTCGCGGAGGCTTCAGCGGCATGATGCTGGGGTCGATCAGCTCCAAGGTGGCGCAGGCCGCCAAGGCGCCGGTCATCGTCGTCCGGTCCCGGTGAGACTCGAGATGTCCACCATCACAGGCCCCGTAGTCGTCGGTGTGGACGGCACGACTGCATCGAAGGGCGCGGCGCGCTGGGCGGCCGCGGTGGCAGAGAAGTTCGGTGCGCCCCTTGAGCTCGTCAACGGGCGGCACGCCACTGGCCGTCCGCTGACCGACGCCGCGACGGCCCTGTGGGCGGCAGCGGTCACCGCACAGCGCGAGTCGGCCGAAGCGATGCTCAAGTCGGTCGAGGAGGAGATACGCGGCGACTTCGGTTCACTCGACATCGTCACAATTCTGTCCGACGAACCCGTAGACGTTCTTCTCACGCAGCGGAGCCATCGCGCGCGGTTGGTCGTTCTCGGATCCGACGAAGTGACGCCGGCGGCCGCCCTCATGATCGGGTCGACGACGCTTGCCGTCTCGGCACATTCAGCCTGTCCTGTGGTCGCTTGGCGCGGGAGCAACGCTGTCCCGACCGACCAGCCTGTCGTACTCGGCGTGGATTGTGAACGAACCGGGCCGGCAGCGTTCAGGGCCGCTTTCGAGTTCGCGGACCGATTCGGGGTAGGAGTCAACGCAGTTCACGCGTGGTCGGCGATGCGCCCACCGGTGGATTCCATCACCCCGTACGGGGTCGACTGGGATGCTCTCGAGACCCTGCAGTGGCAGAGCCTGTTGAACGTGCTCGAGCCGTGGACCGAGCTGTATCCGAAGGTCCCGATGACCCTCTTCGTGGAGACCGAAGGGGCCGGCAAGGCTCTGATGCAGCACGTGGCTGATTCACAACTGGTGGTGGTCGGTAGTCGAGGGCGCAATGCACTGGCGGGTGCACTTCTCGGCTCCACCAGCCTGAACCTGCTACACCACTGCCCCGTGCCGGTGATGTTGTGCCACAACGCAACTGACGCAGCAACTGCGTGACGGTCGGGTTGTGCGCGCCCATACCGAGGTGGTGTGCCGGGCGTGTATCTTCGCGCTAGTGCCGAAGAGCGACGAGTACGGCGGTACGAGCTTTCTTCACCAAAGCGGAGCTGACCGAACCGAGTAGCATCTCGGCGACCGCGCCACGCCCGCGATTGCCGACCACGACCAGTTGCGCCGCCTCAGACTGCTCGAGCAGACGGCGCGCCGGGTCCTCGGATTCGACCACAACGTGCACATTGACCTCTGGATACCGGCATTTCCATGCGGCAAGGTTTTCGGCGAGGGTCCTCTCAGCCATGCGTTTGAGATCCGGCCATTGCATGCCGGAGAGGGATACGCCGGCGTCCGCCAGGACCCGCAGCGCGACCAAATCCACTCCCCTCCAGGAAGCTTCGTCGAACGCAATCGCCATTGCCGACTCAGACCCCTGCGAACCGTCGACCCCCACCAGAACGGGTAGCCGGGCCGAGGACGGTTCCAACCATGAAACCTCGTCGTTGATGACCGCGACGGGACAGTGGGCGTGGTGGATCAACCCCGTAGCAACCGAACCGAGTATGCGCTGATGCCGACCGGCGTGTCCGCGGCGGCCCACCACCACCATCTGCGCGTCCTTCGAGAGATCCACGAGAGACGGCACAGGCCTTCCGAAAAGGAGTTCGTCGCCGATCTCCGGGCGATCGCCGGCTTCGGTATCCGCGGCGGCAACCATTGCATCCGCTATGACCCTGCGGGCTTCGTTCTCCTGAATCTCGCGCACCTCCTCTTGGACTCGCCCGGTCGGCCACGCCAACGTCGATGCAGGGACCGACAAGGAGTCCGCGACATGAACAACGGTGAGTGGGGCATGGCGCATCGCTGCCTCATGCGCGGCCCAGCGCACGGCCACCTCAGATGACGCCGAGCCGTCAGCGCCCACGACCACACCGTGATGCACAATTCGCTTCGGCATCCGTCCTCCTGGCGATCGACGACCGTGCTGACGCTACGAAAATCATGGCGGCCCTGCTGGAGGCATTGGTCCCGCAGAAATGGCCATTTGGCCCTCAACGCGACAATCGGTCTACGGCACAGCGAATTCCGGTCGACTGCAGGCGGCGGCCCCGGAGCCGTTAGGGGAGCTCCGGGGCCGCACGATCTTGCGTACACCAGCGTCGGCGGCAGGCGCTAACAGGCAGGTGCGATCAATCCGTAATGTCCGTCGTAACGGAAATAAAGCACGGCGGCGCGGCCTTGACCAGCATCGATGAAGAACACGAATGGCAGTCCGAGAGCATCCAGACGCTCGGCAGCCTCCTCGACGGTGATGCATGGGGCCGGATGCGGACTGATGGTCAGCGGCAGCTGAAAGGGTGACAGTTCCTCCGGCGCAAGGGGTGTCACCAGTGCCAGACGGTACCCGGTCGGATCGCCGCGGTAGAGGACACCGGCGATACCCGAACCCTTCTCGTTGAACAGATGAAAGTCATAGTCGAGCAGGTCCATTTCAAGGGCCGCCTCGTCTACCGTGCAGGGCGCCATCGCGAATGACTTGCGTCGGATGACACGACGTTCGTCCGCCGGGCGTGGATAGTGGCTTGGCCGCTGCGTCGGCCTCGAACGATGATGCCATGAATAGGAACCGGTTGGCCGAATCGCATCGCGGGTGACTTCCCAGTGTTCGGCCACGCGCTCGAGTTGGTGACGCAGTCTGGCTACCAGCCGATCAATCGCTTCACGCGCGGTGACCCCCTCGGCCTGAGCCCGGACGGGCCGGCCCTGCACGTCGAGGTTCGCCTGTGCGACAACCGGGCGCCAGACCGCCGGATCGCCGTGCCTAACCAACTTGACGTGGGCGTGCAGCACCGGTCGGTGAGAGAGCTTGGCGAGCCTTCCAATCTTGCTCCGGGCGTATTCGGCAGCACCCGGAAACTTGCCGTGCGTCGTCACGTCTACGTCGACGAGTGGCCAATCAACTCTGCGCGTCATGATCTCCTTGGTACGCCGGATGTCGCCGGCGATGGGAGGGTCTTCTGTCACGGGGCTGACGACTTTAGTCCCGCCGTCAAGGCGCCGGCCCAGGTGTCGTACGGCTCAGACCGGCGAGACCTGTTGCATGACAGAGGTTTGCGGCCTGACCTTTCCCTTGGGAATACCCGGCATTTCGATGTGAAGCACGAACTCCTGGATCAGTACGGCGTTCGCGCGACGATCACCGGAATCTGTGCTGCTTGCACCACCGCGGTGCTCACCGATCCGAGAAGCGTGCTGGCGAAACCTCCTTTACCGTGGCTACCGACCACGATCAACTGGGCGGAACTCGAGTTGTCGACGAGTCGGCGTGCCGGCTGATCACGAACCACGATCCGCCGTACAGGTACATGTGGATAGCGTTCTTGCCAACCGGCCAATTGATTCGCCATGGATTCCTCCACTGCGGGGCGCACGCCGTCCCAGTCAAGCGAGAATTCGAACGCCCCCGAACCCCACCACGCGTGGAGGGCCACCAGCTCGACACCTCGTCGGGAGGCTTCTTCGAAGGCAAGTACGGTGGCTGATTCCGTAGCTTGGGAGCCGTCGAAGCCCAGCAGAATCGGTCTATCTCCGAAATTGTCGGTGGATAGGTCTGTGTCCCGGATGACCGCCACGGAGCTGCGGGCATGATGCACCAGCCCCATACTCACGGAGCCGAGCAGACTTCGGGAGAGCATGCCTCTGCCGCGGCTGCCCACGACCACCAGCTCTGCATCTGCCGACAGCTGGACCAATGCCGGAACCGCTGCGGAGAAGAGCACTTCCGTCGATACGGAAAGTCTGCCACCCGCGACCTCTTTCGCTGTGGCCATTGCATGCTCGACGATTTCGCGCCCCCGCTCGTGTTCCCACCCCAAGACCCCGGGCGGGGCGGGGGTGGCGAGCCAGGTCCCGACCACAGGAGGCACCGCATGAACGATTGCCAGGTGAGCGTCACGAATCTCGGCATCCTTGGCGGCCCAGCGGATTGCCGCATCTGCGGACGACGAACCATCGGCGCCGACGACGATCCGAGAATCGGCCACTATTCGCCTTGGGAATGGCGATTGATGCCGGCCTGCACCGCCGCGATTCGGCGCGCGGCGCGCTCGTCGGCCGCCCGCTGCTCCGCGGCCGTCACGATGAGTGCGTCAGGGCCCGGAAACACGGTCGCCACGTGGTCGTTGTCCAGCCAATGGACCACGTACGGCGGTGAGCCGTCAGTGGAATGCACCTCAGTGATCAATCCGCGCTGTTCGCGTTGGTCGATGGTGAGGCCCTTCATCACCAACCAATCGCCGACCTCTGCCTTCATCACACCACCTCCGTCGTAGGTCACCACCAAAACAGCTTCAGCACAGAGCCACCAATTCCGCCACTGCCTGCTCGATGCCTCTGGCCATCTCGTCGACGTCTGGGGTCGCGTCGTAGTCAGCAGTGATTCCGAAGACAAGTTCGTCTGCGTAGCTGACGATCGCGATCCCGGTTCGCAATTGGAGTGCAATGGGCGGGATCGGAAAGACTCGCAGGACTTCTCGTCCCATGATCTGCATCCGATGTCTCGGTCCGGGCACATTCGTGGCCAGCGTCACCACGCCGCGTTGCGGCAGTCTGGTCAGCACCCGAACGGCCCGTGACGTCAGCGAGAAGGGCATGAGGTTCACCGCGGCGAGGAATACGCTCCCCGCCTCTCGTTGACCACTTGATTTGGCCCGCGTCAGCCGCCTGTTCACTGTGCGGAGTCGGTCCACCGGGTCCTCCCGGTCAACGGGTAGGTACGGCAGCATTACCGAAACGCGATTGTCCGTAACACCCGCTGCATCGTTGGACCTCACCGATACGGGAACCAAGGTTCGCAGCGAATTGCGTCGTGGCTCCTTGCCTCGGCGCACCAGCGCCGCGCGGAAGCTCGCGGTGATAGCCGCGAGTGCGACATCGTTGAGCGTGACGTCGAAGGTCTGTTTCACCTTGCGCACGTCGTGAAGACTGACTCGGGCAGCGCAGAAGCGCCGCATCGTGGTTACGGGGCCGACGAACGATGATTCAGCTGCAGGCCACAAGATCCCGCCGGCGACCGCGATGGTGCCTTCGATGGTTGTCACGGCCGTACTGGTCACATTCGTCGCCAGGTTCCACATGCCCGTCGCCCACTTCAGGGGATTGAGCGTGAAATTCGGCATGCCGGCCGGCTTCGCGGATGCTTCTTTGGCAGCGCGGATCTCGGTTGCGAAAGTCTCGCCGTCACCGTTGTCGCTCAGCCCCGCAAGCATGTGCATGGTGGCGATTCCGTCGGCGATGGAATGGTGGATCTTCAGCAGAATCGCCCACTGGTGGTCTTGCAGACCTTCGATCATCCAGCATTCCCACAGCGGACGCTCGCGATCGAGGCGTCGTTCCATGACGTCGGCGGCGAATCGAAACAGCGCCTCTTCGTCACCGGGGTGCGGAAGGGCGGCACGGTGAATGTGATGGGCGAGGTCAACGTTGGGGTCATTGACCCATTCGGGCGGCTGGAGGTCGAGCAGGTGTGTCCGAAGCATCTGCTTGAAGCGAGGAACAGCGTCAATTCTTTCCGAAATACCGGCGACGAACTGGTCGAAATCCGGTACCGGGCCCTCGAGGACGGACAATCCTCCGACCGCAAGGCTTACGTGCGGGTCGGAATCCTCTGCTTCCAGGAATCCCGCGTCCAGTGCCGTCAAGCGCTCCATTTTGCATCCCCTCGTAGCCGGTCAGCGCAGAACAAGTACGGAACAGTTCGTGTGGCGAAGCGCTTTTCGCGCCTCGGAACCCACGGCTTCGGCTGTCAGCACGGGATCGTTCGCGTCCACGATGACCAGTTGGTCGATGTTGGCACTCTGCGCCAGTACACCTGCGATGTGGTCCGAGATCGGCAGCGCATGCATCTGGACGTCCGCGTCGTCGTCTTCTCTTGCCTCAGTGAGGTATTGGGCGAGACGCGCGCGCACGTCGCGCTTGTCGTCGGTCTGCGGTGTCACCGCCGACCGCCATCGCGTCAGCGCCAGCACCGGGGCTTTTCGTAGGGTCGCTTCGTTGATCGCCGCTTGCAGTACAGCGCTGCCACCCGGCGATTCGTCCACTGCGGCCACAATCCAAAGCGGATCGTTCAACGGTTTGTGGGGATGGCGGCGGCGGACGATCGCGACCGGGGTGGAGGCGACCTGTGCCAGTGCTGCGGCGGTCGATCCGCGCTCGCTGTGCGGTGAGTCGTCCATCCCTCGGGAGCCAACGCAGATGAGCTGGCCCAATCGCGATGCCTCCCTGAGCTGCTCAACGGTATCGCCCTGCAGAATCGTTGATTCAAGCTTGACGGGCGCCCCAGTGGTCTCCGCGGCGATCCAAGCCTCATGTATCGCATGCCGAGCATGGGCGTATTCGCGCTCGACATCTTTGGCGTGTGGATTGACCACGCAGGCCAGCAGTATCGGAACGTCGCGGTCAACCGCTTCGTCTACGGCCCAAAGCGCTGCGTGGACAGCATGTTTCGAGCCATCAATCCCGACAATGACGGGCAATTTCGCCGTATTGTTCATCTTTGAGCTCTTTCTCTGAATTGATGCTCGGATGGGATGTCGCGTGGTGCGCGCACCGATCGACAGATCATCGTCGGGATCAAGGAATGGTGGAGAAGGTTGAGTCCCGTGGAGCCCAACAGGGTGCCCACCAGCGGCCCGTGCCCACGGCTTCCGATAACCACGAGCTGCGCATCTCCCGAATGATCCAGAAGGGCTCGACTCGGCTTGTCCCGGTCGACCACGTAGGTCACATCGACCTCTGGATACTGTCGCGTCCACGGAGCCAGCGTGGTCTCGAGGCGCGCGCGTTCGTCGGCTTGGACAGCGTCCCAATCGATCATGAAGGGCAGCGCGACATCGCCCACCGATCGGCGCGCCGACCAGGCATGGACGGCGACGATACGCACGCCGAGACGTTGCGCGATTTCGAAGGCCGCAGAAATTGCCACGCGACTGTCGTCGTCGCCATCCACCCCGATCACAATCGGCTGAGTGGTGGGCGCGGTCACATCACCACGCCAGGCAACAACCGGGCAGGTCGCGTTCGTTGCGACGGCCACCGTGGTCGAGCCGACCAGGACCGCCGCGCCGGGTTTCACTTCGTCACAACCCAGAACGATGAGCCGGGCATACTGGCTCAGGTCAACCAGTAATCGATCGATGGTGTCGGGCACGTTTGCGGTTGTGATGCGTAGTTCGCCGAACTCACGGTGGATGACTCGTTCTGTGGCGGCAAGTATCGACGGGGCTGCCTTCTCCGCCGCCGACATCTCCGATGCCCGTGCGACGGCGACGGAATCAGACGGATTGTGACCTGGGTAGGGTCGCGCATGAACGATATGGAGCGGCGCGCCGAGCTTCGATGCGATCGCCGCGGCCCAACGAGCGGATCCTAGCGCGTTGTCGGTGCCGTCCACCCCGACGACGACAGGATTCACGCCGTCTTCCATCATGTCTCACCTCGTTTTCGGCTGCACATGTCAGATTGCGAGGCAACAGATCTGGCGCGCCTCGGACACTGATTCCTCGAGGGGACGCGTGGTGTCGATGAAATGGCCGTCGACCGGTGCGGCAATTCCATCCGTCATCGCGGCAGCGATCGCTGGCGTCGCGTCGGAGTCGGTCACGCCCCTGCCCTGAATTCTCGCGGATGCCTCTTCCAGTGGTGCGGCACAGGTGAGTTCCACGATCGGGGAGCTCGTCGCATCTGCCACCCCACGAGCCCGTTCACGCTGCACCGGGTCACGCCACGTGCCGTCCAATATCACGGAGAAGCCGCGGCCGAGCAGATCTCCCGCCCGCCGAAGCACCTCGTCGTACACCGCGGTCACGTTGGCGGGCGTGTACAGCCCGGCGTCGAGGACCCCGACAGATCCTGCTATCGCACCGGTCTGTTCCAACTGGTTGCGCACGTCGTCCGTTGAAACAACCTCTGCCCGAAATTGTTCGGCCAATGCCCTCGACAGTGTGGTCTTCCCGGTGCCGGGGCCGCCGCCGACGACGACGAGCTGGACAGTGCCCTCCCTTAGGTGCTCGAGCGCGATGTCCATATGTCGATGCGCATCGTCGGATGCCTCCGGATGACCCTGCGCAAAGCGGACGCAGTCGACCTTGGCACGCACCACAGCGCGATAGGCGACGTAGAAGTGCATCAGCGCATTCGGGGCAGCATCCTGGGCGCGGCGACAATAGTCTTCGAGGAAGAAGTCCGCCAGATCGCGGCGGCCGAGAAACTCGAGGTCCATCGCCAGAAACGCCGCGTCGTCGATCGCATCTACGTAGCGAAGATCGTCATCGAACTCGAGGCAGTCGAGCATGGCCAGTTCCCCAGGTGCACAGAAGATGTCGTCGGCCAGGAGATCCGCGTGCCCGTCGACAATGCGGCGGGCACCGATGCGCTCGGTGAACAAGTCTGCGCGGCCAGCAATGAACTGTGTGCACAATCGTTTCGCTTCTTGGAGCGATCGCTCCGGAATCACCGAGTCGGCAAACCGCCACAGTTCCGTCAGGTTTTGCTCCCAGCGGGCCGCGACAGCGGCCGCAGTTCCGTGGTCGTCGATCGCCGGACTTCTCGACGCGTCACGATGAAATTGCGCCAGCTTCTCCGCGATGGCTTCCAGGTGATGGTGAACCGGCCGATCATTCATGACGAGCGAAGCCAGACGCGTCGAGTCCGCGTAGCGTCGCATCACGACGACTGGTTCCGGCGCACCGCCTCTCGGGCCGGCGAAGTGCGCCACCCCGAGATAGCTGTCCGCAGCGAGCCTGCTGTTGAGGGTGACCTCGCGCTGACAGGCGGTCTCCCGCCGTTCCGGCGTGGTGAAGTCCAGAAAGTCGGTTTCGATCGGCTTCTTCGCCTTGTACGCCTTATCGCCGAGCAGGACCACGACACCGGTGTGGGTCTCCCGCACCTGTGCGTCCAGATTCCCCGCGAGAGCTCGAGACTCCTCGGCGGCGTCCAGCTCGGCAGCCATGACGTTCATACCCCGATGCTTCATCCTGCAGCGTGACCCCGGCCAGGGTCCTAAGGCCCGCCCTTGAGGACCATTGACCCTGTTTGCAGCCTCGGCGGCACCGGAAAGCTGGGTACATGCGAGACACGATGGTTGACATCCAACTGATCAAGGATGCAGTGCAATTAGCGTGCCGCGCGCCATCGTTGCACAACAGTCAGCCATGGCGTTGGGTGGCCGCGGGAAAGAACGTTCACCTCTTCCTCGACAAGGATCGCGTCCTCTACTCGACCGACCACACCGGTCGTGAGGCGTTGATCGGCTGCGGCGCCGCCCTCGACCACTTTCGAGTCGCGATGGCCGCTGCGGGTTGGATCGCCAATGTCGACCGGTATCCAAACCCCAACAACACCTCGCACCTGGCGTCGATCGACTTCAGCCCGATGGAATTCGTGACCGAGGGACACCGCCGGCGCGCCGACGCGATACTGGTGCGCCGTACCGACCGGCTTCCGTATGCGGAGCCTTCGGAGTGGGACGCCGTCGAATTGCTTTTACGTCGCGCCATCACCTCCGATGCGGTGCGCCTCGACGTCGTCGCTGACGAGTTGCGCCCAGAACTCGCGGAGGCCTCGGACGCCGCTGAATCCCTACGGCGCTACGACTCGCCCTATCACTCTGAATTGTATTGGTGGACAGGACCCTTCGAATCGCGGGATGGAATACCGCATAGCGCTCTTCCATCCGAAGCCGACAGTGACCGTGTCGATATCGGTCGCCAGTTCCCTGTTGCCCATAGCACAGAACGTCGCTTTGAGGTCGGCCGTGACCACTCGAAGGTTCTCGTCTTGTCGACATACGACGACGAACGTGCCTCTGTCCTGCAGTGCGGAGAAATGCTGTCCGCAGTCTTGCTTGAAGCCACGATGGCCGGTCTTGCCACGTGCACGCTGACGAACGTCACCGAACTCTGGCCAGGACGCAATGTCGTCGCGTCCTTGATCGGCCAGACGACCACTCCTCAGCTTCTGATCCGTGTCGGATCGGCTCCCGAGATCGAAGAAAAGCCGCCGGCGACGCCGCGGCGGCCGATCGACGAGGTTTTCGAGGTCCGGCAGAAAGATATTTGACGGCCCGTCGCGGTCGTCGCCAGTGGATGTCCGACCCGCCGGTGACCGATCCGTCAACTCACCGCGCCCAATGAGGAGCCACCGTGCAGCATCAACCTTATTCGCCGGCCCCGGTTGTGGTCGGCATCGACGGATCGCGCTCGGCACTCGATGCCGCGTTATGGGCCGTCGACGAGGCGGTGAGTCAGGACATCCCCCTACGCCTCGTGTATGCGATCGACCCGGACCTTTCGGCCTCCGGTGATACCGAAGATGCAGCACGGCAGTTGGCGACCGCCGAAACCGCGGTTCGCTACGCCATCGCCGCCGTCGAGTCGACCGACAAGCCGGTCAAGATCGAGGCGGAGATTCTGCAGGCCCCGCCGGTCCGCGCTCTGATCGACGCGTCGAGGTGGGCAACGATGCTCTGCCTCGGGGACCGGGGAAGCGATCCCAGCGGATACGGGCAGCTCGGGTCCACCGCTGCCGCAGTGGCGCCATCCGCCGATTGCCCGGTGACCATCGTCCGGGCCTACGACCCGCGGCCGGGACGAGGCTGGGTGATAGCCGAAGCCGACGGCTCACCAGCGAGCACCACCGTGCTACAGCGCGCACTCGACGAAGCGCAGCTTCGCGAGGCACCGCTGCGGGTGCTGACCAGCTGGCCGTCTCGGTTCACCGACGTTCACGACAATCGCTCGGTAGCCGCCGGCAACAGGCACGCCAAAGCGCAGCTCGATCGTCAACTGGCCGAGTGGAAGAAGCGATACCCCGACCTCGACGTCGAATCCGTCGTGCTGCACGGGAACACTTTGAACTACCTGACGGAGTACGCAGACTGGATCCAACTGTTGGTGGTCGGTCATGAGCGCGCTCGCGGGATAAAGGATCTGGTCGGCCCGCCCGGCTATGCGTCATTGCACGAAGCCGGTTGTTCGGTGTTGATCTGCCAACCGCAGACCGTATTGTGATTTGACGTCTTGACTGCGTACCGGGAGAGGGGGCTTCACGTGGTGAAAGTCTTTCTCGTCGATGACCACGAAGTAGTCCGACGCGGGTTGATCGACTTGTTGAGCGCCGATCCTGAGCTCGAGGTCGTCGGCGAGGCCGGATCAGCGGCGCAGGCACTGGCCCGGATCCCGGCGCTGCAGCCTGACGTCGCGGTCCTCGACGTGCGACTCCCCGACGGAAACGGCATCGAATTGTGCCGGGACCTGCTGTCCCGACTGCCCGATCTGCGCTGTCTGATGCTTACGTCGTTCACCTCCGACGAGGCGATGCTGGACGCGATATTGGCCGGCGCGAGCGGGTATGTCGTCAAGGACATCAAAGGCATGGAGCTCGCTGAGGCGATCAAGGAGGTCGGGGCCGGCCGTTCACTGCTGGACAATCGGGCGGCGGCAGCGTTGATGGCCAAACTCCGCGGAGCCGCCGAAGAATCCGATCCACTGGCGGGCCTCAGCGACCAGGAACGGGTGTTACTGGATTTGCTCGGCGAGGGTCTCACCAACAAGCAGATCGCCGCCAGAATGTTCCTGGCGGAGAAGACGGTCAAGAACTACGTGTCACGACTGTTGTCGAAGCTCGGCATGGAACGCCGCACCCAGGCGGCGGTCTTTGTGTCCAAGCTGGATCAATCCCACCGCCGCGCAGAGGAGTAAGTGACCGCCCGACGGATCGTCACGTCGGACGGACCACGAGAACCGGCGTGCGTGCCGACTCCACAACGGCCAAACTGACGGAACCGAGCAGCATGCCGGCAAAACCGCCCCGGCCGTGACTGCCGACAACGGTCAGTTGTGCCGTCTCAGACGATTCGAGCAACTGGTGCACCGGCCGGTTGAGGGCGACGGTACGACGCACACTCACGTCGGGATAGCGCTCTTGCCAGCCCGCCAGGCGCTCAGACAGCGCCTCTTCCGCTTGCCGTTGCAGCACTGCCAACTCGGTCTCGGGCATGTCGTATATCGCGAAGTCGCTCCACACGTGCAAGGCGATGAGATCGACGCCACGACGCGACGCTTCATCGAAGGCGGCGGCGGTGGCCGCCTCGGATACCGGCGAACCGTCAATGCCCACGAGCACAGGCGCCTTGCTCGGGTATGTCATCGGAGGATCCTCACCATGAATGACCGCGACGGGGGCATGGGCGTGCTGAATCAGGCCGCGGCTCACCGAGCCGAGCAGCCGTCGGCTGATCGGTCCGGTGCCCCGGCATCCGACAGCGACCATCTGCGCGTCCTTGGAAAGATCGATCAGCGTCCGCAACACGCCCCCGGTGATCAGCTCGGTCTCGATGTGGATCCGGCGAGAGTTCGCGGTTGCCTTCTGCGCCGCCGTGCGCGCATCGCTGAGGATTTCGTGTCCTTCTCTTGCCCTGCGTGCGAGGACTTCGGGCGGGTCGGGCATCTCAGGCCACATTTGGACCGCAGGTGACGCCACCACGTGGACGATGGACAGGGGAACGTCCCGCATCGACGCTTCTCGCGCCGCCCAGTCGACGGCCAGGTCCGACGGAGGTGAACCGTCAGCGCCGACGAGGATGCCGTGGTGTGTTGGGACGGATGACATTTCTGGACTCCTTCTACGTTCTCAGGATTGGTAGTTGAGCGATTCGAGCTCGCGATCCCATGCGAGATATCTGCGCTTGGTCAGACCCAGCCGGATCAAGGACGCGCTACCGGCGGTGGTTGCCAGCACGGCGGACCAGATCCAGAATGCGGCGCCGACGGCATCGGCGGCCGCACGACGCGGTGATGCGGGCGGGTCTGCCTTCTCGCCGGCGTCGTCGACCCAGATGTCCGTTTTGTCGCCGTATGCGGCCGCGTCAGGCCACTCGACGACGCCGACATGGTTGCCACCGACGTCGGACCACGACGCGCGGGCGAAGAACGATACGTCCGCAGGTCCCGACCCCGGTTCGGCGGTGCTGTTCTCCAACGCGGTGGCAGTCACTGCGTGGCGGTGCTTGGCCTGTTCCGAGTAGAACGCAGCGCGAACGTCGTGCACAGCTGTTCCGATGGCAGCGACCACGGGGATCGCCAGGATATTGATGAGAGCTACAAGAATGCACATCCACGCCTGGATTCGATCGGTGCGTCGCACCAGCGGATTACGGCCCGCGATCCGGGTCCACCAGTAACGCCCCCACGTGATCGTGAACGGTTGCATGACTTCTCTCCTTGCGGCTGTCACCGCAGTGCTGTGCTCGTTCATCGATCGTGATCCGGGGTGGCCCGCGGCTCCAGGGTCAAATGGCCTATCGGGTTGGGCCAGAGGTCTTCTGCGGCTTATGGCCCGGAGGGACCATCGGCACCGCTCCTGCTAGTCGGCGGTGAGTCATCCAGCTGGGCAACTACTTCGGCTAGAGCCCGGCGGGGCGTTGCGGGAAGTGGATCACTGTTGACAGGGGCCCAGCCAACGCGCAACAGCATCTGCGGATAGCCGTCCTTGTCGAGGACGTCCGCCCGCACTGCTTCCCGTGTCTCGGGGAATTCCAATGGCTCGGTGATCGGGCAGCTCGCGAGTCCCAACGCGGTTGCAGTCAGAAGTACCAGGCTGGTTGCTTCACCGGCGCGCAGCCTCGACAGGTCGTCGTCACTCGAGGTACCCAGCGCGACGACCACAGCGTTGTCCTCGGCCGCATCCAGGTCCGGCGGTTGAGCGAGCAGCGGCCCGGCGAACCATCGTGCCGGAATCACAGCTGTTGAGTCCGGCAGCGGCGTGCTCCGCGCCGGAACCCCAGCCTCGGATGCGTACCTTCCGCTCCACGCTGCCAACTCCGCCGAGTACGCGAAATCGGCCGCATGACGCGAAGCCGCCTCAGCCACAATGCTCTTCAGATGTGATAAGTCATCGATCCGGCGCATGGTCACGCCGGCGCGTGCAGCGCGAGCCCCCATCAACGCAAGATCGCCTTTGGCGACAGGCCATTGGCTGTAGTGCCGACGATCAGTGCGACGGCGTGGAATCGCCGCAGCCAGGGCGATGTCGAGATCCGCGGGCGTCTGCCGGCGAAGCTCAAGTGACGCCAGGTGGTCGGTATCGGCAGCATTCGGGAACCGGTGGATCTTGGCCGCCCACCCCAGCGCCGCCAAGGCGATCACGCAGTGATTCAATGCCGCACCACAACTCAGCAAAAGGTCCCGCGAGTCGGGGTCGGTGTTGGGCAGCTGGCGACCACGATCGGCGTAGAGGTGCAAGCTGTGCTCACCCACCACCCACCGCCAGGGCTGGGAATTGTGCACCGACGGCGCCCGGATCGCCAGCAGCAGAGCTGATCTGATCGTTTCAGTGTCGGGAAAGTGTGCGCTCATTCGTCCAAACCTCGGTAGGAGAAGTTTCTGTGTCTTTCCAGAGTGTCTTTTTCGGATCAGAAGGGAGAGGGTATAAAGACCCGGACCGGAATGACTTGGGACGTCAACCTAGGACTGGCGGGCCACGATCACTGGGATTCGCGCCGCGTGTACGACGGCCGAGCTAATCGAACCCAGAAGAAGGCCGGCAAACCCTCCGTGTCCGTGACTACCCACGATCAGCAGCTGCGCACCTTCCGATTCCGCGAGTAGACGGTGGGCGGGGTTGTCCTGGCCGACAACGCGTCTGACGATGACGTCGGGATAACGCTCGCACCAGCCGGCCAATCGTTGGGCGAGTTCTTCCTCGGCTTGCGCCGCTGCCCCCTCGTGGACTAGATCCATACCGAAATCGGCGCTGTTTATCCACGTGTGTACTGCCACCAGCTCGACCCCCCGCCGCGATGCCTCGTCGAAGGCGATAGACGTCGCCAGCTCCGACGCCGGCGACCCATCGACGCCGACAACGACGGGTGCCGCGACGGAGTAGTCAGTGATCGGCTCTTCGTCGTGGATCACCGCCACGGGGCAGTGTGCATGGTGCACCAGACCCGAACTGACGGAGCCCACCAGAAGTCCCGCAACCCCGCCAAGGCCGCGGCATCCGACCACCACCATCTCCGCATCCTTTGATATGTCCACCAGAGTCGGCACCTTGGCTCCGGTGACCACCCGACGCTCGATGGGAAAATCCGGTGCACCCGAGGTGACGTCGTTGATCACGCGCATCGCGTCGTCAAGGATCCGGTCCGAACGTCGGTCCCGCTCCACCCAGTAGTCCGCCGGTATCGGCATATCCACCCACGGGCCTATTTCTGTAGCGGGCAGAACATGGACAACTGTCAACGGCACATTGCGGAGTGCAGCGTCTCGTGCGGCCCACTCCGTTGCGACATCTGAGGCGGGCGAGCCATCGACGCCGACGACAATGCCGTGATATTTGGAATCCGGAGCCTCTTTCGTACTAGTCATCATGATCTCCTCTGGTCAGCACGAGCCAATTGTTTGCATAGGCTGTTCGAACACAAAACTTCTGGGCGGCACGTCCGCGCCGAGAGCCAACAGACGTCGACTTCGGTTGAGCGTCAGAGGAATCAAGTGCGCCGTCACAGTCGCGTTTGCGGCCAGCTCGGCGTACTGGGCCGCGACGACCTTCTCGATGTCGATTCGCGCGCGGTTGGGGAATCGGGCACACAGTGCGGAGACGACACTATCGAGTTCGTCGCGCACCATCGGGGCCGCGAAAGTGGTCATTGCCAGATTCTCCGCCGGGAATGCAGGCCAATGCGACGGACCAAAGTCCCGGAAACGGGCGGCGAGCGTCACTTCGTCGCCGCTCAAGGGCGCGCTACATCGCTCGACCACGGTCGCGCCGCTATTCGCCGTGGTGTGCGTCGTCGCCGCCAGATCTCGACGTGCTCGACCGGTCCCGAGCGAATTCGTTGAACGCCGTGAACGCGCGAGCCCCATAGATTGTGGCCGGACCGCCGTGCATCATGATGCACACGCCGATAGCCTCCGCCGCCTCTTGCGACGTCGCCCCGGCACGAACTGCCGACTGCGCGTGCGACGCGATACAGCCGTCGCAGCCGTGCACTATCCCGATCGCCATCGCCATAAGTTCCTTGACTTTCGAGCTCAGGGCGCCTTCGGAAAGCGCCGCGCCGCTCATGGCGGCGAATCCGCGATAGACATCGGGAATGAAATTGCGCAGGGTGCGGTGCTCCGGGCTGAGCTCGGCGAGGACGTCGTGATGATGACAGTTCGACATGTCGACAAGACTGCGGGATGACACCAGAGGTTGCGCAGGGTCGAAAGTACTCGTCCTCATATCCATTGGTCCGACAGCGTCATAAGGCTTCTCGCACCCAGAGGCCGCACCATCGGTAGCGGTCGTCCGGCCCTTGAACAAGGGCACAAAGTCCCGTCTGCAGTGGCAGCGCGCGAGCTAATCTCGAGCGTGTAGACAGTCGGTTCCAACCGCGCAGCAGTCGCGTTGACACGACGAAGCTGGCACGGACCTTGGGAAAAGGAGAGTTGGATGATCGAGCTGCTGCCGGACATGCCGGAGGGAGTCATCGGCATCCGCGTTTCCGGCCGGGTGCAGGGTGACGACCTGCGCGAATTCAAGCCGGCCATGGATGAGCTCCTGAATACCGGCGAGATCAGGATCGTCGAGGTGATCGCTTCCGACTATCAGGGCTTTGGACCGGGCGGGTTGGTCGAAGACCTGAAAATGGGATTCGGCGCTCTTTTCCAGCACCATTCGGCCTTCAAACGAATTGCGGTTGTGTCCGATAAGGAGTGGGTCGCCCATACCCTGCACGCTCTCGCATGGATGGTCCCCGGCGAGCTCGCGATATTCGGCCTCGACGAGATCGAACGCGCGAAGGAGTGGGCCACTGGCTGACACCGTCGCAAGCGGGAGATGCGACGTGAGGGCTAAGGTCACCTCCGATGGTGCCTTTGGGCTCCCCCGCGGTGCGGCGTCGTTTCCTACCGTTGTGGCATGACCTATGTAATCGGTTCGGCATGTGTCGACGTGATGGACAAGTCGTGTGTACTCGAGTGCCCGGCAGACTGCATTTACGAGGGTGCGCGGACGCTCTACATCAACCCTGACGAATGCGTGGACTGCGGCGCATGCAAGTTGGTGTGCCGCCTGGACGCGATTGAATACGAAACCGATCTTTCCGACGAGGACCGATGGCATCTCGACGACAATGCCGCGTTCTTCCAGACGGTGCTTCCGGGACGCGCCGAGCCTTTGGGCTCGCCAGGCGGAGCAGAGTCGATTGGGCGGATAGGTGTCGATACGCCGTCAGTATCGGCGATGCCGGTGAATCCAACGACCGATCATTGAGATGGGCAGCACCGCACCAGACTTGGAGGTTATTCGAGACGCCGTGCAGCTGGCGTGCCGGGCGCCGTCCATCCACAACAGCCAGCCTTGGCGATGGGTCTCGGAAGGAGCGACGCTTCACCTGTTCGCCGATCTGACACGGGTGATGACTGCAGCCGACCCTGAGGGTCGCGAAATCTATCTGAGCTGCGGTGCAGTGCTGGATCACCTCATCGTGGCGATGGCTTCTGAAGGTTGGGAAGCGACCGTGCAGCGATTCCCCGACCCCCTCGATCCGCTCCACGTGGCGACGTTGGATTTCCGGGCAGGCCCACAGGACCTAGCGCAGACCACCGAAGCGCGCGCACAGGCGATCGGACGACGATATACGGACCGGCGCGCTTACGACGCTCCGCCCAACTGGCCCAGCTTCGAAGTACTGCTTCGGCAGACGGTCATTCCCCATCACGTGATGTTCGACATCGTGCTCGACCATGCGCGGGCAACCTTGGCAGAAGCCTCTCGGATGACCGAAGCAATACGGGCCAACGACCCCTCTTATGCTGCAGAGTTGAGTTGGTGGACAACAGCGTTCGATTCGGGCGGCGGCGTGCCGCCCACCGTGCTGACGTCGTCTGCAGGCTCAGGTCGATGTCAGTCGGACCTTTCCCGGAACCGACCAGGAGCCGCGTCGAGCGGTGTTCGACCGCTCCAAGATCGTGGTTCTGTCCACCCACCACGAGGATGCTCGACTCGACGTGCTGCGGTGCGGAGAAGCGCTCTCTGCCGTCCTCCTCGAGTGCACAGTTGCCGGCTTGGCGACCTGCACCCTCACCCACATGACCGAACTCGCCCCAAGTCGCGAAAAGGTCCGAACGCTGATCGGTCAGCACGGCATGCCGCAGTTACTGATTAGGATCGGCCACCCCATCGACGACGCGGTTCCCCACGCATCGTCGCGCAGGGTGCTGACCGACGTCCTGGAGTTCCGCTGAGAACTCGCCGTAATGCACTGCGACGCAACATCTCGCGTCGATAGCGCTGTGTGGACGAGGTCGGCCGGACATGGGCACATCGCCATCGCCGATGAGGGCCATTGGCCCTACTGAAGCGACCGCTGTCGGGCGCATTCTGACAGGAATCAAACAGTTGAGGAGCACACGGTCATGGCAAGTCACATGGAGACACAATCCGATGTCGAACCGGCGATCGAGTACTGCCGCACTTGCGGTCACGCCAAGGAATGTCACAACTTGGACTTTCAGGGCGATGTGAAAGAGGCTCACGCAGCCTACAGTCATGGCGAATACGTGTGCGGACACATGACGGGCCTCAATTCGGCCGTTCACTGCATCTGCGTGGGTTGGAACAGATGGGTCTAGCGGCCTCTCGGAGCTATTCGTCGGCCGTCGCCGCCAGGAGAAGGCGACACGCGAGGCGAATATCGGCGATGGCCTGTTTCGGATCCAGCTCACCACCGACCGTCCATGTGAGCACCCCGAAGGTCACCTGCTCCACCAACCGCGCGATCCGGATCTGTTCTTCGTTTGGATTCGGAAAGCCGGCAGTCGCCAGGATGACGTCACGCATCGCGTGATATCCGGTCGGGCTCGACTGTGCCCGGACCGCCTGCGTTGAGGTGATCATTGCGTGGGCAAGGTGCTTGTGTCGCAACATGTCTTCGCATGCCTCTGCCATGAAGTCGGCGACCGCTTTGCCCGTATCCGCCGGTTTGCCGGCAGGCGGAATCAGCGATTCGACTTGCGCGGTGAGGACGGCCGCGAAGACGTGGTGCTTCGACGGGTAGTACCGGTAGAGGGTGCGCAGTGCGACACCGGCTTCGGCGGCGATCGCTTGTGCAGAGATGCGGTCGATCTCTTTCGTCTTGCCCAGCCGGATAGCGGCTTTCAGGATGGCGGCGCGTCGAGCCTCCTGCTCATCGGTCACCGGCACGGCGGCAGCCCTGCGTTCAGCGATTCGCGGCATCCGCACCAGTATCCTCTCCACGGCTCGGGCCGCTCGGCCGATGTACCGATGAATGGGACGGCGTGCCGATCGAGCGATCAGGGAAGAGAAGATCCAGCGGTGAGTGATTTATCTCGTTATGGACCGTGGGCCGTGATAGCGGGCGGCTCAGAGGGTGTCGGTTCGGAATTCGCACGTCAGCTGGCGAGTGCAGGGCTGAATCTCGTCCTGATTGCCAGGAAGTCGGCACCCCTAGAAGAGACGGCTGATTCGTGCCGTGCCCGGGGTGTCGAGGTACGAACTGCTGGCACTAGATCTGGTGTCGCCTGACGCGGTGGATCAGATCGCGACCGCCACTTCCGACATCGAGACCGGTCTGTTGATCTACAACGCGGGCGCCAATACCTGCAGCGAACACTTCCTCGATGGTGAGCTGAGTGAATTCGGACGGGTGATCGATCTGAACATCGGCACCATGCTCGGTCTCGTGCAGCACTTCGGCCGGCCGATGCGCGACCGTCGCCGCGGCGGCATCCTGATGGTTGGCTCGATGGCGGGTTATCTCGGCTCGATGCGGCACACCGTATACGGCGGGGTGAAGGCGTTCGGCCGCATCTTCGCCGAAGGCTTATGGCTCGAATTGCGTGAGTACAACGTCGATGTGCTCGAGCTGGTGCTCGGGGTCACTCGCACCCCCGCGATGGAGCGGGTCGGACTGAACTTCGACGTACCGGGGATGCGCGTCGCCGACCCGGCGGACGTCGCACGCGAGGGTCTGGAGCATCTCCCCCACGGTCCGGTCCATATCGCGGGCGGAAACGATGAAGACGTGGCACGGCGCAGCGGTCCCGACCGCGCCAAGATCGTGCTCGGCACACACAAGTTCATGGCAAAGCTGATGGGATCGCACTAGGGCGAAGCGCGGCACGAGTCCTCGCGGCGGCGGCAATCACCAACGGTTGGTAGCGCTCGGCGGAAACCCGTTCCGGGCAACACAATCCCGACGGCCGCACGCCGATCGATCGCGGCTGCCACCGATGTGAGGCCCGGCCCGTAGTCGTCGTGCCGGCACACCACGCCCGCGCGCCTGATGAACTGTAGATCTTCGCTCGTATGTGTGCTCGCCTCTTCCGGGGAAGCGCGGAAAGCACCGCCAGCCCAAGCGCCAATCCACCTGCGGGCGAACTGGTTCCGACACGGCTCGGCACCGCTGGTCCACCGAGCTTGTCGATGTGCACGATGTCGTGCCCGCGCAGCACTGCTAGGTGGACCACGGCCCCCGTCGCGACCTGCAGATCGTAGAGAGCCGGCGCCGCGGCCTCGCGAAGCCTCAGATCGGCGGCATCACCTGCACCCCACGACATCGCTCTCACACCCAATCCGTACGCGCGGTCGATGCGCTTCAGCCAGTTCAACCGGACGAGGTGATCGAGGATGCGGTGCGTGGTCGAGCGCGGAAGAGCTGCCCGGGCGGCCACCTGGTCGAGGGTCAGGCCGACGGTCGCATCGTCGAACGCATCGATGACCATCGTGAATCGGTCGACCGTCGTCACCGACTACCTCCCGCTTAGACAAGAATTCATTCTACCAAGCTAGCGGTCCCAATTATCGAGACGCAAGAGCGGCAAGGGGCGCTACGCACTAGAACTGAGTCGAGCAGAAGGAGTTCTTGTGACCGAAGAGCGACTTGCCGGTTTGGAGCGCCGACTGGCCGGCGATGGAGGACGAGCGTGCGATCGAACGGCTGATCGCGTCGTATGGCCCGCTGGTGGATTGCGGCGAAGCCGATGCGGCGGCACTGCTGTGGGCGACCGACGGCAGTTACGACGTCGAGGGCTGGCCGATGCACAGTCGCGCGGATGTGGCGGCGATGGTGCGTTCCGACGCGCATCAGGGCCTCATCCGCGCGCGGCTGCTGTCACTTCCTCGGGCCCGCCGTCGTGTCCGTCGACGGCGATGACGCCGTGGCGGTGTGCGAGTCGATCCTGGTGCTGCACCGCGGTGACGGATTCAGCCGTGTCGCGCGCGGGTGCGAACCATTTTCGGTTGCAACGCATCGACGACCGATGGCAGATCGTCGCGCGGACAACGCAGGGCCCTCGACGGCCAGGCCGAGGCGCGGGATCTCCTGGCCGCCGGGGTGGCGGGCCGATGAGCGGACAGCTGACGGGCAGGGTCGCCCTGGTGACGGGCGCCGGCGCGGGCATCGGCGAGGGCATTGCCCGCCGCTTCGCGGATGAGGGCGCGAAGGTCGTCGTCGCCGAATTGGACTCCGCGGCAGGTGAAGCCGTCGCCGATGCGGTCGGCGGCGTGTTCGTCGGCACCGACGTGTCCGACCGCGCGCAGGTGGAGAACGCGGTGCAGACCGCCGTTTCGGCATTCGGCTCCATCGACATCGTGGTGAACAACGCGTGGGGCGGTGGGGCGATCGGCCGGGTCGAACACAAGACCGATGAGCAGCTGGCCAATGGCATCGCCGTCGGCTACTACGGCCCCTTCTGGGCCATGCAAGCCGCATTCCGACACATGAAACAGAACGGCTGGGGCCGGATCGTGAACATGTGCAGTCTCAACGGCGTGAACGCTCACATGGGCTCGCTGGAATACAACGCCGCCAAGGAAGCGCTCCGCGCGCTCACCCGCACCGCGGCGCGGGAGTGGGCGCCGACGGGCGTCACCGTCAACGCGATCTGCCCGGCAGCCAAGAGCCAGGCGTTCTTTCGTGCGATCGGCGATACCCGGAGCTGGAGGCGCTGGCCGACGCGGCCAACCCGATGGGCCGCATGGGCGATCCGTACGAGGACATCGCGCCGATCGCGGTGTTTCTGGCCAGTGACGCCAGCCGCTACCTGACCGGCAACACTCTGTTCGCCGACGGCGGCGGCCACATCAACGGCGTCGCGTGGGCACCGGACCTGGACGCCGTGCCAACGGCGGCCGAGTAGCCGCTCCGCGCGCCGCGGCCGTGAGTGTGCGGATTTCGCCGCGTGCGCGGGTTTCGCACCAAACCGCACACTCGTCAGACCGGCGTCAGACCAGTGCAGGACTCCCCACGCCGACGGTGATCCGCGGGGACGCAGCGGGGTCGAGCCAGTTCAGCACCGAGCGCATCTCGTCGCGGCCGATGGCTACGCATCCCCATGTGGGGCTGCCGTCGGTCACATGGAGAAAAATCCCGGACACGCGACCCGGAATGCGCTGCGGGTTGACGACCATGTTGACCGCGTAGTCGTACACGGGACCCGAGTCATACAGGTTTTCCGCGATTGACGAGGGACTGCCAGCACCACGTACGTGCGTGTTGTACGTCGGCGATCGGGCATCCTCGTCCCACCAGTCCTGGTTGGTGGCTTGGAAGTAAGGCATCTTCGTCCCGGGATTCGGCTGACGACCGAAGGCCTGGTCGAATGCGAAAGTTCCGGCGGGGGTGCGGTGTACACCGTCGGCGGGTGACTCCGACACCGAGCGCTCCTACCTTCGCCGGTATCGGACCCAAGACCGCCTTCCATTGCTGTCCGATGCGCTGATAGGCGGTGAGGGTTCCCGTTGTCGCGTCAGCGGTGGGGACGCCGACAACGATCCACTGAGCGGTCGAGTTAGCGGGAAGGGCAGCTGGGTCCGCCGCGGCTGGTGCAGCCAGCGACAGGATCAACACTGCCGCCCCAACGAGCACGCGCCAGAGCGTCGCGCACCATCCCGCCAAATTCCGAATGCTCAGATCCTCTCGGTTTCAGGCGCTTACCCGTGGCATTCTCGCTGCGGAACGTGTCGCCCACGGCAAGCTCCGATAACGATTCGACGGCGAGGACGAACACCGAGCCCGAAAGGCTCAGAAATCGCGATGTGATGACTGGCCCGGCATCAGCTTCTGGTCCTGTCGGTCCAGAGCCCTCCGATAAAGCGTTGCACGCTTCGGGCCAAGGACCGCGGAACGTGGTCGGGGTCCATGAGGTCGTTCTCCGCCAGCGGACTCGCCTCGTCGGACACTGTTCCTGCACTGAATGGCCGCAATGACCGACCACGTCCTCGAAGCTCGTCGATGGCCGTCAACAATGACCCGCCACGCTGCACCGTTGCTTCGAATTCGCTGATAGACACGCCGAGGTGTTCGGACACCAATTGATGCCGCACTGAAGCGATCTGGCGGCCGACGTCATCCTGTTCGGGGCTACCCGAATCAGCTTCGATAGCGACATCGCATTCGCTGTCGAACCCCATTGACCGGTTGTTGAAATTCGATGAGCCGATGCGAAGTAGGCGATCGTCGATCACGAGTACCTTCGAGTGGACGTAGATCGGCGCACCGCCGGTGGTGGCCGGCCAGTAGACGCCCAACCGATGATGTTTGTCAGCTGCCCACAGCACCTGAAGTAGGCGGTGGCGCGCACTGTCCATCGCTTGCTGCTCGAGGCGGTTGTTACCCCGACGAGGAAGGACGATGACAACTTCTGGACCGTCGGATTCGGTCAGCCGGGTGGCCAGCGCTTCGACAACTTTTCGGGCAGCCAGATACTGGTTCTCCAAGTAGATGGTGCGGCGTGCTGCCGCTATCGCCGCGAGATTGAGCGCCTCCACCTCGCGAATCTCGGAGTGGTGCTGGTAATCCGGCATGGTGCGCGCGATTCCGACGTCGACGTTGCCCAGTATGGGTGGCAATCCGGGGGGCCAGATAGCACGTGCACCGTTGATTGGAGGCAAGGTCTGTCCGGTCGCGATCCGCCATCTATGACGGCCAACCTCTGCCAGGGCGGTGGCTGCGGCACCGTCCATGGCCGCTGCGACTTCATGGCGAGGTCCGTACGGACGACCAATCGCTCGGCGAAACCGATTGTCGTGCTTGTGTTCTGTCGTGTCCCAGCGATCTCGGGTGAGGTCGATGCCGCCGCAGAACGCAATCACGTCGTCGACGAGCACGAGTTTCTGGTGATGGACTGCGCCGGTGGGATGTGCTCCGTCCACGGCGAAATGCAACCGCTCGTTGCTGAGCCTGTTGACCAGTGACACCGGAGTGATGCCGAACCAGACGTCATCAAACGCGCGGAGCAGGCGGAGGTTGGATCTCAACAGATAAATCTCGAGGTTCGGACGCTGTTCGAGCAGCCAGTAGAGGAAGACGCCCAGTCCGCTCGGCCCCGGGAGTGTGCTGTCGCCTCGTTCGAACGTCATCCAGGCGTCGAAATCCCAACCGACAAGCAGTATTCGATGTTGGGCGCGCAGCATCGCCACCTTGACGTGCCTGAAGTAGTCGGCGCCGTCGATGACACAGGCGAACTGGTCTGCATGCGTTACTTGCCAGCACGTCTGACCAGGAGTCAGCAGTCGATCGTCGTGCATGCTAGCCGTCAGACGAGGCGGCGGCTGAGCGTGGACATAGCGCTGTGTTTACCACATGCAGAACGCGCGCACGCTGATCGAACACCATCGCATCAACCCGATGGACAAGCTGGTCAGTTTTCGACCACACTGCCGGAGATGTTGATCTCTAGCCTGAGCCGTCTCATCAGAACGTCACGAGCCAGATGGCCAGATGTACGTCATGGGGAGAAACGGCGGGCAGAGCTCACATAGAATCTGGTCCGTGAAGCGACGCCGCACGACGCTGGCGGTCGCCTTCGCCTTCGCCTTGACCGTCATGGCCGATCCTGTCTCATCGGTCGCCTACGCGATCGAGGCCGCACTGGGGTCCCTGCACGGCGATCTCAGCAGCCTCGTCGTCACCATGGCGGCCGTCATTGCGATCATCGCCATCATCTCGACGACCTACCACGATCTCATCGGACGATTTCCCAGCGGGGGCGGTGGGCCGGAGGGGGTGGCCCGCGCCTTTGGAGAAGGGTGGGCGTTCATCCCCCTGGCGGCGCTGCTAGTCGACTTCACGCTCACGGTGGCGGTCAGCTGCGCCGCCGGAGCATCGGCACTGATCGCGTATCTACCGAGATTGGAGCCGTTCCGAACCCCCATCGGTCTCGGACTCGTCGTCCTGGTCGCGGGCACCGTCTTACTCGGCCAACTCGGGCGGGTCGTGTTCGCCACCGCCACCGTTGCGTTCATTGCGTTGTCGATCTGCGTGATCGCGTCCGGCGTCACCGGTTCTCCCGGTGCTGCCGTCGCCACGGGCCATGCGCCAGCGGACACATCACCGATGCTGGTCGCCGCCGGGCTCGGCCCAGCGCTACTGGCCATCCCGCTGGGGATGGCGCTGGCTACCGGGGTCGAGGCCCCGTCGAACGCGATTGCCCAGCTACCGCAACTCGACGATCGGGCGAGGAGACGACTCGGACGGCAGACGCTCTGGCTCATGGTCGGGATCGTGGGAACGTTGACGATCGCCTTCTCGATGCTCGCCGTTTACCTCGGTACCAACCTCGTTCCGGCGGACTCGACGCTGATCGCGGAGGTGGCCCGGCGCGCGACGGGAGGGAGTCCGTTGTTCGCCGCGTTCCAGGCGAGTAGCGCGCTGCTCCTGCTGGCCGCCGCCGCCTCCTCTTACCTGGCGGCGTCGGGAGTCCTCAAAGCGCTGGCAACGATCGGCAAGGACGGCCAGGGACTGGTACCAAGCCGATTCGGGCGCCTCAATCGCTTTCTGATACCGGAGTGGGGCGTCGCACTGGTGCTGATCGCCGCTGGGATTCTCATCGCAGCCAGCGGGCGTGAACAGCGCCTCGTCGGGTTCTACGCAGTCGCCGTCTTCGCCAGCTTCCTGGCCGCGACCATCGCATGCGCCCGCCTTTCCTATCGTGACGGCCGGCGGGTGGCCCTGGTGCTCAACATTGTCGGGGCGATCCTGGTGACGATCATCCTCTGCATGAACGCGGCCCGGCTCGACGGCATGATCGCCTTGCTGGCCTCCGTGGGCGTCGCGGCGTACCTGTGGTTGATCTGGGTTCTGCGCGGCCGCCCGCGCGGGGTAGCGACCGCAGGTGCCCAATAAGGCGCAGGCGAGTGCAGCCTTCCTTCGGACCCTGAGCTTCGCGCAATTGACGAAGAAAGGCCCAGGCCGGAGATTATGACCTCTGGCCTGGGCCTTCCCTGGTGGAGCTGCCGGGAATCGAAACCGGCACAGAAATCACGCTGAACTGGGGAAATGCAGCCTTTGCATACGAGAAACGACGGGAAAGTACGCGAAAGTACCTGGCATTCCGCGAAAGGTGTTGACGTCGTCAACGAGTCGACATGTTCTCGGGGTTGATTCCGGAGACCTGCACCACGGCTGACCGCCATCGATATCGGCTTCGCGCAGGACATGTCGGCCCACCATCCGCCGGCGATCACCATGTCCGGCATGGTCGCAACTGATGCCGCGGCGGAGACGCTCGACCCAACGGTCGAGCTGACGATGCATAGCGGCGGTAGTACCGCGACCTCGCGGCATCTTCTTGCGGTTCGCGGGCAGCCGCATGACCTCCGAGATCGTCTTCATGAGGGTGGCGCGGTCCGGAGTTCCCGTCGGATTCACAACCCGGCGACGGGCGGCGGAGCGGCATCGATTCGAATGGAGCCGGCCAACCGACGCTGGCGCTCACGGGTCGCCAGATAGAACGCCAGTGCAAACGTGAAGCTGGTGAACAAGCTCGAGACGAAGTACAGCCACGGACGGCGCACCCCGTGCTGGAATCCTCCGATCACGGTGAACAGAGGTAGCACCACCACTTTCGCGAGGAGGTAATCCTGGCTGACCGAACTTGCAGCGGGATTGACGAACAACGAGCTGAGGTAGCCGACGGGCCCCGTGCCCGGATTCCCTGAGCCCGTCGAGTACTCGGTGGCGAACCGGAACCTGAAGTACCAACCGATCGCAACGGAGGCGATCCCCGCCGCGTAATACGCGTACTCCGTCATCGACAGCAGCGGTCCAACTGATGGGCGCCGGAAGATCCGCGGGTTCGACGCGACGATCAACGCGACGGAACATATTCCGAGAACCGCCTGCACGATGAGCGAAATCATGTCACTTGACCCTTCGTTGGCCGGTTAGTCGACCGCGATGGCGTCGACGATGTTGAGTCGAGCCGCGCGAACGGCGGGAGGAATGGCACCCAGCAGGGTCAAAATGAAAGCACCGCAGGCGAATACGAATGCAAGCAGGCTCGGCCGATATACCACATCTATGCTCAGCACGTGGGTAAGCGCGGACGCACTGAGGTACTGGTTCACCATGCCGAATACCGCGCCGATCGCGGCTCCGACGACACCGAGGCCCGCAGCCTCGGCAAGCACGGTGCGCAAGACGAAGCCTCGCGACGAGCCCATCGCCCGCAACACTCCCAGCTCGCGTCGTCGGTCGAGTACCGACAACATCAGTGTGTTGAACAACGCGACGCAGGCGACGAGCACGGTTATCCACGCCACGACGATGATGAGTCTGGTGCCTTGGGCCATGGATGCACCGACCGCCTTGGCCGCCTCCCCGCCCGGGTAGACGTAGACGTCAGCGGGCAGCTCATCTCGAATCGCCGCAAGGACGCCTGCGCTGTCCGCTCCCGGCGCAATGGTCACGGCGAGAATCGTCGACCCTGGCCGATCGAACCACTGCCGAAGTAGAGGCAGGTTCATCGATACGACGCCACCGAGTAGCGAGAAAAACGGCACCACCTGCAAGACGCGGACGTGGTGCTCACCGGTCGGAGTCGGTACCGTCAGCTCGTCGCCGACCTTCAGCCCTAGTGCGCGGGCGATATCGCGCGAGACCACGACCCCATCACCCGCCTGAACCTGTTCCAGCACTTGCTCATTCGTCGCACGCGATGGCGGTGCGACCGAGCCAGGCGCAAGTCCTTGGATCAACACGCGCGTACCGCCGAGCGTGGCGTATGCCATCTGTCCAGGGACGACGCCCGCCACTCCGGGGGTCTTCGCGATCACGGACTCAGTGCCCGGCGGCAGCAGCGGCGCAGTCGGCAAAACACCTGGGCCAGAGGAGCTGACGAAGAAGTCGACGTCGCCGAGTGCGGCGAAGCTCGCGTCGGTCGAGTCGATGGCATTGGCATTGGAGCCGGTGCTGTGCACGGTGAGCGACACCGCAATCATCACAGTCATCAACGTCGCCCACACTCGGCGCGGTGCGCGCTCGATCGTCGCGGCCGCCAGCGCGCCCGGTGCACCGAAGGCGCGCGCACATGCGGCCGCCCACGCCACTATCGGTCCCGCGAAGGCGAAGCACAGCACGATCTGTCCGAGCACCATGAGTGCGACGCTCACCATCGAGGCACGCCCCAGGTCGCGGGATGCGACCGTAACCGCCGCAGCGACGAATCCGACGCCGAAGGCACCCGCTATCGCCCTCGCCCGCAGCGAAACCGCATCGGCGACCGATGCCCCGACGGGGGCCAGCGCCTCGACCGGCTCCACCTTGTACACCTGCCGCGCTGCCAGCGCCGCCGCCCCGACGCTCACGACGACGCATGCCGCCACTGCGACCGGGATCGCAAAGCCGGGCAGGATGTACTCGATTCGCGACTCGTAGCCTTGCATCAACGCCGCGGGCAGCGCCTTGATCGCCTGTCTCCCGACGACCACACCGAGGGCCGAACCCAGAAGGCCGCCCACAAGCCCGACGAGCCCCGCTTCGACCAGAGATCCCTGACTATCTGTCGACCGTCGGCACCTATTGCCCGAAGCATGGAGATGACCGGGCGTCGTTGTGTGATCGCCATGCTCATCGCATTGAAGATCAGGAATCCGGCGACGACCAGTGCGCTCGACGCGGCGGAGATCATCAGGGTGCGCATGATCGCCACGGGCCCGGCGGATTGTGCCGACCGGAACGTGGGCTCTGCGACGACCGCGCGTCCATCAACCGCGTCGGTGACACGGCCCGTACCTGCCCAAGGTCGGCACCAGGCGCTGTGATCACCAAGACAGAATCAACCATCCCGGCCCGGTCGGTCAGACGCTGGATCAACGGCAGCGGCCCCACGATGAAGTTCGCTCCGTTGACGCGCTCGGCATCTGCGCCGGCGATGACGGCCGCCACGGTGACCCTTCCGTTGCCAAGGACTAACGAGTCGCCCTCCGCGTACCCCGTCCCGGACCCGACCGCCACCTTGCCCGGCTGAGTGACCAAGGGGCCGAGCTGATCTTGCACCGCGCGCTGCAGGTCGCTCAGCATCGCCCTGACACTGTCGTTCACACCGAGCAGCACGACTCGTTGGGAAGGTTTGCCGATGGACGTGCGCAGCATCGGGACGGCCGCCGCGACTCCGGGGACATTCGCCACGGCCGACCGCACCGCTTCAGGGAACCCCGTGTCGGTGATACCGGATACTTCGAGGCTCGCGTTGCCACCGATACCGGCGACCAGACGATCGGAGGAACCCGTAATGGAGCCTGCGATTCCCAGCACGGCGACGAGCAATGTCGCCGAAATCGCCACCACGACCAAAGACATCGCGGTGCGGCCGGGATGCGCGCGCAATTCGCGGAGATTGAACACGCGCATGCGGTCGAGAATCACGCCGGTGCCTCACCCGCAATCACGTCCGAGCCAACGCGCCCGTCCGTCAGCGTGACCACCCGGTCGGTCGTCGACGCGGCGGACAGATTGTGCGTCACCATCACCACGGAGCGGCCCTGTTGGTGCGCAATGTCGGTAAGCAACCCCATGATCGCAGCGCCGGTCTTCGTATCGAGATTGCCTGTGGGCTCGTCGGCAAGAAGCAGTGGCGGATCCATCATCAACGCCCGCGCGACGGCCACCCGCTGCATCTGGCCACCGGACAACTCCGACGGTCGGTGCTCGGCTCGGTCAGCGAGGTCAACCAGCTCGAGCAATTCCAGCGCCTTCGCCTTGACCTTCGACATCCGTACGCCGTCCAGCACCTTCGGCACCGCCACGTTCTCCCACGCCGTCATGGTCGGCAGTAGGTTGAAGAACTGGAAGACGAACCCGACACTGTGCCTGCGGAACTCGGAGCGCTCGTCGTCATTGAGCTCACTGATCTCATCGCCCTGGAACCGGATAGATCCCGAGTTCGGCCGGTCCAGGGCACCGAGCAGATGTAGCAATGTGCTCTTGCCGGCTCCTGACGGGCCGACGACCGATACGAACTCTCCTCCCGTCAGCGACACGGTGATGTCGTCGAGCGCCCTCACCGTCTGACCACCGATGCGGTATGTCTTGGTGACGTTGGTCAATGCCAGCATCGGCCGGCCGTCCAAGCTGCCGATCATGCGGCGGACCCAGCCGGAACCGCCGAGGGCTCGGCCGCAAGGTCTTCTGGCACCTGAGCGGCGAGGTACTGCGCGAGAGTTTCGATCGTCGGGTAATCGAACACCGCCGTGGTGTTGATCGTGAAGGCACTTCCGAACTGGCCGAGCAACCGGTTGCGCAGCTCGACGGCCATGAGCGAGTCCATGCCGAGTTCCAGGAAGCGACTGGCCGCGACAGGTCGTTGGGCAAGCCCCAGAATCTGCTGCAGCTCGCGCTGAAGATGCTCGGTGACAAAGCCGCCGCGCTGCGCCTCGGGGACGTCGTGCAGCTGCTTGAGCAGGGCACCGTCACCTGGCGTCGCCGAAGCGGCGCTCGGCAGAACGTGATCGAGGATCGGCGGGCGGGCGGCGCCAAGCAGCTTCGCCGCCCGTTGCCAGTTCGCCTTGATCGCTATCGCCTGCCCAATGCCGTGCGCAACGATCTCGCCGAGTGCGTTCAGCGCCGCGGTCGGCTCCAGCGGAATCAGGCCGCGCGCACCGAGATTGGCGCGCGCAGTGTCGGAGCTCGCCATGCCGGCGTCTGCCCACGGTCCCCAGTTGACGCTCGTCGCGGGCAACCCTTGCGACTTGCGGTACGCGATCAACCCGTCGAGCATCGCGTTGGCGGTCGCATAGTTGGCCTGGCCGGTGCCCCCAGCACGCTGGTGCCCGACGAGTAGACGATGAAGAAATCGAGCTCGTCGATCCTGGTCAACCGGTGCAGATGCCAGGCCCCGAACGACTTCGGCGCGAGGGTGTTACGGAACCGATCCAGGGTCTGTTGCGGCAGCAGGGCGTCATCGATCACTCCCGCAAGATGTGCGACGCCCGCGAGTGGCGGCAGTTCTGCCCGTATTCGGTCCAGCAGCTCGGCCACCTGAGCCTCGTCGCCGACATCCGCCCTGAAGGTGTGGATCCGGCACCGGTAGCGCTCGGTGATCTCGTCGATCGCATGCTGCGCGACGGTGTCGGGGGGCCGTCTACTGGTCAAGACGATGTCGCCGGCGCCGAGCTGGCCCAGGTACGCCGCAGTATGCAGGCCGAGGGCACCCAGGCCGCCTGTGATCAGGTAGCTCCGATCGTCGCGCGGCTGTAGCGGGTTCGGCATCTGCAGCACGATCTTGCCGATGTGGCGTGCCTGCTGCATGCGACGGAACGCCGCCTTCGCCTCGGCCATGGGATAGATCTCGACGGGCAGTGGGGCTATCACCTTGCTGTCCAAACCATTCGCCACCTCGGCCATCAGATCGCGGATCCGCTCTGGTTCGGTTGCCATCAGAACGTCGAGTGCCAGGATCTCGTAGTCGACGTCCGGCCGGACCTCCGCCATCTGCTCGGTGCTCCAGATGTCCCGCTTGGCGATCTCGACGAACCGACCGTTCGGCGCGGTCGCCCGCACAGTCGCCGCGACGAACCCCTCGCTGGTGAGACTGTTGAGCACCACGTCGACGCCAGCGCCGTCGGTATCAGCGAGGATCTGATCGGCGAAATCCGTATTGCGGGAGTCGTAGATGTGCTCAACGCCCAACTTGCGCAAGGTGGCTCGCTTGTACGTGCTGGCGGTGGCATAGACGACCGCGCCGCGTTGCTGTGCCAGTTGGACCGCGGCGAGGCCGACGCCACCGCTGGCGGCGTGGACCAACACCCGGTCGCCGGGCCGCACCTTCGCCCATTTGAAGGCGAGAAGCACGGTGAGAACCGCGGTGGGCATGCTGGCTGCAGCTGTCGTGCTGATCCCAGCAGGCACCGGTGCGAGAAGTTGAACGGGCACGTTGACCCGGCTTGCCATCGAGCCGGCCATAACGCCGAAGACCCGCTGTCCGACTTCGTATTCTGTGACGTCGGGCCCCACCTCTGTAATCACGCCCGACAGATCGCCGCCGACAGGTCCTGGGTCGCCCGGGTAGAGCCCCAGCACATTCAGCAAGTCCCTGAAGTTGACGCCTGCGGCCTCCAGCCTGACCTGCACCAGCCCTTCGGCCGGTGGTGCCACTTCCAGTTCCGGCAACCGCAGATTGTCGATCGAGCCGCGTTCGGTTGGGGCCAGCCGATAGTCGGATCCGCGGGGCACCGCCAGATATCCGCTGCGCGCCCATGGCAACACCCGC